>MEOL01000043.1 GCA_001769215.1 Bacteroidetes bacterium GWF2_41_31
TGCATTTTAACGAGTTTTAAAGCTTGAACTTATCAACATAATGATGTGAATATCAGTTGATAATGATTGATTTTTTGAAAAATCAGCAGACCCTAAATATTGCACCAACACAACCCTGGCGCGCGTTTAGCGTTAGCGTAACGCGTGATTTTTAGCATGCTATCAAATTTCATGACAACTTCTAAGTTGGCACGCGAAAGTTCATCCTCGTTACCGCTACGCTCAAACGAGGGTTCCTATCAAATAGATTTAATGGGGTATCCGATCATCTCCCGTGCTGATTTTCGGTTATTTTCATGATTCACCTTTCTAGACCGGACTCATTATTCAATGGATGGTGCTGCATACAAGTATATTGTGTATTGGTTTTGATGGTGTATTTTGAGGTGCAGCGCACCGAAAATATTTATAGCCAATTCAATAACAGTAGATTCAAGGTGCGGAGCATCGCAATATTGATTTACAATTAAATAAATGGGAAAATATGACGGTGCGCTGCACCTTAAAAAGTGTGTTCTTGTCGTTCTATAAATATTAGCGGTACTCCGTACCTTTTATCTTATCTTTAAATCTTATAACGGGAGATGATCGGATACCCCATATAGATTTATTCCTCATCCGGTTTTTGCCTTCTCTGCTTCTTTTCAGCAACCATCTTTTTTTCTTTCAGTTTTCGTTCGATGCTGCCTTTGCCTGGCTTTGTGGGCACACGTTTCTTGCGCGGCTTAAGTGCTTTGGTTATGAGTGCGTAAAATTTCTCAATCACCTCTTCCTTGTTGGCCAATTGCGACCGGGAAGTCTGACAGGTAAGCACAAGAAATCCTTCGTTGTTGATTTTGTTGGCGAGTTTTTCGGTTAAGATTTCTTTTTCACTTTCCGAAAGCAATTTCGAATCCATGATGTGAAACCGCAACTCTATTTTGGAGCTCACTTTGTTCACGTTCTGTCCACCCGGCCCGCTGCTGCGGCTGGCACTAAAAGTCCATTCGGGAGTAAAATCGCGAAATGGGCTATTATTGGGAGCTAAAGGGATTGACATGTGGAGCAAATTATGGTGAGCTTTATCATTCTAAATGAGGTTGGTTAAGGAAGGGTTTATTCATTTTTCTTCTTTACATACTTCGATCGGGCAAACAATGCATCCAACTTATCTTCGTTCAGTGATGGATTGGTGATGGGCATTTGATCATTCTGTACCTCGTATTCAAGCAATTTTGCTTTGCCTTCGTTGGTTAGCAGCGGAATTAAACTCCATCCCCGGTTGGTGGTTTCGATATATTCACCTTTTTTGTTAACGATGTTCAAACAGGGAAGAAAACAATCTTTTCTGCCAATAAACTGATCCATGATTTTTACAGCATTCGCATATTCCTTACGCGATGCCCTGCCCAGGGCTTCATAATCAAAAATGATGCGTCCATCCCATGTCATTACCTTAGCCGAACCATCATAGATATTGTCTTCAATCGTCAGGCCTGAATGTACTGTATCGTGACCCGATGGCATCAGCAGTACTTTTCCCCCACCGCCTTCAATGTTTGAAGCGAACATGGGTTTGTAGATGCCGGATATCCAACCTTGCAAATGCTTGATAAAGATTTTGCCAATTTGAATGGGTGTGATAAAATGCATCAGCCCTTTTTCTTTGTGACATTGTAACAGGTAATAGGGTTCCACGCCTGCCCAGAACATTCGCCTGAAAGTAGTGGCCAATGTTTTGTAATAAGCATTTACGTGCTTTAGCAGGACTGTCTGGTTTCTTACCGAATATCCATGGCTCCTGATGCGTTTGATGGCAGCGTGCATTTCTTCGGTAATTTCCTGATAATGGTTGATATGGGTCATGAAATACACCAGTTTTTCAGGGCCTTTATTGTATTTGTTGACAGAGTGATCGATGACGTTGAGCAGTTCTTCGGTAACTCCCATTGGCATTACCACTGGTACCCGGGTTGCAATGCGGATGCTGTTTAGATGAGGAACACGGCTAAGCTCTCCGAGGATATATCCTAAGCTTTTCTTACCAATTCTCAGTGCATCGCCTCCTGTTACCAAAACCTCGTCTATATTCGGATTGTGGGCAATATAAAACAGTCCTTTTTGAATGTCTTGATCACTAATGAAACTGGCTGAATCGAGAGATTTGGTCCGTTGACAATGTGTACAATAAGCCGCACAGGCTGAATTGTCACTTACAAAAAAAGCGACCCTGTTTGGATATCGTTGATAAACAGCACCGTAACTTCTGCTACCTTCCTCCATAGCTTCTTCCTTCCCTGCATCAGGAAATAGGAGGTGGGCCGGAGTGGGAACGCTTTGCCAAAAAATGGGATCCAATCGGTGTGAAGCTTTTTCCCCTTCCAGCATCTTGGGATGAAAAACATCTTCCTGCATCAACGTGGCATAATAAGGCGTAATGCGCATCGATTCTTTTCCTTCGGCCCTCAAAGTATCAATGGTACGTTGAATTTCACTTTTTTGATAATCGCTTAGGGTGATCACTTGTGATAAGGCTTCCACATCCCGGATGGCATTTCTGTCTTGCCATAACGGGTTTTGCCATTCTTCAAATGATACGTTTTTCCAACGCTTAATGGTTTGATAAGATCGTGGTTTATAATAAAATGTTTCTTGTGTCATGGTAGCAACGGATTCGATTGTTGCAAATTTAAGCATTATTGGTTAATTTACCTGACAACATCCGTTTTTACAGCCAGAACCTGAGCCGGCTAATTGTCTCTTCAAGCGAAAACCTGTTCAATGCATACTGTGACGAGGCAGCAAACCTTACGATGATTCACTCAGACGATAAATGGCTTTCAGTTTGGTTGCCGTTTGTTGGTGAGAACTGATTGAAGCATCCACCTGAAACGAGCCTTCATCGGTTTGTTTGTAGGAGATGCTGATCAACGCTACCTGCTTATCCGGGACGATGATCATCAAAAACTTGGCTTGTGCCATGCTGACCATAAGTAGCTTTTGCTCCAGATGTTGTTCCAATAATTCCTTTACTATTTGTAGCTGGATCACTCCGGGAACCACCGGTTGACCCGGGAAATGACCAAGATACACCTCATGATCCGGGTTGAATAAGAGCGTGGCTTCGAGGTGCTGATCTGAAGCGTTGAACGAAAGAATGTTATAGAAATTTTTAACTAGCATCCGGAGTTGAAACGAGTATGAGACTGTGGTTTATATTTCTGAAATGGTTGTAAATCAGTATGTTTTTTGGTGTTCTCCCTTTAAACGGATGTTGAGAGATGGTTGAAGGAACATGCTGATGACGCAGGATGCCGGAGGCAATCCACAAAGCAAAACTGCTGGCGGTATCGTATTCGCCACAGAGGTGTTTGAAACGTCCGGTTGGGATGGTTTTCAATAGGCCGGTTGCCAAATCTTCATAAACGCGGTCAAAAACGGGATCTCCATTATTCCCCATGATGACCAAATCAATATCTGATAATCCGAGTTCACTGGTCACAAGAAAACGCTTTATGAAATCCTCTAACTCCTTATTTGACCGGGGTTTGTAAAGGGTGCTCACTCCTTTGAGCTGCGCATAGGTTTTTTCGGAACGGTCAGCCGACAAAACAAAAAAGGCGCTTCCTTCTCCCGAAAGGGCTCCGGGTTGCAGGTCGTTGTATACTTCTGAATTTTTGCAGGCGTGTTTTTTGTAATAATCGATTTGTGTTTTAATGAGCCAGCTTTCATCCGTGATTTCGTCGATACCGCCCACCAGGACCTTTTGTGCTTCTTTCTCCGCAATCATCATCATGGCATCAAGCAGGGCACTTTCAAACGAAAAAGTACGGTGTACATAGGTCAGGTTGTGGTTTTTATTGCCCAGCATGAGTGCAATTTGTCCACCCATGGTGTTGTGGGTCGATTGAATAAATGAGGTGGGAGTGAGTAAAGTTTCTCCATTCTCAATCATGGCATTCAGGAATTTCTCGGTGTCTATCTGGCAACCCATTCCTGTTCCTGTCATGATGGCATCCACCTGATCAACACCGGCTTGTTGCATGGCCACCCGGGCGCTAACAATGCTCATTTTCACAATTTTGCTCATCCGTCGCAACAGCTTTACATCGATATAATCCTTGTAAACCGGAGAAACCACTTGCAAAAACCGTTCGTTGTATTCCAAAATCTCTTCAAGGAACTTATCCTGATTCACAGTGGGTTGTGGAACAACTGCGCCACTTCCATCGATATAGGTGGGAGCTAACATCATGACCTGGAGATATTAGATGGAACTTTTGAAAAAACCACGGAGGAATCATTTCCTCCAAAACCAAAGCTATTGGTTAACACGTGGTTGATGTTCAGGTCGGTAAGTTGGCTCACGGGCACAAAGTTGATTTCTTCAATCACTTCCTTAAAATTGATGTTCGGAAAGACTTTGTCGATGTTCATTGACAGTATGGAGATAATGGACTCAATCACACCTGTAGCCCCCAATGTATGTCCGGTGAAGGCTTTGGTTGAACTAAAAAGAGGAACATGGTCGCCAAATAGACGTTTCATGGCCACGCCTTCGGTGAGGTCGTTGTTGTCGGTTCCTGTACCGTGAACATTTATGTAATCAATGTCTTGAGGGGTTATTCCTGCTTTTGCGACCGCACGTTGCATGGCCAAGAACGGGCCTTCACCATTATCCGAGGAGGCCGTTTGGTGAAAAGCATCATTGGCATTGGCATACCCGGCAACCTGTGCGATCACCTGTTTTTTTCCGGCGATGGCATCCGATGTACGTTCCAGCACCAGATATCCAGCCCCTTCCCCCAGATTCAAACCACGGCGCGTGGCATCAAAGGGTCGGCAATGTTCATGATCCAGGATCATCAGGGTGTTAAAGCCATTCAGTGTAAACCGGCTCAACGCGTCGGTACCTCCAACAATTACAGCATCCAACAGGTTGTGCTTAAGCAAGCGGGCTCCAAACATGATGCTGTTCAACGATGAAGAACAAGCCGTGCTGATGGTGGTTAAATAATCGTGAATGTTGAGATCATCGGCAATCATTTCGGTGCTGTTGCCGGCATGGTGGGTGTCGATGTGGCTTTTATGGATGGCATCCGTGAGGAAATCTTTGTAATACAGTTCACTGCGGTCCATTCCACCCACGGTGGAGGCTGAAACCAGGCCGATGCGCTTACCCGAATTTTTCGATAATCCTGCTGATTGGTAAGCCTGACGGGCAGCCCAAACGCCCAGAAGCGCGGTACGGGTCCAGGGTAAATTGAGATCCACTCCCAATTTTTCCATCAATTGCTGATGAGTGAGTTTAATTTCACCCAGCACAAATTCGTCCCGGTGAATGGTTTCAAGAATAGAGATTTTCCCAATTCCTGTTTTCCCAATCATCAACGAATGGAGCGTTTCATCCACATTAAATCCAATGGATGAAACAATACCCATCCCTGTTACCACTACCCCTTCGGCCATCTCGCTTTTTTATTCGGGTTATTTTTTTTGGTGTTCCTGGATAAATTCAGCCATGGTTTTAATCGAAAAGAAGATTTTTTGCCCGTCTTTAGGGTTTTCGATTCTGATGCCATATTCTTTTTCCAGAAGGACAATCAGTTCGAGCGCATCGATTGAATCGAGGCCAAGACCTTCCCCAAACAGTGAATCTTCTTCATTGATGTCGGCAGGAGTGATGTCTTCCAGGTTTAATTGTTTGATAATCTGTTCTTTTAATTTTTCAATTAAAGCTTCCATAGTGCGATTTATTTATCATTTATTTTATACAAATTATTCAATTTTTCCACGGTATGTTGCATTGATTCATCCCGCTGATCATTTGCTTCTTCCACATAGTAAACAAATGCATCCAGACTTTGATCATCCATTTCCACCCATCCCGAAAGGCAAGCTGAAACTTTTTTGCTTTCAAATAGCTGATTTATATATAAAGTGTGCCAATCCGGATCAAAGGCCGAAGATACAAAGAAAGCGTTTTCTCCCGTTATATGATGCCTGATGGCGATTTCGCCAGCCATGATGTTGGGCAGGGTGTAAACAAACACCGAAGGACTTGGAAAAAAGGCTTCGTCCGACTGGATTGAATCCTGAAAAAGCTGATCGGTGGTCAGTGTTGAGTGATTGTTTGAAAGCACAATACCGGTTGATTTGTCCTCTATTGTTGATTCATCGACCTCTTTCATCAAAACTTCGGCAGCCAGAAACCCAAGCTTGCTGTAGTCGTCCATCTTAAAAAACTTGGGGTATTTTGTTCCGGTATTCCGGAAGGCAGACTTCACAAATTCACGCATGTCCACCTCAGATCCGGCACTAAAAATGCTTTTCCCATTGAGGAAGACCTGATTTTTTTTGATGTGACAGAAAGCGGTGATCTGTGGTGTCATGGTGAAATTACTTTTTATTTAGAACAAGTGCCGCATTACATCCTCCAAAACCTGAGGCCAGTTTTAAACAGGTATTTAATGGTTTTGAAAGCGGTTCTTTTGTTACGATCAGTTTTTCTGTGGTTCCCGGCGTATGGAATCCGGCGGTAGGCAGGATGGTGTCGGTTTTCATCGACTCGATCAAGGTCGCGGTTTCGATGATTCCCGCTGCTCCAAGTGTATGCCCCCAACTGCCTTTGTAGCTGTTGACGGGAGATTCGGATAAACCAAGTCGCTGTATGGCAATGCTTTCCATATCGTCGTTGTACCGTGTGGCCGTGCCATGTGCATTGATGTGGTCAATTTCCTTTGCGGCAAAACCTGCCTCGGACATTGCATTTTGAATGGCGATCACCGAACCTTCTGCAGTGCGCGAGGGTCCTGAAATGTGGTTGGCATCGTTGGCCGTGGCTCCACCGGCAAATAAGATATCCCCCTTTTCAGGGAAACTGGTTTTCTCCAGGATGAGTGTTCCGGCAGCTTCGCCCAATGAAAGCCCATCACGGTCACGATCGAAGGGTTTGCACGGGGTTTGACTGAGTGATAAAAACGACATAAACCCACTCACCACAAACCTGGTCACTAAATCGGCACCTACAACAATGATGTGATCAAATCTTTCGCCTTTCAACATCATGGCCGCAGTATTGATGGCCAGAACGCCAGAGATACACGCGTTGGTAACAACCCTGACAGGATTTGGATTTCCAAAGTAATGCCCGATAAATTCGCCCAGTTTCCATAGCAACAATCTCTCAGGATCAATGCTTTCAATTGGATTTAACAAATCAATGTTGCCTTTGGTGGTGGACAGAAGGATCGCAGTACGGCTAGAAGAGATGTCTATTTTGGTTTTTGAAAGGGCTTCAGTAATCGACAGGATCAGCATTTTTTCCAATCGTGTGGCGATTACCACTTTCTGATTGGTTTCATTCCATCTTTCTTCCAACTCTGCCTGATGGATGCAGGCGGCCAGGAAAGGTGAAGGATAAAGTAATGGATCGTTAAAGGTTTGAATTCCTACTTTGGCAAGCAGCAGGTTTTGAAAGTTCTCTTCAGTTGAAAACCCAAGCGATGAAATGATATTGGAAGAGACAAATCGAACGGCCATGTTAGCGGATTTCTTTGATAAGGCCCATTCGTTTTTTCCATTCCAGGGCAAATACGGGCGGGTACAACAGCATTTCACGTTCGAGGTTGATGAAAACCTGGGTGGTGGTTGCGGTGGCTACCAGTTCGCCATCCGATTTGCGAAAGAGGCGATATTTGAATTGAATTTTAGCGGCTTCGGTGTTAATGTATTCTGTTTCAACGATGACTGAATCGCCGTAAGCCACCTGCTTTTTGTAATCGATGTTCATATTCACAACCGGTGCCATCACATCGTTGGCGTAGATTTCGAGATAGGATATCCCAAACCGCTGTCCGAAGGATTCGCGGCCTTCTTCGAGGTATTTTACATAATTGCCATGCCATACAATACTCATCGAATCGACCTCGCCAAAACGAACCTTTACTTCAGTAATATCAATGAGTTTTTTGGTCATGCGGGTAAAAATATTAAGCTTGCAAAGGTAGGAAATTTGTGGATGAACTAAGCTAAGATTTTGTGTTTTGGGGGAAGGGAGTGCATGTAACGGAGGACAATCGGGCATTTTAATGGCCAGATTGACCTGAAATTTCGAGTATAATCGGAAAAACAGGCGTAATATTGCGAATACAATCGAAAAAACAGGCGTACTTTTTCTAATTCAAAATGTTTTGGCTTATCTTTGTCGTAAATAAAAGGATGATATGATCAAAAGAATTTTGGTGGATAAACTTCGTGAACAGTGCTTCAAAGGTAAAGTTATTTTGCTTGTGGGTGCGCGGCAGGTTGGTAAAACTACCTTATTGAAAGACCTGGTAGAAAGTATAAATGTTAATACAGTTTGGTTCAATGCGGATGAATCCGATGTACTGAATGAGTTTGCCGCTGCCAATACCAGTACACGTTTGTTGCAAGTTATAGGTGCGAATACGCAATTGGCAATCATCGACGAAGCTCAGCAAATCCCGGATATTGGTAGTAAACTGAAGTTGCTCTACGATACCAAGCCCGAATTACAGATCATTGCAACGGGTTCTTCGGCATTTGATTTACTCAACCGAACGGGCGAACCCCTGACTGGTAGAAAAAGAACGTATCATTTGTATCCGATCAGCTATAAGGAATTGGTTGATGACACAAACATATTGGAAGCGAGGAGGATGCTGGAAACCCGTTTGATTTTTGGCTCCTATCCGGAGGTGGTAACCCATCCGGGACACGAAAAAGAAGCCTTACTTGAAATAGCCAATAGTTATTTGTATAAGGATATCCTTAAGCTGGATGGTATCAGGAAAGCAGGGCAGTTGGAAAAACTACTGCAAGCACTTAGCTTTCAGGTGGGCAATGAGGTTAATTATCACGAGTTGTCGAAAACGATTGGAAATATCGATAGCACGACGGTGGAAAAATACCTCGATTTGCTTGAGAAAACTTATGTTATCTATAAACTTCCGGCCTTGAGTCGAAATATGCGTAATGAGATAAAGAAGGGCAAAAAATATTATTTCTACGATACCGGAATCCGAAATGTACTCATTAGCAATTATGCACCCATGGAAATGCGGTTCGACAAAGGTGCCTTGTGGGAAAATTTTTTACTTTCGGAGCGTATCAAGATGAATCAGTATGCATTAAGCACTCCCAACACCTACTTTTGGCGAACGCACGATCAGGCTGAGATTGATTATATTGAAGAGATGGATGGGACATTAAATGCATTTGAAATAAAATGGAAGGAATCGAAAGTGAAATTTCCAAAATCATTTCTTGATGCCTATCCAAATAACAGAACCCGGCTGATTAATTTCGAAAATTTTGAGGCGTTTGTTGGGGTTAGCCAATAAATGAGTGAGCGCTTAGTTTTTGGAAAAGTTGAAATTATTGGTTGTAAGGAATTATTCTATGGTGTATCCTTCAATTGGAAAACAATCCTTTTTATAACGGAGAAATAATTTAGATGTGTGAACTCTATAATGCAGAAAAAGAATCTGATAGTTTGGTACAATAATTAAGTCCCTTTCGGAAAGTCCGAGTTCATTGATTTTCAACTCGTTTACCCCTAGCCCCTAAAGGGTAACTCGCTGAAAATCAATGAACTCTTCAAGATCCTCTTTGGGGAGTTAGGGTTTTAAACTTTTCGGAGTAAGTTCATAATTAAGGGTTCATATTTGAAAGCCTGCTTTTAAAACGCAACCGAAACTTCAATGGAGTAACCCCGTAACTTTGTTTAAAACATTTGATGAAATAATTGCTATCGGTAAAACCACAGATATCGGCAATTTCATTTATCGAAAGATCCTTTTCTCTGAGGAGCTTCCTTGCTTTTTGCAGCCTCACCTGCATGAGGTAACTAAGGGGTGAAAGTCCGACGGCCCGTTTGAAAATGCGCATAAAATTACGTTTCGACATGTTGGCCATGTCGGCCAGGTTTTCGACATAAATTTTTACTTCCGGGTTGTTTTCAAGGTGTTCAATCACTTTTCCAATCCGCAAAAGCGACCGGGCTTCAGTGGCTTCAATATTTGAATAATGACGCGACAGGATGACGATTAATTCCTGTAAACGGTTTTTTAAAATCACCTCAAAGCCTATCTCCCGCTTTTGAAGTTCATGAAACATGGTGTTAATCGAAACTTCAACTTTTGCCAGTTCTTCCCTGTTCAACCGCAACATGTTTTTAAAATGGTGGTTGGCCCTGTAGTAGGGTTCGAGTACAAAAAGCGCTTTATATCCTTCCAACTGTTTGATGTTCTCCGGTATCATTTCCGGATTTTTTAAGCCATCGTACATCACATTTACAATTTCTATCTGGCTTGCATCCTTAAAATAATGCCGCTGATTGCCTTGTAAAACGAAAATATCACCTGCCGACACCGGGTATTCCTGATCCTCCAACACCTGCACTCCGTAACCCTGAATGATAAAAACCAATTCGATAAAGTCGTGAAAATGTTCGGTTTCGGTTAAATCGAACGCATGTGTAACCTGTTGCGATCGCCTGACCCTGGTTAGGTTGATGGGACAATTGTACTGGTCAAAATAGTTTTCTCCTATGGCTTTAACTGTCATGTCGCGATATTCCTGATGCCAAAGGTTGGTATTATTTTTAAACATGGACAGGTTATTTGAGAAATATTTTTTGTGACGATGGCGGAATTTTGCCAACCCTTTGTAATACATGTGGTTGAGTTAAAATCAAAAAAAAGGGCTCCGGGAAATCATCCCGAGGATCCTTTTCTATCTAGCCTGAATAATTCACAAACTTGTTCAACTCACATAATATCAAAGTAACATAGAAAGTTTCTTTTAAATAATTTTATAAAATCCGTGGAAACCTGTTATCCCGATGGCAATCGGGAGTGTCATCCCTGCCTGGCCGGTAGGCAGGAGTGTTCCAATTTGAAAATATCGCAGATGTTCACGAATAATACAGGCAAGGTATTCTTAGGTTGTTTTCCAGATTTTTTCTATTTCTTCCAGGCTTTTTCCTTTGGTTTCAGGAATCATTTTCCATACGAATACCAATGAGAGAACGCTCATCACTCCATAAAATCCGTAGGTGAAAGCACCGCTGAATTCCATCATGGCCGGGTAAGTGGACGAAATGAAATAATTGGCGGCCCACTGCGCTACCACTGCAATAGCCACGGCACGACCACGGATTTTATTGGGGAATATTTCTGCAATCAACACCCAACAAATCGGCCCCCACGACATCATGAACGAAGCCGTGTAAATGATGATAAACACCAGGGTACTGATGCCAATGACTTCAAAATAGGCCAGCCCGGAAATGGCAAACATCCCGATGGCCATTCCAATCGACCCGATCATCAACAATGGTTTTCTTCCATATTTGTCAACCGTAAGAATGGCAATTACAGTGAAAATAACATTTACCAGCCCCATAACAACCGTCTGCATCAGTGAGGCATCTTTT
The DNA here is from genome assembly GCA_001769215.1 of Bacteroidetes bacterium GWF2_41_31. Classification (GTDB taxonomy): domain Bacteria; phylum Bacteroidota; class Bacteroidia; order Bacteroidales; family F082; genus UBA6244. Next base: position 11,441 of record MEOL01000043.1, read on the forward strand.
CCGGCGCCCATGCTTTCAAAAATGCGCGGGGCGTAATAAAGCGCCACATTAATCCCGACAAACTGCTGGAAAACAGAAAGCAGAATACCAATGACGATCACCAGTTTTCCATAGGAGAATAATTTACCGGAGTGGTGTTCAATGGTGCTTTTAATCTCAAGTAATATCTCTTTGGCCTTGGTGGCTCCATTGATTTTTTCGAGGATGCGAAAGGCTTCGTTGTCTTTATGTTTCAACGAAAGATAACGCGGAGATTCGGGAACCAAAAAAAGTAAAATACCGAAAAGTGAGGCCGGTATGGTTTCAGATAAAAACATCCAGCGCCAACCAATGGCGTTGACCCATTCGTTGGTTTGGCCGTTGGCTATTCCCCAGTTCACAAAATAAACCACCAACATACCAAAAATGATGGCAAACTGGTTAAACGACACCAGCCGTCCGCGAATGCCGGCAGGCGATATTTCGCCGATATACATGGGACCAATGGCCGAGGCCATTCCTACGCCAATACCACCAATGATGCGGTAAAAATTGAACATGTACAACAAACCCATGGTGGCTTTTCCTTTTTCAAAAAACAGAAACTCAGGAAAACCCGAGCCGAGTGCTGAAATAAAGAACAGCAAAGCGGCCACCATCAACGATTTTTTTCGCCCCAGGCGAGAGGAAAAAAGTCCGGAGAGGGCACCTCCGATAATACAACCGATCAGGGCACTCGAAATGGTGAGTCCGTGAATCAGGGTACTCAGACCCTGGCTGGTGATGAGGAATGCCTGCACCGATTTTTCGGCCCCGGAAATCACCGCAGTATCGTATCCAAACAGCAAACCACCCAGCGTTGCCACCAGGGTGATCGCAATAATATAGCCGCTTTTATGTCCTTGATTGGTCATTTTGAAAAAATTAAAGGTGCATATTGATGATGGTTTCAAAAAGCTCTTGTTTTCCACTTAATTTTTTAGGTTCCCCGTTTTTAATGGCCAGTTCCCTGAGGTTTTCGAGGGTAAGTTTGCCTTCTTCGAAGTCCTTTCCAAATCCAGAATCAAAGGAACTGTATCTGGCATCTCTCAATTTTGAGTAGTCTGAACTTTTAAGAATGTCGTCGGCAACCAGCAACGCCCGTGCAAAGGCATCCATCCCTGAGATATGGGCAATAAACAAATCTTCAGCATCGGTTGAATTGCGCCGGAGTTTGGCATCAAAGTTAATTCCACCAGTTTTTATACCGCCACCTTGCAGGATCACCAGCATGGCCTCGGTCAATTCATAAGTATTAATTGGAAACTGGTCGGTGTCCCATCCATTTTGATAATCACCTCTGTTGGCATCGATGGAGCCGAGCATTCCGGCATCAACGGCTACCTGAAGGTCGTGCTGGAAAGTGTGTCCGGCAAGTGTGGCATGATTTACTTCGATGTTTAATTTGAAGTCTTTGTCCAATCCATATTCTTTTAAGAATCCGATGACCGTTGCCGAATCGAAATCATATTGGTGTTTGGTGGGTTCCATGGGTTTTGGTTCGATCAGAAATGTTCCCGTAAACCCGTTTTTCCTTCCGTAATCGCGTGCGATGGACAGGAATTTTGCCATGTGGTCCAATTCCTTTTTCATTTTGGTGTTGAGCAACGACATATATCCTTCGCGTCCTCCCCAGAATACATAATTGGTGCCTCCCAGGGCGATGGTGGCGTCGAGGGCGTTTTTTACCTGGGTGGCTGCATAGGTCAACACTTCGAAGTCAGGATTGGTGGCTGCTCCGTTCATATATCGCGGATGCGAAAACAGGTTCGCCGTTCCCCACAGCAGTTGTTTTCCGGTTTCTTTTTGTTTGATTTTCAGATAATCAACCATTTTGGCCAGCCGTTCTTCGGAAGATTGAATGGTAGTTCCTTCCTGAACCAGATCGAAATCGTGAAAACAATAATAGTTGATGCCGGTTTTGGTCATAAATTCAAACCCTGCATCTACTTTGGCTTTGGCTTTTTCGATGGGATCGGCGATGTTGTCCCAGGGGTATTCGAGGGTACCCTGGCCGAAAGGATCGTTCCCGGTAGCACACAATGAATGCCACCAGGCCATGGCAAATTTCAAATGCTCTTTCATGGGCTTTCCACCTATGATTCTATCGGGTTCGTAATAATGAAAGGCCAGTGGATTTTTGGAAAAGGATCCTTCAAATTCAATTTTGTTTATTTCTTTAAAATATTCCGTTTTCATATTTTGATGTGTAAAATTTCAGGTTTTAATCCAGTAAAATCGCCAGCTTTTCTTTCCATTTTGAATAAGCTTCCAAAAGCGGATCGTTTGGTTTTGGTTGTATTTCTTTAATTAATAGCAGCTTATCAAAAGCCTCAGCTCTGTTTTTATAGTATTTTATTCCCAAACCGGCACCTCTGGCAGCACCTTCCGATCCATCGGTATTGTACAACTCGACCCCGGCACCCGAAACGTCGGCAAAGGTTTGCTGAAAAACAGGACTAAGGAACATGTTGGCCTTTCCTGCTTTTACCACTTTTATATCCAATCCGATGCCCTTCATGATTTCAACCCCATAAATTAAGGCGAAAACAATTCCCTCCTGCATGGCCCGCATGAGGTGACTGCGGTTATGGATGTTAAAATTAAGGTTGTGAAAAGATGCACCGATGTTTCTGTTCTGAAGTATTCTTTCGGCCCCATTTCCAAAAGGAAAAACCAACAACCCATTGGAACCGGATGGAGCCTGCGAAGCGATCTCGTTCATCTGGTCGTAACTGAACTGGTCGCCCATGAACTGATTTTTTATCCAGGAATTTAGTATGCCTGTGGAGTTCAGGTTCATGAGTATGCCAAGCCTTGGATTTTGGAGCGTGTTGTTTACATGGAGGAAGGTATTTACCCTGGATAACGGATCGTACTCTTTTTTATCGCTTATGGCATAAACCACTCCTGAAGTGCCTGCAGTGGCGGCAATTTCGCCGGGTTCCATCACGTTGAGCGAAAAGGCATTGTTGGGTTGGTCGCCTGCGCGATAACTGACAGGAATACCCACTTTAATCCCGATTTTGTTGGCCATCGTGGGCATTACATAACCTTGCTCCGAAAAGGTGTCGACAACCGTGGGAAGTAGCTCATGGTTAAAACCATAAAAAGCCAGCAATGTGTCGGAGACTTTATTTTCTTTGAAATCCCAAAAAATTCCTTCTGACAAACCTGATTTGGTGGTAGTAACCTCTCCCGTAAGGCGGTAAGCGATGTAATCACCGGGCAACATGATTTTGTGGATGCGTTCAAAGTTTTCCGGCTCGAAATTCTTTATCCACCTGAGTTTTGAGGCTGTAAAATTCCCGGGTGAATTTAGCAAATGGCTGAGACAGAAATCCTCACCCAATTCATTAAAGGCTTGACCGCCAATGGCTACCGCCCTGCTATCGCACCAGATTATGGCATCCCGGATGAGGTGGCCGTTTTTATCAATGGCCACCAGTCCATGCATCTGATAGGAAATGCCGATGGCCCCGATTTCCTGAAAGCGGTCACCAACTTTTGATTTTACTTTTTCGAGCGCCAGAAAAAGGTTGTCCATCCACACCTCGGGATCCTGTTCGGCCCAATCGCTTTGTTTGGAAATGATTTCCATTTCCTTTGGAGGATGTGAGGCACTCGCCAGAGAGATGCCATTTTCTCCATCAGCAAGCGTTACTTTGATGGAAGAGCTGCCAATATCAATACCCAGTAAAATCATCTGATGATTAAGTTCAGACACAAAGAAATGTTTTTTATAGCGATTTTGGTGGGATAATCAAGCCAATAAGTAGTAATATCTGGCCAATTTAGGGGAATGGGGAGGAGTGAGGGACATATATGAAATGCACTGGCGCGCGTTTAGCGATAGCGTAACGCGTGACTGTTAAAATCAACTTTGGCTCTTTATCAATAACCCTAACCCTGTGCAACTACTGTTGTCTAAAAACATAGCTTGGTTGCCAGAATTGAACCATCAGTCGTTTTATTAACTTACAAATTGTTGTATTAAAGGCACGCGAAACATTCGCGCGCTAGTGGTAGGAGGCAGGTTCAGGCCAGTACCAGCCATAAAGTATATGCATCTTTAGTTATAGTGCGTTTTTGTCTTGCCTACTTGAACTGCTGAAATAACAATTTCTTCTAAATAATTAGTTGGGTGATAAGCAGCTTTTGATTCACTTAATTCTTTTAATTCTGTTTTAGGTTCGTCCAACCATACAACTCCCTTTGATGTTCTTTTCCCAATTTGAAAATTAACTGGCAAAATATACCTAGCTTTATAATACTGTCCGTTTTTTTGAGCTACTAACCAGAAATTTGGTATAAATTGAAATACTCTTAAAACCTCATCTCCACAGCCAGCTCCAATGTCTCGGAGTATTTTTACATTTTCAACATTACCTTGCAAGTTAATCTCGAAACCTAATAAAACAGACCCGATTGTTGATTGATTTTTTGCCTCAGCTGGGTATTGAATATTCATGGCTAGAATATTTAAGATTTCTTCCATGCTCCCAACATAACGTGGGGGTATATCAAGTTTTGACATTTCCCAGCCAGTTTCAGATTCAATTGCATAACTCGAAGTGTCCTCAGCTAAATAGACTAATTTCCCTGTTGTATAATCTACTTTAAGTTTTAGGAGACTATCATCATAATATTCCCAAATTCCATCTTTATATCCGTCGACTAATAGCCCTTTTTCATAACCATTATCAACTTCCTTTTTTTGTCCAAAAGATAATGACGATAAAAACGATAATAGTATTACAATAATAAATTTTATTTTCATTTCAATGTGATTTTTTTCTGTTTTTTAATAAGCAGCATAACATCTGCATACCGCCAATTGTCGCCACGCCTTTTATACAGCCTTTGTCGCTTAAATTCCTTTTAGTATTCATTTACTTTCATTATCTCTATATTATCCAATCATAATCCTTTATAATTAGTTAAATCGGTTTCTTTCTTCTCCATTGTTAATAGATCATCGGATGTTGGGTTGGTAAATCTAGCGAATTATTTTATCGGTTTGAATTTTAGAGTAGTTTTTTTAGTGATTTATTTTTGGAGAGATGGGTAGGCGGATCTTACACCGCTTCCTGGTTTTTTGGGCTCAACTGAGGCTTTAATCCTTTTATGATGGCTTTTCGTTGTTTATTCGTCGAGATTCTTCGTTTCTTTTTTTTCGGTGATTTCTAATGCTTTAGCATTCAAAGATGATATTACTTTCTTTCCTGATTTTTCTTCTATTTCTTTGCGTGCATTTCCGGCAATTGTTCCTCCTTGATTGGCAATAATTTTATTCTCAATAAAAGTTTTCGGTTTTCTTCACCGGAGATTTCTTATATCGTCGCTTCGGCGAGCATATTAAGGACTAATTCTAAATTGGTCATATTATCTCTCAAGTTCTCTTTTTTAAGATTTTTGAATTTCTTGTATTCCTTAGTCGTAAATCCTGCCCAGGCTTTTGTAATTTCATCAGTAAGAATTGCATATTCTGAACCTTTCTTTACTCCCCGCGATTCCCATTCGTCAGTCAGTTCTTTTCTAACTTCAATACTTTTTAAGCGTTGGTTAATCCAGTTCTTAGAGTAGCCTTTCTTTAAATAGGTTTCCATTGCTCTGTCAAAAGCCAATTCAGGGTCTTCTGTTTCTTCAATTCTTTCGTATCCAACTTTAGCCAACCAGACTTTAAATGGTTCTGCATTTGGGGAAGGAATGGACTGAATTAATCGCAATAACTGTTCGGTGTCAGCAATATCAGTCATTCTCATTTTTCCATCGGCAGCCATCATTTTCAACCCGTGACAATTCGTCACGGTTTCATTTCCTTCTTTTTTAAGCCTTTCCTTTAATTTTCGCCAATATGCATTTGGATTGACACTATTGGTCAGTAAACCAATAACATCTACAATAGAGAAATACCATTTTTCATTGTCATTGTTCCAATGTACTCGTACACGCTGGTCTTGAAATAGTTTTATTGCGTTTTCTTTTGTCATAATTATTATTCATGATTGCCAACTTCAAAGAGAACTATTCTTTTTTCTGTTCAAGTTTTTGTTGGTAACGGATTTTTACAATGAATGCCAACATCCGCATACCGTCAATTGTCGCTATGCCTTTTATTTAGGCTTTGTCGTTTAAATTCCTTTTTGTATTCATTTAGTCTCATTATCAATATATTATCCAGTCATAACCGTTAATAATTAGTTAACTCGGTTTCTTTCTACTTCATTGTAAATGGATCATCGGGTGTTGGGATGGTAAATCCAGGGATTTATTTTATCGGTTTGATTTTAAGGGTCGTTTTTTTTGGTGAATTATTTTTGGGGGATGGGGGGCTATGGAGATTGATCCTGCTTCCAGGAGTGGTTTTACTTCAAACTTTGGAAAAGTTATTTGCCTCTAAAAAACGATATTCCTCAACCGTTCAAGTTGCTCTCTGGTAAGTCCCGGACGATCTTCTTTTTCAAGGCTGTTTCTCACCATAAAGTAGATTCTGGCCGACTTAGCCAGGATATCCAGTGTATCAAAACATTCTTCCAGGCTGGTAGATACCGAAAAAGCACCGTGTTTTTCCCAGATAGCAACCTGGTGGTTGGCTAGTTTTTGTGAGGTAAGTTCAGCAATGGCAGCACTTCCCGGAAGTTCGAAAGGCACAAACCCAACCCCTCCCGGAACAAACATCACCGTTTCGGGATGCATGCTCCAAAGAAGATTGTTTATTGCGGTTTCATTACAAAATTGTGGAATGTGGGTGAGGGCGATGAGTTCGGTTACATGGGTGTGCATCACTACCCTGGCGGTGGATGCGCTGTTGACCAGCATGTTGTGGATAGTTAAATGAGCTGACAGTTCGCTGGTGGGTTCTGCTTGTTGGGCATGTTTATTTCGGTGAATAACCTGAAAATTTTGGCCTTTCGGTCCAATTTGGATAAAGAGGGTATTTCGTTTTGGGTTTTTAGCCATGTTACGCATCCGGCTACCATTAATGGAGATCAAAAAGACCTGGTTGGCCAGTGCTGGAAATTCTTGCTCCAAAGGAACTATCTGCTCTTTGGATGCAACAGCTTTCGCCGAAAGGCGGACAGAAAAATTTCCGGCATTCTTCTCAGCCCAACCTCGTTTCCAGAGATAGCCTGCTACTTGTTTGATTTCAGAAAAAAGTGAGTTGTGTTCTTTGTACATGACTTTACTTCCAATTTATCGACCGGTTATAAACGGATACACCTTATATTGTGTGGCTTTTTAATTATTTTATTTTCAATGATTTCCCGCTTTCAAAGTTCAGCAATAAATAAGTTGAAATCAACAAAAATACCTTTTACAGAGAATACCTGACTTCCCACTCCCAACTTCCCACTTCCCACTTCCCACTTCCCCCTACACCGGCTGATTCTTATGCGTATTGACCCACCAACCAATCGACACGCAAGTTACAAAGAAAAGGAAAAGCGCCGTCAGGTTGGGCAAAATATCCATCAGATTGGCATTGCGCAGGAAAATATCATAATAACCATTGAGTGACCAGTTGAGTGGCGAGAGTTTGGTAACCACCTGCATCACACCGCTCATCATGAATACGGGAATCCAAACCCCACCAATGGCTGCCAGAATGACAACTGAAATAGATCCGAAAATAGCTGACTGCTCCTGTGAGCCGGCAATGGTTCCGATCAGGATTCCATAGCCGGTAGCGGCAAGTGAAATGGTGGCCGTTAATACAAATAAAGCGAGGTAATGATGACCCGGCTTAAGTTGAGGCAAACCAAGCAAAGGGAGCAGGTATATGCCAATCAACAGCATAAGGATGGCTTGTGACAAGATCACCATAAAATAGGTTGTTACTTTTCCCATGATCATGGCCAGATCGGATCCAGGCATGGTACGCAACCTGAGCGAAACGCCACTTTCCCTTTCCTTAATCAGGTTGCCGGCCAATGGAATTACCACGAAAAACATGGCAAACACTGCCCAGGCCGGTACATTGTGCTGCACCGAGTTAGGAACGGCCAAGTGCTCATCAGTTGAGGCATATTGCTCGTTGATGTTCACCATGCGGGTCGACATACCTTGCTGCTTTAATTTAATGCCCAGCATGTCCTCAAAAACGCCGGAGTAAACACCAAACATTACCTTTGCCTCCACCAAGGACGAATATTCACGCAATGCACTTATGATGGCCTGTTTAAAAGAGTTCTTGGTCACCGGATCGAAAAAAACCTCGATGGATGCCGGTGGGGACAGGGCAATGCTGTCGGAGCCAAAAACATCCGAATGTTCATCGGGTAGTTGCTGCAACATATTGTATTTCATGTTTTCACGAATATTCCTGGTGGCGTTAGGGCGAACTACGATTCCAATTTGATAGTCCCCTGCTGCCACCTGTTCGCGTAAAGCACTTTCGGTGAGCACTTTCCCATTCAGACTATCAATAACATGGAAAAACTTCGACTGTTTTAAACCATCCACTATGTTGATCCCAAAGGTGTCGGCGTCCTGGTTCACCACCAGAACTGACAACTTTTTCTCTTCAAGCACTTTAAAGGTTGAATCCTGTAACAGGGTCATGATCATCACCAACGCCGCGGGCATAATGAACAACATGGCCAACCCTGCTCTGTCGCGTAGCAACAACAAGGTTTCTTTATAAGTAGAAGCGGTATATTTTATCAGAAAAAGCCACATTTTTTTTCGATGTTAGTCTCTTAGTTTACGTCCGGTAAGCTGAAGAAAAAGATCTTCAAGGTTTTCGCAGCCTGCATGGCTTCTAATTAATTCGGCAGGAATGCCAACAGCCATCAATTTTCCGTAATCGATCACGGCAATCCGTGAACAAAGATTTTCGGCTTCGTTCATGTGGTGCGAAGTGTACAGAATGGTGGTTCCCTGCTGATTGATTTCGCGCAGAAATTCCAAAATCACGTTTGTGGAATGTACATCGATGCCAACGGTAGGTTCGTCCAGAAAAAGAATTTTCGGCTGATGAAGAATTCCGGCAATCAGGTTAATCCTGCGTTTCATACCTCCCGAGAAGTTGCCAATGCGGTGATTTTTCCGGTCGGTCAATCCAAAACGCCGAAGGTAGTTTTCTACGTTGTTCCTCAGCGATTTCCCTGTAAGTCCATACATCTGCCCAAAATAAAGCAGGTTTTCACGGGCCGTTAACTTATCGAAAAGGGCAATTTCCTGTGGCACCACACCGATTAGTTGTTTTACCTGGTCGGGATGCGATTTCATCGACAATCCATCAATGGAAACACTTCCGGCAGTAGCCGAAATAAGGCCGCAAAGAATGGAAAGGGTGGTAGTCTTACCAGCTCCATTTGGCCCGAGTAAACCAAATATTTCGCCTTGTGCGATCGTTAAATCCAGGTGGTCTACCGCATTGGCCTCCGCATGGGGATAACGCTTAATCAATCCCTTGATTTCGATGAAATCCTGTTTGTTTGTCACGATATGGCCAGTTTAAGTTTCTTAAAAAAGACTTCTTCCCGGTCGGCGATGACAAGCAACAGATCAGCGGCTTTCTCGTAGCTTTCATCCAGGGAGTTGCGGTTTTTTACAATTCTTCCCGTAATCACTGCAAATTCGCGCCATAGATCGCCAATACCGGAAAGTTCGATGGATAAATCGCGCAGTACCGGTTTGTTGAGAATTTGAGCTGCTTCCTGCAAGAAAGCGCCATACATAAACCTGAATCCGGCACCACCGGTACCAATTTCTTCCTGAGCCCGCACGATTTGTCCTGTGTAGGAGGCTGCTTTTCGGACTCCGAGTTTCCGGGGATAATTTCTCACTTTTCGGGATAAATACCGGATGCCCCGAACGCCAAACAGCGGAATCGGGATGGTGAGCATATCCTTACAGGTTTGTCTGATGCCTGTGATAATGGCTTTTTCGAGATGGATGTTTTTTGGAATATTTTTTACCCAGTACATGTGACCATTGGGGGCAAAAATGCCCTTAGCATACCTAACCCGCAGCAACTCATCGTAGGTGAGCTGCTCGTAGCCTTCCATCACCGGATCGCTGATTTGATAGGTGTTGTTTTCTTTACGGAAAGCCACCAGGTTATGTGCATTAAAATGAAAGCGGTAAGCATCAGGAAAATAAGAAAGGTTGTAAACGCCCACCAGCATGCCCGTTGGAATTCCCTTGTTTAAATTATCATCCAGGGCTTCCATGGCTTTTTTTGGATTTCTGAATTTTTTTCTTTCGAAGGATATGCCCAGTCGCCGGGAGGTGCGCTTGAAAATAATTCCCGGCAAGGGCCTGAAAGAGGTAACAGGGATTCCACCAACTTTTAGAAACGGCATGTGCGAAAAAAACAATCCCGAGCCAATTCCAAACACCATGGGTTCGCTCAGATTGATTCCATAGAAACGAAGTAAATTCGACACCACTCCGTTTTCACAGTGGGCCGATTGTTTATGTTGAAATTCGATGGGATGATCCATTCGTTATTTTTCTGATTTGAGAAGGTTGGTATCGATGAGTTGCTCTTTAGTAATGTTGAAGACACGGGCATATTTCTCCAGTGTTTCTTCTTTGAGTCGGGCAAAAATTTTAGGTTTCAAATGTCGCTTCACCGTCCACCGCCACATTCCCATGTAGTTGGCCACCAGCCAGATGTCCATGATGTTTTTTTCGATATAATAACCCAGTGGACTCAATTCACCCGAGAGTACCTTATTGCGGGCATGTTCCACTTTATCGTTTACCTGGTCCCAGGCTTCCTTCATGACTTCATTTTTAGGGTTCCAGCCAACCGACTGAACGGTGGTGTAGTTGCCATTTTCATCCAGCGAATAAATGGGTTCGCGTAGTTTTCCCTGCAACATATTGGCATCATCCTGAGGTACATCTTTGGCTTTCAATCGAGTTGGGTTTTAGTTGGTTTAGATAAAAAGATGGACAAATCTGCTTCGGCTATTTGCCGGCCATTTACCCGTGTGGTGGCGTGAACGACCATCGCACCAAGCAGTTGGTTAATCAAATCTATCGTAGTGATCAACTGTTCGTTCACTTTGGGCAGCCGTTCAATTTTAAGTCGTTTAACGGCACCGATAAATCCAACTTCCGGTTTTTTGTCGTGCTGTTGAGCCTCGTATCCGGCACGGAGAGCCACCGTTTGGGCCATGTTTTCAATGATTCCGGGTTCCTGTAAACACCCGTTCCCGACAAAAATATTTTCAGACAGAACCTTCAGTGTTGAAGTGGTGGACTTTTCATCAGAATGCAGCAGCCCATCGACCATGATCATGGGAGAACGCTGAGGAATCAGACTTTCAATCTGTTCCTGTCCAAACATCAAATATTCCAGGTCCATTGCTGTAAATTGAGTCGTCAAAAATAGGAAAAAAAAGGACGGGGACTGAATGACCTGAAATGGGAGAAGATGTAAATAGGGAGATGTAGTACTTCCCATTTTCAAAAAAAAGAAGCTTTCTGTTATTTGTTAATTATGAACCTGCACGCATTGATTATTTCTTGTCCGGTGGCCCGGAAAACGAAATACACCTGATGTCTGACATCAAGTTGGTTGTTTTCGGATGAAAGCAGGTATTCACAGTTTTTTTGGCCTGATAATTGTTTTTTGCGGAGTTTTACAGAAACCTTTAAACACACAAATTCAGTTAAACAACATCTAAAAAATTAATCAAATGAAAACAATCCGACATTTTACCAGGTTATTCTTGTTGTCCTTATTCTTTACAGGCTTATTGACAAACAGCTTGCAGGCTCAGACTGATTTTAATCTTTCCGATTACAAAAACCCTGATTATCACTGGCGTTCACTCGATTTCCGGTTCGGGCTTAACGGAAATAATTCATTTCAAAAAAACGCTTTTCAGAATAATGAAGTCAATAAGGATTACCAAAACACATTCTATGGTAATTTGAATACAAGATATTTTTCTGTAAGAAATTCTCAAACTTATCAGGGATCACAAACCTATTGGTTAAACTTTGCAGCAAACAGCAACTACAATAAATCGGTTAGTGATAATTCTATTGCTTCAGAGTCTTCTCAAAAATATAATACACAGCACCTGGCGTTAGGAGCCAATTCACTTAACCGGTACTATAACGAAAAGAAGCGTTTTTTTGAAGTGGATTTAAATTTTAGGGGTGAGTTGGGAAATTCCATCCGTAAAATTGAATCTGGCGAAGAGATTTACCCTTACAATTATAAGTATCATATAAATGATTATCAAGTGTCTGCATCATTGCCTTTGCTTGTTGGGACAGGAAGAATAGAAGAAGTACAGAATGCCCGCCTGGCTGTCTATATTCTTGACGATCTTCAAAAAGCGGGAGATTTAACCAGAATACCTGAAAAAGAAGACGTCCTGGCGTTTGCCAGTTTTATCACCGAAACCAAAAACCAACGGTATTTTGATAGCCGAATCCGTAAAATTGCCGATATAACCGCCATCGATTCTTTTTTGATTGTGAAGGGATTGAAGGGTCAATCAGATGCCAGCTACTATACCTTGATCAACGATAACTGGGATTATGCCGCGGGACCATCCCGTTCTTCAGGAAGACGATTTTCCATCGGGCTTGTCCCTGGTCTGGGTACTTTATTTAATGAATGGATGTTTTACAATCGTGACACCCTTAACTCATCTGCCTTTGAAACTACAAATAAAAACAACAATCAGGAAATTTTCTGGAATGTTGATGCGGTGGCCAATTACGTCTGCGAAAAACCACTTAATTTATATTGGCAACAATCAACGCAGGTGAATGTGGGTTATTCGCTGTATAAAAGCAATTTACGATCTAAATACTATACTGACAATATGTTGGAATATGAAAGAGAAGTAGTAACGAATTCGCCCAACCTGGGATTAAATATGAGCTACACGTTGGGTTATTTTCCTAATAGCCGTACCAATATCAGCATGATTGCAGGTGCGGGCATCAGACAATATTGGGAGGATACAAAAGTAGATGATGATCCAAAGGTGGATATAAATCAAACCGATGTAAATGGTAGCCTGATTCTGACCTGTTACTATTATTTTTCACCACAGTTGCGGTTATCAGTGAATGTTAGTGAAGAATATTACTATTCATTAAATAAATACAAAGAAGCGGCAATCAGCAATTCTGATGTTGAAAACACCAAAAACTTTGCGTCAAGTATTACTGCCAGTTTTATCTACAGCATTTTTTAATTATGAAAATGAAGGCTGTGGACAAAATTTCCGTCTAATTGAGGGTGCTATTCGACAGCAAGAATAGATATCTTAAGATTATTGAAGATTGCGAACAACTTCCAAAAAGCAAACGGAAGGTTTTAGGCTACATAAGTATTATGTATGTTGTTGTAGTGTTCGTTGGTTTTTTCTGGGTAGGAGAATTAATCAGGAATTATAACATGATGCACTAAATACCTACTTACCTGGACAACTGCGAAAGAAAAAGGTACCGAGATCAATGTTTATGCATCTGCTCACTGGCCCGGATTTGCAATCCGTGCCAGTGATTTATCTGCCACGCCATTTCAACCCACGATAACACAAGTGGCCCCGAGTATCTGGCTTTATTAATCAATAAATGACAGTAAATATTTGATTTCTTTATCGGTAATATCTTCCTGTTCCGATTTGTCGTAAATGGCAAGCAGGTAAACATTGTTTTCCACAACCTGTACATGAGCAATAACCCTTGCACCACCAGACTTACCTTTGCCTTTTGATTTTATGGCGATCCGAATTTTGTAACAGCTATCAGACATAGCAATACCTTGTTCCGGATTTTCTTCCAGGCTTTCAATTAAACTGGCATATTCAACTTTAAGGGAAGGGAATTTCCTGGCTAACTTTTTAAGCTGCCTATCAAACGGTGGTATTGTAACAACATTATAACTCACTGAGCAAGTCTTTTGCCGGAGTGGCTTTAAGTTTCCCCAGTTTTACCAAATTCAGGTTTTCCACAGCTTCCTTTATTTCTTCAAGCAATTGTGCTTTTGCCGGAGAAATCGGCTTAGCTTTTACAAACGAGAAATTATTAAGCAGTTCCAGTATAAAATCACCTTTGCTATCGCTTACATCAACAAGTACTTTCATAATCTTAAATATTTATTTGTTTACGGCCAAATAGCCCTGAAACTTTGTAGTTGCAATAAAAGCATCAAACATTGCACAAACATGCATAGTCGCTTCGATACAAGGTGCTGCTTCGCCTCTTTCGTATTTACCAATCATAATAGTATATTAATTACACCATGCTTTTGCAAAAATAAGTAATTAAAAGGTGGAAATAAAATCTTAAAAATTTTATATATACGGATCTACCACCGGGTACCTGCTGGCATCACCCCAAGTGCAACCTGATAGCCATATCCTGAGTAAAAAAGCGATGGCTACACCACCGTCAATAACATGTACGTATACGAAAACCGGGCACTTTCCGGAACCATCACCAACAACCGTTCGCCTGCTTTAAGTCTGCCGGAGTGATAAAGTTCTTCCATCATCAACAAAGCCGAGGCGGCACCTACATTACCAATAGTGGTCAGGTTCATAAACCACTTTTCTTCAGGAATCATAAGGCCTGCCTCAAGAAAAGTTTTTAATGTCTGGTCCCTGAAAAACATGGAGGACAAGTGAGGCAGGAAATGGTCGATGGTGCTCAGGTCCAATTTGCGGTCTCTGATAATTTGCTGTAAGTGGATCAATCCTATTTTGATCACATGGTTTTGCAGGAGTTTAGCATCCTGTTTAAGGCTAAAAGCCGATTCGTGTGTCCTGCGCTCCGGCGACATCGCACGCCATCCGGTCAGGCTTCCATCTATTTCTTTAATGGCACCGGCATACATACAGGTCTCCATTTCCCCGGCCCAGCTTTTTATATCCATCCACTCGATGCGCAAGTTGAGGTGACCGGGTTCTGTTTTGTTACTTAAAAGTACCGCGGCAGCTCCATCCGAAAGCATCCATCTCAGGAAATCCTTCTCAAAGGCAATGTATGGATTTTGCTCAATTTCAAGTCGTTTGTCTATTTCGTCCTGAAAATTGCGTGCGTGCATCCACGATGACATCGTTTCGGAAGCTACACTGATGGCTTTGCTGATTTCATCGGCTTTGATTGACAGGTAGGCGTATTTTAGCGAAAGCATTCCGGCATTGCAGGTACCATGCGCCGACATGGCTTCCATGGGACCGGTACCCAATTCTCCCTGAACCATCAACGCATGTGCAGGTTGCAGGACATCGGGCGAGGTAGTTCCTGCGGTAAGCAGTTCAATGTCGTTTATATCCAGATCGTTGCCCAGTACTTTTTTTATTGCCAACGCCGAAAGCTGGGCATTGGTGTGGGTAATGTTTCCTTCCCTATCGAGGGCATAATAACGTCGAACAATCCGGTTATTACGTAAAATCAGGCTTTTACTCTTGGATCCGTTTCCATTTATTTTACCAAGAAACAGTTCCATTTCTTCATTTGAAACAGGACTGTTGGGAAAGTATTTTTCTATTCTGTTAATGTAAACCTCACTCATGCGCTCATAGGGTTATCTCCAATCACTTGAGTGATACGGATTGATAATATTTCATTTTTAATTTAATTCGATTGTAAAAAAATGGATAGGTCAGGTAAAACACCAGTGACACAAAGGGCGAAACAATAAATATAACAAAAAGCAAGTAGTATTTAAACATAAGGAGCCTGTTGAAGCGGAACGGATTGCCAGAAGCTCCTTTTTTAAGTATAAAAGCCGACCACAACTTAAATATTTTTTTGCCTTTGTTTTCGGTCGACACTACATTTGGATCAAGTTCAACGGCGTTTAAGGCAATAAGTTTGTCCTGAAGCTGATTGAAATTCTTAGTTTTAATAGCATCGAGTATCGGTTCTCCAAAACGTTTTGCATTCTCAATGTCTTTATCCGACACCCCGGGTTTAGGGAAAATACGCAGGTAACGGTCTTTTTTACCGGTGCCCATCCAGTAAATGATGGTGATCACGCTGGCCAGGTTGTTGTGTCGGTCGCGTAATGAGATGTTGCCCACCAGTTTTCCTCCATTGCCTGCAATCATTCTTTTTATATCTTCCTGCGCGTTCACCCACATATTGCGCGAACCAATAACGGTAACCACCGGTGTGTTCTTCATCACTTTAGCCACTTCTTTTGATTTGAGAAAGGTGGTGATGGGAATGGGTGGCGACAAAAACCAGACAGGATAACCCAAAATAATCAGGTCGAAATGGTCGTCAGGATTAAAATTAAAGGGAGCCAATGATGAGGGAATCATCTCCACTGATTCGGGCATGGCATCATAAAAATCGATTCCGGTCCATGGAAAAGGAAAGTCGGGAATGGGTTTTAATTGCTCCACAACCAGCTCTACACGACCTGCCAGCGACGAAACTACATTGGAAACAATCTCATCCAATTGTCCTGATTGTGAATAAGTAACAACTAAAACTTTAGCCATCTTTCCTGTTAAAGAAATAAAGTGCGAATTTAGGGATTATCTTTTGATGTTGCACGATCGACTTCTTAAAAGCGTCAGTGCTTAGAGTAAGCCCGTGTTTTTGTAAAGCAAATACGTGACTAAAGTTTTTTTGTTTCTTTGGTGTAATCTTTTGAAAACATGAGTGGTATGGTCAATAAAGTATCTTTCGTAATCTCAAAAGAGGCTTTTTTAAATTTAGGCGGTTGTGGAATTCCCGGCAACGGGTAATTGGAAATACCAACCGGCTCGGCCGGAATGCCAAATTCCTTGGTGGTGAGTTTGCCTGTACCATCAATATCCTGAAACAGTGCAATGGCATAGTTACCAGCAGGTACTTGCTTAAAACTAACCAGGATGTTTTCCTTGTCGGGAACCACTACCAGTGAATCGAAGGCGTATTTCGATTTGAAGCCTTCTTCATCCAAATACAGCCCGATAATCAACGGTGCTTTCCTGGTCTCGATTTGTGTAATGTTTAAGGTGAGGGTAAAATGTTTTTGTGCTTGTAATCCGAACGCCAATATAAAGGCAGTAAAAAACAGGAGTGTATTTTTTTTTGTACGATTCATCGGATTACGACCCTTTTCTTTTGTCGATAAAGATAACGGGTTTTCTGGAATGTTCATGCATTTGGATATCGGCGATTTCGGTGGGGGAGAGGAATAAGATTTCAGGTGCGACCCTTAACCTGGCACGGAAATGGTCCTTGATGCGTTTTTCTATTCCGGGAACGGTTTGACGGATGCCTGCTTTTACCAGGATTTCATCAGTACCCAACGCGTTGGTATAAACCTCTACAACATAGTTTTCTATTTGTTGAATTTCGTTCAGTACATCATAAATGGCCGGAGGATAAAGTGTTGTCCCTTTAAGTTTGATCATGTGCTGTTTACGTCCGATTACCGGGCCCAATCGCATGGTGGTGCGGCCGCAGGAACAAGGTTCCGTAAAATGGTGGCACATATCACCTGTTTTGAAACGCAGCAACGGCATGGCTTCCACGCCCAGTGTGGTAATGGTGACTTCTCCGGCCTGGCCTTCAGCAACAGGGAGGTTGTTTTCGTCCAGAAATTCCACGATAATCATTTCGGGGTGGTGGTGCCCGCCGCGCCCGGCTTCACATTCTGTGAAGGCAGTGCCCATTTCGGTGGAAGCATAGGTGCTGTAAAGTTTGATGTCCCATTGGTCCGTGATTTTCTTCCCCAACGTGTTCAGGGTAAAATCGTTGTTGCGGATGGGTTCGCCAATGCATACCGCCTTTTCAACACCCAGTTCGCGGTAGTTAATTCCCTGGCTGTTGGCGTATTCAATAAGTTTTGGTATAAAGGAGGGCACGGTAATGAGTCCGGTGGGCCGGAATTTTTTCATGCTCTCCAACTGAAGCCGTTGTAACCCCGGGCCACTGCGTATGATTCCGGCACCCAGTTTGCGCAATCCGAGGAAATAGGCCATTCCTGCCATAAACCGCTTGTCAAGGGTGACCATCAGTTGAAAAACATCTTCTTTGGTGGTGTTAGCACATGAAAACGATATATATTCGTTGTAAGCCAGTCGGTCGAGGTCGTTGTTGGTCATGGCGAAGGTAACGGGCTCACCCATTGTTCCGGAGGTTGTCACATAATCGATAATTTCATTTCTTTCCACACAAAGGAAATCGTAGTTGTGTTGCTGAAGATCGTCTTTGGTGGTAACCGGTAACTGAACCAGGTCATCCAGGGTACGGATACTGCGATAGTCTATTTTGTTTTGATGAAACAGGTTTTTATAGAATACGGAATTGGTATTCAGGTATTCCATAAGATCCACCAATCTTTGTGATTGGTATTTTCGAATTTCCTCTGGTGATGTGCTTTCAATCTCAGGAACGTAACTCATGAAGTGCAAATTGCTATGATTTGGGCGAATTTCCCTTTTGGTTTCGCTACGCGAAAATACTCATTTTTTCTTTCTTTCAAAGGGAGATGGAGTACTCCAAATGGTGGTGAATTTTAGAATTGGTGAACGAATTGGGATTTTATACGGGTTCTGTCGGTCAGGTGTAACTCATCACCCGAACCAGCCAGAAAAGTTTCACGCAAAGTGCGCTAAGTTTTTAGTACGCAAAAGTGCGCAAAGAAGTTTGTTATGCAAAACTTTCATCACTATTATGAGTGATAAGGCACTATTCAAACAGGGTAAATACCATTTCGGTTTTATCAACATTGATATAACAAAGCCTTACAAAACCATATTGGCTGTTATACAAGAATCGCAATTCGGAGTGCGATAAGGCTGATTCTGAAGTAGCAAATACTTCCTGACAGGGAATCAACCGTTGGTTTATCATGAATTTCTTTTCCCCCAACAATTGGTAACTTGTTCTGAAATACAAGTTTCCGGTCCAATAAATACCTGCCGTACAATAATGATCACCAATATTAAAGTTAAACTCCCACTGCTCATTATCAAATACGATATATGGAAATGGAGCTAACTCTAACTTTTTGTATTCTTTCTGACGGATGGGGTGAAGGAATACTTTAGCCCGGCTACTCAAAACGCCCGTTCTGATTGATTGGTATTTGGGAAATTCCACATACTCGCTGTTTTCTTTTTTTACCGTTCTCCATTCAATATAATATTGAGAGGTATCAAACGCGCATCGGTTATTGAAAACGGAGAGCATCACATAGTCAGTCTTGACAAAATGTTTCGAGGAATCATAAAAATCTACTTGGTAAATGCTTCTAAAGTTCAGGTTTGAATCAACGTCTGTAATAAATTGATTTACGTAAGTTTTAGTGTGATTGAGATTGAAGATTTTACTCGAAATAACCACTGATTTCGAAGTTGGGACTGGTTGATTGCAGGAACTGAAACAAATTCCGATTACAGCAACGCTTATTAATAGCTGAAGTTTCTTATTCATGAAATAAGGTTCTCTTATATTTTTTGTTGGTCAGCTTAAGAACATAGTTAAGAAGTTTAGTTTTATCTGTCGTAGTGATATTTACAACTGCAAATCAGTTTTTTATTCTCAACAAACTGGTAGACAAGCCTGTGCTTTCTGTCTATTCGTCTTGAACAAAAACCAGATAAATTATATTTTAAGGGTTGGGATTTCCAATCCCTTCAAAGGGGTTTGTGGTATTTCTTTAATCAGTTCATTAACTTTTTTTAATAGCCTTTTGACCTCTCTTTGCCGCGACAAATAATCTTCTCAGGCATTTTGGTTTCAAACTCTGGAATGTAACTCTTGTAAATTAAAATACGATAAGTTGTTGTCGAATTTTAAATATTTCGCTACGCGAAAATATTCATTTTTTCTTTCTTTCAAAGGGAAGGATGTAGCCGGGTCGCTAAATTATATCGCTCACTCACACCCCGATTAGTTACCAAATGTTTGGCTTTATCGTTTGATTTTTGAAAAAACCAATTCGCTTTTTTTTACTCCTTTAATTTGAAGTGAGCATGAGACCTCATTGCTTATAACCAGTAAAATACCTGAGTTTAAGGTGAAAAAATCATGATCCAGATGAATATTGATCTGTCCGGAATATAGGTATATAAACACCCAATTCCAGCCAGATTCGACCTGATAGTCAAGGCGTTGGTTTTCTTCAATTACAACCGCAGTAAGATCAACTTTTATCTTTTCAGTGGTCATCAAATTAAAGTCGGTGCATCTGCCGACGGAGGTGGTTTTCCAATCACCCTCAAATGTATCCACATCGAATTTACGCAGGTTCTTCGCATAATGATTTTGGTGATCGATCCTGATTTCGCCGTCCAGAATCATTATTTTTCGTGTGACTCCCGGCAATGAGGTAAATGTAGATTTTTCAATTTCAACCAATGCTGTGCTGAGCCTGAAAACAAAATTACGCTCCTGGTAACTCGCATTGGGAGGGAAAATGAAAAGTTCTGTTGTGGTGCCTCCCGACCAGTCGCTAACTTTAAATTGTTGGTTGCTCAGAATTGTTGTTTCCATTTTATTGAACCAATTTTAGCCCGACAATTACCAAATAAGACCACATCATGCAATTTCATTTTTCAATATCACTTTTCGCTTTAGTATTGATCGAAACACCTGAACAAATAAAGCCAAATTATCCCTGTTTTCCAAAAGAATTCAGCCTTCATTTTCTCGTGATGAAAGGGAGCTATTATACTGAAATAAATGTTGTACTTTTATAAGCCGAATCAATATTGGAAATAATTTTCTTTATATGGGAAAAAATGAACACCAGGAAAAAATTAAACATTTGCACGTCATTGTGTTATGATTTATGGAGCGGTAATTGCTATGCATAAGGCGAAAGTAACTATTAAAACTAAATTCTAATTATCATGAAGCGGAAAATCTATTCAATTGCCATTTTGTTTGCGATAGGACTGTTGTTTTTTTCCTGTCGTAAGGACAACAAACCGAACCAAAATAATCCAACGAGTTTTCTGGATTTAAAAATTGATGAATCTTTTAAATTTGAGAATTTCTCAAATCTGCAAACCTCCATTCAGTTGGCCAGTACCAAGGCAACAGGTGTTGAGATCGTACAGATTTACGATGCCCACCCAAACAATGGTGGAAGGCTGATTTTAACAGGTGCTGTTAATCAAAACGGAGTATTTAACCTGCCCATTCGTATTGCTTCCCGGCTTACAGAAGTATATGTAGCTAAGTTATCCTCCAGCGGGTTGAATGAATATGTTGCCGTTCCTGTGAGCGGTACTTCAATTCAATTCAATTTTGCATCGAATAAATCGGTGGAAGAATCCTTCACCGTTGGCAATTGTGATAATACACTGTCTAATAACTTTAATAGTGATTTGTCAATCCCGGCAGGTGAAACTTATTGCGTGGCCGAAGGTAATACTGCTACAATTAAAAAACTTACGATTGGTGCAGGAGGAACACTGAGTGTGAGTGGCACAGCGACCATTACAAAAAATTATCAAAATTCAGGAAGTGACAAAACCATTGTCGTAAACCCGGGGGCAAGTCTCACGTTGCCAAAATACAATTTAGACTACACAGTTCAAAACTATGGTACGCTCAACTTTACCGGGAGCGGAAGTGGTGAAGAGTCCTGTCAAATTGAGAGTGAGCTTCATAATTGGGGAGTGGTCTCCTCGACAATTAAAATAATCGTTCATGGTTCGGTGATCAACGATGGAACATTTACTACCTCAAAAGACTTTGAGATAAACTCATCGGGGTCGATGATCAACAATTGCCAGTTCTATATACAAAATTCTTCAAAATCACCAAATTCAGGTGGTAGCAGGGATTTCAAACAATCCGGTGCTTTTACCAACAATGGTTATATGATTGTTAGTGGAGAGGCTGATTTTACCGGGTCCGGCAATAAAAAAACAACACTCGGGCTTGGCAGTCTGATTGAAACCGATGAGTTTAAAATTGAAGGTGATATTGAAGGACCTGGCACTCAGGGATCTCAAATAACCGCTGACGATGACAGCCAAACTTCCGGTGGTTCCAGCATCACCGGATATGTGGATTTGTGGGTTAAAGGTAACCATAACATTAGCCCTAACCAGGGAAGCAAAGGACCTCATGTTACCTACCACGCCTATACCCTTACCGCACCAAGCTGCGATGCAAATGTGGCTCCAACCATCACCAGCTCGTTACAAATTGGTGGTATTGTAGGACAAGCAATTACACCTTATGTGATCACCGCTACCGGAACTGAGCCCATCACGTTTGACGCTACAAATCTTCCATCCGGGTTATCGTATAATGCTGCAACACACACTATCAGCGGTACTCCTCCAGCTGCCGGTACATTTAATATCAACCTGACAGCTACCAATTTTATGGGAGACGATACCGAGACCTTGGTACTGGTTGTTACTCAGCCCACCGCCGCTCCTGTTATTACCAGCGTACTATCGGCCTCAGCCACTGTGGATGAATCATTCAACTATACTTTAACGGCGAGTGGAACCGGCCCAATCACCTATAATGTATCCAATTTGCCTGATGGGTTATCATTCGATCCCGATACACAGCAAATTACGGGAACCCCAACTGACGCCGGCACCTATAACATCGATCTTTTTGCAACCAATGAAGGGGGTTCAACTCACGAAATTTTGGTGTTGACAGTAGGAACACCACCTACCATTACCAGCGCCTTAACAGCATCCGGTACAGCAGGTGTCCAGTTTATTACTTATACTGTTACTGCAACGGGATCGCCCACCATTAACTATACAGCAACCAATTTACCCGATGGCTTATCATTTGACGCAAATAGCCAAACAATTAATGGCACACCGCTATTTCCGGGTGTTACCAACGTTTTGTTAACAGCTATCAATGGATATGGTACTGATATAGAAACCCTTATTATCACCATTAATGAAGGTGCACAGCCTCCTGTAATCACCAGCTCGTTGACAGCAAATGGAATGCAGGATTTCCCATTTAGTTATACCATCACAGCCACAGGTTCGCAACCGATGACCTTTGATGCAACCAGTCTTCCAGCCGGATTAACTATTAGTGGAGATGTCATAAGTGGTATTCCAACTGAAGCAGGAACATTCAATATTCCCATGACGGCTACCAACAGTGCCGGAACGGATACCAAAACACTTGAATTGGTAATTGGCACCGGAGGTGGAACTGATACCGACGGCGATGGTGTGCCTGACAATTTGGATCAATATCCTACCGATCCAACACGTGCTTTCAATTCGTATTATCCCAATGAGATTGATTATGCCAGCGTTGCTTTTGAAGATCTGTGGCCCGGTTATGGTGATTACGACTTCAACGATTTCGTGGTTAACTTGAACTTTAAGATGGTTACCAATGCCCAGAATGCTACAGTAGATGTGATTCTCAAATACCAGATCATGGCCGATGGTGCATCCCTTGACAACGGTTTTGGCCTTGTGTTCGATGCTCCTCCGGCTTCAGTAGAAAGCGTTACCGGGTTTATTAAGTTGGGCAATGCAGTGACGATGGATCCAAGTGGATATGAAGCAGGGCATATTAATGAAACGGTCATCGTTCCTTTGGACGCCATCAATCAAGTGATGGAAGGTGGCATGGCTAACACGATTCCGGGTGGAAAATATATTCAGACCACCATCAACACCGTGACCACCCATTTTGGAACTCCTCAAGCCTCCATCGGGACACCTCCTTTTAATCCCTTCATATTTGTTGATCAGGTACGTAGTCACGAAGTTCATTTAAAAGGCCTTCCACCCACCGAGTTCATGGATACTGACCTTTTCGGCACATGGAGTGATGGCTCGGTTCCTGCAAGCGGACTTTATTTCCAATCAACGAATGGATTGCCATGGGGAATTGAAACACCCATCAACTTCAAATATCCCATCGAATTGGCTGATATTCTGACCGCACATTTGAAGTTTGCAGCCTGGGCACAGTCTTCGGGTGTTGACTTCCCGGACTGGTACATGGACGAACCCGGTTACCGCGATGATACCAAGATTTATGTAATACCGTAATAAGAGCATAGTACTTTCATTTTGAATTTAGTTAATAAGATAACCCCGCGAATCATTGATTCGCGGGGTTTCTTATTCAGCACAACGCACATCTGTGCCTGGTTAAATATGTTCAAATTGAAAGGCTTATTATGACTAAAACAGTCGATGCCGGTTTTTAACCTTACGATAAACAAAAGGATTGAATCATTTTGCGTTTTCTCCCAACAGCTCTTCCAACCTTGCCTTAACCAATTCTGCCGTGGCTACATTTTCCATCTCTTTGGTAAGGGAGGTTTGGTAGTATTGTATAGATAATGAGGTGTCGCCGATTTCATAAAAGTAGTTTGCGGCAAGTACGTATCCCTGGTAGTATTCGGGGTTTAATGAAATAAAATTTCTGAGTTCACTTTCCGGTACAATGGCTTTACTTTTAATAAACAACTTTACTTTTTCGCGTTCTTCCTTATACTGAAGATAGTCGAGGTAAGTATTGGAGATTAAAAACGTATCTGCTTCGATGGTCAGGCCGGGATCGAAAAGCGGTATTTGTCCTTGATAAGCCAAAGCCTTATCTAAAACATCATCCAAATGATAACCCAGGTATTCGCCAAGTTGGTAAGGTTGTGTGCTAACCCATGCTTGTTGTTTTTCAGGTTGAAAAATGACACTGTGATGTGAAATCATCTGATCCATGGTTTTTTCGTTGCCAATACCGATATTTTTCCCATCCAGTCCCAGGTAGTCACGTAAAATAGAGGCTGCCACGGGAGCATCAATAAAATCCGACTGCGACATCAACTGTTCACAACGCAATTGCCGATAAATAGAAGCCGACTCATTTTTATAGGCTTCGTTTTTTTTGTCCCCCTGAAAGGCCTGGCTTTGAAAATGATTGGCGCATACGAGTTCATTACCCTTGGTTTCGAACACGCCCAAATTGTTTGACGATTTTTCGATGATTACAGCTTTGTGGTCTTCAGCAGAGCCAATCAACAGCGATTCTGCGACAAAAGTTTCGCGCTTTTTGGCAATGGCCAGTGCTTCACTTATATTGCCGGCATGTTGAAGTATCTCGCGTGCCAAAATGGAGATAGGTGTTTTGGCACTGGTCGGGATATCCGATTTGGCCGCGTTGATGGTGACAGTCAGTCCTCTGGCGTTCATGCCCGAAACCACACCGATCATACTGGCCCAGCTCACATACATGAAATCGATTCCGGTGTCGGGATGGACAAAAACCACAATCTTGTTTTCGGAAAAAGCCGGATTGATATAAAAATCGAAATTCCGGCCAATGATCAAACTACTGTCAGTACTATTAAAATTGGCTCCAAACGAAGTGCATCCTACCAGCATCAGGCTTTGCAATGCATGACCAATGTCGTGAGCAGCATGGTAATTCAACATGCGGTCGTACTTTTTTCCAATGTATTCATATCCATCAGCAGCCGAAAACGAAACTCCGTAAATTTCTTCTTTGTACTCTTGCGGTACATATTCATCAATGTCGCGGTTAAACCAGCCGGTGAAATATTTTAGAAATTTCAGGTACGACGGAGAAGGAATCAGGGTGTTGATTTGATCGACAAAAGCTTCTTCCTGCTTGGCAATGAGTTCTTTAGTCAGCTTTCCATTGGCCACACCCAACTCGAACGGACTACCTTCGAGGTACATCTCCCACAATCCGTATTCGTTCTTCTTAAGCCAGTTGTTGCCTATTTTGTAAAAATCTTGGGATGGATTTTCGCGTTCCATATTCAAAGCCGACTGGTCGGCAATAACCGGAGGGCTTAGTCGTGTGCTGTAATAATAATATATTGAAAATAATACAATTACAAGTATAGTTCCAAGGATTGTATTGCGCAACCGTCTCCAAAAACGGTTCTTTCTTAGATGTTTAGCTGTCATTGATTTCGTTGAGAAGTTCCGGCAAATCTACAAATTCTGCGCAGGTTAACAAAGCGCTAATGCTTACGCCCATCACACCATGCAGGTTTAGATTTTGACCGGTAAAATACAGGTTTGGGATTTTGGTGCGTACACCAACGTACGAAGCCAGGGGAAACTTATAATCACGCAAGGTACCGTACATAGAACCGGTGGGCGAACCAACATAGTCGCGGAAGGTAAGGGGAGTGGCGGTGGTATAATCGGTTATCAGGTTCTCCAACTCGGGGAATTGCAGTAGCACCAATGCCAGTAGTTTCTCTGCCTTTTCTTTTTTAAATTGTTTGTAACCATTCCCTCTGGCATTAGAAGGGAGGTCTTTCCAACTGGATACTTCCTCAAAATTCATATGCGTTACGATGGAAAGATGATCTACCCATAGCGGATTAGGATCGTCGGAAGGAAAATGCATAAAAAAATGCTCAGGCCACAAGTTTTCATTGTAGGAAGAAGCATACCAAACATCGGGTTGAAGGTAGAAATTATAATTTGAGTTTTGATAGCGAAACTTACCGGGTTCTATCTTTAGATAGAGGGCAAAGCAAGACAGTGTGTCTGTTTTTTGTTCCAGGCGATTTCGGTATGATTTCTTTATTTTTCCCGGTTCAATCAGGTTCATAGTACTGGCAGGATGGAAGTTTGAAATAAACTTCCCGGCTTTAAAAACGTCACCATCAGCGCAAAGCACGCCCGATAAATGATCCCCATCAAATATGAAGTTAGTAACTTTTTGACTCGTAAGCACATGGCCCCCTGCTTTTTCAATCTCCTGAAAAAGCCTTTGTGGAATCTGATTCGATGAACCCACCACCCGGTAACTACTGCTGATGAAATAGTGATTTATTAAGGCGTGAACATACCAGGGAGTACGGTTTTTGTCACCGGCATACACAAAATTCAGGGCACTAAAAACCTGCCGAAGTTCAGGGTTTTGTGTGAGCGAGCAGATAAAATCCCACGCGTTAATCGCTTGCGATGGTTTTTCCATATAAACGGTATGTGGAATTTCCAGGTTAAAGATTTCCTGCTCGTTTACAGTCCTTTGTACCGCAGTGATATAGTCTTGAATGGCAATAGTTTCGTCCGGGAAAAGGGTGTTGAGATAATTCCCAAAGGCCGCCCAGCCCATGGGGAACTCGTATTTCCTGCCTCCAATGTTAAACACATCAAATCCAAGCTCATCCATGCGTTTATAACCAATGCCATCAAACAAATTAAAATAGTGAAAAATCCGGTTTAGTACCTGACCATCGTCCAGGCTGCCGACATAATGTAAGCCGGTGCTGAAAGCCACTCCTTTGTAATCGAAAGATTGAAGAGTACCTCCAATGTGTTCATTTTTCTCCAACACCAACACACGGTATCCTTTCCTCCCCAGAATTACTGCGCATTGCAGGCCTGCCAGGCCTGAGCCTAGTATGATGACATCGTATGAAACTTCCGACCCTTGACCAGTCATAAATCTGAGGATATAATGATGTTGATAAAGCCAATTTTTAAATGGCAAATATAATGACTGTTGCAATTGATAATCATTTACCCGGACTTCTTTGTAAATGATGTGGAATACTTAAGCAATCTATTGTAGACACCTGGTTTCACAGAGGTAAGGATATATGCTTTTAAAATTTAAATAATTAGCCCCCTCCGAAAAGTATGTGATTATTGATTTTCAACTCATTTACCCCAGACCCCTAAAGGGGAATTCGTTGAAAATCAACAAACTATTAAAGTTTCCTGTACTCACTGTTGAGGTTTTTGACTTTTCGGAATGGACTCAATAATGGGAGTTTCCATTTATAACCTGTACTATCAACGGGTAGTGGGTGCTTCATCCACTTTTTCCATTTCATAAGTAACGATAATATCGTTCTCCCGTAACCCTGACCAGGTCATGGTGTTGCCAACGATATTAAAATTCCAGCATTCATAAGCCAGTCCGGTACCGCCACTAATCAGGTCGTTGGAGTAGTTGCTTGCAAATAAATTTCCGTACAGAAAATACCGGCCCTCGTTGTCTGATTTTTTTATCCAGTTGTTGTTTTCATCCAGATAATAATAGTTGTAGCTTCCATCGCCAAAATATTCCCAATAGTGGAATTTGGTGTCAGTAGTGTTATCAGAGGTGCATTTACCATACCAAACGCCGGTAAAATCTGCGCTAAAGTCAGCCACTATTCTTTTGCAGGTAAAAATATTAGAAATCGGAATGGTAATGCCATCAACTGAAAATGCCTGAATCGAATACTTTAAAGTGGACTGATCCAATGTGAGTATTCTAAATTCCATGTGATAGGCCTTGTTTGAAATATCCACTCCATCAATAACAATAAGGTCGCCCACGACATTATAGGTGTAATGATCATTTTCCTGCCATGCTTTGTTGGTTTCATCCAATTGAAATCCAATGGAGTAGTTTTCGGTATGATCCGATTTGAACTCCATGCTGTATGAAGCATCGGTAAGGATGGCTTCATTATTTACGTGCGTATTTACCCACATTCCGAGGAGCAGTTCTGAATAATTGGGTTTGTCATCTTTTTTACAACCGGAAATAAGAACCGTCAATATGGCTAGGGAGGTTAATACCATTAACATTTTTGTTTTCATCTGAAATAAATTAGGTTTTTCTAATATCTATACTATTCTTTAAAAACCAGACTCTCACAAGAATAGTAAAACCCAAATATATCACATTTTGCTTTATCTCGAACAGCCGGACCTATACTATTTTGAACCATTTGGCATGTGCACGTTGGAGAAGTATTCAGTTTTCTGTAAGTCTGGTTTCACAAAGGTGTTTAATCCACATTTCCATTGTTATTTGAAGTGCCTTTTTGACAATTTGACCATATTTTTTAACGGTTTACGTCGAAAACCTGAAAGCATAACAAAATAAACTTTCAATAGAACTCAAACATTCTTATTAATCGTACCTGGCTTCTCCTTAATATTTATTTACATTTGTGCTACATAACCCTTTACTAAACACCGGATGTTAGTTAAAACTTATGGGAGTGCCATCCAGGGTATTGATGCGCTGGTGATTACCGTTGAAGTCAACATTGGTAAAGGTCGTAAATTTTATCTGGTGGGGTTACCTGATAACGCGGTAAAAGAAAGCCAACAACGCATGATTGCGGCTCTCGGAAACATTGGTTACCGGTTTCCCGGACAACGCATCGTGATTAATATGGCTCCCGCCGACATCAAAAAAGAAGGTTCCGCTTATGACTTGCCCATCGGCATCGGAATATTGGCCGCTTCCAAACAAATCAGCGCCGGTTTGCTCGATCAATATATCATGATGGGCGAACTTTCGCTCGATGGAGGGCTTAAACCCATTAAAGGAGCGTTGCCAATTGCCTTAAAAGCACGTGAGCAAGGTTTCAGGGGAATAATTCTACCCAGTCAAAACATTTCAGAAGCAGCGGTGGTGAGTGGTTTGGAGGTATATGGTTTTGAGCATATCACGGATGTGATTCAGATGCTGGATGGAATAACAAACCCTACTCCCGCCTCTGCTAATTTGGGTCAGTTGATTGAATCGGAAATGAACCAATATCCTTTTGATTTTGAGGATGTAAAAGGCCAGGAAAACATTAAAAGGGCATTGGAAATTGCTGCAGCAGGCGGACATAATGCCATCATGATCGGTCCGCCCGGATCGGGTAAAACCATGTTGGCCAAAAGGTTACCATCCATCCTTCCTCCCATGTCGCTTAACGAAGCACTCGAAACCACAAAAATACATTCCGTAGCCGGAATTTTAAATGGGAAAACCGGACTGGTCACCACCAGACCCTATCGGTCACCACATCATACAATAAGTGACGCAGGTTTGGTAGGCGGCGGCCCCTATCCTCAACCGGGTGAAATTTCCCTTGCCCAGAACGGGGTACTGTTTTTGGATGAACTTCCCGAATTTAAACGCTCGGTACTGGAAGTTATGCGTCAACCCATGGAAGACCGCGTGGTCACCATTTCGCGGGCTCGCATCACGGTAACCTACCCGGCCAGTTTTATGCTCATCGCCGCCATGAACCCTTGCCCATGCGGCTATTACAACGATCCTAACCGGGAATGCGTATGCTCACCGGGAGCAGTAAAAAGCTATCTGAATAAAATTTCGGGGCCATTGATGGATCGCATTGATTTGCATGTAGAAGTGACCCCGGTACCATTCAAAGACCTGGCAGAGACTCCAAAAGGTGAGGTAAGCACCAGTATCCGGTCCAGAGTGATGGCAGCGAAAAAAATCCAGGAATCCCGCTTTGCCGACAGCCCGGCCATTTTTAGCAATGCCCAGATGTCGTCGAAAGATGTGGATAAATACTGTGTTTTGCAAGCCGATGGTTTTAGCTTGCTTAAAACAGCAATGGAACGACTTAGCCTTTCAGCAAGGGCTTTTGTCAGGATAAAAAAGGTAGCACGAACCATTGCTGACCTTGACAATTCGGCAGACATCAACGCAGAACACCTCGCCGAGGCCATTCAGTTGCGTAGTCTCGACCGCGAAAGCTGGGGATCATGATCTATTACAAAGAAATTCTGAATGGGAATGAGTATCTTTGCCCTTCTTTCAGAAAAAAAAGAAAATGAATCAAATTGCAAAAACCAAATACACCCTTGACGACCTGAACCATCTGAATAAAAACACGATGATGGAACATTTGGGTATTCAATTTACCGAGGCATCACCCGGATTACTAAAAGCCACCATGCCCGTCGATCACCGTACACACCAGCCTTTGGGACTGCTTCATGGTGGTGCAAGTGCCGCGCTGGCCGAGTCGATTGGAAGCGTGGGTTCGGCCATGTTGGTTGATATTGAGCATTATTCAGTGGTGGGAGCTCAAATCACCGCCAACCATGTACGCAGTGTGAAAGAAGGAATTGTAACCGCTGAAGCCAAAATCATCCACCAGGGTAAAAATACGCATGTCTGGAACATCGATATTACCGATCAAAAAGGAAGAACTATCTCCACTTGTCGTCTCACCATTTTCATTTTTAAAAAATGACATTAAAAAACGTTGAACCGATCATCGACCTGTTGCTTAAGAAAAACCTACCGTTTGCAATATTCAGGCTACCAGAAAAAGAAGAATTTATGTTGGTTTGCCAACAAGATCAGGAAGTGAAAGAAATTGACATACTTGATATTGAAGAATTTCAGGGATTTGTGGTGGCACCTTTCAAATGTGCAAGGACGGGCAGTGCCTACTTAATCAGGCCCGATTTAGTAGCCACCAATAAGGATGAATTTTTCGAACTAATGAACCAGATTGCACCCTTGCCCGATGACGCAGGAAAAGAGCATGATATCGAAAATCATGTTATCAGCCGCCACGCTTATATCAGCAATATGGACTACCTCATCAACCTGCTGCAAAAAGAAGAACTCCATAAAGTAGTTCTTTCAAGGGTGATTGCTTATCCTTTACAACCTCAATTCTCCCACGGCAACTTATTCAATCGGTTGTCCTGTGAATACCCCAATGCCTTTGTGTACCTGTTTCATCTTCCGGAAAACGGAACCTGGGCAGGTGCTTCACCCGAAGCCTTGCTGTTAATAAATCAGGATGAGGCCAGTACGATGGCGTTGGCGGGTACCCGGATATTCCATCCCGACACTACAAATGATCCTTGGTCGGAAAAAGAAACTCAGGAACAGTCTTTTGTTTCTCAATATATTGCCAACGTGCTTTCTGAAACAGGCATCCAGAATTACCAAACCGAAAAGCCTGCCACCCTGCGAGCCGGCCACCTGGAACACAGGCTAACACGATTTACTATCCCGCACAACCAAATTGAGAACAAAGCCGGCAAGATGATTATGGGTTTACATCCCACACCGGCCGTTTGCGGATATCCAAAAGGTGATGCTTTCCACTTGATCATGCGCGCAGAGCAACATGACCGGCGGTTTTATACCGGTTTTTTAGGTCCGTGGAATCTAAATGGGCATTCACAGCTTTTTGTAAACCTGCGTTGTGCCGAAATAGGAAACGATACACTTAATCTTTATGTTGGAGGTGGTTTAACGGCGAACTCAGTAGCTGAAGATGAATGGGAAGAAACGGTTCAGAAATCGAAAACCTTGTTGTTGGTGATAGAAAAATTATAGCGGTTTGTCCCATGACAACAGACAAAAAACCTGTAGCACTACTGGCCGACATCCTGATCCAAAAGGGACTCCGCTTTTTAGTTCACTCGCCCGGGTCGAGGAATGCGCCCATCATTATTGCTTTTGGTCAAAGCAAAAAAGTAAAGATTTTCACCGTTGTGGATGAAAGAAGTGCTGCCTTTTTTGCCCTTGGGATTGCTTTGGCTACGGGGAAAACGGTAGCCCTCGATTGTACCTCGGGTACGGCAGCACTCAATTATGCACCTGCCATCGCTGAAGCCTATTATCAGCATATCCCATTGCTCGTGTTAACTGCTGACCGGTCACCTCAGTTTATTGACATCGGCGATGGTCAAACCATCAGGCAGGAAAACCTCTTTGCCAATTACATTAAGAACAGTTACACTCTTCCTCAAAGTATTGATGGGATTGAAGATTTTACCCTCGCAGAAAAGATCATCAACATGGCCATGAACCGCACCATGGATGAAGCGCCGGGTCCCGTTCATATCAATATTCCACTGGATGAACCACTTTATGGAGTAACAGAAACTGAAACAAAGGGAAACCTGATTCTTTCAACGCCTTTTTTCAGCGATTCCATCGGGAACTTTCCCGAAATGTTGATTGAGCAATGGCAGTCGGGTAATAAGTTGATGGTGATCGGCGGTCAGATGAACCCGGATACTCAGTTGAACGAAGTATTGAAATTACTCGTGGAGAAACATCGGGCCGTAATTTTAACAGAAACCACGTCCAACCTTTATCATCCTGATTTTATTGATGTAATCGATAATGTCATTACAGCTATCAGTCCTGAAGAAGCCGATGACTTCAAACCAGATTTGCTCATCACATTGGGTGGTGCTGTGGTTTCTAAAATGGTTAAAAAATTCTTGCGTAATCATCAACCCGAGCACCATTGGCATATTTCACCTTCTAACGAAGAAATGGATACCTATTTCTGCCTTAGGGGTGTCATTCACTCGTCAGCGACCGATGCTTTGTTGACTCTGGCAAACCTGCCAACTCATCGTTCCGAACATTTTAAACATCTTTGGCTGAAAAAAAAGCTGACCACGGAGACAAAGAGAGAGAATTACCTGCAACATTCAGCATATTCTGATCTAAAAGTATTTAAACATATTTTGGATCAATTGCCAGATACGTGCCTGCATTTGGGCAACAGCACACCCGTACGCTATTCACAGCTTTTTGGATGCCAGCCTCACCTTCATTACTATAGCAACCGTGGGGTAAGTGGAATTGATGGACAGATTTCAACCGCCGCTGGTTTTGCCTCTGTTTCAGCCAGTCCAAATGTACTTATTACCGGTGATTTGGGCTTTTTATACGATAGCAATGGCTTACTCCTTTTGAAGCATTGTCCCAACCTTAAAATAATCGTCATCAACAACCAGGGGGGAGGTATTTTTAGGTTTATTCCCGGGCCGGATACTGTGCCCGGTTTTGAACAATATTTTGAAGCGCAGCATAACCTCAGGCTGGAATTTCTTACAAAAGCATTTAACATTAACTACCTGTACGCCGATTCACTCCAAACAGTTGATGAAAAAGTTCATGATCTTCTTTATGGTACACGTGGAACTCAGGTGCTGGAGATAAGCACGCCAGCCGAAAAAAATGCCGAAGTGCTGCGCAATTATTTCAAGGGGCTAAGTAACAGATAACGTTGACAAACAGATCACCCCTTTTGTCATCCCGACTGAGCGGACGCCAGGAGCGAACAGAGGAATCTGCTGTTGCCTCATTACAATGGACATGAATTTGCTTTGATTTAACCCAAAGCTAATAACAATAAGCAATTCAGAAGCTTTTAGCCTCCTTTTTGTCTATTACGCCGAAATTCATAAAAGCAAAAATACGGATTGCACATGAACGAGACTGTGATGCCCATGTTTTTTATATATTCGTTCCCTGAATAAAATTAAAAATCTCATGGCACAACGTGAATGGAAATCAATGCACGAATTCGAAGAAATAAAGCTCGAATACTGGAATCACATCGCCAAAATCACCATCAACCGACCACGTTTTTACAACGCTTTTACTCCTGCAACCACAACTGAAATGGCCATTTCACTCGAAATGCTGCGCGAAGAACAGGATGTTTATACCATCATCCTTACCGGTGAAGGCGACAAGGCTTTTTGCAGTGGCGGCGACCAAAATGTGAAAGGAAAAGGGGGTTACATTGGCAAGGATGGCATACCCCGTCTAAACGTGTTGGATGTCCAACGCAAAATCCGCTCTATGCCAAAACCTGTGATCGCCATGGTAAATGGTTTCGCCATTGGTGGCGGTCATGTGCTGCATGTGGTTTGCGATATAACCATCGCGTCAGAAAATGCGCGCTTCGGACAAACCGGTCCAAAAGTAGGGAGTTTTGATGCAGGCCTGGGATCTTCGTATCTGGCAAGCATTGTAGGACAGAAAAAAGCACGTGAAATCTGGTTTTTGAATAAACAATATACGGCAATGGAGGCCCTCGATATGGGGTTAGTAAACAAAGTAGTTCCTCTCGATCAGCTGGAAGATGAGACCGTTGAGTGGTGCCTCACCATGCATCAACGCAGTCCGATGGCGCTTAGGATGATAAAACTGGGCATGAATGCAGAACTCGATGGCCAGATTGGTTTGCAGGAATTTGCCGGCAACGCCACCTTGCTATACTATCTTACCGACGAAGCCCAGGAGGGTAAACAGGCCTTTCTCGAGAAACGGGATCCTGATTTTCATCAATACCCGAAATTTCCCTGATCGCTGAATGAAACAGTCAAAACCGAATCAAGTGAATTCATGGGTTAAAGCGGCCCGGTTGCGTACCTTGCCATTGGCGTTGTCGAGTGTGATCCTGGGTAGTTTTCTTGCCATAGGTTCCGCCTCCTATAAACCTGGTGTTATAGCACTGGCCTTACTTACCACCCTGATCTTACAGATTCTCTCCAATTTTGCCAATGATTATGGCGATGCGGTAAAAGGCACCGACAACGAACATCGGTTGGGACCGGTAAGGACTGTGCAGAGTGGTGAAATCAGCCAAAAGGAGATGCGGCGGGGAATACTTATTTCAGTTGTCCTGGCTTTGGTTTCAGGCATGCTCTTAATTTATCTGAGTTTAGGCGACCAATGGATCACGGGCCTCTTTTTTTTGGTGTTGGGGATTGGCTCCATCGCGGCAGCCATCAAATATGTGGTCGGAAACAATGCCTATGGTTACCGTGGCTTCGGTGATATATTTGTCTTCCTCTTTTTCGGATTGCTGGGTGTTACAGGCACTTTCTATCTAAATGCCCATCACTTGCCCTGGAGCATTTGGCTACCAGCCTGTACAATGGGATTTTTCAGCACCGGGGTGCTGAACCTTAACAACATGCGTGACCTGGACAATGACCGGAATTCAGGTAAAATGACCATTCCTGTCAGGCTGGGTTCCATCGGGGCTTTTAATTACCATGCCATGCTCATCTCGCTTGGATGGATCGCCAGCCTCCTGTTTACGGTGATTCACTACCACGGAATCTGGCAACTCATGTATTTGGTCATGATCCCTTTTTTTATCACCGATTTAATAAAAATAAAAAACACGGTCGATAAACGCGAGCTGGATCCATTTCTGAAAAGGTTGGCATTAAACACGCTGGCTTTTACCATTTTATTTGGGATTGGTACTATTTTGTGATCTTGTACCAGATCAATATTTTTGTAATTTTACCTAAAAAAGGATGCTTTCAGCCCGTTATTTTCCTTATCGTTTGCATTTTAAATTTGACGCAGGCACCTCACGTGGCGTACTTAAATTTAAGGATTCCTGGTTCATCGAAATTTGGGACAATGATGCGCCCGAAGTAATAGGAATGGGCGAATGTAGCCTGATCGAAGGATTAAGCCCCGACAGAATATCGGATTTTGAACCCAAATTAAAAGAGGTCTGCAGCCAAATCAACAACCTGGACGAAAGCATCCAACATAGTCTGGTCGATTTTCCTGCCATACGTTTTGGGCTTGAGACTGCCAGACTTGATTTAAAAACAGGAGGTCAAAAAATTTTTTTTCCGTCAGAATTTACCAATGGGGAAGATTCTATTCCTATCAATGGGCTCATTTGGATGGGAAAATACGATGAGATGTTAAATAGGATCAGGATAAAAATTGATGCCGGGTTTCGTTGCCTTAAAATGAAAATCGGAGCCATCGCGTTTGACGACGAATTGAAACTCATTCAATTCATCCGGCAAGAATTTCCACCCGCTGACCTTGAACTCAGGTTAGATACCAACGGAGCCTTTGAGCCTGATGGCGCAATGAAAAAGCTGGAACAACTCGCCAACTACCATATTCACTCTATTGAACAGCCCATCAGGCAACGTCAGTGGGAAGCAATGGCTGAATTATGTCGGAAAAGTCCGATCCCCATCGCACTGGACGAGGAATTGATTGGCATCCGAAGCAGCAGTGAATTGGCAAGAATGCTTCAATTTATCAAGCCAAAATACATCATAATCAAGCCCAGCCTGACAGGAGGATTGACCGTTGCCAACGGTTTTATACAGACTGCAGAAAACAACCATGTAAATTGGTGGGTTACTTCTGCTTTGGAATCGAACATTGCGCTCAACACAATCGCACAATGGGTTTACACGTTGAAAAACCCTCTGCCCCAAGGGCTTGGCACTGGTCAATTGTTCAGTAACAATGTCGATTGCCCACTCCGGGCTGATCAGGGCAGACTATATTACCAACCAGAGTGCTCCTGGAACCCGGGCAACTTTTCCCTCAAAACCTGACCTCATGAACATCTATTTCGAAAACAAGGAGTTTGACCGGACTCACTTTATTTCTTTTTGCCGTATACATTTGGATGTCAATGATTTTGAGGACTGGCGACAACAGATATTTGGCTTTTTCACGGAATGGCACAATTCATCTGACTTCATTACTGTTAAAACCTCAGGGTCAACCGGAGAGCCTAAACTTATTTCCATTGAAAAAAAACATGCTGTCATCAGTGCAAAAGCGACATTAAAATTCTTGGATATTCAGCCGGGAGGACTTGCCTGGCTTTGCCTTTCGGCAAATTATATCGCAGGCAAAATGATGATTGTAAGGGCCTTGGTTGGAGGATTGGATTTATGGATATCAAAGCCTGAGTCACTCCCAACCTTTCCGGGCGCGAATAAAATAGCACTCGCGGCCATGGTTCCTCTTCAATTATCCAATCTGGCGGAGAAAAAAGACGGACTGAGTTTGATTGATGAAACAATTCACTCTGTGTTGATTGGCGGTGGAGCGCTTCCAAAGATACTTGAGGACTCACTCAGGCAACTAACACATGCGTGTCTGTGGCATACTTATGGCATGACCGAGACCATCAGCCACATCGCGCTAAGAAAAGTAAATGGGAAGGAAAGATCTCCAACTTTTTCGGTGCTGCCAGGTGTGAAAATAGAAAAAAGCAAAACAGGGAATCTGGTTGTTGAATACCAGGACATCGGTATAACAAACCTTCATACCAACGATTTGGTTACACTATTTGCAGACGGTACTTTTTCAATTGATGGGCGTGCTGATTTTATCATCAACAGTGGAAGCATCAAAATCAATCCGGTGCTAATAGAAAAAAAGTTGGAGGGTCATCTTCCCTGCCCGTTTTTTATCACAGGTTTGCCTGATCTTCATTTAGGTGAAAAGGCTGTTTTGTGCCTGGAGAACTCTGGTGAGTTGCTTCCAAAAATTTGTGAGCTTTGGAAAATAATCGAAGGCTTGGTTTCAAAACCTGAGATACCGCGTGAAATTCATTTCCTGGACCATTTTATCAGATCTGAAAATGGAAAATTAAAACGAGATACAACAGCTATATTGCTCAATACCAGAGCTAAAATTGCCAATCATAACTACCCTCAACAATAATTTCGAATATTATGTAAGGAAATGTTAGAATTAATATGATTATACGAAAAATGATGCTAATTTTGAATCCTTTATTATATCCAATTCAGACATGATTACAAAAAGTACATATGATTTTTCAGGGAAAGTAATTTTAATTGTTGAAGACACAGAAACCAGCAACCGCTTTTACAACGCTGCGCTCAGCCGCACAAATGCGACCCTTTTGTGGGCAATTAATGGTGATGAGGCTCTGAAAAAAGCGGAGGAAAATCCCAACATTGATGCCATTCTTCTTGATTTAAATTTGCCTGGAATCAGCGGTTTTGAAGTACTCAAGGTCATCAGAGAAAAAAATAAAGAGGTCTCGATCATTGTGCAAACAGCCTATGTCCTCTCCGGAGAGGAAGCGACCTGTTTTGACCTGGGGGCGAGTGATTTTATAACCAAACCGATCATGCTCGATCATCTCTTGGGAACCCTTAATAAACACCTCACTAAATAATTAGCTTTCCCCGGTTATCAGAAGCGATTCGTTTAGGATTTTTTCAATTTGTTTCTCTGACTTCCCCAATTTTCGCAACAAATCAGTACTTTTCATTAGTGTTTTACACAACACGACATTGTTTTCGAGTAAATAAAGTTTTTCTGCATTGGTTAACGATTGCAGTGCTGTTATCGGATAATAACCAACACGGTCAATCATATCGCGGAGGCTGTCTCCGGCAGGATAATCCCATGAAATCAACCTTAAACCTGAACAAACACCATACTGCAGGGCATCCTCGGTAAATCGGGTATTGGTCACAATCCAACCTTCATACTTAGTATTCTCCCCATTGGCTTCTTTTTCCCAGGCACTTTTCATATCCAGGAACCTGGAGTGTATATAAAGCGATACTTTCACATCACTTTTTCGACGTATATCGTTATGAAATTTGCATTCAACCATCACTCGCACACCCGGTTTATCGGCAACCACATCCAATTCATGCTCAACACATTTACCTTGCGAAATGATTCCTACCCGGGTACGATAACCTTGATCGTTCAGCAATTCTCCCACCAACTGTTCAAATGGATATCCTGTTGGCCCTAAGTCAATGATGGCTTTTTTTAATCGATACCTGCCTGCTGCTTTGGGCGATTTTTTACGTAACTGGGCATAAGCAAGCTTGTACAAGATATGGGTGCTCATGCCTTCTGTTACCTGTCCGGAAATATAGTCAACCACCGAGTCAATTTCATTATCACCTGCTCCCGACCTAAGCAATGATTTTCGCAATTTGTGAACGTCAAACTCATCTTTTTCACCATTGCGTTTTGTTATCTTTTTCATATCTATTCCTTAACAAGGTTCGCCGCGTAAAGGTACAAAAAAAAAGCCCAACCCACAGGATGGGATGAGCTTCCAAAAAAAATGAACAATTACAGCTATCTTGTTATAAACTTTTTCTCAGTTAAATTTTGATAGGACTAAGATACACTCAAATTGATCGATAATCCTGATTTACAAGCACAAATTTAGATGACATCCTGTAAAAAACATCCTGTACAACCTGGGGGGTCTGTTTTAAAACGATTGCAAATGCAAGTGCTATCTTTTAATAAACCTGCTTATAACTGTTTTACCATCTTCCATCCGGGCACGTATCACATACAATCCGCCTTTATATGGTTGAGTATTGAGGACCGTTTCTGATGCACGATCGACCTTTACCCTTTTCACTAATTGCCCAACCACATCATACAACTCAAGTTTTACCATTTTGCCGGTTGTGTTTATGTAGAGCACATCGTTAGTTGGATTTGGGTATAACATCAGAGTGTTTCCCTCTATCAATGATTCATCAATATCCAGGTAGGTGCCCTGGTTGAGTTTTTTTGTTGTATATAGATGGTATTCACCTGGTTGAAGAAGTATTGTTTCGTTTACATCAGAAACATCAATGGAGTCGTTGCTGAAGAAATCGTACCAAATACCTGCTTGCTGGAAGGCAGGATTCACAGAGCCTGCCGCCACATCAAAATTCCCAATGATGGTAACATTCATGGAAGAATGGTTTAGGTGAATGGTTTTTAATAAAGAATTTCCTCCAGCCAGCGAAAAATCGGTTGTGCTAAAAGCGGGTTCATTTTTTTTAATATCGATTAAGGCTTTGAATACATTATAAATCCTTTTCCTGTTTGCGTCCTGATAATACGACCATTTTACGGGCTTGGGACTTAGGCGACAATCGTTGCTGATGGTACCATTTTCGCAGGTATTAATCGAATAGTCATAACCCAATTCACCAAATTGCCATATCATTTTAGGGCCGGGAACCGGAATAAAAAAGGCTGCAGCCGCTTCCACCCGGCTGAGTCCAGTGACGGGGTCTTTTACCGAATAGTTCCCACTTTGGTTGCCATAGGTTAAATTTTTGTACATCATGCGTTCTTCATCATGGCTTTCCATATAGCCTACCACATGGGGTTCACTCCACCCGCGATTTTTATAGGAGATCCAGGACACATCGCTTTCACTTCCATAGCCCATATCTGCCTGGGTATATGCCCTGTTCATGTTTCCCCACAAAAGAATGCCATTGTCGGCCAGTACTTTTTCTTCGGAATTGGCTGTTAGATGCTCAAAAATAACCAATGCATCGTCCTTGACATTCCATATCTGACCGGCCATGCGCTGTAGGATATTGATTCGCGACTGATCGTAATCCCAGCCTTCCCCGGGTTTATTGGTAAATCCTTTGGTAAAATCGAAGCGGAAACCATCTATTTTGTATTCTTCTATCCAGTATTTGTTTACGCGATCGACAAAATCTTTAGTCGCCTGGCTCTCATGGTTGAAATCGCTTCCCCAACTATAGGTCGGATTGGGTGATGTAACATTAAACCAGGGATTGTTGGCAGCAGGGCGGTTGTTTTCACCATCCCAGTACATCATGGCCAACGGACAGGTTCCATAAGCATGGTTAAGCACCATATCCATCAACACAGCGATGCCCCTTTTGTGACATTCATCAATAAGCGCTTTTAAAGCATCCTTCGGACCATAGTATTTATCCACGGCAAAATAGTAGTTCGGATTGTATCCCCAGCTGTTGTTTCCTTCAAATTCGCTCACGGGCATTAGCTCAAGAGCATTAATACCAAGGTGAGCCAGATAG
Source organism: Bacteroidetes bacterium GWF2_41_31 (assembly GCA_001769215.1). Taxonomy (GTDB): domain Bacteria; phylum Bacteroidota; class Bacteroidia; order Bacteroidales; family F082; genus UBA6244. Next base: position 52,555 of record MEOL01000043.1, read on the forward strand.
TCAAGCGTATCCATCACACTTTTAAAAGTACGAGCGGTAGTAAAGTCACGGACAAGCAACTCGTAAACAACCAGTTTTTCAGGATCAGGAGTGGTAAATGTATCGACCTGCCATGGATAGGGCTGCTGATCTGTTTGAAAAACGGTAGCAATACCGGATGTTTTCCCGGTAGGGTAATCAATCAGGTTTGGATAAGTAGCATTCGTAATGTAATGATCGTTCCAGGGATCGCTTACCTGATCGGCGTAGATATCGCCAACGCGGATATTTCCATCAATCAGGTATTGAAAAATATAAGGTTTCCCAACTTCCAGGTTATTTAGTTCAGTCCAAAAGTGCTTTCCGTCAGACGTTATTTTCATTTCGTTGGTTTCTTCAAGTTCCCAATCGCTAAAATCGCCAATGGCGAAAATGTATTCTTTTTCGGGAGCATAAAGGCTTAGTATAACCGTGGTTTCATTTACATAATTAATACCATCCATTATTCCAGTCGGACGGTCTTCAATAACCGCGGGCTTTCGTACATATATATACAAACTGTCGGCAGCCGTATTGGCTGCACTTTTAGCAACCGCCTTTATCCAGTGTTTTCCGTAGCTATCGGCAACAAAAGCCGTAAAAAAGCTGGTTCCGGTACCTGCATAAATTCTTACGTTATCCAGATAAACAATGGTGGAATCAGCCTCACTGCTATTTCCTGATATCTCAACCTGATCGTTTAACTGAACTACTGATGGACGGTTGGAAGGCAACGTAATCAATATATTGATGCCTCCAATACTGACATCATAAAAGATATCGCCTCCATCCTCTGTTTTCCCGGTTGCTGATCCATCGGTGTTTCGAAAAACAAAAGCCAGTTGTAGAATAGTTTCATCCTCCGGTACACCGTAATATTCACGAATTGATGGGGAAATAATCAACTGCCAAAGGTCGGTGCCGACAGGGCTCAATTTACATTCAGGGATGTTGGTTGTCCAACCGGCCTTTACATATTTCCAATCGGTGGATGATGAACTCAGGTTGGTAATCACTCCTGTATGTGCATAAACATCGTCGGAAGTACCGGCAAGCCCACCACTACCCAATTGGGCATTAAATACAATGGTTACCTGATCCTGATCGGTAGGAAAGGCCGGATCAGCGGTGATTAATTGGGCATAGGAACCGGAAAGTCCGGCAACAACAAGGAAAAGGGCTAGGAAAACTTTCTTCATGATCGATTATTTGATGGATCACAAAGTTAAACAATATACCAGGGCCGGACGATCTGAAGGGGCTATTTGGACATCAATAATGTTAACCGATTGAATATGAATCATAACAAACTGATGCAAACGATTGCTAAAATTGAATGGGTTGCATCTATCGCTTTGTCAAAGCCAGTCTCATGAAAATTGAATCGTCTAAAACAAAAAAAGCCTTCCCTGAAAAGAGGGAAGGCTTCGAATAGAAAATGACTTGTTAAAATCTATTGTATGATGAGTTTTTTAACTGCGCGTTTTCCGTCTTCACTAAGGATGTTTACAAAATAGACGCCTTTTGTAAGTTCCCCTGTATTAAGTTGAACAGTGCTGTAGCCATTGAAACTGGCAGTTGTTTTAGCAATGGATCTTCCAGTGATGTCAGAAATGAAAATGACTGCTTTTGAGTTGAAAACGTCACCTGTTGTGCGGATATTTACATTACCGGCTGTGGGGTTAGGATAGAGCACCACGTTGGCATTGTACAGAACATGTTCATCCAGGCCATCAACAAAATAAGGACCGCCGGCAAGTTCAAGATCACCAAGTAATGTGTTGTCGCTCCAATCGTTTCCGTTTCCATACCATACTGTTTGATAATCACGACCTACACCCAAATCAGAATCGTTATTTCCAAGACTCCAACCAATGGTTCTTCCTTTACCTGGAGCAAAATCAAAATTAGACCAGGCAAGGCGTATTTCGATGGAGTAACCATCGCTAGTAGCAAGCCATACTGACGATTCATCAGTAATTGGAACACCATCGGCTTTAGCCCATAGTGAGTCTAAATTAATGGCATCCATAATCAGCTGGGTATCGAAACTGGCAGCGCTGTAAGTACCGTCTTTGCTGTTATCGCCATCAACATACATTTCAACGGCATCGTTGTCCCATGGGTTTCCAGTTCCTTCAACAACAGCATCAACAACGTGAGCGGCTATATAAAGATTATCGGCATCCCACAAGGTTCCCCAGGTAACAGTATTGTTGATTGGACCTGTACCGGCAGCCAGGATTTCACTTCCATATGCCAGGGTATATTCACTCAAATTTCCATCAATGACAGGTGCGTCAGGAGTATAGGTTGACATGGCAACCGCATCGCCGCTAAGGGCATCACCAAAGGTATATTGTCCTGTAATACAGTCGAATGTAATGCGGTAACGCCCGGTGGTGGCTGGAATCATGGGACCACCAAGGGTTGCTGTTCCTGCCGGGAAGGTATTAGCGCTCCAGCTAACCGTGCTGGAACCGTCTTTGCGGAAAGCCACGTCATAAGCGTTATCGAGTTGATAGGTACCAACATAAGTTGTTGTGTTATCAAAAGCTAACTGGTTACGGAGGATTACATCTCCAATGGTAGCGTTGTGCACGCTGATACAACCACAGCTAAGTACTCCATAATTAAGGTCGCCAAATGATGACGTCTCGGTATAGTCTTGCATACCACCGTTCCAAACCAGGCGATAGTCCACACCTGAACCATTGTCATCGCCAGCCATAATATCTATTGCTGCCTGTGCACCTGTTTCAGGGGTTACACCAAGGGCAGCAAACGGAATTCCTACTTCAATACTGTAACCATTGGCTGTTGTAGACGAAGCCCCCAGAACAGTAATACCTGCGGGACCTTGAACAACAGTAACGGTTCCATCACTCGTAACAGTTACATGCACATCGGAAGCATCATAGGCACCACCTGATTTGTTTCCATCGAAGAAGACTTCAACGATATCGCCGGCAGTAACATTTGCATCTGTCACATCAACACCTACATACATGTATTCAGCATTCCAGGCAGCACCGAAGAAAACTTCAATTGGAGTTTCAGGGGCGGTACCCTCGGCAAGAGCAGAAACAGGTTGATTAATTACCCAGTCGGTTTCGTTTAAATTGCCATCGACATTAATTGCAAAAACCTGAGGTGCTATAATGGCATTCCCAAGACGTTCAAAATTAAAGTCGTGTGAAACACAGTTATAGGTGATAAAATATTTACCACCCGGGACATTAAATTGCACTGCTGCATCATTAATGGCCTGTCCTGATGGGAAGTAACCGCCCCAAACATCTGTGAAAGTGGGGTCAGCATCAATACGAAACAGCAATAAGGTACTGGAGGTAAAGTTATAGGTCAATGAGAATTGGCTGGGATACATGGCATCGCGTACCAGGTAAACATCAGTTGGTGTCCCTGAACCATCATCGCCCCATGTATTAAAATCACCAACCATTCCCACTTCGCCACATGCAGTAGCATTTGTTGTGAAGTTGTAGGCCAGCGTATTATAATCAAAAGTTACATCATAAGTGCCTGCAACCAATGGAATATTGGCACCATTGTCGGTACCAACACCTGATGGCCATGCACTATTGCCCCAGTTTACAGTCCAATCTGCATTTTCACGGAATTTGACTTCTGAGTCGGCATACCATGAGCGTGTTAGTTTCCATAGGTTAGGGTTGCTGGCATCACGGTGCATAGGTACATCACCATTCCAATTGTTAAATGCGCCAATCATGCTGATGTTGCCTGAGGTGGCTATAAAGTTGTATTCGCCGGTTGCGCAATTGAAGGATACCGCATAATCGGTAGTGACACCTAGTTCATCGAGGGGAACTAAAATATTTGGCCCATCCTGAACGCCAACTCCTGTTGGGAAACCATCACCGCCCCAGTTGGTTCCCCAATCTGAGTTCGCACGGAATTTAAGTTCAATTATACCGTCGGCATTACCATCCATGGCATCGTTGAGTATGAGAATAACACTCCAGGCATCAGCATTGTCATTGCTACGCGTCATCCAATAGTCAGCGGCCCAGCCATTAAATTCTCCTATAAGACCAATATTTCCGCAGGTTGCTGTGAAGGTATATTCACCTGAGGCACAATTGAAATCAACAGCATAAGTTCCATAAGGAACCGGGATATTTGCACCATTTTGAACTGCAATACCTGTTGGAAAATCAGCAGCACCCCAATTGGTTCCCCAATCAGAGTTGGCACGGAATTTCATTTCGATAACTCCATTGGCATCGCCGTCCATGGTAGTGTCAACAGTAATGGTACCACTCCACTTATCGGGGTTATTGCCATCGCGGGTTAGAAAAAGGTCATCGGCCCATCCGTTGAATTCGCCAATCAGGCTAATCGCCCCACAAGTTTCAGAAAAGGTATATTCACCTGTTGCACAGTTGAATGTAACTGCATACGTGCCGTAGGGAACGGGGATATTGGCTCCATCCTGAACAGCAATGCCGGTTGGAAAATCGGCACTGCCCCAATTGGTTCCCCAGTCGTGGTTAGCGCGGAACTTCATGTCAACAAATCCGCTTGCATCACCATCCATTGTCGTATCAACAGAAATGAATCCGTTAAACAAGTCAGGATTTCCCATGTCGCGGGTCATCATCACATCGTCAGCCCATCCGGTCATTTCTCCAATAAGGCCTACCTGACCACATTGGCTCATAGCATTAAATGAGGCCATACTGGCCATTAATACCATTAAAAGTAAAATTTTCTTCATGTTTAAATTGTTTATTTATAGTTTCTGTGTTTTACGAGGCTAATATATCAATTTTCCAGCGAGCATTCAAATAGAAATTAAAACTTCTTTCTTTTTGAAAAAAAAACCTTTCACCCTAAACACTATGTCCTTATAACAAACGATTGTTATAACATATATCAGCCATAATTACTTTTTGTTTAGAACCTATTTAAACAACAAGAAACAGCTTCGCCAACACCGGTAATTATCCGTGGTGAATCCTTTATATTTCTGTTAAACAATTATTTACAAAATGTCAAAGAATTTGCGGTACCAAAATGAATTTTTTTTAGATTTATACCAAAGATGGTTTCCTAATTATTCATGAATGTTAATAATCCTTAAATGGTTATTTTCGTGTTGCAAATTTAAAATTCTTAAACATTATTAAATTGTTCTATGAAAGCTAACTTATTAAAAAACAAAGTTTTATTCGCTTTGCTCATCAGTTTTGTTGGACTGGGCAGTGCTCTTGCGCAGGAAAGGACAGTTACCGGTAAGGTGACCGACAGCCAATCAGGTGAAACGCTCATTGGAGTGAACGTAACTTTTGCGAACGATCCATCCAGGGGTACAGTCACTGATATTGATGGAATTTATAAGGTGACGGTTCCTGAAAGTGTTACTTCACTTTCATTTTCCTATGTCGGGTATACCACTCAGGTGGTGGAATTAACATCGGATGTGCTGAATGTAAAACTGGTGGCCGGTAAGCAGCTTGACGAAGTTGTTGTGATCGGGTACGGCTCTCAGGCAGTAAAAGAAGTTACCAGTGCTGTAACCAGCGTCAAATCGGAAGACTTCAATCACGGCAACATCAGCGACCCCATCCAGTTAATTCAGGGAAAAGTGGCCGGTTTATCCATAGCCAAACCGGGCAACGATCCCAACCAAAACTACAGTATCAGGTTAAGGGGACTCTCTACATTTGGAAGTAACACCGAACCGCTTATCATCATTGATGGGGTGCAGGGAGCCTCGCTCAACTCGGTTGACCCCAACGACATTGCATCGATGGATGTGCTTAAAGATGCTTCAGCGACTTCTATTTATGGTACCCAGGGTGCTTCGGGTGTTATTCTCATCACTACAAAAAGAGGTGAGTTTGTTCCTGATGGTGAAAAGTTTAACGTTACATTTAATTCTTCGCTTACTTCAGAATCACTGGCCAGAAAGGTTGACGTACTCTCAACCTCCGACTACCTTGGCTTACAAAATGCGGTTGACTATGGAAGCAGCACCGACTGGATGAAAGAAATCACGCAGAAGAGCCTTTCGCAAACGTATAATCTGGCAGTTGATGGGGCCACCAAGAATTCAAACTACAGGGTTTCTTTCAACTACCGCAAAGCGGATGGGGTTGTGTTAGGAACAGGTTTTGAAAGATTAAACGGTAACCTTACTTTTACCAAGAGGACACTGGACGACAAACTGACTTTTGATTTTAACCTGCTGGCGACCAACCGGAATGAACAATACAGCCCCAGTGAAGCCTTTGGAGCAGCCGTTAGATATAATCCAACAGCATCCATTATAGGTGAGGATGAATTCTCAAAAGAATGGGGAGGATATTTTCAAAGGGAAGCTTTTGGTTTCTTCAATCCCAAATCAATGATTGATCAGAGCACTATGGATGGCAAAAAAACGAATATTATTGGAAGTATCAAAGCAACCCTGGAACCAATTGAGAAATTAAAAATAAGCGGTTTCTATTCGCAAAATTACAATTCTGACCAATATGGTTCGTATTGGAGCAAAAATGCGTACTATACACCTTATGCCGTTGGCAGTCATAAAGGTTTTGCACGTAAAGAAAACCAAAACAGGTTTAACCATCTTTTTGAGGGAATTGTCAGTTACGATAAACAATTTAGCGGTCTTACCGTAAAAGCCATGGCGGGTTATTCATTCCGTGAAGATTACTACGATAATATGTGGGCTTACGGAGAAGGATTCCTAACGGATGAATTTACATACAACAACATCGGCTCATCCTCAACAATCTTGTCCAACGACGAATCAAGGGGCACTTATCAGGAAAGTTCACGACTGGTTGGGTTTTTCGGCCGGGTTTCGGCTAGCTGGCGCGAAATTGCGTTTTTAACTGCCAATATTAGGAGGGATGGATCGTCTATGTTTGGTGAGAACAATAAATGGGGCAACTTCGGTGGGTTAAGTGCCGGTTTAGACTTTGCAAAAATATTTGACCTAGGCACCTTTAATCAACTGAAATTCAGAGGTGGTTATGGAACTACAGGGAACCTGCCCCCCAGCCCGTATTTGTCGAAAAACCTGTACAATGTTTCGAACGAAAAATTCTTTTATAATGGAGAATTCATTCAGGCATACGCACCCATCAGAAACGATAACCCTGATTTGAAGTGGGAGGTCAAGAAAGAAACCAACATAGGGGTAGACTTTTTCTTAATGAATTACAGAATAGGAGGTTCTATCGACTATTACCACAGTGTAAGCTCGGATCTTATACTTTATGCGCAAGTGCGTGTTCCTCCTTATCCTTCCGACAGGATGTGGCTTAACTTAGGTGAGCTGGACAACTCAGGGCTTGAGTTTGCTTTTAATATCAAAGCCATTCAAACCAAAAAATTCAGTTGGAATACCGACCTTAATTTTACTAAATATTTCGATACCAAACTCATGAAAATAACCAGTGATCTTACAACCTCAGAAGGTACCTTATATCTTGGCGATCTGGGTGCACCTTACTATACCGGAATCAGAACGATACTTGCCACTGAAGGGGAGGTGATTGGCCAAATTATTGCCCCGGTTTATATCGGACTGGACTCAACCGGAGTCATGTTGTTTGAATCTCTTACTGATTCAACCGGAATTACTTCGAACCCGAAGCTTGAAGATTTTCAAAATGTGGGGAACGGCTTACCTAAATTCCAATTTGGCTGGAACAACTCTTTTACTTTTGGAAACCTGGATGTGAGCTTTTTCCTTCGGGGTGTTTTTGGGCATTATTTGATTAATGTTAACAACGCCCGGTATGGCAATCCCAATGTAATTGGCATCCAAAGCGGTATGAATCAAACCCTTGATTTTGCAGATGCCACCGATGGGCCAATTTACTCAGACGTGCATGTGGAAAAAGCCGATTTCGTCAAACTTGATAATTTTGTTATCGGGTATAACTTCCATTTCCCTAAAAGTAAATACGTGAGCAAGGTAAGGGCTTATATCTCAGGGCAAAATCTGTTCACCATCACCAACTACTCAGGTGTAAGTCCCGAGGTCAGGTATGGAGATGCCTATGACAATAACAATCCGTTGGCTCCCGGAATCGACAGGGAGAATACCTATTTCACCACCCGCAGCTTTACCTTCGGTGTAAATGTTACTTTTTAACTATCAAAATCAGATAAAGAGATGAAAAAAATATTTTTTACTATTAAATTAGTCTTGGTGGCCGTACTTATAGTTGGTTCGCAGCAATCGTGCACCAAGTTAGACGAAAGGGTTTATTCTGACCTCAATGGTGATAAACTTTTTGACAACCCTGAAAATTTAATTTACGGTTTAGGGGTAGCTTATACAAATCTTTACCAGTTGGTAGGGCATAAATATGGTGTGGTTGGCATGGATGCCGGTACCGACCTGTTGGTTGTTCCACAAAGGGGTGGAGACTGGTACGATGGAGGTGAATGGATCAGATATCACCGTCATCAATGGACACCGACCGAAGGCTATGTGGCCAGAGCATGGAACATACTGTATTTTGGAATAAATACATGTAACCGTTTAATTTTTACTTTCGAAGCCCTTGAAGGTGTCGATACTGCTCCTGCAATTGCAGAACTAAAAGGACTTAGAGCCTTTTATTACTGGTGGCTGGTTGATATTTATGGAAATGTGCCTATCGTGGACAGCTTTGATGTGCCTGCTGACTTTAAGCCGGAAACAAAATCCCGACAAGAAGTTTACGACTTTATTGAATCGGAGCTGCGGGAGGTGATGCCATATTTGTCGAGAAGTACCGGTCTTGATTACTTTGGACGGGTGAATTATTATGTTGCCCAGACCATACTCGCCAACCTGTATATTAATGCTGAAGTGTACACAGGAACTCCCCAATGGGATAAGGCGATGGCTGCAGTGGATTCTGTTATGACGGGTGGTTACAGCCTTTCGGGCGATTTTTTCTCGAACTTCAGGGAAAATGCAACCACCTCACCTGAGTATATATTTGGACTGCATTTCGATAATGTTGACGCCCCGGCGTTTGAAGTTCACTTGTTTACACTTCATTACAACCTGGCCGCAAAATACCAGTTTGAAGATGCTACCTGGAACGGGATATGTGCTCAGGAAAGCTTTTTTCACTTATTCGATGCCGATACAAACGATGTTCGTAGAAACAGCGTTTTGTTTGGTTTTCAGCACTTTGATGATGGAACACTTGTCGAAGATCCGAGTTTCGAGAAATTTAACCCTGCTGATCCAACTTACAGGGATCCTGATGGCGCCCCGCTTAATTTAACACCTAAAATTAACATGCTTGAGCCCAAATGTTTGCGCCAGGCAGGTGCCAGGGTAGCGAAATATCCTTTTATCGTTGGCAGCGATCGATATACCAGTAACGATGTACCTATTTTCAGATATGCCGATATACTGCTGATGAAGGCGGAGCTTCTTCTTCGCACCGGTGATGCCGGGGGAGCACTTGAGTATGTAAATCAAGTCAGGACAAGGGCAGGAATTATCCCGGCCACCGAAGTCACGATGGAATCCCTGTTGGATGAGCGGGCAAGGGAATTGTTTGCCGAAGGACATCGGCGTACGGATATGATCAGGTTTGGTACCTATGGAAATATTCGTTGGGAAAAACCCGAACAATCGGCTACCTACACTACTATTTGGCCTATTCCACAGGCTCAAATTGATGTTAACCCCAACCTGGTTCAAAATACAGGATATTAAGGTGGAAGACTGTTTTAAGAAACCCGTTCTTATTACCGGGTAAATTACCATCAAAAAAAGCCGGCAGATTAATCTGCCGGCTTTTTTTGATTATTTTTTCAACTTGATTACCTAAGAAAACAAATGGTACAATAAACAGACCACCCTTTCTTCTAGCTGGATTCCCGAATAATCAGTTTCGTTTTTAAGACGTGTTTTATGGGTTTATAGTCAAATGTATTGCTTTTTATACGCTCAAGCAGGATGCTGGTAGCCTTTTTTCCGAGTTCAAAACCAAACTGATCGACAGAGGACAATTCCGGATCACAAATTTCGGCGCTCTTGCTGTTTTCAAAACCAACAATCTTTAAGTCTTCGGGAACGCGGATACCCATTTTTTTTGCCATCTTGATCACACCCACAGCAGTCATATCATTCACTGCAAATATCCCGTCAGGCCGATCCACTTTTTTGAGGACGCTGGCCGAAATTTTAGTGGCTGCATCCAGCGTGTCGCAAGGGTAAACCAAATTGCTGTCGTAAGGTATATTGTGGTGTAAAAGCGCATTTTTATAACCTTCGAGCCGTTTTTGACTTAGCATAAGGTGTTGAGGCGAGGTATAACAGGCAATCCGCTTACAACCTCTGCTAATCAGGTGAGTAACCGCATTATAAGCTCCTGAATAATCATCCACCATCACCGAATCGGCATGGAAGTCATCCAAAACGCGATCGTAAAAAACCATGGGGATTTCATTATCAATCACTTGTTGAAAATGCGAAAAATCCTTGGTCTCTTTCGAAAAAGAAACCAACATTCCATCTACCCGGTTGGCCAACAAGGTTTGTGTGTTCAACACTTCACGCAGGTACGATTCGTTGGATTGCACCACCAATACATTGTAATTATTTTGATAGGCCACTTCCTCAATCCCGTTGATAATGGTCGAGAAAAAATAGTGCTGTATTTCGGGTACGATGAGACCTATGGTATTGGTACGGCTGTTTTTGAGGTTAAGGGCAATGAGATTTGGTTTATACCCAAGCAATTTGGATAATTCCTGAACAGCCTGTCGGGTTTTCTTACTGATATCAGGATGGTCTTTTAATGCCCGTGAAACCGTAGACGTTGAAATACTGAGTTTTTCAGCGATATCTTTGATGGTTACCTGTCGTTTCATATCAATTTGTTGATCAGATTAAACTCTATGGCTATGCGGTAAAAGCCCATTTCTCAGCAACCACAACTTTTTTCAGGGGGCAGGCAATTAGTTGGTTCCTTTGTTTACATTCTTTTTAGTAAAGCAAGGCGTTTTTTTTAAAATTGCCCGGAAAAATAAATTGCTGAAATTGTCCTTCTACCCGGCCAACAAATATAACACATCCATTGCAGTAATTTAACGAAATCACAAAAATGTTTTACTCCTTTGAAACAAATACGAGATAACCCCATGGAGTTAAGTCGAATAACTGATTTTCAGACAGGTCGATGGTTTCTCCAGTAAAGGCATTAGAAAACATTCCTGAAGGGCTGTTTGGATCAAGAGAAAATTTCTGAGGCAGGTCACTCAGGTTCATTACAACAACCACTTTGTTGTCTTCTGTTTCTCTTAAAAAAGCCAGCATGGTCGTATCCTTCCTTTCGGTTAAGGCGATTATTTCACCTCCCTCTTTACCATTCCATAGTGCTTTATTGTTATGTTTAAGGTGATTTAGCGTTGTATAAAAGGCTTCTTTTTTGATGTTTCGCCAATCAATGGTGTCCTTTTCGAAAAACCGCAACCGCTTGTCTAATCCAGCCTCCTGGCCGCTATAAATCAAAGGCATTCCGGGAATTGTATAAGTAAGTACTGCCATGGCATCACTCGCGTCACCCATTCTTTCACCAACTGTTCCATTCCACGAATTTTCGTCGTGGTTGGTGATAAACAGCATGTGGTAAGCATCGGGGGGCAAGGTATCCAGGGAGTTAACATATTTCCATACCTCGGAAGCGGGCTTTTTGCCCTGGGCAATCTGGTTCATGATGTGATGAAAATTCCAGGAATAGTTCATGTCAAAGGCTCTTTTCAACAAGGCAGGTACATCTTCGTTTTCAGCCAGCATAAATACCGGTTTTAGCTGTTCGAGCTGCAATCGGGCCTCATTCCAGAAATCAACCGGAACCAAACCGGCTACATCACATCTGTAACCATCCACATCAGCTTCCTTAACCCAATATTTTAACGCGCTTATCATCGAGTCACGCAACTCTGGATTCTCGTAATCAAAAGCAATTACATCTGTCCAGTCGAAGGGTGAGACAAAGGCTCCGGTAGAATCGTGTTTATACCACTCTGGGTGGTTTTTCGCCCATGGGTGATCCCAGGCACTGTGGTTTGCCACCCAATCTAAAATAACAAACATCCCCAACTGGTGAGCTTCATCAACAAGTGACTTGATGTCTGCCAGAGTTCCAAATTCGGGATTCACTTCTGTGTAATCAGCTACAGCGTAGTAACTTCCCATCGATCCTTTTCGGTTTTCCATACCAATTGGGAAAATTGGCATTAGCCAAAGGATATCCACACCCATGGCCTTCAACCTGGGAAGATCAGCCTGAAACGCTTTAATGGTCCCTTCCATGGTGTGTTGCCGAAGGTTTACCTCATAAATGTTCGCACTTTTACTCCAATCAACATGGGTTAGTACGGTATCGGCTTTAGGTGGTTCTTGCACCTGTTGAGTTTGGTTCTGACATCCTATCAACATCATCGTAGAAATTGCAATTGTGGCCATTGCTGTCCGGGTAAATAAAATATTTTTCATGTTCTATAAAGTTGGTTTCTATTTTTTAAGGCGAATTGTCACAGGATCACTTCCCCAGGTAAAGGAAATCTTCGGACCTTCGTCGGTTATTTCGATTTGATCTTTTAGTACTTCTACCATCTCGGTTGTCCCATCTTCAAGTTTTTGTTCAAGGGTTATCGTTTGGTATTTTATTTCGCCACCGATCACCTTCAGGGTTAAATGATATTCGGGAGGCTCATTGTAATAACCCTTCCCTTCGGAATATACTGTAAACTCAAGTAAATCACCATCCTGCTGTTGATTTGCCCTGAATTTCATCAGGTGATATTCTCCTTTTTCATAGGCTCCATAAAGTGCTCCATCATCCAAATACACAAATCCGGAATCCATGTTTGCATTCGAATTCAGATAATAATCTACCTCCAGGTATTGTGTACAAATGTTGTTGGTTGTATTCACCGGTGCGGCTTTGGTGATAAACGATCCTGCCCGGATGAAGATGGGAATGGTTTGAATATCAACAGGAACATCGATACTTTGCCCGCCATTAACACGCAAATTGGACCAGAAATCATACCAGAAATCGCCCTCAGGCAAGTACACCTGCCTGGTTTTCAAATCTGGTTTCAGAACGGGTGCTATCAGAAAATCAGGCCCAAACATATACTCATCTTCTATGTTGTAGGCATTGGTATCAGTCGGGAATTCATAAAACAACGGCCGTACAATGGGATAACCCAACGTATGGCTTTCGAAGGTAAGTGTGTAGATATATGGCAAAAGGCTATATCGCAAATGCATATAGTCGCGTACCACCTGACGGGTGGTGTCGTTAAAATAAACCGGTTCCGACGGAATGCCGGAACCATGAGGCCGCAGGATAGGAGAAAAACAATCCATCTGTAACCACCTGGTATACAATGCCTCATCACGGGTTCCTTGTGCAAATCCGCCTGCATCGGAATGGATAAAAGGCAATCCGCTCAAACTCATGTGTATCATCAAAGGTAACTGTGCCTGCAATCCTCCCCAACTGCGTGAAACATCTCCCGTCCAGGGAAAAATGCTGTATCGTTGCGATCCGGCATAGCCGGCCCGGTTCAGGTTAAATAACCTGGTATCAGGATAATCCTTGCGATACTGTTCAAAAAGCATCTTATGCCAGTAATGACCATAAATATTATGAACTTCATCGGCTTTGCCGAACACATGATACTGATCGGCAGGATGATTCTCAGGTTCACCCAAATCGCCCCACCAACCGGCAACACCCATTTCTATCTGGGGTTTGTATTGTTTCCAAAACCAATCAGCCGCTTGTGGATTAAAAATATCGATCAGTCCGGCAGATCCAAAATAAAACTGATCGTTCACATAGGTACTGCCGGTGCTGTCCCTGGCCAGCAATCCCATCTCACTGGTGATTCTAAAATTCTTAAGGGTATCGATGATGTAAGGCTCGGTAATGAGGATTGTTTTTATTCCCCAGAGTTTAAAGCCATCTATCATTTGTTTGGGATCGGGCCAATTTGGCTTGTACCAGTTTAACCGGCCCAGGGTACCCATGATGCTGTCGCCAAACCAATAAAAATCAAGGATTACGGCATCGATTGGAAAATCTTCTTTTTGCATCAAATGTACGATGGAGTCGGTTTCCTCCTGAGATTTGTAGCCCATACGCGATTGCAGGTTTCCTAATGCCCAAAAGGGGGGAAGTGGCTGAAACCCTGTTAAGGTGGCATATTCATGCGAGATGGTTTTGAAGTCGAAACCCACCACCAGATAATACTGCATCGGGCCGCCGATGGCTCCCCATTCCATAATGCCGGGCTCAGTTTCGCCCAAATCGGCATATCCTTTCTGAGGATTATCAAACAACATCAAATAATGGTTGGTTGAAACAACCAATGGGATGGAGTAATTCAGGTTTTTAGCACCGATTTCGTATCCGTATTTGGGCCGGTTGTACAGGTTGTAACGCGATCCTCTGAGGTTGAGCCCATTAGCACGTTCGCCCAATCCAAAAAAGCGCTCGTGATCACCCATTTTAAAACGCAGTCCATCCGAATCATCACGCCTGAAGTATCCTTTTTCTTCCTGAAGGATGGTGTCGTGGTGATACACAAAGGCCACGTATACAGGATTTTTATGAACAAGCACAGTTAGCGAATCGGTCATCAGTTTTACCCAGGCATCATCATAAGAGGCAACGGAATGAACAGGCTGAGGTGCCAGAATAACCGCATCGGAAGGTGAGCTAGCTCCGACGCTGTTTGGAAAATGCTGCACTTTAATGGTGGTGGAGTTATACGGCTCAATGGTAATTAATCCATGGTTGGTTAACACTTTTAGCACATGCTCAAAAAGAGAGTGCGACACATATTCCCTTTTATCAAAAACATATTCGGGGGCTTCCTTTACAGGAGGAACATACCCGTTTACGGGAATGAAAATATCTTCGTTGGTTTTGGTTTTCCCCACATGCGATCCATTTTCGCTTCTGAAAACAAAAGCAAGTTGTTGTGGAATTTCATCAGGTTGTAACCCATAAAAATCGTTGATTACAAATTTAACCTGATACAGATCATCGCCCAGCGAGGTCATCTTTACACGGGAATCTGCTTCACCCCAGTTTCCTACCACATGTTTCCAGTCGCCGCCATCGATGCTTTTGTTGGTAATCACTCCGGTATGAAAGTACACATCGTCCTGATATCCTGCCAAAGCGCCATTTCCGGCTTTGGCATTAAAAGTCAGTGTTGCCATCTTATTTGGTGGCGGGTTATCAGGAATGAACCAGGCTACTTGCGAAAAGCCCGTTTGAATAAAAATGAACAGCCCTGCAATACAGAGAAGTAGGTTGCTTTTAACTTTCATGAACAATTTATTTCAATACCATTTATTTTACTAATTCAACAATCACAGGTGATTTGGCAGGAACTACTATTTCTGTCAACTGATCAAAACCTGTCCGATCGAGGACGCTTCTGCCTTTGGAATAGCCTTGCAGGTTTTCAGAAAACCTCGATAAATCAACTGTTTTCTCCTCATTGGTGTTGTTAAGCATCACCATCACAGAGCCTTCTTCGTTGTAACGGAAATAGACATAAATTCCATTTTCAGGAATGTAGTGGGTTAATTTACCTGATTGGACGGCGGTATTTGTTTGTCGCCAATGCAAGAGCTTCTTCATAAAATCAAATGCGTTATTCTGCTCCCGGGTTCTTCCCTCGCGTGTAAAGGCATTGCTGGTGTCGTCACTCCAACCACCCGGAAAATCTTTGCGGATGTCGCCATGGCCTTTATGTTCTTTTCCGGTCATCATTATTTCTGATCCATAGTATAATTGAGGAATACCACGGGTGGTCAGCAGAAAAGCCATGGCCAGTTTAAATTTATTGTCATCTTCTCCCAGTTTTGAATAAATTCTGTCGCCGTCATGGTTATCGGCAAACGTCACCAAGTTCATAGGATCGGTGTACACATAATCTTGTGAAATGATATCCCATAGTTTCGCTGCTCCCTTGTCCCAACCTTCATCTTCATTAAAGGCACTGCTGATGGCCTGCATCAATGGAAAATCAAACACATTGGTCAAATTCGAACGATACCCATCCTTATTGGTGATATTGTTCTCCCAATAAGCCACGGACTGGGGGTCACTCAGCCATACTTCGCCCACCACATTGAAGTTGGGATATTCCTCCAGGAGTCTTTTCATCCAGAGTGCCATGAAGTCGCTATACGGATAGGGATAGGTATCCTGACGGATGCCATCCAATCCGGCGTATTCTATCCACCAAATGCTGTTTTGAATGAGAAACTCTGCCAAAAGGGGATTTTGTTGGTTGAGATCGGCCATTGAAGTATCGAACCAGCCCCGGACCATTTTATCATAGTCAGATTTGGAGGCATGCGGATCCGAAACCACTCCGCCCCGGTAATTCGAACGGGTAAATTCGGGCCATTGGTTATACCAATCCTGCATGGGCAAATCATTTTTCCAGTAATAACCGGTTCCCAGGTGGTTAAAAACCATGTCCATGATTACCTTAAGCCCATTTTTGTGCGCTTCGTCTACCATGTTCACGTAATCCTGATTGGTTCCAAAACGTGGATCGATCTTATAAAGGTCAGTTATTGCATAGCCATGGTAAGAATAGGCGGGCATGTTATTTTCGAGCATGGGATTAGTCCATATGGCGGTTACACCCAATTCTTTTAAATAATCGAAATGGTTTGTAATTCCTTTGATATCACCACCATGACGACCGTTTGGGTTTTTCCGGTCGGATTTTTCTATCATGCCGGGAGCATCATCGTTTGATGGATCGCCATTGGCAAACCTGTCGGGCATCAACAGATAGATGACATCCGAGTTATCAAATCCATGAAACCGGGTTGGATCGGTTTGTCTTTGTTTTATCTCATAGGGGTAGGAGGCTTTTGTTTTACCATTTTCCTGAAATTCGATGTTCATCATACCCGGTTTAACTTCCGGTGAAAACAACAAGTTGATAAACAGGTAATTCGGACTCTCTACATGAATTACTTCCTTGATCTGTATTCCACTATACGAAATAACAGGCTGTGTGTTCGAGATATACTCTCCGTATACCATGAGTTGCAGGTTTTGGTTCATCATGCCTGCCCACCAAAAAGGAGGATCGATGCGGGTCAATGCCGCTTTTTGTGTTTGAGCGGCAAACCCCGAAAGCATGAATAGGACAATCAGCCAGGTGGCTAAGTGTTTTGACCGGGTTTTTTTTGAAAAACGATGCATGACATTCAAATTGTAGGATAAGTATCCAAAAATAATCCAATTAATCATAGCATAAAGACTTCATGAAATGATTGACACAAAATAAAGGAAATCATTAAAAAAAATGGTTCGTTTTAGCCATGATGAGATATGCCCCGCAAACGATTGATTTAAAGTAAATCATTCCACCTAATAATCACCATCATTTTATAAGCAATTCAATGGCTTTCCAGGGGTAAGCCAAAAGCCAAAACAGAGTACATTTGCCTGTAAAAATATTCATCTTATGACCGATAAATCAATCCTAGTCAAATATTGGCAAACACTTTATCCTGAAACCCCAGTCACCCGTCTTGAAGAATTTTTATCAGGACTAACCCATGGGGATGCCTCAAACGATGAACAGGATTGGTATAAAGATGCTACTTTATATGCACTATACGTGGATTTGTTCAATACAAACTTCGATGGGTTGATTGATAAGTTGGACTATTTGCAGGACCTGGGCATCACGTGTTTATGGTTGTTGCCCATACTTGATTCGCCAATGCGCGATGCCGGGTTCGATATTAAAAACTACGACCGCATTCGACCCGATTTGCTTGGCATGTCCGAATCGGCTTCCAAAGAAGAACAAGCCCTGGCTTTTAAGGGATTTTTAAAGGCTGCGCACAACCACCATATTAAGGTGATTTTTGACGTGGCCATCAATCACACTTCCGATCAAAATCCCTGGTTCATTGAATCGCAAAAAACCACCCCCAATCAATACAGCGATTACTATATCTGGCGCGACCAACCAGATAAGTACCTGGAAGCAAGGCTTCTGTTCAAAGGCATCGAAGACTCAAACTGGGAAAAATCAGGCGACCGAACCTATTTTCACCGGTTTTTTAGTTTTCAACCCGATTTAAACTACCGCAACCCTGAAGTTCTGCTGGCCATGACCAGCAACCTCCTGTATTGGCAAGAGATGGGTGCTGACGGGTTCCGTGCCGATGCCATCCCCTATCTTTGGAAAGAAGACCACACAAGTTGCGAGAATCTGGACAACACCCATGTTATTGTAAAATTTTTCAGGGCGGTACTGGATTATGTTAAACCCGGCACCTTGCTTTTGGCCGAAGCATGCCAGCAACCCAGGGAAGTGGTAAAATATTTGGGAAATAGTGACGAATGCCATGTGGCCTATCACTTTCCGCTGATGCCCATGATGTTTAAGGCCATTGCCATGCAAAATGGGACTCCAATAAAACACACGCTGAGCCGTGAGGTTACACCTGAAATAAATGAGGAGAACCAATGGATGACCTTTTTGCGTGTACATGATGAACTCAGCCTGGAGTTGGTTTATGTAAGTGAAGAAGACCGGCATTATATTCATTCCCGTTATTGTCACGATCCGAAATGGGATTTTCGCTTAGGAGAAGGAATATCGGCACGTCTGTCGGAGCTCATGCAACGGAACCCTGACAAAATTGCGTTAAGTTATTCGCTGATGCTTACATTAACAGGAACCCCGGTGGTATATTATGGCGATGAGTTTGGGAAATTGAACGACGAGACCTATTATAACGAACAAATCAGGCTTACAGGTAAAGACGATACCCGCTTTCTTGTTCGTGGACGTATCGATTGGGATCAGTTGGAAGCAGACTTGTCGGATGAAAACAATTTTCATTTTAGGGTTTTTGAATTAATTTTCGGCATGTTGAATAGCCGAAAAAAACAAAAAGCCTTCGGTCGTGGCGAGACACAATTTGTCGATATACAAAACCATGAAGGACATGATTGCCCCGGGGTGTTGGCCTATTACCGGACTTACCATCAGGAACAACTGCTCATTATTAATAACCTATCGGATAAATTAGTAAAACTAAAGAATCCCATTCCGGAAAAGGACATGGCCATTCTTTTTCCAAAAGGAATGCGTGTAGAAGACCCCGACAATCAAATTGTATTGGAACCTTATGGGTTTGTCTGGTTTCTTGTTTTAGAATAACTAAATAACACAATCAGTTTATTATTTTGTAAATCAGCACCCTTAGATCGTTGTAGCCTGTCGAATCGGTACTGTCGACACCCTTGCTCTTCAGATCGAGTTGCCGGATGGAGCTGAGTATTTGTTTCACTTTGTCGGGTGTAAAAACCCTGGCTGCACCTGCGTATTCCGAAACTGCAAATGGAGGAATGCCTAATTCAGAAGCAATGGCGTTTGGTGGCTGTCCGTGAAGTTGTGCATAAAGGAACACCTTAATAAAGTAATTATGTAGCATTACGGTCAGCATCTGCAACGGGTTTTCCTTTGGATTTGACTCAAAATAATTCACTATACGTTGTGCTTTTAGTGCATCACGTTGGATGAGGGCTTTCTGTAACTCGAAGATATTGAAGTCCTTGCTGATACCAATATTTTGCTCAATGTGGTCTTCGGTAATAAGCGACCCGGGAGGAATGCTGATGATGAGTTTCTGAATTTCATTATTGATTTTACTCAAATCGTTACCAAGATATTCTGCCAACAGCATCATGGCCGCAGTATGCACATCATAGCCTTTCTGTGTGATGAGCTCACGGATGAAATCAGGCACTTTGGCTTCTTTTATTTTTTCCGACTCAAAAACAACGGCATGTGCAGAAGCATTTATTTTTTTATAAAAAGTCTTTCGTTTATCTATTTTTTTATGTTTATGAGCAAGCACTAAAATGGTCGTTTTAAGCGGATTATCGAGGTAGGTTTCGATTTCATCCCATGACTTTAATTCCTGTGCTTCTTTTATAATCACGACCTGAAAATTACCCATCATCGGAAACTGACGGGCTATGTCAACAATTTCCCGGGCAGATAGGTCGTAACCATAGGCAACCTTTTGATTGAAGTCGCGCAAACCCTCATCTAGCACTTTGTTCTCAATCAGATTTGTGAGCTGATCAATGTACCAGGGTTCTTCACCATGCAAAAAATAAACCGGGGCAAAGATTTTATGATCGATATTCCGAATGATCTCGTCGTATTTCAAGGCTAGAATTTCAAATGTTTTACAGTGACGCCATCATTAATAAGTTGTTTAAGCGATTCGATACCAATCCGGATGTGGTCTTCCACCCAGTTTTCGTTCACTTTTTTATCACTTTCCATCGTTTTCACTCCTTCAGGGATCATGGGTTGATCGGTGACAAGAAGTAAGGCTCCGGTGGGAATTTCATTTACAAAACCTACGGTAAAAATGGTAGCTGTTTCCATATCAACCGCCATCGATCGCGTTTTGCGAAGGTATTTTTTAAATTTCTCGTCATGTTCCCAAACCCTGCGGTTGGTGGTATAAACCGTGCCTGTCCAATAATCGCGTTTAAATTCACGGATGGTTGTCGAGATGGCTTTTTGCAGGCTAAATGCGGGAAGCGCCGGTACTTTTGAGGGAAGATAATCGTCGGAAGTTCCATCGCCACGGATGGCTGCAATGGGTAAGATCAAGTCGCCCACTTCATTTTTCCTTTTCAAACCGCCGCATTTCCCCAGAAACAAAACGGCATGTGGCTCGATACCACTTAACAAATCCATGATGGTGGCAGCATTAGCGCTTCCAAACCCAAAGTTAATCATGGTGATATCACCAGAAGTGGCGCAAGGCATGGGGCTTTTATCATCAACAATATCAACACCATTCCATTTGGCAAATAGTTCAAGGTACTTCTTAAAGTTCGTAAGCAGTATATATTTACCAAATCCACCTAAATGTAAACCCGTATATCTTGGTAACCAGTTCTCTACGATTTCCTGTTTTTCAATCATATGATACTTTTAGGCAAAATTACAATTTTTAATCTAGTTTTACACTGAATTTAAAGCAAAGAGAAGGATTATGGCGTTGCATGAAATCAGGTTTAATATCCGCACCAATCAGGAGGGCAAAGAGGAGATTTTTGACTATTGGAGAAAAAAATTCGTAGCCTTAACTCCTGAGGAATGGGTTCGTCAGCAGTTTTTAAACTTTCTGGTAACAGAAAAAGGATACCCTCAGTCGCTCATTGCTGTGGAGAAATTAATTCTGGTTAACCGACTGTCGAAACGATTTGATGCTGTGGTGTACAATCAACTTCGAAAACCGGTGATGCTGATTGAGTTTAAAGCCCCGACCATAGCACTTTCTCAAAAAACTATGGAACAAGCCGGACGCTATAACCTTAGCCTTAAAGTAAACTATTTGGTCATCAGCAATGGGGCCCAACATTATTGCTGTAAGATTGATCATCAAAATGAAACCTTCTTGTTTTTAACCGAAATCCCGGAGTTCAATCAATTGATTGGTTAAGGCCGTGTGCGTTAAATGAGGTGATCAGATAGCCAAAGCATATAAAAGTTTAAAATTATTCACACGAAATACCCACCTATTCCGTTTTAATATCTATTTTTGCTATCAAATTATTTAATTATATGAAAAAGATTGTTCAAGTAATTTTAGCTGTAATCATTATTGGGTTAGGTTATCTGGTTTATGAAAGCATCATGGAGCCAGTTCGGTTTAAAAAAGAAAAATCTTCCAGAGAAAAAGTGGTGATTCAAAAATTAAAAGACATCAGGAGCTCACAGGTGATTTATAAACAACTTAAAGGCAGTTATGCCACGAGTTTTGATACGCTGATCAGCTTTTTGAAAGTAGCTGAAATACCGGTGGTTAAAATCATTCCTGATCCCACAGACACCACCTACACGCGAACAATTAACGATACAGTTGGATTCATTAATGTAGCCGACTCCCTCTTTAGCAAAATCAAGAATTTCTCATTTACCTCCTTCAAAACCATTCCTTATTCAGGGGGTCAGTTTTTTGAAATGAAAGCCGATACCACTGAACGAGGGGGAGTAAAAGTACATGTATTTGAGGCAAAAGCGCCTTTTACTGCTTACCTGAAAGGAATGGATGAGCAGACCATATTTAACCTGAATGCTAAATTTGAGGACATCGAAAAATATCCCGGACTTAAAGTTGGATCATTAATCGAACCTTCAACTGATGGAAATTGGGAATAACGGATTTTCCTGATGTCTCTCCGGTTAACTCCCTATATCAACCATCTCGACAAGTCTTTTAAGGAGTCGAATACAAGAAATTATAGTTTGTCCATGCAAATAGACTTGCATGGACTTGTCTTTTCCATCTTTAATCCGGACAAGAACAAATTTATCGGGCTTCAATCCTATCATTTTCCAAACGTTGATAATTACGCGCAGCTACCGTCACTTTTCGGACAAATTCTGAATCAGCAGCCCTGGTTTGCATTTCCATTTAAGGAAGTTACCGTGCTGATTCAAAACAGGTATTCAACACTGGTTCCTCAACCCTTATTCGATCAAAACCACAAAAACCTATACCTTGGTTTTAATCATCCTTTTCAGGAGAACTCGCGTATCGTATACGATCAATTGAAGAACATTGGAGCCTACATGGTGTATTACGCGTCAAACCCGCTTGTGGAAAAAGTAAAAGATTTTTGGGCCAATGCGCGGATATTGCATTTTTCAACGGCCATGATTGAAAGTCTTTCAGCCAATTTCAAAAATAAACTCGATGTCAACACCCTGTTTATCAACGTACAGGATAATAGCTTCGATCTGGTACACTTCAACCAAAAAACCCTCCATTTTTATAATCAGTTTTTGTTCAACACCAAAGAAGATTTTATTTACTTCCTTCTGCTCAGCATCGAGCAGCTTTCATTAAACCCGGAAAATGTTAACCTGATCATGATGGGGAAAATAGATAAAACAAGTCCCAATTATGACATGATTTTCAGGTACATCAAACATTTTAAGTTTATCGAGAAGAACAAAAACTTTCAATATTCTTATCTTCTCGATCAGGTGAACACACACCACTATTATGTTCATTTTAACAGCATGTTATGCGAATAGTAGGCGGATCGTTTAAACGCCGGATCATCAGCCCGCCAAAGAGCCTTCCTGTTCGGCCGACCACCGATTTGGCGAAGGAAAGCCTTTTCAATATCCTTGGCAACATCATTAATTTGAATGACAAAACCGTTGCTGACCTCTTTAGCGGGACTGGCAATATTGCCTATGAATTTGTGTCGCGCGGTGCAGAAAAAGTGTTGGCCGTTGAGCAGCATTTTGCCTGTGTTAAATTCATCCGTCAGACCGCCCACGATTTTGAAATGAATCAGCTTACCGTGATTCAGTCAGACGTGTTTCGGTTTTTAAAGACAGGAACCCAGGTTTATGATGTGATATTTGCCGATCCACCCTACGCATTGAACAACATTCCTGAAATTCGGCAATTGGTTTTTGAGTACAAACGGCTTAAACCAAATGGGTGGCTCATCATCGAGCATCCAAAATCAGTGAATTTTTCAGAAAGCCCCTATTTTCATTCACTCCGCAAATACGGTAAAGTCAATTTTAGCTTTTTCCACTACACCGAAGTAGCTGAAACGAGCCATGAATAAATGAACCATGGCTCGTTCAAACAGGCTTAAAACTACTTTTTCTTTTCAAGCAGCAGAATTTCGGAAGCCACCACCTCGGTAACATAGTGCTTTTGGCCTTCTTTATCGGTATAATCACTGTGGGTTAATTTACCCAGGATGGCTGTTTCGTGGCCTTTTTTAAGGTATTTTTCGGCGATCTGTGCCACAGGTCCCCAGGCCACAACATTGTGCCATTGGGTGTCTTCCACGCGTTGTCCGTTTTTGTCGGTGTAATAATCGGATGTGGCTACGGAAAAGCGTGCTTTGGTTTTGTTTTCACCATAATTGTTGATCTCGGGATCGTTGCCCAACCGGCCAATCAGTTGGACGGAATTTCTCAAAGTTGACATAACAGTAAATTTTAAAGGTTAATTAAAAGGTTTAATACAAATAATTGTATGGAGCAAAACTACTGCCTCCATCAAACTTTATTCGGTTAATAACCATTTATTTACGAGTTTAAATGGTTATAATCGTTTATAATTAGATATATTATTGATAAAATGACAATTATGCTGGTATGTCGGAACTGTACTTCTTCTTAAATATACATATTCCGTTCTGGCACAGTTATTCTATCAATTCTGGTTGGTATGCGACGCTCCTTGCAATTGACCGGTCGGCAGAGCGGCTTCTTATTTGAACATGAAGTTGAATGGAAATAATCTTTTATTTAGATAATAATCAATTATCAAAACGAAAGACAATACCGGGTTACCTCGTGAATTAAGTTTCTTTGAAAGCTTGCTTTATTAAAAATATGTAATACCTTTGTAATTACAACTAATAAAAATATCATGGAGTTATCAGTTATTAAAATAGGAAATTCTAAGGGGTTCAGGCTCAGCAAGACTTTGATTGAAAAATACAACATAAAAGACAAAGTTGAACTGATACTTGAAAAGGGGCAGATCATTATAAAACCAATTTCATCACCGAGACAAGGTTGGGAAAAGGCATTCAAAGAAATGAATGAGAATGGTGACGACCAACTCTTATTCAACGATGTTTTTGAAAATGAAAATCTGGAAGAATGGAGCTAATTCAATATCATATTGTCCTGGTGAACCTGGATCCGATAATCGGCAGTGAAATAAGAAAGACCAGACCTTGTGTTATTATTTCACCAAATGAAATGAATAAATATCTCAAGACAATTGTTGTAGCTCCAATGACCACTACTTCAAGAAAATATCCAACCAGAATCGAAGTTAAACACGATGGTAAATTAGGCTGGATTGTAATTGATCAAATCCTGACAATTGATAAACTACGTATTGTAAGTACTTTGGGGAGGCTTTCTAATCCCGAAGTAAAAGAAGTAAAATCAGTAATGAAAGAAACTTTTATTGACTGATTGAAAAATAAAACGAAGGGTAGTAAGTACGATTCTGAACGGCGCACAACGACCGTCGATGTGTCCGCGTTGAGTTACATCCGTCATCACGGGTAAATGCACGCGATGAATTGGGCGGTATTCGGGTCGCTTATGCAACAATCATTCACCAAACCCCTGACCTGGTAGTCATCCGACTCATTTCGGAAAATAAAAGGAGTTCGTGCTTTTTGCGTGCCGGTAACAGGACCGCTGATTCAGCTTTTGTCAGGCTTAAATTCTAATTAAAAAGACGGCAGCAATACAATCCATCACCACCCATTCCGAGCAAACCTGGCAAACAACTCCATCAATTCTTACCCCCCAATGTGAAACCAATAAAATTAATTCATTGATTTACCCCTCTAAACACCCGATGATCCATTTACAATGAAAAATGAAACCGATTTAACTCATTATAAATGATTGAAAATGTGCTGGTTATTATATAGGTAGAGGGTAAATAAAGTATTGGATAAATAACTTCTGGAGATGGGTTTATATGCTTGTTAAGCCAATACAAAGGAAAAATCTTCTTAACATGATCATTTTTTATTTGGAAATAGTTGTCTGAACAGTTAACTTTGCGCGATGGATTTTGAACGTAAAGTAGTAGCATATAAAAGATATTTCCTTGATTTTTATGAGGAACTACCTGATAATGTTCAATCCAAAATTGAGTGGACATTAAAGTTGATTCAGATTACCCGACAAGTTCCGGAAAAGTATTTTAAGCGCATGGTTGGGACTAAAGGGCTTTTTGAGATCCGAATTGAAGTTGGAAATAATATTTATCGGATATTCTCATTTTTTGACCATGGAAATTTAGTGGTTTTGGGTAATGCTTTTATAAAAAAAACGCAAAAGACACCAAGGCAGGAAATAGAAAAGGCAATTAAAATAATGGAGGAGTATAACAATGAAAAGGGCAGAAAATAAAAACATGACATCTCTTGATGAGATTATTAATAAGAAATACGGTAAAAGAGGAGCCCCCAAACGTGAGAAATGGGAACAGGAGTTTGAATCGTTTAGTCTTGGAGTTTTACTAGAAGAAGCCAGAATAAAACTTGGCATGACTCAAGAAGAACTTGCTGAAAAATGTGGGACAAATAAATCGTATATTTCACGAATAGAGAATAATTCATCAGATATTCGACTATCTACTTTAATGAAAATTATTCAACAAGGATTGGGAGGACATCTAAAACTGACTTTGCAAATAGAATAATAAATGCATAGGCGATAATAATTAGGGCTCTGAACGATGCGCAGCGCCCGGTCCCTACTTTTTATTCGGGATTGAACTACAACCATAATGCCGGGTATTATAGTACCCGATGAATTGGGTTGTATTTGGGTCGTCTTATCCAAAATCCCCTGACCTGGTAGTCATTCCACTCATTTCGGAAAATAAAAAGGAGTTCGTGCTTTTTACAGGCCGGTAGCAGGCCAATAATTCAGCTTTTGTATGCTTGAATACCAATCAAAATGACGACAGCAATACAATTCATCACTACCCATTCACAGCAAATCTGACAAACAACTTCATCAATTCTTAAGCCCCAATGTGAAACCAATAAAATTAATTCCCGGATTTACCCCACCAAACACTCGATGATTCATTTACAATGAAAAATGAAACCGATTTACCTCATTATAAAGCGATTGAAAATGGGCGGGTTATTATATAGGTAGAGGGTAAAAAATGTATTGGATAAATAACCGCCGTAGGTGAGTTTTTCGCCCGCAGCAACCGTATTTTTAATTGATCTTTGTGAAATAAATTCCATCATATTTAAGTCCGGAGATTTTATTATTTTCTTTGTGGAACTCAATAACCTGTCCACTACCAGGAATTAACTCAACTCTTATTGAATCTTCATTTTTAAATGGAGTTGAAACACACTGCAAATTTCCTGCAGCAACTTTTAATCCGGAAGTGCTTTCCTGAATAGTTAAAATCCCGTACTCATCAGATTGATACGTTCCCGAATATTCTGAAAACGGCATGGTTAGCAACCATGGAAGGTCATTTCTTTTGATAATACCGGCACTTATCATTTTTCTCCCCTCACTTAATTTTTCCGCAAAAGCATTTATTGTTTCATCATAATCGTTCCATTCCTTTTTTTCTAACAAGTAATCATAAATAAATGTGGCTGTCAGGTGCATCAATTTATCCCCTGCTAAAGCTTCATTAACCATAACAGCGATCCCTATCTGTTTATCAGGCATAAATGACACATGCGTTGAAAAACCGGCAAATCCACCAAAATGATGAATAACTTTATGGGTTTCATATTCACCATGTAGCCACCCAAAACCGTAATGAGTAGGTTTGAACAAACGCTCTGATTCTGGTATATTCACCAATTCTTGCTGAGAGTAGATGATCATGTTTTCCGGAAATATTTGCTTGCCATTTAATTTACCCTTTCCGACCTGAATCTTTAGCCATTTTGCCATGTCATCAGGAGTAATAATCAAACCGCCAGCCGATTGCATCGTGTTGTCTTTCTTTTCAAGAGTCATTCTGCTTACCGAATCAATAACCATATAGGGTCTTGCTAATAACCAGTTCTCCTTTTCGGCCCGGGAAATAAACGCTGTAGTATGATTCATGCCCATTGGATCAAATATTTTTACCTGCATCCAGTTTTGCCAGGATTTACCCGTTATTTTTTCCAGAATGATAGCATAAATATTGTAACCAATATTCGTGTATTCATAATTGCCATAACCAGCCTCGTTAGGCTTCGTATATTTCATCAATTCAAGTAGGGTTGATTGATCATATTCTCCCGAAAATGCAACACGCCAACCAATAGGACCATTCTCAAGTCCGGAAGTGTGAGTTAACAAATCTCTGACTTTTATATTGGCCAGGTCAAGATTTGAATCAATTTTTAAATCAGGAAAGTATTTTTGAAGTGGATCGTCTAATTTTAAGACGCCTTCATCATCCATTATGACCGCCAACAAAGCGGTAAACGATTTGGTAGCCGATGCAATATAATAATTGGTATTGCTGTTTGCGATTAATTGATTTTCAAAATCCGCATATCCATACCCTTCAGCCAGGATCGTTTTGTCTCCTTGTGTTACAACAACGGCAAATCCGGGAATTCCTAATTTATTAATGGTCATTTCGAAATATTGCTTTGCTTCTTTTTGAAAATTCCCATTTTCAACTTCCTGACTTAAAGCGACCGAGGTCGTTAATAAGTTGAAGATTATAAAGACTAATTTAGTTTTGAATAATTTCATCGTATAGTTTTAGTTTATGACGGTGGTATTTGGTTCTGGTTACAAATGATGTCATTTTTTTATTTTTGCTATAGTAGGCATAAACACACGTGTATTGGGGATTGTTTACCCATCATTTTGAAAAACTGAAAACCCAATTTTAAATTCAGGTCACAGGAAACATTTTTATAGATGATAATCAATTATCAAAATGCAGGACAATACCGGGTTACCTCGTGAATTATGTTTATTTGAAAGCTTGCTTTATTAATACTATGTAACACCTTTGTAATTACAACCAATCAAAATATCATGGAGTTATCAGTTATTAAAACAGACTGGATTGTAATGGATCAAATCCGGACAATTGATAAACTACGTATTGTCAGTACTTTGGGGAGGATTTCTAATCCCGAAGTAAAAGAAGTAAATTCAGTATTGAAGGAAACTTTTATTGACTGATTGAAAAATAAAACGAAGGGTAACAAGTACGATTCTGAACGGCGCACAACGACCGTCGATGTGTCAGCTTTGTGTTACATCCGTCGTCCCGGGTAAATGCACCCGATGAATTGGGTTGTATTCGGTCCGTCTTATCCAACAATCATTCACCAAACCCCTGACCTGGTAGTCATCCTCCCCTCATTTCGGTAAATAAAGGAATCCGTGCTTTTTGCAGGCCGATAACAGGACCGGTGATTCAACTTTTGGAGGCTTAAACTCCAATCAAAATGACGACCCCAATACAATCCATCACCACCCATTCAAAGCAAATCTGACAAACAACTCCATCAATTCTTACCCCCCAATGTGAAACCAATAAAATTAATTCATAGATTTACCCCACTAAACACCCGATGATCCATTTGCAATGAAAAATGAAACCGATTTAACTCATTATAAACGATTGAAAATGGGTGGGTTATTATATATAAAGAGGATAAAAAAATGTATTAGATAAGTAACTGCCAGAGTTGGGTTTATACGCTCGTTGTGTGGTATTTTAAAAAGACACTCCGATAATTTAAAACTTATGATATGAAAAAATTATTAATCCCCATTTTAGCGATTGTTATAGGATTGTTTTCCTGCAATAATCCAACTTCAAAAAGTAATGAAAACTCCAATTTATCAGATACTACAGGATTTTTTGCTTCAAAAAACATGAAAGGATTAGGAACATTTAAGATTGGAGAGTCCACATATTCAGAGATTCTGAAAACAATAAAAGAAGAGATACGAAAAGATAGCCGAAGATATAAAGAATCTAATTATAAAGATTTGCCACGTTACTCAGGATACGACCCCAAATATTTAGATTTTAAATTCGATAATAATGGAAACATTGCAAGTCGATTCTATAGAGAAGATTTTGGTTCAATATTTACTGAAGCTAAGTATGATACAATTAATAGTTATTTGAAAAAAGATTTTCTAGAGAGAGAAATATTTGGCTGTCCGAATATTCGCGAAATTAGGATGTATAAATATTATATCGGCGACATTGAAATAAATAGTATAGAATTAAAATATTACAAAGACACACTTTATCAAATATATTGTTCCCAAAATGATGAAGTTGAAGAAGGATTTAAAACTAAATATGGAAGTGGTAGATTGATTAATAATACAGTATGGGAAACTCCACGTGGAAAGACAAATGTTAGACCCGAAAATGATGCTGTTTTAAAAAAATCCAAATTAACAAAAATTGATGAAAAAATAATTTGGGAAAACGAATTATTAAAAACTGAATCACAGACATATTGTGAGTACAAATACGACGGAGATAAATATAAAGGAGCAGGATATTCAAATTCTTATTTTACTATCATATCAAAAAATACGAAGATTATAAATGAAATTAAAAATTGTGAAAATGCTGCTTATGAAACTAAGAAGAGACTTGAAGAACAAAATAATCAGAAGGATATTAACCAATTATGAAATATAAACACCACACAACATACACTATAGCCAATAAAGGTTTCTGTGGTTTTCGAAGTTCATCACCCGCATCAATTTTTGTATCGGTTGATAGGTTCGTAACTCCGCAATGCTTTACTAGCCATAGCGTCAACATTGGTGGCAAGCTAAATAATTAATAATAAATAGAAATGAATTTTGATTTTTTGATTCCATATATAGACAAACTAATCTATTTCATACTGATTCTTTTAATCTTATATGCCATTACTTTAGTCAAATCAAAGGCAAAAAATCGAGCATTAAAATCTGACATTAAAGAGATAACAGATAACAAGGAACAAGTGATTTCTAAGTATAAAAAAGAAATTGAAGAAATCAGGAAGACACATGAACTTGATATTGCAAGAAGAAAATATCAATATGAAAGTAAACGAGAAGCATACTATAAATTTCTCATGTTTCTTGACAATTATAATGCAAAAGCAAGCAGTGAGATGACAGAAAAATTCTTCCCTCTAGTTGATGAATTTATGTCATCTTATTTAAAAGCTTCGAATAAGAATAGCAAGAAAGAAGAAAATGCAATTTTAACTAGATTCTTCTCCAAAACAAATAAAGTAACCAAGGAAGCATACGAAGATTACAATAAATTAAAAATGGAAACAAATACAATAAAGTTGTCGGCAAGCAAGAAAGTACTTGAGGAGTTAGAATCACTAGAGAATATGACAAAAGAAGGACTGGATGAAGCTACGAAAATGATGAAACGTATGCCTACTCTAATTCTTTCAAACGACAAAGATTTCAATAAGGAGTATCAAGACTACATCGAAATTTATGGAAAAAAAGCAGAAATAATAAAGAAATACCTAATTGAATTTATGAGATTAGATTTGAATCAAATATAGCCAGCCAAAAAGTATATACTTCCAGCTATGTGCAAGATAAAAAATGAACGAAATCGAAAGAATTAGAGAATTAGATGACGATGTATTTGAAGAATTTAAAGTATATTTCTCAAAGACAAGTGCATCAGAATTTGTAAAGGAATTTCCTACTACAAGCATTTTACTAAATATGTTTTATACAAGTGGAACCTTTATTAAAAGCTCAATATATGACAATTGTGAGTCCGACAACTATTATGGAGTAAAGATTTTATATAGAAGTCTAATAGAACATTACCTCAGATTTCAATTCTTATTTGTTAACTGGGGTTTGACAAAGTCTGACAAGTTTGCCACAGATTATTTAGAATATAACGCTGCTAGAGAAGTACTGGATTTGATTAAAGCAAAAGTTACAGAGCAACAATTATATCAATCGAATTTTAAGATTGAGCATTGGGATATGTTTTTAAAAGACCATCCTGATTTTAAAAATAAATCACGCAAAGAGGTAGAGATTGAAACTCAAAAGGTAACGTTTAACAATATCATAAGGTTTCTGAATGAGGAGTTTAAAAAGGGGAATAAGGAGATGTCCAGGTTTCTTGGGGAACTTATAATAGATTACTCGAACTTATCTTCATATGTTCACGGTGGAATGACATCATATCGGGAAATGATTTCTCATGACAATTTAGTAAAAAGAGAGAAAGAGTACAATAGAATAGCTGGTTTGTCCTTTCAATTGAGTAATTCTATAAAATTATTTAGTCTGATAATGTATGTTCAGACTGACAGAGAAAAGTTTAGTCAACATTATCATAATTTAGACAAAATATTAAAACAGATAAATGAAAAATGAAAATTAAAAAGGCGCCCATAACACGCAGATAAAAATTACCAGGACAGTTTATACCTTCAACCCATTTTTTAAACCCAAAAACAACAATTCTCCAAATCATATTAACCGGATTGATTCATAAAAAATTAAAGAACCAGACTACAACCCAATCAATGAAGCAGTGGCTCATTGGATCGCAAGCCATGTCGCGATGAGCACTTTTGACCAAAAAGAGTCAAAGTCATATCATCTACATTTGCACATCAGATTATGATGAGATGGATAATTCAGTGGTTGGTTAATCAAATTTTTATTATTATTGCCGGATACAAATAAACAATTCTAAATTTAAACTCATGAAATACCACTACTTTTTAATCACCTTTGCGGTTATTGCCTTCAGTATTTCAAGCTGTAAAAATGATAAAAAAGTCATCATCCCAACCGATTGCACAGATGTTCACTGGTCCTATGACGGAAGTATCGATGGACAAGACAAGTGGGTAGATCTGTGCACAGGCTATAGTGATTGTGGTGGTCAATCTCAATCACCGATCAATATTTCAGGCTCAATACCTAATTTAACTTTACCAGGATTGGATTTTAACTATTCTTCAACTACCACAG
Organism: Bacteroidetes bacterium GWF2_41_31; assembly: GCA_001769215.1. Lineage (GTDB taxonomy): Bacteria > Bacteroidota > Bacteroidia > Bacteroidales > F082 > UBA6244. The sequence goes on from MEOL01000043.1 coordinate 85,225, forward strand.
AAATTGAGAATAACGGTCATACCATCGAATTTGTTTGCGAAGCAGGCAGCGAATTAACAATCGGGACAAAAACCTATCAACTGTTGCAATTTCATTATCATGCTAAGAGCGAACACCAGGTTGACGGAACATACTATCCCTTAGAAGTTCATTTCGTGCACAGAGCATCCGATACAGATTATGCCGTTGTAGGCGTATTTTTTGAGCCGGGAGAAGAAAATGAGCTTTTTACTGAATTTCTGGCTCATTTCCCAACCGAAAAGGGAACCTTTACCGACACAACCGAAATTAATCTGTCAGGCCTGTTGCCTGAAAATAAAAGTTTTTATCATTATAGTGGTTCGCTAACCACACCACCCTGTTCAGAAGTTGTAAACTGGTATGTTTTAAAAAATGAAATCTCTGCCTCGGCAACGCAAATAGCACAATTTGAAGGCATTTTGAAGAATAATTACAGAGATATCATGAATTTAAATGGCAGGACAGTTTACAGTCGGGATGAATAGCAATGCGAAAGCTAACCTGTTGACAATGACGAAAATCTAAACAGCAACGGGTAATCTGACAAACCTCTGACTTGTATTTCAAGAGAAGAAATACTCAAGGGTACAGAGTTTTGCAAGGCAACCATGAAAACAATCCAGATCAAGTATGCCCCGATGATTACGTATTGTACTGAATATCAGTATACAGGTAGTTTAAGCACATGAACAGCACCTGAATGAACCTAACCTAATTTTGACCACAAAACCGGATTTGTGAATTATTCAGGTCAAGTTGTACCTTTCATTGAAATATGTTTGACTGACCGTTAATAATTTGCGATAAACCAATAACAATGAAAATAATAATGTTGTTTTTTTCATATTATCAAAATGTTCTGTTCACTAATAGACTATAAACTTCGCCTTTCCTGATATAATCCCTTTGTAACTTGAAATGACTGTATATAAGCCACATTTCCAGTCTGTAACATTCATCTGTATTGTTGATGTGCCCGGGGGTACTGCTGTTTCTTCTGCTTTACTCCCAAACATATTATAAACGACCAAAATATGATGTTCGCTTTCGTTTTCTTTTGGGAT
>MEOL01000044.1 GCA_001769215.1 Bacteroidetes bacterium GWF2_41_31
TCATCCTGGCATTAAAAATTGACACCTCTAACAGCAATACCCCGACAATATTAGTCGCTAGAATAGCTTAACTAATTGACATTGGCCGGCAGGCTGGAATCCCCCCCAAGGGGGGAAACGGTCGCGGCAAACATGATTATTTGTAACTTTATTTTGCAAATATAATTCATTTGTATACGCTTAAAGTTATAGATGCAAAACTTTAAACCTTCAACCTTCAACCTTTAACTTTTAACTTTTAACTTTCAACTCCCTCTTATTCCGGTTGATGTTGTGGCCTAAGCAAATCGTTTACTGTTTTCACCGGGTTGAAAGTGATGATGGGCGTTTCGATAAAAATGGTAATCCAGTCGGTCATTGCTCCATTCCATAAACCAGGCAATTCCATCGCTTTTAATACGCTGCCGTCTTTTGACTTATTAGATATAAAGCCAGAATTGGGATCAACAAAATCAAGCAGGTTAAATTTTTCGCCTTTGAAATCATATACACCACAAACCAGGTCGACAGGATTAAAGTGAGTCGACTTACTTACAATGTCCTTTTGTTCCTTATCCGAAAAATCAATTTGTGATGATTCGACAATTTGAAGAGATTTTTCCCCATTTTCATTTACCACCCAAAAGGGGCCTCCACCCGGTTCTCCTTCATTTTTTACCATGCCGCATACACGAATGGGTCGGTTGAGCTTGTTGAACAGGAAATCGATCTTTTCCATTTCATCATAACCTTCAAAAGCATCCGGGATATCAATATTAAGTTCGCGTCCGGAGAAATCGGCAATCAGGGAAAGAGTCTCCTTGTCCACATTGCCATCATCCAGAATATCGAGAAAGTCAAATGTTTGTTCCTGTAACCTGATAAGTAATCCGCCAATGGCCTTTTTATACATGTAGGTCAGGTTTCGCAACCTGTCGGGAACGATGTTGTCGATGTTTTTAATAAAAATAATTTCATTGTCCAATTCATTCAAATTATGAATCAACGCACCATGTCCGGCAGGCCGGAACAGCAAGCTTCCATCGATGTTGCGAAACGGCTCGTTTTCCAGGGTAACTGCTATGGTATCGGTAGCAGGCTTTTGGTGACTAAAGGTAACCTCGAATTTTGTTTTGTACTCTTTCTCAATCACTTCCCGTTTTTCAAGAAGTCGTTCTTCAAACCTGATCTGGTGTTCGGGGGAAACCGTAAAATGTATCCTGGAGAGTTTCTTTTCATCATTGGCATAGACTGCAGCTTCCACCAGATGTTCTTCCATGGCTACCCTGGAACCGTTGGGATAGGTATGAAACATCAAAAGACCTTTGGGAAGGTTGGCGTAATTTAAACCATATTCCTCCAGCAAATCATCAATAATGGCATTGTATTGTTTCTTCTGAACCATTTTTTCCAAATCAAACCCTTTTGCTTTCAAGCTGTTTTTAAGGCAATTGTAAAAAGCAAATTGATCCAGATGATGAAAAAAATGGTGGACAGAATTGAAACTTTTGTCGCTTTCAATCAATCGTAATTGCTCAGGGTCATTTTTTTGCCTGAATTCAAACAAATGTTTAAACATGCGTGAAGCAGCTCCCGAAGCGGGTACAAACTTTAGAATACTGTAGTGTTTGTATTGTTCATTATAGTAAGCCACCAATTCGGTTACCCCATCGGCCGAAAACTGGTGTAAGCCCTTGCCGGGAATTGCCGGGGCTATCAGATTGATAAAAGGAAATCCGGTAATGAACTTGCTAATCTGAGATTGTACCTCATCAGCAGTAATCCCCTTTGAAGCCATTTGTTTGATGTCGTTTTTTGTAAACATATCCTGAAAATTTGGTTGGATAAAAATAGGAAATACTTTAGTTATTAGCTTTACGGAAGCGTTAAATTTCCTAAAAAGTACTGATTTAGTTTGATTTTGATGATCATTCGTTTTTAAAACGTTGATACTGGCTTTTTTAAAAGTGAACCTTGGTGAGTTATTCTCCTTATAAAGGTGATTGTTGGAAATGGAAATATTTACGGATGATAAATTGTGCTTTGAAAGAAAAAAATACTATTTTTGCCACCTCAATTTTAGGCCCAGGTGGTGAAATTGGTAGACACGCCAGCTTGAGGGGCTGGTGATCGCAAGGTTGTGCAAGTTCGAGTCTTGTCCTGGGCACTACTGATACAAAATCTAAAATTGACGTTCCTAAATATTGAATTGCCCAAGTGGCGGAATTGGTAGACGCGCTACATTCAGGGTGTAGTGACCTTATGGTCGTGAAAGTTCGATTCTTTTCTTGGGTACTCAAGAGCCCTGTAAACTTAGGTTTGCAGGGTTTTTTTTATACCTGCCTGAGATTGAAATCTCAGGTTACAATTTCGGTCATGCCTACGGCATTTAAAAAGTCGGAACGCCTTATTTCAGTAAGTTTTGGTGGCAGGCATAATCGAAATATTGCGGAGGAATTGTTACTAAAGAAACAGTTGCCCTCCGGATGTTGATAATCAATGGAAAATGGTCGTGAACACAGTGTTCTTGTTAAACATTTTTTAATTTTTAAATTCTGAGAACCTCAAATTGGCAATATGTATTAATATTGTAGCCAACAATTACAATTTCAATGTCATTACCTGAATGCGAACAATTAATTGCTCCATAAATCAAATGCCTGAATCCGTTCGTGGAAAACGAACTCATTCATTTCAGTTTAAACTGTTGGTAATAATGTTGTTGATGATAATTTTTCATCATGCAAATTCCCAAAATCAAGAACAACAGAAGGATACCCTCAACAAAAAACGACTAAACACCATTGTTTATACCAGTACCGGATTGTACGCCAGTACCATGACCTTGCTCTATTTTGGATGGTATCAAGGTACGCCCATGACGAGTTTCCATTTTTTCAATGACAATGAAAACGATTTACAACTTGATAAATTTGCCCATGCTACCACGGCTTATGTTTTCACGGGTTATGCATACAACTGGCTTCGATGGGCAGGTTTAAACAACAATAAGGCCTCCATTTATAGCGGAGTTATGGGATTTGCTTCCATGTCGGTGATTGAAATTCTGGATGGATTTTCAGCGGAATATGGCGCCTCCTGGGGCGATCTTGTTGCCAACGCGGCAGGACCCACCTTGTTCACGGGCCAACAAATGATCTGGAAAGAACAAAGAATGAGGCTCAAGTTTTCGTATCATCCAACTGATTATGCCCAATATAACCCAAAACTATTGGGTGAAAATCACCTTCAGAGGGCGTTAAAAGATTACAATGGCATGACCTTTTGGTTATCGGCTAATGTTCATGCGTTTTTGCGGGAAGAATCCAGGTTCCCTCCCTGGATAAATGTCGCTGTAGGTTATGGAGGTTGTGGCATTCTTGGCGTTACATCAAATCCTTCCGAAATTGACGGGAAGCCTGTTCCTCATTTCGACCGGGTAAGGAAGTATTATTTAACCCTGGACATCGATTGGACGAAAATTAAAACCAACTCCAGTGCGTTGAGGTTTGTGTTTAAGACCTTGAGTTTTGTAAAATTTCCTTTTCCTGCACTGGAATACAACAACCAGCAGGATTTTGTATTTCACTGGATATACTTTTAACTACAACTTCATCAACTTGGCCACCAACAAACCATTGTGTACTTTTTTGTTGGTAAGAGGAATCTTGTTCCGGGCATTGAAATAAATCCTGCCGGGTTTCACTGTTTTAATCCTTTCTTCCAATTTGATTTCAAAGCCATCGAAATAGATGCTTAAGAAATCCCATGTAAGCGATTGAGGTTCGGTAGGGGTTGGGTAGTTGTGGATATCGACCATGAGCAAAAACAATCCTCCCGGCTTCAGAACCCGGGCAATCTCACGGGTTGATTTTGTCATGTTCTCAACATGGTCGAGCGAATTGAAGGAACACACAACATCGAAATAATTGTTGGCAAAAGGCAAGGCCTCAGAGTAAGCCTTAATGTAATCCATCTGATGGTTGTCAGCCCCCATTTTCATGTATTTGTCAACCAATGGATCAACCCCGATTCGTTCACTGGCCATGGTGGCCCATTCGAGGCTGCCACGAGGACCACAACCAATATCGAGTATCCTTTTGCCATCGTAAAACGACTCCTCTACACCGAAATAGGTGGTATAGAAATACTGATAATGACTGTTGCTGAGATTTCCCTCTTTTAGTTTTTTGTATTTCCAATAGGAAATTTCAACCCATTCCTTAAAAGCCGATAACAGTGATTTCTTCATCTTTTGGTTTTACGCGCGTGGCCTATTTTTTCTTGCTTTTTTTTGTGGTTGGTTCTTTCGTTTTCTCAATGTAATAACCTTCGCGTGAAAGGAGGTGATCCAAATTGGCAATTCCATATACCAGCACCGCTGTGGCGATGGAAGCATGTTCTTGGTATTCGGGGATGCTTTTGTTGTATAAATCTCTTTCGGTATGCCAAATTTCACCATAACTAAAATTGTAGCCTTTGGGATCGCCTGTCTGAAATCCGGTGGTGGGAACACCTTCCACCGCGAAAGGGCCACTGTCGGTACCCCATGCTTTTTCGGGTTTTTCACCCGGCTCAGATTTTTCGAGTTTAAATGGAAACTCAGGGTTAATATCGTTTATGGGGGAACAAATGAGTGCCATATCTTCCCACATGGCTTCCGAAACGCTCATTCCTGTTGGAACAGTTGGACCGCCATCCCGGTTTATCATGTTTGATATTTTGTCCAGCTTATCCTCGTTTCGCTCAATCCAACTATGCGATCCATACAGTCCAAACTCTTCACCAGCCCACAACACAACAAGGATGGTGCGTTTAGGTTTTCCACCAGCTTCCATGATCAGTCGGGCGGCTTCCATGGTCACTGAAACACCGGAGCCATCATCGATGCCACCGGTTCCAACATCGTAGGCATCCAGGTGTCCGCTAACAATCACGTATTCATCCGGGAATTCCGTTCCCCGCATTATCCCGATGACATTGTGGTAGGGTACAGGCCCCATCTTAAAATGGTTCCTAATATCAAACTCAAGTTGAAAATAACGGCGTTCTTCTGCCATTTGGTAGATGATTTTGTATTGATGTTCATCGAGTTTGATGTCGGGAACAGTGGGTAAGGTTTCAAAAGCCATGGATTCCAGGTTCTTACGATCGTATAATACCCGGATAGGTGTTTTGGCCGACTGGATAATGCCCAGGATACCGGCATCGCGCATTTCGTGATAAAAAAGGGCAGGCTCTTCAATCAAAGGGATTAATTCCTTTTTAGGGATCTTGCTGTTTTGCTGATCTCTGTTCTCCTTTTTTATCACCTTGTTTTTCTCCCTGATTTTTTCGTTTTCCATTTTGATGGAATCCCTTCTGATCCTGGCTTTTTCCGAATAGTTGACGGGCCATCCTTCACTTTCGCCTGAGATGAGCACCCATGCCCCTTTTAAAGCGCCTTTCATCTGGTCGAATTCGGCCTGTGTTTTAGGCTCGATGAGCACATGCCCGCGTTGCATCCCCTTTGTTCCCGAGGTATACGAAGGGGTGGCGAAATGTAGCGTCATGCCATTGTCGGAAAGCATTCGGCCAAACCAGGGACCGCGGTTAAAACCTACCGGGAGTTCTCCCGCCTGATCCATTTCTACTTCCATGCCCCATTCCTTAAACTGGCTGGCTGCCCAATAAGCCGCGTTTTCAAAAGCATCGGAACCGATGAGGCGGCCCCCGAACCGGTTGCACAACACATCCAGGTGATGCATGGTTTCGTTATCTGTTTTAGCGATTTCAATCATTCTCAAAACAATGGAATCAGGAGCGTTTGCGACTGTTTTGTTGTGATTTGTATCGATATTTTGAGCCATACCGGTCATGGAGCAGGCGAAGAAGAATACAAGACAAGAGTGAAAAAATTTCATAAGGTGATTTTATTGTAATGATTTATTCTGATAATGCCCATTCCACGGCCTTTTCGGCATGAATGGCTGTGGTATCGAAGACTGGGATGGAAGCATCTTTGGCTGAGATAAGTAACGGAATTTCGGTGCAACCCAGGATAACGCCTTCAGCACCTGCGGTGATGAGTTGGTGAATAATCTTTTTGAAAATTGTCCGGCTTTTCGCTTTAATTTGTCCCTGAACCAACTCATCGAAGATAATCCGGTGGATCAGATCCCGCTCTGCGAGCGGTGGGACAATGACCTCAATGTCAAAGTTATCGGACAGGTACTCTTTGTAAAAGTCTTTTTCCATGGTCCATTTCGTGCCCAGTAAAGCCACCTTCTTTATATTTTGTTCAGAAACAACCAGCCCGGTAGCCTCGGCAATGTGCAGGAAGGGAATGGAAATGGCTTCGGTAATGGCCGGGCTACTCAGATGCATGGTGTTGGTGCACAGGATCACCATATCTGCTCCAGCTGCTTCGAGTTGAAGGGCTGAATCCACCATCATTTTATCGAGTTCATCCCAATGCTCCTGGTGTTGTAATGCTTCAATTTCCGCAAAATCAACGGTTACCATAATGCTCTTACACGAATGAAAACCGCCCAGTTTTTCTTTTACTTTTTTATTGATGAGTTGGTAATACACGGTAGATGATTCCCAACTCATCCCACCAATTAATCCTATGGTTTTCATAGATACTTTGTAATGATACTATTTTAGTAAGGGAAACAACAAGTCGCTTTCCCAATCTTTTACCTAAAGAGGAAAGGTCACAAAAGTAGGGATATTTTAACATGAATAACAGCATGACCGGAACATCCCGTAAAATGGATTCAGACCCGATCGCGTTAGTAAATTGATGGTTCTTTACGATTCCGCTTTATCACATCGCTTACCAATAAGATATTGAAGAGTATCAGGTAAATCACCAATTGCGAGAAGGTATTGATTATCAATATAATTAAATACCCCATCCCAAAAAAAGTCAAGGCTGCAACCACCATCAGGACGGTATTTAGGAAGACTGACCAGATGAGTGCATTTACACGCATCTTCATGTAATGGTCTTTTTCGATCTTTTGTTTTGAAACAGCGAGCAGCGCCAATCCTAAAAGCAAAAGAATGATGGCCATTTCATCGGCGAAATTGGTTTGGGTGATACCAAAAATAACTTTGTTCAGGTATGATGAGTAGATGGCGAACACGGGAACATCAAGAAAATCGGGTTTAAAATTCCTACTGATCACCAAATACGCCATGATGCAGCCGGCCATTAAACTTCCAAAGCCCGGATACTTAAATTGGTATGATAAAAGATGAAATTTCACCGGGGTTCTAATTCTCAGCGGTGCTATAAAGGTAAGAGCTGATTTCGGAACCATTTTGTAAAACGACCGTGGTGTACACGAGCCCAAAACGGTGATTGACCCGGTATTTGACATTCTTAATGGCCGGGTTGAACCGGCCTGCTCCTTCAATTGTCATCGTTTTAATGTTGTAGAATCCATAAGGAAAATCATCTACATCAGATTTTGCGGTAACTGTTCGGGTGAAGGTGCCGCCGGTGGAATTTTCGCAGGTATAGGTGTCGCCTACCTTGCCATCGAATTTGGCAAGAGTGAACGATTTGCCGTCAGCATCCAACTGGTCTGCAATTCCCTCCTTGGTGAACTTCATTTTCAGGTCGCCTGTGAAATTACCGGTAGTTTCATCGTAGGTGCCAAAGACAACATTCGACATGGTAGCCGCCAATACCTTGATGTTTGGATCGGTAATGGTTCCGGCCACATGGATCGTTGAAATGCCATTTTCGAGTTTAGTCACGGTGGCACTTACGTTTGTAATTCCGGATAAGGATGAAATCGAAAAATTATTTCCAACTTCCCCAATGGAAGATTGATCTCCCCCAATGTCAGAACTGGATTCTTTTTTACAGCCAATAAACACCAGAGAAGTGATGATGGCAAACAAGGTAATGAAAGCAAGGTTTTTCATGGGATTTATTTTTATCCAAAAGTACCATTTTGAAGGCAAAAGTCAATAGGAAAAGTGCTATTTAAAGTGTTTCTATATTATGATATAAAACTGATATCGTGTAGTTTGAAGAATCCTTTAAGGACCTGTTGTTTGATGGGTAAACGGGTATCAACTGGCCCTCCCGGAATGATTCATTTGGACGTGATTGAAAGGTGAAATTCATGAATGGTTGGCTGGTAAAGCAACTGTGTTGCACTTGATGTCAGTTAAATGGGACACAATTCATTTTATTTCTGATGGGGTTTTACGATCGCATACAATTCAACGGGATTCGATGGGCCGGACTTTTCAAGGGCACTTATTTTTTGAACCCCCATGTAAAAACGAAGGGATAATTCCCTAGATTTACCATCTCAACATCCGATGATCTGTTTGCAATGAAAATACATTATCGAAATATTTACAATATCCTGATAAAAGCGCTTTCAAAATGGTGGATAAAAGATCCGTTTCGCGAAAGTGCGATAATTGCCTATTACGCGATTTTTGCGTTGCCCGGGTTGCTGGTGGTAATTATAACATCTGCCGGGTATTTTTTTGGAAACGATGCTGTAAATAATCACATAACAATCCAGTTTACATCTACTATGGGCGTTGATACTGCCGAGCAGATTCAAAATATTATTTTGCAGGCCAGCGAAGCAAAAAATTCAGTCCTGGCAACCGTTATCGGAATTATTGTCATGATTGTGGGCGCTACCACCGTTTTTGCTCAGTTTCAAAAATCATTAAATACCATATGGGACGTAAAGGTTGATGAATCGAAATATGGTATCTGGAGTTTTATCAGGATTCGGTTGTTCTCATTCGGGCTAATCGTTACAATCGCGTTTTTACTTATTGTTTCACTTGTTATTTCCGCTTTGCTTTCGGCTTTTGGCGATTGGTTATCGGGTCATTTTTCCGAAACATTTTTTATAACACTCCAGGTAGTTAATGTCGTTTTATCTTTTGTAATTATTACAGTTTTGTTTGCATTGATGTTCAAATTCTTGCCCGATGCAAAAATTAAATGGAATCATGTTTGGATTGGTTCCATTGTTACTGCATTTCTGTTTGATATAGGAAAATTCGGTTTGGGATTATATTTTGGAAAATTAAACCCCGGCGATGGATATGGCGCTGCAGGTTCGATTATTTTAATCATGCTTTGGGTTTCATATTCTTCAATGATTGTTTTTTTCGGCGCCGAATTTACCCGCGCCTATGCCGATTTTATTTCGGGCAGGGTGGTTCCGACAGAAATCGCAAAATCAGATGTTCATTCTGACTCCGAGTAGTTGTGCCCTTTTCAAAAGTCCGGTCCTTCAAATTTTCTTTCGAAAAATGGCAACTTCTTATTCTGTTAATGCCGTAATAGTGATTACTAACTTATTAAATGGTTGCATCCCGCAAAAGTGGGAATGATGTAATATATTCTAAAAATCATTTAAGGTTCACTTACTAAAACTCATTACCTTTGGTTAAGAGATTAATCTTTAAACATGGTAACATGAATGTATCGTTTCAAAAGCTCTTTTACGCCATAGCTACCGCATTTTTGCTGTTTGCAATACTGGTTTTTGCGAAAGCAATTCTCATTCCTTTAAGTATTGCTTTGCTTATTTCATTCATACTGCTTCCGTTGGCAAAAAAGTTTGAGAAATGGAAAATTGGTAAAACACTTGCTGCTTTTCTCTCCATTTTCGTTATGGTTTTATTAATTGGAGGTGTCACTTACTTTTTTTCAACTCAAATTATTAATGTAGCGCAAGAATTCACAAATTTTCAAGATAAAATTATTCGTGCTTTTACCGATGTTACGCTATTTATCAATAACCATGTGAGTATTGTGGAAAATCTGGGAAAGGATGAACTCTTTAACCGGATGAAAGACTGGATAACAGATTCAACAGGTTTCCTAGTGAGTAAAACAGTTAGCAATTCAGCTACTTTTATGGCCGGACTGATGGCGACCATTGTTTTTACTTTTCTATTCCTCTTATACAGAGATGGATTGACAAAAGCATTTCTGGCTTTTTCGTCCGGGGATAATCATGAAAGGGTATTTAAAATGTTTAAATCGGTTCAACAGGTTGGACAAAAATACCTGTTCGGGATGGTAATTCTTACGGTTATAATAGGATTAGCCAACAGCATTGGGTTGTTGATTATCGGCATCGATAATCCTTTCCTTTTCGGATTTTTAGGTGCTGCATTGGCCATCATACCATACATTGGGACTACATTGGGAGCTGTAATTCCTGTAATTTATGCTTTTGTTTCTTACGATTCAATTTGGCCTGCCATTGCAGTTGCCATATTATTTTGGGCTGTTCAATTGGTTTCCGATAATTTTCTCACTCCACGAATTGTGGGAGGCAGTTTAAAAATTAATGCTTTAACAGCCATACTTAGTTTGTTTGTTGGCGCTGCAGTATGGGGCCTGGCAGGAATGATTTTGTTTTTGCCTTTTGCTGCCATGTTAAAAGTGGTTTGCGAAGAGTTTGAAGAGCTTAAACCAATTGCACTAATCATTGGCGAGAAAAATAAAAAAGAAGGCACCGGCAGCGAACTATTTTTGGTTGGTTGGTGGGGGAAAATTAAATCCAGGTTACACGGATAATCTTGCCATTTGGTTTACCTGCGATGACAATTGCATACCCAAATTTTTAATCCACCTGTTTGCGGCATGCCCATTAAAAAACACTCTGATATTGGTTCACGGGCTTCGGTTTTTATACCCTCCCTCCGGAATGACACGCGTGGGTAGTTTTATTTTCCCAATCATGAATCCATATTCCTTAAAGTCGCCTTTGTTCAGCATCCAGGTATCGGTTAGAGGTGAAATCAATCTCCATAATCCCCCCACATCAGCCCAAAAATAAATCACCAAAATAATGACTCTAAAAATCAAACCAATAAAATTAATTCTTAGATTTACACGACCAAACACCCGATGATCTATTTACAATGAAGAAGAAGGAAATCGTTTTAACTAATTATAAATGGTTATAATTGAAGCATATAGTGATAATGAAATTAAATGAAAACTAAAAGGAATTTTACCAACAAATCCTGTATAACAGGCATAGCGGCAATTGGCGGTATGCAGATTTTAATCTATATAGTAACAGGTCTCGATTGAAAACAGGGATAATCCCATGAGTTGATAAATAGGGCTATGATGAATCAAAAAAAATGAAGACCAGAAATTAATGATAAAACCGAGCGGATTCCGAAAAGCTTTATGAGTAGGAAAAATTAAATAATAAGTGTCCTATGAAAACCATTCTGCGATTGTTAAGTGCATTTTTTGTGATGATATTCTTAAATGTATTCGCATCATGCGATAAGACAGATCCGACAGATCCTGAAATAAACCCCTTTAGCAATGGGGGTAATGAGAGGAATATGATAGTTATTATCAGCGATTTGCATCTCGGCGCCGACCTTGATTATGCCGAATGCAAGGTTAACCTTCCCGCTCTTGAAAAATTGCTTAAACAGATAAAAGCAGCTCCTGATGTTAAAGAGCTTGTTATCGCGGGAGACCTGGTCGATGAATGGTTTGTACCGGCTACAACAGATACGTATCAGGGTAAAGACCAGGCTGATTTTGTACAGCGACTTGCGACAGCCAATAAAGGCGTATTTGATGCAATAAACAGCATCATTCTGGAAGGGAATATTCTGGTTACCTATGTCCCCGGAAATCATGATTTAACCATTACGGCGGCAAATATTGAAAGTGTCCTTCCCGGGATAAACCAGGTACGCGATGAAGTGCTGGGTTTGGGTACGTATTCCCCGGCCGACTATCCTAAAATAGCCATTGAGCATGGCCACCGCTACAATTTTTTCTGTGCACCCGATCCTTTTTCAAATCAGGATATTGCTCCGGGTACCATCCTGCCTCCCGGTTATTTTTTTACAAGAATTGCCGCTCTTTACGTTCAACAAGGAATGCCGTTACCGGGTGATACCACGCCCGTTGTAACCCCAAATGTTTCTGGCGGGGAGTCCCAGGATTTATTGTATCGATATTGGAAGATGTGGTATATGACGATTAATACGTTCCCGATAGAAAACAGATTTGATGAGAAAATAATACATACAAACGTAAATGGATTCACGGGAAATTATTCAGTTGATGATCTTGTTCCTTCTCAATTATCTCCGGGCGGAATGATTAATGTGAATCTCTATAATGGAATTCAGGACAATTGGGAGGCGCGGCAAACCCACAACAATGTGCCTGTACACATTACCACTGCCCATGCAATCGATTCTGTAGATTCAAGTACCGAGACCGATCACCATGCTAATCTGCAATACTTTATGAATCCCGAATCAGATAAAAGAATTGTCGTATTTGGTCATACGCATGTACCCAGAATGGATTCGACTGAAAATGATATCAATCAGAAATGTATTTATGTCAATTCAGGAACATGGATTGATCATAACCCGGGTAGAACCACGATGAATTTTGTAGTCATCACGCCACAGGGCGTTGATGCTTCTTCTCAAACTCTGGTAAAACTTTATAACTTTGAAAATGAAGTTGTAACAAAAATGAAGGAAAACTCATTGCGCTATTAGAGGTAAACGCATGTAAATTTATACTGGCTTAGATAAAGGAATAATTCGGTTCAAGTATGTTAAAGGCGGTATTTCGCAAACCGATACAGAAGATGTACATTTTGCTCAGGCTATAAACTATTTGGAAGCATATAATCTTGAAATTGGGTTACTTATTAACTTTGGCGAAATAAGTTCAAAATCCAGCAGCCTGAATAATAAAAAATACAGTTCAAATGAATCAAAAAAATCATCTTTCAGACATCATAATATATCAAACTGAAGACGGAAATACAAAAATTGAAACTCGGTTAGAAGATGAAACTGTTTGGCTTACAATTGACCAAATGGCAGAACTTTTTCAAAAATCCCGCTCAACAATTAATGAACACATTCTGAATATTTACGAAGAGAAAGAACTTGACACAGAACAATCTATGAGAAAAATCGGAATTTCCGATTTTTCCGGAAGTAAGTTGTCCTATTTTGGGGGACAAGCTCCTCTCAGCAAAGTTTCATGCTACCATGCCTCCTGCCTTCGGCAGGTAAACCTGCCGACTAGTGCCACTACCCTGTCATATTATTCCAAAGCAACTCTTTCTAAATTGTGCGCAGTTAGTGAATCGGAATGTGATACCTAAAGCATCCCGATAAACTTATTACCAAAACCTGACAAACAACTCCATAAATTCTTAACCCCCAATGTAAAACCAAAAGTATTAATTCTTAGATTTACCCCACCAAACACCCGATGATCCATTTACAAGAATAGTAGAAACCGGATTAACAAATTATAAACGACTATGATTGGACAATTTAGTGATAATGAGATTAAATGAATACTGAAAGATTATTTTACAACAAAGTTTATATAATAGACGTAGCGACAATTGGCGATATACGGATGTTGTGTGGCATTAACCAGGGGTTCGCAACATTAGGAGTTATCTAAAATAACAAAATTAAACAGGACTTTTATTAAATTTTTAACCAAAAACATAAAAAATGCTCAAGACTCTTATTTACGCAACTATTTTTTTATTTGTAAGCCAGGCTTACTCTCAGGGTCAAATAAAACAAATTGATTATGGAAAACTTCTTTTTAATTCATATCCAACATATGATATGGTTGTTGATCTTGGAGAAGGTAAATTTGTAATGCCAATTGTAACACTAAAAAAACAAGCTTTACTTGATTGCTATAGTTATGATTTACAGAAGATTTATAGTACACCTTTTAGGCAGTCCATCAATTCAAAAAAAGACAAATTTGCTTTAATTACATCATTTCATGAAAATTCAAAGACGCTATATGCATTAAGGCAGGATAATTCAAATAATAAGTATTTCATTGAATATCTAAAAATTGATCCGAAATCAGGTAAAACAATTGATCAGGAAATACTTTTAAAGGACCAGCAGTTCCCAAATGCGTATTATTTCTCCGATAATAAAGAATATTTTGTTGTTATACCTCTAATTAGTTTAAATGGTCTATACGAATATGAGCTATTCAATTATAAAGGAGAAAAATTGTACACCTCAATAATAGAGAACAAAGAAGCTCAAAGTTTTTCTGGCTTATTAAATGTAATGACAGTTTCTGATCATGGTGACGTTTATGTTGAACGCAGACTTGATGAAGGACACTATTCATTCGATGCTTTTGATGTTTCCGGGAAGGAGATTGTAAGACTCCCATTAAAAATTGAAAGTAAAAATGGAGAAGTTGTCGATCTTATTATGACTAAATCCGGCGATAGAGAGATCATAGTTACAGCATTACTCGGAGATAAAAAGAACTTTGAACTTAAAAATTGGGTTATTGATTTCAAAAAACAAGAATTGCAGTTGATTAGTTCTTTTGACATCAATGAAGAAATAATTGGCAAATATATGGCCAGTCTTGATAAGGCTCAGATAGTGAGTGTTAAAACACCAAAACCAACCAATAATTTCAAGGACTTAAGTATAGTAAAGATACATTACGTGGAAGGCCAGATAATTGCTGTGCTTGAATCATATGAATACACAAGGGGAATGCTTGGAACAACTAGTGCGTGGGGTACAAGTAACGATACATATATTATTTCAACAAAATTGAATGGTGATTTGAACTGGGTATTTGCGTTACCGAGAAAAGTTGCTCAAAGTCTGTCAAAATATAAATTATTTGGGCCAATGGGAGAAACGGTTAAAGTAAAAACTGATGTAATTGATGGTGTTTTAAAAGTTATTACAACGGAAAATTACTCAAATGGAAATTACGGCTATGAAGTACTTAGGGAGATTGATTTATCAACGGGTGAAGTATCATTTCCAAAAAGATTGCAAAATAAAGAAAATGCAGTATTTGATTTTTCATTTTATGACTACTACAAATGGATAAGTACTGATGAAATAATAATGATGACAGCAAAAGGATTTGGCTTTAAACTAGTCAAGATTAATACAAAAAATAAATAGCGCCACACCGCAATGCATTTACTTCATGGAAGTATACAGTCTGAACCTTTCTGACTACGGCAGGTTCACCTGCCTACGGCAGGTAAACCTGCCGTGGGTAGATAAACCGACATACAAGTTCCCCTGCGCTGTCATATTATTCCCACGCAATTCTTCCTAAATTGTGCGCATTTATTCAATCGGATGGTGATACCAAAAGCATCCCGACAAACTTGTTACCAAAACCTGACAATCGAATCCGTAATTTCTTAACCACCAATGTAAAACCAATAAAATTAATTCCTAGATTTACACCACCAAACACCCGATGATCTATTTACAATGAAGAAGAATGAAACCGATTAAACAAATTATAAACGACTGAAATTGAATAATGTATTGAGAATGAAATTAAATAACTACCAAAAGGAACTACATCAACTGTACCCTTATTATATATATAGCGGAAATAAACACAATAGTAAGGTAGTTAGCACGTAGTTAGCTGCAACTTTAACAAAGTACATATATGAATAATAGTTCGAGTTCAAGTGTCTTAACAGTATTTTATTCGTGGCAATCAGATCTTCCTCCGGAAAATAATAAAAAAGCAATAAAAGGAGTATTAAGAGATGTATTTACGAATATTGAAGAGGAAATTAATGAATTGGAAATATTTCTTGATGAAGCCACAAGAAATACTGCTGGTAGTCCAGATATACCATCAACTATTTTTGATAAAATTGAAGCATCTGATATTTTCATTTGTGATCTTACGACAATAAACAGTGACTCACCAATAGGAACAAGAAAAGTTCCAAACCCAAATGTTTTAATCGAATTAGGTTATGCAATAGCTTTATTAGGTTGGAATCGAATTATCATGCTATTTAATAAAGCACACGGTATTTTTCCAGATGATTTACCATTTGATATTGCAAAAAGACGCATTACAAATTTCAAAATGGAAAATGGAAATGATAAAAATTCAAAAGGAAACATACAAGCAATTTTAAAAAAAGCGATAATAACCATCATCGAACAAAAACCAGTTAAACCATTTGAAAACAAAGGTTTAAAACCTCTTGAAAAAAAAACTAGAAGAGATATTACAAATATCGTTTGGGCTCTAAAAACTATTAACATACCTATCTTGGACGAATTCATTTCGGAGTTGCCTTTTAAAATCAACAGTAAGATATTTCATTTTTGGGAAGGATTTAACGGAGTAATAAATAGCAGTCTATTTCATGTATATGATAATACAGTTATGTTATTATTTAAAGAAATACATACTCATTGGGAAAACACCTTATCATTTGGACATAAATATAACGCAATAGACAAATTTGGCAATGCTATATTTGGAAGTCCAGATGATCCACGAACTGACCAAAGAACACAAGATGATTATAAATTTATTGGCGAAGAAAGAATAAAATTAAAAAATGATTTTCGGACAATATTGGATTATATAAGAATTAATTATATAGATATTGACTTGGAAGAAACGAGTCAATATGCTCTCGATGAGTATAATAATTTTTATAAAGGATTCCATTCAAATTACTAAAAAAGCAGCAGCTAACAAAGATGCATATACTTTATGGCGGGTTACGTTATGAAAATGAGTATTTTAGTTCCAAATATAAATCATGGTAGACAGAAAGATTTGTCTTTCAAAGTCCGACACAAAGCATATGCACGCCCGCTAGAGTCAATTTAAAGTGCGTCAGCGTAATGAAATACTTGATTTAAAAACACTATTTTTGAAAAATTGCATTACTTAAAAAACTCTCATGAAGAAATTAGATTTATCGAAAGTAAAGAAATATGTTGAGGATAATGTAGGTGAGTTCCACCAAAAAAGGATTGATAAGCTTGGACTATTGAAACTAAAAGATGTTTTAAGAAGAAAAAACCCTTATTTATTTAAGGCGAAAAATATTATGACAGCTCAAGAATTGATACAAGGAGTTGTTGATGCATATATTTCTTCTAGTGAAGAAGGGATTTTTGGGAATTGGCTTGAAGGATTAGCCGTATTCGTTAACAGACAAGTTTATGGTGGTAGAAAATCTGGAATTCCGGGCGTTGACCTTGAATTTGACAAGGATAATATTAGATATATTGTTTCGATTAAATCAGGCCCAGACTGGGGAAATGATGACCAAATTAAAAAGATGGTTGATAATTTTAACTCTGCACGAAAGGTCTTAAAAACATCAGGAGCCCAAATTAATGTTACTGCCATTAATGGTTGTTGTTATGGAAGGACAACACAAAGAAACAACTATAAGCCTAAAGGTGATTATTATAAATATTGCGGTCAAGTATTTTGGAGTTTTATCTCAGGAAATAATGAATTATATAAAGAAATAGTTGAACCTCTTGGATATCTTGCAAAAGAAAAGAATGATGATTATTTGAAAGCATATGCACAAAAAATAAATCTTTTTACAAAAGAACTGGCCAATGATTTTTTTAAAGATTCTGGAGAAATTGATTGGGATAAGCTGCTCGAATTTAATTCAAAAGGAAATATTTAATAATTTGCCAAAATTTTTGATAAAATCTAGCAAAAAGTATCTAATTTTGGTACTTTAATATATTTCGTTAACGAAATTAAATAAGGTACCTATGATAAGTGTTGAAGATGCATCAAAGAAATTAAATATTTCTCCACAGCAAGTGAGAAATCTGTGTAGGTCTGGAAAACTAAAAAGCGAGAAAGTTGGTAATACTTGGGTAATTGAGGATTCAATTCTTGAATACTATTTTGATACAACCTGTTCAGGGGTTGCAGAAGACCAAGTGAAATATGAAAAAACACCAGCCTCTAAAGAATCTCCTATAGCTTTGAGTTTTTTTAGTGGAGCTATGGGATTGGATATAGGCATTGAAAAAGCTGGTTTTAGAACAATATTTGCGAGCGAAATCAATAATGCTTGTAGAAAAACGATATTAAAAAATAAGCCAGAAATAAATCTAATTGGTGATATTAGAGATTATACGTCACATGAAATTCGTAATATATCGGGCTTATCTGAAAATGATGATATTGATTTAATTATTGGAGGACCTCCTTGTCAATCTTTTAGTACCGCTGGAAAAAGGAAAGGTTTTGAAGATGAAAGAGGAAATGTTTTTCTCACATATATAGACATAATAATTGCTCTTAGACCTAAATATGCTGTTATTGAAAATGTTAGGGGATTATTATCAGCGCCTTTAAAACATAGACCTCATAATTATAGAGGAGAAGGTTTTGAGGAATTAACAGAAGATGAATTACCTGGAGGAGCTTTAAATCATATCATTAAGAAATTAAAAGACAGTGGATATGCTACTTCATTTAATTTATATAATTCAGCCAATTTTGGAACGCCACAAAAAAGAGAAAGAGTTATTTTAATATGTTCAAGAGATGGTAAAAAAGCTCCTTATTTAGAACCAACGCATTCTGAAAATGGAAATTTTAATTTGCCTAAATGGAAAACTTTTAGAGAGACAGTTAGTCATTTAGAAAATTGTCAACATGATTATATCAATTTCCCTGACAAGAGGTTACAATATTATAAACTTATAACACAAGGAAATAATTGGCGAAGTTTACCGATCGACCTACAAAAGAAAGCGATGGGAGCATCATTCTTTTCAGGAGGTGGCAAAACTGGTTTTCTAAGGAGGTTGGCTTGGGATGAACCAAGCCCAACACTATTAACTCATCCAGCTATGCCAGCAACGGATCTTTGCCATCCAGAAGAAAACAGACCACTAAGTATCCAAGAATATAAAGCAATTCAAGAATTTCCAGATGGTTGGAAAATAGAAGGAAGCATTCTTGAGCAATATAAACAAATTGGAAATGCTGTACCAGTAGGTTTGGGTTTTGCAGTAGGCAGTTTATTAATGAAATTAATCAAGGGGGTAAAAATTAAGAACTATATTGGCTTCAGATTTTCAAGATATTTAAATACTGATGAATTAAATTGGAAAAGAGACTTTGATAAGCAGAGAAAGATCGAAATTCAAGCTCAATTAGAGTTGCAAACATAATAGAATAAAAGGGAAACTGCCGCTAATAATGCATATACTTTATGGCGGGTTAAGTTGTGAATATAAGTATTTTAGTTCCACTTATCTGCCGGTTTACCTACCTTCATGCCTTCGGTAGATAAATCGGTAGGTGAACCTACCGTAGGAACGGAGGCAGGAGGCATGAAATATAAATTATCTTGGACAGAAAGATTTGTCTTTTGAAGTCCGCCACAAAGTGTATGCTTCCCATTAAATAAGGAATTTGAGATGAACCTACCGAAAATGAATGGAATTTTGTGCTTTCAGTCATTTCTGCAATACCTGTAAATCCCGCTTTTGAGGCGTAATAAGTGATTCGTTGATTAACAACAACTGGCCGTAACGCTATCTGAATACCACCAATAACCCACCTGTAATAAAGGCCAGTACCCACCAAATGTAGGCGTATCTTGAATAAAGATGCAGTTTTTTGGGTACTTCTGAGTTCATGCCTGATCGGGCAATGAGTTTCCACATGAAAATGGCGTCCATCATCATGCCCAGCAAGGAGGAATAACCAATAAAACCATGCAGGGTAAAACCGCCTTTATTCGATCCAATGATCATGAAAATGGTAGCCGTAATATCCAAAAGAACCCCCAGCGTTAGAAATGTAATCACCCGTTGGCCAATATGTCTGGTCCGCTGTTCGGTTATAATTCCAATGGAGTAGGCTATCAAAGCGAAAAATACAACGCTGCTGCCAATTTGTAGATAGGTATTCATTTATTCAATTATTCAGTACGACCGGCAAATATATCAAATATCGTGAAGTGTTTCATCCATGTGAATCATTCCTCGAAACCGACTCAATATAAACCTGCGGGTGAGATTGGCTTTACCTGCCAATAAACACAACTCTTTTACCTATGGAACTTAATCCGGTCAACGCGTCTTCGGTAGCGAAGATCCTGGTCAGTTCTTTCAACTCCGATTCACAACCTGAGGCTTCGTTAATCAGCTTTTCAGCTGTTTGCAAGGCAAGAGGAGCTTTTTGACCTATCTTTTTTGAGAGTTGCTGAGCTTCCTCAACAGGTAAAAAATCATTTTCTGATATTCCTGAAAGTATTTCATTTACAGAATATTGATCAAAAAATGAACTCAATGCATTAAAATGACCGCTTAAATTGGATTTCCTTTTTTCGGGTATCGCTTTGTAGCCATGCAGAACATCAAACAGGTCGGCGGGGTCGATGATGGCATCGATCAGTCCCATTTCTAAAGCAATCGTGGAATTAATAAATTGCCCTGTATAGATTAAATATTTTGTTAAGCCTTTGCCAATTTTCTGCGCTGTTCGTTGTGTGCCGCCGAGTCCGGGATAGATGCCTATGCCCGTTTCAGGAAACGCCATAACAGCCTGTGGCAGGGCGAGGACCGTATCAGCGCAAAGGGCCAATTCGAGTCCGCCTCCCAGGGCAAGACCGTTAAGAACCGCGACTACATTTTTTGCCGAGTGATCAATTCTATCATACACCTGTTGACCGAATTTTGAAAACAATTCGATATCTTTAAGCTTTCCTGCTTTCATATTTTTAACGAAAAACCGGATGTCGGCACCCGCTACAAATGCTTTTCCGGTCCCGGTAATAAAAATGGTGCTGACCGCAGGGTCGGCCTCTGCATCGCTGAATTTTTGGTCCAACTGTGCCATCACCGTTTCGTTGAGTGCGTTCATATCCTCCGGCCTCGACATGGTGATGGTCGCTAGCGCGCCGTCTTTTTCAAGGCTCACATAATCCAGGTGCCATTTTTGCACTTGAATGCCGCGGGGTAGTTCCATTTTATATAACCTGGCTATTTTTTTTACTAACCTGTTCACTTCTTCAACACCGAATTTCAGCATTAAATCAATGGGGCCCAATCGCCAACGCAAGCCTATCCGGGCACCTCTGTTCAAATCAGAAGCCGAACATACATTTTCGGCCAGTATCTGAGAACAAACGAAGAAAACAACTCCTGCCATTCGTTCGGTAATCAGTTTTTCAAGTTCGCTGCTGACGGCAGCATTTTCTATGTCTCCCAAATCCCATGGATTACCTGATTCAGCCTGTTTTTGTAATAATGGGCACGTATGGTATAAATTCCCAAACACTTCCAGGGTTTTTTGAGCGTGATAAGCAATGGGAACGCCTGTGGCATTCATCAATGCAAATGGCCCCATTCCAATTCCAAAGAGTTTCATGCAGACCTTTTCAACCTGAGGAATGGTAACTGTTTTTTCTTCGTATAACCTGACGGCCTCGTTTAACCAGGGTACAAAAAACCTGTTAACGGCAAAGCCGTATGTGTCGGCAGTTGTGATGGCGTCTTTACCTGCCAGAACAGAAAATACCTGCATGGTTTTATATGTTTCAGCAGAAGTCTCTTTACCCGGGATGATCTCAACCAACCTGTTTTTGGCTGCATGGTAAAAATAGTGCAAACCTATAAAACGGGCAGGATTTGAAATGGATTTGGAGAGTTCTGTAACAGAGAACGATGAGGTATTGGTGGCGATGATGGTATCCTGACCGACGATCGAATCCAGTGTTTTAAAAAGTTCGCATTTAGCGTCAAAGTTTTCGAAAATAGCCTCCACGATCAAATCACAGGCTTTTAATCGTTCAAGCTGATGCGTTCCCGAGATGTTCGAAACAATCGATTCAACTTGTTTTGCTGAGAATAGTCCGCGCTCAACACCTTGATTTAAAATGTCTTTTATTCCGTTGATTCCTTTATCAACATATTTCATTTCCCTGTCGGCAAGAATCACCTTAAAACCTTGTTGAGCAAATTTTTGTGCAATTGCCGAGCCCATGGTTCCTGCGCCAACAACACCTACCGTGTTAATTTTTTTCATTTTATCGTGTGTATGAATAATTGAATTAATTCAAAGGGTTTCATGCTTAAAAGTGGCTATGAATTTTTCCATTCGGGTTTTCTTTTTTCCATGAATGAAAGGATGCCTTCATTGGCATCATGCGTTTCCATCAGCTCTTTGATGAAAACCTTCTCCAGCTTCCTGAGGTTTTTTCTGAACAGTTTATTTAAAATAATCCGGCCCGAACGGACTGAATACCTCAAAGAACTGGCACTTTTGGGAAGTATGTGTTTTTGAATCCAACCATCAGTTTCCAGAATCAGGGTTTCCTTGTCCTCATAAACATGGTTTAGAAGCCCGATTTTTTCAGCCTCACCGGCATCAATTGTTTTTCCGGTAATTAACAATTCCTCGGCCCTGGCGCTACCAATTTTTAGTGGCAACAAAATGGAAGCAGGCGGCGGGAACACGCCCAGCATAATCTCAGGCTGACCGAGTTTTGCAGTGCTATCGGCAAACATGAAATTGCAGATTAAGGCAAGTTCGTGGCCACCACCAAGACATTGGCCCGAAATTTTTGCTAAAGTCGGAATCGACAAATTGACCAGATTGTAAAACATCCCGTGAAAGCTGTGAAGCATTTCCGCAACCTGGTCTTTGGTATGTTCTTCAACCGATGCCCCGAAGGAAAAGTGTTTTCCGGCACCTTCAAAAGTAATGATTTTAAGATCCGGCTTTTTCTTAAATTCTTTGAACAGTTGGTTTAATTCCCGCATCATGATGCTGTCCAAAACATTTCCTTTGCCATCGTTCAGGATGATTTCTGCCACCTGACCATCGTATTTATAATTGAGTTCTACCTTTTGCATTTATTTGATATTTAGTGTATTGAATTGACGGGTAACGAATATTCAATAGTTAATCATTAACTCATTCACCCTTTTACGGGAGAAATTGCCTTTTGCATATCCTCGTCCCAGCCCATACCTTTTGCAAGCATTTGCCTTAGTTTAATAAAGTCCACTTCCCGGTTTTCGCGCGGACCATCGTTAAAGGCTTTAAATCCGGCACGGCCTTCAGTCATCATGTTTAAGGCCAGCCAATCCCTGTTCGATTCTTTGTTTTTGTCCCAATGTTCGAGTTTTTTCTTTCTGATGGAGTTGATGGTTTTACTCAGGCAATTGGGCATTAAATACAGGAGTTTTGTGCACATCCTTTCAACGGCAGCGTCCAACAATGATAAATCAATAACTCCTGCTTTAAGCAGTTCTTTTGCATTGGACAGTTCTGCTCCTTGTTTTGGTGTTCCGTAAATAATTTCGCCCTGTTGATTAACCCATTGGGTAGTATAGACCATTGGGTTTTGAATAAATTCGCCGTTCACCTTTAATGCAGGAACGATTTCCGATAACAGGCCGTATCTTTTTGCTTCATGCGCCGACCAGGGATCGCATACGGTGCAGGAATACATGGCCAACTCAACACCTACAAACAGGTTTAGGAAATCCGTTGAGCCACCATCCGGGGCACTTCCGTGTTTGGGGCCGGCCTGGCCAAAACGCGCTAAATCCTGTGCTATCGAAAAATCACAGGCCATGCCAATTTCCTGTCCGCCGCCTATCCTCATGCCATTCACCCGGTTTATAACGGGTTTGTCGCTCATTAATATGCCAGAAACCATGTCGTTAAACAACCTCATATACTGTTTGTACTCTTGTGGGTTTCCGGCGTAATATTCGGCATATTCCTTTGTGTTTCCACCCGTACAAAAGGCTTTGTCGCCCACGGCAGTAAATACAATGGCTACCACGCTCCGGTCGTTTGACGCTTCCCTGAAAGCAAGGATGACTTCTTTTACGGCCTGTGTAGTATACGAATTGAATTGTGCAGGATTGTTTAAAATAATCCAGGCATTAAATAACCCCTCAACCGGCTTGCCTTCTTTATCAAGGCAGGCTCTTTTTTCGAATAGAATTTCCTTGTATTCTACTTCAGTTAAATTGTGGTTTACAAGCATCTTTTTATTTTTTATTGATTAATATTCAATTATTTAAAAATCAGGAAATAACACTGACCTGCGGGTGTATTTATGATCCAACGTATTCATGAAAACCTCGTTTATTTTCGACATGGGGAAAGTCTCGATAAAGGGCCCGATCTTTAGTTTCCCCTGATCGATGAACTCCAGCACATCTCCATAGAGTTCAGGTTTGCAGCCCCATGTTCCAATCAATTTAGCGTCAAAAGCCATCAGGTTGCTTAACCTCACCTGTGTTTTGTCCATTGTAAAACCAACAATCGACATGGTTGAGGCATAGGTAATTAAGTTAAAACCAAGTTCCTGGCCTTGCGGGGTTCCTGACATTTCAAATATCTTCCACCCATATTTTGAAGCACCCAGTTCTTTCGCGATCTCCCTTACTTTTTGTTTTACCTCTCTAACATCCAATCCTTTAACGTTTAATATGGCATCAACACCATGTTTTTTTGCTAAATCGAGTTTTTCATCGCTGATATCCAACGCGAGTACCCTGGCACCAAGAATTTTAGCTAACAACGATCCATAAATACCAACCCCGCCAACGCCTATAACAATCGCGAAGTCACCTATTTGTAATTCCGATTTTTTTAACACCTGATACGGCGTCGTAATGGCATCGGCAACCACAGCCAGTTCAGCGAGTTTGTATTTGTCGAGGACACTCTCAGGCACATGACATAAGCTCCTGTGGGGCACTTTGATATGTGAAGCAAAGCCTCCATCAAAGTCATTGCCGGGCATCAGCTGATTTTGACAAATATTTCCCCTGTCGTTTTTGCATAATTCACATTTGCCGCATGGCAGCACGGCTGGGATAATCACTTTTTTATTTATCAGGTGCCCGGGGCCTGAAAAGATCGTGCCACTAATTTCATGTCCGAGTGTAAGTGGAAGTGAATGTTTTGTTTGAACTCCATAATGCCAAAAACTCAGGTCGGTATGACATACCCCGCAGCCAGCGATTTTTACAATTACTTCGTCCTCATTTATCTCAGGAAAATCACTTTCTGTGAGTATAAAATCAGATTTTAACTCTGTCATTTTCCATGACTTAATCTTATTAGGTTCCATACTTTGTTAATGATTAAATGAGGGATGATTAAATATTTACATTTTCAAACAATACAGCAGTACCTTGTCCGCCGCCAATACATGCAGAAGCAATTCCATATTTTACTTTGCGGATGTTCATCTCACGCGAAATAGTGAGTGAAAGCCTAAGTCCGGTGGCTCCCAAAGGATGGCCCAGGGCGATGGCACCACCATTTACGTTGGCAATGGCCCTGTCGAATCCCAGTTCTTTTTCACAGCCAATAAATTGAGCCGCAAACGCCTCATTGATTTCAATAAGGCCGATTTCATCCATCGATAAACCTGTTATTTCGAGCAATAACCTGATAGCGGGAACCGGTCCCAATCCCATTAATTTCGGATCGATGGCGCTGGTGGCCGAAGCAACTACTTTGGTCAGTACTTTCCTGTTGAGGGAGTTGGCTACCTCTTTGTTCCCAATAACCACCGAGGCAGCGCCATCGACAATGCCACTGGAATTTCCGGCGGTTTGAACTCCATCTTTGCCAAATACCGGTGGTAATTTGGCGAGTTTTTCCAAATCTGTAGGGCGTATGTTTTCGTCCGTAATAAAATGTTCTACTCCCCGGGGTAATCTCACTTTTCGGGGAACCAAACCTTCTGCTTCAAATACCGTTGAGTTGACGGCCATTATTTCATCATCGAAAAATCCATTTTCCCTGGCGGCGATAGCGGTATCGAAAGATCTCTTTGCGAAGACATCTACTTCTTCGCGGGTTATATTGTATTTTTTCGCTACATTTTCAGCCGTAACCCCCATGGGATAACCGGCTGCCGTGTCGTTTAACGATTCCCATAGCATATCTTTAAAGTTCGGTTGCCCAAAGGCATATCCCATCCTGTTTCCAAAACTTACCGTAGGGGATTGGCTCATGCTTTCGGTACCTGCGCACAGCACGGTAGCTGCTTTTCCTAAAATAATTTGTTCAGCGCCCGTGACGATGGTTTCAAAGCCGGAACCACAAATCCTTTGCACCATGAGTGAAGGAATGGTTTGTGGAATGCCCGAGAACAACGAAATATGGCGGGGTAAAAAGTAAGTGTCAGCCGAACTTTGTCCAATGTTGGCGATGATGACCTGATCGATATTTTGCGGGTTTACAGATGATTTTTCAAGAGCCGATTTCGCGGCAAATATCCCTAAGTCGGTGGGAGATACAGAACCCAACGTTCCACTAAGTTTGCCAAAGGGAGTCCTGGCTCCGCCGATTAAAAAAATATCATCATAGATGATAGCTATTCCTTTTACTTTGTCATGGATTGATTTCATGGTTCTGGATTTAAATGATTGACAAATGACTTTTGGGCTATACATGCTGCACCAAAAGCGTTGATTAATTGCGGGTTTTCAGGAATGGTTACCCGAACATTGAATTTCTCCCCGATGATGTTTTGTAGGTAAGGGTGATATTGAGCAACTCCCCCGATCAGATAAACAGGTAGTGAATTGTCTGTCGGGATTTTTTGTATTCTGTTGGCAATTGAAATATAGATTCCCTTGGCCAGGTCTTCATCTGATGTATCGTCGAAAATCCATTTCATGATTTCGGTTTTTGCAAACACCGTACAAAAACTGTTTAACTCTTTGTCGGAAGTTGATTTGGCAGCAAGCCGGCTCATATCAAGAACATCCAATTCGGCCCTTTCGGCCACTTCGGTTATAAACGCTCCCGTGCCCGCGGCACATTTGCTGTTCATGTAAAAGTCAATGACTTTACCGTTTTTATCGCTTTTTAAAAGTTTAATATCCTCTCCACCAATATCAATAATGGTTTTATCAATTGGATTGAGTTGTGTGACCCCGGCAGAAGCGCAGTACAGTTCAGTTTTAATTAAATCAGCAGATTTCAGTAGTTTTCTCCCATAACCGGTTGAACAAGTGTATTCAACTTTAAATTGATTTATCACCTGGTCGATCACATCATCCCTTTTGTTGTTTCGGGCCATGGTTTTGAAAATATCGCTGTGTACAATACCACAATTGGAATTGATCACAACCAATTTTGTGTAAAGTGACCCGATATCAACACCTAAGAAAAACTTCTGCATGGTTTTTATTAATCTAAAAAAGCATCTTTTGCATGGCTTTCAATATAATTCTTCTGAGTAATGGCCTTTACCAAGTTAGTGAAAACTAAGTTTATAGGAGTTTTAATGTAGTGTTTCCTACCATAATCAACAAATTTTCCGTTCATGTAATCTATTTCTGTTTCTCTTTTGTTGATGAGGTCGACGGCCAGTGAAGGGAAGTGGTTTCCGGCTTTTTTCAGGTAACGAATACAGAGTTTAATAAAATTTTGTTCGAATACAATATCCTCTGCTTTAGCCACCTCCATAGCCTCGGCTATTATTTGTTCAACTATTTCAAGAGTATCCGGATTCGCCATGGCTTCCTTCATCGTATGAGCCGAAATGGCACACAAAGGGCTTAGGGCCGCGTTTAAAATAGTTTTAATCCACGCTTGTTCTACCACTTTGAATGAGTTGACACTGGTGGTTTGCAAATCCTGCGAAGTCAGGATATCGGCTATTAAATTCGCGAGTTCACTCTGACTGTCGTCGATGGAGCCCACATAGTTTGGCGGATTAAAAAATGTTACATTAACCACATTTGGGGCATTCAGGTTTCCGGCAAAATTTACGATCATTCTAAAAATCCGGGAATCGTCAAAATGACTTTGATATTTTATTCTGATGTCAATCCCGTTTTGTGCAATCAATAATTTAAGTCCGTTGTGATTTGATGCATCAATTTGATTTAAAACGGAATCTACATGATATGCTTTTACCGAACTAATCAACAGGTCAAATTTGTGCTCCATCAGTTCGGGAATTGATGAATAGATGTGTTTTAAGTAGGCAGTCTTGGTGATGGCCCCGACCAGTTCTATCCCTTCTTCTTTAATTAAATTGAGTTTTCTTTTGTCGACATCGCAAACGGCCACTTCACAGCCTGCCTGTTTAAAGTGAACGGCCAAAATCAAGCCTACAGGTCCCAGGCCAATAATTCCTACTTTAAAGTCTTCTGGTTTCATATTCAAGTCTATTTAAATTACGAAGATATTTGTTCGAGTAACGTTTCGATTTTAATGGTGGATTGCTCTTCGGAGAAAAACCTTAAATCACACAAGTCTCCCTCTATAATCAATGTTTCAACACCTGTTTCTTCTTTCAATTTGGCAGGCATCCCAAATCTTGAATTTGAATTATTGAAGCATGTTTTAGCTTCATGAAAAATAACCCCGGTAATCCTAAAATCATTTATCAGATCTTTAAGTATTGCCAATTTGGCCCGTTCGCTTCGGTTGATAAAAATTTTGGTATAGGCAAGTGCCGAGGATTCAAAAGGCGTTCGTTCGTCGAAATCGTCAAAAATCCAGCTGTTGCAATAGGTAGATGCCACCACTGCCGAATGGTGATGCGTGAAAAGATCTGATAAAAACCGGAGCCTGCCCCAAATAGGCATTCCTTCCCAATATATCCTGCTTGTTTCTTTGGGTAAAAAGCCCACTTTATTCTTAACGTTCACTTCAAGTTCATCCGACAGCACTTTATAATAAGCTTTCGCGGTTTCTGTTCCTCTTAAAACAACTATGGGGCCCATGTGAATGGTAGCATCAAAAAAACTAATGGGTGCCGGGGTATGGATGGAGGTTTCGAGTGTTTTTTTCCATAAAAGGGTGGCCTCTTTACTGAGCCGAAGTGTTTCACGAAACTGGTCGATATCAAATTTATTACCGCTAACACGTTCACATTCGGGTATTAAAGATTTAAACTGACTCGATACATTGTCAATATCGGCTTGTTTTACCTCATCCATGTGCCTGGGAGGTACAATTCCCAGGATTGGACATTTGTACTGATCGGCAAAGTAACTAAACCAGTCCTGGACTTCTCGGCACTGATTGGTGTTGTATACTATTAAATCAGGAATGGGTTGGGCATCCAAACCATAATGTTTTGTTAATGGAGTTGATTTTTGAATGTGCGATCCGATGTCGGAAGTGAGGTATGAACAAATGTCGGAAGGATAACCGATTTTTGACGCAACCGGGATATAGTCCATTGCTTTTCGGGTAGCTCCCAGCAGGGCCCCGTGGTTTTCAGGAAAATAAACTTCAAACCCAAAAGAACGTAACAACTCCGCCGGCCCAACGCTGGTGCACCAGACAAGGGGTTTGGATCTGGATTTCAAATCCCGGAAATAATTGTTCATTACCTCTTTAAGTAAGGCGGATGCTGCTATTTCATACATTTATTTAGTATTGGTCAACCAATGGTATCATATAATATTCTTCTTCTATTTCTTTATCTTCTCCATAAATCCTCTGTATATGAGCTTTAAAAACCTCTTTTACACTGTTGGGCATCATTTTCATGGAGGCGGTAAGGGTCTTATCTTCTACACTTAAATCTCCGTTGATCAGCATGGCGCTGTTGATACGGGCAAATTTTTCAACAATTTCGCCATTGACTTTTAATAAACATTTATTTAGGCAAAATGCAAGATCCTGCATGTTATGGGGGCATGCGCAGTTTTCAATAGAAATGTTGTTGCCGTTACCCGAGGAATTTAAGAGTGTTTTATTTGGAAATAATAAGGCTACAGGAAATTGCCGGCCACTGCCTTCAACCAAAACATAAGATAGAAATGAGCATCTGCCAAGTATGAGTTTCTCGAGATCGGATGGGATTACTTTCTCGGCGTTTAACAGCTTAAAAATCCTGTCTTTTCTGGCGATAAGTTTTAATCCTGTTTCGGTAAACTCGCCAACGTCGCCCGTGCAAAACCATCCGTCGGCAGAAAAAGCTTTGGCGTTGGCTTCGTCATTTTTATAATAGCCTTTCATTACGTTGGGGCCGAGTATGTGTATTTCATTGTCTTCTGCCAGCCTTATTTTCACTCCGGGAATCGGCTTGCCGACAACACCGGAGACCCTTTTTACAGTTGGATCGGTAAGTGTACAACAGGGGGTTGTTTCGGTGAGTCCCCATCCTTCTATAACCCGCACTCCTCTTTTTTCAAATTCATCAGAAATATTTTTTGGCAATGGTGCGGCTGCAGTGAAAACAAATTTTAAGTCAGAATGGAAAAATAATTCTTCCGCTTCTTTACTCTCTTTAGCCAGGGTGTAGAGTGATTGATAAACCATGGGGACACTAAAAAAGATCGTAGGTTTGACCAATTTCCAGTTTTCCAAAATTTCCAGTGCATCAATACCGTAGCTCGATTCAAGATACATTTCGGCTCCATTGTGAATGGCTGTTATTTTCTCGAAGATTCCGCCAAAACTGTGGTGCCAGGGTAAATAGCTGAGAAATCTGTCGTGCTCGTTCACATCCCACAGAGTATCCAGGGCGGCTTGCTGCGACAAGATATTCTTGTGCGTAAGTTGCACGCATTTTTGTTCGCCCATAGTGCCTGAGGTGTACATATTTAAGCAAACCTCTTCGGGATCTGCTTCAAAATCCAAGCTAAAGCTGCCAAAATCAACGGGGGCAATAAGTTCTTTAAATGGAATAATTTCGGGGAAACTGTCGTGTTTAATCTCGTCAAACGAAAAAATCTTTGTAAAGTTTAAATTGGGGTTAATTCTTTCGATTTGAACATCCCCACCTACAAAAATATATTTTGAATCGGAATGTTGAAAGAGTTTGGTAACTACTTCTTCTTTTAAGTTGTGAAAAATGGGAACAATGATGCCTCCCGAGGCCTGGATTGCAAATTCAGTTTGGAGCATTTCGACCCGGTTTTTCGAAAAGATGAGAACCTTTTCACCTTTTAAGAATCCTGATTTTTGCAGGTTAAAAGCGATTCGCTTAATATTTGTATAAAATTCCGGCCATTTAATTCCTTCATAAACATGGTTGTGCTTTTGTTTGAAAACATATCTTGTACTGAATTTTTTTACATTCGTCCTCAGCATTTGCGCCATATTTGGAGTCATTGTGCCTAATTCATGTTCCGATTCAAGAATGGTTTTACGCATAATTCAAAGTAATTATATGAGGACAAACAGTTTCACTTTTCCGCCATCGCTTTTAATTTGAGTTTATTGTGCCTGAACCCGCCCCAAATGGCAGCTCCAATGGCACCTGCAAAAATGGAGTCGTCGAAAGCCACAATGTTTTCGGGATTCATGTTTGCTTTTTCGGCCAATTCTTTAACGGTTTGAACCATCCCGGTGTTAGAGGCCATACCTCCTGTTAATACGATGGTTCCGTTGGCATTTAAAGAATTAAGCAGCTTGATCACCCTGTTCGAGATGGAGATATGGATCCCTTTCACTATATCAGGTGTTGAGATTCCCCTTGAAACCATATTGATTACATCCGTTTCGGCCAGTACGGCACATATTCCTGATGGCGTTTCGGGATGGGTCGATTTTAACGACATATCGCCTACTTCGCTAATTGCCAGCCCTAAGTACCTGGAAATATTTTCGATAAATTGTCCCGAACCGCTGGCACACTGACCTGTCATTTTGTAGTCCATGACTTTGCCTTGGTGGTCAATCTTTATCGCTTTAACATATAAAGCGCCCATGTCGACTACGTAGTCTGCTGTCGGGTATAAGTACAGTGCGCCCCGGGCATGGGTGGTCATGCTGTAAAAGTGGCCTTTTTTTCGGGCAACCATTTCCCCTTCGCCGGTAGAGGCCAGGTAAGCAATGTGCTCGTGCGTTAATTTATTTTTTTCCAGCAGGTAGTTTATCGATTCTTCTGCAACGGTGGCCGGATTTCGTTTTCTGATTTTTTCAATGTGTTTATCCAGAATTTGGATCGCAGTATCAGAATAATTCATGAGTACGGTTTTAATGTAGCTACTTCCTACATCAATTCCCATCGTATAAATACTTTCGTTCATATTAAAGAAATTTATTTAGTTCTTTTTTAACGATGCCCTTCTGGCGAACATGGCACCTCCCAGTGCTCCCATGAAAATCGAATCGGCATGAATATTTATTTTAATATCTTTTCCGTAATTGTCATTCACCATTTGACTTACATATTTTATTACGGCTTGGTTTCGGGCCACACCGCCAGTAAAAGTGAATTCATTCTTAACTCCTCCTGAACGCGCTATCAGCGACATGGCCCTCATCACGATTGATTTATGAAGGCCCGCGAGGATATTGGATCGTTCTTCACCTACATTGAGTAATTCTCTTACTTCTGCTCCTGCGAAAACCGTGCAGGTAGAACAAATGGTTACTTCTTTAGTGGCTTCCAATGCTTCAGGTCCCAATTCGTTTAGCGATATGCTGAATTCATCGGCTATGTATCCTAAATATCTGCCACAGCCCGCCGCGCACCGGTCGTTCATGTTAAAACTGGTAACCAGTCCGTAGCTGTCAACCTGAATGGCTTTGGTGTCTTGTCCGCCGATATCCAATACAGTGCGGGTAAATGGAAAAATGGCATGTGCACCAAACGCGTGGCATAAAATTTCTGATTTGATCGAGTCTGCCGGAAAAGGAAGCAGGGCACGGCCATAACCTGTTCCCACCATATTGGCTATATTAAACTCGAAATCGGCAATAAAATCGATGTGTTTTTTTAAAGAGTCAGACACATTTTCGTAATTTCCTGTCAGGATATTCAGTTCTGCATCAAAATGCCCACTTATTTCTCCTGTGTGTTTGTTTGATCGGTCCTTATATTTTTCCTTCAATAACTCCACCGAATTGGTCAGGAGGTCTTTAAAATTGAAGTCGACCATTTCGTTTTCAACCGGGGTGATACTTTTATCATAAACAAGCATCATGGGCTCGAAAAGTTCTTTATCAAGTTTTGCAATCTCTTCATTGTACTTTTCACTAATGATATCCCTGAAAAACTGATTGGAATTGGCCAGATTACCATCAACAAATTCCAACTTTAACATCGGGTTTATTTTAGTGAAGATATTTTCAATATGTTGAATTATCTTGTCTTTCAGTCCATCATTAAACGATTGGTTTGCAGTTTCCAATAACGCTGCATGAAATATGTCGCTCCTTCTTTTAAATTGCAGGTACTGGAATAGGGATTCAATATCATCGATGTATTTTTTAAATTCAGGATGTTGTTTTATTTCATCTTCCAATTGTTTTTTCAACAAATAAAACCTTGCATTAAATATGGCTTCCAGTTTAGCAATTTCGACAGCGACCCGGTAATTGGCCCTTGTGTTGGTAATCCCCCTGCCAACGATTTCGTCTTTTTCGTTAATAATAATGGCTTTTGAGGTAGTTGAACCTAAATCGACGCCTAAATAGAATCTTTTCACTGGATTTTTTTTAATGATTACAACTGGATTTCAATAATGATAAAGCTTAAACATTAATTAGTTTTCTCTGTTCGAGCATTTGGAAAAATGATTCGAGCCGGTTTTTAATATTGGAATACGAGAAATATCGCGGGTCAACCAGGTCTGATTCGATAAACCCGACCGGTATTCCCATTCTGTCTTCTAAAGTCCTCATAATTAATAATTGTCCGGCAGAGAACGAATTGCAGCTTTTAATAGAATTAACTAAAAAGCCATCCGCCTTATAGTCTTTAATTTCCTTTGCAAGCATTTCCACTCTTTGTGGAAGGTTCATGTTGGTGTAGCATCCCATACAGTATTCGGATAGACTTTCGAGCAACCTGTCGGGATCGTGTCTGAATCCATTTTTATATACTCCGCCAACCCGCGTATAGGATGATGCAACAATGACCGCCCCCATATCATAAAAAAGTTTCCAAAATTCCCTAAAACTGGTCCAGTTGGGCGGGCCTTCCACAACAAGCCGGTATCTTTCCTCTTCCATTTCGCCTTCAGGGGTTACCGGTCCCAAACCCAGACGGACGCGTTCCAGAATCTCGCTGTATAGTTCTTTGTAATATTCGGTGGCCTCGGGGGTTCCTCTGAAACCAATATTAATGGGTCCTATATAATAAACGCCTGCAAAATAGGCATCAATAGGGGAGGGAACATTCTTGGTGGTATCGAAAATTTTAACGATTAAATCTTCTATGTCAGCTGAATGCTGAAGAATGGTCTTCAGCTTTTCGGGGTCGAACTTTTGCCCCGAAACCTGCTCCATTTTCGGGATCACATCATTTTTAAGTTGCTTAACCATGTATTCGGTCATTTCGGCGGTTATTTCACCATTCTCCTGATAAGGAGTGTGGATTAAAGCCACAGGAACGCCGGGATACAGTTTCTCCAGGTTTTCAAACCATTTCAAGAAGGTAAAACAACCTGTATAACTTAATAGCAACAAATCGGGATCGGGAACTTTTTCGCCGGTAGGTCCAATATTTCCTTTCAGCATCATACCAATATCGCACTTTACATAAGTACAAACATCTTCTGAGTGTCCCCATTTTTCGGCCTCCCGGATGTAAGCATCCGATTTTTTTCTCATGCCCGATTGCAAGGCATTAATTTCGGGATAAACAGGAAGCATATCGAACGAACGGATGAGCTCTGATAAATTTCCCGGAACAAAGGTGTACACCACTTTTTTCCCGGTTTGTTTCACGTTGCCAAGTTCTTTAAACAAATTTCCGATCATCTCCTTTTGGAGAATCATACTTCTTTCCTTTTTTACGTTTTCCGGCATATTATTTTTCTTTCAAATTTCTTTTAAGAATTTCCTTTAACAATGAACGATCGCAAATAAACAGGTGTTCTAGGCCCAAAGTTTTATTGAGTCTGAAAAGGCGCCCACTTGTTCTTTTATAACTTTAAATTGCCCTATGTTTTCATGGTATTGAAAATTGATGTACCTGATTCCTGCTTTGTCGCACTCCTTGTTATAGGTAGGATTGTCGAGCAAGGCGGGATCGCAAAAACTTGGGGCGGCAAAAATAACGCCATCGGCCTCTCTTCTTTTAATCAGGTTGATGAGTCTTTTGCTTTTTGGGTTTCCAATGTCATACACGGAGGAAGAAAAGGTGCTAAAATTTAAATAAGCTTCAGAAAGGGCCTTTAACGGATTGTCGGTGGTGTTGTCCACATCACCTTGAATCCAACGCGATCCAAGCATAAAGTCATCATCCACGATATAGCAGCCGGCCAGTTCAATGGTTTTTATCAGCGAAACAGGGGGTTGTTCACAAAAAGCGCCTGTAATAACCACTTTGATCTTATCCAGTGGTTCGCCGATGTCCTGCCTTATTTCATACAGAACTTCTTCCAGAATCCGGTTGTGTTCTTCAACAGGAATCACCATGCCGGCCCTGACAATATGATAAGTTTCAACGGCTGTTAATCTCCAGGGGAAAGCTTGTTTAATGTCATATATTTCCTCAATCAACTGCCTGTTTTTATTGTACAAGCCAATTGAATGATTTAACCTTTCGGTTGTTAGTTCAACTTCGTTAATTTCTTTTATTTTAGAAAGCACGGAGTTCATTTCCTGTATATAAAATTCACCGCCGATATCGGAATTAAAGTCTTGTGGGAAGTCGATGTATTTTGCGAATTTCCCGATGTTGGACATTTGAAACATACCTGAGAGGTTCCTGATTACGTCGCAAATTGCCGGAAAAACAAAGCCATCGAAATTGGTAAAATGCCCGGAAAGGGCCATCTCGATAATTCCTCTGGGAATATGACATATATACGATTGATAATAAGCATCTCCAATAACAATTTGCTTTCGATCGCCCCCGCCCATGATTCCAACCGGAAGGCCATCAACCGCGTGAATTATTTCTCTCGGGAAATAAATCGGCATATAGCCAACCAAAACCCTGTTTTCCTTCTCAGCTTTCCATTTTTTTGCTGCATTAAAATTCAAATCAAATGCAAGATGCTCGCATTTATCCGTAAGTTCTTTTAATTTTGACATCTTAAAACCAGGTTGTGAATTCCTAACATTGTTATTCATTAACATTGTGAAATATTAACATTAAAAAATTGAGGCTAATGTAAAGCTTTATTTTATGTTTAACCTAAGAGATACTTAAATTATTATATGACATATTATAACTTTTGAGGACTTAACACTTAATTAGAAAGTAAGATGATGATAGGTAAAAAAATTTCAATTGTTACCGGTGCCGCCAATGGGATCGGGAAAAGTATTGCAAAAAAACTGATTGAAGACCATTTTTTTGTCGTGGTTGTTGATTTGGATCATACCAATCCGGATTCGATGACGGATTATTTTGGAAAAGAAAATTTTGAATTTGTGAAATGCGATATTAAAAATCAGAAGGACATCCAATCAATGTTTAAGGAATTAATGAATAAGTACGGACAAGTTGATGTGCTGGTCAATAATGCCGGAGTTATCAGGGACAATATGATTTGGAAAATGCCAAAGGAAGATTTTGATTTTGTGATCGATGTAAATTTAAAAGGAACCTGGATGATGTGCCGGGAAGCGGCCATCATCATGAAAGAGCAAAAATCGGGCAAAATAGTCAACATTTCGTCGCGTGCCTGGTTAGGTAACAACATGGGGCAGTCGAACTATACGGCATCAAAAGCCGGGATAGTTGGACTTACCAGGGTACTGGCACTTGAACTGGGTTATTACAACGTAAATGTAAATGCGGTAGCTCCCGGACTTATTGACACACCTTTAACGCAGGCCCTTTCGGAAGAAGTCATGCAAAAACTCATCAGTGCCCAACCCACGAAAAAAATGGGCAAACCAGATGACATCGCCAACGCGGTTTCATTCTTAGTATCTGAGAAAAGTAATTTTATAACCGGACAAATCATTCATGTGGATGGGGGCAGGAGTATAGGGAGTACTATATTTTAGTGAGTTGGTTAAATGTTTGGAAATCGGCAATGGAGTAATTGAGATAATGAAATGAGTTAATTCCATTAAATCCTGATCCATTTCCCCACTTATACTTTTTCAAAAATCACAGCAGCACCCTGACCTACACCGATGCAAAGTGTGGCCAGGCCATAGCGAACGTCATCACGGCGGCACATTTCATGAACCAGGGTAGTAATTATCCTGGCGCCTGAGCAACCCAATGGATGTCCCAGGGCTATGGCTCCACCGTTTACGTTGATGAGTCTCTCGTCCAGGCCCAATTCCCTGATGCACGCTATGGATTGCGCCGAAAAAGCCTCGTTAAGTTCTGTTAAATCTATTTGGCTTATGTCAAGCCCTGCTCTTTTCAACGCTTTGCGAGTTGCCGGAACAGGACCAATTCCCATATAAGCAGGATCAACACCTGCCACGGCAGAAGATAAAATTTTAACTTTTGGTTTTAGGCCGTATTGCTTTACAATATCTTCGGATACGATGATTAAGGCGGCGGCGCCGTCATTAATGCCGGATGAGTTGCCAGCGGTAACCGTTCCATCAGCAGAAAAAGCGGGTTTAAGTTTTGAAAGTTGTTCCGGCGTTACGTCCGGCCTGGGATGTTCATCAAGTGTAACAATCAATGGATCTTTTTTACCTTGTGGAATTGAAACCGGAATAATTTCGTCATTAAATTTACCCTGGTCAATCGCATTTTTATACTTTAATTGTGATGAGTAAGCAAACTCATCCTGTTCTTGCCGGCTAATTCCATATTTTTGGGCCACATTTTCTGCCGTCTCACCCATTGAATAGGGGAAGTACATTTCTGTCAGTTTTTTATTGGGGAACCGCCAACCTATGGTCGAATCAGCTATTTGTGGTTCACGACCAAAAGGAGTTTCACTTTTGGCGACAATCCATGGTGCCCTCGACATGCTTTCGGTACCTCCTGCGATAAAGATATCCCCTTCATCCAGTTTTATAGCCCTGGAGGCATCTATCACGGCCTGCATTCCGGAAGCACATAGTCTGTTGATGGTAACTCCCGCAGTTTCTACAGGAAGTCCCGCCAGCAAAGCCGCCATTCGGGCAACATTTCGGTTGTCTTCACCAGCTTGGTTGGTACAACCCAGGATCACATCTTCGATTTCGTTTTTTGGAATTCTGGGATTTCTTGCCAACAATGATTTTATCACCAGAGCAGCCAGGTCGTCGGGCCGGATTTTGCTTAACACTCCTCCGTATTTCCCAATGGGTGTTCTAACGGCATCAATTATATAGGCAGTTTTCATGGTTGACTCTTTATTTTAAACTTTTTTTACCATTGAAGGTGATGTTAAGTCAGAGGTCGGGAGTCAGAAGACCGAAGTCTGTGAATCGGAGAATTAATCTCCCACTTCCCACTTCCGGCTTCCAGCTTCCCTACAAAAAGGCATTAATTCCGGTAATATCCATTCCGGTGATCAACAAATGAATATCATGTGTTCCTTCGTACGTAATTACAGATTCCAGGTTCATCATGTGACGCATCATGGGGAAATCACCTGTAATTCCCATCGCACCCAGAATTTGTCTGGAATCCCTGGCAATCTTCAGGGCAATCTCCACATTGTTTCTTTTGGTCATCGATATTTGGCCGGGTGTGGCCCTGTCCTCATTTCTCAACGTGCCCAAACGCCATGCAAGAAGCTGGGCCTTGGTAATTTCGGTAATCATCTCGGCTAATTTTTTCTGGGTAAGTTGAAAGCCGGCGATTGGTTTGTCGAATTGTTTTCTTTCGAGGGCATAACGCAATGCTGTATCGTAGCAATCGCAAGCCGCACCAATAACTCCCCAGGCAATGCCATACCTGGCTGAATTAAGGCACATTAACGGCCCTTTCAATCCATGTACATTCGGCAATATATTTTCTTTTGGAACCTTGACATTGTCAAAAACCAGTTCGCCGGTAATGGATGCCCTCAACGACCATTTGTTTAAAGTCTCAGGAGCTGAAAAGCCCGGCATCCCTTTTTCGACAATCAGACCCCGCACGACTTTGTGCTCATCTTTTGCCCAAACAACACAAACGTCTGCAATCGCGGCATTTGTAATCCACATTTTAGCTCCGTTTAGCAGAAAATGATCTCCTTTATCTTCGAACCTGGTTTTCATGCTTCCAGGATCGGAGCCATGATCGGGTTCGGTTAAACCAAAGGCTCCGACCAATTCCCCTTTTGCCAGGGCAGGTAAGTACTTTACCCTTTGTTCCTCCGTTCCGAATTGATAAATCGGGTACATGACCAGCGACGATTGAACCGATGCTGCCGAACGCAAGGCCGAATCACCTCTTTCGAGTTCCTGCATGATCAGACCATAAGAAATCTGGTCCAAACCTGCACCACCATATTTTTCTGGAATATAGGAGCCAAACGCGCCAATTTCGCCCAGTTCTTTCATCAGATGTCCCGGGAATTCATGCTTTTGACAAGCCTCGTCGATGATTGGTTTTACACGCCTGTTTACCCACTCTCTTACGGAGTTTCTAATCAGTTTATGTTCTTCGGTAAGGAGTTCATCCACACAAAAGTAGTCGGGATGGTGATATTGAGCAGTTGCCATATTCCTGAGTTTATTATTTAAAGAGAATTTAGTTCGGTTAAGGATTCAACTAAGTATGTTGTTAGCATTGTTTTTCTGTATTGGCGATCAAAAAAATCGTTGTTAATAATTTTTGCTTTTCTATTAATTTCTTCATAAATGGCGTCGAAAGGGACCCCTTTTTTTGTGTTGACAACAACTGGATTTGGTGCAATCCCGGAAATGGCCATCTTAATGCGATGGTTAATATGAAGAGTTGAGGCTATCGTGAGCGAAGTAAATTCCAGGGTTTTTCTTTGTCTAAGCTTCTTGAAAGTGGATTTGATATGCTGGTTTAGAGGTAAAAGTATGAATTTTAAGATACTTTTCCTGTCAATCATTTTTGATTTTATTCCGTCCCCCGAATACAGGTCCTCCAAAGGAATTACGCTTTCAGAATCCTTATCCACCATCACCACTTTGGCATTTAAACTAATTAACGCGGGTGCCATATCTGACACAAATTTTGATAAACATGATTTTTTTCCTCCGGTGGCAATACAAATGTCGCCTCCGCATTTCAGGCAATAACCGGCGGCTTCTCTCCATAGTGCGCTCTGGTTGTAGAAAATGCACCTGTTTTCACATAAGAGATTTCCTCCAATGGTTGCCTGATTTCTTATTAAAGGTGTGGCTACTGATTTTGCCGCCTCTATGATCACCTGAAAATATTCGTTGATATATGGATTGGCGATTATTTCAGACAATTTTACTGCGGCACCTATTTTATACTCATCGCCATCCGGACTTGAAGTTGTTAGTTCAATTATATTGGTCAAATCGACCAGCCCATCAGATTCAAAGTTGCCCTGTTGCCGATTAACCATTATATCAGTGGCGCCTGAGATAAACGATAGGTTGCTTTTATTATTTATTAATTCCAGCGCTTCCGAAATGGTTTCGGGGGTAAAATATGGTACTGAATCCGGTGGAGTTGTCATCTTCATGTTGTATAAAAAATTAGGTTTCCAACAAGGCTTTCAGCACTTTGTCTGGTGTAATGGGCAACGACATCATTCTTTTTCCGATGGCATCGAAAATGGCATTTCCTATGGCAGGTATTACAGGATGAAGAGCGCCTTCGCCACATTCTTTTGCACCAAAGGGGCCTTCAGGGTCACCGCTTTCGACGATCGAGGCATGAATATTCGGGGTATCCAGGCTGGTAGGGATTTTATAGTCAAGAAAATTACTGTTCAACAGCAACCCTTTGTGGTATTTCATTTCTTCACTAATGGCCTGTCCCAAACCCATGTGCCATGAACCTTCCAGTTGCCCTTCCACTGCCAAAGGATTGATGGCCAATCCGCAATCGTGCGAACCCCAGATATCCAGGATTTCGACCTCGCCTGTTTGCAGGTTCACCTTTACTTCTGCAATTACACTTCCGAAAGAATAGGAAGGACTCAGACCTGCTCCCGCACCTTTAAAGGTGCCTCCCAGTTTTGGGGAATTGTAATAACCACTAACGGTTAAGGCACCAATATTCCGGGTGGCCATATCAATGGCTTCAACCCAGGATAAATCTACTTTCCTGTCGTTGGAGAAAACCCGGCTATTTTCAAAATTCAATTCATCGGCTGAGATGTCAAATTTTTTGGTGACAGAATCAACAATGAGATTTTTAAGATTCTCCGCGGCATGTTTGGCAGCATTGCCGGCCATAAAAGTTACCCTGCTCGAATAGCTGCCCAAATCTACCGGGGTAAGCACGGTGTCGGCGGCAAGAACAAAAATGTTTTCAAAACCCAGGCCCAATACCTCGGCCACAACAATGGCCAACATGGTATCGCTGCCTTGTCCCATATCGCTTGCCCCCGAAGAAATGACAACCCTTCCATCGAAATCCACTTTTAAATGAACAACCGACTGGGGATACTCATTCCAATGAATGGGTAAAGCACTTCCGCTAATGAAAAATCCTGAGGCCACTCCAATACCATGGCCATAGGGGAGTTTTCCGTATTTGCTTTTCCATCCCGATTGCTCCATCACAACTTTCAATGCGTCGATGCTCCCATTTGAGGTAATCCGGTATTCACCCACT
Organism: Bacteroidetes bacterium GWF2_41_31; assembly: GCA_001769215.1. GTDB lineage: Bacteria > Bacteroidota > Bacteroidia > Bacteroidales > F082 > UBA6244. Next base: position 41,388 of record MEOL01000044.1, read on the forward strand.
GTTAAAGTATTTGACTCCAAAAAATTTGTAAGTCGGATTTCACATGGATCCTGACCGGCTTTTCGTGCGAGTATATCGATCGATGTTTCCATGGCATATCGCGGATTAACGGCTCCATGACCTCTCATGGCACCGCATTGTGGTTTGTTGGTGTACACCCTTCTGGTCCTAAACCCAAAATTATTCACTTTGTAAGGGCCTTGTAAGAGTACCCCGTTATAATAACTTGTTACCACACCAAAACTGCCATAAGCACCGCCATCAATCACGATATCGGTATCGATCACTTCCAGTTTTAAATCCCGGTTCATCCCTAGTTTGAAATTCATTTTTGTTGGATGTCGTCCGTGATTGGTCAGAAACACTTCCTCTCTTGAAAGAACAGTTCTTACAGGAATACCAAGTTGTTTGGCCATAAAGGCAATAATGATTTCATGAGGAAAGGGATCGCTTTTTCCGCCGAACCCACTGCCTAAAGTTGGTTTAATGACCCTGACTTTATTGAGTGGAAGTTCCAACACTTTTGCCAGTGTTTTGTGTAAATAGTGAGGAACCTGCGTGGCGGTAATAATAGTTAATCCGTTTTCGTCCCAGAAAGCAGTGGCCGCATGTGGTTCAATAAAACCATGGTTGATGCCTTGAAAAGTAAAATCGTTGTCGGTTTTGTAATATGAATCCTCAAACCCTTGTTTTTGGTCGCCAAAGCGCAACTCGGACTTTTTATGTATGTTGTTATTGAATTTGCCATCGCGATGGCTATCGGGATGAATCTTTTCATTCTCACCTAAGTCCGCCAGGGATTCATCAGGATCGAAATATTCTTTTAACGGTTGATAGTGAACTTTTATTTTTTCAACCGCTTGTCGGGCTATCTCAGCAGTATCGGCAGCCACGGCAGCAACAATCTCACCAATGTACCTTGTTTTTTCAACCGCCAGGGCTGTTTCATCTTCTGAGATAGGAAGTACACCGAATTTATTTTCTAACTGCTTACCTGTGACGATGAGGCGAACCCCTTCCATTTTTTCTGCTTCACTTATGTCGATGGATATGATGTTTGCATGAGCAAAAGTGCTTCGGAGGAACCGGCAATGTAGAGCGTTCTTCGTGTAAATATCATCGGCATAATCAGCGGTGCCTTTTGCCTTTTTTACAGCATCCAGATAGGGTTTTGGCTTGCCGACCACCTGATATTTTCCATGATGATTTTCCGGTTGGTCCTCTTTTTCCTTTGAACATGCTGAAACGGCTTCGATGATTTTTTTGTAACCGGTACATCTGCATAAATTACCTGAGAGCGCTTCTTTTATTTCTTCTTTGGCAGGATCAGGATTTGCTTTTAAAAGCGCGTACGAAGTAAGGATCATTCCTGGTGTACAGAACCCGCATTGTATGGCACCTTTCTCTATGAATTTTTTTTGAATTTGATCTAATTCGTTTTTGTCGGAAAGACCTTCGATTGTGATAATGCTTTTGTTGTGGCATTTTACAACGGGTAATATACAACTCAAAACAGGTTTATCGTCTAATAATACGGTACATGCTCCACAGGTTCCTTGTTCGCAACCAATTTTTGTACCTGTTAAATCAAGTTGCTCCCTCAGTACTTTTGCAAGTGTAATATCTTCCTTTACCAGTATCCTGTATAGCCGACCATTGACGGTTAAATTGATTTCCCTCATTTAAGATCAAATTATTCCGCTCGAAAATATTAAAAATATCCCGAATAAAGCCTATTAATCAAAAAAGACTTAGTTGAGGTTCGTTTAAAGCTGTTTCCAGAGTGAGTAATCTCCTCTTTGTGAGCAGTCCTCCGGCATATCCAACCAGGTGGCCATTGCTGCCAACAATCCGGTGACAGGGCACGATAATCGAAATGGCATTGGCTCCGTTGGCTGCTGCCACCGCCCGAATGGCTTTCTCGTCGCCTACTATTTTCGATAATCCCAAATAGGTTTCTGTTTTCCCATAAGGAATTTCCAGAAGGGCATTCCAAACCCTTTTCTGGAAATCGGATCCTGCCAGTAACAACGGAAGTTCAAATTGGGTTCTTTCTTGTTTGAAATATTGATCAAGTTGGAGTTTCGTCTCCCGGATAATGGAAGAGTTTTCTTCTGTGAAAGAGGCATTTAACAATGTCTGGATTCGCTTGTCAATGGAAATGCGCATCTTGCGATAGCGCCAGTCGCAAAGGCACAATTGTTCATTGTACGAACCAACAATCAACTCTCCCAAAGGCGTCCTGGCATATTGTATAAAAATGGTATTTTGCATGAAGATTCCTTTGAGGTGTTAATTGTGAAGATCGAATTTGGTTTTATCGTCTGTAAAACTCAATCAGGGCATTGGTGGAACTATCGTGGTGCAAGGGTTTTTTGTTATCCTGTATCTCGGGAATAATATTTTGCGCCAGGACTTTCCCCAGTTCAACACCCATTTGGTCGAAGGGATTGATATCCCAGATCACACCCTGAACAAAAACACAATGCTCGTACATGGCTACCAGTTTACCCAGGTTTTCAGGGCTCAGCTTATCCAAAAAGAAAGTGGAGGAGGGCCTGTTGCCTTCAAAAACCTTGTGGGGCACCATTTCTTCTGCAACGCCTTCGGCCCGGACTTCATCGGCCGTTTTGCCAAAAGCCAGCGCCTCGCCTTGTGCAATCATGTTGGCTATCAGGTAATCCTGATGCGGTGGCAACAGGTTGAGCGATTCTTTAAATCCGATAAAATCAACCGGAATCAATTTGGTTCCCTGATGAATCAACTGATAAAACGAATGTTGCCCGTTGGTACCGGGTTCACCCCAGTAAATGGCACCTGTTTGATAGTCAGTCGCCTGTCTGCCGAGTGTAACATGCTTTCCCATGCTTTCCATGGTTAATTGTTGTAAATAAGCAGGAAAGCGGTGGAGGTATTTATCATAGGGAAAAACAGCCTGAGTTTCTGCCCCAAAGAAATTGTTGTACCAAACGCCGAGCAGCGCCATGATGACCGGGATGTTTTTTTCAACGGGAGCCGTCCTGAAATGTTCATCCATTTTGTGTAATCCGGCCAGCATTTCGTGGTAATTTTCAGGGCCGATGGCGATCATGGTCGAAAGTCCGATGGCTGCGCTCATGGAGTAACGGCCGCCCACCCAATCCCAGAATCCAAACATGTTCTGCGGGTTGATGCCGAATCGGGTTACTTCCTTTTCGTTGGTCGAAACAGCCACAAAATGTTTGGCTATTGCCGATTCATCGCCCAGATTTTTCAATGCCCATTCCCGTGCTGTTTGTGCATTGGCCATGGTTTCGAGGGTGGTAAATGTTTTTGATGAGATGATAAAGAGGGTTTCGTCGGCCCGCAATCCTTCTACCGCTTCTGCGAAATCGCTTCCATCCACGTTGGACACAAACCTGAAATCCAGGCTTCTCATGCTAAAATACTTCAGGGCTTCGTAAGCCATTACCGGACCTAAATCCGATCCGCCAATTCCAATGTTGATGATGGTTTTGATGGGTTTTCCCGAATGTCCTTTCCACTCGCCGCTTCTGATTTTGTTGGCAAAACCGGACATTTTATCCAGTACGGCATGTACATCAGGCACTACGTTGTGGCCATCCACCAGAATGGTCGATCCTTTGGGAGCCCGCAAAGCCGTATGCAGCACAGCACGGTTTTCGGTGATATTGATTTTTTCACCACCAAACATGGCCTGGCGCTTTTTGGCAAAGTCTCTGTTTTCCAACAACTGAGAAAGCAATTTTAGGGTTACTCCGGTGATTCTGTGTTTTGAAAAATCAAAGTAGATACCTTCATCCTTCACTACCAATTGCTGACCACGGTTTTTGTCGTTTTCAAACAGGGTTTTTATCGACACCTGCTTGATTTCGTTAAAATGTTTCTCAAGCGATTTCCAGCTTTCTGTATTCGTTAACGTCGTTTTCATGTTAGTTCAATTGATCAGTATTATGTAAATTTTGTGCTGCTTTTTTATCAAGAAGCCAGTAAAGAAGCTCGTTTTCCGGATGAACCAGCGACGCCGGAAGGTGTTCCCAACCTGGTTTTTTCTCCAGAATGCGGGCCACCATTTCGGCCTTGGCTTCTCCGGTGACAATAAACGAAACCATCCTTGCCTGGTTGATTACGCTGCCTGTGACCGAAATACGTTTTTGTCCGGATTGTGGATGGGTAGCAACATCATAAAGCCGGTTACTTTGAAAAAGCCGAATTTGATCAGGAAAAATGGACGCCGTATGTCCATCTTCGCCAAGTCCGAGCAGGATGTAATCGAACTGCGGTATTCCGTGAAGTGACGGGAGGTGCTTTTTTACGGTTTCCGCATAGCGAATGGCCTCTTCAGCAGGATCGTTTTCACCCATAATCCGGAAGATATTTTCCTTTGGAACGGGAACCAGATCAAGTAAATTCTCACGGGCCATTCTGTAATTGCTCTCGTCACTTTCGGGTGCCACGCAGCGTTCATCTCCCCAAAACACCAGCAATTTCTTCCAGTCGATTTGTTCCAAATAGTTGAGCGCCAAATACCGGAATAAGGATTTTGGTGTCGATCCACCGGATAAAGCAACAGAAAAAAATTGACCTTCATACAAATCCGCCATCTGTTTAATTAGTTGTTGTGCAACAAATTGCGATAAGTCATCCGTCGTTTCAAATATGTTAATGATCCTCTTCATATTTACAGTTCGCAATAAATGCCATCGTTCGACAGGTTTTTACAAGGATAACGCCAGGTTATTTTTTTGTCTCCAATCAAATCGTCGGCGTTTTCGGGCCCCCAGGTTCCTGCCGGATATCCATATAAAGGTGCTTCATGTTCGTTTTTCCAACAATCGATCACGGGTGATAGAAATTTCCAGGCTTCCAGTACTTCTTCTGTACGGGCAAACAAAGTGGAATCCCCTTTGATGGAATCGTAAATCAGTCGCTCGTAGGCTGAAGGGATGCGTTGATGTGCAAGATCAGAGTAGTGAAAATCCATGTTCACCGTCTGCACTTCAAACCCTGCACCTGGTGTTTTCATGCCAAATTTCAACAAGATTCCTTCGTCGGGTTGAATTCTGATAACCAACTGGTTACTTGAATTATTTTGAGTGCCGCGAGAGAAAAGAAAATGGGGGGTAGCCTTAAAATGAATAACCACCTCCATAACACGTGTAGGCAATCGTTTACCTGTGCGTATATAAAATGGTACGCCTCCCCAACGCCAATTATCGATGTAGAATTTCAATGCGGCATAAGTTTCCGTAACTGAATTGGGGTTCACTCCTTCTTCTTCGCGATAACCGGGAATGGGTTCGTTCTTGATGTGTGAAGCCACGTACTGCCCCCTGATTGCATTGGTTTTAACATCCTCTTTTCGAATAGGACGCAGCGACTGAAACACCTTTAATATTTCATTCCGTATGGCGCCGGGTTCGAGCGAGGAGGGCGATTCCATGGCTGCGATGGCAGCTACCTGGAGCAAATGGTTTTGAACCATGTCGCGCAAAGCGCCTGAGGTTTCATAATAACCACCCCGCTGCTCAACACCGATGCTTTCGGCGGAGGTAATTTCAACATGATGGATGTAGTTTCGGTTCCACAAAGGTTCAAATATTCCATTGGAAAATCGGGTAACAAGCAGGTTTTGAACGGTTTCCTTACCCAGATAATGGTCTATCCTGAATAATTGTTCCTCAGCCCAGTCGCACAACAGCTGGTCTTTAAGTTGGATAGCCGATTCCAGGTCGTATCCGAATGGCTTTTCGATGATGATGCGTTTCCATCCATCGGTCTGATTATTTAATCCAATGGAAGCCAGTTGTTGGGGAATAATTCCGTATAAACTGGGCGGGGTTGATAAATAAAAGATGGTGTTTCCATTGATATTTTTTTGTTCGCGCAATTTCTCAATCCGTTCTTTTAACGGAACATAGGTGACACCATCATCAAATTTAAGGGAGGTGTAATGGAGGTGTTGAACGAATGCTTCAATTTCGGAGGTGTCGTCAATTTCTTTAAATTCGAGGATGGCCGATTTCATGGCTGTTCTGAATTCATCATCAGTGAATTGCGAACGTGATGCACCCAACAGGGCAAATTTTTCCGGCAGCAGTTTCTGGACAAACAGCGAATACAACGCCGGGACCAGTTTTCTCTTCGTGAGGTCGCCAGAAGCGCCAAAAATTACGTAGATAAGGCTGTCGTTTTCGTTCATTTTGCCTCCTGGTCTTTGGTTTTAATGGCATGTCCGCCAAACTGGTTTCTCAGGGCGGCCAGCATCTTCATGGCAAAGGATTCCTTTTGCCGTGATTGGAACCGGGTAAACAATGAAGCGGTGATCACATGCGCGGGAACATCAAAGTCCATGGCTGTTTGTACGGTCCATCTTCCTTCGCCACTGTCAGAAACATAATCCTGGAGTTGGTCCAGTTTAGGATCTTCCTTTAAAGCGCTAACGGCCAATTCGAGCAACCATGAACGAACCACACTTCCATATTGCCATGCATCGGCCACCTTGGTCAGGTCGATGTCGTAGGGTGATTTTTCAAGAATTTCGAAGCCCTCAGCATAGGATTGCATCATCCCATATTCAATGCCGTTGTGAACCATTTTGACCATGTGACCGGTTCCTGAGGGGCCGCAGTAAACAGCCCCTTTTTCGGGAGCCAGCGATTTAAATACAGGATCGACATAGTCTGCCGCTTCTTTCAATCCGCCGTACATCAGGCAATAACCGTTTTGCAATCCCCATACGCCACCGCTGGTTCCGCAGTCCAGGTAGATCACACCTTTTTCGGCTGCTTTTTCGGCGCGTTGTTGGGTTTCTCTCCAGTATGAATTGCCGCCATCTATCACAATATCATTTTTATTGAGAAGTTCGAGCAATGCATTTAAGGTGTCATCAACTGGTTTCCCGGCGGGTACCATCATCCATACTACCCTGCGGCCTGGTAGTTTATCAACCAAATCGGCGATTGATTTTGCCCCGATGGCTCCCAATTTTTCAATTTCATGGATGCTCTCTACCGATCTGTTCCATGCCACTATTTCATGGTGGTGATCCAATAACCGATGGGCCATGTTAAAGCCCATTTTTCCGAGTCCTACAAAGCCAATTTTCATTTTAAGTGTGTTTTAAGATAATATGAGTTTAATGGTGGTGATTTACATTTGAGTTTAAAGAACGATTCCCGGACGGGATTGTTGTGGCATCGGAACCTTCCAAAATAAGAAAATCGAAGGTGAAAACCGATGGTTGAGCAACAGGCGTCAAAATTAGGTAAATAATTGCCCATGGATGTTTTAAATATTGTTTATGTTGTGAAAAAACAGCATACGGTACATTATTACAGCGGTTTATGATGGTGAAGAGATTGTTTGGGATGAAATGTCTACCTACCGTAGGCAGGTAGACGAGAATTTAATGATGAGAATTTGTAAATATTTGGAACATGTTATGCGTTAGGTAACAATTACATACTCCATATATTAAACTATCCGTTTTCAAGACAAATCAACAGGGACGGAGTACCGCCAATATTTATAGAAAACAAGAATAAATTTGTTAAGGTGCAGAGCACCGTCCTATTTTCACCTTTATATAACCGTATAAGAATCAAAATAGTACCCAATGGAATTTTTCTTTAAGCTAAGGCTAAATATAAAAATAGAATGTTTTTTAAATCAATATTACGGTGCTCCGCACCTTGAATCCATTGATATTTGATTGGCTATAAATATTTTCGGTGCGCTGCACCTCAGAATTGAGCCTCAAAACCAAAACAAAATATTTTTGTATTTTGATTATAGCAATAACATTTCACCTTTTACAACCTGACTTATATACACAAAAAGGCGATGTATTCATTTATCCAATTAAGTTGAAAAACTTTGTTTAATCCCAGACAAACCTCCACCTGCCATCAGGTTGTTTACGCCAAACCGTGTGAAAAATACCGGTGTAAATATGTTCGTTTCCAATTGAGTCGGTTGAGGTGTAGGTGTATTTGCCATAGGTATATCCCAGATCGCCCGAAGCAGCTACTTCTACAAAATCCGGTTTCCAGACCAGGCTGGCTTTATTAGAAACAGTTTTTTTCAGGTTGAAATAATTGGCAACCGCGCTTTTTCCAACGATTACACTGTCGTTTCGCATCAGAACGGCATCGTCAGCAGCAAAGGCCAGAAATGCCTTTGGAATGCCTTCTTTTTGGGCATAGTCGTTAAATTCCTGCTCGGTATTTAAGATTTCACTTTTCCATTTGTCGATAGATTTTTTCTGTGAATCCAAGTTACACGAAACGAAAACAAGGGGTATGAAAAGGGTTAGCAGCTGATTTTTTTTCATCTTTTTTTCTAGCCAAGATAAGTACTTTAACTGAATGATTTAGCGAGGATAGGTCATTCTTTCAATTCGTTCATGATAAACCCAAAAATTTCTGCTTTGTCCTTAATTCGTGAACTCAGTGTAAATGATCCATAATGCCCCACATCTTTCATGACTTTAAGCAGTACGGGATTGGTTTGAACGGCTCTGTTTTGCAGTCGTGCCACGAATTTATACGAATGAAAGGGGGGTACACGATCGTCATTTTCGGATGTAACTACCAACATCACAGGATAGTTGATTTCCTCCTTAATATTTTGATAAGGTGAATAGGTCAAAAGGTTAACAAAACTGGCGCTGTCTGTCGTTGTGCCAAATTCGGGTGTGTTAAAATGTCCAACCGTAAATTGTTCACTTCTGATCATATCCATTGGGGCTACAACGGGAACCACCACTTTAAACAAATCAGGCCGTTGTATGGCTGCTGCGGCCACTACCAGACCTCCGTTGGAGATTCCCGTGATGGCCAGCCTATCGGGATTTGTATATTTTTTTTCGATGAGAAATTCGGCTGCCGAAATAAAGTCATCAAAGGAGGTTTGTTTGTGTTTACCTCTTCCCTGTTTTGCCCAAACGATGCCTTTTTCGCCGCCGCCGCGGATGCTTGCAAAGGCATAAATTCCACCCTCATGAATAAAATGAACGATGGCCGGATCGAAGGATGGCTTTTCAACAACCCCAAATCCACCATAAGCTTCCAGAATCATCGGATTATTTCCATCCGGTATTAACCCTTTCTCATACACCAGGATTATGGGGATGGTTACACTATCGGAAGTGAGACATTCCAGCTCTTTATATTCGATGTTCTGGTAATCGAAAGTTACTCTTGTTGTTTTGGTAGGTTTATCTTTAAATGTCTTGATATTAAAACGATAAACGACAGGGGGGATGGTATATGTCGACACACTGTACAGTACTTCTTCATCGTTGGGATTGCCGTTAAAACCGCGCACAGTGGTGGCAAGTTGAAAATCCATCCGGTGTAATAACTTTCCGTCATAATCAGCTATTGTGATGAGCTGATGCTGACCCTCCTTATAAATCAGTATCATGCGATCGGCGAAAGGAATCGCTTTTATAAGCAGTGCCTGTTTATATTCAGGTACAATTTCGCGCCAGTTATATAGGTTTGACGGATCAATTTCCACAATATTTCCATTGTTGTTTAAATAGGTATTGAAGCCAATAAATTTGCCGTTATGGTATTCGATGAGGTTCAGGTTGAACGATATATTGGACAGTAAAGGTCGCAGCTGAGTTGTTTCGGATTCGTAATCAATAAAGTAAAAGTTGATTTTATTGATTTCTTTGTTGTATTCCTTCAGAATAAAAAACCGCTCTTCGTCCAGTGTCTGAAAACTGAATTCCCTGTCGGGATGCTCACTTCTTTCAAAAATGAGTACGTCGTCACCTTGTTCGGTTTCTAATGAATGGTAAAACACCTTCTGTCCATAAGTTTTTCCAAAAGTCCCCTGTTGTTCGTAGGTTGAATAAAAGAAACCGTTGTCCCGCCATACGATATCAGAAAATTTGAGGCCGGTCAAATGATCATTCAAGTATCGCCGGGTAATGAGTGAAACGATCTTTAATTCGACAAAATCGCTGCCATCCCGGTTATAAGTAAACGCCATGTATTTTGAACCTTTCGATACAGTGTAATCTTTAATATCGATATAGTTGGCACTCGAAATATCCATGGGGTTCACGATAATCATGGGATCGGCATTCACCGATTTTTGATAAAATAGTGCCGGTACATTGTTGTCGTTGTAGTAGGCATAGGTAAAATAGTAGTCGCCTACTTTATGAGGAAACTCGAAATCAGCGTGCCTGTATTTATCAATACTTGGATACGACTGGGTTTTGTTGGATGATATTGCAAGATATCTTTTTGCCAGTTTTTCCTCGCTTTTGAGCCAGTCCTGGGTTTCCGGGCTTGTTACGTTTTCCATCCGCCGGTATTTATCTTCCACAATGTAGTGATGATAAAATGTGTCTGTTACAGTAGATTCCGGGGCAACAATGCGTTCGTAGGTTTGTGCCCGGGTGTTTAAACTTACTATCAGAATGGCTATACACAGGATAGTTCTATTCATTTTTCTATTGATCATTTATGATTAGTGATGTTGGTTTCTGCTTGTTTCGTGACAATCATGCCTTGCTCATGTTCATTTATTTTTAATCATTTGGTTGGCTAAAATACAAAATTTGCCTGAATGCTTGTGCGAAAAATAATTGGTAGATAGATAGATTCATGGGATTGTGAATTATAACTTGTAAGGCCTTTAATTCAACAATTCACAAATCGATAAACGAATGCTGGTTAAATTCTGGCAACCAGGCTATGTTTTGTTTGAAGTTTAAGAAAACGGTAGTTGATACCGGTTAGGGTTGTTGGTATAGGGTTTTAGACGTGAGATCAATCTCAATACCCCACATCGCCCAAAAGTAATTCACCAAAATAATGACTCTAAAAATCAAACCATTAAAATAAATCCCTAGATTTACCCCGCCAAACACCCGATGATCCATTTGCAATGAAAACAAAGAACCGATTTAACTAATTATAAACGGTTATGATTGGATAATATAGTGACGATGAAATTAAATGAATACTAAAAGGAATTTTAACAACAAAGGCTTTATAATAGGCAAAGCGACAATTGTCGGTTCACAGATGTTGGGTACAATTTTACGAAAGACAACAAAACAAACCAATGACACATTTTCCAGTAACAAATTCTAATCTTTCAGCAACACATATAGGACTGTTTTTACAGGAAAAATATTCCTTGAGCAAAGACACCAAATGCCAATTAATAAAAGCTGGTATCAATGACACATACCTGGTAACCGACAACATAGACAAATTTGTATTTAGAGTTTATAGTTTAAATTGGCGTTCAAAAACGGAGATTGATGAAGAAATTAAATTGCTGAATCAACTAAAAGCAAATGCCCTTTCAATTTCCTATCCACTTTCAGACAAAGAAAGCAACTACATACAAACACTAAACGCCCCGGAAGGTGACAGATTTGCAGTGCTTTTTACATTTGCATCTGGTGAAAAACAACACGTAATTTCAGAACAAACTCATTTTCAAATTGGTCAACTTATGGCTCGACTTCATAAGATAACCAATAATCAGAAATTAAATCGCATAGACTATACACCCGAAGTAATTCTTATTGACTCATTAAAAAAAGTATCAGTCTTTTTGAAGAGTGATACAGAAGAAATGAACTTTATGAGATCGGCTCAAACATACTTGTTAAAGGAGTTTGAAAATGCTGACATTTCGCAAATTAGACAAGGAATTGTTCATCTTGATATTTGGTTTGACAATCTAAACATCACCACCGACAACCAGGTAACTATTTTCGACTTCGATTTCTGCGGAAACGGTTGGCTTTGCTTAGATATTGCTTACTATATTTTACAGCTTCACAACCTTGAGAAATATGAAGCTAAAGATTATCAACCTAAAGTTGACAGTTTTATTAAAGGGTATGAATCTGTAACATCAATAAAAGCAGAAGAAAAACGACTTACTCCAATGCTTGGTGTAAGTTTATACTTTTTCTATTTAGGTGTTCAATGTCAGCGTTACGACAATTGGTCGAACTCCTTTTTGAGTGAGAACTATTTGAAAAGATTTATCAATGGACTTGTTAAAAGGTACTATGATATTTATAAACTTGGGGACAATAAAAACTGTGCCTAACAGCAGCTTCCCAAAAGTGGCAGTTCAATGGTTAAATCATCCCGAAGCTTGCGGGATTGTGCTTCTATCAAGGTTTGCGGTATATTTGCAGTGAAGTGCTTCGAAATCGCCACCTTCGTATGCAAAACATTATACACATGGTTGAGTACCCAAAATCCAACCCATGGATGAATAGAAATTAAAAAAGTAAGTCCTATGAAAAGATTATTTATTCTTGTTATAGCCATGACAACAGGTATTTGTATTTCTATTGCACAGAATCCTGTTTGGATGAATTACACCAATGGTGAGACCATTTCAGCAATAGCAGAAGATAACAAAAGTGTTTGGATAAGAACAATGGCCGGTTTAGTAAAATTTGACAAAACGTCGGAAATGTTAACCTATTTTACAGCTGCAAATTCGCCATTACCTCACAACATGATTTCTTCAATTGCCATCGACGGGTCTTTTATTCCCGGCAGATCTCATATCCAAATAGAGTAGGGGGGGGGATTGTCCCATTTGTTGGAGGGTGGAGTTAAAGCAATCACCTGAGACTGGCAAGCCTTAGAATTTTTTTAAGAGCTCTAAGGCTTGCCCTAGATCAGGAACATTATTAATGGTATTGCCACAATTTTACAAGAAAAGGTTTCTTGCTTTTAAACCTTGTTGCGTTCTATAACTCTGATAGTTACTGAATCACCACCTTCCTTACTTCTGTGAAGTCATTTATTTGGATCTTTACGAAATAAAACCCTTTCGAAAGGTTGGTCAGGTTCAGAGTGGTTTTTTCGCCATACCAGTCAAATTGATTGATCGTGTTGCCCGTAAGGCTGGTGATGCGAACATCCGCTTTCTCAAAGGTAGTTTCTCCGTGAAATTCAAGCTGCATCAAACCATTGGAAGGGTTTGGAAAAAGAGAAATATAGGAGCCGAGGTTGTAATAGTTTTCGTCAATTGAAACGATCTCACCACCATCAATCGGCATGTCAGCAAAGGTAACCAGATTACAGGCTACATTCAACTCAGGGTTAAAGCCGGCACTGCAATCATCACAAGTAACTCCGGTTTCGCAATTGGGGTTGTTCGGATGGCATAAATCAACATAATTTTCATAAAAAACATAGCGCAACCCCAGTGTTTCGCCGGCAATATAGGGCGTTAAATTGTAATCGAACCAGGGGGCGATCGATCCCGGGCACCATCCGGCGCGGTCGTAGTACCATGTTCCGTTCTGTGGTTGACAGGCATCAGGATTGGGGTTGCAATCGACCCAGTTATGCTGTTCGAAAGTTTCTACCCCGTTTATCCATACGTGGTGCGTCGCTTCATAAAATTCGGCAGCATTTGAGGTGTTGAGGTCGCCCCATCCATGGCCTGTAGAAACAAGTTTCAATTTTGCAGCTGCTGCGTTTTCTGCAAAGGTATGGCTCTTAACTTCCACGGGTTGTAAATCGGCATAGTCGCCAAATGGATAGACATCCCACCAAATATTGTCAATCAGGCTGTAATTGTGTTGTGGACTTCCTTCGTTGAAATTAAATTTTAGGTCGTATAAGTATCCATTGTCCAGCGTACCGCAATTTAACCTGAAAGAAACCTTACCCTGAAGTATCGACATATAATCTGTCAGGTCGATGGTGTGAGAACAGGCTACGCCATAAGGAGTGATATACCTGATAATTTCAACCCATTTTCCATCGTAACCCCTTGCATCGACACTTGCAACCCGGTCCCATTCACCGCAACCGCCATCGGGGCAATTTACCTCCAAAGTGGCCACTATTTGATCAAATGCACCCATATAGCAGGGTAATTCGGCATCCACCACTTCCGAGGTATTGCCCGGGTTGAGCCATACATCGTCAACAGCCAGTACCTCCACGTCAGAAACAGCACTCACGACATTAATGTTGACATTTTTAGTGGCTGTGTAGCCGTAATTATTGGTGGCTGTAATGGTTATCACATAATTGCCATAAGCGGGTACGGGCCACCATCCTGAATAATAACCTTCGCCCCAATCTGTGGGATCCAATTCCTGCCCATTAACGCTAAACCGCACACTTGTTACCGAAAACAAATCAGGATATTCGATGTTTACATAAGCAGCCAGTTGAATATATCCAAGTTCAGGAACCATTACATTTCCGGTAAGTGGGTTAACTGCCTCAATTTGGGGGACATGAGTAGACGGGTCAATGACCATAAATGAATTTAAAACAGGGGAGGCCGGGTCATAGGTGCCATTTCCTGGTTGGGTAGCTTCAATAACTACCTGGCCGGGACTTCCGGTCAGGGTTACGGTATTGCCGTCAATGGTTGCCGGACCTGATATCACTTCAAAAAATACTTCCAGACCAGAGGTTGCAGTGGCTACAAGGTCAAATGGTGCATCAGTTGTCAGGTGATGTGGTATCTGAGGGAAGGAAATAGCCTGATAACCAGGGTCGAGGGTGCCGTTAAAGTTGGAAGTAGCTCCTATTAGCGCGAAATTCATTAACTCAGCATTCCTTTCACCGGAGCCGGTTTCAGAAATGAGATGGGTTATGGAAGTGTTATCACCTCCGGGTTCTCCCTGATTAAACTTGTAATACAATTGCAGGTGTTCTTCAGTGCCCGTTAGCTCATTGTTCTTTATATCCTGTACTTCACTTTGTGACAGTCCTTTATCCCATACGCTAACCTCGTCGATCCTTCCTCCATAAACAAAATTGTATCCTCCAAGCAAACTTTTGCCGATACCAAAAGGTACATCGGGATTTGAAAACTGGCCAGAAGCAGGAGAACTACCCTTAAGAGCACCATTGACATACAGTAATACTGAGCTACCGTCATAGACCCATGCAAAATGTTGCCAAACCTGAGGTATGGCCGTATTAGCGGGTGCTACATATTCATGAAGTCCGGTGGTGGTTCTCAATCGACATTCCATTACGCCGTTATTCAATTGAATCATGTAAAATTCACCATTACCTGAACCCAGTCTGAATCCCATATAACCTTGTCCATAGGCCAGCTCATCGCACCAAAACCATCCGGTAATGGACAATGCATTTCCGGTTGGAACATACTGACCGGCTCCTTCAAGTATTACATAATCGTCTACCATATCGAAATGGAGGTACTGATTGGATTGGGACATTAAAAATACAGGCTGCAAAAAAGTTAAGAAGAGCAGCGTAAGTCGGAATACTTTGTAGATTTTTTTCATGATAAAAGGATTTTGTAGTGACTAATTTATATTAAAGGTACTTCATTTTGAACTTATTATAAGTGGGTTTCTTCTAAATAATATTTTTTAAGGTATCCACCAGAGTTTGGTTTCCGGCGTATCGCCCCCTTGATTTGCAACAGCATCAGCCCAGTTGGAGGTGTTGTATTCAACTTCGGATGGGGGATATGGCAATCTGTAATGACTAATAGGCTCGCCTTCCCTGGGGGTCATCCCTGTACGTCGTGCCAAAGCATAGGCTTCGCCGGGTTGTCTGAAGGCATCCAGCCACCGCTGAGTATAAATAAAAGCCAATTTCTCTTCATCGGTGGTGACATTCCATAATCCAAACGCGTTTTGTACTGAAAACTGACCTAAGTTAGATGGAATTTGAATTAAAACAGGAAAAGTCATTCCTGAAGAAGGTAACTTGGACTTATCGGCTACCTCCATCCACCAATCAACAGAAGCGTTGAGCCCGTTCATATATTCATTTTCTCCCTGATCAGGATCCTGAGGAAGGCCAATTCCTCTGAAATAAGCTTCTGCAAGAATAAAATGAATTTCAGCCCCGGTAATTAACGGAATGGGCATGAAATCTTCATCCCTTACAATAAAATAATTGAAAGGTGAATAAATACAGGTTTCACCCTTTATGTCAAAGGCTCCTGTCTGGTCGCGGTGTGAATCGTAAGGTATGCCTCCTGAAGGTGGTGTACTTGCTTCAGGAATTTGTGGATAAGCCACCCACTTGCTCACATTGTTTGTTTCAAAGAAGACATAGGCACGGGGATCGAAAATCCCACTTCCATCGGTACTGTCGTTGTACGACATCTGATGCCAGATATTGGAACCCATACGCAGGTTTTTGTGTTCCCGGAACGACCAGTTCAAACTGGTATTTTTAAACCCCATTTGTAACGGCCATAAACAGGCACTTTCACCTAAATATTCTGTAAAATGATACCCCACAAATACAGGTCTTGCATTTTCAACAATTCCTTTTATGATCTCTCCTGCAAGGGCGGGTTCTTTTTCGCTCATGCGCATAGCATATCTCAATCTTAAGGAGTTGGCGAATTTTTGCCATTTTATCATATCACCACTAAATAGCGCATCGAAGCCGGAAAATGTCGGGAAAGGTTCTTCGGTAACGGCGGTTACATCGATGTTTTCGTCACACCACTTTAGTTCATCCAGCAAGAAGGTATAGATGGATTTCTGGGAATCGAATTTTGGCCGAAGATATTCCAAGTCCTGAAAACCGTAGCCGGCATCTGAAAAGGGCATGTCTCCAAACATATCGGTCATCTTAAAGGTTTTGTAGGCAAGTGCAATCTTCAGCATGGCTCTCATATTGTTCGCCTCTGCTGAGTCAGGCAATAGTTTAAACCGGTTTTCCAATTCGCGAATGGCAGGCAGTGTATGATAATAATTGCCCCACATATCTTCTGTACCAATGGTGAAGTTTCCCCATGCCTCTTTGGTTAATGCGGCTAACTGCGTTTGTTTGTACAATATTTCGTTGTTAATATACATCTGTTCATTTCCACTTAATACCAACGACTCAATTACACCATTAAACAGCGATCCATCACTGGCGGTGGTAAAACCATAAGGGTTGGTATTTATTTTATCAAAATCCTTGGTGCAGGAATCGAAAAATAAAGTGAGAATCAACACGAAGGTGATATAGGACAGTGACGATTTTATATGATTTGTGTTATACATTGTACTGTGTTTTTAAATAACTCAGGTGATTAATATTAACGTTAGAAAGAGGCATTGATAGCAAAAGTAAATGATCTGGAACTTGGCATCGATGCCCATTCAAATCCCTGTGCATTTCCCGAACCCATGATTCCTTCCGGATTAATTTTGTCAGGCAGTGTGGTGTAAATGTAAAACAGATCTCTTCCTACAATGGAGAGCTTCAGGTTTTGAAAAACCTTTGTTTTATTGATAAATTTCTGAGGAAATGAGTAGGACAATGAGATCTCCCGCATTTTTACCCATGTGTTTTCAACAATACCCGGGGTGGATAGAAATTTTCCCCAACCTCCGGCATTTGGCAAATATTTATAATAATAATGGACCACCTTGTCGTTGGGAGTTCCATCTTCGTGCACCCCATCAAGTATGATTCCAATGTTACTCATATTGCCGGCAGGATCGGTATAGGGCAATCCTCCTCCTTCTCTTTCAATCAATGTTTCAGGGCTTTGACCCGATTGAAGGCCAATAACATAGGATCCCGAATAGATATCTCCCCCCCATTTTGTATCAATCAGAGTACCTAACCGAAATCCCTTGTAATACAGTTCGGTATACCAGCCGCCGATAAAGTCTGGTGATGCATTTCCAATGGCGACCCTTGTATCGGTAGTCAGATATTTCGTGCCTTCATCGTTTACCACCCGCTGTCCGTTTTCGTTATAAATATAATCATAACCGTAAATCGTACCATATTCATCTCCCTCGCGCAGAGCCATCGCCGGTCCGTTTAATCCCCATATATCAGCAAGTGGAAATACTTCGGCATTTTCACCGAGGCTTATAATATGGTTTCTGTTTCTTGACAGGTTAATTCCTGTTTTAAACAAAATGGTAGGTGTTTGAATAGGAACCGCATTCAGTACAATTTCAAACCCTTTATTGGAAAGTGTTCCTTCGTTTATGGTAATATATGAGGAACCGGAGGAAGACGGTATTGGTAATCCTGGAAGAATCTGAGAATAGCTATAAGAATAATAGTAAGTAAAGTCAAAATCGATGCGGTTTTCAAAAAAGCCCAGGTTGAGGCCTCCTTCGTAGGCATCTACCCATTTGGGTGTTAAATTGAATGGGGGTATTGATCTGGGAAAGTAAGTTGTTTGCTCTCCTCCAAAGTTACCTGTTGAATAATAAAAGTCGGTCATATAAGGCGTATCCGTACCTGATGCTGTTTGTGCAACGCCTCCCCGTAGTTTTACAAAATTCAGCCAGGATGCTTTGTCCTGGATATGAAATGCCTCTGAAGCAATGAAACTTACAGAAACTGAAGGATAAAAGAAGGAATTGCTATATGCAGGCAGGGTAGACGACCAGTCGTTTCTTCCGGTAAACTCTACAAATAGATAGTTATCGTATGATAAGTTTACAAACGAAAATACCGAATTAGTTCTTTGTCTGTTAATTCCTTCACCTGCTACCATTTCAGAGGCAGTATTTCCTGGCCGATCAACAATGGTATTACCGTATTCATCTGTTGTATAGGTGGTTTCAGTAAAATTGCCAAACATATACATGTTCGGATAATACCAGGTTCCTGAATGTCCGCTCATGGTGTAGAAATCGTAGTCCCAACGGCTGGCTCCAACCATAACTTTAGTGCTTATTTTGGAGTTGAAGATATTTGATTGTTCTCCGGTAAGAAAGGCTTCGAAAATATCAGAATAAGTCCGGCTTAAACTTTTTCCATAATAGCCTTCCTTTAAACCGATAACATCAATTGGTTTATCGCGGGTTTCAGATTGCTCCAGTGTAAAATCCCTTCCTACCCGTCCCGACAAATTTAACCAGGAGGTAATGTCGTAGGTAAGGGTAAGTCCTCCAAGATAATTATCTCGCTTCAACGTAGTATTGTTGTTGTAGTAATTCCACCATAAATTGGGATTTATATCATTGTACGGGTATCCTTCCTGCGGGTTCCGTGAACCATCAGCGTAAGCATAATGTTCTTTTTCTAAACCCTTGTAACTTCTTGGCCATGAATACAGATAGCCCTTGCTAAATGAATTGGCATCTTCACCCAATAAAGGACTGTTTAAGCGGTTATAGTTGGTGTAGGTCAAAGAAAGATCTGCTCTTACCTTATCTGATATTTTTAGATTGGTTCCCAGGTTAATGGTGGTGCGATCGTAATCACTGTTGTCAATAATGGCTTTGTGGTCTTGCCGTGTAATGGAAACGCGCATGGTTCCTACATCTCCACCACCTGATGCGGCAATATTATGTGTTTTTGTAGTTCCGGTATGAAAGTTCGATTTATAATTATCCGGCTGGGGTGAATAGGGCCGCATTTCGCCATCCCACCATTTCACCATCTGCCCTTCCATTTTTGGTCCCCACGAAACCGCAGAACCATAATATCCAAATTCTGCAGTGGTAGAGGAGGTTCCGCCTTGTTGGTTGATGATTAAATTGCTGTTTCCATAGTTGGGGAGTAGTGCAGTGTCGCCATTCATGGGGAAAGTTGGAGGTGTAAAGGATACCGGGCCTCCGAACCCATAGGTGTTTTGAACTTCTCGAAAACGATAGGGTTGTATCATTTTTTGGCTAAAGTTGTATGTTAGGCCAATGCCTTTTCCTTTTTTACCCCTTTTGGTGGTAATTAAAATCACGCCATTGGCTCCCCTTGAACCATATAATGCAGAAGCAGCACCCCCTTTTAGTACAGTATAGTCTTCAATGTCCAGCGGGTTAATGTCTCCGATCGGGTTGCCCCAATCGGTGCCCCTTCCAATGTTTTCCAGTCCGGATGTGTTTTCCATCGGAACATTGTCGACTACAATTAAGGGTTGGTTATTACCAGAAAGGTTATTGTTTCCCCGGATGGTAATTCGTGTGGATCCTCCATCCACACCATCGCCTTGTGAAACCTGCACACCAGCTGATCTGCCGACAATGGCATCAATTACATTGGGAGTGTTGGATTGTACGATCAGGTCGATATCCATTTTCTGGGTTGAATAACCAATCTCACGTTGCTGGCGTTTTACGCCCAAAGCTGTAACCACTACCTCACCTAATTCATTGACAGAAACCTGCATAACAATGTTGATCACTTTATGTGTTCCAACCAGAATTTCCTGAGGAGCATACCCCAGATAAGTAACCGCCAGCGTATCAGTATCCTCAACACCGGATAGTGAAAAATCACCCTCTATATTGGTAACGATTCCGGTCAGGGTGCCTTTAATCATGATGGATACTCCGGGCAAACCCAGGTCATCTTCTGCAGAGGTTATCTTACCGGTAACTGTGTGTTCCTGAGCCTTAACACTCAAAACAACAACGAGTAAAAAAGTTAGAGTAAGTAGAATTTTTTTCATATTGTAGATTTATATTGCTTTTTCCACTCAATTATTTCATTTTATACATCTCTCCCACACGACCGTCGCTTTATTAGTTTCACGGGTAATAGTACCTGTTTTTTATCTTTTGTTAAGCCATTGATTTCATCCAGCAGAATATTAACCGCGAATTCACCTATTTCCTCAATAGGCTGGGCAACAGCAGTTATGGTAGGACAGCTCAATCGAAATAAATCAATATCATCAAAACTCACTATGGCAACATCCAGGGGTATACTGATATTCATTTCATTCAGATATTCCATACAGGCCACCGTTATGTTATTATTAACCGAGAACAGGGCGTCGATTTTATACGGAGGTTCCAGTAACTCACTTAATACAGCCCTTACTTGTTGCCGTATGTCAGAACAGTTAATGGTTCGGATTAATTTATTGTTGCATCTCATCCCATTATCTTTAAGCGCGCTCCGGTATCCGCGTTCCCTGTCTGCAATTGTACTTAAGTATGAAGGTGAAATTTTCAGCAAACCGATTTTCTGGTGTCCGTTTTTTATAAGTTGTTCCGTGGCTTCATAAGCCCCGGTAAAATTGTCGACACCAGCAAAATTTGTTGATAATTTGGGTAATTTCCGGTCGATTAAAACAAATGGATAGTTTTCCTTCTTTAGCCACGAAAAAACAGCACCATTTTTCTGAGTGGTAGAAACGATAATCCCGTCAACCTGCCGTTCTTTTAACATGTTGATCAATTCAATTTCTTTTTCAGGATTTTCGTCAGAGCTGCAAAAAATCAAATTGTAGTGATGTTGGTTTGCCACCTCTTCGATTTTTTTGGCCATTTTAGCATAAAATGTATTTGAGATATCGGCTACAATAAGTCCAAGGGTTTGCGTTTTTCCAAGTCGTAGACCTCTTGCCATGTGATTTGGCTTGTAGTTCATTTCTTTGGCTCTCTCCAACACGATTTTCTGTGTTTTGGAACTGATGCCATTTTTATCTCCCTGATCATTTAAAACGAAAGAGACCAGCGTTTTAGATACGTTTAGGCTTTTGGCGATATCGCTGAGAGATTTTTTTTTCAAAGCATGAAATTTTACTAAATCAATTTAGATTTAACTTTCTTATGCATATTAGCTGATATACAACATCTTAAAAAAAATAAATGTAACAGTGTGTAAAAATAAAATATTAAATAATACAATCCGTTTTTCTTCCAGTATTTTTTTTCAGGTTCCACAAAATATTTGATTCAGTCTTGCTAAAAAGATGCAGATTTCTCTCGTAAAAAAAATAAAAAAGAACCGCCGAATTTATCCCTGACATGCATGTCAGCAACTGCCAGACTCAGTAGTGGGAGGATGATTCTCCTGGCGGACAGGTTTTAAAAGTGAAATCAACCTCCATAACCTCCCATTGCCCCAAAAATAAATCACCAGAATAATGACTCTAAAATTTAAACCAATAAAATTAATTTCTAGATTTACACCCTCCAAACACCCGGTGATCCATTGCAATGAAGAAGAAAGAAACCGATTTGACTAATTTTAAAAGAAAATAATTGATGCATATAGTGATAATGAAATTTTAGCGATCACCTTAATGCTCCCATGCAGACTTGAACTGACTATACTAAACTAACAGTAACTAAAAAGCTAAAAATGAAACGGGGAACATTTATTTTATCGGCACTTGCACTCATTCCATTGGGTATTTTTGCTAAAATCAGAACCAGCATTTTTATGAGAACAGAAAAAGGGTTCAAAGTAAAAGCTGGCGAAGCCCGATTTGGGGAACACTATAAAATGAAAGGCGTCACACTAAATAACTTAGACATAAAAATCTCCGGGGCTGACACCGATCATGATTTAGCTGTGTTTGAGCAAACCGGATTTACACCAAATGGCGGGCCTCCATTGCATATTCATCCATTTCAGGACGAATGGTTTTATGTAATTGAAGGAGAATATTTATTTCAGGTTGGTGATGACAAATATCAAATGAAATCAGGAGACACCATTTTTCTTCCACGAAATGCGCAACACGCCTTCATGCAGTTATCGGAAAAAGGAAAAATGATCGTATCTTATTTGCCGGCAGGAAAGATGGAAGCCTTTTTTAAGGTTACGGACAAATGGACCTCTCCACCGACAAAAGAAGAAATCGTACAAGTTTTTGCTGACCACGACATGGAAGTTGTGGGCGAACCACTTAAAGCTGACAATTAGTATAAACCACGAACCGCTAACAACATGTATTTGGAACTGAAAGAATTCGGGAT
This sequence comes from Bacteroidetes bacterium GWF2_41_31, assembly GCA_001769215.1. Classification (GTDB taxonomy): domain Bacteria; phylum Bacteroidota; class Bacteroidia; order Bacteroidales; family F082; genus UBA6244. The sequence goes on from MEOL01000044.1 coordinate 64,042, forward strand.
GGGTAAATTGGTAAACCTTTCTGCCGGCCAGGCAGGTATAAGTCCAATGCATCCCTGTCTCTGCCTTCGGCAGGAAATCCGGCAGGCAGGAAATAAACATTGTGCTAATCAGTAAGGAAGATGAATTTAATCAGCTAATGCACATAGCGATGAAAGTTACTCAACAGTTAAAAACAACTTTAAAATGAAATATCTGATTTTTCTACTATTTTTTTACTTTTCCTTGATTTCGAAAGGACAAGAAAGTTTGGGCTTTCGCCAGAAATTGGCGTACGATTTCTACAACAATGGTGTCCAGGCATTTAGATTGAACAAATATATCATGGCGGACTCCTTATTTTCCCAATCTCTTAATTATGAAATCAACGGAGATGCCTTATTCAATCGTGGAATATTAAGGTTCATTTTAAATGATACCTGTTCGGGATGTTCCGATTTATTTTTTGCAGCTAGTGGATTTTCGGATAAAGAAGCATTAGGTATTTTTTATAAAACTTGCGTTAAATCAGTCGACACGACTTATTATGATAAAAAATTTCAAATTTTAAATAGTAAAACTGATTACAAGTATTACGATGAGTTATTAATTCTTAAATGTGATAGCTCTGTACAAGGGTATGTCCATAAAAAGAATCATAATAAAACGCATCAATCGCCAGTCGATTATAGAATCGATACTAAAAATGTGGATATCATTGCATCCTATTCTTCACATAATTCGCTTAAATATTATGATTTTATTTATTTTTCAACATTTGAGGAAGACAATAAAAAAGTAATCGAAAAATTTAAAAGTGAACTTGAAAAATTTTTAAATTCAAAGTATAATTTTGAAGATATCCCATATAAGGATCGATATTGTACAGTTACAATTTATATAAATCCAATAGGTGAGACTATTGATTATGAGTTAAATGAAAATCCATTTGATTTTTTTGACGAATCACTTAAAGAAAATATTAAAAAAGATATTGTCATTTACTTCAAAAAAATACCACAGTTGAAACCAGCTTTACATTTCGAAAAACCTGTAAACTTTGAATATACATTTTACTTTGGAATATAACATTAACCTAACAAATCATTTAGATTATTAAAATGCTCAGTTTCTACTGTTCATCTAAATGTCAATTCCGGGTTTTTTTATCGAACTTATTCAATCGGTATTTAATGGTTATCATGGCATATTTGTAGTTATCCCCCCAAGTGAACTCCCCTTTCTATCCCCTGTTTGTTAATGCATAACAGAATTACCTACCTTTATGCGATTAATATCAAACTAAATGATAACCCCCCGCTGGCGCAAGTTTGCAACTTGTGCCTTTCCTTCACCCAAGCCCTGTTAACCCAACTTGTGCGCATTTCGCCAGGCATAGCATGTAACTTAGAGAATCTCAACTACCTTATTACCAAAACCTGACAAACAACTCCATAAATTCTTAGCCCCCAATGTAAAACCAATAACATTAATTCCTAGATTTACCATTCCAACTCCCGATGATTGGTTACAATGAAGAAGAAAGAAACCAATTTGACTAATTATAAACGGTAATAATTGGAGCATAAAAGATAATGAGGTTAAATGAAAACCAAAGGACGTTATAACAATAAAGTCTATAACAGTCATAGCGACAAGTGACGGCATGTGGATGTTACCAGAAAATTTATGAACGAACATAATAATTATCTTGCTGACATTTTTGGAATCAACAAAAATTATTTCGTTGACTTTTTTTCTTTACTGTCAGTTAAAAATGTTAATAAATCAGAATTTATCTTGCAAGCAGGTGATGTTTGTAACTATATCGGAATTGTAATTGAGGGTTCGTTAAGAACTTATTACATTAACGAAAATGGAGAAGATGTTAGTTTCTTATTCCATTTTAATCATAAGTTAGAAAATTTGGTTTTCACAGACTATGAAAGTGTACTACTTGGAAATAAATCAAAATTGAATATCCAGGCTTTGGAAAATTCTACTGTGTTTTTGCTTTCAAAAAATGATTTAGAGAGTCTTTATCTGAAAGATATATATTGGCAAAATTTTGGCAAAAGAATGACTGAAAGAATTTATTTATCTGCTAAAAAGAGGGTTGAAGATTTACTCTACTATTCACCAGAAAAACGCTATCTCAACTTACTTACAGATAATCCATTGATATTTCAAAAAATCCCTCAAAAGTTTATTGCCAGTTATTTGGGCATTACACCACAATCATTAAGTAGAATCCGAAAGCGCATTACTATTTATTAACTTAAGTGAACGTTTCTTTCTTGTCTCTATAATATCTTTGCCTCAAAATGATTAAAATAGATAGCACAATGACAGAAACTGTAACCATAATCGGAGGAGGAATTGGAGGCCTCACTACCGCTTTAACTCTAAAGCAAAAAGGATTGTTCATAAATATTTTTGAAGCTTCTGCCGAAATTAAAGCTGTTGGTGCCGGAATTATTATTGCAAACAACGCAATGCAGGTTTTTAAAGAATTAGGAATTCAAGACAAAATTGAAAAGGCCGGAAACAAAATTTCCTATATGAACATTACGGATCCTCAACTCAAGAATATTTTCGCAGTCGATTTAACTGAATATGAAAAAAAATATAGCGCTCATAATATTGCAATTCACAGGGGCGATTTGCAAAAAATACTTGCCAAAGAAATTGGCTACGACCACATAAACCTATCAAAGCGACTTTCTAAAATTGAAAAAGGCAAATTATTTAAACTCACCTTTGAAGACAATTCAACCATAGAAAGTAATCTTGTGATTGGTGCGGACGGAATAAAATCAGTAGTTAGGAATCAACTTTTTGAAAAAAGTACTTTGAGAAATGCCAAACAAAAATGTTGGAGAGGAATTTGTGAAATTGATTTACCAGAAAAATATCACAACGAACTTAACGAAGCATGGGGAAAAGGAAAGAGATTTGGTTTTGTTAAAATTAGCAATAAAAAAGTTTATTGGTATGCTTTGATAAACTCAAAAAACGCAGTATCTGATGATGTAAATCTACACGAATTGTTTGGCGCGTTTCACAGTGATATCTTAAATATGATTTCTGTGACAAACAAAGAACAAATAATTGTAAGCAATATTATTGACCTAAAACCAATTGACAAATGGCAAAGCGGAAATGTCTGTTTATTGGGAGATGCGGCTCACGCTACAACGCCAAATTTGGGTCAAGGTGCTTGCCAGGCTATTGAAGACGCTTATGTTTTAGGTAAACTTCTCGACAATGGAACTGCACTTGAAAATACTTTTAAAGAGTATGAAAAATTAAGGCTAAAAAAAGCCCATACAATTGTAAACACAAGTTGGACAGTTGGGAAAATAGCACACATAGAAAACAGTCTTGGGATTTGGGCGAGGAATACCATTATGCAAAACCTGCTAAAATCAAGCAACAAAAAGCAAATGAATATGATTTTTAACTTAACAAAAATAATATGAAAATGTACAAAATAGGATCTATCGCATTTATCGCACTTGGCTTACTGCACATTATAGCTCACTTTTTGGGTACTTTAAATCCTGACAAAGCGACTTTTGATCTTCTAAATCAGATGGCTAATCATAAGATTCAACTGTTAGGAGAGCATAGTCTATTGAAATTTCATACAGGTTTTAGTCTTACGATGGGCTTTTTACTTTCAGTTTTTGGTGTTCAAAATTTATTGGTTGCTAAAACGGTCAACAAGAAGTATTTAATTTCAACAATAATCATTACAGCAATAACCTTCATATTATCAATAGCTTATTTCCATTTATTAGCCACAACATTTATTTTTGTGTCTTTAATCTGTTATATTTTATCTTATTATAAATTATCGCTATCATCCGACTAAATTACAAACACAATCAAATACTATCGTAACATATTGTTTATTAACGTCCATATTTCTGTTTTCGAAAAGCCCCCCTCTCTCGTCCTCGTTTGAGCGCAGTGGTAACGAGCTTGCAATTTTGCCAATCATTTTGGAAAGCCCCACCTGGCGCAAGTTTGCAACTTGTGCCTTTCTCTTCAGCCAAGCCCTGTTAACCCAACTTGTGCGCATTTAGCCAGGAATAGAATGTAACATAGAGAATCTCAACATACTTAGGGTCTGCTGATTTTTCAAAAAATCAATCATTATCAACTGATATTCACATCATTATGTTGATAAGTTCAATC
>MEOL01000045.1 GCA_001769215.1 Bacteroidetes bacterium GWF2_41_31
TAGTTTAACAAGGCGTCCTGATTGAATGCCAGCATAGTGGTGGCGATTAAAAAAACCAGGGTGCCCACCAGAAAATGAGGCGCCACCACCCAGATAGAAGGTGCGTTTTTAGTACTTAAACCTGGCTGCATTACTTAAAGATTATCAGTTTGGTGTTGCTTTCATCCACTACTTTTGAAGCCCAGATATAATGTCGGTCTTCCAATTCGGGCAACAGGAACTGTGGTAACCTTTGGTGGTGGACAAACAATGCCTCCCCTTCTTTTAATGTTTCAAGCGATTCGAGAATGGTAACCATAGGCATGGGCATCTCCAGAAGGCGCACATCAAGCTCCACCATGCACCCTTTGAATTTGGATTCACATTCCTCAAACGACATGGATTCACGCGTGGAAGTAGGCTTGATTTCTTCAACTGATTGATTTTCCAATTTTTCAATAAAGGTATGTACTACAGAAATATCCGAGCGATCAGTTTCGTAATCATAGCCCTCTTTTTTTAATTTATTTAGTAATGGGATAGGCTCGAATGAATTGACAATTTCCAGGGTATGCCCGGCAGGGAGTTTTTCGAGTGCCGACATGATGGTGACAAAAGGGTCGGTGCCAGATGCCATGATGGGCCTCACGTCCAACGTTATTATATTTTCTTTTTTCATCACTTATATTGGTTTAAGTTTAGTATGTGATTAATTCTTTCTCCAATTTAATAGACTTGGGGAACAAAATATTATTCTCCAAATGAATATGCAAATGCAAATCCTCTTCAAATTCTTTCAGTAATGCAATTGTTACCCGGTAGGTATTACAGGCATCTGCAGGTGTTGTATAATGATTGCTTAGCTCCTCAATTTTTCTAAAACGGTCACCTTCAATGGTATGTTCTTCCTCCATTATTCTTATCAGGTTTTCAATGCTGCCAAAGCCAGGCACAACTATTTTAGTGCCTTCTTGTCTGGCTTGAACCATTTTTTGGATATAAGGAAACAAATCCAATTCTTCTTTCTTCATATGCTGGGCCAGCACCCCAACGGAATCGTTAAAAAGGTCATTAATTTCAAAAAGTTCAGGATGCCGTTCGCCATGAACCTCGCATATTTTATTCAGATAGGGTATTATTTCCACGGATTTTTCTTCCACATACCGGTGGTGCTTTTTCACGATATAATCGACCAGCAAGTCCAATGGCCATGTTTGATAATCGATTGTACTTCCTTTTTCCCGGGCAACTTCATCCAGGTCCTTTAGCACTATTCCGGCATCAATGCTTTTCTTTTCACAAGCATCATGGATGGTTGTGTTGCCCTGGCAGCAAAAATCTATTCCGTATTTTTTAAAAACCGATGCTGTGCGGTAGTCTTGTGCTACCAATTCACCGATAATTTGTTCCTTTAATGTATTCATTTCGTTAGATTTAATTTGTTCGTATTATTGGATAAGTATATCCACTATTAATTAAAATTTTTTTACCTTTTCAAAAAAGTTAATCCCCCGACCAAGCCCAGGGTTAAAGATTTCATCGTTGTCGTTTCAAGCATATTTTTTAGATCTTCCCTTATTCTTTTAAATTGAGAGTGTACAGGGCAGGGCATATTTTCATTGCAACTTGGCAATCCCAATCCACAACCATGATAAACTTTGTCGCCATCAATCGCGAATACAACTGCGGCTAAATTTACTTCTTCAATCACGGTCCTGTCCATCGAAAAACCTCCCGTTGGTCCTTTATCCGTGTGTATAATTTTATTTAATGCAAGTTGTTGCAATATCTTTGAAGTATAAGCCTCCGGCGAATTGATGGCTTTGGCCACCTCTTTTAAGCTTACTTTTTTGTCCAACAACGATTGTTCAGCAATGTAAATTGAAGCCCTTATTCCGTATTCGCAAGATTTTGAAAACAAATTATCTTATTTAGGAGGCAAAGGTAGTTATTAAATTTATATAGTGGATAGATGTATCCACTATTATTTATCAACAAGGGAAAATTAATTCCTTTGTTTTATAAAAAGTTTTCGGTCGTGATGGTTAAGCGGCAATTGGCAGAAAAGTATTTTTTTATTTTTTATTGAATTGATGTGAACCTGACTTCTTACGGTATGATAATGCTGAATATATATGATAGTAAACATAATTAAACAAGCCGGAAGATTAGATAGATCAATAAATATCACTACAACAAACTAAATATAAAATGTTTGAATATATTATTAAATATTTAGATTAAATCTAAATTATGACCGCAATCATAAAAAAGGATAATAGAGAATAAAATAGTAATATTTTTACCTCCGAATTCTAATCCTGTTTTTCATGAACAAGAACCTAATGAACTCCATTTTATTGATTGTTGGAATATTTTTGTTTACCATTGGCAGAGCTGATGAGGGTGAACAACTTTTTAAAACAACCTGCGCTGCTTGCCATACTATTGGAAAAGGCAGGTTGGTAGGACCGGATTTGTCGGGGATAAACCAGAAAAAAAGTAAGGAATGGCTGGTTCCGTTTATTAAATCCTCAACAACGATCATAAAAAGTGGTGATACAGATGCGGTGGCTATCTTCAAAGAATACAACAGCATTATGATGCCGGATGTTGCCTATTCTGAAGCGCAGATTGTTAGTATCCTTAACTATATCAGCTCGGACAGAAGCAGTGGTGGTCAGGAACAGACTGTGATAACCGATATCTTAAGCGGGACAACTTTGGAAAATATCAAGATCGGGCTTCTGCTTTTTTCCGGAAAACAGCCTTTTACAAATGAAGGTCCTGCCTGTGTTGGTTGTCATAAAGTAAAGGACGAAAGAATTTTTAGCAGTGGAACCCTTGCCAAGGACCTTACCGAATCGTACGATATATTGGGAAGTGCCGGAATAGCTGCTGTAATTAAAAGCCCTCCTTTTCCTGTAATGACTGCTGCTTTTACGAATCATGACTTAACTGAAGAAGAAGTGATTAACGTGACAGCCTACCTTAAAAATGTCAGTGAAGAAAGATATTACCAGCGACCGACCGATTTCAGCACCACGTTTGCATTTTTTGGATTGGTGGTCTTTGTAACGATTTTTATGAGTACGGTCCTATTATATTTTAAAAGGAAAAAATTTCCGGTAAACCGGGAAATCCTTGACAGGCCTTCAAAAGTAATTAACTAAGCTAACATATATTTTTATGAGTTGGATCAAAGATTTAATTTCCCCAAAAACCCGACAGTGGGAAGAGTTTTACCGAAACCGATATCAACACGATAAAGTTGTAAGAAGCACACATGGTGTGAATTGTACCGGTGGCTGTAGTTGGAACATCCATGTAAAAGACGGTATCGTGGTTTGGGAAACCCAGGCACTCGATTATCCTTTGCTTGAAAAATCGTTGCCACCTTACGAACCGAGAGGTTGCCAGCGTGGTATTTCGTTTTCCTGGTATCTGTACAGCCCGATCCGGGTAAAATATCCGATGATACGAGGAGCTTTGCTGGATATTTTTAATGAAGAAAAAGCCAAAACAGGTGACGCTCTGAAAGCCTGGGAAAATATACAAAACAACCCTGAAACCAGGAAAAGGTATCAGACAGCAAGGGGAAAAGGCGGACTCAGACGTGTTAACTGGGATGAAGCTCTGGAGATTATAGCGGCTTCAAATATTTATACTACCAAAAAATACGGTCCTGACAGGCTGGTTGGCTTTTCTCCAATACCAGCTATGTCAATGCTAAGCTATGCTGCAGGTTCACGCTTTTTACAATTAATGGGTGGTGTCAACCTCAGTTTTTATGATTGGTATTGCGACCTGCCCAACTCTTTTCCTGAGATTTGGGGAGAGCAAACGGACGTGGCCGAAAGTGCCGATTGGTACAACTCAAAATTTATCGCTTGTATGGGTGCCAATCTGGGGATGACCCGTACGCCGGATGTCCATTTTTTTGCTGAATCGAGACACAATGGAACCAAAACGGTTGTTTTTGCACCCGACTTTAATATGGTGGCCAAATATGCTGATAAATGGGTTCCGGTTCATGCAGGGCAGGATGGTGCCTTCTGGATGGCGGTAGTTCATGTTATTTTAAAAGAATACCATCACGAAAAACAAGTTCCTTATTTTATTGATTACACAAAAAGGTACACTGACAGCCCCTTCCTTGTTGAGGTTATTGAACAGGATGGAAAACTTGTTCCGGGACAAATGTTGAGGGCCGGGAAAGTCAATAAGTATAAAGACATCGAAAATGGTGAATGGAAATTTCTGAATATAGATTCAAAAACCGGTGACCTTGTTTGTCCGGGTGGAAGTTCGGGACATCGTTGGGACAGTAATGACGGCAACTGGAACATGAAATTTGAGGATGCCGAAACAGGTAAAATTTACGACCCGATTTTAACTCTACTCGATAAAAATGATGAAATCCTTCAGCTTGATTTTATTGAATACGGAAATGAGATTATCGCGAAAAGAGGCGTACCTGTAAAATATATAGAAACCGTAGATGGCCTTGTAAAAGTAACTACAGTTTACGACCTTATCATGGCCCAATATGGCGTTGATCGTGGATTGGGAGGCGATTATCCGGCTTCGTACGATGAAAAAGAATCAGCCTATACTCCGGCTTGGCAAGAAATATTTACCGGAATTGGCCCAAAAACCGTTTTGCAGTTTGCCCGTGAATGGAGCCGTACTGCGGAAACGACGAATGGAAAATGCAGCATCATCATCGGGGCAGGGATCAACCATTGGTACCATAGCAACCTTATTTATCGTGCGGGAACAATGGCCCTTATGCTCACTGGCTGTATCGGGGTAAACGGTGGCGGGATGAACCATTATGTCGGACAGGAGAAACTGGCGCCGGTTGATTCTTGGAGTTCAATCATGTCAGGAAAGGATTGGCAGGGCCCTCCAAGATTGCAACAAACACCTATCTGGCACTACATGAATTCTGACCAGTGGCGTTATGATGGCAATCATTCTGATTATAATACTGTTCCGAAAAATGAGTTGTCTCAATTGCATTCTGCCGATATGACCGTAAAATCGGTTCGCAATGGTTGGATGCCATTTTACCCTCAATACAACAAAAACAATTTTGAAATAGTTGCCGATGCCGAAAAAGCAGGAGCAAGAACTGATGATGAAATTAAAAAATATGTAGTCGAAAAACTGAAAAGCAAAGAAATTGTCCATGCCGTGGCCGAGCCTGATGAAGAGGTCAGTTTCCCTCGTGTCTGGTATATTTGGAGAGGCAACGCGATTGGAGGAAGTGCCAAAGGGCATGAATTCTTCTTAAAACATTATTTAGGGACGCACCACAATTCTATAGCTGAAGACGTTGCCGACCAGTTTGTAAAAGATGTGAAATGGCGGAGCGAAAGCCCTAAAGGAAAAATGGACCTTATCGTCAACCTGAATTTCAGGATGGATACATCGGCATTGTATTCCGATATTATACTTCCTGCTGCCTCATGGTACGAGAAAACCGACCTGAACAGTACCGACATGCATTCCTTTATCCATCCACTGTCTGCAGCCATCGACCCTGTTTGGGAATCGAAAAGTGACTGGGTGATTTTCAGGGAAATAGCAAGGGTTACCAGTGAATTGGCAAAAACCCATTTTAACGAACCGGTAAAGGATATTGTCAATACGCCTATTTCTCATGACAGTGCTGGCGAAATCTCTCAACGCCACATTAAAGACTGGAGTAAAGGCGAATGCGAACCCATTCCCGGAAAAACCATGCACGGGCTTGTTGTTGTGGAAAGGGATTACACCAAAGTCTATGATAAGTACATCAGTCTGGGACCCAATATGAAAACTGGCCTGGGTGCTCATGGAAACAGCTACGATTCTACTGACTTTTACGAACAAATGCTGAACGATCGTGATCATGTCAGAAAAATTGACGGTGTTGAATACCCTTCCATTTATGAAGATGAGGAAGCAGCCAATGCAGTTCTTCGCCTTTCAAGCCTAACCAACGGGGAGCTTGCGCACAGGGCATATCGAGTTGCCGAAAAGAAAACAGGCCTGGCACTTTGTGACCTTTCCGAAGGAAACAAAAATGTTAGGATGAATTACAAAGATTTGCAGACCAGACCTCACCGTTATCTTAACTCACCGGTTTGGTCAGGATTACTGACTGATGGCAGGGCCTATTCAGCATATACCTACAACATTGAACGTTTGGTGCCATGGCGTACGCTTACCGGTCGTCAACATTTTTACCTGGATCACGAAGGATACATCAAGTTTGGTGAGCACCTTCCAACCTACAAACCATCTCCACGGCCAGAGGCTTATGGTGAGTTGCGAAAGACAGTAGCTACAGGAAAAGCAAAATTGCTGAATGTACTTACGCCCCACGGAAAATGGCATATACATTCCACCTATGGCGATACACTTCGAATGCTTACATTATCCAGGGGTATGGAACCATGCTGGTTAAGCGAGGAAGATGCCGCAGCCCTGGGAATAAAAGATAACGACTGGGTTGAAGTTTTCAATGACAATGGGGTATATTCCACCAGAGCCTGTGTGAGCGCAAGGATCCCGAAAGGGGTGTGCTTTGTGTATCATGCTGTTGAACGTACTTATTCAACACCAAAATCACAGGTAAGAGGAGGAAAACGCTCCGGTATAAACAACAGTTTTACCCGAATTCATCTCAAGCCTAACCTGATGGTTGGCGGATACGGACAGTTTACCTACCACTTTAATTATTGGGGGCCTGTAGGTGTAAATCGTGACACGTTTGTATTGGTGCAGAAAATGGATAAAGTCGAATTTTAAAATAACCGAAAAATGGATATAAGATCACAAATTTCAATGGTGTTCCATCTCGATAAATGCATCGGGTGCCATACCTGTTCCATCGCATGCAAAAACATCTGGACCGATCGCAAAGGTGCTGAATATATGTGGTGGAACAATGTGGAAACCAAACCCGGCACCGGCTATCCGAGCAAATGGGAAGACCAGGATATATATAAAGGCGGATGGGAGATGAAAGGCAAAAAACTGAGCCTGAAAGGTGCTGGTAAGTTCAAAGGATTAAAGAATATGTTTCACAACCCGAATTTGCCTGTTATTGACGATTATTACGAACCATGGACCTATCAATACGAACATCTGTTTGAAGCAGAAGCAGGGGATGACCAGCCTGTTGCCCGCCCGGTTTCATTAATAACAGGCGAGTATATTACGCCAAAATCAGGCCCAAACTGGGATGATGACCTATCAGGAAGTCAGGAATATGCACGAAAAGACGTGAATTTCAAAAACCTGTCGGCCCAGGAACAGGAAGCCATGTTTCAACTTGAGCGGATGACAATGCACTATCTGCCCCGCATGTGCAACCATTGCCTCAACCCGGCTTGTGTAGCCGCCTGTCCTTCTGGTGCCATTTACAAAAGGGGAGAGGACGGTATTGTACTCATCAACCAGAAAAAATGCCGGGCATGGAGAATGTGTGTTACAGCTTGTCCCTATAAAAAAAGTTATTACAATTGGAACACAGGCAAATCAGAAAAATGCTTGTTGTGTTATCCTCGTCTTGAATCAGGTCAGATCCCGGCATGTATGCATTCATGCGTTGGACGTATCAGATATCTGGGCGTCATGTTGTACGATGCCGATAAAATTAAAGATGTAGCTTCTTGTCCTGAAAGCGAATTGGTTGACAGGCAGCTGGATATTTATCTGGATCCATTTGATCCGGAAGTTATAAATGCGGCAAAAGAAAATGGAATTGCAGATTCCACAATTGATGCAGCCCAGAAATCGCCAGTTTATAAATTTGTAAAAAAATGGGGATTGGCGCTGCCTTTACATCCCGAATTCAGGACATTGCCTAACTTGTTTTACGTACCTCCATTGTTGCCAACCATGGCTTTTGTTGAAAACGGTACTTATGAAACGACGAGTGAATCATTTTGGGGAGCTATTGAAAAATCAAGGCTACCGATTAAATACCTGGCTAACCTGTTCAGCGCCGGAAATGAAAAGACAATCGAAGTAGTCCTGAAAAAATTGATGGCTGTAAGGTTACACCGCAGAAATGTAACAGTTGGCGATTTGCCCGAAAATGAAGTCACGGATCCCATGAAAGAGGTTTCGATGGATAAAGATACGGCTGATGCCATTTTCCGGCTTACTTCTCTGCCTTTATTCAGTGATAGGTTTGTAATCCCGGCAGCTCACCGCGAAGAAGCCATGGAAATGCTGGAAAGTACGGCTGATGTGAAAGGGAACCATGGCTTTGGTTTTAAGGAACCACCTAAGAGAGGCTTATAACTAAGGAAATTTTTTATGAAAAATCTAAATCATTATAAAATATTGGCTAACATGTTCAGGTATCCTGATGAACACAATGTGGAATATTCAGAAGAATTTCTGAAGCTATGTGCAAGGGAATTTCCTGAAAAGGTATATTCATTTAAACAACTCTTTACGGATCACAGCCTGTTGACAATCAGGGAGCAGCAGGAATATTACCTAAAAACCTTTGATGTACAGGCAATATGTTACCTTGATATTGGGTATGTGTTGTTTGGGGAGGATTACAAAAGAGCTCAATTGCTTGTAAACCTTCAAAGTGAGCACAAAAAAACCGGGATAGATTGTGGCAGCGAATTGGGAGACCACCTGCCCAATGTGCTAACACTTCTCTCAAAAACAACAGACCCGGATTTTGCAGACGAACTTGGTTTCATTATTACAATGCCGGCAATCAGATTTATGCTTACCAGATTCAAGAATATTACTACACATTATTATAAGGAAATACTGGAGGTTTTGTATGTATTCCTGCAACGCGATTTTAACGGGAAAGGTTTGATGGAATTTGCAATGCCGGAGGAGGTATTTAATGGTGACAGGGATTTTGTGATGTCCTCACCCAAGTCTGTTATTTGCGATTCATTTTGTCATAAACATAAAACCATATAATTATGTTCAATAATTTTTTCTTTATTGGGTTGCCCTATGCGGCACTTACGGTTATGTTGGTCGGTTCCATTTTCAGGTACTTAAATTTTGGTTTTAAAGTATCTTCATTGTCCACACAGTTCCTTGAAACCAGGGAGTTGTTTTATGGAAGCCGTCCTTTTCACTGGGGCCTGTTGTACTTGTTCTTCGGCCACTTAGTAGCATTTTTATTTCCCAGAAGTGTTCTTTTGTGGAACAGTGTGCCAGTTCGTTTGCTTATTTTGGAGATAGTAGCGTTGGGGTTTGGCATTTCGGCTTTCTTTGGTTTGTATTTATTGATTGTGCGTAGGTTAAAGCATAAGCGGTTAATAGTGGTTGCCAATAAAATGGATATTGTTGTTTATGTTATCCTTGCGGTTCAGATTATTTCGGGACTTTGGATCGCCTTTTTTTTCAGGTGGGGGTCCTCCTGGTTCGCCGGGACGATGACGCCTTACATTAAGTCGATTTTTATGTTTACTCCTGATATTGCAGCCGTTTCAGCGATGCCGCTTGCTGTAAAAATCCATATCATTTCTGGTTTTACAATGATAGGAATCATCCCGTTCACCAGGTTTATGCATTTCCTGGTTTATCCGTTTTCCTATATCTGGCGGCCCTATCAATATGTAATCTGGAATTGGGATCGCAAGACAATAAGAAACCCAAAAGTAAAGTGGAAGATTCATAAACCAACTAATAACTAATTATTTGTTATGGATGAAAAGATAACAGGTAAGGCGCACCAGATATTGTTTTTCAATACGCTTGCATTCATGATTTGCTTTTCAGCATGGATGCTGAATGGTACATTAGTTTCATTTTTAGTTGATAACCAGGTTTTTGAATGGAGTACAGTGCAAATTGGCTGGCTTCTTGGATTGCCTGTCCTCACAGGATCAATTTTAAGACTACCTGTTGGACTTTTAACTGATCGCTTTGGAGGAAGGCCCATCTTTAGTCTTCTCATGGTAATTTCAGCCATCCCTATGTTCCTGCTTTCCTTTGCAGATTCTTATGTTGCATTCCTGCTTTGTAGTTTTGGGTTCGGACTGACAGGTGCAAGTTTTGCGGTTGGAGTTGCTTATACTTCAGTCTGGTATCCTGCAAAATGGCAAGGAACTGCATTGGGAATCTTTGGTATCGGTACAACCGGAGCTGCCTTAACTACTTTAATCGCACCTTCTGTCCTGCAATCTTTAACTAATCATGGAAATAATATTGAAAATTGGCACACATTACCCACCATTTATGCTGCTTTGCTTCTGCTTATGGCGGTAGTTTTTTTTATCTTTACCGAAAATAAGAAACCTGCACTAAGTGGAAAAAGATTTGTGCAACTGCTTGAACCTCTCAACAATATGAGGGTTTGGCGCTTTGGCCTCTATTATTTTCTGGTTTTTGGTTGTTTTGTCGCTTTTTCTCAATGGTTAGTGCCCTACTATCTGAATGTTTACTATATACCCTTTGTTCAGGCCGGAATGCTTGCAAGCTTGTTTAGTTTCCCGGCCGGTATAGTCCGTATGCTTGGTGGTTGGCTATCAGATAAATTTGGACCGCGAAAAGTACTTTATTCAGTTTTTATTTCTTCTGTTTTGCTTGGATTGTTTTTAGTTTTTCCGAAAATGGAATTATTCTCTCCGGGAAAAGGAATTGTTGCAAAAGCGGATGGTATGGTGACATTTGCCTCCGATAGTTTGATTAAGATTAGCAAAAAAGAATATACTTTAACACCATTGATGGCCAATGTTGATTTGGATGATACTAAGTTTCTTGTTCTACCTCAAAAAACTGCCTGGCATATACCAATTATTCAGGTTGGGGATCAGGTTAAAAAAAACCAGTTAGTTGCCAAGGGAATTACCAGAATTTATTTTCAGGCAAATATGAAAATCCTGGTGTTTCTTGTTTTATTATTGGGAATTACCTGGGGGCTTGGGATGGGTGCTGTATATAAATTTATACCCATGTATTTTCCAAACGCTGTTGGGGTAGTTGGTGGAACTGTTGGCGTATTAGGCGGGCTTGGTGGCTTTTTTTGTCCTATTTTATTTGGCTATTTATTAGCCATCACCGGATTATGGACAAGCAGCTGGATTTTCATATTTGTTCTTTCTCTCGCCTGCTTAGTTTGGATGCAGATATCTATTAATAAATTGAATAATCAGAAATTAAAATAATATTATTATGAAACAATATTACTCAATAATTAACTGGTTGGAAAACAACAACAAGATGGCCTATTCATTAATCCGTATATTCTTAGGGCTTGCATTATTTGTGAGGGGAGTTATTTTAAGTCTTGATACGGCAACCATTATAAGACTTGCCGGTAGTGAACAATACTATTGGTGGTATTCGTATATTATAGTAATTCACATGATAGGAGGACTATGTTTAGCTATAGGTTTTGCCACCCGCATTGCAGCACTCGCTCAGATTCCTATACTTATTGGCGCTGTGTTTATCATTCATTTGAAAAAAGACCTGGCTTCTCCGGAACAATCATTAGAAATATCTGTACTTGTTCTTGTACTTTTATTTGTCTTTTTTCTTTTTGGAGCCGGTGCACTCTCTATTGATAACTACATAAAAAAAAGCAAAGAAAAAAAATAGCGTGGCATATTGATATGATGAGAGTATGAATCTTCAATTGTAAAAGATTAAATATCAATATCCAGCAGAAATCAATTTCCTAAGCCACATATTGTTTGTTCCGAAATTATTAATTGAAAAAAAAGATGGATTGTAGATCTTGCATAAATAAAAATTGTTTTATAAACAAATATTGTTTGAATTCATGGCTTGAGTTTGTCCAGAATTTTAAAACAAGAAAATTATTTTCGGCTGGGTTGAAAGTTTTTTCCGAAGGTGATTTAGTTAGTGGTATTTACATAATTTGCTCGGGCAAGGTGAAAATTACCATGAAAACGGATGATTCAATTGAAAGAATTATCCGTTTGGCCGGAGAAGGCCAGGTGCTGGGCCATCGGGGAATGAGCACGAACATGACATACCCAATATCAGCAGAAACACTCACATCTTCAGAACTTGCGGATATTCCAAATGAAGATTTTTTCAAACTTCTGCGAAACAATGCCGACTTAAGTTTTTATATGATGATGTTTTTTGCTGATGAATTACGTCGTTCTGAACAAAAATATCGTTTACGTACCTTAAAGTCAGTTAATGAGAAAGTGGCATCATCAATCTGCATGATAATTGATGCCTTTGGATACAAGGAGGGTGAAACAAGCGAAGTAGATTTATCTATGAAATTATCTGATTTTTCTAATTTTGCAGAAATCTCAATGCTTTCGCTCTCAAATGTACTGAAATATTTTTCACGCTTAAATATTATCAATTGGGTTGATAATGAAATATATGTTATTAATGAGCATGCATTGCGTGAAATAGCACAAACAGAGAGATAACCGTTACCAGAATTAAAAATATAACAAAATAAAAGTTCAGCTTTTAGTAAATATGAAAAGGTTATGTGAAATATGTACGCATTATAATTGTTTCATCAACAAATATTGTTCACCTGAGTGGAAAACCTTAATCAGTTTTCACAAAACATCCATGCTTTATCCTGCCGGAGCTACAATATTTTCTGCCGGCGATCCCATTAAAGGTATATTCCAGATTTATTCAGGTAAGATTAAAGTAGTTACAATAGATGGTGAAAAGGAACAAATCATTCGGTTGGCTAAAGAGGAACAATTGTTAGGTCATAGAGGATTTGGTAAAAAAATGATCTATCCGGTAACAGCCATTGCCCTTGAGGATTCGGAAGTGACATTTATACCTGTTGATGTATTCTATAGCGCAGTAAAAGCCAATTCAGAGTTTGCTTTCCAAATGATGCTGTTTTATGCCGACGAACTCAATGCTGCTGAAAAAAGGATGAAGTTGACGGCAGGGTTAAAGGCTAAAGAAAAAGTGATTGTAGCACTTATGACTATTATCAGGGCCTTTGGATTTAGTAGTACCGATAATACATTGCTTGAATATACCCCGACACGTAAAGATATAGCAAGCATAGCCGGAACTACCTACGAAACGATGATCAGGGCATTGGGTTCGCTTGAAAAGTCTAATATTATCGTTCAGGAAGGCAAGGCTATCAGGGTGCTGGATCTTGCCTATCTGGAAAAACATTGTTTGTTGGATTGACAACATTTGTCTCATTTCTGGCCAGAAAGGGTCATTCAAAAAAGCTGAAGTAAAATAAAAAAATAAAAACACAGTGAAACAGAAAGATTGACAATGATTCGGATAAACCAGCCGGACAAATAATTACTGGTTTTTATCGGCGAATGTTACGTTTTAATCCCTGGTATACACATGCACGCTGTTAGCTGCTGACGGTAGGTAATTTACGCCAAACCAGCAAACAAGCAATACGACAAACGCCAATCCAAGTATCCACAGAGCCCAAAGTGCTTTCTGACCATGTTGATAGCGGATATGAATATAGACTAAATATACTATCCAGGTTAAGAATGCCCAGGTTTCTTTGGGATCCCATGTCCAATAATGTCCCCAGGCTTCTTTTGCCCACAGAGCTCCAAATAACAATCCTAAGGTTAAAAAGGCAAATCCAATGAACACCAGATTATCTGCCAACGCGAGCGTTTGATTCCCGGATTCCCGGCCTTTAAAATAATGAAACGCCAGTCCCTTAATTGCCACCAGACTACTGGCAGATAGAAGTGCATATGAGAAAATATAAACAATCACATGAGGTACAAACCAGGGACTTTGTAAGGCAGGCATCAGTGTTTTGGAATAATTTTCCGGATAGGCGAGGTTGAACCCCAAAAACAGACAGGCCAATAGCAGACTGTACACTAAAAACCACTGGTATTTCCATCGTTGGTAGGTGATTAGCCCAATGATTGGCAGAAAAAAGCTGTACCACAATCGCGTTTCTCCCAATGTACGTATCGGTGGACGATCGAGTATCATCCATAGTTTGAGCAGGAATAAAGTAAGTACAAGTTGTCCTGCAATCACCAAAGCAATGCCCAACTGTTTTACAAGATTCGATTTACCGATGGCGTTCATCAGCATTCCGATTGTCCATCCCAGTATAGTGAGCAGGGCATAGGTAGGGAAATTTATCCAGGTCATAAGTCAGTAGGTGTGTTATTTCGTCCGGACCAGAAAAGGGTCATCGCACCGGCAATCATCATGAATATTCCTGTATATACAAATGGTAACCAGGTGTCACGAACAAATTCGATGACCGAAGTATCTGACCAACGACCCAGTTGATCATCATACCCGACCTGATAGATATCCCATCCTTTCACTTTGGCAGGTTTATTCACTTCCAACTCAACAGCGGTTGTCTCTCCCTCAGGCGTTAGAATGTCAATTTTAGAAAGAAACTTCTTAGGTTCAGGGTAGAACATAATCAACGAAAGTTGGTCGTTAATTTTTAATGCTTCGTAAGAATGATTAAAACTCCCACAACTTACCCAACCCACCACCGTATCCGATTTGTTTTCTGAAATTGCTTCCGCTTTTACCGCCGGGGCGGCACCTGTTTCATTATTAAGATAATAGGCCTCTCCTGCCTTACCCGACTGATCAAGATAGGTCAACACCCGAATATCCCATCCAAGCATGTTTCCTGAAGCAACCGAATCAACAAGCATAACGTTCTTTCCATTTTCATGGAGAATCATTCCCGTGATATTGTCAACTATCCCAAGTTTTGGTGCATATTGTTCAAGGACAAAATCATTCAAACGAATCGCAAAAGGCATTTCCACCCATACATTGTTTTTTTTATCAAATGCCTGCCATTCGATCTCTCCTTCTTTTACCTTCATTTCAAGTCGTTCAACCTTGGTAGCACCAAAAGTGGCTGAAAAAATCACGATCCACAGCCCCAGATGATTCAGGATATAACCAATATTTTTAGTTGAAAATGGAATTATGCGTTTGGAAGCGGCAATTCCCAGCACAACCAACAAATAGACTGAAATCAAGAGATAGGGCCAGGAGGATGTGACATGTGACAGACCCAGTTGTACCACCCAGCCGGAAGCGGATCCATCATGTTGCAAGGTGAGTCCCATCAACAAAGCCATAAACGTAATCCCGGTAACAGCACTGATTGCGGCAGGAATTCCCGAAAGCCACAAGATAAAGACTTGTTTTCTGAAAAATATTCCGGCAGTAAAAATAAATATTACCAACAGCCATGCGGCGATATTTAATGAGAGGTTAGTGAATTCAGGTACTCCCGTGCCACCGGATGCCCACTCAAGCGCAAAGCCACTGAGCAAAAGCCCTGAAACGATAAAAAAACTCTCTCTATATCCCCAAGGGTTGCTCCATATTGGGTTATCGTATTTTTTTTGTTGTATCATAGGATAAAAAAAAGCCCAAAGAGACAGGTTTTTATAATAACTTCCCAATAGAAGAAGGGTTATGACTATACAGGATACATAACCCTTCCGTAAATAAAATCAATCAGTTTATTTATTATAGATAACAGGCATGGAAGCCTCGCGCGCCTCAGCCTCTTTTTCCCACTGCGATAACAAATTCTTTTTAAAGGACTCCTTTTCCTCAATTAATTTCTCCAGGGGTAATCCAATATATTCCTGAGCCTGGGCTTTGGTAGTGATGTTGGGATAAGGGACTTCTCCTTTGTAGCCTAATTCAATTAGTAATCGAGCCAATTTAATGCGACCTTCCTGAGCTATGTTGATCCCACCTGCGATTACCCTGGAGATTTCAACTGGTGAATGGAATGAAGCACCATGTGATGCTGCTGCATAATCCCAACGCCACTGTGCATGACGAATGTCCATCAGAATAGCTTTCATCTGTGCATCGGTTGCTCCCAAATCCCATGCCATTTTAGCCTCAACATGCAAGCGAACACATAATTTTTCGAGTATATCACGATTTTCTATAATCTTATCCTGACGCTCATATACATCATTGATTAATTGTGCTGTTTTTTCTTTGTGACATACCATACATGAATTTTCAATATTATTCAATGGAGATTGAATATGGTGGTCGGTAAATTTTTTACCCCCTTCGCTCATATAGGGCATGTGACAATCGGCACAGCTGACGCCACGTTGAGCATGAATCCCCGTGAGATAAATTTCGTAGCCCGGATGTTGCGCTTTAAGCATGGGAGCTTTACTCAGTTTATGCGTCCAATCGCTAAATTCTTTGGCATCATAGTAAGCTTCCATCGCCTCAACACTTTGACCATTGTCCCATGGAAAAGTCAGATAATTGACTCCTTCAGCACCCTCCCTGTGTTTATCAAAGTAGTATTCCACGTGGCACTGGGCGCAGACAAGTGAACGCATCTCCTGATGGGTGGCCTTAGTAATGTCTTTTCCCTGACGCTGAAACGCTTCTACTAACGCCGGGCGTGAGATTTGAAGTTCCATGGTTTCGTTGTTATGACAGTCGGCGCAACCTATAGGATTAACTATCTCTGCACCCAGTCGTGCCCATTTTCCGGTATAATAGGCAGCTACCCCTTCTTCGTTCATTATCCGGGGAACATCCGGGCCTTTACAGGTCCAGCAAGTGGAAGGCATTGGTCCGTCATCAGGACCAGTTGGCCCACCTGTGCGAAGGGTGTTACGTAAATCTTCGATAGCATACGCGTGACCTCTTCCCTGATTATAGTCTATGGAGAAACCGTAACCGGCCCACATGACGACCAGTCGTGGATCTACTTCCAGCATATCAATTTTGGCATTTCCGTTATATTTGGATCGGAAATTACTCTCTTTCATTTTTTCGTAAGAGTTGTACTCGGTAGGATAATTTTTACCCCAGACTTCGTTTCTTGGTTCAAATTTTGCAATTTGAACTTCTGGTTTCCAAGTGGTTTGCTGCTCTGCCCTGCGCTCGGTTACCGAAGAGGCCAGTAGACCCAGAAAGAAAACCACGATCAGGGTGGCAAAAAATAGCACCCAATTTAATAAAGGACTTCTTTTCTTATTCATGACTTTTATTGTTTAATTCTTGGTTTTAGACTTTAAAAGGTTGTTGATCCATGTGGGAATCGGAGTTTTGGTTTGGGGAATCTGTGCATTGGGCACAGATGAAAGACTGTTTACTCTTCCATGTGGGACTTCACGATGACACTCCCAACATTTGCGACCTTCGGTTCTGAAATGGTCGAAGCTAAGTGATCTCGCAAGCATTTTATTGTCGGTGATGAGCTCATTGTGGCAACGGACACAATTTTGCTGAACAACTTCGGCACCAGCCTCTTTAATCATAATTACCTGGGGTTCTAATCTCAGTGTAAACATGGTAGCATGGCGCAAGCCGTCTTTGGCCTTAAAGAAATATTTGTTGAACACATTGTCCTGAGGCACATGGCAGTCGTTGCATGAAGCACGCTCCCGATGAGAACTATGAAACCAGGTTGCATATTGGGGGTTCATCACATGGCAGTTAATACATGTTGTAGGATTGTCGCTTAAATACGAAACAGCATTCGATACATAGACCAGGTAAAGAGCCAAACCAAACAGGATGCCGCTCACCACCACCACGGGTATTCGCCAGGATGGTGGAGGAGTGAGTTTATGAAGTATGTTTGACATGGTATAAGGTTTATTTTATTATAAGGGATAAAATGATTCTGCTATTCCATTATTCTTTAATAAAAAAGGTTGGCTTAAAGGTAAACATAATCCAGCCCCAGTTATTTGTGTTATTGTAATTACCACCAGTGATTATTTGTAGTGTTTCGGTTCCCAACATTTGTGAGTAACCTCCACTAACATCAAGGCTGTTGTTTACTTTGTAAGCTACCGAGAAGTCAATTTCTGTACCTAAACCATTGCGATAGTCTTTCCAGACTCCGATAATATCCTGTTTTGCTACTGTTGCAGCGGCCATAAAATAATGTGGTACCAGTATAAAGGTTAATTTTTCGATGCTATAGGTAAGTGGCAGGTACAGGTCGATTAACCCATTGCTTTCGTTGTAACTGCCTACATAAAAGTAATCCATCCAGCCGTTAAATTGGTGATTGGTACCGTAAAGTGGTGTAAACGATTTGTCTTTTTCTTCTGTCAGACCCTGGTCGACGGTTTTTGTTCCTGAAAGATATTCACCACCAAGTCCTATCGTGAACTTGTCAGATAGCTTATAGCTGGCATTGGCAGAAAAATACATGGCGCTCAGGTCATTATCCCTGGCATTTTTTCCGCCCTGGTAATACGCTGCAACATCAAATGTAAATTCGTCTTTACCATAAGTAAAACGAGGCCCAATAGTTTGACTATAAGCTATATTTTGAGTTACAGAGTCCTTTGCATAAGCCATGCCATTATTTAAGGCAAGAAAACTTAATCCTGCTTTTCCAAAGTTACCGTGATACCAGATATACTGTAATGTTTTGTAACTATTCACTGTGTAGTCTGTCTTAAACAGGCTTTCTCCATTTGCATTATAGGCCAGACCTAACTCGATGTGGTGTATCTTAGAAGGGTAATATTTTATAATGGCTGCATCATGACTCCTGGCTTGCTGCGCCCAGCCCACATTTCCGAAAATTCGTGAGTCATCGTACACAATCTCCTGGCGCCCTACTTTTATCGATAATTTTTGATTAATCATGGCTTCGCCCCAGGCTTCATGAATGGCAGGACCATTGATATCGGAGGTGTTCAGTTGACTTACGTCTCCCCATACACGAACATCCTGTATTACCAACCCAACTTTAAAATTCTCATTGGCAAAAAACCCGTTTAAGCGTGTACGTTGTGAAATAAAAGAGGCTCCATCGGCTCCATCGGGGCTTAGTGTTTTATATCCATGGCGATATTCGAAACGTGGACGTATTTCTCCTGAAAGGTTAACCTCTTGTGCAAATAATGCATCGCTGGCAAATAATAACAGGAAAAGGACTGAAAGATAAAGGCTTAAGTGTTTCATCGCATTCATTTCTATAATATATTAAGTATTAATTTTCTTAAATGCAAAAATAGTAGCTTTTTTAAATAATAAAACAGCTCCGTTTAATTTATAAGGAAAGCAAATAAGGAAAAAAAGCAACGAAAACAGGGGATGGTTATCAATGAACTATCTATTTGTAACCTTTTATATACATGATAAGTGCTCACTGGTAGTTGGATGAAAATGGAGATGGGATTAGCTTTGTAATTGTCAAATGGAACACCGAATAATCATCCTCATGTGTGAGAAAGATTTTCTCATGGTCGTTACATATCATTACTCAGCTCTAATTGGTTGTAATTTTCAGAACTGGAATTATCGGTATAATGCGGGGTAATTTGAATGGTTGATGAACCCTGATCACTTCCGGAACTGCCTGAGCCACCAGGTCCGTCACCAGGATTAGGAGCCTGCGAGGGTTAGATTCCCACTTTCAATAAACCATTTTTCGTATTCTGAAGTAAGGCTATCGAAAGGGTTGTGTGCCATTTCTAAAATGTTATGACCTTATCACTTTCAATTGTCCACTGTGTTAGTTCTTTCATCGTGCTCATCTCTGCTCCATCAACAAGTTTCATTTCTTTAATGCCACGAGCTTCAGCACATGACCCACAAAGTTTTACTTTGCCTTTCTTCATTATGACTGCTTTCAACATTCTTTCAATATTGTAATACCCGTTTGGTGTCCTCTGATTTGGTAATGCACATGTAACAGCATCGGCCATAAGAAATATACACAAATCGGTGTCTTCATAATCTTTTTGAATTTGCATAGCCAAACGTAAACCATTATACGCCTTTTCTGTCCCATAAGGAGCATCATTTATGAGGATTAAAACTTTTTTCATGTTATTGGTTTTAGAGATTCAAATTAAATATTATTTTACAGATCGGTAGAGAATGAATTCATTGAAGCATATTGTTATATTTTAAAATGTTAATACAATTTTGTTTTTACGGATCAGTTCGTACAGATCGGTAAGTGATGAAAACTTGCAGACCTCCGGCTCGTTGTTTTTTCTGCTTTGCAGACAAGTTCCGCATCCAAGAATAACTCCTCCATTCTCTAAAAACATATCAACTTGCTCTTTCATATTGTTGTCTGTTTTTACCATATCATCGAGCTCAACACCCTTGCCGAGCAAAAATATGCTCACTGTATCGCCCCGATTTTTGGAATAATTGGCCAGGCGCAGGGCATTCCAAACAGTTTCTGAATCGTTCGAATAGATGACCATTCCGATAGATGTTGGCGAACCTGAATCCGGAATAGGTGATTTGGCATTACTTACGGTTGTAAAAACACAAGCCATGAACACCAGTAATATAAAATGTTTCTTCATTGATTGTTGATTTAATTTATAATGATAGTTTTTTATAGCATTAACAAGTACTTCCAATTCTAAATCAATTTCTGTCTCCGTCTAACATTTTCCGGTTGAAATCCGGACCATTGTTGCGGCCGTCCTAAAATCAAGTTTCTTTGCCAAAGTGTGTTTGTAAAAATGGTGGCGCTTCAATTGCAATTTCCGGGATGATAGGGGTTAAAGCAATATAATCGTGGTAAATTGGATTTTTCATAACTATGAAAGACTAAATTCCTACAGCCAGTTGTAGTGTCATAATGCTTTGGTTATTCATTTTTACATAGTCAACAATTGTATAATCAATGCTAAACTTTGCATTGTGTCCTCTCAGATAGTAATTGAACCCGCCGCTAAGAAAGCTGGTTTCATTCTTTTGCTCGACCGACACGTTTTCGTAACGTAAATAAGGTTGTAAATTGCCTATGCCGATTGGAGTACTAAAGTAGTATCCTGCATGAATGTAAAAAAGCCCGGCATTGTCGCCCGGAGCAAGATTCGTGAAAGTGTTGGCCTGGGTGCTGTTTCTGATATGGATGTAAGCCGACTCTGCTGTAACGGCTCCATTTGCAAGCGGATGATCCAGGAAGCCATCAACTGTCCAAATCAAATTGTCCCGGCCATTGATGCCATTTAAAATCAGGTTATTTTGACTGTCGATACCCGTGCCAAAACTCAGAATTTTCTTCTGGCCTAAATAGGTGCCCTGATTGAACCACTCTATTTCTGGCTCCAACAAATTAACGACTACCCGGCCAACTAGGCGAAGCTGGTCATTTGGATTGCTGATATCTTCAATACCTTCTGAAACCATCAGGCGGTATTGCAATCGACCATCGAACGGATTGCCCCAAAGGGTCACGCCATCGTCCCGGCCTACTTTACTGGTATAGAAAATACCTCCCCGAATACCTCCCTGCATAAAGGAAAGGTCGGTTGTAAGCAACGCCTTGGTTGAAGTTGTCCCATAATTTCGTGTAAGGGGAACATACATGCGTCCTACCTGGATTTTGAAACTTTCATTTAAGCTCAGGGTAATCCATAAATCGCGAAAAGCCAAACCACTGCCGAGACCCAACCCCGGGTTGTCCAAACCATCCTGACCTAAGCGGTCAACCGCAATGTGGGCAAAAAAACCAAGGTAATCGGTTGGCTGTCCCTTTACCGATAAATATGCCCTTCGTACCATAAAGTCGTTCAGGGAATTGCCGTTTTTGCCTTTTTCAACATGTTGATACCAGACCTGAGCCCAAAAACTGAAATTGATTTTTTTCAGGTCTGTTTTATTCCCCAGAACGGAATAGAATGCAAAAAACAATAGAATAAATAGGGTTGATCTTTTCATTTTGATTATTCTTTTATTATCTGAAAATTAGAAGGAATGACTCTTTTTACTTTTTATTAAATACGATATGCCACATACCTCTTAAATCATCTTTCCGGAATCCGGTAGCCAAATCACCCGGGTATTTATTTTTAATTTGTTCCAGAACTTCAGATTGTATTTCTGTGTTAGGGTCACCATGACATAACAGGCATTTATTATCGAGGAGTATTGGTTTAAAATAGTGTATTTCAGTATCATTTACGATTAATCTATGGCTAATGGTGTCGCCACGTTCTATTGACGAACCATATTGGTTTAAAACAAGGAATTCTAAACTGTCAGGCGCATTTGCAGGATTCCGAAACTTTATGGCCGTTCTCGAAATTGAGGTAATCGCTTTATTTTCGTAGATTGAAGTAATAGTTGACGCGTTTAAATAGCAGTAATCAATTGCGGCTTTCAACCCTTTCTCACTAATTGCTGTTGAAAGCTCTTTATTCAAGGTGTCAAAGGTCTGTTTCACTATAGATTGCCCTTTTTCAATAAACTCTTTATTTATTTCCTGATTGTTTTTGTTATTCAAACAACCTTGATTTAAAAGCGAAATTGGTATTAATAAAATTAGGATTAGTTTCATAATTCAACTGTTTTAAAACCATTTATATTAGAGTTTAACCGGAATGCCGATTAACTTACCACCAATTTGAAGCAAATTTTTGTAGAACGTTTTTTTAAATCCAACCGGGCTTAACCATAATTTTTCGAAAAGCACTTTCCCGATGTGCCATTTTTTGCCAATCTGTTTTAACTGAACCTGTGGATGCGGTTCTCCGAAAAAATCGCCAAAAGCAAATCCTGCCAAATCTTCTCCT
Organism: Bacteroidetes bacterium GWF2_41_31; assembly: GCA_001769215.1. Lineage (GTDB taxonomy): Bacteria > Bacteroidota > Bacteroidia > Bacteroidales > F082 > UBA6244. The sequence goes on from MEOL01000045.1 coordinate 22,494, forward strand.
GCTTCAAGCATACAATAACCATCGGCACAGAATTTTTCATCACCTTTTTCGCCTTTTATTTTTCTGATGATGTTTTTTGCCACAACAACGGCCTGCAAATGGGTAAAGACCCCGGCTTTCGGGAGCAGCAATGGTTTGTCATGAATCCAACGGCCAGGTAGAGGGATAGAAGCAACATCGCCTATAGCAAATACATTTTCATGTTTTGTTTCAAGTGTCTGCGGGTTTACATCGATCCATCCATTGGCATTTGTCAGGTCAGATTTTCGGATAACATCAGGTGATTGATGTGGTGGAATGACGATCAACAAATCGTATTCAAAAGGTTCTTTTCCATTGAAAAATAGTTGTTTTGATTTTGTATCAACCGATTCGAGAAACATTGACGGATGGAACCGGATTTCTTTTTGATCCAATATACTTTTAACGGCATTTCCAAGTTCCGGACCGGCAACGGGCAGCGGTTGTGGTTCGGGAGTGAATAAACTTATCTCAACTTTATCCCGAATACCTTTTGATTTGAGAAAATCTTCGACCAGCATCGCACCTTCTTGCGGTGCGCCAGGGCATTTGTAGGGCATCGATGAAATGACCAGTGCAACCTTTCCGCCTGAAGTGTTTTTTAGCGTTTCGTGTAATTTTACCGCACCTTCCATGGTATAAAAGGTGTGAATGCTGTGATCCCAACCCTGAATTTTTTCAGGGGCCAAATCGGCGCCAAGCGCTATTACAAGAAAATCATAGTGATACTCTTTCTCACCTGCTTTTACTTTATGTTCATCCGGAACAATTTCACTCACATTGGCATTTACTACTTCAATATTCTTTTTCAGGAGCGATTTGAGCGGTACACAAATTTGTTTTTTGTTGCGGTAGCCGTTCATCAGCCATAAATACGATGGGGCGAACGTGTGTTCCTTGTTCTTTTCGATCAGGACAATGTTGTGCTCGCCGCCAATACTGCTGCTAAGCTCATTCGCAGTTACTATTCCACCAACCCCACCACCCAGAATTAGAATTGTTTTCATAGTATCTAATTCGTGTTTAGGGTTTCTAATTGTTTCATTTTCCATTCGGGATATCCTTCATCCAGCCTCCTGACTTTGTAGCCTTTTTCGCTTAAAACTTGAACTGCTTCATCGGCCAGTACGCAGAACGGCCCCCGGCAGTAAGCAATAATTTCTTTTTCTTTCGAGAAATCTTTCAAACAACATAAAAGTTCGTCCATTGGTACTGAAACTGCCCCGGTTATATGACCAAATTCAAATTCAGCCGATGGCCGTACATCGAGTAACAGTACATTTTCACTGCCAATCATCGTTTCCAATTCGTTTAGATTAACTGCATTCAGCGATTTATTATCTTCCCGTTGGCGGTTCATGATCTTTTCCAACTCGGCTATTTCGTGAATGGCATATTTTATTACATGTTGATAAAGTGATAAGAAATTATCGTTCACCAGTGAATAGTAGACGTATTGCTTTTCTTTTCTTGATTTTACAATGTTGTTGTTTTTTAATACCTGCAAATGTTGCGAGGCATTGGCAAAATTCAAATTGGTGGTTTGAACAATTCCTTCTACACTTTTCTCCCCTTGCGAAAGCATTTCGATAATTTCAAGCCGAAAAGGGTTCGAAAGGGCTTTTAATAGCTTTGAAAGCCCATTGTACATTGCATCCTTGAATTCTCTTCCTTTCATCGATAAAAGTTTTATGATGCAAATATAAAATGATTGTTCAATTGTTCAATAGAATTATTGAATATATTTTTGAAGCAAATTGAAAATACTACTATAATAGTCTTAATAACAACAAAATAAAAAGTCAATCGAGGGTGAAATATATCAATCTAACGTTGGTGTGTCGGCAAAATTGCACTCCCTGCCGTCAGGCAGGAATCCCCTAAAGGGGAAGTGGCTGAAAATCAGAACTCCCTTTAGGGTCGGGGTTCATTCTGATTTTCAATTATTTTTATGATTCACCTTTTTAGACCGGAATCATGAATTATTCACCAACCATTTAAGACATGATTCCTTAGTCTGAGGCGTTAGAATTAAAATGAATCTTAAATTTTAGCTAACTCTCTTATTTCGTTTAGTTTTTTATCCCAATCGTTCAAATACAACTCTTTAATCGTTTTTTCAAAACAAATTTGATTATTGTACATTTCAGTAAAAAGAAACCACCTTTGTTTCTCAAATACATTTTGATTTGAGATTAAACCATTTTCAGTTTTTAAGATATCATCGAGAACGCCATTGACGACTTGGAAATACAATCTTTCTTTTGACCTATAATAGTAATGGATTGCTGATTTATGAATTCCTGCTAAATCAGCAATTTGTTGAAGTGTAGTTCCATGATATCCGAACAACAGAAAGATGCTATTCGCAGCGTCTAATATCTTAGCTTCGGTGTTTAACTCAATTTTTGCCATGTTATCAGGTTTAAAATCTTAACTTTTCGGTCATGATGCCAAATCGGATGACTTCCACTTTTTCATTGAAATAAATGTTGTAATAATCCATTCCGCTGTAAAATTCCACAAACAGGCCGATGTCCTCCAAAAAGGAAGGATGGTAGAAAAAAGTAAGGTTCAGGTTAAGCCTGTCTGTTGACAGGGCACTCCAGTCATCGACCTGTCCAAACATCCACATAACCTCAGCTTGTATGGATATAGCCGGACTTTTTTGACTAAGTGAATTCGCAGCAAGTGGTATTTTATAAACTGACAAAGCATTGTGCCACCTCACCATGCTATATTTCCCATCAAGCTCCTCCAGGGACCATCGCGGAGGATGTACTTCGACAAAAGTGTTAAAGAACTGGGTGGCATTCAAATTAGCATTAAACCTGTTGAATATCAAGCCTGCCTGCAAAAAGTTAGTGGAAAAGCTCCCGGAGATCAAATTGATATTGCTGTCAGGCAAATAAAAATCACCCTCCTGTCCGTTGGAATGGTGTGCGATTCGACCAAAAAAGGTGTATTGACTTTTAGTGCGATTGGCCTCAAGCGCATAATAAATGGTAATTTGTGGAATATAGCTGGGAGTGCGCACCGGAGATGACTCTTCCTGGTACATGCGAATGATCACCTGTGGTGTGAGCACGCCCATCAAGCGGGCATTTTTACTTTTCCGGATCAAGAAATCAGGAACAATATTGGCCTCAAACCACAAAGGAGCCAGGTTTCCGATATCGGTTGGAAAGGTGATGTAATTGTTTACCTGTTTTACTTCGGCAATGGCAGCCAGGTTTACCAGCTGAAACTTAGTGTCATCCTCCTGGGCCATTACTTGACGCAATGAAACAAATGCTAAAAACAGGATGAAAAGATTTTTCATATCAACGGTATAATGCGATTCCAAAACCCAATTCAATAATGTCAGTAATTGGGATTGAGCTATTCCCCACTTTACTAGCCAAATACAATCCACGTGTACCTATTCTGGCGTATATAGCGATTCCGGATGCAGGGGTTTTCCGGGCCAGCCATTTGGTTTTTAACTCACCCCCAATAAAAATTCCGGCATTTCTCCCCGGCGACCACCAATAATATTCGGGAGGGTAATGTGAAGGTAGTTTTATCCAATAGTCACTTCCAAAAGTATGGTGTATAAACCAACCAAAGTTAAGCGGGAGTAATTGATAATTTTCTGATAATCGAATCCTGATGAGCTTGGCCGTAAATTGTAAACTCAAGCTAGACAAGTCATCGATTGCGATTCCATTGGGCACATATCCATAGAAAAAAGTGGCATCGATGCGCTGATGGACAAAGGTATACCCAACACCGGCTGACAAAAAACCAATCCCTCCTGCATATTGTAATTTCACATAATCGGGCAATAGCCAATCGTACCTTCCAACACGTGATTGAGCCTGCGTATTGTTAATGAAGATCAGTATACACAATAATAAAAACCAATGACTAAAATGCCTCATTTTCCACATATATTTTATCCTGATAAATTTTTACTATAGTCATCATCCGGTGCTCCACACCATATACGTTTACAAATGGAATACTGTCGGCAGTTGGATAATAGACCTCATGATGGTGTTGGTGACCATGAACAGCCATAATGACGTTGTTATGCGCAGATAGTGTCTGATAAAAGCCCAATTCTAATTCCGGATCAAAACCAATACCTGGTGGCATATGAAAAACAACAACCGCCTTGGAAAAATCATCCGAAGGAAAAAGTTGTTGTGATAGCCAGTCAAGATTGGGCACATTGCCATTGTAAGCAAATTCAAGGCTGTTCGTATTGAGAAATACAAATTTAATGTCCTGATATACAAAACTGAAGTCAAAATCACCAAACATTTCTTTATAAGCCTCTAAGCCGTTGCCAACCAAATCATGGTTTCCTATTAATACAAGGTATGGAACTTCAAGATTTAACAAATAGCCATTTCCCCAAAGGTATTGCTTCGGCAAGCCAAAATCAGCGAAGTCGCCAACGTGAATCACAAAATCAATGTTGGGAAATGTGTTTACTTTGTCAACAAAGTAGCCCAATTCATCAAAGTAATTGTGCGTATCGCCGGTAAAGGCAATTGTGATTGTATCGCTTTGGTTTGCCTTTAATAACCTATCCAGGTTGGTTGCATTAACACCTTTATTTTCACCCTCAAAATCAATTTGATATGGCGAATAATCAAACAACCCCTCACATGAAATAAGGAACATTGTGCTAAAAAGCAATATGATTTTAAAGGTTGTTCCCATACTTTTTGATTACAAGTAAATAATACTGACCAATATTTCTTTGTCGCCTTCCAAATCGAAGGATGCTTTGTGAAAATTGGGACGATTGAAGATATTTATCGACTGATAGTTGGAAAAGCCAATGCCCTCTTTTGGCAAGACGATCCCCTTTTTTATTTTACCATCATTGTCTTCATCATGCAATATGTTTACAGCGTATTTTCCCTCTGGCAGGTTCTCGAATGTTACAGATGATGCCCCGTTTACAATTTTTCCGGTCAGCATCACCAAATACTTTTCGTAGTGTTCATCAGGGAATGCATCCTTTTTATTATACAATGCAAAAACTACCGAACCTTCAGAGTTGCGAAGTCCATTCACATCGACTTTTAACGAGAATCCTGTTACAAACGCCGGTACTTTAAATGAACTAAGGAGGATTATTAAAAGGAACCCAATAAGAGGCAAACTTTTTTTAAATAGCAATTTCATAGTTGATCGATTAAGTTAATTTATTTTGGTTTTTAAATATTCTGTTTTCAGTAAATGATTAATAACTCTAAAAGTATTTAGCATCAGCCACATACACTGAAAGTTACAAATCGGCTTTCAAAGTAATATTTCCTACCTCTTGTACATATTGACCTTTAAATTCAGCCGTTCTTAATTTTTGGCTTAAGGAAATACTGAATTTTGGCATTTCGAAATTCAGACCCACATCATATAATACGGTTAGTCTTTCAATTTGATCCTTATCCAGTGTATAGGCACCGGTTTGGGCAGTCATTTGGTATATCAATCCTCCTTCCAGCAAAGCATTGCTTAACACAACCCTGGCGACAGGTCTCATAGAAACATATATTTGAAACTTATTTTTAGGAGTGCTTTGTGAATTGGAAGCACCTTCAAAGTAATTATTAAAATTCCCTATTCTTAGCATAAAACCCATTCCTGCCGCGTTATAAAGTGTGCCACTGAATGTTTCAACCAAACCCACCAGCAATATTCTTTTCGAAGGATTTAACAATTGTTTTTCGATGATGATGTTATAATTTAGTATGATGTCGTTTGCCACCTGGTTGTCCCAGCCTTGAGGAATGGTATAGTTGATGGCACCATGAACCCAGGTTTGGCTTTCATCGGCTAAACTCCAGGGGCCAATCACACCAAAAAACATTTCGGTTGTAACCTTTACTTTTTCAACCGGGTTGATCGATTGAAGTGAGTGTATGGCATATAAAGCCCCGGCATACGGTCGATCGCCATATTGAATTTCAGAAATATCAATATGTTTAGGTGTAAACATAAATTGAGCCAGTCCCCAACCGTATATATTGTTATTTTCCGATATGTTAAGCAAGAGGAATGAGGGGAATTTTGGTTTCCTTTGCTTCGCATAAAAATAATCGATTCTTATGCCATTGGTAAAATACCTGTCGGTGCCGGAACCACGGAAATTTAGAAAATCATTGTCTAAATAAATGCGAAAGGTATGCGGTTGATTTGCTAACTGCCCTGCAATGTTATTACTCAATTGGAACAGCAATAAGAAAATAATAAATCTTAAAATTTTCATAGCAATGTATTTTTAAATCACACCGAAAACAATTCATTAACTCTTTCGATAACAGAAACTTCCCTTTATGCTTTTAAATTATTTTACCTTTAGTTGTTTTCTGGCGAAACGTTCTTTAATGCTGTCAACCACATAGTAAACCATCGGGACTAAATAAACCGTTAAAATCATGGATGATAACAACCCTCCAATGATCACCCATGCCAGACCATTTTTCCATTCGCTGGCCGTTCCTTTGGCCAAAGCAATGGGCAGCATTCCTATTGCCATGGCAAGCGTGGTCATTAATATAGGGCGCATCCGTTCTTTTCCTGCAATGATTAATGCCTCTTTAAAGTGTTTTCCCTGAGCTTTCAGCTGGTTGGTAAAGTCCACAATCAGGATGGCATTTTTTGTGACCAGCCCCATGAGCATGATTAATCCGAGTTGTGCAAACAAAGTCAGATGGTTTAGCGATAAGTTTAAGGCAAGGAAGGCACCAATTGCAGCCATCGGTATGGCAAATAAAGCTACAAACGGATAAATGTAGCTGTCGTAAAGGGCTACCATGATCAGGTAAATCAGTATAAATGAGATTAAAAGAACTGAAGCCAATGCCCCGAAACTTTCATCCTGCGTTTTGATATCCGCCCCCCAGGTTAATTTTACTCCTTCGGGCAATGGTTGCGTTTTTAGAAAGCCAATGGCTTCATCAGCAAGCGTTCCTGATGGCCTGCCAAACGATTCGGAAGTGATGGTTACAGAAGGTTGACGATCCAGTCTTTCGAGCAACGAAGGCGAATTGTCTTGCCTGACTTCAGCAAATTGAGACACTTCAATGGGGATGTTCATTTGGTTTACGATCGAAATGCGCTGCACATCTTCGTAATTTTTTCGGTCAAAATCATCCAGCCATATCCTGACCGGGTATTCTGTTCCACTTTCGGTTAAGGTGGCATCATCGTTTCCGGTAAAGGCAGTCCTTAAATTTAAACCAACATAAGCAGTCGTTAATCCCAACCGTTGCATCTTATCTTTGTCGGGGATCACCTTGAATTCAGGACTTCCTTCTTCTACTGATAACTGAACATTATCGGCACCCGGTATTTTCTCAATAGCAGCTTTCAGATTATCCCCGGTTTTCATAACCAAATCGAGGTCGCTTCCGCTCAGGGTTATTTTGATGGGCGCCTGTTTTGGCAGTAAGCCAAGAACTGCCATTGAAAAGTTTACTCCTGAAAATTGTTTTTTCAGCTCTTCGCGAAGCGATTTCATAAACGCCTCTGTATTGATATCCCTTTCCTTTTCCGGTTTTAGCTGAATGGTAAATTCTGATAAATTGGCAGAGCCAACCCCTAAACTTCCGATACCTGTACTTGGCCCGGCAATGTTGCTGAAAAGTGTGGCTACTTCAGGTTGCTGAAGGATAAAGTTTTCTACTCGTTGTGTTCTGATATTGTTCTCCTGAACGGTTGTAGTTTTATCATATTCCAGGTTCAAACGAAACTTGCCCTGGTCCCCGGTCGACATCATTTCTTTTCCAATAATACCTTGTTTCATCATCACACCGGTCATTACCAAAAGGAAAATAATTATTCCTGTAAAGATAAGTTTATGGCTAAGTACCCATTCCAATTGACGGCCATACCAGTTGATGAATGCTGTTAGCTGTTTTTCAAACCAAAGCAGGAAACGGTTCACGAAGTTGGTAGGTTGTAAATCTTCCTTTTTTCCTATTCGTGAAGCCAGCCATGGTACCAGGGTAAAACCCACCAATAAGCTGGTAAGTGTTGATGTTATTACCACAATGGAGAATTGTTTAAGCATATCAGCCACAAAAACCTGCAAAAACAGAATGGGTAAGAATACAACCACGTCAACCAGTGTAATTGAAATGGCTGAAAAACCAATTTCCATTCGCCCTTCCAATGCTGCGGTTTCCTTGTCTTTGCGCATATCGAGGTGTCGTTGAATGTTTTCCAGAATCACGATGGCATCATCTACCAGGATTCCGATAATTAACGACATGGCCAGCAAGGTCATCAGGTTTAAGGTGAAACTCATCAGCCACATCATGGCAAAAGCGGTAATTAATGAGGTCGGGATTGCGATTAAAACAATTAAGGAGTTCCGATAGCTTCGTAAAAACAGAAACATAACCAGTGAAACCAGGATTACCGCTAAAATCAGGTCAAAAACTACTGAATTTACTGCCGCAATGGTCATGTCGGTTGAATCATCTGCTACAATAAATTTCACCCCGTATTTTGTATTGGCATTTTCAATTTGGGTAAGTTTTGCATGAACTAATTTTGAAACTTCCACCGCGTTGGCATCGCCTTGTTTTTTCAGCAAAAGGCCAATTCCGTTTACCCCGTTGTACCGGCTTACCGAACTTATTTCTTTCACTCCATCAATAACGGTTGCCACATCTTTTACATAAACCGGCATTCCCGGTGCAGGCATGGCTACCTGCACATTCATAATGTCGTTTACGGTCGAGAATTTTCCGGTTAGCCGAACGGAATTACTCTCTTTATCGGTTTGTGCTTTACCGGCGGGCAAATCAATTCCTGAGCGGTTAATGGCTTCAACCACCTGATAAAGCGATATTTTATATAGTTTCAGTTTATCCTGATCGGCCTTTACCTGAATTTCCCGTTCTTCGCCGCCAAGCAGCGTAATTTCGGCCACTCCTTTCAACTGTTGAATTTGAGGAAGATATTCATCCTTCATTTTTTGATGAAATTCCGTTGCAGGCAGGCTACTTGTTGCACTGATCGAAATGATTGGCAAATCGTTGGGCGAAACCTTGCTCATCACCGGACTTAAAATGTCTGCCGGAAGATCTTTTTTAATATTGTCGATGTAGCGTTGGGCATCCTGCATGGCGATGTTCAAGTCCGTTCCGTATTTCAGGTTGGCAATAATAACTGAAGCGTTGGGCATCGACTTGGTTTCCAAGTAATCGACTCCTTCGAGATTCGACAAGGCATCCTCTATTTTCCTGGAAACAGAAGTTTCTACCTCATTGGGTTCGGCACCCGGGTACATCGTTTTTATTACAACCACCGGCTGGTTGAAGTCTGGCAACAGTTCATATCCCAGGTTTGTAAATCCAATGATCCCCAACAAAGCGAATACGCTGAAAAGAACGATGATCAGCGATGGACGGTTGATTGCTATTTTTGTAATGTTCATGATACTTAGTTGCTAATTGTCACATTTGCGCCATCAAAAAGATTGATAAAACCATTGGTTATAATTACATCGCCTTCGGTTAAACCACCTGAAACCTGGACTTTATTTTGAAACCGGGTTGAAGTGGTGATATTTTGCAGCATGGCTTTCCCATTTTTGACGAGATAAACCTGAGGTTGAATGTTAGTTCCAACGATAGCAGAAGCCGGGATGATGAGCGACATTTTTTCATCATCGTTTTTCATCCCGATCGGGAGTACTTTCCCAAACATTCCTGATTTGATTTTTAAATCGGTGGTGTTGTTTAACGAAAATTGTACAGGAAAACTATGTCCCATATTGGCATTGCTGCCTGTCATTGTCACTTTTCCCGACAACACCGTTTCAGGATAAGTATCTGCGGACAGCGCGTATTGTTGATTGGTTTCGAACTGACTTAACTCCTGTTCGGGAACATTTATAGTAAATTTAAGGCTTGAGATATCTGTGATCTGGAGTAAAGGAATACCTGGTGCGGCAAAAGCTCCCTCTTCGGTCAGTTTTGCAGTAACGATTCCGCTGAAAGGCGCTGAGATAGTCGTTTTATTGATCTGCTCCGTTAAAGTAGCCTTCTGTACTTTTGCTGATTTTAAAGCCAACCCGGTCTTTTCCAACTGAACACCCTGAATGGCATCGGCATTGGCAAGTATGGTGTATCGTTTTACATCGTTTTCCAATCCCTCAATCTGAATTTCAACGGTTTGTAATTGCAGTTTCAACAGGGAGTTGTCTAATTGAACCAAGGCCTGACCTTTTCGCACCGTGCTTCCAACATCCGCCAAAACGGAGTTTATTTTTCCCTGAATTTCCGCGCTGATTCTTGTTTCTTTGTTGGGTTCAAAAGTTCCCGTGTAAGAAATATTGTTTTTAACACTTTCAAGCTTCAGAGTGATCGCTTGTACATTAATTGCCTGCTCTTTATCGTATTGATAAACCCTGTTTACAGTGGTGTCCTTATTTTTCTTTAGTTGAAATACCGTGATGGCTATTAAAGCCAATGCTACAACTATATATAAAATAATCTTTTTCATAATTGTTATTTATTAATTGTTAATTCTTTAAACGTTACTGAATATGCGTTAAAATAACCTAATGCACCATTATTGAAGTTGCTGATAGGATTGGCAGGTGATGTAGATTGGTTTATCAATCCTGATCCACCGCTGAGTTGACTTAGCGTTCTGAAATAATCGTAAACATCTTTGTCGATGACCTGAAGCGAAATAACTACATCATCACCATATTTTATACTTGTTTCATCTTGATATTTTGACAGTAAGGGGTGGCTAATAGCATTTCCATCTTGTAAAAGGTCATCTTCTACATAAATGGTCGTTTGTGAAATATTATTGATAGTTTTAATAAAACGGTAATAATTTGAGATGCCCTCAGGGTCTGTAAAACCCACACTTATAGTTTTTTTACTACCATTGTGTGTTGTTTCAGTAACAATAGTCAGCGTATCAATATTTACCGGTGCATGCATATAAGATGTTGCAATATATTCTTTGTCGTTTGATAAAACTTTTAATGTGTAGTTTCTGTTACAAACACCCTGTATGGTTGATGTTACATAAACTCCGGAGGAAGTTTCTGTAAGTGTTTCTGAATTTCCGATATTATCGCTAATTGTAACAGTTGCACCGGAAACAGGAGGGAAATTATTAACATCGTTAAAATTTACGGTTTGAGTTATTATAACGGTATAAGGACCCTGCAAATTTGTTATATTTCCTTCAATAACAATTTGAGGTTCTTTTGAATTTAGGTCGATTTCTATAACTTTCTCACAAGATGAAAAGAATATACTAAGCCCTACCAGCAGCACGAAAATTGGAAGATATTTGTATTTTTTCATTTTTATTAAAATTTAAAATTGTAAGTAATTGAAGGCACCCAACGAAATAGCGTAGTTTGAACGGCTTGTGTTTTTGCAGGGTCGTCCGGGTCTTGCTGAAATGTGATGGTATAGGCATTCTCACGACCGTAAGCATTGTAAAGTGAAAAATTCCACGATGATTCAAATTTTTCAGTTTTTTTTCTTTGCCATATTACCCCCAAATCGAGGCGGTGATAGGTTGGCATGCGATAACCGTTTCTTTCGGTATAATAATTCACAACCGTACCTGTTACCTGGTATTTTCCACTTGGAAATGTTATAGCGTTACCTGTATAATACACCCAGGTTGCCGAAACGGTCCACGCCTTTGAAACTTCATATATTCCAACAATGCTAATATCGTGTGTTCTATCTTGCTTGGCCAGATAATATTCTCCGTTGTTAATGCCATCAATTTTTTTCTCGGTTCTTGAAAGAGTGTAGCCAATCCATCCGTTTAACTTTCCGTATTTCTTTTTTAGAAGAAATTCAATTCCATAAGCCCTACCTGTTCCGAAAAGCAATTGAGATTCTGCAAGTTCGTTAAAACGGAGTTCTGCCCCGTCTTTGTAGTCAATTTGATTTTGCAAATATTTATAATATATTTCAGTAGAAAACTCTAAAGTATTGTCTTTAAAATTTCTAAAATATCCAATTGAAAATTGATCAGCAATTTCGGGTTTTACATTATTACTACTTGGAATCCATAAATCTGTTGGATTGCCTGATGTGGAATTTGAAAGCAAATGAAGGTTCTGAGTATTTCTACTGTATGCAAATTTTAAAGAGTTTTTTTCATTAAGCACAAAATTTGCTGCAAATCGGGGTTCTATGTTATAATATGTTTTCACAACTTCGTTTGTGTTATACGATGCGGTATCAGTTATTTCCCCTTGTTTATTATAAGTATAAAAATCTCCGGGACCTAATGAGCTAAAAGAGGTTAAACGAACTCCGTATTCAAAACCGAGTATTTTTGATGGCTTGAATTCATGACTGAAATAAATCGCATTTTCCAAAGCTTGTTTATATTTAAGATTTAACTCGCTTAATGACAGATCGCTTTTTGCAGTTATCACACCGGGAATAATTTTATGATAAATTGAATTAAACCCGAATTTTAACTTGTTTTTTGTATTTGCAAAATGCTGAAAATCTTGTTTAAAATTATAATCCTGTATCCTTGATATTATTTCGCCATCGGCACCGGCAAGTGTTGTATTAATGTTATAGTCATAATTGCTGAAAATTAGCGATGTATTTGAAAAGGTTTTATTGTTGACGATATGATTCCATCTGAAAGTGCCTGTTGCGTTTCCCCAATTAACTCCCATTTGGTCGCCAATGCTGAGTATATCTTTCCCGAAATAACCGGAAATAAATATTCTGTTATTATCGCTAATTCTGTAATTTAATTTAGCATTTATATCGTAAAAATATAGTTTACGCTGACTTATTGCACTGTCTTTTGAAAGTTTCAGAAATAAATCGGCATAAGACCTTCGGGCACTGATTGAAAACGAACCTTTATCTTTAACAATTGGCATTTCAACTTTTAATCGCGAGGCAATTAATCCTATTCCGCCTTCTACGCCAAATTTTTTATCGCTTCCATCTTTGGTTCTAATATCTAAAACCGACGATAAACGCCCTCCATATTCGGCAGGTTGTCCGCCTTTGTAAAGCGTTACATCTTTTATTGCATCAGCGTTAAATACCGAGAAGAAACCCAAAAGATGCGAAGCATTGTAAACCGTAGCTTCATCAAGCAAAATAAGATTTTGGTCGGCATTTCCGCCCCGTACATAAAATCCACTGTTGCCTTCTCCGGCAGTTTTTACACCAGGCATTAGTTGTATGGTTTTCAGAATATCTTTTTCACCAAATATGACAGGTATATTTTTTATCTCCTGAACATTTATTTTTTCAACACCCATCATGTTTTTGGTAATATTCTCATCCTTTCTTTCTGAAGTAATGACTACTTCATCTAATTGTGCTGAATTCTCATATAAAATAAAATCCTGTCTTATGTTTTGATTATGTGATATTTGCAACGACTGCGATTTATAACCTATAATCTGTATTGTAAAAGTGTATATACCTTCCGGTAACGTAATAGAATAGAAGCCGTAAGCATTGGTATATGTTCCAATTGTTTTCAGATCCTTTACATATATTGAAGCACCAATTAATTCTTCACCATCTATTGCATCTTTGACATACCCGTTAATGGTGTAATTCGTTTGTGCATTCGCAAACTGAATTAGTAAGAAAAACCCTATTAAAGTATATACACCACTTTTAATTTGCATACTTATTTTTAATCGTTAGTTGATATGTTTCCTGTTAACTTTTTTAATTCCAAATCGGCTTTCAGGTATTCAATTATAGCTGATAAATTGTTTTGTTGTGCCTCTCGCAAAGCATTGTCGGCCAATAGCACATCGGTTAAATTGGCGATACCTTCTTTTTGTTGTAAAACTGATTGTTCATAAACAGTCCTTGCTAAATCGACTTGAGATAAAGTATTTGCTATTGTTTTTTTGGTAACAGTTCTGCTACGGTTAGTATTCTCAATTAGCATATTATTTTGGTCTGTTACTAAGCTTATTTGCAATTGGCTATTTTGAATTTCTATCTTTTTCTGATTAATTTTTCGATAGGTAACTGTTCCGTTAAAAAGGGGAAAAGAGAGTTGAACACCCACAAAACTTGTTGGGAAGAATTTTAGAAAATCATTGGGCTCTTTATCATAGCCAAATCCTGTTTGTCCGTAGCTGCCATATAATGAAACAGAAGGTAATCTTGAATTTTTTAATGTTTTTAACTCGCTGACTAAAATGCGCTTTTGCATCGTAGTAAGTTGCAAATCAACCGTTGGTAAATTTGAATATTCAATATTGCTTTTGAATTGAATATCTGTTTCAATTTGTATGTTTTCATTGATTGTTATCCCCATTGAGAATTTCAAAGCATTCATCACTTGCTCAATATTGTTGGAGATAATATCTTTTTGAGTTTTTAGTTGCTCCAGTTGAAGCGCTACTTTTTTCACATCAGTCCCTTTAATCATTAATTGCTGACGCAGGAGCTGCAAGTTTTCGAGAAGTTTAGCTGTATTATCGATGTTGCTGTCAACAAAAGCCAACTGATGTTGTAGAATCTGGATGTTATAATAAAGGTTCGAAATTTCGAAAAAAACCTGTTCTTCAGTTTTTCGGTATTGTAATTCGGTTATCTCAGCAGCAATTTTGGTGGTTCTGATACCACCATATATTTGAGGGTTGTACAAAGGCAATGCTACCTGAATGGAAGCACTTATGTTATGAGGGACACCAAACTGAGCCTCCCTGAATTTTCCCTCAGGTGCCGTTGGATCAAAGGTCGACATGGGCATAAGCTGGTACGGCAAATCAATAAAATATTTGTAATCTCCTACCATATTGACTTTGGGAAAAAGATTTGATATGGCTTCTTTTTGTTTTTGTTCGCCAATAGCAATATTATTTCTGCTTATTTGAAGATTTTTATTGTGTACTTGTGCAGTATCAATACATTGTTCCAATGACCATACTTGAGCAAATCCCGTAAAAGATGTGTTAATCAAAATGAAAAATGCCAACATCACTTTAGGTAAACAAGTGCGTACATTGCTGCCATTCGATTGAATTTTTGTTCTCATGACTAATCTATTTTCGTTTTTAAAGTAACTACCATTTCATTTAAAAGATATTCATCATTCATAAATGTCCTAAAATCGGATAAAATTATACCAGCGATTACTTTTGTAGGTACCTTAGTTTTAAACGTATTTTCTGTTTTTCCTGCATCAATAATTGTAGAGAGATAGTTTTCAGCCACTTCCTTTATCCTAAGGATTGATTTTTTAACTCCTTCATTTCTTTTGATTAATGTTGAATCGAAAATGATGGAGAGGTAAAAAGGATTCTGTAGGAATATAAAATACAGCCGTTTAAATAACAGTTTAAGTTCTGTTTCTGCCGGTTCATGGCTATTTGAAAATTGGTGAACATATTCTTTTATCTCCCTTTCAAAGTCCGACAGAATTAACAGAATGATGTCATCTTCATTGCTAAACCTATGATGAAGCTGTTCCTCCTCCATATTTAATTCATTAGCCAGGTGATGAATGGACAGCCTGGGTATGCCTTCACTCATAATGATTTCCCTTGCCTTTTTAATGATTATCGTATTTTCAGTTTCCATGTTTTAAATGATTAGGTTAATGAATATTCACTAACAATTCAGGACAAAATTTTTTATTTTTCAGTTTTTTTTATGATAAAATGGGCTGAGATCGTAAAACCAAGCGTTAGTAGAATACGAAAAACCATTGCCCCAATTGTTTTAGTTTCATAGATACCACCGATATTAATGTGAACGAAAAGCCCAATAAAAGCTATGATAAGTACACCGGCAGAAATACTTAGAATCTTGGTTGTCCAGATTTTTTTTAGAATAATTCCATAAACTGCTAAAAGGTAGAGTATACTGCTAATCATATTTGCAATCACAACAAACAGTACATAATTACCTTCTTTAGCCCTGATACCGAATAAGTCAAATACAACCGAGCTGCTTAAAAATAGCGTTATTAATCCGAAAGCAGTAAGAATTAATGCGAAGGCATACCGAAATCCCGTTTTCAATTTCATAACCTTATATTTTGTTTTTAATTAGTATCTTTATTGAATTGATAAACTCCGATCCTTTTTCTGTCAGGTTGAAGTTATAATTTGCCATGTGCCATTGTTTCACAAACATTCTCAACGATCCCAAAATCATAACAGACAAATAAGAGGCTTCAACATCAGTTCTAATTTCTCCCTTACTTTGTCCGGTTTCAATAATCAGTTTAAGGTTTGCAATGTTTTTTTCCATTATTTCTTTCACTTTTCCGGTCAGCTCTGCCTCGTTGCGAAAAATCTCTTCTGAGAAAATAACAGAAACCAAAGATGGTGAAGTAGAAAACTTTTTGAAATGATTTTGAAACAAATTTTCGATTTTGAGGAGTGCATTTTCATTTGAATCTAATTGATTCGTAAAGAATTGCTCTGAGTGTTGCTTGAAAAAGTCGAGAATGGCCAATAATATTTGAATTTTATTTTCGTAATGACGATATAGTGCCGACTCAGCGAAACCAATTTTCTTCGCAAGGTTTTTTATAGTTAAAGATTGTATGCCACTTTCTGCGATTATCTCAAGTGACGCATTTATAATCTCTTGTTGTCGTTCTGTTATATCTGTATTCATTTTAATAAATTAAGTGAGTGAATATTCGCTCACAAAAGTAAAACATTTAATCTGTATTGATCAAATATCTTTCTTAAAATATGTTAAAGTATTTCATGAGGTGTTGGAGAAAATGGCTTTTAGATTTTGTCGAAGCATTGGTTTCGTGCGTCGGAATTAAGTAATCCCGCCTGCTGAACGGGCAGGTCAGCATTGAACACTCATAGAAATTTAGCCACGTTATTGTTTTGAGTCATTTTCAACGAACTTTCTGGTTAATAATTCCCGGTAGTGAATATTTTTAAACAAATCATACGCCGGATGCCTATAAAATACATAAAATGGCCTGCCCAATTTATTATCCTTAGGTTTTATTGAATAAAAAATCTTCAATCTGCTAAACCTTTAGATTAATTCCTAAACCACAATTA
Source organism: Bacteroidetes bacterium GWF2_41_31 (assembly GCA_001769215.1). Taxonomy (GTDB): domain Bacteria; phylum Bacteroidota; class Bacteroidia; order Bacteroidales; family F082; genus UBA6244. Next base: position 39,568 of record MEOL01000045.1, read on the forward strand.
TCTATGCCATGCCAATCAATGCAAATCATACCGAAACTACATCAATGTACTGTCATTCGTGCCTATTCCAATGGAAGACTAATATCTCCTTTTACCAGCTCTGTTACATTGATGGTGGGCAGGAGAAACCTGTTGTAAGCGGTACCTTCAGTTTTGGAATGCAGTATTCCTCTGCATGTACCTGTAGTAATAACCGATAGGTGGGTGAGAAATCCTTCTGGTATAAGAATGATTTTAGCATCTGGCTGAATAAACGATTCCCAGGATTGCGGCGAGACACCAAAAATGCAACCGGCTTCCAATAGCAGAAAAGGCTGGCTTTTTACTTCAAACCGGATAGTTACAAATACTGTAATGGCACGTAGTGGCACATCCACGCCAAATTTTATATTTACCCCAAGACTTATCTCTTCTTTATCAACAAAGTTTTCATCGAGGGTAGCAAACTGTTCAGTTAAAATGCGTATTAATGCAAATTTGACGGGTGTCGGTTTAGTTTCCATATGCTGCTATTTGTTCATTTATGAAAGTTTTTTCTGTTTCAGGTTGGTAATGATCGGGTTGATAAAGATATTTTATGGATTCTGATTTTACAATATCCTTATTTACAGAACCAATATTATCGGAGGCGGCATGTATCTTCATATTGATACCAGAAAAACCCGGTACATGAATCAAACATAAGCCCAATTCTTCTTCTATTTTAGAAATAGTTTCCAAAGTAAGATTTTCCTGACCCTTCACCACTTTATTTATATATTGAGGTGATAGACCCAATTGTATTGCAAAGTCTTTCTGAGAAATCTTTTTTGCTCTTAGTTCACGAAGGATTTTAAAAGCAATTTTGGCAGATTTATCGAGCCATCCAGCGTTATTTTCTCTCCATTGTGCATTTTCCAGCCATTTGGATGGTTCTTTGGCTGTGATGCTATTTAATTTTTCTTGAAGTGTACTCATGATAAAATCTCTTAAAATTCTAATTCCTCAAATCCTTCTCTGTCGATAATTCCTTGTTCTTTTAAAAAATCAATTGTCCTATTCAACTTTCTTAATTCTATTGCTGTGTGATCTCTTTCGCTCATGTATTGAGTTAACTTGATTGCTCCACCGGTAACAATAAAGGTTTCCTGCGAAACTTTTATGGCATATACCCGAAGCCAACTTGGACTTGGAAAACCATAGGCTTTACTTTTAGCGAGTTCATTTTCTGTCAGGTTTTTATCGAGTGGTCTGAATAATCTGTCTAACGATTCGGGTAAACTTTTAATTGGAAACGTTGATAGTTGTTTAAGTTTTTGTTCTAATTGTGATGCCTGATCTTTGGTAATAAAAACGGCATCCTCCACCGTTGTATTTCTGTAAAAACCATTTTCAATATCTCTTTTATGGGTTTCAAAAAATTCTTCTAAATATTCGATGTCTGACCATTGGGTAAACAATTTTTCAAACTCATCCGGGTCATCCTCATCGTATCTGACCGCGAATAAATGTTTTGCAAATATAGGAACAATTTCCATAAAATCAACCTATAGGTTTATATTTAACAAATATTAATCTTCTGTTTTTTTCTTTCACTGCTCAACACCTCCCTCAGCACCCCCTTCATCACCAACTCCACTTGTTGTTCACTTTGTTGTACTTCCTGTTCCAGTTGAGCGCATGAAACAGTTGAGGTTTGTGCTTAATAAAAATTTTATGGACAAAACTCAAATCAAAAAAGGATGTCGGTTTTTTCCCATGCATTTGAAACCAGAAACTCTTTAAAACCATCTAAATAGACAAAACAATTCTTATTTCCATTACAATACCAGCCACCATTTTTATCTGTATCATAAGTGGAATATTTGTCCTTTGGATCAATCTTTCGTAAGGCATTTAGTACTTTTGAAATGTTTTGATTCGGATCATGGTCAATAATAACAAGTTTTTTATTCCCAATTGACAAAGCTAAACTTAATACTTTCTGAATATTGAAATCGCTTAAACTGTTCCCTGTTATCATTATAAAATCAGAAGAGAAGCAATCATCCAGGAAAGCATGTTCAAAATATTTAAATGGTGGAATGAACATTTTCTGAGTTTTATCCTGACCCGCTATAATATTTGTTATTATCACTCTTTTACCTATTTCTACTTGATGATTTTCATGAAAGGGGTTGTATGGTAGTGTGTTTTTAAGTAGCTGATAATCTGGAAACAGACCATTGTATAATGATTCCCAATGAACTGAGCCATGAATATTATAATGTACTAATGAGTTTTTATCGGAATGAATTTTATCAATATCGATACGAAGTGTATTATCATGATCTGCAGTAAATCCCTCGAACACATCTGTACTATCTTCAAGTATCATTGGTATCAGCCTATCATAATTTGTGGAATAAAATCTAAATAAAAAACCCTTTACTGTCAGATTGTTAATGAAATCCTTTAACGCTTCAGATTCAGCTTTCTTAGACTCTACGACTGGTGTATTACTGTATTTTAGTATCTCTTGAATTATAATATTAGTAAAATGTTTAAAAACCTCGATTAGAAATTTCGACTTTATTTGGTTTTTAGTATATGGTATTGGCCCATTTTCGGAATCGCCCGGAATATACCAATATTGAATATCCTCAGGATCATTATTATCTGAACTATATGCTAATTTGTAATTAAAAATGTCCTTTACGAAACTTTCGTCAACTGTAGTAATTGATGGCCACGAACAATAATTTAAGGGACTGGCGTTAGTTGCATTTGCGGCTGTATAATACTCAATTAGAGATTCAAGAAAGCCTAATATTGTTTCAAAATTTATTTCATCTTTATTGGCTTCATAAAACCCACACAACCTATCATACAAATACTTACCTAAAGTCTCCTTGCTACTATTGGTAATTTTAAAATAATCATCACTAATGATCAGATTGGTCAAGTCATTTGTCATTGGTCCACCCCAAGGAAGTGCAGCCCCGGCTCCAAGAAGAAACGTTATTTTTTTCTTTTGTGGTTCTGAAACTTTTAATGTATTCATCTCAAATATTCCTCCATAATAAACAGTTATTTCTAAACTGCTTTTTAATCTTGCTCAGTTAGTAAAACTCCCCCTTTAGCAGTTCTCTATATCCCTCATTTATACTCATCTCATACGCCGGATGCCTATAAAATGCATACAATGGCCTGCCCAATTTATTATACTTAGGTTTTACCACAAACAAATAACTATTGATTTCCACATAAATAACTTTAGCCCTTGGCAGTAAAAGATCCTCATTGACCAGAAATTTCATGATACGCTCCGCGGTGACGAGCACTGGTTTTTTCCTGCCAGGATTAACCTGATCAAACTCCTCAATTAATTTTGGTAGCCAAATAGTAGCATGAACCTCCCAGTCTTTGTTTTTGGCGGTCTCACGGTCAAGATATACAGGAATCAGGTTTTGAACATAGATGTCTTCCAGGTGAAGTCCAATCAGATAAAGGTTTTTCAGTATCCCAATAAAATACCGGGGTTCATCTGAAAGTATCCCAAATACATATTCAAGTTGTTTGGGGTTGCCATGATCAGAAAAATTGGTTGGGTCAGCCCCGAGGACAAAGGCCTTGAAGGATTTTTTGTTTAGGCAGAATGGGTTGGGGGAGTTCATTGGATTAATATTTACTATTTTATACTGCGAGTGTTTCTCAAAATTCTGTTTTATTTTAATAACCCTTTCATCCTGGCACTTTGGATAGTCTCTAAATAAAGTTTTTTAACATCTATTTTATCATAGAGTACCTTGTTTTCAAATCTGGCGCATACCGTTTTATCCCTATTCACTCCTCCAACTCTCTCAAGCTTATAAGGAATCATAATGCTGCCAGGATGTGATAAAATCGGTATTCCTGTATCAATTGACTTGATCTCGGCTGACGTATAGACTCCGATTATTGGCAGAAAAATATACTCTAATCTCCAAATATTGTAATTGGAGTTATCTTCGAAAATGTCTACTTGATCCACAAACTTCTCAAATGCGCCCTCCAGATCCTCATAATTTCCAAAAAATAATTTAAGGAAATTAAATACCCTCAGCCCAATGTAATTGAAATTATAATTGTAATCGGTAGTTTTCTTTACTTGGTATTCGTTGATAATGACATCATTTTCATTTAACTTGGTAACATTCCGGACATTAATTAAACCATTGTAAATAAAGTTTGACAGGATCCATTCAACTTCAAAACATAAATCAGATCTTATTGGGAAGTGTTTTGAGATAAATGTACCCTTAATTGAATCCAGGATCTTCCGAGCTTCTTTCAAAAGCTCATCCTTCATGCTATACTTGAATACATCAACTGAATAGAATTTGTCAATATACCCATTAAAATCTGACTTAGAACCATATTTATGATGAAAAATGCTTCTGATATTATCTATGTCACAAACAACTATGACCTTGTCGAAACCGAACTTATTTTCATTCTTATTGATATCACTATGCGCTGCAAAAACGTTTAATATTCTGAAAATATGTTCGGGGTCTATCCGATCCATATCGTCAATGACAAGAACTGTTTCACTTACTTCATTTTCGTTGACATTTAGTCTTTTTAACTTTTCAACCAACTCTTTGATTAATAAAGTATAGAAGTTTTCCTCGTAAATACTACCGCTCTTGTTGGTAAATTCTGATAAGAAGTCTACTATCTTATCATACTCATTATTTTTCTCTTCCTTAAATTCATCCTTTACTTTTGCAATAAAGTCAATCGTGCGTTCCGCTGACTCCTTTACCGCTCCTCCTATTTCCGGAATTATATTAAAAAATGGTGTGATTATTTTTGCGATCTCACTTTTATTTGAGATAAGCAACTTCTTTGCAATTTTTAAAAATGATTTTACACTGTCATCTATTTCGATCTTTTTCGTAAGAAGCTCGAATAGAATATCATACTTTATTAATTCAAAAATATCTTCGTTAGAGGCCACGGAATAATTTACCGGATACAGATGAATTGCATTGTATTTATTATGTTCCTTAAAAAACTTTTTCAGGAACGTTGTTTTACCATTGCCAAATCTTGATGAAAAAACAATCCTTTTGTTGTTACTCAGCTTCAGATGGTTATCAAAATCAACGAACCTTTCAGGTGTTTCGATTGTGTACGGAGGGTTACTTTCCTCAACACTTGAGATTGTTTCAGATTTGTCCATGTCAATACCAGTGTCTTTATCCATTCTTTTGATTTTTTATTTCATCTTACCCAAACACCTCCCTTAGCACCCCCTTCATCACCAACTCCACCTGTTGTTCACTTTGTTGTACTTCCTGCTCCAGTTGATCGCACAAGGCCATCAGGCGGTTGATGGTTTCGACTATGGCTTTTTGTTCGGGAAGGGGTGGGAGTGGGAAGGAGGTTGTCTTTATATTTGCTTGTGAAATATTAACCTGACTGGAGGCCATACCTATCATCATCTGTAGCAATATTTTCCTTATTGTGACACTGTTTAAGGTCGAGACAACAAAGTCTGGATTTACTAAATTCTCAGGATAATTTAACCGAATTGTTTTATCCGAAAGAATAAGGTTTGAGTTTATAGAATTTACCTTGCATGCAATACCGGTCCTGTTAATAGGTCCTGCTCTGGTGATTAATATATCACCACACTTAACAACCTGATTGGGATTAATTACATAATTAACAGGCAATATTTTATTGGCCATTTCATTGAAACTATTCACCTGAATAGAGGTAGTAGTCAACACTCCCCATTCATTATTCTGCGACGGTCTTTTTTCGCAATCTGGACTTTTCCCTGCATCTGAATAAAGTAGTATCTCCCCCAATCTACACCAAACCCACCCCTCCGGCAATTCATAAGGAATTTCCCCTTCTAAAATAGGTGGCAGCGGATTCTCCTTTTTAATTTTCTTCTCCTTAACCAGCCGGGCTTTTTCGGCTTTAATTTGTTCAAGCAGGGCGGCAGCGGAATGAGATCCTTCGCGAAGCTCAGGATGAGAAGCCCGGAAATCACGGGTGAGTATTCCTTGTACGGCCAGTTGCAGGATGGTTTTTCGCAGTTTTTTGATGTTGGGTTGGTGGTTAAAGAAGGGATGAAAATGTTCCTGTAAAAATGCCCATTCCTTCACCGTGTTGTTGGTGGCCAGTTGGTTTAAAGCGGAGGTGGCAAATTGTTCTTTCAATTGGATGCGTTCTAAGGTAAGTTGCTCCAATTGCTCTATTTCTTTAAACAATTGGTTGACGGTTTCGACAATGGCTTTTTGTTCTTCTAACGGTGGAAGTCCAACGGATTCATATAGCAGATTTTTAGTGTCTAAATGAGGTATTGCCGCACCAATCATGTTTGAGTTTACCCTTTGAAAATTCTGTAAAAAAATTACTTTTATATAATTTTGAATAAACGGTGGTGTTTCAATTATTGCTAATGTTGATCCAACAATACCATACTTTCCATCTAAAACTAAACCACTTCTTGAACCATCACAAACAACTAAAATATCTGAATCAGAGCATTTAGGAGCGTTTTCATCATCACTGTATCTTCGAATATTTCCTCGGTCGAGAGATTCAATATCTTGGTATAGATACTTTTTGGTGCTTTCAGATAAATCTTTCGGATTTTTTCCTTTAACTAGGCTAAACAAATCAAAATTTCTTACTTGCACCCATCCTTTTGGTAAATCAACATTTATTTCATTTTTGATATTTGGCGCTTGAACTTTTTGCTTTTTCAATCGGGATTTCTCTTTTTTGAACTTTTGAATTTTATCAAGTAATATCGAAGCAGATTCTACTTCTGGATTATCTAATCTCCATTGAGTAGTTAATTTACCCTGTACCGCCAGTTGTAGTATCAACCCTTTGAGCTCTTTGGCATTGTTGGGGTGCAGGCTGAGTTCGTGAAAGTATTTGATTAGCTGCATCTTATTTCAGGGCTTGGGTCAGTACTTTCACAATTTCGTCTTGTATGGTGGTGATTTTGGCTTCGGTGGCACGATAGTTTTTCAATAACACTTCCGGGCTGGCCAGGTCATCGGCTTCCCGGTGGGGGTTTTTAATGTCGAGGTTGAAGTTCCGGGCTTTGATTTCTTCCACACTCACCTTCCAGGCATTGGGGCTTTCTTCGCGGTTGTTCCACCAGGCTTTTTCCAGGTCAAATTCGTTGATGTGGATGGGTTTGCCCTTGTTGTAGCTTTTTACGCCCACAGGGTAAGGATGCTCAAAGAACCAGATGTCTTTGGTGGGCGTACCTTTCCCGAAGAACAACAAATTGGTCTTGATGCCGGTATAGGGATTAAACACGCCGTTGGGCAGGCGGACAATGGTATGCAGGTTGCATTTTTCGAGTAATTCTTCCTTGATGCGGGTTTTTACCCCTTCGCCAAACAAAGTACCATCGGGCAATACCACCGCAGCCCGTCCTCCTTCTTTCAACAGTTTTAGGATTAATACCAAAAAAAGGTCCGCTGTCTCCTTGGTGCGGAACTTTTGCGGGAAATTGGTTTCGGTACCATCTTCCTCCACTCCTCCAAAGGGAGGATTGGTAAGGATGACATCAACCTTGTCCTTGCCGCTCCAATCGCTGTATGGCTTGTTGAGGTAATTGTCTCTTCTCACGGAAGGCAGGTTAAAGCCATGCAACATTAGGTTGGTGGTGCACAACAGATGAGGAAGCGGCTTTTTTTCGATTCCCTTAATTGATTTTTGAAGGATTTCGGCCTCGGCAGAATTGTTTACCTGGCTGCGCACATGTTCGATGCTACAAGTTAAAAAGCCCCCGGTGCCACAGGCCGGATCGAGGATGGTTTCGCCCAGTTGCGGATTGGTGATGTCCACCATGAATTGGGTCACCGCTCTGGGAGTATAATATTCACCTGAGGAACCAGCATTTTGCAGCTCTTTCAGGATGGTTTCATACAGGTCGTTGAACAGGTGGCGTTCGGTGCTTATATTAAAATCAATTTTGTTCACGTTGTTGATCACCTGGCGGAACAAGGTTCCGTTTTTCATGTAGTTGTAGGTATCTTCAAAAACCGAGCGGATAATTCTGGCTTGTGGTCCGATGGTGATGTCAATTTCTTTTAAAGCCGGAAACAGTTCATTGTTCACAAAGTCCATCAGGGCATCACCCGTTAAGCCTTCCTCATCCGAAGCCCAGTGCTGCCATTTCAGGTTTTCAGGAATGGGACTTTGATAATCTTCGATGGTAATGGCCCATTCTTCTTCCTTGTCGGCAAATATTTTCATAAACAGCATCCACACCAGTTGTGAGATGCGTTGTGCATCACCATCCACACCGGTATCTTTCCGCATGATGTCGCGGATGGCTTTTATATTGGTTGTTACGTTACTCATTAAGCAATTTTATAAATTTCGTTTTCTAATTCTTTGAGTGCGTTGTCAAAGTCGGCTTTCTTTCCAAAAGCCTTTACCAGTTCAACCGGGGATCCCAGTTCACTCAATGGTTGCACAGTGAGGATGGAACCTTTTTCTATGGAGGTAATGCCCTCGTTTTCGTATTTATCCAACAGGCTGTTCAATACTTTTTGAGCCACTTCGCCGTATTTGGTAAAGTAATTGCGTTTGCGTACCTGGTTGGCACGATCTTTTTTCGTGAGTGCCGGCCTGTCGAATGCAATGTGGCAGATCAGGTCAAAATCATCCATATCCAGACCCACCTCTTCACGTAAGGCCTGGAGCAAAATGCCCTGTTCAGCCAGCTCTCTGATGAGTTCCTCCTTGTTGGTGGTTTCTCTCCACCTGCGGATAAATACATCCAATGTGGAAAACTCCTGTTTAACATTTTTACGGGTATAGTCCGTCAACGATTCAGTAATCAGTTTACCATCTGACCCATAGTACTGTACCCGTTCGTTTATAATTGTAACCACTACATTGTTAACATAATACTTCTTAGGTCCTTCAGGTTCAGGCTCAGGTTGAGGTTCAGGTTCACCACCTCCACTTCCCGGAGAATCAGGAAATTCAGGTGGATCAGGGGTAAGACCTCCACCTTCACCCTCTGCATCCGGCACTTCGGGAGGAACCGGGGATTCCTCTTCACCTGGTTCGTAAATTTGTACCGGATCACCATCAAATTCCGGATTAGCAAAGTTGTTGGTAGCCTGACGAAAATCCATGATGGTAAAATACACTTTCCCATCCTGTTCACGGATACGGGTACCCCGGCCAATGATCTGTTTGAATTCTGTCATGGAGGCGATGTTGGCTTCCAGTACGATGAGCTTTACCATCTTGGTATCAATACCGGTGGTGAGCATTTTGGATGTGGTGGCTATCACAGGAAACTTTTCTTCCACATCGATAAAATTGTCCAGTTCCATCTTGCCAATTTCATCATCACCGGTTATTCTCACAACATAAGTAGGGTGTTTAGCTACCAGATCAGCGTTCTCATTAATCAATGCCATGCGCATCCGGTTGGCATGTTCGATGTCCACACAAAACACAATGGTTTTCGACAAACGATCGGTGGCTTTCAGGTATTGTGTGATTTTCTCAGCGATTTTCCGGGTACGTCCATCTATCACCAGGGTACGGTCATAATCTTTCAGGTTAAAGATTCGGTCCTCAATTTCGTAGCCATATTTATCCCGCAAGCCTGCAGTAGGCCGCCAGCCCTCGTCCACACTGGTAGTAATTCTGACCACCTTATAAGGAGCCAGGAAACCGTCCAGAATGCCTTGTTTAAGTGAATAGATATAAACCGGCTCACCAAAGTAGGCCATGTTTGAAACATCATTGGTTTCTTTGGGCGTGGCTGTCATGCCAATTTGAGTAGCCGATTCAAAATAGGTTAGTATCTCATGCCATGCAGAAGCCTCCCTGGCACTTCCTCGATGGCATTCATCAATCACAATCAGATCAAAAAACTCACGTGAGAACTCTTTGTACACATCTTGCCAATCTTCCTCGCCACTAATCCCCTGATACAAGGCAAAATAAATTTGATACGACTTGTCAATTTTGCGGTTTTTGATGAGGTGCATGATGTCGTTACCAAAGGGAGCGAAGTCACCGTTTTTGGTCTGTGATAGTAGGGCGTTGCGGTCGGCCAGGAAGAGTATCCTCTTTTTAACTCCGGTTTTCCAAAGCCGCCAAATGATGTTGTACGCCACATACGTTTTTCCAGTACCTGTAGCCATCACCAGTAAGATTCTGTTTTGACCTTTGGCAATGGCTTCTACTGCACTGTTTATGGCAATTTGTTGATAATAGCGGGGTGCCTTATCATCCTGGTCGACGGGGTAATCCTGTTGAACGATGTGGATGGCTTCTTTGGTAACAATTTCTTTTTCGTTCAGGTATGATTTCCATAATGTTTCAGGAGATGGAAATTCATCCAACGAAAGCTCTTTTTCTATTTCACCTTCTTTGATTGTTTTGTCATGAAAAATAAATGCATCCCCATTGGACGAGAACACAAAGGGTAGTTGAAGGATAGCGGCATAGTCAAAGGCTTGTTGCATGCCTGCCCCAACGGAATGTTTATTGTCTTTTGCCTCAATGATGGCTATGGGCAGATTCGGTTTGTAATAGAGAATGTAGTCAGCCCGTTTTCTTTTCCCCCGTGTGTGCATTTTTCCCTGGACGATGATACGTCCATCAGTGAAAAACACCTCTTCACGTATCTGGGTTTTAATGTTCCAACCAGCTTTTGCCAGAGCAGGGTTGATGTACTTGGTGCAAATGTCGCGTTCTGACAAACTCTTTTTATTCACCATTTTTTATTCTGTTGATGATTATGGCACTCGATATGAAATAGAACCCTTCACGACAAAGAGCAGATAAATGGGAGCGGTTTTGATGGAGTACTATTTGAATTGGATACACAGGTTTTTGTTAATTAGGATGGCTAAGATAGGTAAAAGTCGTTAAGAGGCGTTATATTTATTGGTATTTGTTGAATTTTGGTATTTGTTGGTGAAAATGCCCGGTTTGGATGGCTATTGGCTGTTGGCTTTTTTGGAGGCTTTCACTTGTAATGTGTGGCACTTCTGTATCGGAGAAAATAAGAGGGCGAGCGATAAAAATATTGACCAGTTTAATGCCATCGGCAAAGGTTGATTATTCAAAAAATCAACTTTAAAAAGATGCAGTGGGGTATCAATTTCAAGGGTACTTCAATGGCGTTTGCTAGCGACCAGAAAATTGAAGGGGAGTTAGAGTGGTATATCAATTTCAAGGGAACTTCAATCGGATGAAGCCTGGGTGCATGCTTGGGCAATTAAGTTTCAGTGGGGGATCAATTTCGAGGGTGCTTCAATACAGGTCCCGGTGGCTTTAGTTGATCTTTTTTTAAATGGACTATGTAACCGACCTACGGTAATAAGAAGCGAAAAATTTTTTTTGCTTTTATTGAACAGGGTTATATAGATGCAGGATGTCAATGTCTGTCTAAAGTACAAAAGTTGCACCATTGTGTCAACTATGTGTTTTCTCCAAGTTAATTTGTATAAGGTTTGTTTTAAAAATGATTTTTCAAAGCAGAAACCGGGTCATAAATCATGCGCTTTATTGTGAAATTTTGTGCAATTTCGTGCAATTGTTGCAAAATGTTTGCAAACTTTGCAAAACAAATCTTATGTAAAAATCAGATATTAAGGAAGATACAAAATGTTTGCAAAGTTTGCAAAGTTTGCAGCCTTTCATATTTTTATTTACTCTTTTTCGTATAAACCTGTAGCTGATTTTTTAAGTTTAGATTCAAGCAGCTTTTTTAAAAGGCCGTCGATGCTTCGGGTACTCAGGTGATAATTATTACCCAGGGTGATGGCATCGGCCCTGGTGAATGTAGGAGGCAAAGAATTAAAAAATGCTTCTTTGTTGGGAGCTTCAGTAAAAACTACTTTCTTATCTTCTCTGGGGAGACTGTTAAAAATAATAAGACTATGTTCCAGGTACAGTCGTGAAAGTCGAAGCGCCAGATGGAAGTCCTGGTCGGAACAAACCATTTCTTTTTCCTGTATATTTAATTCATAGTTTCTGAGCGTTGTGAAGATCATGGCCATCCGGTAAAGGAGCAATCCCAGCCTTTTTACTATGCTGGCCGCATTGACACTATTAAACGTAGTGACGTGAGTAAGTATGTGTGTAAATGACTCATTCAGTAACTTCCATTGTTCCGGAGTAAGTAAAAAAGAAGATTCCATATCTGACATGAGTGTCATCATGTGGTAGATATCCATGGATAGTTTAGAAAAAGTATCGGTCAAGCAGGGGAGCTCCGGTTGAGGAGATACATCGTTCCAAACCGGGATTGATTTATATACATAAAACAAAAAACGGCTGAACAGTCCATCATCCGCAGAAGAGATTAAACCTAAAATCTGACCGGGAGTTCCTGTAAGGGCTACTGACAGTCGGGGATTGGTTACTTCAATGTATTGATTGTCTGTTTTTCGGGAGCTGGAAATACTTTCATGATGAAATGCTTTTCGGAGCATGTCAGAGTATGAGCCCCAGTCCTGTTTTAAGATATATCCCATGGTATCTGCTTCCGTTTCACAAATGACACCGGTACCTCCATTTTCGCTCAGGTGGTTTAATACTTTGGCATAACTGGAATTAGCTGGTATGTAAAACACTCTGAAAGGAGGACGTAAGGGAGGCTCCTCGTCCGGATTGTTGTTTTTCTTGCGTTTACGCTGTTTATACAGATTAAGTTCCTTTTGGTATTTTCTTTCTTCCTTTTGACTCACTTCTAATAGTTTAGATTGGATAATACTACCCAGTAAACGACTATATTTTAAGGATCCCTTTCCTGAAGCAGGAGGAGCAATAATAAAAGAAAAGAGATTTGGATACACAGGTTGACGGTTATATTCGCCTATTATATGGGGAAGGCAGGCGCTTAAAATACTTAAAGCACCAGTAAAGAAAACATCTCTTTCCCTTGGGTCGGTAAAACAAAGAACACCCTGTTTAATCATGTCCGGCATTAAGTCATAATCCTCCTGAGAAATGGAAGGAGAATTGGTAAGAAAATCATCATCCCTGCCGATAGCAGGCAAGTATGAATCAAAAAAATCGCAAGAGGTTGCAAACTTTGCAAACTTTGCAAACTCTGTATCATTATACGAAAATGCACTTCGGATTACAGATTCTAACTCTTTGTTATCCAGATTGTAATGACTGCGGCAAAAAGTGAGAGTTTGCTGCAACGGGATGCCAGCATGTTTGCAACAGTTTGCAAAACGAAAAATGAAATTATTGCGGTTGCCATTGATATAAGAGTCATTCTTTTCAGTGATTGTCTGACAGTTAGCGAATATTTCAGCGAAATCAGGTGGTGAAATTGAGTTTTTTGAAGTTTCACTTTTTTCGATGACCTCAATGGGGAAGATTTCGGAAGAAATATTGAGGTAAAGATCGGGGTCATAAGAGAGAAAACACAGCCTGGGGATATCCTTGACAGAACGGTCGGAAAGGATGCCGGTTTGTTGCTCATAGAAATCGGCCACCCGATTAAAAGCGATCAGGTGTTTTTCTTTTGTGGAGTTTGTGATCACAAAAACCTTGAGGCCATTACCCTTGGGACTGATGAAGGAGGCGTAAGTTGTAGACAGTGCATCAACAATTTTCCGAAGATTATCTATGGGCTCCTTCACATTGTCGAAGTCCAGGCATATCACCGGATTGTATTCCTGCAGGGAATTCAGTCGTCTGCCTTTGGTAAACACACCGGCAGGAGTAAAAGCCGGGAGCGTTTTTTTCAGGTTATCTGCCAGTTCTTTTTTTCCCTGGATGGAAAGCTGTCTGATTTGCCCGATTTTAGATTGAAGTTTGTTTTGTTTCACAGTAAGCAGGACCTCATGCAGAGGCAGCACCCCCCGGAGTCGGGAGAAATTGTGAAATACTGAAGTATTAAATTCATTCATCAGGCACCGCATTTATGTGAATACACCGGTTAACACCCTTGATATATACCTCGATATTTAGAGACAGATTGAAAAAGCGGAGAGAACCGGAAAGAGAAAACAGTCCCCGATGAACTTCTTTGAGTCTGGATAAATGTTGAGCCAGATAAACTGATGAAGGAATCTTTTGCAGATTAATTGAATTTGGGTTTTTCATAGACATAATTTTTTGTTAAATGGTAAAAAATGAGGTATACTATTCTATTCAGGTTCCTTTTACAGAGAACCCGGAACGAAATCACAAAAAAGATATCAGGTGTTAAATTGCAGAAGCGGGTAAGAGACTTGTTAGTTTATCCGGGAGGTTAAATAAGCGGGTAGCAGCAAATAGTAGATAATGCAATTGGGGAAAACACTTCAAGCTTAGCGAGTGAGATTTTACAAAGTTAAATGATTAGGTTTTGTTCATGAAAAATACAAAAATGGTTTAAATTAAACAATGGGTTATGGGTTAACAAATAGATCAGGTACCCTAAAAACAGTAATAAATTATTTGTAAAAACCGGGTCTCTGATTTAAGTAGTTCAAATATAGATAAAAAATGTTCTATTTTTCCAAATAGTTAATGTAATTTATTTCGTTTTGTAGGAATTTATTGCCAATAATGTCAATACAAAACAAATATGGATAAAATGCAAAATACTTGTAAATTAATCATTAATTTTCTTTGTAATAAGATTGATTTGTTGTATTTTAGCACGAACATGCTGGCGTAATAAGCGAGTATATTAACGCCCAAAAAAGAACTAAAAAGAATCTATAATTAAAAAGCAAAAAGTTATGCAATTAGCCACACTCGAAGACCTGGAACAATGGAAGAATGAAATTGTCCGGGAAGTATCGGATCTGATCAAAGGCAATATCCCACAGCCTGTAAAGTGGGTAAAATCGAACAGGGCCAAAGAGATTTTGGGATGTTCGCCCGGGACCTTACAGAATTTGCGTCAGGGAGGGAAGTTGGAGTTTTCCAAGGTTGGGGGGACTTTGTATTATAGTATGGAGTCGATTATGAAGACATTGGAGAGGAACAAGCATGGGGTTTCGTAGGGTATCCGAAATCGGATAGTGACGGGGTTGGATAATAGGAGCCATTTCTGAAGGGGGTGGCTTTTTTGTGGGAAATGGAACACGGATAACACGGGTGGGACGGGTAGTCGCGGATGGGAAAGCCTGGCTTTTTGAAGGAAAATAAGTTTGAATTCTTTGAGACACCCCACCCCGACCCTCCCCAAAGGGGAGGGAGTTGTGACGTGTTGACAAACTGTATTTTACATGACTTTTTTAAGTGGTTTATGGACCGATAGTTTGGCTTTGAGGGCTTGCATGTCATTGCTGATTTTGGTATCTACTACCTTGGAGTAGATTTGGGTGGTTTTGATGGAGTTGTGACCGAGCATTTTTGAGACGGTCTCGATGGGGACTCCGTTGGAGAGTGTGATGGTGGTGGCAAAGGTGTGCCGGGCCAGGTGCATAGTGAGGTTCTTGGTGATGCCGGTGATGTCGGCGATTTCTTTGAGGTAGCCATTCATGCGCTGGTTGGAGTTGACTGGAAGAAGTCTGCCTTTTGCCTGGGCTTCTGGGTCGTTTTTGTATTTTTTGATAATGTCCATGGCTTGGGGGAGTAATGGGATGGGGCTTCGGCCATCGGTCTTTTTTCGGTTGATGATGATCCATTTTTCGCCATCGATGCCGGTGGTGATGTCAGAAGGGGAGAGGGATTCTACATCGGCCTGGGCAAAGCCGGTATAGCAGCAGAAAACGAAGATGTCGCGGACTTTTTCAAGCCTGGGAAGTTTTAACTCCTTATTCTCAAGCAGTAGAAGTTCTTCGGGGGTCAGAAATCCTCTTTCTGTGGGTTTGTAGGAGCAATGGTGTTTCATGAAAGGGTCTCGCAAAAGCCATTCATTGGCAATGGACAGGTTTATAATCTTTTTCAGATGGACAAGGTATTTAACGGTGGTGTTTGTGCTGCATTTGTGTATGGTTTTAAGGTAGACTTCGTATTTGGTGATAAAGGCATGGTTGAGGTCATCGAGTAGCAAATCATTTTTTGCATATTGGTATTTGATGTAATTTCTTATGCGATTTATTGAAACCTTGTAGCGTGTGTAAGTGCCAATGGCTACATCAAAACCGACACGTTTTTTCATTTCACTATTGTGGTATTCGTACACATAAAGTAAGGTGTATTTCTTCTCAGTGTTGCCGTTCAGCTTTTCACGTAGTGAATCTAAGGTGATGGGTTTGTCAAGACTTTCAAGGATGTTGAATTGTCGTTGAATTTTGTTTTTTAATCCATCGAGGTAGTTATTTAGGATGATGGCTTCATCGCTGGTTCCTGTGGCTTTACCAATGTTTGTATCCCAGGCATTTGGAGAAATGAATCTGTGAGAAGATAATTCAGTTCTGCTGTTGTCGAGAATAATGCGAAGATTAATGGGGGCAAGTCCCAGTTTGTTGGTTTTGCTTTTCTTAATTTGGAATGAAATGTACAAAGAATGTTCCATAATGATAAGTTTTAAAGGAAAAAATGGGTCCCTTTCAGTTTATAAATATACGAAATTCAAGGCAATTTCAAGGTATAAAAACATAGTTTTTATTATTGTATATCAATATTTTACATGTTTCGGGGACCCAAAACGGTTTTTTAAAAATGGGTCCCTTATTGGTCCCTTTCAGACTGCAATATTTGATAAACTTTGGCGGGAGTAAAAAACAAAAACCGCTAAAAATCAACATTTTAACGGTTTTTACTACTGATTATCAGTGTTTTAGTGATCCAGACAGGATTCGAACCTGTGACCCGCAGCTTAGAAGGCTGCTGCTCTATCCAGCTGAGCTACTGGACCAATATTTGGTACTCTATCCTCCCGATAACCCCGATAGTTATCGGGGGGAGAGCTACTGGACCAACTTGGGAGCGCAAAATTACACTTTATTTTTATTTGGCCAACGCGTCATACAGAATTTCTACCGGGTGATACGACGCACGCGAGGTGCCGTCTTTTATCTGATGGCGGCAACTGGTTCCTGGTGCTGCAATCAGTGTTGTTGCTGAACTGGCGCGGACTGCGGGAAAAAGAACCAATTCCCCAATCTTCATGCTTAAATCGTAGTGCTCCTTCTCGAAGCCAAACGATCCGGCCATCCCACAACATCCCGACGGAATTTCAATGGCTTTGTAATTTTGAGGAAAGTTTAACATAAACAAGGTTGGACTGGTGCTGGCCAAAGCCTTCTGATGGCAATGTCCGTGAAGTTTGATCTCCCTGGTTTCTGTAGTGAATTGTGACTGAGTTATCTTCCCTGCTTTTACTTCTCTTTGCAGGAATTCATCCATCATCAGGGCATTTTTGGCCAGGCTGTTGGCGGCTTTTTTCAATGGTTGATCCGCCAATTCCTTGTATTCGTCCCTAAAAGTCAGGATGGCAGAGGGTTCGATGCCCACCAGCGGAGTTTCGTCGCTGATAAGCGATTGCAGTTTACCGATGTTGGCATTGGCGATTTTTTTGGCCCGTTTCACCAGCCCTTTGCTTAAATAGGTTCGCGCGCTTTCGAGGTGATCAGGAATAACGACTTCATAGCCCAATACGGTGAGTAACTTGATGGCTTTAATCCCGATTTCGGTATCATTAAAACGGGTAAATTCATCATTAAACAAATAAACACGTCCATTGCGGAAGCTTTGTTTTTGCGTTTGTGAATACTTTTTCTGCCACCTGTCGAGGGTTGTTTTGTAAAGCAATGGAAACTGACGCTCAGGGGCGAATCCCACCAAACGTGCAGTAATACCCGAAATGAATTTGTTGCTGTTCACAAAATTATAAATCCAGGTGAAATGGCTTCCCAGTGTGTTTATTTTACTGATGTGCGCGATCATCAGGGTACGCAACGGAATGCGGTGACTGGCATAATATTGCTGTAAAAATTCGGCTTTGAGTTTGGCCACGTCCACGCTGGCCGGACATTCCGATTTACAGGCTTTACATGATAAACACAGGTCCATTACCTGGTAAATTTCCTGGTGATCGAAGGGATTGGCCTTTTTGGAGGTGGTGAGAAATTCGCGCAACACATTGGCCCTGGCCCGGGTGGTCTGATACTCATCACGACTGGCCATATAGCTGGGACACATGGTCCCTCCGGTGATTTCGGTTTTTCGGCATACCGCCGTTCCATTGCATTTTTCAGCGGCACGCAGAATGCCCAAATCCTTGCTGAAATCGAAGGTGGTTTTGATCTCGCGGGTGGGTACGCCTGGCACATTGCGCAGGGAAGTGTTCATCACGGGTGTGTCCACAATTTTCCCCGGATTGAAAATGCCCTGGGGATCCCAGGTTTGCTTTATCTTCTTGAACAGTGAGTAGTTGTGATCGCCTACCATCAGCGGAATAAACTGTCCGCGTAAGCGCCCGTCGCCATGTTCACCACTTAGTGAGCCCCGGTATTTTTTCACCAGTTTGGCCGTTTCTAGAGCAATTTCATAAAACAGTTCCACATCATGTGGATCTTTCAGGTTCAGGATGGGACGAAGATGAAGCTCTCCGGTGGCCACATGGGCATAATACACACATTCTTTACCAAACTTTTTCAACATGGCATCGAATTCTTCAATATAAGCAGGAAGCACTTCCGGGTTTACAGCCGTATCTTCTATAACAGGGGCGGGTTTGGCATCGCCCGGCAAGTTGTTGATAATGCCCAGTCCGGCCTTGCGTAAGTCCCAAACGCGTTTGATGTCAGCGCCTTCCACCATGGGAAAATGGTATCCATATCCTGCCTGACGCATGGCGTTTTCCATGTCGGCAGCTTTTTGATGGATTTCCTCTGTGGATTCCCCTGCAAACTCAACCACCAGAATGGCTCCGGGGTCACCTTCCACAAAGAACCTGTTTTTTTGTTGTTCTATGTTTTCTTTGGTGAGGTCGAGTACGATTTTGTCCATCAGTTCGATGGCTTCGGGTTTGAACTTCAGGGCGATCAGGTTGGCTTTGAGCGATTCGGCAATGGTGTTGAAATGCACGCAAACCAACGCTTTGTGGATGGGAGGGAGGTCGACCAGGTTGAGTTTGATTTCGGTGGTAAAAGCCAGGGTTCCTTCCGATCCGGCTAACAGGCCTGTCATATTAAATAGTGTTTTTTCCTGTCCAAAGAGTTCGTTTCGCAACAGCAAATCGATGGCGTAGCCGGTATTTCTTCTTTCGAGTTGAGGATCAGGAAATTCTTTAATGATTTCCTCCTGATTTTTGCTGTCGCTTAACATTTCCCTGAAAAGGCGGTAAATGGTGCCTTCAAGGCTTTGTAGGTCGCACTTTTTACTAAATTCATCGTTTGTGACGGCTCCAAAAACGACTTCCGATCCATCGCTCAGGATGGTGTGCAGTTCGAGGGTGTGATCGCGGGTGCTTCCATACACCAGTGAATGTGCCCCGCAGGCATTGTTTCCCACCATGCCGCCCATCATACAGCGGTTGGCGGTGGAGGTTTCAGGGCCGAAAAACAAGGCCAAGGGTTTAAGAAAAACATTCAATTCATCCAGAATAACGCCGGGTTGCACACGCACCCATTTTTCTTCTTTATTGACTTCCAGAATCTGAGTCATGTGGCGCGATACATCTGCAATGATGCCGCCGCCAACCACCTGTCCTGCAAGGGAAGTTCCTGCTGTTCGGGGAATGAGCGAAGTATTGTTCTCCCTGCAAAAGTTGATCAGCTTTTTAATGTCGTCGGCGTTGGCCGGATAAACTACTCCTATCGGAATTTCGCGATAAGCGGAAGCATCGGTGGCGTAGATCATACGACTGCTGTCATCGGTCAGCACTTCGCCTTTGAGGGAAGGGGCGAATAATCTTAAAGCTTGATGCAATGGGGTAATATTCATTTGAATTTTCTTAAAAGCAAAAATACACAATCACAAAAGGTGAGATAAACCTAAAAACAGGATATTACTTCTCGTAATAATCCGTGCTCTCAAATATTTTATCCGCCGATTTGGCGATGAAACCTCCGTAGAGTTCGCCGCCTTTATCCGGATAACGCCGTGCAAATTCGTAATAACAACTTGGGATTTCGTGCACACCTTCGGTAAATTCGATGGGCAAAATCCCGGCTTTGATGGAAGATTGTTCCAGCAATTCTTCAGGTGTTCCCTTAATTTCGCCACCCGAATCATTCAATGCAAAACCGTTGTCTTTTAAAAACCGGTTTACTTTTTCGATGGAATCCAGTTGTTTCAACGCATTGATGCTCACCGTAAAGTGGTTGGCCCTAAAGCCGTAAACATACACCCAGGCAGCATATTCCGATTCCTTGCGCAGTTGTTCGTAAACTTCAAATGACGGTTTTTCCCAGGGACGTCCGCTCAAAATCAACTGTGGGCTTTTTAATAAGTCAGCGGGAATTTCATCGATTAGCCGGAGAGCGGTTTCCTTTAAAAACGGGCTCATTTCCTCCAGTTTCAGCTCGCTGATAAAAATGCGGGGTGCCTGTTTGAATCCCTTCAGTTCAAAATGCCGGGCATATAAATGCTTTTGCTCAAAGGTGTATTCTCCCCTGAACTCGTAGCCGGCGTTCTCAAAAGGACGAGCCAATACGTTGATGCTGACACGTGGATCGTCGAAAGTCCGAAAGGCGATGTGGTCGTTTACCACGTTTTCGCCCAGACCTTTAAACAGGTCGTATACTTTTTTTACCGCAGGGTTTTGCCTGAGGTAGTCTTCCCAGATGGGATCGAATAATTTTTGTGCTTTTTCCATGTCGTACAGTTTAGATCAGCAGGTAGAACAGCGCTGAAGCTTCGATGCCAACAGATTGAAGTTGCGTTTCAAGATATTGGATGTTCGTGTTCATGGCCTGCGGATGGTGTGGTTTGTTGATGAGTTGTTGTTGGATCGATTGTATTAATGATTTAGGTAAAATGGTTGATTGCAACTGCAAAGCTACAATTATTCCCTTTTTTACTTCCAAATTGAGCTCGGCCTTTCGACCCAGCAAATTACCTGATTTATTAAACTGATAAGCAGTGGAGTAGCCGTAATTCCAGTCAGGAGTCCTATATTTTTCAATCACCAGACGCTGAATTTCTTCCCTTTCTGATGCGGTAAAAGTCCGTGATTGGGTGATGGAAAAATAACCTTCTAAAAACTGTTTAAACTGCAGTTGAAATTCGCTTAATGCCTGAATTCCGGGAAGCAACGTTTGGAGGTTGATGATTTCGGAACGTACTGATTTGATGGATTTATCCTGAATCAAGGCTTCCGTTGGCCGGATGGACTGTTCCAGTTTGTTCAGATCGGTATTAAACAACAAGGTGCCATGGTGCAAAACCCTGTTTTTAAATACATGGGCCGCGTTGCCCGAAAACTTCCTGCCGTTTACAGCCAGATTGGTTTTCCCGTGAAAAGTGACTTCCAGTCCAAACTGTTTTAAAAACAGGATGATGGGTTCTGCAAACTGGTGAAAATCAATGGAGCGCTCCTGGTTTTCAACGGTGGTAATCACACTGTAGTTGAGGTTGCCGTGATCGTGATATACCGTTCCGCCACCTGAAATTCGGCGTATCACCGGAATCTGATGCTTGAAAACAAATGCATGATTGACCTCGGCCATGGCATTCTGGTGTTTCCCCAGCACCAGCGATGGTTGGTTTTCCCAGAGCATCAAAATATCTTCGGAACAATTTTTTAACGCGACTTCTTCGGCAGCAAGGTTAAACCAGGGGTCGGTGCTTTGTTTGTCGAGGTAGATCATAACGGGTTTATTCTGAAACGTTTTGATACATCGCCACCAGTTTGATACACTCAACGGCCTCTTTCACATCATGAACCCGCAACAGATTGGCCCCGTTTTGCAGGGCAAAGGTATTTAGTACGCTGGTTCCATTCAGCGCATCAGCAGGGCGGGTGTTCAATACTTTGTTGATCATGGATTTTCGCGAAACTCCGGCGAGTAATGGCAATTGGTTGATGCGCAGGGTTCCCAGGTTTTTTAACAGCTGATAGTTGGCTTCCAGTGATTTACCAAATCCAAAACCGGGATCGAGGATTATTTGATGGGCTCCCAGCATCGTTAGTTCGGTGACTTTTCGTTTAAAAAAGTCGGCCACTTCCGTGACAACGGCACCCTGCATTGGATGCTGCTGCATGGTTTGTGGCGTGCCGTGCATGTGCATCAGTACATAGGGAACCTGATGTTGAGCAATGATTTGGAACATCTCGCCATCCAGTTCACCTCCACTGATATCGTTGATGATGGAGGCTCCGTTTTCGATGCAAATCCGGGCCACCCGGGCACGAAAAGTATCAATGCTAAACCAGGTTTCGGGAAAGTTTTTTACCAGCTGTTGCAGGATAGGAACCACGCGGTTGATTTCTTCTCCTTCGCTTACCTCCGGCGCACCTGGACGCGTTGAAACCCCGCCTATATCGATGATGCGCGCTCCCTCATTCAGCATGTTAGCACACGATTCCAGGATGTTATCTGTTTGCTGGTGTTTGCCTCCGTCGAAAAACGAATCGGGCGTCAGGTTGAGAATTCCCATCACAATGGGCATACTTAAATCAAGCGTTCGGCCGTTGCAGGATAAATTCATGTTGTTTTCAGCAAATGTTGTACTTTTATGGCCCATTTCGGAGTGGTTCAAAATGTTCAACAAAGGTAGAATTTAAGGCTTATCATGTCCATGAAAAAAGATACTTCAAAACAATTTTCCCAAATTATACAGATGTGCCAGGAGGTGTTTGAGGCCAAACAAAAGGACTATGGCACCGCGTGGCGGATCCTCAGATTGGAGAGTTTAACCGATCAGATTTATATCAAAGCCAACAGAATCAGGAGTATCCAGATAAAAGGCGATCAGAAAATTGATGAAGGCATCGTTCCCGAATTTATCGGAATTGTGAATTATTCGGTGATGGCCCTGATACAGCTTGAAAAAGGCATTGCAGAGTCTGCCGATATGAATGCACAGGAAGCGGTAAGCCATTTCACCAAACACCTGGTGGCGGCCCGTGACCTGATGATGGACAAAAACCACGATTATGACGAAGCCTGGCGCAATATGCGGATTTCATCGCTCACCGACATCGTGCTGATGAAGCTATTGCGCATCAAGCAAATTGAAGACAACCAGGGAAAAACCACCGTTTCGGAAGGCCTGGATGCCAATTATCAGGACATCATCAATTATTCCATTTTTGCACTCATTAAACTGACCATAGAGCATGATTCGTAAGAAAGCAGCAGAACGTGAGCCCCTTTGGCTAAAAGTTATCCGGATATTTACAGGACTGGTTTTTGTGTTTTCATCTACCGTTAAAGGAGTCGATCCCATGGGAACGGCCTATCGGGTAGAAGATTACCTGCTGGTTTATGGCTGGACATCGCTGATGGATTATGCCCTGATGTTGGGCGTTTTTTTGATTATTATTGAGTTCTTGATCGGTGTGGCGCTCATTTTTAAATTGAAATCATCACTGGCGACGTTTGGGTTGTTATTGATTATGGTCATTTTTACGGTGGTCACCTATCTTGATGCCCTCTACAACATGGTTCCCGATTGCGGGTGTTTTGGCGATGCCGTGAAACTCACCAACTGGCAAACATTTTATAAAAACATTTTTCTGATTGTATTGGCCGTGCTGATTTTTTCGTACCGCAAACGGCTGAAATTGAACCTACCACCTGTGCTTCAGTGGATAATTCTGGTGGTGTTTATTGGCGGATATTCCTGGTTTGTGATCACCAATTGCCATCACCTGCCCATGGTTGATTTCCGCGACTGGAAAGTGGGCAACGACATGAAATCCGAAGGTCTCGACCAGGTAAAAACCTATGTAAAATATAAGAATAACCAAACCGGGGAGGAGCAGGAGTTTCTGTCGCCCGATTACCCATGGAACGATTCCACCTGGATGTCGCAATGGACGTTTGTGGATCAGCGTATCGACGATTCGCAGCGGGTGCTGAAACACCATGTGTTGTTGGAAGATGAAGCGGGAAACGACCTGACGGCCGAAATTTTTGAAAATCCGGACTTTCAGATGGTGCTGATTTCCAACGATTTGGATGCCGCTTCCACCATGGGGCTTACCCGGGCTTCTGCCATCGAATTCGAAGCTTCCAAACTGGATGTCCCGATGGTGCTGGTTTCCAGTTCATCTTTCGAAAAAATGGACGAAATTAAAAAGGATTATCACCTGAATATGGAATCCTTGATTGCGGATGAAACCGAGCTGAAAGCCATGATCAGGTCAAATCCCGGATTGATGTTGCTGCACAACGGAATTGTCATCAAAAAATGGCATTACCATGATTTTCCCGATAAGGAGGAACTGGTAACGATACTCACTCCATGATTCGCTATCTTACAAAACGGCTGGTCTATGGTATCCTGGTGATGTGGGGGGTAGCCACCGTGATTTTCTTCTTATTTAATATCCTTCCGGGCGATCCTGCCCGCATGTTGTTGGGCCAGCGTGCTGATATATCATCCGTTGAAGCCATCCGAAAAGACCTGGGTCTGGATAAACCGCCCTTTTTTCAGTACCTGCAATATCTCAACGATTTAAGTCCGGTTTCCATTCATTTTGATGGAGATGGTGAGGTGCCTGGATTTTCAATTTTAAGTGCTTCCACCTGGCAATTGGTTGTAAAAAAGCCCTATTTGAGGCGTTCTTATCAAAGCAAAAGGCTGGTGAGTTCCATCATTGGTGAAGCTTTTCCAAAAACCCTGTTGCTGGCTGTTACGGCCATTTTACTGGCCATGTTTATTGGTCTTGTTCTAGGCGTGTTGGCCGCTCTGAATCACAACAAGCCGCTGGACAGGTTTCTGCTGGTATTCTCATCCTTGGGCATGTCCATTCCGTCCTTTTTTGCGGCCATCCTCATGGCCTGGGTTTTTGCCTATTTGCTGGCCGAATACACCAGACTTCCCATGTTTGGGAGTTTGTATTCGGTGGATGATGTTACCGGCGAACAATATATCAACCTGAGAAATTTAATTTTGCCAGCCATCACTTTGGGAATCAGGCCACTGGCCATCGTGGTGAGCTTAACCCGCAGTTCCATGCTGGACGTGCTTTCGCAGGATTATATCCGCACGGCCTATGCCAAAGGATTGAGCAGGTTTCAGGTGGTGATAAAACATGGATTGCGCAATGCGCTGAACCCGGTAATTACCGCCATTACCGGCTGGTTTGCCTCACTGATGGCCGGAGCCGTTTTTGTGGAATACGTGTTCGACTGGAAGGGCATCGGTGTGGTAATTGTGGATGCCCTTGAAAAATATGACCTTCCGGTAATTATGGGTTCGGTGTTGTTTATTTCTATCGTGCTGGTGTTTGTGAATATCCTGGTCGATGTGCTGTACGCGGTACTCGATCCACGGGTGAGGCTGGAATAGCCATTTGAAATCAAACCCTTGCAACTCTTTGAACGGAACAATAGTCTTGTTCACAAGGGTTTGATTTTACAGGTAGAATAACCTATTTGTTATCTGTCTAAATTGGATTTGTGCTTAAAAGTGAAACTGTTAATAATTAAATTTGGCGTAATTTCATCTGTGGTTTGCCATGGTGGAATCAAAATCAGGTTTTTAGTAGAAAATATACTTCTTGTTAACCAATATTTATGAAAAAATTAATACTACTTGCATTTTTTATTGGTCTTTTAAAAATTGGCTTTGGTCAGGCAGGAATGTGTCAGGCATCAGATCCTTTTTGTACAAGCAATACGTATGTATTTCCAGGAGGAGTTAATACAGGCCAGGGGCAGCCGGGACCTAATTATGGATGTCTTGGTTCTACACCAAATCCAGCATGGTATCATATGCGAATTAATCAGCCAGGAGATCTTCAGATAACCATGTTTTCCATACCATCCGAAGATATAGATTTCATTTGCTGGGGACCATTCATCGATCCCGTAGCAGCTTGTGAATTAGGACTTACCGGACCTAACATTGTTGATTGTAGTTATTCAACTGCCTCAACCGAAATTTGCGATATTCCAAATAGCCAGGTCGATGAATATTATATACTCCTTATTACTAATTTCTCTAATGACCCGTGTGATATAACCTTTGAGCTTACCGCTGGTACAGGCCAAACCGATTGTTCAATTGTCCCAGCTCAGGTCAGCAACAATGGCCCACTGTGTGTCGGGGATACCCTGGAACTTTATGCCACATCTGAACCCGGTGCCACCTACGAATGGACCGGTCCTTTGGGTTTTACTTCAACCGATCAAAACCCAATAATACCCAATGTAACTTTAGGCCATGCCGGCGATTATCAGGTAGTAATTACAGTGGATGGTCTGGTTAGCGATCCTGCCATCACCACGGTGGTAGTTAATCCCAACCCGCTACCAGCATTTACTTTTACACCCGATACGCTCTTATGTGTCGATGAAAACATCCTCTTCTCTGCCACCAGCACCGAAACCATTGCAAGCTGGACCTGGGATTTCGGAAATGGAGATTTTGGCTCCGGCCAGAACGTAAATTATGCCTATCCGGCAGACGGTAATTTTACCGTTGATCTGTTGGTAACCACCACAGAAAATTGTCAGGCCAATGTAAACCAGGCAATTGTGATTCACCCGCTTCCGGTGGCTTCGTTTACCATTGCCCAGGGTACCACTGTTTGTGTTGACGAACAATTGACTTTTAATGCCACCAGCACTACCAATATCATCGACTGGAACTGGAATTTTGGAGATGGAAACACTGGTTCCGGGCAGAATGTTACGCACACCTATGCCACCTCGGGAACGAAACAAGTAGTCCTCACCGTTACAAATATCAATAGCTGTACGGATGTGGTAACAACCACCATCACAGTAAACCCGTTGCCTGCCGCTGATTTTTCGGTTGTGGCCAACGATACCTCCTGTTATGCAGAGATAGTGAGCTTCAACGCTACAGGAACCCCAGACATCATTGACTGGCAGTGGCAATTTGGCGATGGGAATACGGCTTCGGGTCAAAATACCACCCATGCGTATACCACTTATGGAAATTTTATAGTGAATTCCATTTATACCAATACAAACGGATGTCAGAATACCACCTCACACCTGCAAACCGTGGTCGATCTGTCAGCGTTGGATTTTGCAGTTTCTCCATCTCCCAGCTGCCCCGGATATCCGGTGGATATCCTTGGTATTGGAAATGTAGCCTTCACTCCCTGGATTTGGAATTTGGGAGATGGCACTATTGAGGTTGGTAAGGAAGTTGTTCATACTTATCCCAATGCGGGCACCTATGATATCCGGCTGGATGTTTGTACTCAAACGGTGGAAAAACAGTTGATTGTAAACCCGGTTTGTGCAGTTTATGCAGGTGAAATACAGTATACCTGCGAAGATGTTTACTTCAACTACGCTTTGTCGGCAACACTTCCTACAGCTACAGGAGATTCGGCAGTGCGGTGGTTTACAACCGGATTGGGGACGTTTAACGATCCCACCCTTGTAACGCCTACCTACTTTCCGCATGTTTCTGAAGGGGCTATGCAAAACGACACCATCCTAATGATGATGGTTGGTTATGGATTTTATCCTTGTGTTAACGACACAGCCTGGGCGCAATTGGTTGTTGTGCCTGGCGCTTTCGCGGAAGCAGGCTCCGATGAGAACTCCTGTTTTGGAGATCCCTTTGATTTTGCCACCTCCACCGATTCGGCCTTTGCCACCAACTATATTCTTTTGTACTGGACTACCAGTGGTACCGGACATTTTGTGGATCCTACCGTAATGAGACCAATTTATATTCCCGGTCCCGGTGAATTAGGTCCCATTACTCAAACCATGGTGGCTGTCAACATTATCAGCTGCGATTCCATCGATACCATGACCCTGACCATTCGTCCTGTATATGAAACTCCTTTGAGTTATACCCTCTGTCAATACGATTCTCTTTTTGCTCAGGGAAGCTGGCAAAAGGCTTCCGGTGTATTTTACGATACCTTGCCTTCTGTCTATGGTTGTGATAGTGTGATTATCACCAGTTTGACGGTACGACCGAAAATCGATCAGGATTTTGTGATGGATGCCTCCGGGTTTATTTGTGGAGAGGAAACAATCCAATTTACGTCTACCGGTACGGCTAACTTGTCCTCCTGGCAGTGGGATTTTGGAGACGGGTTCATCTCTACGGCAATCAATCCTTCGCATCAGTACAATACGGCCGGAGATTTCACCATCGTGTATTCCTATACCGATGAAAACGGGTGCTACGATACGGCAATGAGCTCTATTCAGGTAATGCCCCTGCCGGATGTTGCCATTACTGCAAGTGCTGATAAAGCCTGCCTGGACACCCCCATTGATTTTATGGGCTCCAGCACTTCCAATATCGTCTCCTGGGACTGGGATTTTGGAGACGGGCAAACGGCTTCAGGGCAAAATGTAACCCACAGCTACTCCACTTGGGGCGATATG
>MEOL01000046.1 GCA_001769215.1 Bacteroidetes bacterium GWF2_41_31
GAAACGTTTGGCATTTCGAAGCACTTT
This sequence comes from Bacteroidetes bacterium GWF2_41_31, assembly GCA_001769215.1. Taxonomy (GTDB): domain Bacteria; phylum Bacteroidota; class Bacteroidia; order Bacteroidales; family F082; genus UBA6244. The sequence continues at coordinate 28 of MEOL01000046.1, forward strand.
CCTGTCAAGTTACAAGTGCCTATAATACGAGCTGAAATGCTTAATAACGCACTGACTGCCAAATGTTTTATATACGATGTTGGCAACTGGTGTTCATTCATATCTGTCTGTATGTCATTTGTTTAGCTTTATTTTCTTGTCATTATCAATCTGCACCAACCTATCAACGAAGCACAAATTTATTTTGTTTTTTTGAGCGTGGACAATCCTAAAACCGTCCTGAAAGGCGGTTGCTTGGGCTGGAGAGGCGGAAGCTCTTTTGCAAGCCTTTGGTTGGAGCGTTGGCTCGTGCGGGGTTGCAAATGTGCTTACGGCAGTGTGTAGGGCATATTTGATTTAACATTAAAAACTATATTTCAATTTTAACATAAACATATTGTAATCCTTCAGATTCGAAAACAAATTATCTCCTTTGCCATCAAAAATTGTGGTTGCTAAAGTGATTTCTGAATTAATAGTGGCTTGGTAAGCAATCTCAGGCATATACACAAGGGCATAATTATCTTTTATATTATTCCAGTCTGTAACTATGAAACCACCACCAATAGGAGCTACTTTTAACTTTTCATTGAAAAATTTCTTTTCGTACCGTAAAAAGAAATAGTCATTCAGGTTTTCGGCTCCTCGTTCGTGAATAAACCCGTGCATGTATTGAAGATTAAGATACGAACCATCCGCAAAATTGTAATCGCCACCAACAACAAATTTAATGTAAGGCTTTGTTTTGTCTAAAATTAATGAATCCTGAGTTACTGGAACGGGTGACAGCGGATAAAAAGCAGACAAATCATTGGTCATGATTACGTCTTCATCGGGAATAAATGCTGCTGCCTCGGCCCAAAAACCAATACCTGCAATGCTTGTAGCCAAATCTGCACCAATAATATGTGTTCTTGCAAATGAAAGCTGAGAATTGATAGTTATTCCGCCAAACGCATCAACAGGGATAAAAGTATTTCTTGTGGAGAAAGGTAATCCGTCATATCCCCAAACATAGCTCAGGGAAAAATCAACACCTTTTGCAAAACCTTTGAATTTTAAACCCGCTGTTGAACTTTCTCCCAAATTATAGCGCGGCATCATTAAAGTATCAGATAAACCTTTTAAGACCATGCCTTGTGGTAATTCTAAATTAGGGGAGAGTGCGTTTGCAAAAATACCAACAGGCATATTCGCAGGTTGGAAAAAAGGAATAAAAATCCCTTGAAGCGAGAAGTCACTGTTTATGTAGTAATTTAGGTTAATAGCATCAGAACCACGACGACGACCAAAATCTAAAATGTCTTCCAAATCTAATGGATTAAGGTTGTCTGTTGGATTTAATTTATCGGCAGTTCCCCAAACAATGCGTTGACGACCAATGGTAACATCTAAATTTTCAGTAAGAAAACCGTATAACTGAACATACGCTTCCCTGATTTCAAGATTATAAGGGTCAATAATCCCTTTATTATAAAGGTCAGATGATGAATTAATACCGGGCAGGCCAATATTACGCAACCAGACTTCGCTGTAAAATTTTGAATTATCGGTAATTCTTTTGTCAAGTTTTAAAGTCAGACGGTTTTCGTTCCAAGCCCAATCGTTGGGTGATTTAAGTAAAAAACGTTGGTCGGTTAAAAGTTCACCTGACAGTTTAAGGCTGTTATCTTCCTGTGCATTAGTTACGCTTGAAACGGAAACAAGCAGAAGCATAGAAAAAAATAAAATTCTTGTTTTCATAAATCTATATTTTTTTTGATTTGATTTCTAACGATTTTTGTTAACAAATTAAAGCTGTTAAACGCCGCTAATGCAATTTGATGCCCCTCCATAACAAATTCTTTAACGGCTTGCGATTGTGAGGTTTTATCAAATTTGGTTGGATGTTTTAGTCCTTCGAGCATCACATATTTAACTTTTTTTCGTGTGCCATATAGTAAAGATTAATCAGGGTTTCTACCCCAAATTTTGATGCTTTCATATCTTGCAAAATTGACAGTACATCCTTCTTTAACAGTGCCCTTTCGCCAGTGAACGATTTGAACGGGTTGATTTTATAGTTAATCAGGGGCTCTGTTGCCTGGCCTAATACCATATCTGCCTCGTTGTTAAAAATGGGACTGATTAGCTGCTCAAAATGCTCCTCTTTTAGGTTAGACAAATCGGCATCAATGAAAACAATAATTTCTCCTGTTGAATTTTCTACCCCGGTTGCCATTGCATAACCTTTCCCTTTATTCTCAGGAAGTGCAATATATTTAAGTGAGGAGAAATTCAAAAGTTCACCTAAAATTTTGGCCGTACCGTCTGTTGACCCATCGTTTACAACAATTACCTCATCAAAAAAGTAATCGCACACGGCTGTTACTACTTCTTTGATTGTTTTCTCCTCGTTATACGCACAAATTATTGCTGAAATTTTACTCATTGTTTCACTCTTTTAGAAATTTGCTTTTCTACAGATTTTAGCAAAAGCTCATAATTTTTAAAGGCTGTATAGGCAATTTCAAAACCTTCGTTAATATAGCCTGTTGTTGCCTTAAACGCAGACATTTTCTTGTACTTATCCTTATGTGCCATCCCTTTCAACCTGATAAACTTTATGGATTTGCCAATAGATATGTAATAAAAATACAATAGGGTTTCTACACCAAAACGTGATTCCTTCATTTTATCAAGAATTGGTATAATATCTTCTTTGTATAAAGCTCTTTCGCCTGTCAATATTTTTAAAGGGTTTATATCCTGATTTAAAATATTTACAGTAGAATAGCCTAAAACCATGTCCGATTCTTCTTTTAATAAAGGATTGGTTAATTGATTAATGTATCCCTGAACAATGTTCGACTGGTCGGCATCAACAAATAGCATAATATCAAAGATTGAATTTTCAACACCCACCGCCATAGCGTAGCCTTTCCCTTTGTTTTCTGCTAAATGGATTGCTGTTATCTCAATCTCTTTCTGCAGCTCCTCAATTATTTTCTTAGTACTATCTGAAGACCCATCGTTAACTACAATAATCTCACTAACAATTAAAGATTCTGAAACTGAAAGAATGACATCTTTTAGCGTTTTCTCTTCGTTATATGCACATATTATTGCTGACACCTTTTTCATATTGCGTTTTTTAAGTTATACACCTGTTTTTTTACAAATTGTGCCCAATCGTGGTGCGACCTTGACATATCGAAGGTGTTGTATGAAATGGGCTTGCCTATTTTAACCCTTATGGTTTTATTTCGTTTGTTAAATAGTTCATGAGGCAATAGAACTAATTCTAAGGTTTTACTTATTCCAAAAGTTTTTCGGGCGATATATATAAAATAAAAAAGAAGTGAATTTCGCCCGTAGAAATAAAACGGAACAACGTTACGCTGATACGCAACCGCTTTAATAAACCCTTTTTGCCAATCACTATCCTCAACTTTTCCCTTTTGAATCCTCGAAACAAGACCAGCGGGGAAATGAGTGATAGGGATATCAGAATTAAATACTCTCTCCAGCTCTATAACATAATCCCTTGGATTCGCTCCAAAAACATTTACCGCAGCAATATTCCCTTTTAAATGGGGTATAAGCATAAACACGTTGTTGCCGATAGCCTTAAAATCACCGTATTTGTTAGCAACTGTGCTTGTTAGAATTAGGCCATCAACAAATCCAAAAGGATGATTTGCCACAAAAAAGCATTTACCGTTTTCGGGCAAATTCTCAATTCCTTCAATTTCAACTTTTATATTTAGCTCCTTAATTATTTTGGATAAAAAATCAACTCCTTCGAAATTTGCGTAAACAGATAGAATTCGATTTATCTCATTTTGCCTGATAATTAGTTTAATCAGGTAAATTATAAAGTTAGGTAAGCGTTTCAGTAGCTTTGAATCGCTTGCTTTTATAAGCCTGTGAATATTGATATATTCTTTTGATAAATCCATTCCCTTATAGGTTTTTATAATAATAATTTATTGCCTCTTTTGCTGCATTTTTCCCCAACTCTATCAATTCTTTTGTCCTGTAAAAATCAAAGGTATTTGCCGAATCGTATGGTATATTAATTATCATATCGGGTTTATGTTTCTCGATGCTCATTTTTGCAATCCTATGTATCATTGCCGATGTAGTACCGCTTAGAAGTGAGTAGTACCCTGCACTGTGCTTGTCACCGGTTATAATTAAGGTCGATATGGTGTTCATCAACCTGTTTAAGAATCCATTGTTATTATTTGATTCTTTCGGAATATCAGTTTTTTTGTCACCGTACAAATTCACTACTATCAGCAAATCTCCATTCTTACGAGACACGTATTCAACAGGAATTGGATTCAGAACGCCACCATCAACAAGAATGGTATCAGTGTATTTTACCGGCGTAAAAACTGCCGGGATTGCAACGGATGCACGGGCAGCCTCATAAAAACTTCCTTTGGTAAAAACTACTTCTTTTTCGTGGAGTATATCAGTAGCAACGGCAGCAAAGGGGATGGGCATATCTTCAATATTCATATCGGGGATAAATGTCTTCATTTTATCAAAAACCCGCTCACCCTTTAATAAACCATTAGAGGCAATTGTAAAATCCATAAAGCCCCAGATATCCCTTTTGTTAAAGGAGCTTACCCACTTGGTATATTCCTGTATTTTTCCCATGGCGTAAAGCCCTCCCATAACCGCTCCTATGGAAGAGCCTGAAACGGATGTAATGGTAAACCCGTGTTTTTCCAGTTCTGAGATAACCCCGATATGGGCAAGACCTCTTGAGCCCCCGCTTGATAATACCAATGCTACATTCTGTTTCATATACTCTATACTTTTAATTCAAGTGAAAAATTTTCAGGATATTTTGCGGTAACATCTTTATACATAAGGTTTATTTGTTGCATTACGGTTTCAATATTTTCAATATCATCAATTACTCCCTTTATACCAATTTCTTTTTTCTGATAATCCAGATAACTTACTACAATAGGAACTTTCGCTTTAAATGCAATATAATAGAAGCCCTTATTCCACTTGATAACTTTTTTTCTTGTCCCTTCCGGCGAAATAATTGCATGTACGGATTGAGATTCTTGAATTATTTTAGAAATCTTGCAAATAGTATTTTCACCTTTTACACTGCGAACTGCAACAGAACCATACCATTTCATTAAGATATTCATCGGAAAAAAGAAAAGTTCTTTTTTTGATAAAATGATATGGTTAATGCTTATCTCATTTAGAAATAATTTGCCATACAAAGAATCGTAATAACTAGTATGCGGTGCAAAAATGATAACACATTTATTAAGGGTTGGAAAATCACCGACAATTTTCCAACCCAAAACTTTTGTCAAAATGTACCCTGAAATGGTTTTCATTCTCAACAACCAATTATTGTTTTAGCTTCCTAACAGTAAAATCATCGTCTGTCAACCCCGTGTCGTATTTCACATCCGACATCTGCATTTTGGTTTTGTGGTTTTTCTTTAAATCAGTCATTTCAATTTCAGCGGCATTCCAATAATTGCCAATCTTTTTGAAAGTGTATTTTGCTTCTTTTATTTTGGTGTTTCCCTTGTCGTAATATTCCATTGATACGGGATAATAATCTGTTTTATTTACCTGTACCATTACTTTTGAATAATCCGATTTACCACCGATAGGAGTTAATTCCAATACATATACATTGCCTTCAGTTTTTACTAATTTTGGGGTGTACTTTATCGAGAATAGCACAGACTCCATATCGTCATAAGAAAAATCGGTACCTGCAAAGTTTTGATTTTTAGCGCTGGTTGCAATTCTCCTTTCTTTTCCAAAGGCAGGTAAATACAAATACATCACATCATCGGGCAATGATAAAACGGAGATTCCGGCTTGTGAGGCAGGGGAAGTAAAACGAAATATACGCTTGTCGTTACCTTTCTGTTGTACAGTGGCTTCACGGATTTCCTCTTTCCCATTTTTGTCAATCAGAATAATTTTATTTTTCCCTGTCATGTCTTTGGGAGAGTACATCACATCGTCCATTTTTTTAAGGATTGTACTTGCGTCTTGCGCATTGGCAGAAAAAATACCTCCTGCTACGATAATAGCGGTCATTACCGCTGTTTTAATTCTTGATTTCATACTTTTTATTTTTAATTGTTAATGATTATTTGCTATTATTTTACGTTTCCTGTTCACAAGGATTAAAATAACCGGTAATAGCGTTAAAGCCCCAAACCCGGAGCCAAACATGCTTATGGCAACCAGTAAGCCGAAATTTTGCAAGGGCACGATTTGCGAAAACAGAAGCACTAAAAATCCGGCTGATACCGATATGACATTGATAATTACAGCCTTCCCACTTAGCAATATGGTTTCTTCTATGGCTTTTTCAGCATCCCCGTGGCTTATCAAATGCTTATTGAAACCGGTTATAACATGAATGGAATAATCGATGCCTATACCCAAGGCAATGCTGGCCACAAGTACAGTTGCAATATCGAGGGGGATACCTGTGATACCCATGAACCCGAATAATACAATAATAGTGGCAACAACGGGTATGGCGGCAAAAATCCCTTTTGAAGCGGAGCGCAATATCAAGCCCACAATAAGTACAACCATAATAATGGCTATCAACAAACTGTTATACTGGCTATTTATCAAACTACTGTTGAGCTTAACATACACAGAAGGCATCCCGGTCAATTCAATTTTACAATGTTCGTTTGGGTTATCCTCGATGAACCGGTTCATTTTTGCAGTAAACACCTCAAGTTCTTTACTGTCAACCGATGCAAATTTCGATTGGATAATTCCTTTGGTTAGGTCATTGTTCACTAGTTGGGGCATAACCTCCTGCCCATCGAGCAGAAACCATAATTGTTCAATTTTTGCCTTGTCATCGGGAATTTTTTTACCCTCGCCCATGGCATCGTTCATTTGTTCAATCAAGTCTGCTACCGACTGTGTTATTTCAATATTCGGGTCCTCCTTCATGAAATGTTCGGTACTAATCATCATCTTCAGCACCTCTGGACTTTGCATATCTCCTTCAAAAACAACAAATACCGGTAACGAGCCGCCAAATTTTTTCTGCATAACATCCTCTGCAATCCTTGTTGGATTATCTTTCTTAAAATAGTCGGCCATGTTAACGCTGGTTTTTATCAACATTAGGCCACCAATGCATAACATTAGCAGAACTCCCCAACCTGTAAGTGTATATTTGGGATGTTTAAACAGAAATTTTACCAAGGGCAGTAGAATTTTGTGAGTTAATATGGTTTGCTTTTCTTCGGATTCAATAGCTGTTTTTTTGCCATACATTGAAAGTCCAGAGATAAGTGCGGGAACAAAAAATAGGGATAGTATTAAAGCGATTAATGTACCAACCGCAGTAAATATTCCGAAGTCTTTAATCATGGTGAGGTATGCCCCAAAAACAAATGATACAAATCCAATGGCAGTGGTTACTGCTGCCAGTATTACAGGAATCAGAATATATCTAAGTGCTTGAACTAATGCCTGTTTTCTGTCTGCAAGTTTATTGTGGTTAATACTATTGAGCACATGAATTGTATAAGCACTTCCTACAGCAAGCAGCACAACCGGAATTATATTTGAGATAATTGTCAACTCATACCCGGTTACTGCCATTAAGCCCATTGTCCAAATAACGGCCAAACCTGCTATGAGCAACGGCAACAATACCCCTCTAAAAGATTTAAAACTCAACAATAAAATAATGGCTATTACGAGGAAAACGATGGGAACAAGCCATACAATATCCGAAACAATCAAATCGTTAATGTCGTTCATCATCATGGGGAGACCGCCAAAATAAGTTGTCTCGGGCAAATCCAATGCTTCAATTTTATCCTTAATTTCTTTTGCAACAGCCTGTTTATCTCCCTCGGGGAGAAGTGTAAACATTATTGCGGTTGCCGTTCCATCCTCTGAAACAATAGCTCCCCTGTACATCTCTTTGGAGAAAACATAGTTTTTCAGGCTGTCTAACTGCGATTGCTCAACGGGCAAATCATACTCATCAACCAGCTTGCCGATTTCAATACCCCATTCAGAGCTTTTGATATCGAGAATATTGGTTAAGCTTGTAACGGTTGAAACCCCACTGGTATATTTTATGCTATCGGTAATTTGCTTTATATGCTGAATGACTTCTGCTTTAAAAACATCATTTGTTTCCAACACAATCATTCCCATATCATTTCCGCCAAACTGTGTTCCTATCTCCTTGTACAACCGGGCAACAGGGTCATCATCGGGCAAAGAGCTTATTATATCAGCGTTTATATGCAAGTCTTTTGCCTGATAACTAAAGAATACGGTTAAACCTACAACGGCTATAATTATAAGCCATTTAAATTTCACTATGCCATCTGCGAATCTGTTCATATTTTGTTGTTTTAAAATTAATTATACTTAAATCGTTTTATAGTCAGTTTTAGTGCAAAAAAAATTATCGAGATAAACCTTTTGTGAGTATTCCAATTAAACCTTCAAAATGAGGAGCGTATTTCACATATTTGTTCTGTAGAAAAAAGGGTATCTCAAGCCCTTTTATAACCATAATGAATACGTCTAACAAAACATCAATATCTCCAATAATAGCAAATTCACCCCTCTCAACACCTTGAAGGATTAACTTTTTCAGGTTTTCTTTTTCCCATGCATCTAATTCAGTCCGTAAATCATCAATGAAATGAAAATGTTCAAAAAAATCAGCTTTTAGCGTTTCATGATAATTTGCAGCAGAATTTAGAATCTCCATTCTTTTAACGAGATATTTTTTTACCTTTTCCGTAGAAGTCAAATCAGGATTATTAACAATAAAAGACAGCTGATTTTTCAGGTTTATCATTTCAATTGATACTACCTCCCTAAATAAATCCTCCTTGCTTGCAAAATGATAATATAAGGAACCTTTGGCTTTCCTCGCAATTTTAGCGATTTCATCCATTGAAGTTTTATGGAACCCAAAGCGACTGAATAGCTTATTCGCAACGCTTAAAATTGATTCTTTGGTATTATCAATGCTCATATCAAATTTGTACTAAAATTGTTTTACGGTACAAAGATTGATATATTTTTCTATAATCCAATCTTTTTTTTGCATAAATTAACGAATGTTTTATCGTAGCAGTAGTGTGGTGGGAAGATTGCACTCTTTTGCAAATTTTGGTTTACGTGCGGCTGGTGCGATTTGCAAATGTGTGCAATGTGGGTTGGGGTTTCATTTCATTTTCTTTTGAGCGTCGGAAAAAAACAAAATAAATTCCATCAAATTAGCACTGTCCTGTCAAAAAGCTAAATCCTTTCTTATTTCAATTTTGTCGTTATCGTAACTAGCTGTCGGGTTGTCTTTTTTTACACTTGTTGCCAACGTTTGGCGGTATGGTTAGTTGCCGATTTCGAAGCACTTTCCTTTCAAGTTACAACTACTTTTGATACGAGCTGTGCCGCTCGAATACGCACTGCACCGGCAATTAACTATACCGCGTGTTGGCAACTGGTGTTCATTCATATCCGTCTGTTTGTCATTTATTTAGCTTTTATTTTCAAGTCATTGTCAAACTGCACCAACCTATCCACGAAGCACAAATTTATTTTGTTTTTTTGAGCGTGGGCAATCCTAAAACCGTCCTGAAAGGCGGTTACTCGGGCTGGGATTTGCAAGCTCTTTGACAAAGCTTTGGCTTTAGCGTTGGCTTGTGGGGCTTTGGCAATGTGCTTGCAAATAGCGTTGGCTTAAAAAGTTACAGTCTTATCTGCCCATACAACCACGTTTACACAATCTATCATTGTCGAAATAGGACAAGCATCGGTTTCATTAAGTTGTCTTGACTTTAAGCATGTTCCGCAAGCGAGTATTTCACCGCCCACGTTTACAAATGCTTTTAATTGCTCATCAACATTGTATTTCTCATGGGTCAAGCCTTCACATTCAACAGCTTCGCCCATTAAAAAAAGTTTTACTTCATGCCCTTGTTTTTTAGCTGTTACTGCGAAACGAAAAGCATTCCAAGCTTTTTCTAATTCTTTTGTTTCGAGAATAATTCCAATTTTCATATTCTTAAATTTTTGTGATTATAATTCCAAAATGATACGGTTCCAAAATTAATTCTTTGTCAATTGCAAAACCTGTTTCGTTAGCCCATTGCTTACATTGTTCGGGCTTGGGTCGGATGTCCAATTGCGGGCCACGTGGGGTAGTCATATCGCTACGCCAATGAATAATTCCTGCTTTTGCCTTTGGTTTCAAAATCCTATAAACTTCGTTTAATATTTGATGAGGGTTGTTGTGATGCAAGATATTAAAAAGCATTACATAATCAACGGAATTATCGTGCAAACCTGAACCTTCGGTAATAAAATCAGTTAAATGCAGTTCGATGTTTTTTATATTTTGTTGGTCAATCTTACTTTGTAATTGACCTATCATGTCAGGGTCAATGTCGAAAGCGTGAATTTTACCTTTAATCATTTGTGATGCGGGAATTGAGAAAGTACCAAAACCACAACCCAAATCGACAACGGAATGAAAGTCGGGTGTAAAATCCATTTGTTGTAAAATCGTATCAGGGTCGAAGAACTTCGACCACATTTTCTCTTCGGGCATTCCGCTATCTTGTATTTTCATAATTATGCAAATTTAATTAAAACCATCTCCATATTAATAACATAATCAGAAAAATGCCTCCATAAATTATTGGTATCAGATAGTACGATTTTGATGACCGTTCTTTCCCACTCCTCAGATTTAAACGGTTTACAACCTTAATACTTAACCAAATGCCAATAATCATAAAACCGACTAAAAGCAACGAAACCATTGTATTTAACCAAACGGGATTTTGTTGAATTGTAATTTGTCCGTCTATTATTTGTCGGGCGGTTGAAATGCCTGTAAAATCATCAGATAGATGCTCGAAATATGGGATTCTTGATGTTGATTTTAAGATGGATTTTCCAATGTGGGCTGCTGCAATAATAGGAATAAAAGCAATTCCGTAAGTGACCAAATAGTCTTTAAACTTGATTGTTAACCCTGCAAGGAGTGTGAATAAATAGGGCAACAACCAAACAATGAATGGTAAGACTGCGAAGATTATAGTTCCTTTCAAAATGCCTGACAGGAATTTGCTTTCGATTGCCAAAGGTTTTATAATCAAATCGGGAAGAAACGAAAGATACGCATCGGTTACGTTCCATTCCGACCAAATTTCGGAAATAACAAAACCTGAAACTATCAATACGAAAACCATTTCAGCCATTCGTAGCGGTTTTAACTGAAATAAATCGTTGGCAAATCCGATGTTCTGAAATCGTGGGTTTGGTCGTTCGGAGTTGGTGTAAGATTGATATTTTGAACAGGTTTTAAGGCAACCAGCACATAAAATGCAATCGGCATTATCCGAAATATTGGCAGGATATAAATCGACACCACAGCTTTTGTAGTTTAGGTTGTATTGATATTTTTTGTGAATACAGGATTTGTCTTTACAAGTATCGCAAATACTTTTGTCTTTTACTCGCCAGCCGAAAAAAGAAAGCCGTGAATACAATCCCAACAAATAACCTACAGGGCAAACGTATCGACAAAAGGTGTTTTTTTCGTAAATACTACCGATAATAACAGAAACACCAACAATAGACAGCAAATAAATTGCCATAAAGAACGGGTTACGGTGGATTGCAAAACCTTGTATGCCAACAAAAAGAATGATAATATAAAAGATGGTTATTGCCCAGCCTGAAAGTAACCATAATGGGCGTTTGCGTTTAAGACCGATTTTGGCAAAGAAAGTGGTAATCAATTCAACAGGGCAAACCATGCACCATACACGCCCAAAAAATATAGCCCCTATTACAATGGCTGGCCACCAATACGACCAAACGATTAAGTTACCAAGGTTTGTATTCCGTAATTGTTTGAGAAAAGCGGCATCGATGGAATAAGCCATCAGACCCGATACGATTAAAACGATGTATGCAATAAGCGAAAGGTATTTGAGCGAAACGGGGAAATACCATTTAGATAGCAACCTATTTAGCATCTGTCAACTTTTTTCGGATTACTGAATCAATTGAAAGTTTTCCTGCACCATAAATAATCAGGTAAATTAGTAGCATGGTCATGGCAAAATCGGTTCTGGAATCGTGGGCCATTGTCCAGAATCCATCATTTAAAAGTTTGGGAATTTTGGTTGTAGCTATGGCAGTCGCCATAACAATGAGTAATGGAATAGTTGATAAACGGGTAACCAAACCCATGAGAAGGAATATACCACATGCTATTTCGAAAGAAGCTGCAAAATAGGATAGAAATTCAGCATTTTCAAAACCTATTTTTGTAAAACGCCCTACACCAACAAGGTCAGGGAAAAGAAATTTCTGAATACCTTCCGATAAAAAAACTAAACCAACAATCAATCGGGGAATAAGGGACTTATAATCATTTGACGAACCAATAATGAGTGAAAATAGTTTATAAATTGTTTTCATATTTTTAATTTTTAAATTAATCCTATACCCAATGCAATTGAAATGAGGATGAGCATTACCGCAACAATGAGTTGGATACTCCTCAAAGTAACTTTTTTAAGCAATTTTTTGCCAAAATATGCCCCTGCAATTGCTGAAAGGGTTGCCGAAATTAAAAGTGTAAGGTTTTCATGAAGGTTTGCCGAAGTAAACCGCGAAGCATAAACCGAAAGCCTTGTAAAATCAACCAAACAGGCTATAACTACACCAGTGGCAATATATGCTTCTTTTGATAGTCCGCTCTTTATGAGAAATGCACTGCGAATTGCACCCTGGATGCCTGATAATCCGCCAAAGAAACCGCTAAGGATTCCGCCCCAAACTAATTTATCTTTACCAAATTGAACCTTTTGAAAAGTGGGTGAAATTTCCAGTATCGAGAATACAATTAACAATAATGAAATAATGAGTTTTACAGGCGTAACTTCAAAAGACCTGCCCCAGAGTTCGTATTGTAAAAATGTTGGTAGAACTGTAATTTTCAATAACAACCATGCACCTGCAAATGAAGCTAAAATTGCAGGAATTCCAAACCGCAACAAAACGGCTTTGTCAGTGTTTTTGCCTACTAATGCAATTTTGAAAAGGTTATTTGAAAAATGCACCACGCCAGTGAGTGCAATGGCAATATCAATAGGGAAAAATATTGCAAAAACGGGAGCTAAGATTGTACCAAGCCCGAAACCCGAAAAGAACGTTAAAACGGCTGTAAAAAATGCCGCTAAACAAATTATTACTATTTCCATACACGCATACTTTTAAATTTATATTGCAAAAATAGTATGTATGGTTGCCTTTGGCGTGGTAGGTTTAAATGTTAAAATGGTATTATTGAAAATGTTTATCCCTGAATTGTATCGGCGTAATATTCTCATGCTTTTTAAAGAATTTAACAAAGTTTGAGGCATCGGTAAACGAAAGTATATCGGCTATTTCGTTAATGGTGTTGTCGGTATGCAAAATGTATCTTTTGGCTTCAAGTAATAGTTGATTTGTGATTATTTCGCTGGCACTTTTGCTCGTTTGTTTACGGCAAATTGTATTCAGGTTTTGAGGTGTTATATTAAGTAAGTCGGCAAATTCATTGACTTTGTGTAGCCGTGGACATTCTTTAACCAATAACTGTACAAACTTTTCATATACTGATTGTGGCGATGATTTAATTTGGGGGTTGTCTTCTTTAATTTGCAATAGCTTTCCGAATAAGGCTTTGAGCAATCCGTGGATAATTTCCTTTGAATATTGTGTATTGAGTTGAAATTCGTTAAAAATCTCTTCCAATAAATGAATTGGGAATTTGTCGGGTTGGATTTTTAATCTTGTTGTATCAGTTAGTTTACGGATTAAATCAATCAACACGTTTTCGTTAACTGCATTAAACTCATTGTCATTAAAAAGAATTACAAATCCTTTTGGAATTGAGGTAAACTGCCAATAGTGAAGTTGTCCAGGTTTTAGAAAATAAAAATCGGGGCTTGAAACCATATATTTCTCCGATTCGATACAATGAAAACCTTCTCCCTGTGATAGAAATATCAGTTCGTAATACTCGTCATGTTTGTGAGGTTTGGTTTTCTTAATCTGTTCTTTAAACCGTGAAACTTTAAAAGTCAAGCCTTCATCAAGTTTATTTTTTATGTCTATCTTTCTGTCATTCATAGCACAAAGTTATCAAATTTGCAGTGGTGCGGTGGCAAAATTGCACTCTTTGGCAAAGCTTTGGTTTCAGCGTTGGCTCGTGGGGCTTTGCCAATGTGTGCAATGTGGGTGGGGTTTCTTTCTTCTTTTTTGCGGGGGGAAGAAAAAAACAAAATAAATTTCCATCAAATTTGCACTGTCCTGTCAAAAAGCTAAATCCTTTCTTCTTTCAATTTATCACTATCGTATCTGTCTGGTTGTCTGTCGCTCTTACACTTGTTGCCAACTAGTATATATCACCAAAGATATAGTACTTTTCTGAAGTTTCATTCGGGTTTGCTTTTTTTAATCATATCCGGTTGTATCATATCTAGCGGACTTATAATGTTCCGCGCCGCTTTGGGCGTTATATGTGTATAAACCATGGTGGTCTTTATGCTGCTGTGCCCAAGCAATTGCTGTATGTAACGTATGTCGGTGCCGGTTTCTAACAAATGTGTCGCAAACGAATGCCTTAGTGTATGTACCGTAGCTCTCTTTTCGAGCCCGGCCTTGATTACAGCATTCCTCATCACTGTCTGTACTGTCCGCCCACTTAATGCCTCCCCTTTGTACTGTCCGGCGAAAACCCAGTCATTGCTCGGATATAGAACCCTGTAGTCATTCAAAGATACAACAATCGAATAGGGCAACATCACAATCCTATCCTTGTTCCCTTTGCTTTGCCTGACGTGAATCTTGTGCTCATCAAACAAAATATCCTCCCATCTCAATTGCACAATCTCGCTCCGGCGAAGTCCGGCACCGTAACCCATCAGCAACAACAACTTATGCTTCGGATTCTCTACAAAACTAAATATCCTGGCACATTCTTCCATGGTGAGCACAGTAGGTAAATGATGCTCCTTCCTTGGCCTGGGGATCCTGATGTCGAACCCATCCCTTTTGAGTACCGTTCTGAAATAATATTTCAACGCATTAATCAACAAATTAAGGCTCGATGCCGAAAGTCCTTTTTCATTCATACCCGCCAGGTGCTTTACGATCTGAATCTCGGTCAATGTATCCGGATTCTGGTATTGGGTCACCCGTTGAAAAAGATTAAACGAATGTACATAATTCCGTATCGAATTGGCACTGTAATTCTGTGCCATCATATAATCAATCATGGCCAAGGTATAGGTTTGCGCCATCAATGGTATTTGTTGAAGCATGTTTTCCCGCAAATTTTGTAACTGTGACCCCTTTTTATTGACCGCCTTATATTTTTTCAAATATCGGTCAGGCAAGTTGTTGCGTATGGAAATATTCAGCTCTCCGGCTATTTTTTGCAAATTATTGAGCATAGCAGGTGTGGCTGTCAGTAGATAGGCTTTATTGGTTTTGCTGTAGCGGCTTCCTTCCCAGCGCTTTACCTGCTCAATCAAATAAGGTATTGGCGGACAACTTAACATCATCCACTTTTTATCGGTTTTGTACTCGTTCAGCTCAATAACGGAGCACCGATTAGTAACTAACGTTTCCAGGTTAAAATATTCCGGCGGAAAAATTTCGCCAATCCCCAGCAATGCTTCCACCTTTATTTTAACATTCACGTGCCGCATCACAAAAAAAGCTTTTTGGCTTTTATTCCAATAAACTCCTTTTATGTCCATCAACTTCATCGTGATACTTTGGTTATACGGAACTTTTAAAATCCAGTATTTACCTGCAGTTCCCGAAAAAACAATTTTGCTGGCAAAGTCAGGGTTTAATCCCTTATGTTCAACCGGTAAAACAGGTTGAATTTCGCTGATTGGCTCAGCTATGTGAACATTTTCGTGCTGCATAACAGCAGGTTCAGGTAGCCGCTCATTGTTCTTATCTTTTACAATCTCAATTTGTTCAAAAGTACGCTTTATCTCAATATAGTTTTCTTTGTTGTAGTCGACATACCAGCATTTCCAGGTTTGGCTCCATTTGGCCCCAATCTGTCTGGCTTTCATTTTAAGGTTTTCATCAAACCCAAACCTGATGCCTATACGGAAATTATCATGGTGCCAGATTTTTTCAATAGTGACCATTAGCAGGATTTTGGGTTACAAATTTATTTAATTAAAATGCAATTACCAAAAAAAGTCAAATTTTGTTTTTAATTCGTCACCCAATACATTTACATGCAATTCAGGCCAGGTGTCAATCATCTCACAGCTTCGCCTTGTAAGTCCCATTAGGATTATCTAACTAGCTGCTGTATAACTATTTAATGAATATTGCTAAAAGACAAATATCAGCTATCTGTTACTGTTTCTGCGATGTTGGAGACCTTGTTATGTGTAGTAGGTGTGGGGTGTGGCGAGCATTAAAAAGCAGGTATGCAGCATAAGCAGGTTTTTTGGTTTTAGCAGTTGTGTACATCAAGATTGGTTATGTTTTGATGGGGCTAATGTATGAAATATTGTTCTTCAAGAAAACAAAGGTTTAAATTTTTTGGTTATACATTGAAAATGAGCCTCTGTTCAACCAAAACGGATAGTTTGTTATTTACTGAAAAAAACATCCCGGTCTAAAAACAATTTTCTACCTTTGTCGCCGATACGGGTGTTAGTTTATCGGACCTGATAAACGACTTAATAGGGAAACAGGTGTAAAACCTGTACAGTTCCCGCTGCTGTGAGCTCAAATATGTGCTCCTGAAACCTGGTCACTGTCAGCCTCAGGCTGATGGGAAGGCCTCAGGAGTGAGCAAAGTCAGAAGACCTGCCTGCGTCAACGGATGATCAAAGCTTTCGGGATAAAAGCATGGTGATGTCAAAGTCATTTTGTCAAAAACTTTCCTGTAAAGATTTGAGGTTTAATTTTTTAGTAACCTTAAACTTTTAACAAATGAAAAAATTTACTTTCTCAATGCTCGCAGCAGGGATGCTGTTGGTGTGCCCATATCTTGGGGCACAGTCGTTTACCGTAAAACAAGTTATGATTGGTTCGGGTGGCAATTATGCCAATCCGGATGATTTTGTAGAACTGAGCAGTTACGATCCGGTTTCTGACCAATCGGTTAATTTCGGAACGGTATTCACGCAAAGTGTACAGGATGTGATGATTAGTGATGGATTTCTGTATGTGGCTGCCCAGGATTCCATCGCTAAATATGATGCAAATACCTACGAACGTCTGGCCATTACAGCTGCCAGCGGTGTGAATAAACTGGACCTTTATGAAGGCAGACTGTTAGCCACGTTTGCCTATCCTGTTACAGAAAATTTTGTGCGTGAGTTCGATGCTTCTGACCTGACCTTTCTGGGCTACATCGCCGATGTTTCGGACGAATCTGCCGGGATGTTGATTATAGGAAACAGACTTTACGTGGCTGTTCCGGGTGGCTGGACCAGCATCACGGGGAAAATGGCCATGATTGACCTGGATTCGTTTGAATTGATTGATGAAGTCGATTTGGGCAGCGAAGCCATGGGAATTTACAACCTTTATCTGGCGAATAATCAGATTGTAACGGTGAACCGTTCGGCATGGGGTACAACCACCGGAAATTTAACCACCATCAATACGGACTTGTCACAATTTACCCACTATACTTACGCGGAATCTATCGGGGCTGGTATTGGCGTTTACGACAACCTGCTTTACACACAGATGAACAATGGAATCGGATCTGTGAACCTCGAAACCATGGAATTGGAGAAATCAACTGTGGTCGAGCCCTTTGCGATGTCCATTGCCGCTGCCAAACTCGACACCGTGAACGGCCTTTTTTATATTACCATAACGGATTATTCAGCGCTGGGTGCCGGTTTTATTTATAATTTGGCAGGGGAGGAGCAAAATACTTTTGATGCGGGGATATCAGCCGAAGCCATAGCCATCGACTACCGCTCATCAGTTGGTGTTCAGGAGTTTCACACTCAAATCGCCCTGCAGGCCTATCCCAATCCCACCCAGGATGTCTGCCGGATTTCGTTGCCCGATGAACTTGCCGGAGCGCAATGGAAAATTTGTGACCTGCAAGGCAGAATTTATTTGGAAGGAAATACCGATTTGAATAGAAAAACCCTGAACCTGGACTTGGAGGGATTACAAAATGGGATGTATATCATCACGTTACGAAACAACCAGGCACAAGGAATGGCGAAAGTGGTACTGAAACCTTAAAGCCATGAAAAAGTGTATCAATAATTGTTCAAAGTTCCTCCCGGCCATTTTGCTGCCGGGAGTACTCTGGACTTCTATTCAGTTGCAGGCGCAGTTTGCGCCTCCGGCCGGAATGCCGGGTACAACTGCCATCTTTGCCGATAGCACTGTTTTTGTGGATTGGGCTTCAACATGTTCATTTCAGGCCGGCTGGATGGATATTTCCAATGAATCGCTGGGTGTTGTAACTTATGGAACTCCTGAAAATGTGACCGGTAAGGCTGACGATCTGGTGCTTAGCCTGGGTGACGGGGGAGTGGCCACCTGTTTATTTACCACCCCTCTGGCCGATGGCCCCGGCTGGGATTTTGCCGTTTTCGAAAATTCCTTTGATGATACTTTTCTGGAACTGGCTTTTGTGGAAGTAAGTTCCGATGGTGAAAATTTTGTTCGTTTTCCGGCCTCTTCATTATCCCAAACGGAGACTCAGGTGCTAACTTTTGGATTATTGGACGCCACACAATTGAACAACCTGGCGGGAAAATACAGAGGCAGATATGGCGTTCCATTTGATTTAAACGAATTATCGGGTGAGAGCGGTTTGGATATCAATCACATTGTGGCCATCAGGTTGGTGGATGTGGTGGGAAGTCTATCACCACCCTGGCAGAGTTTTGATCAGGAAGGCAGGATCATTAACGACCCCTGGCCAACGCCTTTCGAAACAGGTGGTTTCGACCTGGATGCCGTGGGAGTGATTCATAACCAGAACAATACCGGAATTCTCCTGGTCGATGCACAGAACAATTTCCTGATTTATCCGAATCCCATCGAGGACATTTTATATTTTCAGTCCGAAAGTCCGGTTGAAAGGTTGTCGTTTTTTTCTTCGGCAGGAAGGATTGTTTTTCAATCAGAAAACCAACAGCAGTTAACCATCCCGACCGGAGATTGGCCTGCGGGGATATATGTTGCACGTCTGGTGATCGAAAACCGGATTTTAACCTCAAAACTGGTGAAGCTAAAGTAAGGTATGAACCTGAAATTCAACTATATTCTGATGGTTGTGATGCTGGCTTTGGTGCCGGTACAACTGTCGTGTCAGGCTATTTTTGATACGCTCAACCTTAAAGAGTTTGAGGTCATTGCCGATCATCCCGAATCGGGAAACCAGTCGCGGACACAATCCATCGATTCCATCCAGATGCGCGAGTTTTCACAGCAGGATCTGGGCGAATTGCTGGCAGCGTTAACTCCCCTTTACATCAAATCCTATGGTCGCGGTACTTTATCCACCGTGTCGTTTCGGGGTTCGGGATCAACTCATACCCAGGTCCTGTGGGAAGGGTTTCAACTCAATTCACCCATGTTGGGACAGGTGGATTTTTCGCAGGTGCCTATGGCTTTTTTTACTGAT
The DNA here is from genome assembly GCA_001769215.1 of Bacteroidetes bacterium GWF2_41_31. GTDB lineage: Bacteria > Bacteroidota > Bacteroidia > Bacteroidales > F082 > UBA6244. The sequence goes on from MEOL01000046.1 coordinate 19,727, forward strand.
GTGGATTTGCTGTTTGGAGGGGCTTCTCTCGAAAAATCAGGGGGTGCCTTGGGGGGTAGTGTGAATTTGTCGAGTAACTTTATTACGGGCGAAATTGACAAAACCATTCAACTGGAACAAACGGTGGGCAGCTTTAATACTTACCTTACTTCTTTGGGCATCCATCTGAAACGGGGTAAAGTAAGTTCGTTTACAAAAATCATCCGGCAAACGTCCGACAACGATTTTGTCTATTTTAACAATTCCATGTTGCCTTCTGAAAGCATGAAACAACAAAATGCCGGGTTTGAAAATGTGGGATTTTTGCAAAAATTCAGCATTCAACTAAAGGATAATCAGCAGCTTTACCTGATGTCGTGGAATCAATGGTCGGACCGCGATCTGCCACCTATCATGACCAACGTGTTTAAGTTGCAGGAAGAATACCAAACGGATATGACTTCACGGACCATTCTTGGATGGAAGAAATCCGGCAAAAGAGTGGCATTGCAGGTGAAAGGGGCTTACTTTTTTGAAAACTATCATTATTATCTCAAAACGATTTCGCAGGATATTGATTCTAAAAATTTGATAAACAGCGGTTTTGTTAAGGCTGATGTGATCGTGGAGTTGGGAAAGGGTTTTTTGATGACCACGGGTGTGGAGTTGGAACATCAGTCGGTAAACAGCCTTAACTATAGTGGCCTCAAAACCCGCAACCGGGTATTGGCTATGGCTGTAGTTGAGAAAACATTCTTCAATCGCCTTGCGTTGAAACTGTTACTTCGTGAGGAATATTCAGATGATTCGTTTTTGCCGCTTTTACCCTATTTTGGTGCGAGCTACAAACCCTTTGAAAAAGAAGAGATTTTTATCCGGTTTAATGTCTCGCAAAACTACAAACGTCCCACCCTGAACGAGCTGTATTTTTATCCCGTGGGAAACATCAACCTGCTTCCCGAAAAGGCGTTTGAGCTGGAAGCCGGGATTGATTTCAAGCATGATTTGTGGGCCGGACAATCGATTTCCATCGGGATTACCGGATATCATTCTTCTATAAGCGACTGGATATTGTGGCTTCCAGGCGATTTTGAGTATTGGGTTCCTGCGAATATCCCTGAGGTGGTTTCACAAGGATTGGAAGCATCGCTCAATTGGCAGGCCAATGTGCATAACTGGAAACTGGGTACTTCTTTTCAATATGCTTTTACACAGTCCACTGATCAAAGTCAGAACGAGGTTCAGCTTCCCTACATTCCTGTTCACCAGGGAAATGGATTCATCTCACTTGGATATCAACCCTATTTTGTCCGGTGGAATGTCAGTTATACCGGTGAACGTGCCACCACACTTGATACACAAAAGAATTTTTCAAACCTGCTACCCGGTTACTGGCTCAACCATATAACAGTTGGCAGGACTTTTCAAATACGGAAGTTGGATTTGGAAACGCGAATTAAAATGTACAATGTTTTCGATGTAGATTATCAGGCTGTAGTCTACCGGGCTATGCCCGGAAGATATGCCGATTTAACTGTTAAAATAAAATTGTAATATGAAACAACTTGTAGCGATTTTCCTGGTGCTCATCATGGCTGTTGCGTGTAATGAAAAAAAGACTCCTGGACCTGGCATAGTCTTGTTTTTGGACAATGTATTTATTCTAAATCAGGGCAATTTCACCTATGCTAATTCCTCGTTAAGCACCTACGATCCTTTGACAAAAACAGTGGAGCAATCGGTATTTTACCGGGCCAATGGTGTGCCGCTGGGCGATGTGGCGCAAAGCATGACCATCAATGGAGATACGGCTTATGTGGTGGTTAACAATTCGGGATTTATTTACGCCATCAACCGGAAAACCTTTCAGTTCATCAGCAAGATTACAGGGTTTGAATCACCCCGGAATATGCTGTTCGTCAATAAACACAAGGCTTATGTGAGCGATTTGTATGGCAAGTACATTACCGTGATTTACCCCTTGACCAATGAAGTGATCAAACACATCCCGTTAGGACGGAGCAGCGAATCCATGGTCATGGCAGAAGGAAAGGTATTTGTGGCCAATTGGTCCAATTACAATCAAACCGCTGAAAACAACATGATTATGGTGATCGATCCCGAAACAGATCAACTCATCGATTCCATTCAGGTAGGAAAAGAACCCAACAGCATGGTGGTTGATAGTGATGGATATTTATGGGTTTTATGTTCAGGTGGTTATTTGAATGAGGAAGTAGCCACGCTTTGGAAAGTAGATCCCGTTTCGTTGACAAGGGTCGAAAAGTTTGAATTTGAGCAAATAACCGATAACCCAACCTCCCTTTGCCTTGATCAGAAGAACAATCTTTACTTTTTAAATCATGGGGTGTTCCGCATGGATATCAGCCTTTCTGAATTACCAAAAACTGCCTTTATCCCTGAAGGTGATCGCAACTTCTACGCCTTGTTTATCTATCCGGAGAATCAAATCTACGTTAGCGATGCAGGTAACTACCTCAGCAACGGATGGGTATATGTGTACAACAGCTCAGGGGATGAAACCGATCATTTTGAAGTCGGAATCATTCCGGGATATTTTGTTTTAAACCGATAGTCTTTGGTTGTTCTGTTACGACTAAGTGGTATACTTTTCGATTGTAAGGTGGACTACTTTCTAATTAATATAAACGTCTGTGGTGTAAAATGAACCACAAAGGCACAGAGAGCGCAAAGAGAATTTTTGAATAGAAATGTTGAGTCCACTCCGAAAAGTATGTGTTCATTGATTTTCAACTCATTTACCCCCCTGCCTGCCGGTATTCTATGGTTAAAGCAAATAATTTTCTCATAAGTTTTTAACATTCTTACTTAAAATATCTTAC
>MEOL01000047.1:0-221006 GCA_001769215.1 Bacteroidetes bacterium GWF2_41_31
CGATGAAAAAAGCAGCCTGAATTTTGTCCACATGAGAAGAAGATGTCAAAAACAGCCTGAATTTTGTCTATTATACCTAATCCAAATAAGATAGATGTAATAATGATTCCTAAATAAAAATATCTCATAGACTTACTAATCCACATGGTATAAATATTTGCGAATTGTTTTAGTTCTACACTATTCTCATATTGCAATCCTCTTGGGTCATATACGATAAAACCTATTAAATTATCTTCTACAAAAGAGCTATTCAGTTTTTCACTATTTATAAACTCAGATATTTTTATACTTCTGAATATAAAACGTCTTTGTCTTTTTCTATAATGGCCATCAATAAACCAAAAGAAAAGAGGAATAACTGTAGTGAAAAATATGTATCCATTATCTTTTAACAAAGTGTTACTAATAATCAACGATATGCTACCGGCCCATGTTAAAATTGCCCAATTTTTTATTTGCTGCATTATTTTGTCAAGATTATTGATGATATCTTGAATGTGCGTGATTTCCATTTTAAGTATCTCTAATTGAAAATCTAATGTTGAAGTGGTCTCATTTTTATTATCCATTATGTTGTAATTACTTTTATTTTTCAGCCCAAATAGTTATCCAGTTTTGTCTATACTGTAAATGATCATTCAGAATTTTAAATTCCAACTCAGGGAATAATTTTGAAGAAAGTTTCTCCATATTAATTAAGAATGAATGAAGTCCACCAGGAATATTCCTTGCTCGTTTTACAATTGACTCAAGTTTTTCGTTTCTGGTTAGTGAATAGTGTTTCTCTTCACCTATCTTATATCTCGAGCTTTCTAATAAATCCTTTATTTCTTTTGGTGTGAAAACTTCTAATCGCAATGGTTGTGTAGCATTTTTGAATTCCGTCCAAAAATTCTTTGTCTCTTCAGAGGTGCAAACTGCACCAGAAACCACAATTAAACCACCTTCTTTTAGCACTCTATATGCTTCATTAAGTAATTGCTTTGCATTTACGTAGTGTAAGCATTGGCGAATAATAATTAGATTGAAATAATTATCAATAAAAGGTAATTTTGTGCCATTGCCTAGAAGTACAAAATTTAATCTGTCAGATGCTTTTTGTAACATCTTTGGTGAGATATCTATACCAGCCACAAGATGCCCCTGTTTTGAATACCATTCACTGGCTAGTCCCGTTCCTGTACCGATATCAAGTATGCGAGAAGGGTTGGGAATTGAATTAGTTTGCATCGATCCTAAAATTTCATCATTTTTCCTCCATTCAGTAGTGTTATCATACCCTTCTGCAAAATCATTAAAATGTTTAGTAATTTCATTTTCTATAACTCTGAAATTATTTTGACTAACTTCTTCAAGCAATTCCTGAATTATAGTCATAATGTTATCGCCTAGATCATTTGGAGGATTTCCTTTCCAATTTAAAACCATTTTTTTTGTATCAACTGTCAATAAAGAGTTGACTATTTTGTTATTTAATTCAACTTCTGGATTTTCTTCCTGAGCTAATATTTTATGATATTTCAAATTATGCAAAATATCTTCTGCACTTTTATTCTCATAATCCTGCTTATCTTTTGCTCTTTTTTCTAATCTTTTAACTCTAGTTTTTTCGTCACAAATACAATGAATTAATATATTGCGTTCAGCATTTGTTTTATTCAAAATGATATTTCTTGATTCAGAAGTTGGGAACCCCCCATCAACAACTACATTAGCACCAAAGTTTATAGCAGAATCAATTATGTTTTTTAAATCAAAATAACGATCAATCCGGCTCTGATATAAAGTATTAGCTTCCGTTAAACCAGTTATATTTCCAATTGCTTTTGTTGGGATGTACGCATAACCAAGTCGACCTGATAATCTGATAGAAAGATATGTCTTTAGAGTTGCAGGCAGTCCACAAAACACAATTAAAAATTTTGTATCATTTTTCATAGAGTTATTTTTGAACGATTATCATTGTTCTTTCAAATTCATAATAAATATTAATTCCCACTTGAGAAAGACAATTTATTGAAGAAATCATATTATATAAACCTGAAATTCTTATGTTCTTAGATTCATCAATCGAATTATTGAAATAACCATCTCTGTGTTTATTAGCATAGTTTTCATTAAGAGAAACACTTCCTAATGAAATTCTAGTTTCTTTTATATTTTTAAATCCAGCCTCTTGCAATAAAAGTTTGTTTTTAGTAATGCTAGAATATGATGAAATTGTGGTGGATATGCTAGATGGTATAAAATTAAATAAAGGTTTTTCTTGAATATCATTAACATTTGGCATATATGTACAAAAAAAGCCATTCTTAGAAAGAGTATTGAATATCTGTTTATAGAACAAAGATTTATCCTTAATAGATGGTAAAACTTCCTTACAATAAATCAAATCAAATAATCCAATTTTTTTAGGAATCTCACCATCTTTTTCATATAAACATTTTATTTTTTTGTTAGCCGCACAAGCTCTCTCTATACAAATCTCAGTGCCCGTTACATCAGAGAATAATGATATAAATTGAGCTAAAGTTCCAGAGCCACAGCCTATGTCAAGGACTCTAGGTTTTGAAATGTTCTTAATAATATTAATAAGTTCATTTAAGAATAACAAATTACCCCCATATTCGTTAATATACTTATCTTGGAAATTCGATTTTCTCATTTTTTTATTACCTGTTATCTCACTCCAAACTCTTTATTAAAAACTAATTGAACTAATATTTCCGCTTTACTTAGAATAATATCCACAAGTTCATCCATACTTGTAGTTTTAAGCACACACTTACCCTGATAATATGTATCTATATGGTAAATTAATGTCTCTCTTGTTGGTTTATACAATGTATCGATAGTATACCAATGAATTACTGAGAATGGTTTAATCTCAATTCCATTGGTATCTTTACCTGTTAATAGTTTTTTATTTGCATCAGATAAGTTTTTCCCATATTGATTTACATCCTCTGTTTTCACCCTTTGTTTTCCAGATTTTACTTGTATACCTTCAAATTGTTTATCACCAAGTGGAGATTTAGAAATAGCAATCAAATCAAGCGCTTCATATCCTGCAGGCAGCTCAATAACTTCATCATAGCCCAAAAGCTTATAAAATTGCATAATAAATTTTTCAAAACGAGCTCCTTTATCTGTATTATCGGAAGCAATATCTAATATTCTATTTCTTAATTCTTCACGAAAATCAATTGTGTACAAATCAAATAGCTTATTTTTGGGGATACATCTTTTCGCTTCTGCTAACAATGGATTAAGATTTTGAGATTGTGATAACCCCATAGCATAAAGTAAAATTTGATATCTGAAAATAAAATATTGTATATCAATATCTATTTTCTCTAATATATTCTCCGGAGCCTTGAAAATTATTATAAATGCTCTGAGAAGCAAATGTGTTTTAAATTGAAGCTCGCCAGCATTTAAAAGAAATCTATCTGCAAAAATAACAGCATCTTCCCATTTTCCATATGATGCTAAGTGTTGAGAATATATTATTTTTATATGTGCAGATGAACGAAGAAAATTATTCTCATCGGCGATTTTTATTGCTTCTTCAAATTTTAATTCCGCTTTTTTATATTCACTCTCTAAGCAATGTAATCTACCTTCTAACGCATGAATAAAACAAGTTCTTTCTATTTTGTCATCTTCATCGTGAAATTTATCCTTTATGTCAATACATTCTTGAATTATCTCTTTTAATTCACCAATATTTGTAGTTATCCATCCTTTATGGCCAATTGCAGTTCCTTTCCACAACAAAACATCATCACTTACAGCGTCTTTTATTGATATCTTTTTAAGATAATCAGAAACTCTATTACTTGCCAATAAAAGTAGATTGTCATAACCTAAACTATAATATCTTTTCATCCTCTCCAATTCAACTCTTATCATCCAACCTAAATGCGTTTTTAATAGCGGAGAAGACTGTAATGTGTCGGAGATTTCTGCAGCTGCTCCAAAAAAACCATTACTTACATATTTCTCCAAAGACTCGATTAAGAATTCAATATTTGAAGGACTAAGATTATCTAAGTTTTTCCATAGATCTGAAGAAAACTTGTGCTCTGTTGCTCTAATACGAGTTTGGTTTTTCATATTGAAAAATAATTTTTTGAAGTTGATTATTTAATGTATTTCTACGTTTTTTGATGTAATTCATTCTTCTCACAGTTTCATGCTCTAAAATTATTGAATCCTTCAAAACATCAATGGCCCATTCAAGATAGCATTCAAATTTTCTCCCTTTTATATTTTCTTGTATCCAGATACTTATCTTCTCAAAGCAGTATTCTTCCTCATTTTCTATATCGCCAAATAAATCTCCAATTTCATTATCCAATTGATTCCACATTGGAATATATCCTGATAATCCTTCCTTATCATATGCCTTGGATTGACAAACCTGTGTATAACTAAAGGGTGTTGTAAATACAGTTGGAATTCCATTTTCAAATGCTTCAAAAGGACCATATAATCCTGGCTGAACAACGTAAAGACTCGCATTATTTAAAATAGGAAGAAATTCCATATGATTAGGTGATAAAAAATGCACTTTTGATAAGTTAGGATTTAGTTGAAATCGTTTTAAAATATGTGAAGGCAAGCAACAAACTATTTTCCTATTGTCGTGAAGTTTTTGTGAAGCTAATGCAAGTGATTCTAACACTACTTCAGGAATAACAAATCGATGAATGTCAGTTGTAAAAGGGGTCTCTACTCCTCCAAAAGATACTAAAATATGACCGCCTTTTGATATGCTCTTATTCGTTTTATGATAGTTTGAATATCCATTTAATGAATACAATGGGGCAATATCCTTAATCTTTGAACCATTCATTTGCGAAAGAAGTAAGGGATTAGTTGTAAAGAAACTTTCCGATAGAAAGAGATCATAGTCTGCAACTTCATTTGGTATTTTATTTCTTAACCACATAAGGCAATCGACCCAAATCCTATAAGATGACTCTGGTTCGTTCACTGGTTGTGCAACACCAAAATTATAAGTGACTTCAAATTTTTCATTATTTATTGGAGTCGAATTTATATTCCATTCTCCAATGCTAATGTTTAAAAACTTAGCCATCGTTTCTGCAGCTACTCTTGGTCCATAACCAAAAGGAGCAATAATTATTCTCACCTTGCCACATCTAGAATGCGAATAGAAATACGGAATCACTGTTGCCATGTTGAATATATTAGTTTCATAATTTGGTTCCCGATTTCACTTACAGAGTTATTTGCTTCGACAATAAAAGTATTTTTGGCTTCAATTGAATTGGCTAAATTTTTATAGCCATTAATTTCGAATTCTAAATTATTCAACTCTTGAAGTGTTAGGTTTCTTTTTGTTCTAATCTCCAGTCGCTTTTGAAGAATATCAATAGTGCTATCTAAAAAAATAAAAACACTTTGCTTTGATATTTTCTCTAATGACCAATCAAAAACTCTTTGAATAATTTCTTTAGCAAATAAGTTGTCTCTTTTATCGCCAATTTCTTTTAATCCCAGAATATATTGCGTAGTAATAAATCTATCACAAATCCAAAGTTTTTCCTTGTCATATTGTGCATTTTCAAGTACTTCAACTTTATCTGCAAGAAATATCATAAGACCATTTATACCTAATAACCAACTTGGATTCTTATGTTTAAAATAGCTGTGTTCTTCAATAAGTCTCCCTATTTTACTACTTGAGAATTCAGGTAAAGAATCTACAATTACATTTTTTAAAGAAAATGATTGATGCAAAAACTTTTGCATCGTTGTCTTTCCAACACCTGCTGGTCCTTCTAATACAATTAATATTGGTTTGTGGCTTTGCGTTTTTTCCATAAATCATAGAATGACAATAATTTGCATATTATGAAATTAGTTTTACAATTTCTTTAGCCAAAATCTCTGCTGAAGCTATCGCATATGTTTGATTGAGGTCTGAATATTGAATCTGGCGAAAATTTATTATAAATAAAGAAATCAAATATTCCAAAGGGTTTAATTTATTGAACATGTGCTGTTTAGAATTATCTCTAATTTGGACAATTAGTTTATACACTTCCAAAATGGATGGTCGCTTAATAAAAGACAAGTCAAATGAATTTGAAAAACTATCAATTGATAAAAGTGTTTCCTCGCATTTCACTAAATCTGCAATAGGTATGTATGAAGGTAAATGTTTAAACTTTAATGAACATTCAAGTGTTGTATGGTCAATCAAGGAATGATGTTGATTTGTCCAACCAAAATCAATTAAATAAACACCTTGCTCGTCTTTAAAAAAGTTTTCGCTATGCAAATCCCCATGGCAAATCTTTCTATAAGTATTGATTGAATAATCCTTTATAATTTTATAACTCCTGATTAATTCCTCATTGGCGACATCAGATTCATCTATTTCTTTTATTTGTGATATTACCTTTAAAATTTTAGCTTCAGATTTTAAATAATCACTGTAAATGGATTTTATAGTAAAAGTGTTCTCGGTTTTTTTTGAGTTCCAAATTTGATATGGTGCACATGTGAACAATTCATCAATAACTTCCTTAAGAGTAAAATCATAACTGTACTGATCTAATATTTTATCACTAATTAAGTTTGCAAATGAAAAAGAATCCTTTTTGCTATCAGAAGAAGCATAATTATACATTATTGCCTCATGAGTATCTGTATCGTAATAATCAGCAGAGTATCCAATGACTCCTGTGTTTCTAATAAATTGATTGAATTTATCTCTTTCATTATGCAATTTTCTTTCAGAATCTATAATTGAATATTTCGCAACAAATCGAGGCATATTAGGGGTATCAACTTTTAGTGGCTGAACTTCTATTACTTTTGATCCGCTATTACCTTTTTTTAAAATTTTATAGTCCAAAATCATTTCATTTCCTGGAAATAACATTTTTATAATAGTTTCTTCTTCAAATGTAAGTTCTCTGTTATTAAAAATCTTTCCTGTGAAAAATTCAATGAGCCGATAACCATCTTCAATTCGCTTAAAGTCAAAATGTAAAGTACTTTCAACTGGTTTCGTTTTTAGACCTAAATAATAACTGCTAGAAAATAGACCGATGATACTTCTGATTTCATCAATCAATTTATGATTATCCGTTAAGTGTGCTGTAAGTAAAAAAATAAATAAATAATTTTGATTTTGTACATCTTCTTTTTTCGCAACCAAGTCTGAAAAATCATGTAAATTATATTTTTTTAAATCATATATAACTTCATTTGTGTTAAAAGAATTTATTTCTGGGTGTTTGTTAAATTCGTCGTCATATAGTATTCTAACTTTGGTTGGTGCGTTATCCGAATTTTCTGCACGAAACATGAAGTACCCTTTTACTCTATTTAGTACTAAGTCATATTTTGCAAAAAAATGAAATAGAATATTATTAAAGTCATCAAAATTTTCTGTCTTCTTTCGTTTTTTACCTTGTGTTGCTGTTTTTACTGAAGCTTCCCATTCGGATTTGTCTTTTACTAAGGTTTCATAGTCTAAGTTTGGAATGTCAATTCCTTCCTCAAATGCTTCATTTTCGATTTGTTTAAATAATGGAAGAAGTTCATATTTTTCTTTTGGGGGTAACCCTAATAGCTTGGCAACAAAGTTTTGTGCTAATCCAAAAGCATATTCTTTTTTAAGCCGAATTTCAATATATTCGCCAATATATTTGTTAAATACATTTTTCATTTTTAGATATTATTGCCGTAAAGTTCTTTCCTTTTATCAAATGCTTCCTTTCCACCTTCAAGTAAACTCAAGATACTTTTCTTTACATTTATAATTGTACCTAAATCCTCAATTTTTGATTTTTTATCGTCATAATTCAGAAATACATTTTGTTCTGAATCGGAAAGAACAGGAATATTGGGATTGTGAGTTATAAATATTAACTGCCTCTTTTCCTTCTGTTCTCGAATAATCTTATGAATTGCATCTGTAATATACTTATTGTCTAAATTATCTTCAGGCTGGTCTATCAATAATGGATTATCTGAAACTGCGAAAACAATTGGTAACACTGTTGTACATCTCTGACCTGTTGAAAGTTCATCTGATTTTTTATAATATTCTTTTGTCTTTTTGTCCTTTTCTCCTTTAGCATCTATTTTTAAAAAGAATTCTGGTAAATCTTCACAATAAAGGCTTTCTATTTCATAAATGTCCTCGCTTTCATGTAAGGCGTTAATAATAGCGATAGACCTTTCTTCATCTATTTGTATTACGTTTTTTAATGTTTCAACATCTTTTTCATGTACGGTTGATGCAAACTTGTCAGGCGATAAGTTTTGAATAATGTAAGGAATAATTGCATTATATCTGAGATTAGAACCTTTCAAAGAATTTCGTAAATGAGTTTCGTAATTTTCAGTTATTCCTCCATAAGTTAATGTAATTTTTATTGAACCTTCTAATTCTTTATTTAATTCATTTACAATAATTTTTCGTTGACTAAACAGCTCTTTCTTCTTTTCATTTAATTCTTTTACAAGAACGAATCTTTGATTCTTAACTTTTTCCCTCTTAGCTTCTAATTCTATAATATCCTTCTCAAGTATTTGTTTTTCCTCAACTTTTTTTGAAAGCTGATTATACTTATTAAAGTATTCTTTATGCTTATCAATTTTCTGTTTAAGTTTGATAAATTCACTTTGTTGGATTTGATGAACAGATTTTAGTGCTTCTGAAAGTTTCTCTACTTTAGATAATGATTTAATTATCGCATTTATATTAGCAGAATTATCATTGAGAGTTTTATTTAAAGATTCTTCTATTTCTATTTTAATTTTATTGATGATTTCCGTATTAATAAATGTTTTAGTGTCAGAGTTTAGCTTTAAAAAACCTTGAATCTCATCGTTAACAGCCTCTATATTATTCTTTGTTTCATTTAACTTTTCGATAATCTTTGTTGTATATCTTTTTTCAGAGTTTCTAATTTTTTCATTGATATCTGCTTTTTCAAACTCTTTTTGTTCTTCCTGTTTAATATCATCAGGCTTTTCTTCTTTTTGCCTTCTCAAATCTTCTTCAACTGTTTTAAAATTGAGTAGTTGTTCTTTTATCTGGGCAACTCTGGCATTTTCACTTCTGATTGAAACAGCATTTTGTTTTAATGAGATTCGTAAATTTCTTATTTCAGATTTTATACTATTTACCTCTAGGCGAATTCTTTTATCAATTAGATCAAGGCGGTCCTTGCTACTTAATCCAATTTGTTCTATTCTCAGAGCAGGGTAGATATCGCATTCGAAAATATTCTCTAAACTTTCCATAGAAATGTTTCTTTTACTTGGAAGTGTATTTACTAAAGGTTCATCTCCAAATGTTTTAATTATTTCGTAAGATTTACCTTCCTTGTCCGCAATCAAAAGACGTATAGTACCATTTTGTAGATTTGCTTTTAGAATATTTGAAACAATTGAATCCTTTTCAGCTTCGCTATTTAATGCAGCTAGTATAAAAAGCAACAAAGTTGATTTCCCTGTCCCTCGTCCACCCATCAAACAATTTAACTTTTCTGAAAAATTAATTGAAAAATCATCTTCAAAGAAGGATGATCCATTAACTGATATTGATTTGATGTTACTCATATAGTATTAATTTTTGTATTACTCTAAAATTGGAACAATATTCTGCTTCATTACTGAATTGAGCATCGGCATAAAATGTCTCTTTTGATTTTGCCGTAGGTTTGGTTTTGTGTATTGGGCAAAATTAAATGCGCCAATTGTGCAGTAGATTAAAATTGTTTTAAAAAAAAATGTGTTGGGTAAAAAATAAAAAACTTCATGTCGGCTTGAGTGTACGCTTTTTTGCCTTGTCAATATTATATCTTCATTTTGTCCGTTCATAATGGTTTACTTTTCAATCTGATGACTGTCGTTTCCGTCTTTTTAAACTTGGTGGCAACACCTGTACATCACCAATTGTTTTTATCTCTATTATCCAGTTATTCAATTTTAACAAATTCAACAAAGATAGCTTCTTATTCATCCAACAATAATTCAACTAACCTGCATGGGTTTCTGCATCTTATAATTTGGAAACTTTGTTTGGCGGGCATAAATATATGCTTATTATTAATGGATTTCATACGCAACAACCTTATTTATAGGGTTTCTTAATTATGAGGTGAAACCTCTCTGTTTTGATACAATTTTAATCGACTAATTGTATCTTTCATCCCGGCCATCCGACGCATATTGGGTTCATATTCGGAAGAGGAAGCATGAAAATGAAAAAACCCATATACGCCTCTAGCTCAGTCGCCTTGTTTAGTTGAGGTAGGACACAATTCCAATCATACTTCTTCCAGTTTTTCTTTGAGGCTTCGGAAGAGGCTTTTCCACATGGACATTAAACACCTATTTGTGTGCTTTTTCGAGGTGGCTCAACCAATCGACAATCTCGCCCCTGAAAAAGACCACAGTCGACGAGAATTTTTTTACCATTGAGGTTGAGTAGATATTTTGATCCGGTTACGGTACCTGCCGCACCCAGAAACTGAACAGAGTTCTTTTTATTTGAAGTCATCATCTTTACTTTATCCACCAAAGTTACCAGAAAATTCCATAGTAAAACCGGAAGAATTAAAAAAGCCGCACTACCTCAATAGCACGGCTTTTTAATTGATTTAGTTCTGTTTACCGGATCATTACCGTTCCTGTGATCACCGTTTTCTTCTGAGTGATCTTTACAAAATAGGTGCCTTTTTCCCAATCAATGGTGTTGATAGCCAATTTCTTTTCCGGTTGATTGAATTCGACAACCAGCTTACCGGCGATATCAACCACCTGTATCTGATCAATGGGCCGTTCCGATTGGATAGTAAACGATTGAGTGGCCGGATTGGGGAATAAGCTGATTTGATTGGCAGTCAGTTCGTCAATTGCGTCAGGATGTGCGGCCTGAGTTATTGAAAGCTCCTTGATCAGTTCAATTCCCGAAACGAAAACAGTACAGTTGCGCTCTGTTGTAGCTGGATTCTCAACATAACTAATTGTAAAGTTGCCTGATTGTGAACCTGATGCGGGATCAACTGTAATCCATTCGCATGGGGTTGTTACAACCCAATTGAGGTTTGAAGTTACCTCAACAGGCACATTTCCTTGTTGCCAGGTTACTTCTTCCTGATAGGTGTTCAATGACAATTCAGCTACCTTGGCCAATTGAATGATTTCAATCAGGGCACTTGTACCGCCACCGACAAAATTAATTTGGCAAGAACGTTGATCGCTAAAGCTCACGTTTTCAAGATAGGTAAATGTAACGGTGGTGGATCCAATTCCCGTTTCAGGGGTTACAGTTATCCAATCACAGGTTTCATCCACACTCCATTCTACATTTGAAGTAACTTCCACATCGATACTGGCAGGATCTGAAGCAACGGTTTCTGATGTCGTGTTGGTTGTAATAGAAGCCTGAATGCCGGTTTGCAACAAAGTAAAGTCTGAAGAAATGGTAGAAGCGGCCACATGGATAAGGCATTCTCGGTCGTCAAAGGTCGTGTTTTCATCATAGGTAACCGTGAGTACGGCATTCCCTTCTCCTGATTCCAGTGCAACGGTAAGCCAATCACATGTTTCGGCGAGTGTCCAACTGGTATTGGAAGTCAGGGCAACATCTATGGAAGAAGCCGCGAGATCAACGGTTGCCGACATGGGATCCAAGGATAAAATTTCTGCAACCCCGGTTTGAGTTAAAATAAAATCGACCGAAGCCGTGGCTGTGGCAAAGGTAATCACGCACTCGCGTTGAACGCCCGTGTTTGCATCATAGGAAATGGTAATATTCCCACCGCTTATTCCGCCTGTTGGCGAAACAGTTACCCAATCGCAATCTTCGGTGGCATTCCAGAATTTATTAACTAACAGGGCGGCGATGGTACTTCCGGCTTCAATACCGACCGTAACAGCCCCAGGATCAATGGCTAGAATTTCTTCTTTAACAAGAATATAATCAGGACGTACCAACGTATTGGTATTGGTTCCATCTCCTACGGTAAGGGTTACATCGTAGGTTCCCGCAACGGGATAGACGACCGATGGGTTTTGCAGGTTAGAAGTGGCCGGATCGCCTCCTTCAAATGTCCATGCCCAGGAGGTTGGATTTCCTGTAGACAGGTCGGTGAAGTCTACGGTACCCCCTACAAATATGGTAGGTGAGCCTGCCGTGAATGAGGCTCCCAACAACTCTGCAAAATAAAGTGAAGCGATCTTGGATCCTTTCGAACTACCTGAAATCATGTATTCTGTGGTAAACCAAAATGTTTTATCATCCGCCGGATCGACAGACATATTTGAATAATCACCCCAACGGTTAGCTCCTGTTTGTGAAACGGTACCTTCTTTAATAACGCCTTCTTCAATGTCCATTATACCCGTTGCGGCGGTATTTTCGACCGAAGATTGTCCGCAATAGTATATACTTGGGTATTTCGTTGTACTTGAAGCTGAATAACCAAGGGCGATGTCTTTTGTACCGTTCATGGCTATGCTGCCCATCCAGCGGCTGTGTTCGTCAGGAGCATAGGTTCCTTCCTGCCTTATTTCCCAGGTGTCTTCATTTAGCTCAAGTTCATACCACCTGATGCCGGCATGGTCGGTTCCGTCCACATCCACGGTATGGTTACAAACAATTCGTTTTTCTGTTCCAAAGTTGCGGTATTGCACCCGGTACATTAGTATTTGATTGATGGCATCCAATTCTTGTCCGGTTCCCGGTTGTTTGATGTTGTCCCAGGTCGAGCCAAAGTTGCTGTCGAATGGGGAAACTGCAATTTGTTGTGTCCGTTGAAAGGTTGAATTGGAAGGTGTACCCCAGTCTACATCCAATTCAAATAACCAGAGGGCATCTCCACCGCCACCCCAGGCATCATCGTTAATCGTTAAAAATATACCCGGTGTTCCGGCAGGTGCATAATCACCATCACAATCGGCAGGCAACACGCAATGGAATCCACTTAGTGGCCTATTTGGATTGTCGAACTTCACCATTTGAGGCGAGGTGCCACCGATGAGCATCTCTTCACGTTCAAACACGTAAATATCGCTTCCACTGGTGGTATTGGTTCCCATGTAGTAACCATCTTCCCAAACACCAAACTTCATGTAATCGGGAAAACCATTCATCGACCAGGACCAACGATACCAATCACCTGTGGGGTCATCGGTAACCGAAATGGCAATCATCATATAATCAGGACCCGAAACACCTGAAAATTCGGCAGCCAACCACCTGTCGGCATTATCGTCGTATAATAAAATCGGGTCTCCTTCATTTGTATTTCCACCGGGAACTCCGGCGAACAAAGTATTCAGGTTTGTTGGGGGTACCACTACATTACCGGTTTTGTCATAAATAGAATATTTCACGTTTACCTCCTGGAAAAAGTGATTGGGACCAGCCGACCCATTGCAATCGGGAGGGTATGAACCCGTGGTCTGTCCACTGAAATTCTGGATGATGTTGCCCACATTACGGGTTTGTCCTGCCTCCTTCTGCCAAACAGCATCCGGTCCCTTCGGAAGTGCATTGGCAGCATTGGGATAGGACCTGAATTGCAGGCTCTTGTTCCTTACTTTGGTCTTTTCTTTTTCTTCCATGGCTATCAATTCTTCCGGAGTTAAAGCAGGGAAATCAATTAAAGGGCCGACCCTGTCAAAATAGATGGCTTTGGAAAAAGCATCGGGACCGACTTTCTCGCCTTGCCCATCGGGGTTTACTTTTCCTTGTTGGGCATGAATCTGCATGCTAAAAATGAGTCCTAAACCAATAAAAATAGCTGTAATTAGATTTTTCATGTGAATTTTTTTGAAAGTGTATATTTTTTCATTCTCCTCGTATAATTGCCAAACCAGACCTCCTTTCCTAATAAAAAGGTTGCACGCAACTATATCAAAAATAAGTTTTTGGTGCTACAAAGGTAATGAAAAAAACACCCTGTTGGGGAAATGAATGAGGGTTTTAGCATCCTGTAACTTTTGATAGTTTGCTAATAGCTGCTTCGATGCAGCAAACACAGGATATCTTGCCCGGTTTTAAATTGATTGGTTGATTTTAAAGGATCACTTCTCCATTACCTGTTCATACCTGAAACATGTTACCAGGTGGTCATTTACCATTCCGGCAGCCTGCATAAAGGCATAGCAGATGGTAGAACCCACGAATTTAAAACCGCGTTTTTTCAGATCTTTGCTCATGGCATCCGACTCGGGTGTGCTCGCCGGGATTTCCTTTAACGAATTCCATGCGTTTGTTTTGGTTTGATGGTTGGTAAATTGCCAGATGTAGCGATCGAACGATCCAAACTCCTCCTGAACTTTTAAAAAGTACTGCGCATTGGTAATGGTAGCCCTGATTTTTAATCCATTTCGGATAATCCCGGGGTTGTTCATCAGTTCAGCTACCTTGTCTTCTGAATACCGGGCAATGATTTGGGGATTGAATCCATCCAGGGCCTGGCGAAAATTTTCGCGCTTATTCAGAATGGTGCTCCAGCTCAGACCGGCCTGAAAAGCATCGAGTACCAGAAATTCAAATAATTTTTGATCATCATGCAAGGGAACTCCCCATTCGTGATCGTGGTATTGTGTGTCGAGCGCCTTGCCTGCAGGCCACGGACAACGAATTTGTTCTTTCATGCGTTCATTTTTTGATGTCGCTTCAAAGATAAACGTTTACCGGAATACCATAAAAAGAAAAAATCCCATATTTCAGGGATTTTTCCGGAGCACGAAGCATCCGTTACAACTTTGAAAAATCAATTACAATTTTGCTGGCATAATTTTTTATTTCATGGTTGTACTCTTTTTGACCGTTAGTTTAGCAATTGTGCCGGCAGGTCGTAAATGGTTTCTTCCTGTGGCATAATAAAAACTTCACTCATGGCTTTTGCATACCGGCAGTCAAGCGAAATGCAGGCAGTATCGAATGGAATATCATCAATATACGCTTCTTCAGGAAGATTAAATGTTGCCTTTTGGGCATCGTAATACAGATATTCTGCAGCTATTTCGCCGGTATTAAAAGGAATGTCGTTGATAAAAAGTTCTTCTTCAAGGTTTTCGTATGAACAGGTAGTTGCATCAGTTGCGTATGTGGTTGAGAAGCTCAATAAAAAAGCAAAAATGATACTTATAGTTTTCATGGCTTTGTATTTTTTTAGTCAGTTGTAATATGCTTATCTATTATCGTGCCACAAATTTTATTTTATTGATTTTATGATGTTTAAATTAGTTTTTTATTTCTGAAACAACAATTTATGAAGAGGTTCGGACAAATTTCGTCCGTAAACGAACAGTATAAGCCAGATTTTGACTGATCATCCGGCAAATCGCATCAAAAAGCATGGATAAAAAGTGTATTTTTGAATCTGCTTGAAAAGAAAAATGTGATCAATTTATTCGTGTCATCTTATAACTCCACATCATGACCACAACTGATTATCTGCGGCAGCAACAGGCCGAAATTACAGAACACTATGTATACTCGGGGCTAAGCAAACTGGCTGATAACGAACACAACAGGATTACTTTAAAGAAAATTGCCGACGATGAACTGAAACATTATTATATCTGGAAAAAAATTACCGGCAAGGATGTGGAGCCAAACAAATCAAAAGTTCGCCGATACATACGTTTAGCCAGGATTTTTGGACTCAACTTCTCGCTTAAGCTGATGGAAAGTGGCGAAGTAAATGCCCAGGCACTGTACGAAGAGGCAAAGATACTTCTTCCAGAAGTAGGCAATATCCAATCAGAGGAAGAACAACACGAGCTGGAACTTATCAGCATACTCAAGGACAATCGACTGTCGTATGTAGGCGCCATTGTGCTTGGATTAAATGACGCGTTGGTGGAACTCACCGGGACCCTTACCGGATTGACCTTCGCCTTTGGTAACAACCATGTCATCGGCATCACCGGATTGATTATGGGCATTGCAGCCGCCCTGTCCATGGCCTCTTCCGGTTACCTGGCTTCGCAGGAAGACGAGGAAGTAAAAGACATCAACCCGATCATTGCAGCTGTATACACCGGATTTGCTTATCTGATCACCGTATTTTTGCTGGTAGCCCCTTACTTTATTTTTTCTAATGGTATGGTAGCCCTTGGCGTGATGTTGGTGATTACATTACTGATTATTGGCGGATACAATTATTACATATCCGTGGCCAAAGACGTCAGTTTTAAAAAGCGATTTTTATCCATGGCCTCCATTTCCATTGGCGTAGCTGCTATTTCATTTGTCATTGGATTTGTGGTAAAAAAATATTTCGGATTTGATTTGTAACACTATAATCCCGACCTGGGGGATCATATCCATCGTGTTGGATTGGTTTTTTATGAAAGGCAAACAGGAAATTCATGAAGCAGTTATGAGTGAATTGATCAGACCCTCACCTCTGGCGAACGTTTAGCCATCGAGCAGCACGTGACTATTTCCCAATAATCAACCAAGCAAAGTTGGCACGCGAAACATTCGCGCGCAAATGGGGGCTGGAAATGATGCGAATTGGTATATGCCTGTTATTGCGGGACTCATAATACTAATTTCTTAAGTTCATTTTTTACTGGCGTGATTTGATGAATATGAGAGAATCAAATAAAAAAAAGAATTTTCAACTCAGATTCATTTTTTTATTAATTTGCGCTGTCTTTTATTAACTAATCCAAAAAATTATGAACAAGCTTTTATTATTATTCATTTTCTTAGTTATTGCAAACTTACTATTTTCACAGAGCATCCCTGTGGCAGTTAACGATACAATAACTACCATAAGTGAGCAGACAACTGCCATAAACGTATTGCTAAATGATTATGATCCTGATGGATATGAAATTGAAATAAAAAATGTTATCCATACAATGCATGGTGGAATAGATTTTAATGACACAACTATATTTTATACACCTGAACTTTATATCGGTATTGATTCATTGTCGTATAGAATTAGAGAGGTTGAAGATCATTCAAGTGTATCAGAGTATGCATTGGTTTATATCATTGTAAATGAAAATCCTGATTTACCCCTTGCTATTGATGATAGTATAGAATTGTTGCAATTTGTACCGACAGAATTCAATATTCTCGAGAACGATTCAGATCCAAATGGGGATGAATATATTATTGATAGGGTAAGTTATTTACATTCGCCATCAACCGGCTTTGAAGTTTCTGAAGATTCATTGAGCATAATTTTTACATCTGGATATCCCCTCGAAAGCAATGAAGCAACATTTAAGTATAGAATCAAAGAAAAAAACACAGATAACAATTACTATTCCGATTGGGCAACAATAACAATTGAGATACTCGAAAACCCTGTTATACCTACCGCAGTTAATGATACAGCTCATACTACAGGTGGTGAAGCTGTTGATATTTTTGTACTTGAAAATGATATCAGCCCAAGTGGTTTGCAATTGGAAATTGAAACCGTTGATGGAGCTGGGTTAGGAAGTGTTGAAATTGTAAATGATCATTTGAACTATACACCTAATTACTCTCTTTATGGAAAAGATATCCTGGATTATAAAATTAGGTTGATTGAACAACCCTATGTATATGCTTATGGAAGGGTCGTTGTTAATGTTGCTAATAACCCGGGACGCCCTGTAGCAGTTGATGATGAAGGAACGGGTATCTGTGGAGGCGAAACCACTGTTGAAGTAATACAAAATGATTTTGATCCTGAAGGTGCAGAAGTTGAAATAAAAGATGTTAGAGTGGTTTATCCATCTACTTCATTTATTACTGTAGAGATTAGTGGAAATACAATTAATGTTTTCACTGGTTTACAAGACACAGTTATCATAAACAGTGAACGAGTAAGATTGGAATACAGAATCCAGGAGATTGATCAGCCTGAATCCTTTTCTGAATGGGCTAAAATTACCATTGATATGGAACAAAACCCGGATTATCCTATACTATTGAATGATTATGGAACAGCCTATTCGGGGTTTCCCTCAGAAATTGACATATTTGCAAATGACATGCTTAACGGATATAATCCGACTTTTAATTGTTATGGTGGTCATTATGGATCCTGCCAATTAAATGATAAATTAATATTTACCTCTTACATGGCAACCAGTGGATTGGTCAACATTCACTATAGTGCCTATGGGTTTGAGGATGGATATATATCATACGGAGAAATAGAGGTGGATATAGAATCAAATAAATCGTATGACTCGCTAAATATTAATAACATAAATGCCGGCATTCATTCAGATGGGTTTTTGTTTGACAAAATTGACGAATTAAAAGAGGGTGATATTTCAGATTTCAGACCACACTTTGAATATCCCAAAGGATCCGGAAAGCACACCATCTTTTGTAATTCACTCTGGATAGGAGGTATTGATCAAGATGACAGTTTGCATTTAGCTGCTCAACGTTATAAGCAGGTAGGGTTAGATTATCAGTTTGGCCCCATATCAAACAGTTACGAAGGGTTTGCCTTTTTTGCCAAATGGAACAGGGTGTGGAAGTTGAGCAAAGAACAAATTAGTTACCATAGAAACAATTATTGGAAAGAAAATTATGAGCCTATTGAAGCCATTTTAAACTGGCCAGGAAATGGAACTGTTTCAAATGGACAAGCAGGACAATTGGCACCTTACTCTGATTTAAATGAAAATGGAATTTATGAACCCTTGTCAGGGGATTACCCGCTGATTAGGGGAGACCAAAGTGTATATTTTATCTATAATGATGATAGAATACACACTGAAACAGAGGGGGGAAGTATGGTAGTTGAAATACATGGCATGGCCTATGCGTTTGATGAGCCTGAAGATAACCTTTTGAATAATACGGTATTTGTCCATTATGATATCATTAACCGATCAGAAAACACCTACTACAATACTTATTTTGGTACCTGGACAGATATTGACCTTGGCTATGCTTACGATGACTTCGTGGGCTGCAACGTTGAATTGGGGTCGTACTTTGGATACAATGGCAAGATAATAGATGGAAATGGAGAACCAGGAGCCTATGGCGTTAATCCACCTACACAAGGGGTAACCATAGTTGCCGGGCCTTTTATGGATGAAGACAACATCGATAATCCTGACGGAGGTTGCGATAACAGCATTAATGGATTGAATTTTGGGGATAATATAGTTGACAATGAACGACTTGGCATGAGTAGCTTTGTATACCACAACAATAATAGCTCAGCCCAGGGCGACCCCAATATTGCACCCGAATACTATAATTATCTACGTGGTATTTGGAGAGATAATACTAAAATGCAATACGGTGGTACCGGCCATATATCTGGCTCTGGAACTGTCGGGCCGGAATCTGATTTTATGTTCCCGGGCGCTAGCGATCCTTGTAACTGGGGAACCGGTGGTATTCCACCAAACGGCGGGTATAACCAAAACGGGAAATATTGGACAGAAGAGACAGGAGACAATGGAAACCCAAATCCACCGGGAGATAGAAGAGGGATAGGTACTACAGGGCCATTTACATTTGATTCAGGGGAAAGACAAGAATTAGAACTGGCTTTTTCAGTTGGTCAGGGAGAAGATGGACCCTATTCTAGTTCTCAACAATTGTTCGAGAATTTAAACAAGCTTTTCCAACTTGTTGAAGAAGGTGAGATTATTACTCCCAGCGATCAACTTTCTGTTAATGAACTGGAAAGCAATAAAGTAAACTTAATAATATATCCAAATCCCGTGAAAGAGGTTGTTTACATTCAGTTAGATTCAGATGTTTATAAGAAATTTAGCTACAGGATTTATAATAATCTGGGCAAGCTAATGTTAACTGGACAAATTACTTCAGGCATTAAAAATTCCATTGAAATTCAAAATTTTGAGCAGGGTTTATATATTATTGAAGTTCAAAATGAAGGTGCTGTATATAACGGTAAGTTTATAAAAATGTAGAAACGAGATATTTAATCAATTAGAGACCACTTTAAAGTTTGGTTTTATTATTGATTTCCGCTATTTCAAACCCAAAGGGGCTAGTAATTTATGTGGAAGTTATGATTGAATTGATCAAATCCTCCATTGTTGAAGGGAGGTGCTTTCGAAACTCTATTCGGTATCGTTAATGACATATTAAAACATAAATGAAAAGGTGCAGAGCACCGTCCATATTTGTAGAAAAATAACAGCTGTTTTCACAAGGTGCAGCGCACCGTAATATTAATGGATGGGGAAAAATGGGACGCAGATTTTATTATGGTTATCAGCACCAACTCTGGTGCGAGTTTAGCCATAGCGTTACGCGTGACTATTTCCCATGAATCAACCGGCAAAGTTGGCACACGAAACATTCGGATGACAGTGGGGGGGATATATACAAAATCCCTAGGCTATTTTCATGCAGTTATTGTAAAAGACCAGGGATTTTGTATTGTTTCGATCAAAAATTTACTTACACACAATCATCTTTCCGAAATAGTTAAAATCTTTACTTCTGACGGTGTAGGTATAAACTCCATTAGCAAACTGGCTTGTGTTGACTAACAAATCATTCTTACCGCTTTGTAATGATTGGTAAAGAATTGACTGAACAGCTTTGCCATTCATATCCAAAATCAATACTTCTACATCAGATTCACTTGATAAATTGAGCGGAATGTAAGTGAACTCACGGGCAGGATTAGGAAAGTTTTCAATCTTATTATCCGATACAGAGTTCGTATTCCCAATGCCTGTCGTACCTGCAAATTTTATTTCATCAATAATTATTGTTGTTCCCACTTGTGCATTACTGTTGCCTGCTATAATCATGATAGTGGCACTTGTTGGGTACCAATCGAAGCCATAAGTTATTGGTAAACTCAAACACGTAAATTCATTTATAGTTGTGTCAATAACGAAGGTACAATCTCCTGGTCCCGCAATAATAGTATCACCGATAAATAAGCCACATGTAACATAAACTTCATCTCCCGGTATAACATTAGTTTTTATGCAGAAATCCAGGCTATTTGGTCGTTCGGTAAATGGAAATTCAACTTGCGCTATTCCGGCAATAGCCGCAAAACCGTAGTCAACCGTACTCAATTTTAACGAATAATTCCCTGCATAAGCAGGTGTGTACTGAGTGGCACAAATATACGGATCATCATTGGTAGTCATCCAGCCAACAGGGTTAAACTGGTCATCTTCATCGTTTGCCCAATTTTCAAAACCATTATTTGGTATTTGTCCAATGAGGGTAGTAATACCAAAAACGAAAAATAAGATTAATAAAACAGTAGAATTTCTTTTCATATCTGTAAGGTTAAGTTAATAAAAAACAAATCTATAACATTATCAAGATACTGAATGCATGAAGTGTTCATTAATAACCTCCAAATAAATATACTATTTATCATTAATAACCTACATTTCAATCAATTTACTCCCTCTACCGGTTCAAGTATCTGCTTGTAACTTATTTAAACTGTCTTTTTGAAGCACAAATCGGGCGCCTGCGCTAGAAAGGAAAGGTATGAAAATAATATGTAAACTACGCTTGGAAGGGTGTCATGCTGAACTTGTTTCAGCATCTGGCTTCTCTTCACTTTTGTTTTTTAATTTGCTGCAAACGAGAATTAAAGGCTTCCATACCAGCCGTAGGTTCACCTACCTCCATACCTATGGCAGGTAAACTGGTAGGCACTCGTTACCGCTTGCTCAGGCAATGACTAGAGTATTGGAAAATGTTATTATTAAGTAAAACCATACGATGCTATCGTGCGGTAGCTGGGGTTTTTGTTTGTCAGTTCGAACAAGGCGGCGTTGATTTAACTTACCACCTGATGCTTTGTAATATGATGTTTATTACATCCGGATACCTCAACCTTTCATCTTTTAATAAATTGCAACTTATATAAATGATTTCCTGCTCATCGGCACACCAGTAATGTTGCTGGTTCATTTGCTGCATAAAAGTATTCTGGCTGGTTTGAAATGTTTTCTCTCCAATAATATAAATTGATGGTGGAGAAGTTTTAAAATTAATAGCTTCGTTCATATTGGCAGTCATTTCCATCACTTGTGCAGTTGTGAGTTTTGCTGTATTTGGAGTTCTGATTATCCACATAATTTCAGAATGGCCATTTTGGTCGTCAATAACTAAGGTAACTTTATTTTCAGAAAGTGATTCACTTTTGAAAATGCCATCCATTTTATCAAGCCTGTAATTCCAATCCCAGGGATATTTTAAAGTTACTTTAGGAGGCTGAACTTTGAGCGACTTCCATTTTGTCAAAACGACAGGTTGAAAATACTCATACATTTGCGCAATTATCCAATTGGTAGCTTCTTTCTTTGTGCCAAATGTATCCCTGACTGAAGTTTTATAAAATTCGGCGTAACATAACGGGTTTACCCTGCCACCCTCGGTTTCGCTGTAAAAACACGAGCCGGGTTCCACTTTTCCGATCATTTCTTCGTCCTTATAGTAATAATTGCTTGACTGACCAACGGTATAAGTGCAATCGAAAGATTTAGTGCTTATTCCCGACGGCAATTCCTGGCCAAAAGCAATTGATGCAGCAGCCAGTAAAAGAATAGATAATATAACTTTCATGGATTATTGCTTGACGATTTCAACCCTGCGGTTCAGTTTTCGGCCTTCCTCGGTATCGTTGGTGGTTACCGGGCAGTACTGACCTGCACCTTCTGACATTAATCTTGAAACATTAATTTTTCCGGTTGTTACAAGGTAATTTTTGATGCTTTCGGCACGCTCTTGCGAAAGGGTAATATTTCCGGCATAAGTTCCGGTGTTATCGGTGTGTCCAACAACTATGATTTTTACTGATGGATTGACATTCAGATAATCGGTAATTTGCTTTAGTGCTTCGGCAGATTCAGGTTTAATATCTGATTTGCCAACATCGAATAAAATGCCGTATAAAGCTATTTTCCCATCTTGATCAATTGCCTCATCCATATTGATGACAATATCCTGTTGCATCGATTCCACTTCTACAACTTCGATATTGTAACTTCCGGTATTCGTTGAATTAGCAGCCGTATTAACCTGAATATATATTTCTTTTCCATTGATGCTGGCTGAAAACATGGTTTTATTATCGTCAAGAGCTTTGCCCTTAATTTTTAAAACAGCATTGTTATAATTCTGGTTTATCTGCGCACTGCTGAATTTTTTAGTTTCTCCTTCATTTTTAAAATAGAAAACATGATAATACTTTCCGCTTTTGTTTATTTTTTGAGCTTTCCCGTTTACCCAATATACAAACTCAACGTCATTATAATCGCTGTTTTTACAATCGCTGACGTAAAAGCCGGGCATGCGGTTAATGTAAGTTGGTTCAGCATTGGGGCAACGTGGAGTGTCCTGCGACTGAGCAAAACAAGTAAGGTTGATGGTTAATAACAACAATACAATTAGATTTTTCATTTTCTGGAATTTTAAAAGGTTAATACTTGGTAATTAATTTTAGAAAATTGATATTAATGTACTCCCCAATCCTTGGACGGATTGAGGCAAAGTTAAATTATTTTATTTTACTCGGATAGAACTCTGATTTATCTGGATATTTTATTTCATAGTTAAATTAATTGTATTAAAGCACAAGTAATTGAGCAAAATTATTCTAATTTTTTAGAAGCCCTATCTTTAGCTCGCTTTTAGCGATAGAGCAACGTGTGATTATTTCCCATTAATCAACCGGCAAAGTTGGCACACGAAACATTCGGGTGACAGTGGTGACCCCAATCCCTCCAAAACGCCTTCGCCCTGAAAACTTTCGGTGCCGGGGGGGATCCCGTAAAGCTCCGCAACGGGGCAGACAGGCGACTGCGTAGTTTTTATATTGGGTTTTCTTATGAATTGGAAATTCTTGTTTTAAAGGTTTTTGAACACCGAACACCGATTAAGAATGTCGAAGTGGGTTTTTACCTTTCTCTAACCTATCCATGATAAATATGACTGAATTGTTGGAGAACCGGACTCCATAACTTTATTTTATACCTTTGTAACTAACTGTTAAAAGCTAATTTTAATGAAAAAAGTACCCTATACTGAGGCCCTTCTTGAACTGGAAGAGATAGTGAAACAGATTGAAAACGATGAAATCAGCGTGGATGAATTGTCGGAAAAGGTGAAACGCGCGGCATGGTTGATAAAAAGTTGCAAAGAAACGCTGAGGACCACCGAAGAAGAAGTAGCGCTGATTTTAAAGGAAATCAACGAGACACCATGATGCCCATAGTTATAAAAACATCAGTGGTATTTTTATCGGGATCAATTTGGGTACCTTTTATTATGAATAAAAAAGATCTGTTTAGTGAGGGTGGTTTCACAGAATATAAGGGATAAACATCTTGCTTCGTTGCCTATATTCCCGGTAGCTTTCGCCAAAAAAGCCGATACATTCTTTCTCATCATACCGGGCTGTTATATACAACAATACAGTAGAACCTATGGCCACAACACACAAAATTACGGTGGGGTTTTTTAAAAAGATGCCCCAGGTTAAAAATATCAGTGAAGAGTAAAGAGGATGCCGAATGTACTTAAAAATCCCATAATCGATTAATTCACTTGTTTTTTCAAAAGAATACAGTGCTGTATCGTCCCGGAGACGGGTTGACTTCGCCGCCTTATTCAGCAGTCTGGCACCGGCCTGCACCAAATAAATGGCGAACAACAGAAAAGTCCATGAAAACAGTTGCCCTACTCCAAAGGGATGCTCGAACCAAAATGGATAATTGTTGGCAAATAGCCAAATGATGCATTCCCAACTAAAAAAACGATAAAACCCATGACTCTTAAGGTTTAACAAGGTCCGCCATGAGATCGCTATAGCGGCGATGCTCAACACTCCAAAAATGATCAGCGTTTCCATGGTTTAAAATTTTTTTACACTGGCAATAATTCCTTTGAAACAGTAAAGTGCCTCTGCCAAAAATGCTTCATAAAAATAACCAGAAAAGGCTTATCAGGGCAGAATACAGGAATAAATTTTTTCCAAGTGCGCGGAATTCATCTAACCACGTGATGGACTAACGTTCCACCCGTTTCTCAATATATTTGGAGTTGATAATGCGCAAGGTACCCATGTAGTCCATTGTAAATTCGAGCAGATCGCCCACCCTGTAATTCTTTTTATTGTCCCCCAAATCGATCACCAGCATATCGGAACTGGCTCCTACAAAGTGAATGCTTTTATCCACGGGCTCAATGTGTTTTTCATCCACATCAAGCAATCCAATGTCCACAATGGCCCGGTAAGTGGTTTTACCAATTAATGCTTCATCCACTTCAAACGAAAGCCCGTCCACGTTGGTGGAAGTTTCTCCTGAAGGCATCATGGGTTTCTGGGTCAGCTCGATGATTTCAGAAAAAAGCCTGAAAACATCGGTGTGCATCTTCTTTAACGGGACATTGTTGTACACGTCAGTTCCTAAAAACAAGGTTTCTCCCACCCTGAAGTGGTTGACGGCCTTGGGCAGCAATCTTTGAAATATCAGGGGGATGGTTACCGAAGAACCCCCTGAAACATAGGGTATTTGCCTGTTAAACTTGGCTTCGATAAGCTGCTCGTACAAGCTCAGCTGTATGAGTTTGTCCTGGTTGGGAAGTACACCGTACAGGCATGAAAGATTGGCACCTATGCCCACAACGTCAATATTTTTGAGTTTAAAAACCTGCTCATAGAACCTGATAAAATCGTCGCCCATCACACCTTCCCTGAGCTCGCCCAGCTCAATCATAATGATAATTTTGTGCTTCTTTTTCTGTTTATAGGCCTCTTCGGATAACATTTGAATGGTCTTAATCTCGGTGTTCATGCTGATATCCGCGTATTTTACAATGCTGCTGATAGCACGTTTGGCGGGTGGTTTGATATAGATGGTTTCAATCTCCGGGTTTATGGACTTGATTACCTTTAAGTTGGTAACCCGTGAATCGCTTATTTGACCTATGCCGAGCTGTAACAATTCGGTTAAATAGGTTTTGCTGCCGGAAAGCATTTTCGAGACAACCGACCATTGAATGTGATGCTTGAGAAAGAGCTGATCAAGAAACTCGTAGTTTGCCTTTAATTTTTTCGCGTTTAAAATGATAAATGCCATGTGCAGGTTTTATTTGATTAGTCTCATCTCGATGTACTTACTCGTAAAACCGACTTTCTCATAAAGAAATCGCGCCGGATTGTCAGGTTCCACATGCAGGGCGATATTTCCATTCGCCATTTGAATGGTATCAGCCATGAGTTTTTTACCTATTCCTTGCCCCCTCATCTCCTGATGAGTGGCAATATACACCAGGATATTTTCAGGGATATAATCTTTCATGCCCGTTTGGTTAACCACTACCACCCCGGTCATGGTTGGACCATCATACGAAACCAGCACAAAACCACCAAAAGAGGGGGTTTCTTTCATGGCGTATTCAATACACTTTTCAATATCAGCCTTAGGGTCGCCGTAATTTTCCAGATTATGGTATAAAAAATCAATAATTTCTTTTTTTTCGATGGTCCCCGGTTTGTTCACCGGGTTAAACATCTTTGTTTGAAACATAAAATCTTCTTGTTAAATTAGCAATGGGCTCAAAATAGCAAAACTTGCCGGGATACACAAATTTTTCTTTTGCAGAGATGCGGAGAAATATCGCCTTAAACACTGTCTGTTTGTGTTTAGTAAGTCATAATCAGTATGTTGAGCAAGACAAATGCTGATGACTAAATGAAATAAAAAAGAACAGTCATTTTAAAATCATTCAACTGCCACAGAGCCACGCGTAATTATAAGGTGTTGATGAAAATCAGGCTGAAAGTCGACTTATTTTATGATCAGCCAAAGCAGGCGCAATCCCACCCCGACAAAAAGGCCCAGTAAAATGTACCTGATCAACATCCGGGAAAATGGATTTTGATGAGCGATAAAGCCATCCATCACCTCGATGTTTTTGTTGAATTGTAAAGCGGCTTCCAGGTCACGGATACGTCCGAATATCTCATTCTGGTCTTTGTTTAGTTTTTCAAGATTAATTACCGCATCGGCATCCAAGTTGCTACAATCCCTCAACAAAAGCATTTTAAGCGAATCCATGTACACCATTTGGTTTTTCATGTGGATCACTTCGTTTTTGTAATTGCGCTCATTCAACAGCAGGCGTTCGTTAATAAAATCCGAGTCACTCAGGTACTTCACCAGTGATTTTTGCAATTGAGGCAACACCGCTATATCATATACTTCAACAACGATATAAAAAGGGACCTTTTCAACGCTGATGTCTTTAACCAATGGCTGGTTATGGATATTGATCCCTTCGATGGAGTGAATTTGTGCAATTTGCTCTTCCGTCATGTTTAGTTTCTCCGAAAGGCTCGCATATTGCTTGCTATCAAGCAATTGATTTAGCTTAAAGAGCATATCGCCGTAAATTTTCTTCTCCAATTGCGCATAGGAAACGGTCATTTCAGCGCGGAAAATATTTTTTTTCATCCAGGCATAGGTTCCTCCCATCGCCCCAAAAATGATGGCGAAGATCAGAAATCCCCAAAACTGCTGCTTTATAAACCCGATCAGGCTTGAAAACATGCCACCAAAAAAGCCAAAGGCTTCTCCCCATTGGTTTTGCAATGATTTCCAGATTTTTCTTCCTTCTTCCTTCGAATTAGAAAATGAGTGGTCTTCCATGTTGATTCTTTTCTGTTAAAATCTAATTGAATAATTTTTCTGCTAAGTACGAAATAAATATTATTATTACACAAATTTCAAGACAATATATGCAGAAAACATCCGGGAACATTAAAAATTCATCGTGGAACCTGGCAAACATCTTACTTTATCCCATTGCTTTTTTGGCCCTGACTCCTTTCTTTATCAATAAGTTAGGTGAGGTAGATTTTGGTATCTGGATGCTGGTGAATTCGTATGTATATATCGCTGTAAACATCATCAGCTTTGGGCTGGGAAATTCCATTACCGCCTATGTGGCCGAAGCGCTGGGTAAAGGGAGCAACGCCAAACTACAGGCTTATATCAATTCTTCTACCAAATTAATCGGTTGGATCAGCATGGTGACCATCCTCATGGCCATATTATGGGGACTTTTGAATTTATCCGGTACAGAAATTTTTAAGGATCACCTGGATAAAATATTAATTGTAGCTACATGGGTGATTTCAATAAAATTTTGGGAACTTCTGTATCAGAGTGTCCTGAAGGGTTATGAACGATACGACCTGGCATCGTGGTGGAGTATTGTTTCTAAGCTCCTGGTTCTAGGAGCACAAGTGGTTATCGTGTTGTGGGGATATGACCTTTACGAACTGTTTATAAGCAATTTAATTTTAAACGCAATCATGGTCTATGTTCAGGCGGTGGTTACTTACAGGTTAATCCCCCAATATCGGTTTAGCTGGCAGATTAAAAGGGACGAAAGAAAAGAGCTGTTTCATTTTGGGTTCTGGACCTGGTTGCAGACCATTATTTCCGTGGTGGCTTATCAGGCAGATCGATTTATCATCGCCATTTTCCTGGGTCCGGCCATCGCAGGTTATTTTATTTTGGCGTCAACCATCACCAATCACATGCACATGGCCTTTGGGGCCGTGGTGAGTTGGTTGTTTCCAAAAGTGGCCCGAAAAAAGGAATCGGGCGAAAACATTGTCATTTATTTTCAAACCCTGCGCGGATTTTCGGTGGGTATTAGTCTGTTGGCTATTTTTGTCGCCTATTTGTTTTATGAACCATTATTTACCCTTTGGCTCGGGCCTGAAAAATTTCAAAAAATGGGCGATTATTTCCGGCTTTTTCTGATATATGAAGCATTTTTAGTGATGACCATTGTGCCTTTGTTTTATCTCAACGGATTGAAATTGCTAAAATTCATTACCACTCTTGAATTTATGTATAAAATAGGTATTCTGGTGGGAATGGTGGTGTCATTTTGGATTTTTCGCACGGCCCAAAGCCTCATCATCGGTCAGATTGTTGCCTTGTCTATACTCATCCCCATTGAATATTTGTTAATTAACCAAAGACTGTTGAAAGACCATTGGATGTTGGAAACCATCGTCACCATGCTGCCGTCATTTTTCATCTCGGCGATAATTATCTTCGATCAAATCGGCATCACCTTTGGTTTGGGCCTGATTACCGTGCTCGTTTATTACCTTTACTACCTGAACAAAAAACGATTTAAAATAAAACTTTTATTGGAATGATGAAAGAGCAACCATATCATCAACTGATCATCTATGTGGCGGTTTATTTTTTCTTTAACAGTTTTTTGTTGCCCGAAGGCCTGTTGTTTACAACGCTTCTTACGCCGGTAATGGCCTATTTTTTATTCAAGGAAAAAAAAATAAAAAAAGTGTATTGGTGGATGCTTGTTCTTCTTGTTCCCATCCCTTTTCAGGTGATGCAGGGAGTAGAGATGAAGAGTTATCTTATTTCCAGTATCCTGATATTGACGGTGCTGGTTTTTTTCATCACGGCTTACTATTTGGTTAAAAAACACGGTGCAATCCTGGATTTACTTTTTCGGAAAATACTACTAATCAATGCTTTTTTTGTTCTATTGGCTCTGATGGCATTGCCATTTGCCGGCCTACGCGATTTGTTTTGGTACGATGTTCCCTTTTCAAAAGGATTGGACGTGATTCTTCGTTTGAAATTATTTACCTATGAGGCTTCGTACTATTCTTTGATCATGATGCCCGTGTTTTTGTATTTTATCATGCGGGTATTTTACGACAAAGAAAAACATCCTTTGCTGATTTTCCTGGCCGCGGCAATCCCATTGTTATTGTCCTTGTCATTTGGAGTGATTGGCTCCTTGTTAATTGCCTTACTGATGTGTCTCATTTTTTACTGGAGAAGAATCCCTCTTGCCTTAAAGAGATTCACCCTGTTGAGCAGTTTATTTATGTTCGCGCTACTTTTTATATTGTATGTTATTTGGCCACAAAACCCTATATACTACCGCGTTGAAAACATTTTTCAGGGTGATGATACCAGTGCCATGGGTCGTTTGGTTTATTCTTTTATGTTTGCACGCGATATTATTTGGCCACATCATACCTTTTTCGGAATAGGTCCGGGGCAGATAAAAATTATAGCACACGACATGATTATTAACCATTACAAATACCAGGGAACCCTTGATACCATTGTGCGAATCCCGAATTCAATGGCAGAGTTACTGACCATATATGGGATTTATGGATTGGTGTTTAAATTGTTTCTGGAAATCTACTTTTTTTTCAAGACGCGTATATATTCCAACCTTTATGCCATGGCACTGTTCATGTTTATTTTTATTTATCAGTTTACAGGAAGTTTTGTTACCAATGTAGCCGAATTGGGTATTTGGGCCGTGGTATTTGGTACCCGATTTATTGAATTTGAAATCACAAAACCACAGGTACCTGCATGATTCCAATGAAAAAACCGTTAAAAATAGCGTTTATTGTCAGATCCACCATCGATCAGGTGAGGGGTGGTGATAGCCAACAGGTTTTTAATACTGCCCATGAACTCATAAAACTGGGGGTAGAAGTCACAATTAAAAAGGCCTACGAACCCATAAACTACCATGAATACGATTTGCTGCACCTGTTTAATGTGATTCGGCCCGCCGATCATTTAAAACATATCCGAAGTCAAATTCCCTTTGTTGTAAGCACCATATACCTCGATTATTCACCATTTGATTTGCTGGGGCGGAGGAAATATCTAAAAAAAATATTTGCCTTTTTGGGTAAAGACAAAAGCGAGTTTTTAAAAAACAACTTTCGTTTTTTGGCAGGTCAGGACAAATTGGTGAGTAAAGAGTATTTGTTGGGCCACCATCGGGCCATCCGAAAAATTTTGTCAGGGGCAAGCCTGCTGTTACCTAATTCACATTCAGAATATCAGCGACTTTTTAAAAACTATGGCGTAGCCAACGAATTCCATGTGGTTTATAATGGGATCAACCAGGATTTATTTCGGGAACTCCCAAATGTAGAACGTATTGAAAATCAAATTATTTGCGTAGGTCAGATCTATGGGTTGAAAAATCAACACTTACTCATTGAAGCCACAAGAGACATGGATGTCCGGTTGGTATTCATCGGCAAACCACCGCCCAATCACGTTGCTTATTATTACTATTGTAAAAAAATAGCCCATCCTCAGGTATATTTTTATGATTTTATGCCTCAGTCCGAATTGGTAAACCATTATGCCCGATCAAAAGTTCACGCGCTTCCCAGTTGGTTCGAAACAACGGGTCTCAGCTCGCTAGAAGCCGCTTCCATGGCTTGCAATTTGGTCGTGGGGACGGGAGGTGACACAAGGGATTATTTTCAGGGTGTTGCTTCATTTTGCGAGGCCAATGATTTGGCGAGCATCAAAAAAGCCCTCGAAACGGCATTGAAGAAACCAACTGATTTTGCTTTCAGAGATCATGTTTTAACCCATTATACCTGGGAGAATGCAGCAAAAGAAACACTCGCTGCCTACAAAAAAGTACTAAAGATTGACTAGAAAAATTTCCATCGGAATCATTGGCTCACGCGGCATCCCCAACCAATACGGTGGATATGAGGCCGCGCTTCAGGAACTGGCGCCCCGACTGGCAGCTTTGGGACATCGTGTGGTGGTTTATTGTTCCCATCTTCAAACCTTTAAAGAAAAAACATGGAAGGGTGTCGAGTTAAACTACCAGTACAACCCGGAGGATCGTCTGGGTTCAAGTGGACAATTTATCTATGATTTGAACTGCAATCTTCATTCCCGGAAACAACACTTTGACGTGATTCTCCACATGGGATATACCAGCGATTCGGTGTGGCACCTGCTATGGGACCGGAAGGCGAAGCACGTATGCAACATGGATGGCATGGAATGGATGAGGTCGAAATATTCACCTGGGGTTCAGTCTTTCCTGAAAAAAGCGGAAAAATGGGCGGCCCTTCACAGCCATTTGCTCATCGCCGATTCTGAAGGTGTTCTGCAATACCTACAAAAAAAATATCCCACTCCCTTGAGCTACATTGCTTATGGTGCCGAAATACCTGTTTCATTCGATGTGAGCCAACTATCGACCTATCAGTTAAAGGCCATGGAGTATGATTTGCTTATTGCCCGCATGGAACCTGAGAACAACATTGAAATGGCCATACAAGCCAAAATTAAATCAGAAAATGAATTCCCTTTGGTTATTTTTGGCAATGCGAACAAGTATGGCGAAGCATTACAAGAAACATACGGGCATCATGCTGCAATTCGGTTTTATCCGGCCAATTATCACCCGGAAGTGATGAATTCACTGCGTTATTATTCGCGCTATTATATTCATGGACATTCGGTCGGGGGTACCAATCCATCACTTCTCGAAGCCATGGCAGCTCAATGCAGGATACTGGCCCACGACAATATTTTCAATAAGAGTGTGTTGCAAAATGGAGGTCGTTATTTTGCTAATTCCGGGCAATTGTGCTCGCTGTTCGCCCAAAATAGCGATGTGGTGGTAAGCAGGAACCAGATCGATGAAAATATCCGGGCGATCAGAAACAAGTACAATTGGGAACTTATTTGTAAGCAATATGAGGACGCGTTTTACCGGGTTGTTTAAGGTTCATTCCTGGGAAGCATGGGCCTGGTTTTTCATCTGGTTCAGCTTGCCTCTGTCCATTCGATTAAATAGTCTGGCTATTGTATTTGGCGGATTGGTTATGTTGGTTTCATACATCAGAAAACCTCATCCCCTCAATGGAAACCGGGTGCTTCATTTCATTCTTCCTTTGCTGCTTTTTGGGGCTTATTCAGTAGGGGCTTTTCAAAATGTCGCCTTTTTGCCCGCCATGAAAGGATTGGAGAAAATGGGGTCGTTCATCGTGATACCGGTTTTATTTTTATTGAGTTCAACCAACAAAAAAGACTTTACTCAAGCGTCATTAACGGGACTGGTTCTTTCTTTATTGATAGCAGGAACGGTGATGTTGGTCTTTTCATTTTGGCAATTTCTTCATTCCTGGGATTTTGCCTGTTTTACATATCACCAGTTGATTTCTCCTTTCAATTCCGGAGCAATTTATTTTAGCTTGTTTTTACTCACGGCGCTTTTCCAAATAAACGATGTAGAATGGCTGTCAGGAAAAATCGCCTGGAAACGCGTCCTCATTGTCTTTTTTCTACTGCTGCTTTTACTGGCCGCTTCTAAAATATTGATTGGCATTGGGATACCGTTGTTGATTTGGAATTACCGCCGCGAGTTGCACCTGTCGGTAAAAAATCAAAAAACAGCAATCCTTTTGATCCTCTTGTTGGCTTTCCTCGCCCTGATTCCCTTTACCCAAAGGTTAAAAACGTTGTTACAACCGCATTTGGAACAGATTGGTGCCAGCCAATACCGGTACGATTCTCCATTAAACGGCTTAAATCTTCGTTTGATTCAATGGCGGTTTGGATTGGAGATATTAAACGAAAGCAATGACTGGTTCATCGGCGTTGGCATTCATGAGGCCCAGAAAAAGCTAAATCAAAAATATGTGCAGTATGGTTTGTATACCGGATATGAGGGCACTTCTGACACGGGTTATTTGAATTATAATTTTCATAATCAATACATTGAAACCTTTGTAAGAAGCGGTGTCATTGGACTGATGATATTATTGACCATGTTTGTTCGTCTTTTCTTTTTGCCAAAATCAACCCTTTTTGCTGTGAAATGGGTCATTTTTATCTGTTTTGTATTTTTCATGACCGAGTCAGCTTTGGAACGCCAATTGGGAATCGTATACTTTTGTTTGATCTATTCATCTTATTTTCACGGACAAATTAAACACCACATTTCAGATGAAACCTAGTTTACAGCAACATATCGAATCCACCTTAACCTATTTTGAATTGTTCAGTTATCCCCTTACCTCTACTGAAATTCATCGGTTTTTGAACTTTGCCTGTTCGATAAGTGATGTGGAGGATCAATTGGTCTTAATGAAAAAAAACGGAAAAGTAGTGTGTTCGGAACAGGGATATTACAGCAGGCTCCATCAGCCCCGATGGTCTGTTGAAAGAGAACTGGGCAACAAGCGCGCCGAAAATCTTTTGAAACTTTCCTCACGTTTTGTACGTGTTATCAAGCGGTTTCCTTTTGTGGAGGCCATTGCAATATCAGGTTCTCTCTCAAAGTATTATGCTGATAAAGATGCCGATATTGATTACTTTATCATCACCACCACCAACCGGCTTTGGATAGCCCGCACTTTGTTGCATTTATTTAAAAAACTGACCTTTTTAAGGGGCCATCAGCATTACTACTGCATGAATTATTTTATCGATCAATCGGCGTTGGAAATTGGGGATAAGAACATTTATACGGCCATCGAATTGGTAACGCTTCTCCCGGTTTATAACCAGGAAGCCATCCTTAAACTAAAGCATCAAAATGGTTGGTTTGCTGAGTTTCTTCCCAATGAAAACCTCAACCAGGATGA
Organism: Bacteroidetes bacterium GWF2_41_31; assembly: GCA_001769215.1. Taxonomy (GTDB): domain Bacteria; phylum Bacteroidota; class Bacteroidia; order Bacteroidales; family F082; genus UBA6244. Next base: position 34,479 of record MEOL01000047.1, read on the forward strand.
AAGATTTTTACTCCCGATGAACAACGGCTTCTTCAAGTCGTTTCTCGAATCATTTATTAATGTTCTCTGGGCAAAGCGTTTAAATCAGTTTTTTATGCGACTTACCGACCGCAAATGGCGTGCAAAGTGGAAGAAAAAATCTTTTCCAATGGATACATACAACCAGGCGCTCCACACCAGTTTGCATGTTTCAAAAAACCATCCTGACGACTTTCAGTTTCAGGTGTTAAATGCATTGAAAAATAATAAACCGCTCTCAAAACCTCCCACATGGACAACGTAATTGTGATCGGTGCTTCCGGATTTCTAGGATCAGCATTGTTAAACGAGCTAAGCGATGGTAAATTCAAGGTTTTTGCAACACGAAGCAAGCGTCCAATAGAACCGGTGGAAGGGGTTACACTGATAGAAGGAGGAATTTCCGGATTATCGGCAGCCACCTTGTTGGCAATCCATCCGGTAGCTATTTTTCATTGTGCACGGCCCACTTTTCCTTATTTTTTAAAGTGGGGAAGAATGTTGGCTGCCGAAAAAGCACGACGCCTGAATAAGCACCTTGTAAAACAATTGGAAAAAAGTGGTTTAACTACCACTTTGGTATTTGCCTCGGGGAGCCTTTCGTATGGAAATAGCGATGTTGCACACAGCGAACGTTCACCACTTAATCCGTTGAGCTATGCGAAACAATACATCAGGGGCGAAAGTCCTTTTTTGCAGGATTGTTCAAATAAGAAGTATCGTGTTTTGGTGCTGCGGTTCCCCTGGTTGCTTGGAAAAGGCTCTTGGTTTTCGTGGTTTTATTTGAAGAATATCAAGGATCAAAAAAAAATACCTTTATTTGGCCGGGGAGAGAACCACCTGTCGGTGATAGCGGTGCAAGATGCTGCCCGGTTGATGGTCCTTTATTCCAAACAACAACTCAATAGCGGGGTATACAACATTTACGCTCCCTTTCTCCCGACTCAAAAAGAATTCACCAAGGTTGTTTCTGCCCGGTTTAACTGCGAAATTACCGACTACAAAAATCTTTATCCCCGGGGTTTGGAAAGGGCTGCTGTGGAAGCTTTTTACTCAAACATTGTACTCGACTCTGATTTTCAGGAGGTGTTGCAGAAATATCCTTTTAAACCCATCGAAAAGATGTTGGAAGATATGTAACCCACTTTATTTTTGAAAAACAAATAGCGTATATTCCCCTTTCGACCAAAGGAAGGTTTTCTGCAGTTTCTGGTCCAATTCCCATTTTTTGTTTGCCTTTTCAGGATTTTTTCTCACCTGATGATCATTGTACCAGGGCGGATATACAATGCTGTACCCTTTTCGTTGCAACAATTTAAATTGTGAGAACGCCTTTAAAATCGTGCCGGGGCTATAACAGTGCGATGGTAGAAATCTGGAAACAGAATAACCTCCCCACACTTTACCCAACCTGGCAAACGCTATTTTAAAATTGAGCTTGATTACCTGAACAACCAACTCTCTTAAATACCATTTGTTTACAAAAGTAAGCACCGCTGCGCCACCGGGCTTTAAAATCCGGTGAATTTGACTTGCCGAAAAAGTCAAGTCCTCCACCGTGTTAAGCGCGCCAAAATAAACATACACCAGATCGAAACTCTCCTCACCAAATTGTTCCGCCAACTGTCTTTCATCCGATTGAATCACGGAGGCATTTTTCAGTTGGTCCCGATTTAATCGTTTCCGGGTAAGTTTGACCATTTCTTCAGAAATATCTACGGCAACAAATTCCTTATCAGGATATTGCGAAGCAAACCAATGCACATCAAAGCCGGGGCCACATCCTATTTCAAGTGCTTTTTTAAAAGGAAATTGAACAGTGATTTTTCTAAAATCACGCCTGATGCGATCCAGGCTCGTGTTCACCTCAGCCCTGTCTTCGAACCCCAGACCTGCATCTTCATCGTAATAAGAGGCTACTTGCGAGTAATAGGTTGAATTTTCCTTTTTTGTCATTGGGTTATTATCGTTTGAACCACAGTTATTTAAATGGGTGCGGAAATCGCGTATCAAATATATTCAAAAAATGGTGAGCGCAAAGACAATCAACTAAAACAGACTGACAAACAAAGCCACATTCAGTCCGGTGACAATGGCCCCCAACGAATACAGAATGGTTTTGTTCAGGGTGGAGTTCTTGTATTTGCCCATCACCTTCTCAGATGATGTTAGATAAACCTGGAGGAAAATAGTGAAAGGAAGTTGAATACTGAGGATCATCTGTGAGATGATCAATCCCTGAAATGGGTTGGTAATCAACAGGATAATTCCAAATGCAATCACAAGCGACAGGGCCACCCCCAGTCTGGAATGGTTGTCCTTAATGTCGTAAGGTTCCTTGTACATACCGGCAAAAATGCTTCCGGCAGCCATTCCCGAGGTGATGGTGGAGGCGATTCCTGAAAATAAAAGTGCCACGGCAAACACAACCGCCGCATGAGTTCCCAGCAGAGGAGCCAGCAGCTGATTGGCCTGTTCGAGTTCGTGAACAGGAGTTTTGGTCATAAAGAACGTCGCTGCTGCCAGCAAAATCATGGCACTGTTGATGCCCCAGCCAATGCCCATGGACAACAGGGTGTCGGTAAATTCAAAACGCAATTGCTTCCTGATGACTTTCTCATCTTCCCTGTTCCATTGCCGGCTTTGGATCACTTCAGAATGTAGAAACAAATTGTGTGGCATCACCACGGCACCCAACACGCTCATAATGATGATCATGGAGCCTTTCGGAAACGAAGGAGTAACCCATCCGTTGATGGCACTGTTCCAATCGATATCTACCAACGAAAGTTCGTACATAAAGGATAACCCGATCACAGATACAAAGGCGATAATCCACTTTTCGACCATCCGGTAAGTGTTGGTATACAACATGATCATACTAAAAAGGGTCACCAGGATAGCGCCTGCTTTTACAGGAATATCAAATAACATGTCCAGGGCAATGGCCCCTCCCAGAATTTCGGCCAGCGAAGTTGAAACCGATGCCAGCATCGCAGACGATAACAGCACTTTTGAGTAGGTGGGTTTGATATGTATGGCCGCCGCTTCCGAAAGGCACAGCCCGGTGGCTATGCCCAAATGGGCTACGTTGTGTTGTAACAAAATCAGCATGATGGTCGACAAGGTTACCATCCACAACAAGGCATATCCGTATTCGGCCCCTGCAGCCAGATTTGAGGCCCAGTTTCCCGGATCAATAAATCCTACCGTAACCAGCAATCCCGGCCCGATAAACTTTAATATATCCGAACCACCAAACCTGGGCTTATAGTTTTTGCGGTCGATATTTTTGAAAATCTTAAACATATTACCTGAAAATTATCTTATGTGTTTCCCGAAAGGTCTTCTTTTAAATTTGGGCGAAAGATAACAATAACTTTTTTTGGAAGGCAGATCACCTCTATTTAAGCTGGTGTTGAAGATTTTTCCATGTTTCCGGAGATAAAACTGGTTGATACTCTCCATAAGCTTCCCCCGCAAATTCAATGATATAATCAGCTCTCTCCTCCGCATCAGGGTGAGTACTCAACCAGGTAAGGTGCGGGTCGATTGCAGATTTGGATTCCGGAATCCGCCTTAAAAAACGGGCAAACGGAATGGGATCGATGTTGGCCCTGATCAAATAATCAACGGCCCTGATATCGGCATCGCGTTCCAGATCGCGGTCATAAGCCGTTGAGCTTAATGTTTTTAAAATGTTTACCATGAGATTAGAACCGGAGTTTCCGGTGGTCGTCGAAATCAAAACGCTGATACCCACTTCTTTGATTAGTTTGTTCATGACATGATCCAGCTCTATGTGGGCTATTTCATGACAAATTACGCCACTCAGTTCTGCTTGGTTTCGGGTTTCTAAAATCAGTCCGCTGTAAATCACCAGTTGATGATTTGGCAGAGCAAACGCATTTACCTCCTCGCTTTTTATCACATGAAGTTGAATCTGGCTGCGATCGATCGCGTTGGAAATGCAAATTGCGGTCAGGAGACTGTCCAATGGAAGGGTGACTTTTAGGTCGTGATTCTCTTCTCCCGAATTTTTTATCTGATCCAGGATGAGTTCACCCAGTTTCTGTTGTGTTTTACTGGTTAAGTAATTCACATTCAACAATTCCATCCAGTCGATTTTGCTTAGTCCAAGCCACAGGGCAAAAAAGAGGAGCACCAAAAGGACCAGTTGCAGGAGTATATTCTTCATATCAGGAACTACAAATCATATTGGTTAAATCGCCATAAAACCACCATTTTACATGCAATCCCTTTCGGGTATTGATGGCGCTGTATATGGTAGCAACAAACTCTGTGAGGTTGAATAGAAATACGGTAATCAGGTAGGCAATAAAGCTATTGGACAGGTTTTCTAAACCAAACAATACCGAGATGGACCACCAAAAGGCCACGCTGTTCATCAGCAAAAGCGAAAATTGCGACAACAGCGCCTGTGTACAATGCCACCGCACAAAATAGGTTCCTTTTCGGTTGCCCAGATAAAATGCGAAAGTAGCAATCAAGTTGATGATGGGAAACGGTAAACCGGCAATCACCGCTATCAACGACATCAGGTAACTGTTCGAGGCCTTTTCGGATTCGTACTCGTTGGGTGAATAATAAAAGTGGGTTATTGTATTCATAATGCTTTAAAAATATTCCAAATCCAATTGGCCAGTACAAGAATAATGAGCGGAACGGCTACTTTCTTCTGTTCGAGGGTGGCTTCCGACTTTTTATAAAACCGATATAAAGAGTCCTTTTTTAAAACCACATCAAACAGCAGCCAGAGGGGGACGATCACCAAAATAATCCCCAGCAAAAAGCCTATCGGATTCCAATACAAAGCATCGGCAATATTTCCGTGCAACAACGAAATCGCCGATCGAGTAGAACCGCAGGATGGACAAGGAATATGGGTGACTTCTTTGAAAATGCAAATACCTAATCCGTCGGGGTCAGTTTCCGCACCCGACCGGTAATTAAAGAACAGCCAGCTGTATCCAACCAGACAGGCAATAGCTAATAAAATGTATAACTTATTCCTGCTCAATTAATTTAATATAGTACCAATTGAAGTTTTGCCAGGTTTTTCTCGCGGGTAGCCTCCATGATTAAAAACCAATCGACGATGTACCAAATTCCTAGTCCGCCGCAGGTTAACAATTTCCCAACACCTAAACCGGTATCACCAATTAAAAACCTGTCGACACCCAGGCTGCCCGCCAGAATGGATACGATTAATATGGTAGTCGGGTCTTTAAATTGCAGGGTTTGCAATATTCCCCACTTGGATTCGTCCATCGCAAGCAGGCGCTCTCTGATTTGACTTAGATGATGACCTTCAAAAAATTTACTGTTCATCATTATAAACATGTCTACTTTTTGTGCTTCCATTTATTGTTGATTTAAATGATTCCACTTATGTGGATTTTTCTGGTTAAAAAAATTCAACATCAATATTACAATTTTTTAATAAACGATTGAAGGTGAAGTTAATTTTTTCTGGAAATGGATCAGAGTTCAGGATATTAGCAGATGCTGCCTGTTTGTTGTTATTGATTATCCTGTTACACACGAATTACCTGCCAGCCAGCCTGTTGAGTAAGCAATTTGTAAATTATAACCACCTGTTTCGGCATCCAGATCGATCATCTCGCCGGCAAAGAAAAGTCCTTTGACAAGTTTAGATTCCATTGTTTTTGGGGAAATCTCGTCCGTGGCAACGCCACCAGCGGTAATAATGGCCTCTTTGAACGAACGGTGATGTGAGATTTTAAACCGGAAGTTTTTAAGCAGATGAAGGATTTGTTTTCGCTCTTTGGCCGAAACCTGATGACATTCTTTTTCAGGATCGATTTCGAGCAATTCAATAAAAACGGGAACCATGCTGGCGGGCAGCCAAAACTGGAAAATATTGCCCAGTTTTTTCTTGCCATGTTCATTCAAATCGCGGATAAGCCGGTTATCGAGCTTTTGATCATCCAGTGCCGGTTTCAGGTCGATGGTAACTTCAACCTGGTTTTTTTTGTGCAATTCTTCCACCACAATCCGGCTAAGCGTCAGGATGATGGGACCGGAAAGGCCAAAGTGGGTGAAGATCATCTCACCAAAATCCTCTCCCATTTTTTTTCCGTTTGACCAAACCACTGCCTGCACGTTTTTCAGGTTGAGCCCCTGGAGTTTTTGAGCGATGCTTCCTTCCGTCTCCAACGGAACCAGGGCCGGCATTACCCGGTTTATGGTATGCCCAGCTGTTCTGGCAAGTTCGTAGCCTTCGCCATTCGATCCGGTAGCCGGATAGGATTTGCCGCCTGTTGCCAGGATGATATTACGGGTATAAAACAGTTCGCCGTTGGCGCGAAGTCCCTGGATTATCTGGTCTTCAACAATGAGTTTTTCCACCCGGTATCCACAACGGATTTCTACTTTTAACTCTTTGACCCATGAAAGTAATCCCTGAAGCACATCGGCGGAACTGTTGCTGGCAGGAAAATAGCGACCTCCTCTTTCCAGTGTCGATTCAACGCCATATCGCTGTAACAACCCGATGATATCGCGTGAAAAAAAATTTGAAAAGGCATTTCGCAGAAAGCGGCCGTTTGGAAACACATGCGTAATAAACTCGCCAATGGGTGCGTCGTTGGTGATGTTGCACCGGCCTTTGCCTGTGATCAGCAATTTACGTCCTTCCTGTCGCATTTTTTCCAACAAAAGGACTCTACAACCCCGTTCTGCTGCCCGGCCAGCCGCCAGCAATCCGGCCGGACCGGCACCCACCACTATGACATCGTAATTGTTCATGTGGGGCAAAGGTAGGATTTAGTGGTGAATGTTTCGTGTGCCAACTTTGCTGGTTGATTAATGGGAAAAAGTCACACGTTGCGCTATGGCAAAACGGGCGCCAGCGCTGAGGGTCAGTATTTGCCGGATTGTCAGATTTTCAAAAACAAAAAGACATGATCCGACTACTACTTTTGCAGAAGGGGGGGGTCAGCTTAGTCCGGAATATCCAAAGGAATAATAAAACCTGACAAACAGCTCCATTAATTCTTAACCCCCAATGTAAAACCAATAAAAATAATTACCTACATTTACCCCACAAAACACCCGGTTATCCATTTAAAATGAAAACCAGAAATTGATTTAACTGATTTTAAACGATTTAAAATGAGTAGGTTATTATGTACAAAGAGGTTAAAATAAAGGTATTAAATAGATCACTGCCAGAGCTGGGTTTATATTCTCGTTGGCAGTAATGCTGTGAGACACTCTAAAAATAAATAAACAATAATATGAAGAAAGCATTTTTGGTTATAATCATTTCGAGTTTGATAAGTGTTTCTTTTGCCCAAAAAATTAAACAATCTTTTGTATCAACTGACATTGACAATTTTTGGATTGCGTACGATGAAATTATTTCAACAAAAGACAGTATTAAACAATACAGTCTTTTAAAAGAACTTTATCTTAACAAAGGGACACAAGGTTTAAAAAGCTTAATTGAAGTTCGTAATTATACAGACAAGGATTTTGTTGACGCTATTAATAAATATCCTAAATTTTGGAATTCAATAAGACTTAATACTTTAAACGCCAAAAGTCTGTACCCGGAAATTAATTCTAATATTCAAAAACTTAAAAAAGCATATCCTGAATTAAAACCTTCGACAATATATTTTACAATTGGCGCTTTTAGAACCGGTGGAACAACTCATGGATATAAGGTTTTAATTGGAAGTGAAGTTTCATTAGCAGACAAAACCACCATAATTGACGAACTTCCGATTTGGCGACAACCATTTTACAAGACACAAAACCCTATTAATGAAATTGCCTTATTGTGTACTCACGAATACATACACACACAACAGAAAGAAATAGTTCATAATTTGATTTCTATGTGTTTATATGAAGGAGTTGCAGAATTTATATCTTGCAAAGTGACAGATAAAAAATCTGATGCCCCGGCAATTGAATTTGGGAAAGCGAATCAAAAAATAGTTATTGACAAATTTGTTTCCGATTTATTTATAATGACCAATAACTATAGTTGGCTGTGGGGAGAAAATCTAAATGATTTAAAAGTTAGGGATTTAGGTTATTACATTGGTTATGAAATTTGCGAACGCTATTACAACCTTTCTAAAGACAAAACAAAAGCAATTAAAGAACTTATTGAACTTGACTACACGAATGAAAAGGAAATTGAACGTATTGTGAATATTACAAAACTATTACCTAAAACGTTAGAAGAATTAAATTACGATTACGAAAAACAGCGACCAACTGTAATACAAATGACACCATTTGAGAATGGTAGTCAAGTTGTAAAATCAGGGCTTACGAAAATTACAATCATATTTTCAGAGCCATTGGTAACATATATTACAGGCGTTGACTTTGGACCACTTGGACAAGAATATTTCCCAAAGATTAAACCCGAAAGAGTATTTGGCGAAGATGGGAAATCGTGGACATTTGAAGCAGATTTAAAACCAAATCAACATTATCAAATTTTGATTTCTAACAATTTTAGAAAAGAAAATGGAGTAAGACTTAAACCTTATTTAATTGACTTTAAAACAGCAGATTAAAAAACACTACTGCCAACATCATATAAATTTTATTGGGGCGGAATTGCGGATTTTAAAGTGCTTGCTTCTAATTTAGCTCTTATCGTCTCGACAAGCGATCGCTTCGTAATCCCCAACAAATTTTATATGTAACGTTAGTAGCAATAACCGAACAATCCACCAAGACAAATTATTACATATGATAAAAACAATTTTATTCGCAATCCTTCTCGTCCCGACAATTGGCATCGGGCAGATGATCAACAAAACCAACCTCGACAGCCTTCTAAAAAAAGCTGAACAGACGCACTCCGAAGCGGTAATCATCTATCAGGACAATAAACTCGTCACCGAAAAATATTTTGGAATTGGACACCGTGATAGTACAATTGAAAGTATGTCTTGCACAAAAAGCGTAGTTGGACTTGCTGTTGCCTGTATGCTTGCTGATGGTTTAATTGACAGTTTAGATATTCCGGTATATAAATACTATCCTGAGTGGCGACAAGGACAAAAACAAAATATTACGATCAGACACCTGGTCAATATGACATCCGGAATACAAAATAACCCAAATGCAGGAATTGAAATTTATCCAAGTCCAAATTTCGTTCAATTAGCTCTTGCTGCCGAACTTTCCGACAAGCCTGGCGAAGTATGGAGTTATAACAACAAGGCTTTAAACCTGATGGCCGGGGTTATTCAACAAATTACAAAAAAGCGCATGGACCTCTATATTGGTGAACGACTATTTAAACCTTTAGACATAACTGATTTTTATTGGACCTTCGACGATGCCGGTAATCCGCATGTAATGTCAGGTTGCCAGGTTAAACCAATTGATTTTGCCAAAATAGGGCTGCTATTATTAAACAAAGGAATGTACAACAACAAAATAGTGATCCCTGAAAAATTTATTGCCGGGGTTACCACTTCCTGCAAACAATATAAAGGTTATGGAATGTTATGGTGGCTTGATTACGAGCAAACAATTTCAATTGTTGACGATGAAATTATAGATGAATTAACCAAAGCGAGCGTCCCAAATGACTTCATTGAGAAAGTGAAACAGATGAAGGGAACATATAATTCCAGCGATGAATATTTAGCCAAAATAAGAGCAGTATTTGGTGAAAATCCCTGGCAATACATAAATGAAACGCTTCCTAAAAACCTGCAACTGCGTAAAAAAGAGTTTCGTGGTAACATGTCATATCGTGCCGATGGGTATTTAGGAAATTATATTGTTGTCGACCCCGGGACAAAGATTGTAGCAATAAGAATGATTAGTGGAGAAAGCTACAAAAGAGAAAATGACAATTTTAGGGAGTTTAATAAAATGGTTCTAAGCCTGACAACAGATTGAAAATGAGAATTCCTGATTCAAAGACTGATCAAGAGCTACTTACCCTGAAAGCAAAACAAAGAGAAGAGATCATAGCCTCTCAAAAAGAAATTGGGGAAGGGTTGTTTATTGAGCATGATGAGCTGAATAAAGAAATTTCGACATGGCTAAACGCAAAATAGGTTGGTCACATCGGGCAAGGATCAAGTTGTATGATATTTTAAAATTCTACAATAACAAGGAATCAAAGTAATTCTTATTCAGGCAAACTCTATTGAAGGCTCACAAAAAAAATCGTTGCCGCAAAGCAGAGAGATAAAGAAACTGAAATAAGAATGACAGAAAAATAAAAATTACGCCGGCAATACAATCCATCACCACCCAATCAAAACAAACCCGACAAACAATTCCATAAATTCTTAATCCCCAATGTAAAACCAATTAAAATAATTACCTACATTTACCCCACCAAACACCCGATGATCCATATACAATGAAAACTAGGAACTGATTTAACTAATTATAAACGGTTGAAAATGGGTAGGTTATTATATATAAAGAGATTAAAATAAAGGTATTAAATAGATCACTGCTAGAGTTGGGTTTATACGCTCATTAGCGGTAATTAAATAAACTTAAACACATGATTGAATTTGAGCTTCCTGATTTTAGTGAAATAACGATTGATGGGTTAAGAATGCTTAACGAAAAACAAGTTAAGCAAAATGGAATTTGGAGGGTACATAAAAATGACCCTGATAATATTTTCCCAAGTGACCCGCATGCGGATAGAGTTGATGGACCAGAAAAACTAAACCTCTATAACGGCAATGTATATTCAAGTATAAATATGAATTTTCTTTATACTATGCCTAAAAAGGCGATGAAATATATTTATAATCAACTTATTAATTGTAAAGAGGATGAAATTAAAAATAAACTAATTTTAAATAAAAATTCGATTACATATTTATAAACTTACTTATGAAAAATATTGATATAATAAGAGAGCTCGAAACTGAGATATATCAAATCCGTTCCAATTTGATGATAAAAGGAATGGAATTAGATATTGCAAAGCAAAATTTCACTCAGGAAAAAGTTGCGAAAATTGAAACATTAACCACTGAAGTTCAAGAATTAAGAAAACAACTTTCTGAATTAAATGCTCAACTTCAAAAATTAAAATTTGCATATTATGTTTCATATGAGGTGAAATTGCTAAATCCGTGGACTAATCAAATGGACAGAGAAATTTATCATGAAACAATTTTATTAGATAAAAATTTAAATATTGATTTGCCTCAAGGTGGAGAATGGAATCTGTATGATTCAGATATAAACAAATTACTTTTAGACACTTTGCTATATTTAAAACATAAATACGATGAAGTGACTTTGCTAAGAATTAAAAGAATAAAAAACATTTGAAATGAACTTAACTTTGTCAGATTTCTTCTTTAACACACCTATTTACACAAAGATTACTGTAACTGCAGAAGATACAGAATTTTTAAGACAAATCTTTGGAGAAAAAAGTATTGACTTCGATGGTTTCAATCCATTTACAAAGCTTGAGTCAACATTTAGAGTTATTACAAATTTATTGCCTAGAGACGATATTTATTTAGAGAGTGGTGGTTTTGCAAGCTTACAGATTAAATGTAAACGTTCAGATGATATATTTAGATTTTATATTTTATGGAGTCCTGCAAGCAATACACTGACAAAAATCGGGCAATATCCATCTGTTGCTGACTTTCATATTTCAGAAATAAAACAATATTCCAAACTTTTACCTAATGAAAAATTAAAAGAATTTACTCACGCTATTGGATTGGCTGCAAATGGTGTAGGCATTGGCTCGTTTGTTTACTTAAGACGAATATTTGAACATTTAATCAGTGAGGCATATGGATTAGCTTTAGAAGAAAAATCAATAACAGAAAGTGATTTTCAAAAAGCAAGGATGGATGAAAAAATTGACCTTTTGCAAAACTATTTACCCAAATTTCTTGTGGAAAACAAATCTATGTATTCAATTATTAGCCTTGGGATACATGAATTGGATGAAAAAACTTGTCTGGCTCATTTTGACACTTTAAGAGTAGCAATTGAAATAATTTTAGACGAAAAATTGGATGAACTTAGAAAGCAAGAAAAAATCAAAGCTGCTAAGAAAAAACTGGAAGTTCTAAAAGGTGAAATTAAAAAATAACTACCGCTAATAATGTATATACAAAATAGGCGAAATAGTAGTAAATTCAACGGCTGTAGCCCGCTTCTAAATTGTAACGGTTTGATAGGTTTGAAGCCCGCAATCGCCTACTTTGCATATACTAAACGTTACCAGCAATCCGACAAATACCAAAGACATTGACTTATGAAGCAAACGGTAAATTTGGTAAAGTATTGATTGTTAATGATTATTTAAGTTGTAAATTAACCGTTAGTCAGAAGCGTAAAGACCGACATTACTCAAATATAAGAGACGACTAAGAACTCAATATTTTAAAAAATGAGACAACAATTACTTGACCTAATTAATAACACAATTCTTTTCAAATACGAGTTGCCGAATGAGATTGCAAAGATTGAACGAACAATTTTCTCAAACTTAAATGACAGGTGTTACGAAACGACAAACAAGAATGACCTTGCGGAAATTATTTACAACTCAATTATTGAATATTCTTTCAACGAATTTGAAATAGATGAAAGAGAATACCAAGATCTCCATACAATTGCTTTTCAAGACAGAATAAGATTTGACGAAAATGATTCAGACGAAACTCAATTGAAGTATGGTTTTTTTGGTGAAGTTATTTTGTATGCAATTCTGAAAATAATTTTTGGCGTTGATGCTTTGATTGCAAGAGGCGTATTGTATAATCCATTGGAGAATTCTGAATCCAAAGGTTATGATGCTTATCACTTAATTGAAAGAGATTCCAAAATTCAATTGTGGATTGGAGAAGCTAAATTTCATCAGAGTTACACACAGGCAGTTAATGATGTTTTGGGGAAAATTAAAACATCACTTTCAGATGACTACCTTAGAACAAATCTTCTTACACTACGAAAAAATAAAGACCGTTTAAATATTCAAGGCTCTACACTTGAATCAGTATTGAATGAATGGGACAAGAATCCAAACATTGTTATCACCGATGAACTTAAAAAGCATCATATTGAATTAGTGTATCCAATAATAATTTTGTTCCAACAAAACAAAGGTGGTTATGATGCAAGCATTAAGGCAATTCCAGAATATATCAAAGAAAAACACAAGGTTGAAAAATACGACTTATCAATTCCTTGCTCTTTGTATTTCGTTTTCATCCCTGTAGAAAATGTAAAAGCAATTAAAACAGAAGTATTATCATGGATAAAATTAAAGAAGCCACTTTTGTCATAGTCGGCATCAATCAATATCGCAACGGTGAAATCAAAGATTACGATTTGATTAAAACTGTTTGCACCTTCTTTGATAAAATCAAGGATGAAGATATTTCTGAATCAGACCTGAGATTTTTGAAATACATTGCGAATACGGTTGGTATCCCCCACTTTTATCAGTTGTTGGATAAGTTTGACAATGATATTAGCATTTCAGATATTGACTTGAATACCTTGTCAGCAATCATTTATGAAAGCACTTTGAATCTTGATGCAAAGAATCAGGTTCACAAATACCAAAAACAGATTTTAGAAAAATTCAATTCCGACAAACTCAATAGATATTTCCTTTCAGCAAGCACTTCATTTGGCAAGACACACATTGTGTTTGACATCATTCGTAAAATGGAATATCAAAATATTGTTTTGATTTTTCCCACCGTTGCTTTGCTTTCAGAAAATCTTGAACGACTAACAGCAAATGAAAATTATCAATATTTTTTAGACAACTATTCTATTCACACACTGAGTGAAGTTGCGGAACTTGGCGACAATAATTTGTTCATCTATACGCCTGAAAGATTTCTTTCTTTCATGGAGAAAGGAACAAGCCAAATTGATTTTGATTTTGCATTCATTGATGAAGTTTACAAAATGGACAATGAATATATCATTGATGAAGAAGTAAGAGAAAACGAAAGGGATGTTGCGTATCGCTTAGCAGTTTTTGAATCGTTGAAACCTCATGTTGATACTTTGTTGGCTGGACCTTACATTGACTTTTCAAAACAAACCGACCAGAATTATAATGGCTCATTTGACCGCTTCTTATCCGAGTATGAAATTGAGTTGCTTGACTACAACAACTATGAAATTGTAAACAAGTCATACAAGGACATTCAGAGTGGAAGGGAACATACTATTGATGAAGAATTAAGTTTAAGTTTTGACAGTAGTAGTGGCAATAAAACAAAGCGATTAATCCAAACCGTTCAGTCAATAATTTCTATTGAACAAAATACAATCGTATATTGCTATTCTACCGCAAAGGTTGAATTCTATGCTAAGAAATTAATTGAATCAGAAATTTTGAACAATCACGACAACTCACAATACTCTGATTTTATTTCTCATGTTACTGAGAACTTTAACAGTGAATGGACTTTAATTGAAGCGTTGAAAAAGGGAATAGGAATTCATCACGGATTAGTTCCAAAGTATCTCCAAAAGGAAATAGTTTCACTATTCAATAAAAAACAACTTAAAGTTTTAATCTCAACAACTACAATTACAGAAGGTGTAAATACTTCTGCGAAAAACTTAATTGTACTTCACAGCAAGAAAGGTGAAAAGCAATTAAAAAAGTTTGATGCAAAAAATATTGCAGGTAGAGCTGGAAGGTTTATGCACCATTATAGCGGAAGGGTAATTACATTAGATAGAAATTTTATGACTGCAATTAATGCAGTAGCCGAAGGAATCAAACATAAGAACTACGACTTAGAAGCACCGAAAGATGAAATTGATTTGTTCTACACAAAGGATGAATTTCTTAAGCCAGCAGATAGACAACGGGTACTAAACATAAATGCAATGCAGAGTGAAAGAGGAATTCCTGACTTTGTTTTTTCACTCTACAAAGTTGTTAGCCGTTTGCATAAGATTGAAATCTATGACCAAATTCAAACTCTTTCTAGTGTAGAAATAAGTTTAATCAAAGCACTTATCAGGCAAATTAATTTTAGGTTGAGAATTGACAGAGATGGTTTCCAAGTTGTGTTGAATGTTCTTGAACCAATTATCTTGAATCAGAATCTAAAATTTCTAATTGAGACGAAAGACAGAAACGGCAGGTATTCTATACTAACTCACTTAGTTCAGAATTATCTTGAAGAAGGATTTATGGGTTCTGTCCGATTCAAAATGGAAGAACGAGAAATGGGAGTTGACCAAGCAATTCGGGAAACTTCAAAGTTTGTTTACAACACTCTAAAATATCAGGTTGTGAAATATATTGGGGTTTTTAATGTAATGTATAAACTCTCACAATCAAAAAGAACCGGTGAACGATTTGAAGATGTTAGTGGTATTGACAGATTGCTTACCAAACTTGAATACAATGCTTTGACATCATCAGGGAGAATCGCAAGTGATTACGGAGTTCCTTCTTCTATAGTTGACTACTATGAGAGTAATGACAATGCAGAAGGCATTAAATCTCAGTTTGACAGTTATGAAAAAAGCATTTTTGATAGAGTGGAAAAAATAATTAAACGCAATACTTTATAATACCTTAACAACATTTCAATAAATCACAATGACAGAAGAAATAAAAAAAACATTAAATGAAATTATAGCTGGTGGCCTTTCCAAAATATTTGAGAAATTAAAAGAGGATGGATTGATTTTTCGTTGCAACTTTTCGCAAATATCAAAACACCTCCTTAAAGAGTTTTTACCTGTTAATCCATTTTTAGTTGATTTTGAAACACTTGCCAAGACATATCTTGAACATATTGAATTTGCTAAACAAGAAGAAAAAGAATCGGAGCACGAATTAATCAAAAGTTTCAGAGAAGAAAGAAGAAATGAAATTTCAACTGTAGTCAAAAACGAATCGGAATTTCATAAGTATATCTGCAAAACATACTTTGATTTAATTAAAGAACCAAAAGAAGAATTGCTGGATGCCTTCGTAAAATCAAGCGAAGACATAAAGGAAATCGATGAAACCTTAGCTGACATCCAAAAGAAAATGGATGAGATTTATAAGAATAATGATTCAGCTGAAATACAGGAGAAGATGCCAATTCTTCATTACTACCAAGAACACAATGAAAAAGCCAAAGAGGAAATCCTTATTTTTATTAAAAATGAAATCAAAGATTACGCACTAAGTAACTGTTACGACAATTCGCTATTAAGTGGTTTAATGATGCGCACTCCATATAGCTATAAATGGAACCCAAAATCATACAAACCAAGATATCCTAATGATTTAGAAAATAAATTTGGCGAATTGCCTTATCCTGCTTTTGTTGACCTTTGCAAACAATACAGAGAAGACAAACTTGCTTTTTATAATTTCCTGGCAAAGCATATTGCAGATAACGAAATAGTTTTTTCCACCAACGAATTGGTTAAACATCATCATATTCTTGATTCAAGAAAGGAAATCATTTATGAGACCCTAAAAATTTATCAGCACGGAGCAAAAATCATGTTCGCCGTTGCCGTGCCATCAATAATTGAAGGAATTCTTCATGATTTATGTTTATTAGTTGGAGAAAAGGAAAATGATTTATTGAAAGAAGGCTTTCAATATAAATTAGATAAGCTTCAAAGTCATTTTGGTTTGGAATTATACTATGAATATTATTCATTTCGCTTCCGTTTATTCAGAAACAAAGTATCTCATGGCAGATTAACTAAAGTTGATGTTGACCAATTAGCTGACTTATTACTATTAGATTTACACCAAGTCTTTAAATTGGTTCAATCTGACAAACTAAACCTAAATCACAAGCGATTTGTCATTGATGAATTAAACAAAAATCTTTCTAAGCCCGACTTTAAGTATCTAATGCAATACCTGTTATTTGATAAAACAGAAATCCCTCCTTTTTATAACCTCGATAAACAAATTGAAGAAGTTGAAAAACTAATTGTTGAAAATGAATTTTGGAATTTTTTGGAAACTGAAATGGACAAAGGTGGGGACCCTGTAAAACATGGAATTTATATGGTTGTAAAAGTAATTAGTAGCAGAAAACCATTTGACAAACGTTGCACGAAAATTTTTAAAAAAGCAAGAATAGAAAAAGCTGACAAAGAAATAGCAAACCACTATCTTAAATATTTGACAAGAGATTTTTAATGAAACGATACGATAATTATAAATCCACTAACATTTATTGGATAGGCGATTTTCTTGAGTATAAGACAATGGTCATGCACGATAGAAAAGAACCCCCGCTGGCGCAAGTTTGCAACTTGTGCCTTTCCTTCAGCCAAGTTCAATTAAGCAGGGTTATCTACTTAGACATAATGTCCAAGTTAATGCTCTTGTTAGTGCTTTATGTAATGAACTTGGACAAATAACATAACCGTTATTTCCCTCACCCCGTAACCAATTACCCCCCGTTGCTCATTTCTACCATCGCCACAAAAGCAGTCTTATCATGGGCGGTTTTTTGTCCCCGGTAGAGACCCTTTTCTGATGTATTGCGCTGAATAACCAGGTGCTCACCCAGGGTACACTCGCTAAAATAGGCCATTTGAACAAAGGTCGGGTTCAGTTTCCCGTTGTCCTGGTGCATGGCATCGGTAAGCCAATCAAAATATTTCCGGGCGTTGGTATGGCCGTTCATGTCCATATCAGAATATTTGGGAATTACCTCAAACAAGGTCTCATAGTCGGTGTTTCTGCTCAATGTCGGGATATCACGTGTAACAGCTTGTCGATCCGTGGTATATAATTCAACATCCACATACTTTTCAATCTGCTGGGGCCGCCGTGAGGTCAGGTCGATGATAAACCATTCTGAAGTGGCCCGGCAAAGGACTTCACCTTCCGGGGTAGTCACAATAAAATCGCGATAAGCGGCAAGTCCTTTTACCACCCGCGGCCAGGTTTCTACCACCACCTGGTCGCACCATTCAGGCATCCGGATTAACTCCAGGTTGATCCTGAACAGTACCCACGAGGCATTGTAAACACTTGTTTGTGTGAATCCAAAACCCAGGTGTTCGGCATGGTAAGTGGCTGCACGCTGCAACATGATATTGAGCCCGGTCAGGGTTAGTTTTCCATCCAGGCTGATGTCGTCCCAGTTAACAGCATATTGTTCTTTCCAGATTTTTTTCACTTTTTTTCGGCAAAGGTAACAGATGTCGGCATGCAATAAACAGGATATCCATCCTGGGTTCTGCTGCCCCTCGCACCAGGTGATTGTGGTGCCGAACCAAATTTTATCTAATTTAGTCATATCAAATGATGCTACATGGTTAGGTGCTTGCACTGTTTTTTTCTCTTTATTATAATAATGACGCTGGTTTCGTGTGAAAACATAATCGAAACCCGACAAGCCGATCATGCACCTAAAAAAGAAAAACGCCAAGCGCACAAGGTCCTGAACACGATTCTTGAGAAGAAAAAACTAAGGGCTGTTACCAATTATGGTTCTGTCAGCTATTTTATTTACAGGGGAGAACCGATGGGATATCAGTATGAATTGTTAAAAAACCTGTGTGGTTATCTGGATGTGGAGCTTGAGTTGATTATTGAAAGTGACCTCAATAAAAGCATCGGGATGCTAAACGACCGGGAGGTGGATTTAATTGCCATGGGTCTGACCATAAACAATAAACGCAAGGAACTGGTTTTGTTTACCGACCCCATTATGATCACCCGGCAGGTATTGGTTCAGCGTAAACCAGAAGGATGGCAACACATGGCTACTGCCGAAGAAATAGAATCCCGGTTATTGAGGTCGACGTTCGACTTGTCAGAAAAAAAAATCTATGTACAGGAGGGCACTGTTTTTAAGGAACAATTAGAGAAACTTGCCGACGACATGGCCGGTTACATTCAGGTGGTTAGCGATCCGCGCGAAGTGGAGGAGCTGATTGCCGCGGTGGCTTCAGGCGAAATAGAGTATACCATTGCTGATGAGCATGTTGCCATTGTTAACGCGAGGTATTACCCAAACCTGGATGTGGGTACCCAGGTTAGTTTTCAGCAAAAAATAGGTTGGGCAGTTAAAAAAAATCAGACAGCCCTTGTCGATACCATCAATGCCTGGCTGCACAGCTTTAACTCGGGGCTGATGTCCAGGTTGTTAATTAACAAGTATTTTAAGAATAGCCGTTCGTGGCGCATTTCGCGAAGTCATTACAACTCCTATAGCGGGAAGCAGCTGTCGCCTTACGATTCACTTATCAGACAAGGAGCCGCCAGGTTGGGTTGGGACTGGCGGCTGTTGGCTTCGCTGATTTATCAGGAATCGGAGTTTAAACCCGATGTTAAATCCTGGGCCGGAGCTTTTGGCCTGATGCAACTGATGCCTGCCGTACTCGAAGCCTATGGCTTGGATAGCACCGCTACCCCGGCCATGCAAATTGATGCAGGAGTGCGTTATTTGAGCAGCATGGAAAAACAACTGCCACCGGAAATCACCGATTCGTTACAGCGGGTTTTGTTTACCATGGCTGCTTACAACAGTGGACTGGGCCATGTGCTGGATGCACGTCGGTTGGCCAAAAAACAGGGCTTCAATCCAAATGCATGGGTCGACAATACTGATTTGTGTATGCTAAAGTTGTCGGATGCAAATTATTACCGCGACCCGGTGGTTTATTATGGCTATGTGAGGGGAGAGGAAACCTATGCGTTTGTTCACGAGATTGTTGACCGCTATGGTCATTATGTAAATTTAATTGGGAAAAACCAATTGAACGAATAGGTGTTTTCTGACAAAAAATGTGTTAGCAGGAACTGGGAGTCAGATTATTTATACACTTATAGGTTTTTATATTGGATTTATGACCCCTATCCCCTGCCTTTCCCCAAAGGGGAAAGGTGATAATTTATTCTAATTTGAACCATTAAACCTTAATAAAATACACTTATAAGATTAATATACAATGTTTTATCACTCCTCCCCTTTGGGGAGGAGCGGGGAGGAGGGGTTATAAACCAGCAAATTATTAATATACTTATAGGTTTTTATGACCCCTTTCCCCTCCCGAAAGGGTTCGCCCCGAACGCTTTCGGGGCCAAAAGGGAAAGGTGATAATTTATTCTAATTTGAACCATTAAACCTTAATAAAATATACTTATAAGATTAATATACAATGTTTTATCACTCCTTACCTTTGGTGATCCCTATTGCCATCGGGAGGGAGGAGGGGTTATAAACCAGCAAATTATTAATATACTTATAGGTTTTTATGACCCCTTTCCACTGCCGAATTCCGAACGTTTTCGGGATCGGGATTCCCCACAAGGGAAAGGTGATAATTTATTCTAATTTGAATCATTAAACCTTAATAAAGTACACTTATAAGCTTAATATACAATGATTTATCACTCCTCCCCTTTGGGGTATCCCGATAGCCATCGGGAGGGAGGAGGGGTTATAAACCAGCATATTTTTTTTGAATGAGTATCCGCTTCTGTACCAAATCGATAAAAACAATGCAAAAAATTTACAAATTCCTCCAAAGCGTTAATTTGACTCATTCCACAGCTCTAATTTCAGGGCGATCTCTCCTCTCTTCATGAAAAGAAGGGGCGGGGGTGAGTTGAGTGAATTCAGAATCAAATAATTAGGTATTATAACGGATACCCGGATTTACTTCTTATTCGACGTGTCTTCACTTTTTTCGTGATCATCACTGCCTATGCCATCTTTAAACTCCTTTATTCCTTTGCCTATTCCGCGCATGAGTTCAGGAATTTTCTTCCCTCCAAATAACAACAGGATAACAACAACAATAATAATAATTTCAGGGGTTCCAATCCACCCTGAAAACTGAACTAAGGCATTGGCTGCAAGTATGTTCATGATTTATTTTTTTACAAAAGTTGCAACAAAGATAAACAAAAACAACCTCTTCCTCCTTTTTGTTGTCATTTCATTACTTTTGTATCACCTTTAACTATAACCATGAAAAAGCGCCGTCTGTTTTTGTCTCTGACAATCCTGCTTTCCTTGCAAACTTTGTTTGCACAAAATCAACAACCCGATTATCGAAAGTTGCATTATCTCTCCAAAGAGGAGATGGAGTTAAAGGTTGATTTTTCGAAAGATTTTATTGCAACCGATCCTCCTGAAGGAACCATTTACAACGTGGCGGAGTTCGATCAGATGCAGGCCGTGTTGGTACGCTATCCATTTGGAGTGCCTGTTGAATTAATCCGCGAGATGGCGGAAAATACTACTGTCACAACCATTGTAGCCAATGCCAGCCAACAACAGACGGTCATTAATACCTACACCAGTAACAATGTGAATCTGAGTAATTGTAACTTTTTATTGGCTCCTACCGACAGCTATTGGGTACGCGATTATGGTCCCTGGTTTGTTTTTGATGGCAACAAACAGCCTGGTATTGTCGATTTTCCATACAATCGTCCACGCCCAAACGACAACAACATCCCGGCCAAAGTAGCTGCTGAGCTTGAAATAAACCTTTTCGGGATGAACCTGATCCACACAGGTGGAAACTACATGTGCGACGGGTTGGGGATGGCTTCAAGCACTGATCTTGTATTGGATGAAAATCCAACCTTAACTATCACTCAGGTCAACGGGTTTGTTAACGATTACCTGGGGAACGCTCCCTATATGGTTCTGGAAGACCCGTTGGGAGAATATATTAAACACATCGACTGTTGGGGGAAATTTCTTTCACCGGGTAAAGTACTCATCGGACAGGTTCCGGAAACCGACAACCGGTATCAGGATTATGAAAACACCGCCAATTATTTTGCCAACACAACAAGTTCCTGGGGCATTCCATATGAAGTGGTCAGGGTATTTACTCCGGGCACTTTTCCCAATACGCCTTATACCAACTCCGTCATACTCAATAAAAAAGTATTGGTTCCAATCACCGGGAGCCAATGGGACGATGAGGCGTTGGCGGTTTACGAAGAAGCCATGCCGGGTTACGAAATCATCGGGATCATGTATGATGGTTGGGAAAATACCGATGCACTCCATTGTCGCGCGATTGGCGTTGCCGATATCGGTATGTTGCGCATCCATCATATCCCTTTGATGGGAGAGATGTATTATGCAGACCATTATGAGATAACTGCGGATTTGATTGCTTACAGTGGTGAACAGATTTATCAGGATTCCGTTTTTGTTTATTACCGCCAGGACGGTGGCGCTTTTGAGCAGGTGCTGATGCAACATCTGACGGGTGATACCTATACAGGAACCATTGAAAATATTAATCAGGGAGCTACCGTAGAATATTATTTATTTGCCGCTGATGAGTCGGGCCGCAGGTCGTTTTGCCCCTATATTGGAGAACCCGATCCCTTTGAGTTTCATGTGGCGGTATTGCCCGGTTTGACCTTTCATCCTGATTCAGTGTTGTTTGAAACGGAGGAGGATATGATCATGGGGTTGCCACTACAAGTGGTTAATAACTCTGTCAGTGGTATCATGATCAGCTCCATTACAGAGATGGGTGATGAATTTATGTGGTTCGTTGATCAGATGCCCTCGCTGCCTTTGTTCCTTCCATCGGGCGACAGCCTGTCGCTTTTGATTAAATGCGATATACCCGTAAAATATATTGGAACACTCATCACCGATTCTCTATTTGTGTCCACGGGATCGGGTCTGTTTGCTGTAAGGATAATGATAGACAGCGACTTGATTTCTTCATCCAATATTATGGGAATTTCACCCAAACCGATGGTGTATCCTAACCCTGCTTCCTTCAGATTAAATTTGAATTTTGAAACTACTCCGGGCGATGTGGTTCAGGTCATCCTATACAGGCTTTCGGGCGAACAGGTATTGAATCAATCATTTGTCTCCTATGATGGTCAGGCAATCAGTTTTCTACTTCCAGAGTCCCTAAAATCAGGAACCTATGTCTATCGTGTGGTATCACCCACCAATACCGTTGCCGGGAAAGTGGTCGTTATCAGGTAAAGCAGCGATTGTTCAAACCAGTACGAAAGTAAGGTAAACCGCAGCTCCTAAGGATGCCACAACAATCCAAAAGGTAATGAGTGGTGGTAGCTTGTCTTTGTCAGGATCGTAGTCGAAAGGGCTATTTGGCATTGTCGTTTTCTTTTAAGGAAGTTTATCCAATCGTTCACCTGATTTAAAGGCTACCACAAAAGCGTCAACAATTCCATTGGTACTCCTCAATTCATTTCTCCTTTCACGGGCCGCTTCGTAGTTTGAAAATGAACCGATCGTATAGATAAAGAAACCGTTGTGGGTATTTTGTTTTATTTGCGATGCAGGCAGGTTATACATGCTGCTCAGCTTATCAATGGAAATGGCATTCCCATATTTGGCCCTGATTTGTACGCGGTATTCTATTTCGGCAGTTACTACTTTTTCAATAACCGGCTTTTCGACGACTTTTTCAACCACCTCTTTCACAACAGGTTCTACAGGTGTTTCCTTTTTCGGCGGTTCCACGGGCTGACTTAAGACGGGCGGAGCCACAAAGAGCATATCAATTTCGGCAGGTTGTACAGGTTCGTTTTGAGCAGGTAGCTCGTTTTGTGTTTTTTTTGAAGATTCGATGTAATCGAATTCCTCTGATTTTGTTCGTTTATTTTGCCCGAATTTAAAGGTGATTCCAAGCGAGGAGTAATTGTATATGTCATACTTAAAACCACTCTCCCTGCCATCAAGCATATCGGAATTTAGTCCGCGGTTTGATGATTCAAGATTCAGCGCCCATTGATTCGTCAATCGAAATTTCAACCCCATGCCACCAATTAGTATTCCTTCAATGGTTCTGCCATTAATACCATTTCCATTCCCATAACCTACTTTTCTGAGCACTTTTTTTGTCGACAACTCCATCAATTCACTGTTATAGTTTGTCAGGCCTATACCGGCGACAAGATACACATCCCACAATTGATCGTCCTGATAAGGAAAAAAAATGTTTCGGATACTAATGGTAGAATTCAGATTAAACTCAATGTAATTGGCCTCGAAATACAGATTTGATGGCCTGCGTGTTCCGGCAAGTTGACCATTTAATGCCTGTGCCCTTACCCCAAAAACAGGGGATATCTGAAAGCCCAGTTGCAGGCCTCCGGCAAATCTCCATTCATTTTCATTTTTGGTAACCGGCACGTACTGATATTGTTTTATATCACCAAAAAACAAGCTGGTTCCGCCGCTGGCGTTGAACATCCAATGCCGACGAAAATCCGTAGTTGAATTGAACGACTGTGAAAAAACAGGTGTACCTGTCATGGCGAATAGGAGTGAGAGAGGTACAATAATCCGTAAAAAAGAGCTTTTTAACAGTGGCATAGCGGCAGATGATTATAATGATTAGGCCTTTCAATCTGGTAAAACAAGTACACAGCTTTTTAATGACCTAAAAATAAATAAAAACCGGGTGCTTTAATTTGCCTTATCCATTAATTATCGCCAACCAATTGTTAATATCTTCAAGTTGAACAGCCGGTATGCTCAGCTTATTTTTTTTTCGGTATCCATTCAGCGTCTGCAGGATGACTGTAGGCTTGGCCTCTTTTAGGGCTGCCGGGGAACTGAATCCGGCGGGGGCGAGATGCGGTGCCCAATCGCTGTGAATGCCGAGTATTGCAAAGTCATCGCCGGCAAATGATTTCTTCATGATTTCAGGCCGCATCTGAGGGAAAAACAACACCTCCTGAATGGAGGATTGATTGGTCATAATCATCACCAAACGGTCGATGCCAATGCCCATTCCTGATGTCGGAGGCATGCCGTATTCCATGGCACGTAAAAAGTCCTGATCGATGAACATGGCTTCGTCGTCACCTTTTTCCGCCAGTTTCATTTGATCTTCAAATCGCTGACGTTGATCGATGGGATCGTTAAGTTCGGTATAGGCATTTGCCAATTCTTTGCCATTTACCATCAATTCAAAACGCTCTGTTAATTCAGGATTGTTCCTGTGGCGTTTGCACAGCGGTGACATTTCAACAGGGTAATCCGTTATAAAGGTAGGTTGTATGAATTTCGATTCACATTTTTCACCAAAAATTTCATCAATCAGTTTACCTTTTCCCATGGAAGGATCTGTTTCAACACCAAGTTTTTTGGCCGTATCCTGCAACTCTTGTTCGTTCATCCCGCTTACGTCGATGCCGGTGAATTCTTCGATTGCTCCAAGGATAGATAAACGACGAAAAGGTACTTTAAAATCGATTACCTGTTTTCCAACCTGTACCTGAGTGGTTCCATGCAGTTCAAGTGCGATTTTCTCGATC
This sequence comes from Bacteroidetes bacterium GWF2_41_31, assembly GCA_001769215.1. Lineage (GTDB taxonomy): Bacteria > Bacteroidota > Bacteroidia > Bacteroidales > F082 > UBA6244. The sequence goes on from MEOL01000047.1 coordinate 59,788, forward strand.
ATGCGTTCGGTCAGATCCATCATCCAGAAGTAATCCTTGTAAGCTACATAGAGTTCCATTTGTGTAAACTCAGGGTTGTGGAAACGATCCATTCCTTCGTTACGGAAGTCTTTCGCAAACTCATAAACACCTTCGAAGCCGCCAATGATCAGCCGCTTTAGATAAAGTTCGTTGGCCACGCGCAAATACAGTGGTATGTTTAAGGCGTTGTGGTGAGTCATAAACGGACGAGCAGCGGCGCCACCCGGAATGGCTTGCAAAATGGGGGTTTCTACTTCAAGGTATCCCTTGTCGTTCAGAAAATCACGCATCGACCTGATGACCCGGGCACGTTTAACGAACACGTCTTTTACCTTGTCGTTCACAATTAAATCAACATATCGCTGGCGATACCGCTGATCGGGATCGGTAAAGGCATCGTATACCACGCCCTCTTTTTCTTTTACAATAGGAAGCGGGCGCAATGACTTCGATAAGATGGTAAAAGATTTAACATGGACGGTTATCTCGCCCATTTGTGTTGTAAAAACATATCCGGTTACCCCGATGATGTCACCAATATCGAGCAACCGTTTAAACACCGTATTGTACATGGTTTTGTCGTCTCCCGGGCAAATTTCATCCCGTTTGAAATAAAGCTGGATTCGTCCCGTGGAATCCATCAATTCTACAAATGAGGCGGCACCCATGATCCGGCGGCTCATGATTCGTCCTGCCATGCATACTTCCTGAAAAAGGCTGTTGTCTTGAGGGTATTTTTTCAGTACCTCGGAAGCAAAAGCATTCACATGAATTTCTTCCGGTGGAAAGGCATTGATGTCGAGTTTATTTAGTTCTGTCAGTGCATCACGCCTGATCTGTTCCTGTTCGCTAAGTTGCATGGTGATAAAATTTTGGCAAAGATAAAAAAAGCTGCCTGTTCAAAAGAAAAGAACAGACAGCTATTCAAGGTTTAATTACAAACGACTAGAGTACCGTTATTTTTTTACGGATTACCTGATGGGTATTGGTTTTTATATCCAACACATATACTCCGTGGCTCAGGTGGCTGATGTCAAGCGTGGTACCTGAGAAGTTGTTTTTCTGCAATACAACACTTCCGGTGGATGAGTACAGGGTAAGCCTGGCATTTACAAGTCCGCTAATGTTTAATTGATCGTGAGCAGGATTGGGATAAACCGAAATCAAAGATAGAGGTGTTTCTTCCATTCCCACATAGTCAATACTATAGTTTACTTTGTATTGCTTATGAGTAAAGAGATTTTCTGCATACACATCAATCATGGCGGTACCAGGAACGGCAAAAGCCATGCTGGTAAGCATCAGCGCTCCACTGTTCATTGGAACACCTACGATCACGGGTTCTTCAACTGTTCCCTCGGGGAGTTGAACGTCATATTCATAAACGTTGGGATCAAACCCTTCGAGTGGTACACCATCGAGGGTGATTGAACTGAGGCGTGCTTCATTTGAAAATACAGTGTTCTGTAAGCCGTAGGCCGTTTGTTTCACTTCTTTTGTCGAAGCATCCTGCACAATCACTGCTATCATCAGGTCATCATATTCTTCCACATTGGTGGATGATAGGTCATAATTATATGAGAACTGAACGGGGGTGCCATTAACAAACGACGTGGAAGCTCCATTGGCATCGGGCATCATTTTCATCATGACATGGTGAAATTCCGTTTCGCCGTTCGTGGCCACATTTTGAGTGGTAACCTTTTCAATTACAATGTTAAATACTTTTAATGAGGAGGTGCTGGCGAAAGGAAGGATGTTGGTTGTGATGTTGATGTTTGATCCGGAAATGGTAAAGGTGGAAGCAATATCCAAAGTGGAGGTTAACTGAATGGCATTGTTATATGCGGTGTTAACATTTGAGACATTGGTAGCTACGTTGGCTCCGTTACAAAACAAATCAGGAACAAAACTCACTCCATAAAATGCCCTGCGTGTGCCACCTTCGGCTGTATAATAGGGATCGCCTGAACCGGGCCAGTTCATCTGATATTTTACCAGGGTGATATCATCTTCGTGCGAAGTGCACCAGGGCACAAATGAAGAATTAAAGCTTGCACACGGACCACAAGTTGAGCTTGTGAATTCTTCAAAAAGAGGCACTCTGGGTAAAACGATGGTTTGGAATTCGATGGATTTAACCAATGTGTCGTTGGTTGCATCCAGGTCGGATTGACCATTTACGCTGTTAATAAACATCTTAAGGTCATGTTGTCCCGATGGGGAAATCCACATGCCATCAAAAGAGAATTCTGCTGTTTGGAGAAAAGAAAGGTTCAGCCCTGAGAAAGTAGAATCGCGTTCAATTCCTGAATAGGAAACCCAGGTAACGTTTACCTCATCGATCACCGTGTTTCCAAGGTTCACAACCGATCCCATCACCGGAACCGGACCGGTAATTACACTGGGGACGAGTATATTGGCCAGTTTACAGTCGAATGAGGAGGGGGCAAACATCAATACATCATCAATGTACCAGTCTTGAACCGAGGCCATATTTCCGGTTAAGTAAAAACTAAACCTGAAATTTGAACTGGAAATCTGATCGCCGGTAAGCATAACACTTATTTCTTCCGGACCAATATCCTGATTTGGTGTTTCTTCCCATACAGATACCCAGGTGCTTCCGTTTGCAATGGCCAATCCAATGGTCAACCCCGACCCGGATCTTTTGTAAAAGTGTTTAAACATCAATACGGCGGTATCTACCGAAGTCATGTTGGTATAAGGTGACATCAGACGACAGGTCCCATTATAGGCAAAACCTTCAAACTTGCATTCAGGAGAAGAACCACCAGCCAATGCCGTTGAACTAATGTCCCAACCTGAAGTTAAAGGAAGTGCTGTCCATCCTGCAGGAGGCATGATACCTGAACTAAAGTCTTCGCTTAATAAGGTCTGTGCATTGAGAAACCCGGTAAGCAATAAACTTACCAGTAAAAAGTACATTTTTTTCATAGTTATTGAATTGTTAGTTAATGAAACACGTGTAAAATTAATCAAAAAATCACAAAATGGGCATTCATATCAAAAAAAGATGCGTCATTTAACAATCATATTTTCTGTAACACTAAAATGATCATTGCCGATGATCAATAAATAACGGCCAGGTTCAACATCAGTAATATAAACAGGAACTTCTAAAACGCTTTCATTTGAAGAATTATCAAGCATCCTGTAAAAGACAACCTTACCAGTTAAATCGTATATGGAAATGGTGAATTTTTTTAAATTTTTATTTTCAATGGAAATAATAAATTCGCCATTTGATGGATTTGGAAAGATTTTTATCTCCGGATTTGTGATTTCTCCAATGTTTGTACAATCCACAAAGTTAATGGTTGTTTCGCTCTCGTCCCAACAGCGGTACCCATTGGTCACCTTTAACTGAATAACCCGTTCGCCATAGCCATTGAAAAGGGTATTGGTATCCACAACGATGAAGTGAGTAACCTCTCCTGTTGACCATTGACATAAATTAAGCGGATAGCCTGAATATAGTGTAATGGACTGATCTCCACACAAAATAGTGTCTGCAAACAGGTTAATAACCGGAGAGGGAATCGCTTCGATGAAGATCGAATCCAGGGCAAAAACAGTGTCGTTTCCTGCACGAACGCGGTACCAGGCACTTAGTTCGGCAATAGCTACCGGGTTTTGCTCATCAGATTCAAAACCCTCCGGAACGGAATTCCAGTAATAAGTGAGATGGGTAATTGGTCCAAATGGTTGTGCTGTTAGCTGAAAACTGGTTCCCGAGCACATGGAGGTATCACCGGTGGCAGTTCCTGCTTTTACCTGTATGGTGGATACATCCAGTTTAACGGGAACATCGGCCCCGGGTATCAAAGGATCATTCGTTAACAAGCGCACCAGTGCTGAATAGGAACCCTTCAACATGGCATGCGTATCAAATTGTACTTCCACCTCTGCGGTATCACCCGGACTAACAATTGTGTTGACCGGATTGACAGTCAGCCATCCATCCAGACCAATTGTGTAGTCTTCAACTTCTCCCAAAGCATATTCTGTACAGGGATCCGGAGTTTCACCGTTGGTAAGAACAATACGCAATCGCGTGGTGGAACTGACTAAATTTGCCGGAGGAGAGATAATACCTCTGTAAGGCCCGACTCCAGGGCTTCCGTCAAGGGCAATTTTTTCATCAAAAGTAAATTCACCATCTTCATTCCAGTCGATCCATGCTCCACATTGATCGGATGGCCAGTTGGGATCGCCATTGGTAATAATTATCGGGTAGCTTTGGCCCAGCTTTACCAAAATGGTCAGGTCGGTAAAATCACCGTAATTTTCCTGTCCCGATCCATGGTTAAATGGCCCCATCTGCACTCTTTTGATATACTCATTAAGACCACCGCCGGATGAAGTGCAATAGGTTGGGTTATTAACTGTTTTGGTCGCAGGAAAAGGAGAAGCATCAATATGCAGGTCAAGTTGCCCGGTATTCACCAATTCAATTTTCTTAACTGACGATGAATCCACGGCCAGGCTTTCGTAAATGCTGTCGGTTAATAGAGCGATGTGTGCATCACCCCATTGGGTTGACGTTCGGGAAGCACCTGATTCTTTGTTTCCCTGATACAAAGCAGTTACTTTATAATCGTAATACCCATAATCGGGCAGCACATCCTCGAAAACAGTATCGGTGGTGGTTGAAATCAGGTTGTATCCCCGGTAAAGGTCAAAATGCAAAAAGCCCGGGCTCTGGTCATAGGACCAGCTGAGCTGACAGATACCGGTTTCGAAGTCTACCGAAGCTGTCAGGTTTTCGGGTTTAACCATCGGATTAAGCCTGTATGGTGACGTATAACTCATGGCTGTGCCCGTTCGGTTATCCGTCCATGCCGGATAAACCCAGGCATCCTGAGCCGTTATACCCAGATAATCACCAAAATAGTTATCCACAAGTCCCGGAATGGGGATGGGAGTAAAAGCAACATCGCTCACCTTGAAATCTTCCCAGGTTTCGCCTCCGTCTTCTGAATTGGCGCAATAAACTTCCAGTTCGGTGACGCTTGTATTCCGGTCGTCATAAAAGATGGCACTTAGTGCTCCATTGGACGGATCGCATACAATCCACGGAAAAAAGTGCTTTTTGCCCAGGCCACTTTCATCCTGATTTATTTTAATGGGTTCCGACCAGGTATCACCCTCATCAGATGATTTAATCATGTAAACATCCACATCATCTCCGGTATTGATTCCCGGAACGCCTATGTTTGCCCAAGTAACGTATATATTTCCCTGGTAGTATCCGTAGCTGACATCCACGGTGGCCGAAGGAAATGAATTGACTCTGATATTTTTACCTGCTTCTGTTTTGCGAATTCCTTTGATATTATCCAATATCCTGTTGGCAGGCGACCAGGTGGTACCACCGTCCAGTGATTTTGAAAAGCCGAGGGCACTCTCATCGGCAGGCCAGCTGTCGTATACCGCCCAAACGGCGTATACTTCTCCGTGGGGTCCCACGCTCAGGTTTACCCCCTGGTTGTGACTTCCGGCAAGTATGTCTGTGCTAATGGCTTTTTTGGAAGTCCAGTTAGCTCCATGATTGTGGGATACAGCGACCGCAATTTCAGTGTCCAGCAGCCCGCCATATTCAGTCCAGGCAACGTATAAGTTTCCAATATAGGGACTTATAGCGATATTGTCAATCCACAGGTGGTTTTTATCGGCCATGATTCCCGGGTTGGGACTTATAATTTTTGAGGTCCAGGTAGAACCCTGGTTTTCTGAGTAGGAAATCCCTACTCCTCCATAAAGACTAATATAGTTGATAAACCATCTGCCATCCAGTCCGATGGCTGCTGCCGGATCTCCTGAATTATCTCCTGAAACGCCCTCAATTTTTCCTTCCCAGATTTCGCCTGCATCATGAGAGTGAAAGTCATCTGCTCCGTAGATGAAACCAAGTGGGTTTTCGCTTGAATTGTTACTGTTGAGTACAGTTTCAGGATCGTTTGGGTCAACGAAAACAGAATTTTCGCTTTGCGTTGAATTAATGGTGGTGATAGGAACATCCGGTGAGTCTTCGGTTAAAACCCCGGATGCGACTATTTTTGATCCGGTGTACCTTGCCGGGATGATCCTGGTTTCAGGATTGTATGGGACAAGACCTTGTTTCGCTTTATCCAGCCAATAATTCAGGTTGTCGATTCGCGTGTCTACCGCAAGATTTTTCTCTTCTTTTGATTGTCGGCTGTTGCCAAATCCCCAGCCGATAGCCAAAGCCACCAGTAATGTGGTGCCTGTAATGAGTGATATATAATATTTTTTCATTTGCACAAAAGGGGGTAAAAATTAACTCTTTCGAATACCGGTTGCTAATATACGGACAAAATCTATATATTTTAAGTTGCAAGTAATTTATACTCATTTGTTTAAAAATGAGATTTGGTCAGTCCATGGCGATAAGTATCCATGGCGCGTTGTCGGGCAAAAGCATGGTCGACGATGGGTTTGGCGTATGTTGAAGAATTTAGTTCATGAATCCAGTGAGAGACATAGTTCTGTTTCGGATCGAATTTTTCAGCCTGAATCAAAGGGTTAAACACCCTGAAATAAGGAGCAGCATCGCAACCTGTACCTGCTGCCCATTGCCAGTTTCCATTATTCGACGATAACTCGTAATCGAAAAGCAATGAGGCAAAAAAGGCTTCTCCCCAACGCCAGTCGATGAGCAAATGCTTGCATCAATTGATTTATGCAGACAAAAAAAAGGCCGCTTCTTAAAAGCGGCCTCCTTGAATAGTTAAACCATTATTATTTACTGATAATCAGCTTCCGGCTCACCGTTGTGTGTTTGCCAACAATACTCAGTTGATAGGTGCCAGATGAGAAGTTGCTCAAATTCAACCGGTGAATACCGTTGTTTGAAACCGATACTTCGTGTTCTTCATACACTACCGCGCCATTCAGGTTCAGTAATTTAATTGAAACCTGCTGGTTTACCATGCTCTTAAGTTCCAAGTTAAAAATTCCGCTTCCGGGATTTGGATAAATGTTGACGCTGATGACTTCCCTTTCGTCGATGGAAGTACAATCTTTAAATTCAACACTTACATTTGCCGCGTTCACACAACCATTTTCGGTAGTTACCTCTACTGCTATCGCCTGAATACCATATCCATAACCGACCGTATCTACCAGGATTGTTTGGGTCGTCTGTCCATTCGACCAAAGATAGGTCGATCCTGTATTTCCGGCATCCAGCAGGATATTGCCACCTCCGCAGAATACGGTATCGGCCCCCAGATTGACTTCCGGAATACCGGCAAAATTTAATTGAATGGTATCGGTAGCCAGACATTGATTTTCGTTGGTTATCTGCACCCAAACACTGGTTAAACCGGATCCTTCAGCAACAATGGTCTGGGTTGTTTCTCCGGTTGACCAAAGGTAGGTAGCGCCTTCGTTTTCTGCATTCAGGCTATATTGATTTTCACCACACAAAACTTCGTCAGGACCTAAGTTTACCACCGGATTCGGGAATACCAAAACAGCCACTTCGGCATTATTGGTAAACAAACCATCGCTCACGGTAACATAATAAGTTGTGTTTTCTGTGGGTGAGTCTACAGGATTTTGCTCCTGTGAGGTAAACCCTTCGGGAATAGAAACCCAACTATAGGTATAAGTGCCACTGCCGCCAGAAGGAATTACATTTAACTGAACACTTTCGCCGAAACAAATTTGGGTGGGTTCAGCCGACGCCACAATGCTTAAGTTGCTAACCATCATGGTCAGGTTAACAGGGATGCCCCCTGTATTGATGTCATTGGAAAGATAGGTTATGGTTTCGGGATAGATTCCATTGGAAAGTCCTGTGGAATTGAACGTAAGCAATACATCCAATGAATCTCCAACTGGTACACTTCCAGTTTCGGGGTTTACGATCAGCCAATCTTCGTATACAATTGAATAATCTTCAACTTCTCCATATTGAGTCGATCCGGTGGCAGAGGCTTTTTCAGAGGGGCCCAACAGGCGTATCCGCATCATGGTAACTCCCTGAACTCCACCTTTTGGAGGGGTGATGGTGCCTTCAAAAGAATTAAAATTGCTGTTCGGCGATAACATGACGGGGATTTCATCATATTCCCTGTTTTGATTCCAGTCGATCCAGACGTAAACCTGATCGCCCTGGTAGCCGTTGCGATTTTCAACAACCAGTTGATAGGATTCCCCGGCACGCATACGCGTTGAGAAATCGGAGAAATTGCTATAGAAATCAGAACCCGATGTGTTATTGATCGTTCCAATTTTCACCGCACTTATGTATTCATCACCACCACCTTGTGCGTGTTCATATTCAGAGGCTGATGTTCCTGATTTAAATGGAGACAGATGAAAAGTAAGAGGAAGAACGCCTGTGTTTTTAATTTTCAGTGTACGTTCTGCCATTTCATCGGGTGCTACATTTACCGTGATTTCAAGCGGGGAAATCTCGATGGTGGACGATCCGTACTGGGTCATGGCAGAAGTAGAAGTCGACTCTGTTCCGCCATAATCTGCTGTTACCTCATAGGTGTAATAGCCATAATCAGTCAGCTGATTTTCATAGGTTGTTTCAACGGAAGTTCCAATAAGGCTACCATCACGGTAGATGTTAAAATGCTGAAAACCTGCTGACAAAACAAAATTCCAGGTCAGGTTTGCCAATCCATTGTCCTGATTTACCGTGGCTATCAATCCGGTAGGTGAGTGCACTTCGATAGTTTCAAAAACTGAAACATACGACATGGCCACTCCCGAGCGGTTATCAGTCCAAACAGGATATACTTTTCCAGCGCTTGCATGGATTCCGAGGTAATCGCCAAAATATCCACTGGCCAATCCCGGTATGGGTGTGGGTGTAAATGACACATCACTTACTTTAAAATCTTCCCATGTTTCGCCAGCGTTGGTTGAGACAGCTACCCAGGCTTCTGCCATTGAAGGATTTGTGTTCCGGTTATCATAAAAAATAGTGCTGATGATGCCGTTGGAAGCATCGCAGGTGATCCATGGCAGGTAATGTGATTTACCTTGTCCAATGGGATCCTGGTTTACCCGGATTGGCTCACCAAAGGTGAGGCCGCCATCAGTTGATTTGATCAGGTACACATCCCGGTCGCTTCCCGTGTTAACTCCGGGAATCCCCACGTTGGTCCAAACAATATAAATATTACCGCTATTGGGTCCATTACTTGCATCAACTGCCATGCTGGGGAACGAATTTACACGCATGTTTTGTGGCACAGCTGAATTGCGGATTCCTTTAATGTTATTGATAATGCGGTATGAAGGTTCCCAGGTGGCACCTCCATCCAGCGAGCGTGTAAAACCAATTGATTTTTCATCCTGTGGCCACCCGTCATAAATGGCCCATGCGGCATATACTTCGCCATTAGGCCCGGTACTCAGGTTAACTCCCTGATTGTGGCTGCCTGCATTTACACCGAGACTCAGTACGATTTTTGATTCCCAGGTTTCTCCATTATCAATGGATCGTTTAATCACTACCTGATTATTGGCTCCACCACCAAATTCAGTCCAGGAATTGTACAAATGATTTTCATAAGGACTTCCGATTTTGGCATCTATCCACATGTGGTTTTTGTCGGCCATGTCGCTCCATCCAGTGCCCGGCTTCGGTGCCACCGCGACTTTTGTCCAGGAGGTTCCCTGGTCGTCAGAGTAGGATATATCTTGTCCACTGCTGCTACCAATATATCCAACATACCAACGTCCATCGGTTCCGATACAGGTAGTCGGGTCGCCACTGTTGCTCCCGTTTGGTCCCTGTATACTGCCTCCCCAGGTTTCTCCCAAATCCATGGTGTATAAATAATCGGCGCCATAAACAGATCCTCCACCCGAAGGGGTTGAGTTGTTCGAGTTCAAAGCCACCATATTGTCGTTGGGATCGATAAAAATCGAGTTTTCACTTTGTGTGGATGATTGGCCTGTGACAGGAACATCGGGAGAATCGTCGAGGCGAACCATCCGCGATTGGATAGTGCTTCCTGTATAGATTGCTTGAGGAACCTCTGCTTCAGGGTTTAATACAGCCAGTCCTTTTGACGCCATCAGTTTCCAATAACCATTGTTGTCGACACGTGTGTTTACCTGAGCTCTTTTTTCACGTTCCGACATGTTGTTTTTACTGATGGCCCAATTCAAAGAAAATGCCCCTAGTATTATAAAAATACCAATGGCAATAAGCATAAATTTTTTCATGATAGGTTCAATTAACTGTAAATAGATTCATTGTCGCGACAAAAGTAAAGTTTAAATAATGTCATGGCTAAACAATGATCAATTTATTACCATGAAAATTGAAAAAGGTTGGATCCTTTTGATCGGATGACTGAGATTTTTAGGTATATTCTTTTACATGTGCTTCTCCGAGAGCTACACGCAAACCATTCATGGCCAAGGCTTTCATTTCATCTTCACCCGGATACACATGTACAGGACCAAACCGGTGAATATAGGAGATGATTTGGTTGACAAAATACTTATCATGGGCGATACCTCCTGTAATTAAAATGCCGTCAATTTCGCCATGCAACACGGCTACCATAGAACCTACCTCCTTGGCTACCTGATAGGCCATTCCATCATAAATAGTTTTTGCATACTGGTCTCCTTTTTCGGCACGTTGTTCTACTTCGTAAGCACTGTTTGTTCCCAAATAGGCAACTAAACCACCTTCTCCTTTTATCATTTTGAGCACCTGTTTTTCGGTATAGTTGCCACTATAGCATAACCTGACCAAATCGCCTACGGGCAAAGTCCCTGTACGTTCCGGCGAATAGGGCCCGTCTCCGTCAAGGCCCTGGTTTACATCAACTACCCTGCCTTTTTTATGCGCCCCCACGGTGATTCCACCACCCAGATGAACGACAATCAGATTTAGGTCTTCATATTTTCGCATGATGGATTTTGCATGCTGACGGGCTACGGCTTTTTGGTTGAGCGCGTGAAAAATGGATCGTCTTGGCAACAAGGGATGTCCCGATAACCGGGCCAGTTCGTCCAGTTCGTCAACAACCACCGGATTGGTAATGTAAGCTTTGGCATTGGGTAATGATTGAGCAATATCCCAGGCGATGAGCCCTCCCAGATTGCTGGCATGTTCGCCATAAGTGCAGTTTTCCAATTCATACCGCATTTTGTCGTTCACCTCAATAATTCCAGACTCGACGGGTTTCAGCAATCCACCTCTGCCCATGATGATGGAGATGCTGTTGATGTCGATGTCGGCATCTTTCAACTCCCGGATAATGAGTTCTTTTCTAAACTTAAATTGTTTGGTGATGACATCATAAGGCTCAAGTTCGTTGGAAGTGTGCCTGATGGTTTGAATAAAAAGCGGATTGGTGCCTTCGAAAACAGCAATTTTGGTACTTGTAGAACCGGGATTAATGGCAAGTATTTTGACTTCTTCCATGTGTAAGGACTCGGGTTACTAAATTATTTATTTGGCCATCAGGGCCGCCAGCGCGATTGAGTAAAGTTTTGTTTTTGTGCTGTCGCCTCGTGAAGATAAAACTGCAGGTACCCGGGCGCCCATAACAATTGCACCAAGTTCACTTTGGGCAAGTTTGGTGTTGGTTTTGTAAAACACATTGCCTGCTTCTATATTGGGGAAAACAAGGCAATCTGCATCTCCGGCTACTTTTCCTGCTATTTTCTTTATTTCGGCACTTTCTTTATCTATGGCAACATCCAATGCCAAAGGTCCATCAACAAAACCGCCCTGAATCTGCCCCCGATCGGCCATTTTAGAAATGATGGCTGCATCAGTTGTGGAAACCATTTTTAGCGAAACCTGCTCGGTGGCTCCAATAATGGCTACTTTGGGTTCCTTAATTCCCAAGGATTGGGCTACTTGTATCAGGTATTTAACAATAGCAATTTTTTCGTTTATTTCAGGCAACGGGATAATGGCCACATCTCCTACAATTAACAGTTTGTGATAATTATCGTTTTGAATCACAGTAACATGACTCAATACTGCCCCAGGATTCATTAACCCTTTTTCCTTGTTTAAAATGGCGCGCATGTATTTATCCGTGCTAACGAGTCCCTTCATCAACAGGTTACCGGCACCTTGGTTGATTAGTTCAACCGCTTTGGTAGCGGCTTTCATTTCATCGGGCTCATGAATGATGGTAAACTTGGCTATGTCGATGCCTTCTTCCCGGCAAACCTTGATAATGGCCATTTCATCTCCGACGAGTGTCCCTGTAACCAACCCTAAATCAATGGCCTGACTTACAGCGGTAATAGTATGCGCATCATTGGCGTAAGCTGCAACTAACCTTTTTTTCCCCTGTGCCTTAAGCACTTCAAACATGTCGTCAAGTTTCTTGATCATCACGATTATTAAAGTTGTTAAATAATTAACAAAAGTACAAACATTGTTTAACGTGCTTATAAAAACTTTTAAAAAATGCTATTTTTGGAAAAAAAACCATTGGACAAAAAGATACTGTTTGTTTGTTTAGGCAATATTTGCCGCTCACCAGCTGCAGAGGCTGTTTTTAAAGACATTGTCGCAAAGAAAGGATTGGCATCAAAATTTGAAATTGATTCTGCCGGCACCTCCGGATATCACTCCGGGGAGCCTGCAGATGTCCGCATGCAGCAACATGCAAAAAAACGGGGTTATACGATTACTTCTATTTCGCGACCGTTTGATCCAAAGTATGATTTCGACCATTTTGACCTGATTCTCGCCATGGATGAAGACAACCTGCACGATTTAAAAGAAATGACCCGGAATCAGGGAGATGTAAAAAAGATTCATCTCATGACGGATTTCTCTGCATCAGGTCACCATCATCACGTACCCGATCCTTATTATGGGGGTCCACAGGGGTTCGATTTTGTGTTGGATCTACTTGAAGAAACGGGGATGGGGCTTTATAATTATATAGAGAAGTCCACTTCCTAAAGTGGGTGGAGCCTGGTTTAGGAGCATTATCTCAGGGGTTCAAAGTCCTCTTTCCCTGCCCCGCAAACCGGACACATCCAATCATCAGGAATGTCTTCAAACGCCGTTCCGGGAGGTATTCCGCTGTCCGGATCACCTTCTGCAGGATCGTAAATATGATCGCACACCAGACATTGGTATTTTTGTAACCGAGAGGAGTCACTTCTGGTTTCAGTCACAACAGGCTCTTCAGGTTTGATATAGGTTGGTGCATTTTTGGGGGCTTTTCCCTTTTTTACATTCCTGTAATAGGCATAGGTAAGGGGTTCTTTGGTTTCATGAAACATTCCATAGTCGATAATTTCACCGATGAACACAATGTGAGAACCTACATCAGTTTGATTGATTAATTTACATTCAAACCAGGCAATACATTCCTTTGTTACGATCGGCACGCCTGTTTTCCCTATGATGTAGGGAGTGTTTTCAAACTTATTGATGTCCTTTCCACTTTTATATCCAAATAAACCAATCAGTTCCGGGGAGGCCTGTTCCTCAAGTACCGAAATTGAAAACAAACCGGATTCCTCAATCAGATGACTGGTAAAATTGTCTTTGTTACATGAAATGGCTATTTGGGGTGGTTCGGCAGTTACCTGAAAAGCCGTGTTGGCAACATATCCGTTCATTTTACCATGCGAGGAGGTACTAATAATGTAGAGCCCATAGGTAAGTTTAAAAAATGCTTCTGTGTTCATGACCGTTGATTTTTTCCAAAATTAGTCATTTTTAATGAAAAAAATCCTGAGAACGGTTATGTCAGGTCAGGTTAAGATGACCAATTTGGTCTGTAATCTGATGTGGACTAACATACTTGTTTAGTTTTACCTTTTTGCCATTTTCCTGGCACATGGGGCAGTGGCTCATTTTTACAGGGAAAATATAGTCGCATTGATGACAATAATAGTAATGAACGGGGGTTGCCTTGCGGCGTTCTTTCATCACCAGAAAGATTCCTGCCAGGGGTGTAAGTAATAAACTAATTAGAAAAATACGCACACCCTCCGACTTGCTGTCAATACCCATCCATGTTAGAATAAATGTCGCTAACAAGTAGATGGCAATAAAATACAATATCATGGCTACTGAGCTTTTAATTTAAATCTATTGGCAATTTTGAATCCAAAAATCGCAATGACTTAAATGGCAGCAGGATATAAAAACAACCGTTACTATGACGATCAGTTTGCCCGGTTCTACTATCCGAAAATGTAGTTTACTCTACGATTCCGAAGGTGTGATGACAGGTAAATGTCCATCACCAAGGTTCATTTTTATCCTTGAGACCAACATATCTATTGCCACTTTGTTTTCACCTCCCTGAGGGATAATCAGGTCCGCATACAATTTTGTTGGCTCGATAAACTGGATGTGCATGGGTTTCACGAATTTTTCATAGTGGGTGAGGGCATCGTTATAATTTCTTCCCCGCTCTTGCACATCGCGGCGAATGATGCGCATGAGCCTGTTGTCGCTGTCGGTTGCCACGAACATCTTGATATCGAGCAATTTTCTTAATCTGGCATTTCCCAGGATTAAAATACCCTCAACAATGACCACCCGTTTAGGCGCTACAGGAATAGTTTCGCCCGACCGGGCACAAGTAACGTAGGAGTAGATGGGTAATTGTATTGTTTTGCCCTGCTTGAGGGCATTCAGGTGCTCTACAAGCAAGTCGAACTCGATGGAATTGGGGTGATCGAAATTAATCTGGAGTTTTTCTTCCTGCGACAGGTGCCCGTTGTCGTAATAATAGGCGTCCTGAGGTATAAGAGCCACGCTGTTTTGAGGCAATGCTTCAATGATTTTATTTACAACGGTGGTTTTTCCGGATCCACTTCCTCCGGCAATTCCAATTATTAACATAAAGGCACATTTTTAGTGATTCAAAAATAAGAAAAGAGGTGAAGCAACCAACTGTTCACCTCTTTCTTTTAAAGTGTATTATTTTTTATGTTGATTTACATTAAAAAGCTCATCAAAACCCCGGCAGCAACGGCAGAACCAATTACCCCTGCTACGTTCGGTGCCATGGCATGCATCAACAAATGGTTTGACGGGTCATATTTAAGACCTTCTATTTGAACCACCCTGGCACTGTCGGGCACGGCTGATACTCCGGCTGCCCCAACGAGCGGATTTATTTTATTGCCTTCGCTTAGGAAAAGGTTCATTACTTTCGCGAAAAGAACCCCTCCCGCGGTAGCAACAATAAACGAAAGGGCGCCAAGTATAAAAATTAAAATAGAACCGCCGGTTAAAAAAACATCTGCCTGAGTGGAAGCTCCCACTGTAACACCGAGAAGTATGGTGACAATATCAATTAGTGGGTTGCGGGCCGTATCAGCCAGGCGCTTTGTTACACCACTTTCTTTCAGGATATTGCCAAAAAAGAGCATCCCCAACAAGGGCAAAGCTCCCGGTGAAATAAAAGTGGTCAAAATAAGGCCAAGTATAGGGAAAATAATTTTTTCAAGTTTACTTACCGAGCGGGGAGGTTTCATGCGGATTACTCGCTCTTTTTTGCTTGTAAGCAACCTCATCACAGGTGGCTGGATCACAGGAACCAGGGCCATATACGAATAGGCTGCAATGGCAATGGGGCCAATCAGGTTTTGCGTTTGCACGCCATTGATAATACCTCCGTTGGCCAATTTTGACGAAAGAAAGATAGCCGTAGGACCATCGGCACCACCAATAATTCCAATGGCTCCCGCTTCGGGCATATTAAATCCCAGATAAAGTGCTCCAATGAGGGTAAGAAAAATCCCAATCTGTGCAGCTGCGCCCAGCAACATCAGTCGGGGATTGGAAATAAGAGACGAAAAATCGGTCATGGCACCGATACCCAGAAAAATCAAAGGTGGGTAAATCCCTTTTACAACCCCGAAATACAGGTAGTTTAGCACACTCCCTTCCTGATAAATACCCAGCTGCAAATTTATTCCCCCATCTTGAAAAAAGGGAATGTTCCCAATGATTATCCCGGTTCCTATAGGTATTAGCAGCAAGGGTTCATATTCGTATTTGATGGCCAGAAAGATAAAGAAAAGCCCCACGACAATCATAATCAAATGACCCGGAGTTGCATTTCTAAAGCCCGTGTAACTGATGAATTTGGCAATCCCTCCTATAATGCCCCCAACCCCATCGGGAGCAGAATTGTTTACAGTTTCGGTTGAATTGCTAACAGGTTCGGCTATCCCGGGAATTTGAAACACCATAAAGTTTAAACCGACCAATAAAGCAATAATCCCAAAAACGGTGATTGCTTTTTTTCGTGCATTCATATCAGTGATCCCCCCTTTAGTTTACTTCTAATTCAATTAATGTATCGTCCTGTAATACAGAATCTCCCGGCTGAACTTTAATTGAGCTGATAATACCTGACTTTTCGGCGAGCAGTTTATTTTCCATTTTCATGGCTTCATAAACAAGCAACTTATCGTCTTTGGCCACTTCGTCTCCTACTTTTATAAACACTTGTAAAATGTTTCCTGGCAGCGGCGCCTTAATTTTGAAAAGCACATCTGATGTTTTGGCAATCTTGTGCGCATCTTTGGGTCTTGAAATGGCCGAACGTACTAATATGGGAGTTTTGGAAGTGCGCTCTTCCTTGTGAAGTTCTACGTTATACGAGGTGCCGTTTACATCAATTTTCGCAGAGCCATCCTCCAATTTTTTTATTTCAACTTCGTAGTTATTTCCGCTTATGGTGAACTTGAATTTTTTCATTTGACTAACTTTTTTCGGGATTTTTAAAACCTGATGGTGATTTAAAGGATAGGTTATCGGCTAAAGGTACGAGTACCGTAAATTTTTGAGCTCCAGGGTGAGTATACCTTCGATACCCGTTTTATGGTAATCACATCGCTTTCGTCGTCGTGTAAATCGCGGCATAAAAAAATGGCTAAGGCGATGGCAGCGGCCTCTTCTCCTGTGACCTCTATTTCTGTTTCCTGATGGGATAGTTTACCTGCTTGGGCAAGCCTTCGCCGGGTATTCCAGGCGAGAACCTTGCCCAGGTATAAAAAAGTATAGTAAAGGATCAGCAAGGCCGTAAAAACGATGGTATAACCTATTACGGCAATAATACCGCCCTCTAAAATCAATTCGGGAATTTGAAATATCAAGTGCATATCTTTATTGATTCACAGCGTTATAATGGAATATTGGAATGTTTCTTTGGCGGGTTGACGTCCTTTTTTGAGGCCAGTGTACGCAATGCGCGGATAATTCTAAATCTGGTATTCCGGGGTTCAATCACATCATCAATGTAACCGTAAGCAGCTGCTTCGTATGGGTTGGCAAATTTTTCACGGTATTCTTCCTCTTTCAGGGCAACATAGCTTAATTTTTCTTCTTCGGTGGCAAGTGTTGACACATAAGTCCCTTCCAAAACTTCGATGGCTCCTTTGGGACCCATAACAGCAATTTCGGCTGTTGGCCAGGCGTAATTGAGGTCGCCCCTAAGTTGTTTAGAACCCATCACATCATGGGCACCACCATAGGATTTTCGTAAGGTAATGGTCACTTTCGGAACAGTAGCTTCTCCGTATGCAAACAACAGTTTGGCGCCATGAATGATGATGCCACCATATTCTTGTGCACTACCGGGTAAAAATCCGGGAACGTCCACAAAGGTGACAATGGGGATGTTGAAAGCATCGCAGAAACGGACAAAACGCGCGGCTTTTCGTGAGGCATTGATGTCGAGTACTCCTGCCAAAAAGTTGGGCTGATTGGCCACAATGCCTACAGGACTTCCGTTAAATTTGGCAAAACCAGTGATGATATTTTGCGCGTAATTCCTCTGCACTTCCATAAATTCACCATAATCTACCACGGAGTAAATCACGTCTTTTACATCGTATGGAATGTTGGCATTGTTGGGAATAATTTCGTTCAGTAAATCTTCTTTACGATCTATGGGATCGGTACATTCAGTGGTGATGGGATCTTCCAGGTTGTTTTGAGGCAGGAAAGTCAGTAGTTTACGAATTAACAACAGCCCTTCTTCTTCGTCTTCGGTAATAAAATGAGCCACGCCTGATTTTTTGCCATGTACATCCGGTCCGCCGAGGTCTTCGGTGGTGATGTCTTCCCCGGTAACGGTTTTGGCAACTTTTGGTCCGGTAACAAACATGTAACTGTTCTGTTTGCTCATCATGATGAAGTCGGTCAGGGCTGGCGAATAAACTGCCCCGCCCGCGCATGGACCAAACACGGCTGAAATCTGTGGAATCACCCCGGAGGCCATAATGTTTCTCTGGAAAATTTCAGCATATCCGGCCAAACTCCGCACCCCTTCTTGTATCCGGGCTCCACCACTGTCGTTGATGCCAATTAAAGGGGCTCCAACCTTCATGGCCTGATCCATTATTTTGCAGATTTTTCGTGCATAGGTTTCAGATAAGGATCCCCCAAAAATGGTGAAATCTTGTGAAAACACATAAACGGTGCGTCCATCGATGGTGCCATGCCCGGTAACCACGCCATCCGTTAGAAAAACCTGTTTGTCCAGGCCAAATTCTGTTGAGTGGTGTGTAACGAACATGTCATATTCTTCAAAGCTGCCTTCGTCCAGTAAAAGGTCAATTCGCTCACGGGCAGTCAGTTTTCCTTTTTTATGTTGCGATTCAATCCGCTTTATTCCTCCGCCCATCTTAGCCAATTCGCGTTTGCTTAACAGATGCTGGATACTTTCTTCGATTGTCATTTTTTTTGTATTGTGTATTTATGTTGGTACCTTCCTGAAACAGATGATTTTTTCAAATGAAAAAAACTATTTGTTTTTATTTTCACAAAGTTCGGTGAGGACGCCAAAGGTAGATTTGGGATGAAGAAATGCGATGTCAAGTCCTTCGGCACCCTTGCGTGGTTTTTTGTCGATGAGTTGAACTCCCTTTTCAGCCAACTCATCAAGCGATTTTTCAATTTCCTCGACGGCAAATGCCACATGATGAATGCCCTGGCCTCGTTTTTCAAGAAATTTCCCAATGGGGCCTTCGGGATCTGTACTCTCTAATAATTCGATTTTTGTTTGCCCGATTTGAAAAAAAGCAGTCTTCACTTTTTGATCCCTTACCTCCTCAATGGCATAACATTTAATGCCAAGGATGCTTTCGTAATAAGGAATGGCTTCGTCAAGACTGTTAACCGCAATACCAAGATGTTCAATATGAGATATTTTCATGATAAATGAATTGCTGTGAAATATTTCACAAAAGTAAATAAACTATTGTGTTTCTTTGAAGATAAGGGGGATTATATTTGAAATTAAGAATGAAACCAAATAAACCTCTTTGCTTTTTTGAATTCAGCTACAAAATCAATAATATTGTAAAAAATTTGACCATGCCAAAACGCATCTTCTTTTTATTCATATTAGCAAGCTCCTTTGCCATAAACGCGCAAACATTTACCGACATAAAAGCTGGCCTTACCGGAGTAAGCGAAAGTGCCAACTGTTGGATAGACTACAATGAAGATGGCCTTCCTGATATATTTGTAACAGGTGATTTTTATTCAGCAAACACTCATGGCATTTATTCCAAACTATACAGAAATCAGAAAAACGATCATTTTACGGAAGTATCCACGAACGTGGTAAACGTTTTCAGGGGCGATTTGGATTGGGCCGACTATAACCTGGATGGGATAATTGATCTTTTTATGATTGGCGAAACTTCCACCGGATTGAAAATAGCCCGGCTTTACAAAAATAACCGCACCAGCAGTTTTCAGTCTGTTCCACTGAACATCCCGGGCGTTCGCGACGGATCGGTTGAGTGGGGCGATTATGATGGCGATGGCGATCAGGATCTGCTCATTACAGGTGAATCGGACAAGGGCCCCATCACCAAAATTTATAGAAACGACCGAAACGATCAATTCTCAGCATTGCAAACCGACTTTCCGCAGGTTTCGTTTGGTATGGCCCGATTTGCCGATTTTGACCTGGATGGTGACCTGGATGTCGTCGTCAGCGGAAACGTAAGCAATGGGTTAGTCGCAACTGAATTGTTCAGAAACAACAAAGGACACTTTGAACGGGTGAATTTTGGCTTTATTGGTCTGAAATTGAGTGATATCGCCTGGGGCGATTATGATAACGATGGAGACCTGGACATGGCCATCAATGGGGAAACCCAGCAGGGGAGAGTGGAAACCCAGTTGTTTAACAACCAAAACAACCAGTATTTTATCCCAATTTTCCCGGGGTTTATTTCAGTCAGGTCAGGTTCACTCGATTGGGGCGACATGGATCACGATGGGGATTTGGATTTGCTTTTGACCGGCGAATCGACCCTTGGGCCTGTATCAAAAGTTTACCGCAACGACCGCAACGATAATTTCACCGACATGAATGCCGATATCATAGGCTTGCACATGAGCGACGGCCATTGGGCCGATTATGATAACGATGGGGATTTGGATGTGCTGGTGTCGGGCATGTCGAAGAGTTTTCAATTTATTGCCCGTGTGTACAGATATGATCCTGTAAAAACAGATACTGTTCGCGACAGGAGTGAAGACGATATTTGGAGCAACACGGTGGTGGTTCAGGAGCTGGCTGTAAAAACCCATTTTTATGTTTATGCCAGCTGTTATGCCGACCTGGATGGTGACGGTAACAAAGAATACCATGCTTTTTTTAGCCCCATCCGAAAGCCAAAGGTTCAGTATGAAATGGAAGGAAAATTCAATCGGATTATCCGGCGCGATTATCCGCTTTGGTATGAGTTCGATCAGGGAAACATCATTTCAAATGGATTTTATTTAGAACAAAAAGCCATCGAATCGAAAAACATAGCCATCAAAGAGTACCAGTCGAAAGGATTTGAGGTGCACGAACTCAATTGGTGAGTCAGCAGATTTCATTTTTTAAACTGATTGGTGCTGCTATCCAGTCGCCCCCTTTTTTTATCAATTCAATAAGGGCTTCTACAGCCTCCCCTTCCGGAATATTTTTTTCAATGAGCTCTTTCCCCTGATAGAGGTTTACTTTTCCCCGTCCTGCACCCACATAACCATAATCGGCATCGGCCATTTCACCGAGCCCGTTTACGATACATCCCATCACGGCAATTTTTAATCCCGACAGGTGATCGGTTTTTTCGCGTACCAGGGCCAGTTGCTCGATGAGGTTAAAAAGGGTTCGCCCACAGGAGGGACATGCAATGAATTCGGTTTTTGAGTACCGCATGCCCAGTCCTTGCAAAATATTAAGCGAAAGCCGGGCCAGGGTCTCATCGGAGGAAAGACCGCTATTTTGAATAAAAATACCATCGCGCCGGTGATTTAACATCAACAGTGAAATGTCGGTTGAAGCCCTGATAACCAGTGATTCATAATCCAATTCAGCGTAGTTTACCTGATAACCTGTAAGGTTGTTCTCCGGGGTTTCTGAAATAGTTTGTGCAACCACCACCACATCGCCCAGGGGTGTTTTTTGTGAAGTGAGCACCAACGGATATTTTGGTTTTTCGCTGTTGTGGTGATTAAAATAGATGATTTGATGGGGTGAGCGATGGGAGAGAAGGTGTTTTTTGCCATAATACTGAACCAGTTTCCTGGCTACAGGCACCTCGTCCTCCGGTTTTTCTGTAAGCGAAACCCGGATGGTGTCGCCAATTTCCTGAGCGAGCAGGTTTCCGATTCCGGCTGCAGATTTTATCCTTCCATCTTCTCCATCACCGGCTTCGGTCACGCCCAAATGTATAGGATAATAGTAGCCGCTTTCAGTCATTCGTTTCACCAGCAATTGGTTGGCTTCAATCATGGTGGGCACATGGCTTGCTTTCATGGATAAAACCAGTTCATGAAAATCGGCTTCCCGGCAAATTTCAATGAATTCCATGGCCGATTCAACCATTCCAAAAGGAGTGTTGCCAAAGCGGGTCATGATTCTATCAGAAATTGATCCATGGTTGGTGCCGATGCGGATGGCCGTGTGGTGTTTTTTACAGATTTCGAGCAGAGGCATCAGGTTTTCCCTTATTTGCTGCCGGGCAGCCATGTTGGCCGATTCGTCATACTGATCATCGGTTCTTTTTTTATCTGTGTAGTTCCCGGGATTGATGCGCACCTTTTCGACCAGGGTAGCCGCCACTTCAGCAGCTTTTGGATTGAAATGAACATCGGCGATAAGCGGAATGATATAATTCCTTTTGAGGAGTTCCTCTTTTATTCTTCCCAGGTTTTCTGCTTCACGAACGCCCTGGGTGGTCAACCGCACATAATCGCATCCGGCATCTGCCAACTTTATGATCTGGTTTACAGACGATTCAGTGTCCAGCGTGTTGGTGTTGGTCATCGATTGAATCCGAACGGGATGTGGTCCTCCCAAAGGAATATCACCAATATAAACAACCTTTGACTGAACAACCGGTTGACCGGGATATTCCTTTGTATGTGAGCTCATGGCCATATTTTCAAATTTTTAGTTCCCGGTTTCCCGGAAGACAAAAGTAGATAACTTTAAGCTCAACGATCCTCCCAAGGCGGACAGGTTTTAAGGATGGACGATCAAAATGATCAGAAAGTGATTAATTAACTGAATATTATTGGTAGCTTACCCTTTGATTGGTTGTTGATATTATTTAGTATCATTATAAATTACAACCAAAACAAAAAATAATTCAAAAAGACTATAGAATTTAGGGCCGAATTTACACATATAAGTAGGGGGCAAGTAGTATTAAGCCCTCATAAGTTAGAAACAATAGTTTATAATCAACTTAAGAAGTTAAGAAAATGAAAAAAAACAATTTCTCAAAACGGATTAAAGCACTGGCTTTAGCCGGAAGTGCCGCATTACTCATTACGGGAGTGGTATTGGTAAACGGATGTAAAAAGGAAAACACCAACACACAAGTAAAACAAACCGTGGTGGATGATGGATCTGAAGCCATAACGGCGCATATCCTGGCATTTAAAGAAAGGATGGCCTATTACCACGAAAATCCTAACCTGAAAGGTAGTGAACAATTACTACAAATCGACTCAACCATTCTTGATTGGGAAGCCACCATTAATTTAACCTACTGTCATTCTTATCTTGATTTGGGTGAAATGGTTGTTTTTGATACCATACTTGACATACCTTTGGTTGAAGGCGACAGCATTACCATGTTAAAAGCTTCTGAAAAATATTTTGACAACATCCTTGAGAGTATCCAGGATAAGTATTTTATGGCCGAGTTTACCGAAAAAAGACTCGTAAGCGTGGATTTGGAACCTGTAAATGGTGGTGATAGCTTGTCTATCAGCCTTATGGTTGGTAACCCTAACTTGAACGTTGACCCTTTATATGATTGGTATTGGGGGAAAAAGGAAGGGGTATGTGTATCACACCAATACTTTGGAGAAAAGGATGCTGCAATTGTACTTGCAGGGGAGGTTCGTGATTATTTTTATACGGCCCCACCAGAAAATTGCAGGTGGATTTTTACAAATATTATTACCTACACCGATGACAATACAACTCCTGTTTTAAATCCAGATGATGAGCCATTTTACTATCCTGGTACAAATATTGAAATTGACAATTACTGTGATTACATGATCTATTATGCACATGAGGATATCTTACCAGGTTTAACAGAAGATGTCCGCTGCATAGAGAGCCTGACAGAGAAAGGATTTTACAAACAGAGCTACCTCAGCATCACCCAGCAACACATAAATAATTCACCTATATATCTGGAAGGGCACATGAAACTTCAGAGTTGTGCCTATTTTGGCCTGGAGATTCATGATGGTGATGGGCATTATTTAAAGCATGAACTTACCACCCACCTTGGCAGAAGGTTCGCGGCTTGTTCAATTTCATTAGAAGACATTGCACAATACTAACATCATGTTTAAAGTAAATCTGATTATAGTACTTATTTCGGCATTTGTAGTTTCCCTGTATGCGCAGGGAAGCTACAAAGTTGTTTTTGAAGGACCAGAACATGGTGTATTTTCAAGAATAGTAGCTACTTCGCAGGATGAGTTTATTGCCATTAAGTTCGACTACCCGTTTCGAACTCCCAAAGTAATCACAAGCGAAATTTATTCTTTTAATAACTATTCCCCTTATGATACAATTCGATGGGAACTCAACCTGTCAAGAAATGATACAGCGATAAGTGCAAGAGATATATACTGTGAACCGGATGGGGGATTCCTGATTTCAGGCATAGGGGTACATTATACCTATACCGACACATTGATCATCCACAACAGATTTAACTGGATGATGAGGTTGGATGCCATGAAAAATGTTATTTGGGAAAGGTTTTATCCGCTACCTGAGGAAATACGAAAAACATCGGTTCTTTCTCACATGAATTTTTTGGCTCTTATATCAGGTAACTATTTATTAGGTGAAACTATACAAAGTGATAGTATCGCTTCAATAATACATCTCTATCTAATTGAAATAAATTCACAAGGAGAAATGGTTAAATCCAAAGTGTTTTACCAATCACCTGGAGGATGGCTAATGTCACTGAGCTATGATTTTAACACTTCATCGATTTTACTTCACAAAGTCGGAGGTGAATTATTTGATTGTGCAAATGGAATTGGCGCATTTATTCTGGATACTGCTAATTACGATACCATAGGAAGGGTGTGTTACAGAGAAATATGGAAAAGTTACGGTTTTACTGAACCCTATGATGCCATGCTGAACCAGGAAGGCGACTTAATCGTGGCCGGGTCATATAGTCATTGGAATTTTTCATCAAACACGATGGAAAGATTTTTAGGAGTTGAAAGATTGGATACCTTATACCAGATTACCCATGAAATTATGCTGACCGACCCCGATACCATGACCTATGCTGCATGGGCCAATTGCCTTGACATCAATGCGCAGGGAGAGATTTGTGTGGCGGGTTCATTCGACAATGCCTTAGGCTTTTTCACCGATTATTACGACCTGATCTACCTGGCAAAACTGGACCCGGAATTGAACCTGATCAGTGAACGCTATATAGGCAGGGATGCTGAATACACTGTTGATTGTATGGCTGCTACTTCGGACGGCGGAATTGCCGTTGGGGGATACCAGTACGACTACCTTGTAAACGAAGAGAACGAAGGCGATCCTTTTGTAATCAAAACCGATGCCGGTTTGTGGCTGGATACCCCACAAATTAACGAGAAAAATGTACACCGGGCTCTGGTATACCCAAATCCGGGAAGCCATGAAATCAATGTGCGAACCACCATCAAACAGGCTGTTTTCAGGTTATATAATGTAAGTGGGAATCTAATACAGGAACAGCCCCTTTATCAGTTGATCACCACCATCAATACAACTTCTTTGCCACAGGGTGCTTACTGGTGGACGTTAACACAACAAGAACAGATTTCAGACAGAGGTAAATGGATAAAATATTAAATAAAAAGATAAGGAAATGAAAAAAACAAAAGGACTTTTGTTGGTCATTTTAATGACAATATTCCTGACAAACTTATTTGGTCAGGATTGTGTTTCATGTGTGGAAAATACCACCGGTGTTGGCAAGTATGCAAACGCTATGGGGCGAAACAATGTGGCAACAGGTTATTATTCCAGTGCCATGGGACGGTACAATCAGGCAACTGGAAATGCTTCTATGGCGTTGGGATTTACCAATTTGTCAATTGGGGAATACTCAACAACAATCGGCAGTTATTTAAAGTCGGTAGGTAACAATTCATTTGTAATTGGGAGCGGGTTAGAAAACATGCCACTTACAAATAACATTGCCAATTCGATTATGTTTGGTGGGGTGAGTAATTTGCCTACTTTAATTGTAACAGGTTCCAGCGGGATGGGAACAACGGGTATGATAGGGATTGGAAATACTGGATTTCCCCTTTACAAACTCCACCTCCGTGCCGATGATGGCGAAGCCGCCGCGGTATTTATCCAGCCATTTAATTGGTCCAGAGGAGATTATGCAAGCTTGGCACTTGGTAATCAACTGCATGGCATCAGCGCTAATGAAAGATATGGGCTCTTCTTTAAAACCCAGTCGTTTTATAACTTTAACGAGGGATACCTGAAATATGGAATGGGTGCCCGTGAGGGTAGTGTGCTTTTATGTGCCGACAGTGAGGGTACGGCCGTTTGGACACGGTTGGAACTGCCTGCTCCAAGCCCATGGCTAACAAGTGGAACCAGTGATATCTATTTTAGTGCCGGCAAAGTCGGTATTGGTACCATCAATACCTATGGTTACGAACTGGCCGTTCTGGGAAAAATTCTTGCTGATGAAGTGATGATTAAGCACCCCGTAGATTGGGGTGATTATGTTTTTAAACCGGATTACAATCTGATGCCACTCAATGAACTTTCTTTATTTATTAAGAAAAATCAGCATCTGCCAAATGTACCTTCAGAAAAAGAAGTGATGGTAAATGGCTATGGCCTGGCTGAAATGAATGAAATTCTCCTTAAAAAAGTGGAAGAACTTACCCTGTACATCCTGGAACAGCAAAAAGTGCTTGAAACACAACAAGCCGAGTTAAACGTGATAAAAGATCAATTGAAAAAGAAATGATTGAAATATTGGTAGTTCCAAAGTTTGAACTCTACTCCCGACTTCCCCCGAAGGCTTTCGGGGTCCGTCTTCCAGCTTCCGACTAAAATAACGGTAACCCAACAATAAAAACACATGAAAAAATTATTACTCATTCTGCTCGCTCTTATCGCATTTCCACTGGCTATGCTGTCGCAGGAACATAACACGGTTGAATTCGATTACGATGAGGCCGGTAACCGAATTCTTCGGCATACCATTTATATTGAGATAATGATTACAAAAGCCGATGAACAACCCGACACATTGCAAAACCTAAATATGGAAAAGTCGGTCCCGGCAGACGAGTTTGTATTAGAAGATATGATCATCCGCATTTATCCCAATCCCACCATGGGTAGGTTTACAGTCAGTTTGGATAACCTTTCGGAAACCGATCAGGTATCATATTCCTTGTATACACTCACAGGCCAGCTGATATCACAAGGACAGATCATCAATAACGAAACCGTGATGGACATACAGGAACATGAAAATGGCACCTATCTTTTTAAGCTGGCCATCAACTCAGAAACAACCACCTGGAAAGTAATCAAGCGATAAACACAAAATGATAAACACATGAAACCATTCATTTCCATTATAATTTTCTTGTTACAGGCCACTTTTGTGTTCAGTCAGGATCCGCAACCGCATTTTATACTCAACGAGCCAATCTCTCCTTATGTAACGCGGGATTATGTAGCCAGCGAATACATCCAGATGATACCCAACTTTTGGGCACATCCCTTCGATGATTATTATCAGGTTTCGGCAAAAATTAACCCCCTGCTCGTATTTCCACCCGAGGATGGTGAAGAAACCGGTGGACCGGCCAACAACAACTTTGGTGGCGTGGTTGGTACCCTGCCCGGAAATTTAATGGTTTCCCCTACCGGGGCCGCAGTGTATAATATTCCCATTGATGTTCCCCCCGGAGTGGCCGGGATGACACCACAATTGGGATTGACATATAACAGCCAGGGAGGGAATGGGTTGTTGGGAATAGGTTGGTCGCTTACAGGACTCTCGGCCATTACACGTACAGGCACCAACATGTATAATGACGAATACATTGATGGGGTGGATTTTGATGGAAACGACCAGTTGATGTTGGACGGACAACGGTTAATACCGATTAACACTGAAAAGACCGAGTTTAGAACGGAGATTGAGACGTTTTCGAAGATTACCTGTAGTGGGTCAGCAGGTGATGGACCCGAGCAATTTGTTGTGAAAACAAAAAGTGGACAAATATTATATTATGGCAGCGAAGCAACAGGCAGGATCGAAGCTGAAGGGAGAACGTCAATATTAACGTGGTGTCTTAATTCAATAGAAGATCGACAGGGTAATTATATTGAATTCAGTTATACTGAAACAGGTGGAATGGGCATTATTAATGAAATTACATATGGAGGAAATCGGGTAACCGGGCAATCCCCGTTTTATAGGATCAAATTTATCTATGACAGTTTTCGTTATGATAATATCACACAGTATGTATCAGGGAGTACAGTTAAACTAGATAAGTTACTCAATAAAATAGAAATATACTATAATTCTGAATTGCAAAAAAATAATTATATGTTGAGTTACGACAAAACGTATCAAGCCAGATTGGTTAATGTTTGGCTGCGTTCAGGAGATTGGGATAAGCCTTACTTTAATCCAATAATTGCTCACTGGGGAAATAATATGGGACATTCTCATCTTGAATTAACCGCTGACGAGGATCCTTTTGGTAGCATTGATCAGTTTTTTCTAGATATAAACGGTGATGGATTGTCCGATGTTATAAAAATAGAATGGGTAATGCATGGTGCAGCTGGGTCACCACAAGCAAAAAAAGCTACCAATTGGTATTATAGATTAAGACAATCCAATGGCAGTTTTTCAAATAAGATGAATTTCACTGGAGATGTTGAACCAAGTATGTTTTTTAGGAATTTGATGGTGGGCGATTTTAATGGCGATGGTTTACAGGATTTTTTGGATTTGAAATACACACATGAGGATAAAAATACGACAATTGTAGATAGGCTTTTTATATCAAATGGGGTTGGATTCGATATTTATCAACTTGAAGGAATAGAGGGGTTAAAAGTAAACCATCCCGAATTTAGGGTAGGAGATTTCGATGGTGATGGAAAATCTGAGCTGTTGGCTGCTTATAAGGATAAAAATGTTAATTATGACGGCGATCCGAACAATGACGAGGACGATGTTTTTATATGGAAATTCAGTGAAACCTCACCTTATTCTCAAACTGTGTTTTGGGGTAAATTAGGGTTTGGGAATACTGGTTTTGATGAAAGTGTACTCGTTGTGGGTGATTTTAATGGAGATGGTCGCAGTGATTTATTAAGGACAGCGAAAAGTATCTCTCTTTTTGGTTCATACACAAGTAATTGTTTTATTTATAGTGTAGATATACCCTCAAGTAGTTTTGGATTAATATACGGATCAGGCTATCCAACCGTATGGCATCAAATATATCCAGCGGATTTTAATGGGGATGGAATAACAGACTTACTTACCTACAACTATACCTCCTCAAATCCCATTTGGGAAGCAGTGTGTTTTAATGGTAGCACAGGATTTGTACCCATGAATGATGCCCCTCCTTTAGCTCATTTTAATCCGTACGATCAGGGAGACCAATGGGCCTACTCTTTAAACATGGCTGATTATAATGGAGATGGTAAAAGCGATGTGATGCAGCTTGAAAAAATCCCAAATACGAATAATGCTTCCTACACCATTTATTATTCGAATGGAGATGATTTTGATGAATCGGCGACTGATGATGAGATTGCAATTTACGGGGGGTTTGTTGAGTCAGGAACAATCACTAATCAACACATTTTTCCTTTTCTTGATTTTAATGGTGACGGCCATGCAGACATGTATGTCACAGGAGGTTTATATGGGGATCTGATTTATCAGTTCGACATGAATAATCAATTCACTCTAGTTAAATCTTTTACCAATGGACTAGGACACAAAACTGAGGTACAATTTAATCCGTTGACAGACAATTCCATTTATACTAAATCCACCGGGTCAACTTACCCTCTCTTGGATATCCAACCGGCATTAAACGTTGTGTCTTCAGTTATTGTTGATAATGGAGTTGGTGGTCAGAACAGTGTCGAATATTTTTATGAGGGAGCAAAGATACATAGGCTTGGTAGGGGGTTTCTTGGATTCGACAAGATTACCACCATTTCCAATCCCGGAACAACCAACCAAGCCAAAACCATTGCAAATTATGCTTTAAACCAGGATTTCTATTTTCGATGGATTGAAAGCAGTGAAACTTATACCCAAGTAGGGGGCATTGAGTTGCTAATCAGTGAATCGCTGAATGAAGAACCTGTTGTGAAAAACTTTGGTGACAAACGGATATTCTATTACACTCCGCGTTCACTCACCAAAGTGCATAGTACCGGAGATGCCGGTAGTATCTTTGTGAAAACAACCATTTCAAAACAAACCTACTCCGAACCAGATATCCTGTTTGGCAACCTCACCTCGGCTACCGTGTTTACCGACCCTGATAACTTTGGCTTTTCAGCCCCCGAACAAGCCTACGATTTTTACAATAAAACCGACTTCACCTATGATGTAGATGAACCCAACTGGCTTATAAGCCGCATAAAAACCGCCCAAACAAGTACCTGGGATAAAGCCGATGCCTCCATTGATATTCAAATGAATGTGTTTGAATACTACACCGCATCGCCATTGGTGCAATACAAAACACATTCGCCCAATTTAAGTACACCCATGACAACGGTAGGTGCTTATGTATACGATGATTATGGAAACCTGATTCAATCTACTTTGTCTGCTCCTAATTTTACTCCCATAACTACTAATCGCATAACCTACTACTCGTATTCTGCTGATTATCAGCATCGCTTTGTAACAGAAACAAAGAACACTTCAAACGATACCCATTATATTACTTCATCAACATATTACCCCACCACAGGATTGCCTGCTACTACAACCGATTTGAATGGTTTAACCACAACCTACGAGTACGACGGCTTCGGCAGGCTACAACAAACCACCTACCCTGATGGGGTAATCGACAAAAGCCGGCTTTTTTGGGCTACCGGAAACCCCGACAATCCTGATCATGGATTATTCTACACATGGACCCAACGTTCAGGTGAACAGGAGGTGTTGTCGTTTGCCGATCAAATGGGTCGAAATCTGCTCACTGTCAGCAAGGATGCGAAAGATCGAAAAGTATACAGAGAAACCAAATACAATCAGTGGGGGCATGTAAGTACGTCATCCAACCCGCATTATTCAACCTCGGATTTATTATGGAGTACGTATGAATATCTTGCCACGGGGGCTGTTAAAAAAGTAATAAGTCCGACAGCCACTATAGAGTACACTTATAACGGGCGGATTACCACTACCAATAACACAACACTTGGTATTCAGACTTCCAAAGAAGCCAATGCCATCGGGCAGGTGGTCAAAGCCACCGATCCGGGCGGTACGATAGACTACACCTATTACAGCTCGGGACAACCCAAAGCCATCACTGCCGGGGGTGCTACCACACTGCTTTACTATGATGCCGCGGGCTATCAGGATAAACTTAAAGAACCGGATGCAGGAACCATCCTTTATGACTACAATCCATTTGGTGAATTAATTTCACAGACCAATTCCAATTTGCATACCTATAAAATGACCTATGACGGGTTGGGACGCCTCACCAATAAAACATTGGAAGGCAGCCTGGATGACATCACCTCTTACACCTATTGTCCTGAAGGAACTCATGGTTTTGGTCAGCTTCAAACCGTATCCGGAAGCAACGGCATACAAACAAGCTATACCTATGATAACTTCTCCAGGGTAATTGAGAAAAGCCAACTCATTGATGGAAAAAAGTATGATTTTACCTACGATTACAATGTTTATGGAAAAGCCAGAAACGTTACCTGGCCAACCGGATTTTCAATAAAATACCGATATAAAAAAGGCTATCTTAGCGCGGTGGAAGAGAATAGTACAGGAAATAAGCTATGGGACCTTGCCGATATCAATGCACGCGGCCAGGTGACGCAATTTCAGCTTGGGAACGGTTTGTTAACCACCAAAGGATATGATGATGTTGGTTTTCCGACTACCATATTTACCGAAGGCGGAGTTCAGGATTTGGAATATAATTTCAATATCAATTCAGGCAATTTAAATTGGCGACAGGCTACAGTTTCAGGACAAACTTTAAAAGAAAATTTCACTTACGATGTATCGGGGCTAAATAATAGGTTAATCACCTGGAGAGTTGGAACAGGACCCCAGTACAGTGTTGATTACGCCGTCAACGGCAACATGAATACCAAAACCGGTGTGGGAACTTATTTATACGGTACCGTAGATGATGGTCCGCATGCTGTTAGCAGGATAATAGACCCTGATGCGGCTTACCTGGCCATGGCCAAAATCAACAAGCAGATACTCACTTACACAGGTTTTGATAAAACGGCCACCATCAGGCAGTATAATCCTGCAAACCAGGAACAGGCCTCTTCTTTGGAAATTACATACGGTCCCGGACAATCACGAAAGTTGACCAAACTTTACCTGGCAGGTGATTTGGTTAAAACAAAAACTTTCGTAGACGGAACCTTTGAAATCGAAGAAGATGCCAACGGTAACCTGCGCCAGTTGCATTACCTCAGCGGTGGCGATGGCCTTTTTGCCATTTATGTAATCGATCAGGATGGCAAAGCAACCATGAACTACATCCATAAAGACTACCAGGGTAGTTTTGAAACCATTACCAACCATAAAGGCACGGTTGTAGAAAGGCTAAGTTTTGACCCTTGGGGTCGACGAAGGAACGCAACTGACTGGACTTTTAACAACGTTTCGGAAACATACACATTCGACCGGGGCTATGCCGGACACGAACATCTGGATGTATTTGGGCTGATTAACATGAATGGCCGCATGTACGACCCCATGCTTGGACGTTTCCTCTCACCCGACAACTTCGTGCAAGCCCCGGATTATACACAGAATTTTAACCGGTATAGCTATGTGTTGAATAATCCATTAAAATATACTGATCCTAGTGGGGAGTTATGGAATCTAGTGATTGGAGCGGCTATTGGGGGAGTTGTGGGATATATCTCTGGAAGAGCAGCTGGTTTGAGAGGAAAAGATTTAACATTTTACACAATTGGTTCAGCCGTAGTTGGTGCGATGTCAGCAGGTGTTGGGACTGGAGTTAGTAGTGCAGTCAATCTAGGAGCATCTGGTTTTATTTCTTCAGGTATTAGCGGGGGTGTTGGTGGCTTTGCTGGTGGTTTTATTGGAGGAGTTGGCATGACAGGAATAAACAATACTTTGTTTGGGCAATCCAATAATATATTTTTAGGCGGGTTAAAATCGGGAGCAATATCAGGAGGAATCTCTTTTGCTATTTCCGGGTTAAAGGGTGGTATACAAGCTATAAGAAATGAACTTAATTTTTGGACGGGTAAAGGCGTTATGGAAAATATTGTTCCCGGTACTGTAGACTACGAACAAGCTGTTGCAAAGGCAAAACTATATAATGGCTCTGATATGGAGACGACAAATAATGGATTGCTTCGAGATATGACGTATGATAAATATGGTGTTTCAATTGGTGATTTAAATATCTCCGATCTTACGACAAATACTGGTGATATGGGTTTAGGTCCACATGAATTATTTGTCAATTCAAATGGCGAACTTTGTGCAGGTTATGTTAAATTTAATGGCATTTTTAATGGTTCCGATGTTCATATTTCACCGTGGGCGTTGAAGAGTAGCTATAATTTTGATCAAACAATTGGACATGAATTAATACATGTAATCCATCATAATATTCTAGGGGCAGCTTTCAGCCGGAAATACTCAGAGGCGGTAGCATATCGCTATTCAGCAAACTCAGTACTATCATATGGAGATTTAAGCAGTGCAGGAGCGCTCTACTCGGTGGGGAATAAATGGGCATCATGGACTAGTATTCCAGCGGATTATCATTTCAGACCTCCATTATTTTGGCCATAATTGTAATTTTATTAATTAGTGCAATAATGAGAAACGAAAGAAATATAATAAAGGTTATTATTGCTGTTGTATTGGGGTTTATTATGCAATCACAGAACTCAGTTATGTCACAATCCCTTTTGTTATACAAAGCAGATACTGATGTTACATCTGACTTATATAATGTATATTTGTTATTGTATCCTTCAGGAAATTATTATCTTATTTCGGAGTATAATTATGGCGAGCCCATTAGTGATTTCTACCTTAGCAACAGCGATGTACTTCCAATGGAAATTTGGCTTTCTTGGGGTATTTATAAAGAGAACAACGATACATTGATTTTAACTGACTCTAACCTAAACTTTACACAAAGATTTTTATTTAATGAAGATGGTTTATTTGGTCTAAATTGTTTTTCAATTTTAAAAGGAAACGTGTTGTATGAGGTACAACAGCAAAAAGAATTAAATGCTCAATCTGATACGTTACACTACCGGGGTGGTTTTTTTACACTATCAAGTTTAATTAGAACCTATAACAAATATAATGATACAATTCGCGAACTGATAAAAACTAACTTGGAAAAAGCCAGGTTGGAAACGCATATTCCTTTTATTTCAAGGAATGTTAATTACTCTGATTTTTATACTCCTTTAAAACTTAATTTAGATTCATGCAACAGATTTAAATATAAACTTGGAAGTATATGCTTATTAAAAGGAACTTATCGTTTGGTGTATAATAAAATATTACTAAAGGCGGATGAACTAGAACCTGAATTTGTTATGAGAATAACCGATAAACCACAAATTATTTGTATTAAGATTCCCGGAGCATTACCAGGAACAATCTTTAAGGAATCAAATGCCTTCCACTAAGTGTAGTTTCCTACCCCCGCTCCCGCATTTCGATGGCTATCGGAAGTGACTCGTGGGCCACCCCCAACTCCCGCCTTCCGATATCAATCAGAATGTAACTGGTGTGATTCATCTCATTTTGTTCATTATCTTTGCCTTATGACAGCAATTACACAAACAGGAAATACCTTATTCGATGGCACTTTTGAAACCGAAGCCGATGCCAGCCACAACCTGCGCCAACTGCATTATATCAGCGGAGGCGATGGCCTGTTTGCCATTTATGTAATCGATCAGGATGGCAAAGCAACCATGAACTACATCCACAAAGACTACCAGGGTAGCTTTGAAACCATTACCAACAACCAAGGCACGGTAGTTGAAAAACTCAGTTACGACCCTTGGGGCAGGCGAAGAAACCCAACCAACTGGACATTTACAAATGTGCCTGAAAGCTACAAATTCGATCGTGGTTACACAGGGCACGAACACCTCGACCAGTTTGGCTTGATAAATATGAATGGCAGAATGTACGACCCCATGCTGGGACGGTTCCTCTCTCCCGACAACTATGTGCAAGCCCCGGACTATACCCAGAATTTTAACCGGTATAGCTATGTGCTGAATAACCCGCTGAAATATACGGATCCGAGTGGGGAGTGGATTCATATTGTAATTGGTGCCATTATTGGTGGGGTATTTAATTGGTTAACTCACGGGGCTCAGTTTAATGCTGCAGGGTTAGGTTATTTTGGAGTTGGTGCTTTAGCTGGGGCGCTTGCTGCTGGCATTGGGGCCGGGGTTGGTACCTTGGCTGCAGGTTCAGGCTCTTTTGGGTTTAGTGTTTCAGCGGGGTTAAGCGCGAGTGGTTTTGGGGCTGGAGCAGCGGTGGGTGCGGCGGCCGGTTTAACAAGTGGTTTTCTATCCGGCACAGGTAACAGTTTAATTGCCGGTAATAATATTGGTCAAGCACTAGGTACTGGATTGCAAGAAGGAGCCAAACAGGGAATTATTGGAGGTGTATTAGGTGGTATCGGAGGTGGAATTCGGGCCAGCCGCAATGGAGGCAATTTCTGGACTGGGCGTTCTAAGTTGGTGCCTGTTGAAAACAACCGTTCAATGGTAGATACACAATATGATTGTAATTTGGAAGTTCCCAGATCAAAGATTAAACCAAAGTACATTGACTCTCAATTAGAATTCAATGGAGAAAGCCTTGAATTAGTTAATAACTATAGTGACGGTACTCAATGTGCTGAAGATTCTTGGAGTTCAATATCTGGTCCATATGGTAATGGTTCTTTGCCAAATGGAAATTATCTTGGAGATAATTTGAGAACAAGAATTGAATCAGGTTATACAAGAGATGGTGTTGGATTTAGTGTTGACCTCAATCCTCAATTTCAAACAACAAGAACATTATTAAGGATTCACCCTGACGGGGGAGTGATTGGTACCTTAGGTTGTATAGGTATTCAAGAGAATGCAGCGAGGCTAAATGCGTTCTATAATACTTTGAATACTTACTTTCAGAGAATTTCACCTGCAATCAATGTAATTGTAAACTAATATGAATAAGGTAACTGATATATTGAAATTCATTTGTATGCTGTTATTTTTAGCAAGTATTAATCTTAATGCACAAGACTGTTATAATGATATAAGAAAGGTTTTTGAAAGGAATATTGAGTTAAATAATAAATTTCTATCCAGTAATGAGGAAGAAGATAGAGACAATTTAGAAAAATATACAGAAGAAAAGCTTCATCCTGTTTTACATATTTTCCAAGAAAATACTTGTGTAAGATTTGATTCTTGTCTGTTTGCGGAATTTACTAAACTATTATTAAACAACAATAATTCAGCAGATGAGTTTCCGGCAAATTCTTTAGGACATATATTCATTTGTCAAACCGTAAAAACCACATGGTTTATTAAAAATATGAATAAAAAGGATAGAGATATTATTGTTAAGCTTCTAGAGTTTGGTTTTTTAAATGAAAGTATGAAAGATGAAGATAAAGACTACTCTCAGCAGTATAGAAGTTTAAAGAATCTAAAGGAGACGTAAAGCTGACTGAAATACCAATTAATTGGAGGTGATTATCATATGGTAAATCTCGTGACAGTTTCCCGTTCTATTGGAAATGGCTATCAATATACTTTAATGAATCCTTCCAATGGTACTTTTAATACGGTTAGTTCAATCGATTTTACAGATTTCTTTTATTTCATATATCCACATTAGTTATGAAGACCAGATTACTAAATACAGCTGTGGGAATTTTACTGGAAGGATTTTGTCTTGGGCAGGAAAG
Organism: Bacteroidetes bacterium GWF2_41_31; assembly: GCA_001769215.1. GTDB lineage: Bacteria > Bacteroidota > Bacteroidia > Bacteroidales > F082 > UBA6244. The sequence continues at coordinate 96,620 of MEOL01000047.1, forward strand.
ATGGTTCCCCACTAAACCTGAGGTACAGAAACTTGATTCAATAATTACGGAAAGGTTTAAGGAGAGTTCTTGTTATGATTCAAATGAAACCTACAATATTGACCACATTTTTGTATATGATTATTTTGAAGATATGCTGAAACGCTCGGATTTTATAGATAAATCAGTACTGAAAAAAATAAAGAAGCAATATTTTCCTTACCGTTATTGTTATCCACAAACTATAGAAAAACTTTTTACTAAATATAAAAGCGACTCACTTCATCCTATGCTGGATGAAGATTATGATGTTATTAAAAAAAACGTTTTATGGGTAAGCGTCTCTTTTATTACCGATAGTTCAGATAAATTGGTGGCTTATTGGAACACTATGGACTCGCATATATTTTGTACGAATGAGTATTCGTCAAAATCACTTAATCTATTATATAATTTTTTGAAAAACAAAGAGTTTACAATCGTGTTTCGTTTAGCGTCAAGTGGTGGCGAAAACTATCTCGGGTTAACCAAAGAGGGTAATATTGAAATTCTAACATATTCAGATAAAGATGAATGGAAGAAAATTAGTTTAGAGGAGTTGACTAAAGACTATTGGCAAAATTTTGATGTATTTAAATTTGACAAAGAGTAGGTTTGTAATAAAGACTAATCTCCTTCCTAAGCCTAGATTTCATCTAAGCTTTCCTATCATTATGTTTCCTGTTTTTGTTTTATGACTACAATTGGGCAAATAGCTAAAACCTTTGTCGATTGCACTTTTGAAACGATAGAAGATGCCAGCCATCAACTGCGGCAACTGCATTACATCAGTGGTGGGGATGGCCTTTTTCCTATATATGTGATCGACCAGGATGGCAAGGGCACCATGTACTACATCCATAAAGACTACCAGGGCAAGTGTAACTACGCTTTCCTATTACGAGATTTCCGTTCGTTGTTTTATATCAGAAAGTTATCAAATGAAGATTAAAATGATACAAGCGTAAATTGGGGATTGGTTGATGTGTATTCCTCACAAAAGTAGCCTGTTTTTTTCATTTTTGTTGGAGTACCAGGCAATTTTTAATGGGAACTTAATAAACGCCTCTTGATTGCGTGTGCTAAAAGAAGTAAATTTGCGACAGAAATGATGTTAGGTAGTATACCAATTTAATAACCTGGAGAAACCGGCTATTCAAAAGAGCCCTTCTCCCTAAATGTCACACTATGAAAAAGCATATTTTTTATCTATCAGCCCTATTGTTGGCCTTTTTTGTTTTATCCACCGGATTTGCTCAAACTCAAAATAAGGAGCTAAACCAGGACAAGAACAGTTATTACTTTTTTAAAGTGATGAATACTGATTTTGAAGCCACCATCATCCGCGTAAAAGAATCTTTAAAAGAACAAGGTTTTGGAGTGGTTTCGGAAATCAACATGCAACAAAAACTTACACAGGCAACAGGTAAGGAAATGGATCCATACATCATCATTGGTGCTTGCAACCCCAAAGGAGCCTACGAGGCCCTTCAAATTGATGCCCACATCGGCCTTATGTTGCCATGCAACGTCATAGTGCGCGATTTGGGAAACAACAGGGTGGAAGTAGCCGCCATCAATCCCGTGAAAACCATGTCATCGCTTAAGAATAAAAAGATGAATGTCCTGGCTACGGAGATTGCCTCGAAACTTCAATTGGTTATTGCCAATCTTTAATAAAGCTGAAGCGACAAACCCAGGTTGATGATTCCTTTGTAGCCAAATCCAAATTCTGCAAAACCGCCAATGGATTTACCAATTCTGATCCCCAAGACATTGGCTTGCCAGGCCACACGGTTTATTACACCTGAAGCATCTGACAATCCGCTATCAATAGGTGCCGTTAGTTTTTCGGTTCCTATCTGATACCCGACACCTGCACCTGAATATAGCTGTACGATTCCACGGTTGATATAGCGATATTCAACATCCACCGCGATGGAAATAAATTGCCTGGAGAGTGTCCCCACCTTGTTTCCCACATTGTATAATGTGGCTTGGCTTTGGTTGAATCCCATGGCAAATCCCCATAACAACCTCTCGTTTTTGGTGATATGCCGGTACGCCAATGATACTGTTCCGCTTCCCGTGTAATGATCGCGCACATACCGTTTTTCAGGAAATTGTTTATTCAGCATGGCCGACTCCATCGATAAAAACTGATCGATAGGGAAAAGGCCATAGCTCAACATTACATCATGGTGTTGGTAGTTTTGCTCAACACTTTGTGCAGATAATTGCAGGGTAACAATAAGCCCGACAAATAATATTATTGTTCTCATACTAACCGGATAACGGAATCGAAATAGTGACATGATAGTTTTTTCAAAAGTACTGCAAATAGTTGTGATTTCAGCCAAGGCGGATGCTTTCCAATTAATTTGATTACTTTTGCAACGAAAAAAAAACGACTATGGGATAATAAACCTGCCGGTTAAATATCATAAAGAAAGGAGGAACACCTATGAGAGAAACGATTAAAATAGGAAGACTAAGGTGGCTTCATATTAAAAGTCCTACCGAGGATGATTTTGAATACCTGAGCAATACCTTCCACTTTCACCAACTTGATATTGAAGACTGTAGGCAAATCAGCCAGCGTCCCAAGGTGGATATTTACGATGATTATTATTTTTTAATTCTCCATTTTCCCGTTTTCGACTTACAGAAGCATTTTATTAAGCCCAGTGAAGTAAAAATATTCTGGGCAGAGGATTACATCATTACGGTAGGTCAAACACATTGGATGGTGGATAAGCTTTTTGAAGAGTCGTTGCAACAGGAAAGCGAAGGACGTGATTTTGAGGTCGGAACCTCCGATGCTTTGCTGTATACCATTCTGGAAAAGTTGATGACCGAATCGGTAGCTGTATTAAGAAGGGTGGGCCTTGAACTCGAATTGATAGGGAAAGAACTGTTTGGCAACAAACCTACCCGGGTTATTGAACGCCTCTCCGTTACCCGGAAAAACATCATTGCACTCAATACCATGTACAAGCCGCAACTTCGCGTGTTCAATAAATTTGAATCGGGAAATGTGGAAGGTTTTGCCGACAACATGGAAGACTACTGGGGCAACATCCTCGACTACTACAACAAAATGTGGGACATGACCGAGGATTATGGTGAACTGATTGATGGTTTGTCGACTACCTTCGATTCGATGCAGACCAACAAAACCAACGAAATCATGAAAATCCTCACCCTGATTTCGTCCATTATCCTCCCTTTAACCTTTCTCACCGGGCTCTATGGCATGAACATTCTGCTTCCATTGCAAAACGAAAACTATGCTTTTTATATCGTGATCGCTATTATGTTGACGATTGGAGGTGGCATGATTGCCTATTTCAGGCGGAAGAGGTGGATGTAGGGTGTATTTTTTGAAATGTAATTAAAATTCACTGGAATGCACCAAACCTGCTAATCAGGAAAAATCATTAAATCCCCCCTCAAAATAGAATTGCAGTTTTTAATAATGACAAATTGCTTTTTAGCAATACTTTACTATTTGCATCCTATTATTTTCCTGCCTTTTAGGTAGAGAAAACCTCCTTTATTATACACTTGAAAGTTGTACTTATAGGATTTTATGCTTGCACTGAAATTGAGGGTGGTGTTAATAACTTTTTAATAAAAGTAAGTATGAAGAAAATCGACAGCAGATTAATGACTAAATTAGTATAGAAATTCAACTAAAGAAAAAAACAATTTAAAAATCAGAATTATGAGAACATTAACTCTCTTTATTGCAATTGCGGTAACATGTCTTGCATTTACCGGATGTCAGCAGAAGAAGGAATCCACTTCAGTCCTTCCCGGATATGATAAAACTGAACTTGCCGCTTTGATCCCGGTAATGGAACGAGCCTATGATACGGCCGATATCGGTGGTTTTAAAACACCACAGCCTGATGGGATCAAACAGGTTTTTCGCTCAAAGGTTTCTCCGCTCATGAACCGCTTCGATGTGTGGATTACCAGTAATAACAGAGCAGTAATTGCCATCAGGGGATCAATTGTAGACCCGGGAGGGCTGAGTTTTACTGCTGCATTTTATAGTCCGATGGTCCCGGCAAGCGGGAAGATAAAAATGTCGGAATCCAAAACCTTCGAGTATAAGGTAGCAGAAATACCGGGTGCAGCGGTACATCTTGGCATGCTGTTGGGCCTGGCGCACATCTCGGATGAGCTTGTGAGCCAGATCAAGGATCAATATGGCAAAGGTATCCGTGATTTCATCCTTCTCGGTCACAGTCAGGGAAGCGGTATCGGCTTTCTTGCCACATCATATATCCGCTATCTGCAGAAAGACGGCAAACTGCCTTCGGATTTTCGTTTAAAAACCTATTTGATTGCAGCGCCCAAGGTCGGTAATCTGCAATATGCTTACGATTATCAGAAAATCAATAATGGAGGATGGGCGATGGCTGTAAATAACATTCTGGACTGGGTCCCCTGTATTGGCTTAACATTTCAGACCGCCATTGATTTTCCAAAGATCAGTCCGTTTTATGATATGAAAGGCTTTATGGCCAGTATAAATTTCCCCGCCGGACCTAAATTTGATGAAACCTATAACCAGTTTTTAGCGGTAGGGCCGGCCGTGACAAAGCAGGTACTGGAGATCATCCATGAGAATGTTTACCCGAGAGTGATAAAGGCCATGCCAGGATATGTTGAACCGGCATTATTGGGAACGTTTGATTTCGAGCGATCCGGTGACCAGGTTCCCCTCTTCCCCGATGCCGTTTATTACAAAACCTTCCCGCAGGATACAGTACATTTTCAGGCATGGGAAAATCATTCGGTTTATCCCTATTATCTCCTGGTGAATAGCAACTATTAGCAGGGGCCCTTGCCCTCCTCCTCGGTCGCTCCTCAAACAAAACTTTTAAAGATTTATCTGAAGAGCAACCAAGGAGGTTTCGGGGAGGTGGAATGATTGCTTATTTCAGGCGGAAGAGGTGGATGTAGTTGTTTTTGTATTTTAGCAGGGAATTTTTCTCTGAAAAGTACTGATTCCAAAATGGGTATTTATTGATGCTCAATCCTTTTTCAGATTAAAATGTTATTAATCGACTAATCATGAAATTATACAAGGGCATGTTTATTTGTTGTTTTTGGATGTTTACTTTTCCATATATGACAACGGCTCAGTTTAATAAAAAGGAAATTGCATTGAATATTTCTTGTGAAAATGTTTATGATGTAATCTTATTAACTCCATCAAACAGGTATGTAAAATTAATTTCAAAAGAGGTAGGCCTGGAGCCAATCATTACGGGTGGGTATAAGGGAAAGGGATATTCAGATATGATATTTCAGAACAGTGTAGTTTTTCAGGATCAGCAACCCATTATTCTTCCAAAATACGAAAACTTTATCTACAGTAATGTTACTGAAAACAAGCTATTTACTACCGAAAATTATCGGGGTACAGGTGAAGTATCATTTAAACTGTATAATCTCGAAAATAAGAATTTATCGCTTATTAATGAAGTAATTAAGCCAATACCATATTCGATTCTTTATAATACAAAAGGGAATATTGTTGTCCTCACGGATTATGATGAATGTTTTGGAAGAACAATAGATATTTATACTTCTGATAACTTCAATGCCAAAACCTCAATAAAACCTTTCGGTAAACATGGCTTTGAGGACGTTACATTTTTTGAAGACGAATTATTCTTATACGCTCTTTTTAAGCCTGTTGTAATTAGTAGTTATCCGAATGAATCTATTAAAATATACCAAATTAGTTTAAGTACCGGTGAAATTCTCCAGGAGAAAGTCTTAAGTATACCCTTAAATATTGTGGGGTTCTATGTAACCGATGAATATTTCATAATGTACTCATATAACAAGGTGATTGCTTATAATTATTTAGGAGATCAGGTTTGGGGTAATGATATTACAATACATGAAATCAAGGCAGATATTGATGAGGAAATTTTATACTTAGGCTTATCTGATATGATTGTCGCGTTGAACCTGGAAAATGGACAACCACTTTGGAAAAGTAATTTCCTTGATTTTTACATGGATAAACTTATGGGGTTGCCTGACAACATGCCAAATATTAATATCAGGCCTGTATTTTTTGATCTTATTGACAATCAGCTTGCTGTAATTATTAGTCAAACCTCCTACGGTACAGTTAGACGCTATCAAAAGTACTTAACCAAACTTTTTGTTTTTGATTCAGAGGGCAATATCACCGCTACAAAAAACATCTTATCCTCAGAAACCAAGTTATTTAGGTGCTTCTTTCAAAATATGAATTCATTTACCGTTTTCAGCGACAGCGCAATGATATATTATGAAAAATAACTTTTTACTGTAAGTCTTATTAGACTACAGCCCATTGTTGGCGAGGCATTCATTGCCCCTGGCTTAAGCCGGGGGCAAAAGGACAAAACGAACAAAAAAATCCCTAACTGCATTTTACTTTTTACTACTTTCATCGTATCAATAACAAGACGATAAATTTTGCCGATGAAGGTTGAACCTGAACATATTATTGACAGAGTAAAATCCGGAGATAAAGAAGCATTTGGAACCCTGGTAAAACAACATCAACAATATGCCTATCATCTTGCGTTCAGACTTTTATGTAATGAAGAAGATGCAAAAGATGTGGTGCAGGACAGTTTTGTGAAAATCTGGAAAAACATCGGCCAATTTAATCCACAGGCTAAGTTTACTACCTGGATGTTTAAGATTGTAACCAATACTGCCATTGATAAACTCAGGTATAACAAACGTTTTGAAACGGAGTCGCTGGCTGGTATTCAGTATAATATGGGTCACCTCCATGATGAAACCCCTGAAACTCTGCTTCATCAAAATGAAACAGGCCGGTTAATTAAAGGGTTGACCGGGAACCTGCCGGAAAAGCAACAACTTGTTTTTGTATTGAGAGATTTACAGGGATTAACAACGGAGGAAGTATCGGAGGTTCTAAATATGCCGGCTACATCGGTAAAAAGCAATCTTCATTTTGCGCGCAAGGTGATCAGGGAAAAATTGTTTCAGATACATTCGTATGAAAGGAGTATAAAATGAAGTGTGAATTGGTTAAAGAAAACATCGACCAGGCTATTTTTAGTCGTGAAAGTGTACTGTCTTCTGAAGAAATAGATCATCTGGAGAGTTGCGATTCATGTCGTGACTACCACACTGAAAGCCTGAAAGCCGGAAGGATGATTGAGATGGTCCGTAAGGAACCAATGTTGAACAGCCCGGAGGATCTTACTGCCCATATTCTGGAAGCCATTGAAAAGGAAGAACAGGTTCATGTGCCGAAAACCAGCTGGCTGAATGATAACGGGTTTCTCATCGCAAGAAATTTGCTGGCAGCAGCTTCCATTTGCCTGATGATTGTATTTGGAACCGAGCAATATCAGGTATTTGATAAAACAACAAAAATGGAAACCTATCTTTCACAGGTCTCAGGAAATGAGTACAATGGGAATTTCCAGAATATTGTTCGATACAATACCAGTTTTAATGATTTGAAGGAAATCAGCCTGTTAACGTCAGAAATTTCAAACAACTTTGGAAATAAGTTAAAATCGAAAATGATGTTAGCCCGCATGTCATCGCTGGCAATGAACTATTACGGCAGCCGGCAATTCAATCGGTTTGCCCCCTCCGGCACTTCATTCACAAATAATTCAGAATAAAAAACAGTTGTTAGCCATTGGCAATGTCTCACCCTTAAAATATGCATCATGAAAAAAGAAATTTTCTTAATCAGTTTTATAATTTCCCTGCTGGTGTTGAGCAGCTGCAGGGAAATCAGCGTTACCACCGTGATTAATAAAGACGGATCGTTTTTGCGCACCATTAAAATTACCGGCGATTCATCAACGATTTATAATGCCACACTACCCTATCCGGTGGATGATACCTGGAAGATGGAGTTTCTGAAAGACACTACGCGTGGCAAGAATGACGTTTTAATTTATACAAAATTATTTAAGACCGGTGAGCAACTCAGTGAGGAACTCAATCGCGATACCAGTTGGTGGAAACATGTGAAAAGAACCATTTCCATTGAGAAGAAATCCGGGTTCTTCTACTCATATCTGAAGTATAATGAAACGATTTTTGCTGCAAACCCTTTCGATTCCATTGACTCTAAAAATTATCTGAGTCAGGATGACATTCTCTGGCTATCAGGAAAAAAACTAGCCCTGAACAGCAGCGATTCTGCAAAGATTAAACAGGCAGAAGATACGGCTGAAGTCTATCTGCAACATGCTTTGACGGTTGAAATTGTGGCCGCGCTTAAGCAGGGTATTAAGCAATTAAATCAACCTGAACTTGATCCCGCACTCGTTGATTTCTACAAAGACAGCATTGCTGAAAAAGTGAACAGATGGGATGTGAATTCGACCCTTGAATTTATTGATTATCTGGCACGTCTGACAAACAACAGCAACCTGGAATCGATTAAAGAGTCGAATCCCGCATCATTTCAAAAACTCGACCAGAAGATTAAGGTGCTGTTCGAAATATTGCAACTCGAAGATTTTAATGTATCGGTTGAACTGCCCGGATTAATTACAGAAACCAACTCGTTAAGTCCGGTGGGTAACCGTGTTTCGTGGAATGTGAACAACATGTCGTTTCTATTTGAAAAATTTCAGATGACAGCCGAATCGCGGGTTGTCAATGTTTGGATGTTTGTCATTGGCGGGATCATCCTGTTGTCCTTCATTTTCCTGACGGTTATCAAATCACGAAAATGAAACAGGTTGTTTTTGGATGACTTTTAAATATTGACAATTCCTAAGTTCATTTAAAATACCTGAGAAGGGGTAACCCTACCGCAAATACACACTCAATTTTCCTTCAGCATTTCCCCTATGGCCGGGTGCAACATTAAATTGATAAGGATGGAATCGCCACCGCCGGCTTCGCGCAGGATGTCGGATAGCTGACGTTTTTTGTCATCGGTTGGTAAATCAGCAGTTACTATTTGCCTGAGTTTTTTTACCTGATTGCCTTTCAGCTCATCAAAAATAATGGCAAGTAACTCTTTCAGTAGTTTTTCCACCTGGTCGTCTTTCTTTGGAAGCCCCATCATTTCCAGCTCATCAATGGCCGATTGCAGGATTTCAGCGGCCATGCGCTGGTTGCGTTCTTCATAAGATTCGTTGCCCGTGGCGTCGCGTAATGACCAGGAGTTGAATTTGTTACTTAGTGCTTCAATTTGCTTTGAACGAAAGTTGTCAGTCCCGAAAATGCTGTCCAGCATCAAACAGGCCGAGGCTTTCCAAACATTTAAATCTAAGTCTGGCGATTGCAGTTTATTCAACTGGTTCTCAATCCATTTTATTTCTTTTAGTGCCATAATGAACAAGGTTTCCTGTAAAAATACATCATTTATTTAAGAAATTGCTATATTTGCGCCCACATTAAATCCTTAAATCATTGCTCTTTATGGAGAAACGCAACATTGGCCATATTGCACAGATCATTGGCCCTGTTATCGATGTCGTCTTTGAGAAGGAAGAAGACCTGCCCAATATTTATGATGCACTGGAGATTACCCGCGAAAATGGAGAAAAGCTCATTCTCGAGGCCCAGCAAGCTACCGGCGACAATACTATCAGAACTATAGCCATGGACTCTACCGACGGACTCAAACGGGGTTTGGAAGTGGTTTCGCTTGGTCAACCGATTTCGATGCCTACCGGTGATAAAATTAAAGGCCGTTTGTTTAACGTGATTGGCGACGCCATCGATGGCCTGGGAGCGGTGGAATCAAAAAAACGCTATCCCATCCACCGCGATCCCCCAAAATACGACGAGTTAAGTACCTCCAAAGAGGTTCTTTATACCGGTATCAAAGTCATCGATCTGATCGAACCTTACTCAAAAGGAGGTAAGATTGGTCTGTTCGGTGGTGCCGGGGTTGGTAAAACCGTTATTATCATGGAGCTCATCAACAACATCGCCAAATCCTATGCCGGTATGTCGGTATTTGGTGGCGTAGGCGAGCGTACCCGTGAAGGAAACGACCTGCTGCGCGAAATGATTGAGTCGGGTGTTATTAAATATGGCGACGCATTTAAAAAGAATATGGAAGAAGGCGGCTGGGATTTATCCAAAGTCGACCACAAAGAACTTGAAACTTCACAGGCCACACTGGTGTTCGGCCAGATGAACGAGCCTCCGGGAGCCCGTGCACGTGTAGCCCTTTCGGGATTAACCGTAGCAGAGTATTTCCGTGATGGAGATGAAGAATCCGGCGGACGAGATATCCTGTTTTTTATCGACAATATTTTCCGTTTTACCCAGGCAGGTTCCGAAGTAAGTGCTTTGTTGGGCCGTATGCCTTCGGCCGTAGGATATCAGCCTACATTGGCCACCGAGATGGGTATCATGCAGGAGCGTATCACCTCAACTAAAAGAGGCTCTATTACCTCTGTTCAGGCTGTTTATGTGCCTGCGGACGACTTGACCGACCCTGCGCCTGCCACCACATTTGCCCACCTGGATGCCACTACCGTATTGAGCCGTAAAATTGCCGAGCTGGGCATTTATCCTGCTGTGGATCCACTGGATTCAACCTCGCGTATTTTATCACCTGATGTAGTTGGGGATGAGCATTATAACACGGCCCAACGTGTAAAAAATATTCTGCAGCGGTACAAAGAGCTTCAGGATATTATTGCCATTCTGGGTATGGACGAGCTTTCGGAAGATGATAAACTCATCGTAAGCCGTGCCCGTCGTGTTCAGCGTTTCCTGTCGCAACCATTCCATGTGGCCGAGCAGTTTACCGGATTGAAAGGAACGGTAGTTTCCATCGAAGATACCATCAAAGGATTTAATATGATCATGGATGGTGAGGTGGACGAATATCCGGAAGCCGCCTTCAACCTGGTAGGAAACATCGATGAAGCCATCGAAAAGGGTAAAAAATTGTTAGCAGAGAGTAAAAAATAACACTATGTATGTTGAGATCATGACTCCGGATGTGGAGATTTATAAGGGCGATGCCGAATTGGTTCAGTTGCCGGGCATCGATGGTTCTTTCGAGTTGTTGAATAACCATGCACCCTTGATTTCGGCTCTTGCCAAAGGGAAGATCAAAATCAGGACCGGTGGAAAAGAACGATTCTTCGACATCGCAGGAGGTGTTATTGAGGTTCACGACAACAAAGTGCTGATTTTAGCCGAATAGAATCTTCATTCAAATTAGATTTTAAACCCGGGTTGTTCTCAATCCCGGGTTTTTTTGTACCTTGTCGCCTGAAATCGACCTGCTTATGAACCCCACAACCTGGTTAACGGATTTGCTGGGATTGGTTTTCCCAAACCTGTGTTCCGCCTGTGGACAGCCACTTGTGCGTAACGAGGAGGTGATTTGCGTATCCTGTAATCATCGTCTTCCGCGAACAGATTTTCACTTTTTTGAAGACAATCCGGTTTCACGCATCTTTTGGGGAAGGGTGAATTTACAAGCCGCCACTTCCTTTTTGTATTTTAACAAAGGGGGCAAGGTGCAACATTTGATTCATCAACTTAAATACAAGGGAAATAAAGAGGTCGGAATTTATCTGGGTCGGTTGTTGGGCAGTGATCTAAAATCGGGTGGTTTGCTCAAAGAAGTCGAGGTGGTGATCCCGGTTCCATTACATCCCAAAAAACAGCACCAGCGTGGATATAACCAGAGTCAGCAAATTGCTATTGGTATCGCAGGTGCAATGAACATCCCATATTCCTTTCAAAACCTGATTAGAAATACGTTTACCGAATCGCAGACCAGAAAGTCGCGGTATAGCCGCTGGCAAAATGTATCTGGAAAGTTCACGGTCTTGTATCCGCATAAGCTGGAAGGTATGCACGTGTTGCTGATTGATGATGTGCTTACCACAGGTGCCACGTTGGAAGCCTGTGCCCAGGAACTGGCAGGGGTCTCCGGGATAAAAATCAGCGTGGCGACTCTTGCATATGCTCAGGGATAGCAGGAATGGTATCCTTATCGCGCCCCATTTTTCGCATCAACTCATTGTATTGTTCCCGGTTTCGGATCAGTTTTCGTTCCAGCCGTGCGAGGTGATTAAAATGATCGTACAAAGCCTGAATGGGCCCTCCGAAAGTAGCCGGCGTTGGTTCGCGATAGAGGAGTTCTGTTCCTTCCCAAACCGGATAAAACTGGCTCATGTCAATGGGTTTCATGTTGATGACCATTTGCTTAAACACTTCATATTCAAAAAAAGCCCTGATAATAACCTCGTTAATCATCAATGTATCCTTTTGGAGTACAATTTGAACCATTCCCGGGATGGATTTGATGCTATCGGTAATATACAAAATCAACGGACTAAAGCCGATGGATGTGATCAGCAGACTGTCGTATGGATCAATCATCATGTTGAACTGACCTTCGTCGTTGCTGATGGTGCCAACACGGTTAAATTTACTGATAATATGGGCATTGGGAACCGGAAGTAAACTGTCGCTCGTAAGTATTGTTGCATCGAGTAATAGCAATTTCCGCTCAGGTTTTTGCGACCAACTGTTATTGGCTAACAGAACAAAAAATGAGAAGATTAACATCACTCTGAAACACATGCGATTACGAATTGATTAAGATCATTCTTTGACAATTTGGCCTGAGAATCGATATAAAAATTAATTTAGCTTTCAAAATGCGAAATTGCATAATTGTTTACTCTTAAAAACGTTAAAAATATGAAAAAGATTTTTACCATTTTTTTTATTTTCTGCCTGGTTTCTGCTATAAATGCACAAACCTTACCCAATGCTTCTTTTGAAAACTGGCAAGAGTTTAGTTTTCCAAGCTATATGCAGCCTGAATTCTGGAGTACACCCAATCCATTTACGTCACTGGCTCCTGTGGTTGTAGTAACCCGATCAGAGGAGGCCTATTCGGGCACTTATTCTGCCAGACTTGAGACGAAAGACCTTGCTGGCGGAATGTTTCAGGCACCGGGATTGCTAACCCTGGCCACATTTAATGTGAATTTATCCACTTTTGAGTATTCTTTTGGTAACGGACTTCCTTTGCAGGAAAAAGTGCTTAGCTTTACCGGTATGTACAGGTACGAAGGCGCTCAGGACGATAGTGCTTCGGTTGCGATTTATTGCTACAAAAAGGATGGCGATGCGTATGATACCATCGGGATGGGCCACGCTTTTTTACACGATGCAACCGATTGGACACTCTTTGAAGTAAACATGAATTATTTGAACGATCACCAGCCTGATACCTTTAATGTGATTATCATGTCTTCCGGAATTGCTTCACTCAATCCAGGTTCGGTGATGTTCGTCGACAGCTTAAGTATAAACACCAATGTAGGGGTGATTGACCTGGATATGCCACAACTTGTGGTGAATTGCTACCCCAATCCTGCAAACGATCAGGTGACTCTTGAGGTGGCCCTGCCATCTGCCGATCGGGTTGTTTTCTTTTATGATTTGCTTGGTAAAGAGCTTGGCAAAATAGCTTTTCCATCGACAAATTTGCAGGTCAGTTTGGGAGAATATCCCTCCGGAACCATACTTTACCGCGTTGTAGATCCTAAAAAGGGAATGGCAACGGGTTCAGTGGTTAAAAACTAATGGGATATCCGATCATTTCCCGTAAATAATGAATAGCTTTGTTAGATGAAATATCCAACAAATACCTGGAAATTAAGGAATAAATCTGATCGACTTGCAGTCGGATAAATCCGACTGCAATGGATGTCCAATAAACACATTCATTGTAAATGAATAAACCACAATAAATTCCATTCCTTGCAGCCTGGCTTTAGCCGACTGTAATTATAAACCTCTTATCTTTAAACAACTGTTATATTGTAAAATCTGAAAATATCAGCAAATATCAGCATGGGAGATGATCGGATACCCCATTAAAAACTAAATCGGGCCCGATTGCTAAAAAGTACGGTTATTATAGATTTGGAGTCAATATTTACAGTTGTTTTCCCGCTGGTCCTTTATATTCAGCAAGTCCAAAGGCCAGTATTGGATAGAAGATAGGGCTTAATAGCACCAATCCAACGGTAAATCCGGTACTCTTTCCAAAACTTAACGATAACAGGTTGACCATCCAAACGGCAAAAATAATGTTGACAACCGGAATTAAAAATAAGAGTATCCACCACCAGGGTTTGCCAACAATTTCAAGCAACATCAGGGTATTGTATATTGGAATCAGGGCGGCCCATCCCGGTTTTCCGGCCTTTTCGAAAATACGCCAATAGGTGTAAAGGTAGAAGGCAATAATAAACAAGATCAATAACCATGTTCCTGTTCCGAAACCTTCTTCAAAATAATTCATCGAGTTGTCCGTCATGTTATAAAATTTAGGTGTATAAAAATAAGAACCGATCAAATGTAGTAAAAATGATACATGAAATAATTTCCATTCAGCGGTTTGTGGAATCAGAGTTTCATCTCGGGTATTTCCCCATCCACCTCCAATGAGGCACCCGTTTTAGCCACAATTTCTTCCACGCTCACACCCGGTGCGCGTTCTATCAATTTAAAACCGTTTTCGGTAATGTCTACAACAGCCAAATCGGTTACCACCCGCTGCACACATTGTACCCCGGTTATGGGTAACAGGCAATTTTTGAGCAACTTAGGATTTCCGTCCCTGTCGGTATGCGTGGTGGCCACAATAATGTTTCTGGCGGAAGCCACCAGGTCCATGGCGCCTCCCATGCCTTTCACCATTTTTCCCGGGATTTTCCAGCTCGAAATATCACCTCTTTCGGATATTTCAAAAGCGCCCAATACGGTCAAATCCACATGTCCGCCGCGGATCATGGCAAAACTGGTGGCAGAATCGAAGAAGGCCGATCCTTTGGTGTAGGTCACGGTTTGTTTTCCCGCGTTGATCAAATCGGCATCTTCTTCTCCCTTTACGGGAAAAGGGCCGATGCCCAATAATCCGTTTTCCGATTGAAGTATCACTTCCATACCTTTGGGGATGTAATTCGCCACCAAAGTAGGGATACCAATGCCCAGATTAACATAATATCCATCCTGTAATTCCTGTGCGATACGCTTTGCGATTCCATTTTTATCGAGTGCCATGGTTCAAGTTTTTTTCAACTAATAGGTATATAAATTGTGATAACGTCAGTTCCATCAGGTGGATATTACCCCCTGGTGGTAACAAATTCAATCCGTTTTTCATAATCATCGCCCTGAAAAATCCGTTGTACGAAGATGCCGGGGGTATGAATAAAATTGGGATCGAGTTCGCCGGCCGGCACCAGTTCTTCTACTTCAGCAATGGTAATTTTTCCGGCCATGGCCATCATGTTATTGAAATTGTTGGCCGTATGGCGATAAATCAGGTTTCCGGCAGTATCGCCTTTCCAGGCTTTCACGATGGCATAATCGGCCGTCAGTGCATGTTCGAGCAAGTGCATTTTACCGTTGAACTCACGGACTTCCTTTCCTTCGGCTACTTCTGTACCATAGCCCGCAGGTACGAAGAAAGCAGGAATACCGGCTCCGCCGGCCCGGCAGCGTTCGGCCAGAGTTCCCTGAGGAATGAGGTCCACTTCGAGTTCTCCCGACAACAGCTGTCGCTCAAATTCACCGTTTTCTCCCACATAGGAAGAGATCATTTTTTTGATCTGGTGTTTGCGCAACAACATGCCCAGTCCAAATCCATCCACGCCGGCATTGTTGCTGATGCAGGTTAATCCGGTTACCCCGCTATCCACCAGTGCCTGTATGGTTTTTTCAGGGATGCCGCATAGTCCGAAGCCACCCAGCATCAGAGTCATATTGTCCTTTATTCCTTTTAACGCCTCCGTGGCATTTTTTACAACTTTGTTCATAATGGGTTGTTTTAATGTCAAAAATAATGATTAGCATCCTATCAGCCTGGAGATCACCATGCGTTGGATTTCGCTGGTGCCTTCTCCAATTTGAAGCAGGCGCTGGTCGCGGTAAAAGCGTTCAATGGCATAATCTTTCATCAAACCATAACCGCCATGAATTTGAACGGCTTCGTCGGCTACTTCTTTGGCTACTTCACTGCAATACAGCTTTGCCATGGCGGCTTCTTTACTATAAGGCCTGTGTTCGTCTTTCAACCAGCAGGCTTTATATAGCAGGTTGCGAGCCAGTTCAACTTTAAGCGCCATATCAGCCAGTTTAAAGGCGTTGATTTGGAACTTGGCAATGGGTTTGCCGAATTGTTGGCGTTCGTTGGCATAAGCCAGTGCCATCTCGAATGCTCCCTGAGCCAATCCCAATCCCATGGCGCCAATGGACAACCGGCCTCCATCAAGGGTATGCAACATAATATGTGATCCATCGCCCACCTTGCCCAACAAGTTTGCTTTTGGGACACGGACATCATCAAAAAACAATTCAGCCGTGTCCGAGGCCCTCCACATCATTTTGTTGTGCATGGGAACGCGCCGGAATCCGGGCGTATCCTTTTCAACAATAATGGTTGTAAAGATTTTATTGCCGTTTTGCTCTCCTGATACAGCCTGAACCGTGCATCCCAGACTAATATCAACGGAGGCGTTGGTAATAAAGATCTTTGATCCGTTAATGACCCACTCATCACCATCCAGCACGGCAGTCGTTTTTGAGCCTCTTGAATCGGATCCTGCACCCGGTTCAGTTAAGCCAAAACTCCACAAACCGGTTCCGGTACAAAGCGAGGGCAGGTACTTCAGTTTTTGTTCTTCAGTTCCATAATCCAGGAGAGGGCCAATTCCCAGTGAGTTGTGCGCTGCCAGAGTAGCGGCCTGGGAACCATCAACGCGGGCCATCTCTTCAACGGCAATGATGTAGGATAAGGTATCCAGTCCCTGTCCTCCAAATTTCTCAGGAATGTTCATTCCAAACAATCCAAGTTCACCTATTTTGCGGGTCAGTTCATAGGAAAATTCGCTTTTTTCATCCAGTTCCTGTGCGACGGGTTTTACTTCCCTTTCTGCAAATTCACGCACCGTTTCGCGAATCATGATCTGCTCAGGGCTTAAGTCAAAGTTCATATCTTAGTCTTTTAATATTTCTTTATCATGTAATTTAATCAACAGTTTATCGGTATCAACCATATCACCAACCTGCACAGTTACCAATTCAACGGTGGCATCGTGCGTGGCAACAATGTTGTTCTCCATTTTCATGGCTTCCACCACCAACAGGATGCTGCCTCTTACCACTTCGTCGCCAGGCTTTACATTTACTTTGATCACTTTCCCCGGCATGGGTGTAAAATAACTTCCGGCATCTTTACCTTGATCGGCAGATGTGTAAAACTCTGTATCAATCAGAAAATCCTCTCGCTTCATATCATAATGAACACCACTTACGGTCAAATGACCTTGCCCTTTGTTGTTTTCGGAGACATAAACCCGGTAAGACATTTGGTTTATCAAAAGCTCGAGTATTTGATTGTGGACTGCGATCAACCGGACTTGGAATTGTTGTTTATCAATTTGAAAATGAAATTCATTGCCATTGTATGACTCTATTTCAACCTCAATGGTTTCATGATCCATTTTCACCGGAACCAACATGCGGTTTCTCCAATAACCGATAGTTTCCCAAATGTTGGTTGGAGCATGGTTGAGAAGCAGGGAGTGAATTAAAAATCCAATCACAGGAACCTCTTTTTGGATTTTATTTTTTTGTTGTTGGATCGCCAGAAGCAGTTGTTCTGAATGGGTGTCGCAAAATTTGGTGGAAATATGGTTGTTTAAAAATGCTTCATGCTGAACTACTTGCAGCAGATAAGGAATGTTGGTTTGGATTCCCTGAATCACGAAATTCTTTAACATCTCTTCTGTTTTCAGGATGGCTTCCATACGGGTTGGTGCCCACACCACCAATTTACCGATCATGGGATCGTAGAAACTCAGGATGGTCTCCGGACGGTCGAGGGAAGTGTCGATGCGCACATTTTCACCTTGCGGCATGTTTAGCAATGTGATTTCGCCCGGTGAGGGCAAAAATTGATTGGCGGGATCTTCGGCATAAATACGACACTCGATGGCGTGCCCATTTTGTTTTACCTGATCTTGTGAATAGCGAAGCGGATTGCCTGCCGCCACCAATATTTGTTCTTCTACCAAATCGATGCCTGTTACCATTTCTGTCACCGGATGTTCTACCTGAATGCGTGTATTCATTTCAAGAAAATAGAAATTCAGGTTTTTGTCCACCAGGAATTCGATGGTTCCCGCACTGTTATATCCTATTTTCCGACCAATTGCGATGGCAGCAGCGCCCATTTTTTCCCTGATTTCAGGAGTCAGCGTGGGCGATGGTGATTCTTCGATAATTTTTTGATAACGCCTTTGGATGGAACATTCACGCTCGTAGAGATGAATCAGGTTACCAAAATGATCTCCGAGCAGTTGAATTTCGATGTGACGGGGTTCTTCGATGTACTGTTCAATATAAATGGTTTCATCACCAAAATAGCTTAGCGCTTCACGGCTGGTGGATTCAACCACCTCTTTCAACTCATCAGGATGGTGCACGATGCGCATGCCTTTTCCGCCACCTCCGGCTGCCGCTTTCACCAGAACGGGAAAAGTAAGTTTTGGAGATTGTTCGAACAATGTTTTCAGGTCACCCGTGATGCCTTTGGTCATGGGAATACCAATTTCTTCCACAAATTTACGGGCTTCGATCTTATTGCCCATCAGGGTAATTGCTTGTGTATGAGGCCCGATAAACGTGATCTTATTTTTATTGCAGGCAGCCACCAGCAAGGGGCTTTCCGATAAAAATCCATAGCCGGGATGGATGGAGTCGCAACCGCTGTTTAGTGCCGCTTCTATTATTTTATCTGTATTAAGGTAGGTGTCGCTGAGTTCGTTGCCTCCGATACAAATGGCTTCATCGGCCGAGCGCACGTGCAGGCTGTTTCTATCTGCTTCGGAGTAAACGGCTACTGTACTAATGTGTAATTTTTTTGCCGATTTCATCACCCTAACGGCAATTTCGCCCCGGTTTGCAACCAATATTTTTTTAAATAATTTCATTCTCAAAGTTCGGTTTTACATCACTCAAATTCAATGGGACGTTGAGTTTTTTTAATCCAGGCGGGTTTTCTTTTTTCTAAAAAAGCGGCCATCCCTTCCTGTCCTTCGTCATCAGCGCGCAGGTTGGCGATGATGCCGGCAGTATAATCAATCAGTTCGGTCAACTCAGGGCCATCATACATCAAATACTGTATCAATTGCTTTGTTGCCCGGGTGGCTTTTGGGGCGGCGGTGATGAATTCATTGATATATTTTTTAACGGTTTCGATTAGAAGGCCTGTTGGAACGGCTTTATTGATGAGTCCGGTTTTTTCCGCCTCTTTACCTTTAAACTTACGGCCCGTGAGCATCAGGTCGCGGGCATGATATTCACCTATGCGGCGTATAATAAACGGCATGATGGTAGCCGGACCAATTCCTATCTTGACTTCGCTGAACGCGAAAGTGGTGTTTTCGTCGGCCAATACCACGTCGCAGGCAGCAAACAATCCGTTGGCACCACCAAAAGCAGAACCATGCACGATGGCCATGGTAGGTACGTGACATTTATACACGGTTTTAAACATCTTGGCCAACCGCTGTCCGTCTTTATAGTTTTCGTCTTTGCTATGGTGGGCAATATGACTCATATAATTGAGGTCGGCACCGGCGCAAAACGATTTCCCTTTACCTTTCAGCACCACCAACCGCAAAAGTTCATCTTTTGATGCTTCCGCATAAACGGATGTCAACTCACTGATCATTAGTTCATTGATTGCATTATGAACCTCAGGGCGGTTAAGATAAACATAAAGAATATCTTCTTTTTTTTCTACAATAAGGGTTTCGAACTGATTCATTAATAAACGTTTACATTCTAAATACACCAAAATTTTGTTCAGGGAAAGGCTGGTTCAGCGAACTGGCAATTCCCATGGCCAACACCTTGCGGGTGTCTGCCGGATCAATGATCCCATCGTCCCATAAACGCGATGTGCTGTAATAGGCCGATCCTTCCGTCTCATATTTTTCGAGGATGGGTCGTCGCAATTTTTCAATTTCTTCGGATGACATTTCAATTCCTTTTGCCAGCAATTGTTCCTGTTTCACTGTGACCAATACGGTGGCAGCCTGTTCTCCGCCCATCACCGATATTTTGGCATTGGGCCACATGAACAGGAATCTGGGGTTATAGGCCCTGCCGGCCATACCATAGTTTCCGGCACCAAACGAACCTCCAAAGATGACCGTAAATTTTGGAACATTGGCATTGGCTACGGCATGAACCATCTTGGCTCCGTCTTTTGCAATCCCGCCACGCTCGAATTCCTTACCCACCATAAAACCGGTGATGTTTTGCAAAAAGATCAATGGGATTTTGCGGGCGGTACATAATTCGATGAAATGCGTAACCTTGAGCGCTGACTCGGAAAACAGCACGCCAAAATTGGCAATGATGCCAACAGGAAATCCCATAATGTGGGCAAAACCCGTGACCACGGTTACGGCGTATCTGGCTTTAAACTCCTGAAAACGACTACCATCCACAATACGCATAATAATTTCACGTGGATCGACCATCTTTCGAAAGTCAATCGGGGCAATGCCATACAGCTCTTTTGGGTCATATATTGGCTCCTCAATGGGAATTGTTCTCAATGGTTGTTTTACCCGATACTCCAGATTTTCAAAAATGTGACGACAAATTTGTATTGCATGCGTGTCGTTGTCAGCCAAATGATCGGCCACCCCTGAAATGCTGGTATGCACTTCTGCACCACCCAGTTCTTCGGCACTTACCTCTTCACCTGTAGCAGCTTTTACAAGAGGAGGGCCGGCGAGAAAAATGGTACCCTGCTCCTTTATAATAATTGTTTCATCGCTCATGGCAGGTACGTAGGCACCTCCTGCTGTGCATGATCCCATCACAATACTGATTTGAGGGATACGCATGGCCGACATTCTGGCCTGGTTATAAAAAAATCGTCCAAAATGATCACGATCGGGGAATACCAAATCCTGTTCCGGCAAAAAAACACCACCCGAATCGACCAGATAAATGCATGGCAAGTGATTCTCCATGGCGATTTCCTGTGCACGTAAATGCTTTTTAATGGTAAATTGCATATAAGTGCCTCCCTTGATGGTGGCATCATTTGCAATCAGGATGGTCTCACGCCCGTGAATAATTCCTATACCTGTGATGATACCGGCAGAAGGAAATTGGTTGTCGTATTGGTTGTATGCTGCCAGGGCAGAAAGTTCAAGAAAGGGTGTGTTGCGATCTACTAACAAGTTGATTCGCTCGCGGGCCAACAGTTTCCCGCGTTCTTTATGACGCTTCACAGCTTCCGGGCTTCCTCCCTGCGTATTCTGTTTTAGTACCTCACGATATTGTTCGAGCAATTTAATAAATGCTTTCCTGTTTTCCTGAAACTCAATAGCATGGGTATCGATCTTGGTTTTTAATCTGTACAAGGTATTATTTCTTTAATTATTCCTGGTATTTCACAATTCAGAATAGGTGGAAATACGGTGTGCAAGTATAGGCATAAAAGAGCAATAAAAAAAGAGGCTGCAAACGTTTTAATGCAATAAACTTTGTAAATAAACACGATGATAAACTAAGCTCTTTATTGTAAAAATGGAATTGCTTACTGCTGCTTATCGATTTTTATTTCTATTTTTGATCTTAATTTTGCAAACGATTGCAAAATTCAGAAAAAACGATGATTTTATGAACTATCCCAAAAAAGTAGTTATTGGCGACATAACAGTAAGAGATGGGTTTCAGCATGAAGAGAAATATGTTCAACCCGAAGCCAAACTATGGGTGCTCGAGGAAATGATACTTGCCGGACTGAAGCATCTGGAAGTTACCAATTTTGGCAATCCACTAGGTATGCCTCAGTTTAAGGATGCTGATCTATTGTTTAAAGCCATTAGAAAAAGTAAACGCGTGAGCCACTTGTTGCACGAAGTGAGTTTAACGGCAGTTACCATTCGTGAATCAGCCATAGAAAGGGCCATTGAAGCAAAAAAAGCCGGCTATGGTCCCGATAGGATATTATTGATGGTCAGCACTTCCGAGTCGCACCAGAAAAAAAACTCAGGACTTACATTGGACGAGTACTGGAAAATGGCCGAAAAATATATCCCCAAGGCACATGATGCCGGATTAAAGGTAAACGGTACGGTGAGTACGATTTGGGGATGCCCCATCGAAGGTCCAACGAATATGATGGATGCTGTTAAGTTTGCAAAGAGATGGTTTGATATTGGAGCCAATGATGTGGAACATGCCGACCATGATGGCAGTGCATCGCCCAATCGGGTATACGATTATTATTCCATGTTGCTCGATCATGTACAAAATCCACAAAAACAAATCGTTCATTTTCATTCGTTGCGGGGATGGGGCCTGGCCAATGTATTGGCGGCGTTGCAGGCCGGCATGACCAACTATGAGTCTACCCTTGGAGGAATTGGCGGACAGCCGGCTAATTTTGTGGATGGGGTACCCGTAAGCGGAACCGGAGCCTATTACTACAAGGATGCCGGGAACGTTGGGCTAGTTTCTACTGAGGATATGGTGGTGATGATGGATGAAATGGGTATTGATACGGGTCTCGACATTGACCGGGTTTTGAAAACTGGGAAAATGGTTGAAAAGATACTTGGCAGAAGATTACGCTCCGAAACGATCCTCCAGGGGCGCATTCCAAAAGAACTTTCGGGCAGGAAATAGCTCCAAGAGTTACTGATTTTCTAACTATTTATTTTCAATTGAACAGGAATGACAAGCCTTTGGCAGGATTTGAACTGACAACTGATTGGTTTTAAACTTAATTGAAAATAATTTTTCATACTTCGATCAACATTTGTACATTTGCACCTCATTTTTAAATATTAACTAATGGCAGTAATAGGAAGTATCAGAAAACATTCTACGTTTCTGGTGATTATCATTGGAGTGGCTTTGGCAGCCTTTGTTTTGGGCGATTTTGCCAGAGGTGGTGGTGGTTCACGCGACATCAATATTGGCGAAGTGGCAGGTGAGGAGATAACCATCATGGATTTTAATGCCAAGGCTGAACAAAACATCGACAACAAACTACAGCAACAAAAAACCGATCGGTTATCGTTAGATGAACAATTCAGGGTAAAAGATGAAACCTTTAAACAGATGGTTTTCAGAATTATCATGGATAAGGAATACGAGGAGATTGGTTTGACTGTTACACCTGAAGAACTATTCGATCTGGTTCAGGGTTCAAATCCCCACCCGCTCATTGTACAGTATTTTTCGGATCCCAATACTGGAAAATTCGACAGAAACCTGATTATTCAGTATCTGCAAAATATGGAAAACATGCCTGAACAAGCCAAGCAGCAGTGGTATCAATTTGAAAAATATATCAAGGACGACCGCTATCGGTCCAAATTCAATAATTTGCTGGTTAAGGGTTATTATGTTCCTGCCGCACTGGCCAGGTTGACCTTTGAAGAAGATAACAACAAAGCTGATATAGATTACATTGCCGCGACATACAAGAGTTTAAGCGACAGTCTTTTCGTGCCTTCGGAAAAAGATTATAAGGATTACTATACTGCTCATAAGGAGGCCTATAAACAAGAGGCCACACGCGATATCAAATATGTGGTTTTCGATGTAAAACCATCTAATACTGACCTGGACATGGCAGCCAATGAGGCCAAACAGATTTACAGGGAGTTTGCAACCGCATCCGATGTGATGCGTTTCGTAAAGGTGAATTCTGAAAATAATTATGACAGTACCTGGTTTGGTCAGGGACAATTGCCGGTTCAAATCGACTCTGTCATGTTTAACAGTCCGGTAGGCACGGTGGTAGAACCTTATCTCGAAAACAATGTATTTCATGTGGCACGGTTGGTTGCTGAATCCATGCGTCCCGACTCGATAAAAGCAAGCCACATCCTCATCGCTTATCAAGGTGCTTATCAGGCCGATAGCAAAATTACCCGCCTAAAGGTTAGTGCTAAAAGTTTAGCCGATAGTTTGTTGACCGTTCTTAAGAAATCGCCAAAGGAAATGGCAAAGCTGGCAATACAGTTTTCTACCGATCCTTCTGCCGCCACCAATTCAGGTGATTTGGGCTGGTTTGCCGACGGACAAATGGTTCCTGCCTTTAACGAAGCTGCACTGATCACTCCTGTAAATGAGTTTGCCATTGCGGAAACCCCTTTTGGATATCACGTGATTGAAGTAACCGGTAAAAAACCCTTAGTGAAAAAAGTGCGCGTAGCCATCATTGACCGTGAGGTATTGCCAAGCAACGAAACTTATCAGGGTATTTTTGCCAATGCAAGTAAACTGGCTTCTGAAAATAAAACCCTCGAACAGTTCAATGACTATGTTCGGACAGAAAACCTCAACCCCCGTGAAATGCCAAGACTTACCGAAATGAGTAACCGCATTCCCGGTCTTGTAAACCCACGACAAATAGTACAGTGGGCTTTTAAAGAAACTACCGCCGTGGGCGATGTGTCATCGGTCTTTGACCTGGAAGACATGTTTGTGGTTGCCGTGGTAACCAAAGCAATCCAAAAAGGATATCCTGCCCTGGATGATGTGAAACCCAATATTGAACTACTCGTGGTAAATGAGTTAAAAGGAAAGCATTTGGTAAAGCAACTGGCCGCATTCAATGGCGATCTGGCCAGGGCCGGAACTGAAATGAATCTGAAACCTGTTAATGTGACTCCTTTTTTCTTTTCTTCCAGGAACCTGAAAGGTTTTGGAGCTGAAAACCAGGTAATAGGTTCTGTTTTTGGATTGCCTGATGGAAAAGTTTCACAGCCCATTATTGGAAACGCCGGTGTATTTATGGTACGGCTCAACAGCCTGACAAGAGCTGCCGAACCTGCTTCCCTCGATCAGGTGATCAATACCATGCAAAACGCATTCAAACAGAGCATCGATCAGGAACAGGCCTATCGCGCATTGGAAGAATCGCTCAACCTCGTGGATAACCGCATCAGGTTCTACTAAATCTGGGCTACAATCTATAATTCAGGGGCTGTCTCAAATTTTGATTCAGCCCTTTTGTTTTGCCGTCACCATTTCAAAACTGATAACCTGAGACTTCAATCCCGGAGTTAAAATTGAATAAAATGGGGTGTCCGATCATCTCCCGTTATAAAATTTAATGTGCAAATCAACAGGTACGGAGTACCGATAATATTTATAGAAAAACAAGAACACACTTTTTAAGGTGCAGCGCACCGTGCTATTTTCACGTTTATTTAAACATATAATCAATATTTCGGTGCTCTGCACCTAAAAATCTACCTACAAAACCAATACAGAATATATTAGTATGCAGCTCCACCCATTGATTAATAAGTCCGGTCTAAAAAGGTGAATCATGAAAGTAATCAAAAGTCAGCATGGGAGATGATCGTATACCCCATTTTGAATAATTTCTGAATATCAGTTCTGTAAATTAGTTGTTATTCTTATAAAATGTTAGCAATTACAACACATTCAGCCTGTTGGCATCTTGTTTAATAAAGATGAAAAGAAGGATAGTAAAAGCCCAAAGTGAAGAGCCTCCATAGCTAAAAAAAGGCAGGGGAATTCCCACAACAGGAGCCAATCCGATGGTCATACCGATGTTGATGGCAATGTGAAAAAACAACACCGAGGCCACTCCGTATCCATATATCCGGCTAAACCGCGATCGCTGTCGTTCGGCCATGTGAATCAGGCGGATAAGCAAGGCTAAAAACATGAGAACAACGACAGAAGCACCAAAAAACCCCCATTCTTCACCTACTGCGCAAAAAATGAAGTCGGTACTTTGTTCAGGGACAAAGTGATTTCTCGTCAACATTCCATTTCTAAATCCTTTGCCTGTAAGGCCTCCCGATCCAATTGCAATCTTCGACTGATTTACATTGTATCCGGCGCCCTGCAAATCCTGTTCAATGCCTAACAGCACATTGATGCGTTTTTTTTGATGGGGTTCCAGTACATTCTCAAAAGAGTAGTGAACACTAAAAACAAATGTAGAGGCCATAACGACAATACCCAGCAGGAGCTTGAATTGTTTTCTCCACTTTTTTTTCAAAAGAAAGGTAAGCAATCCTATTGCAAACAAACCGGCGATCACCCAATACTCCCCGATGAGCAAGGTAAGCACAAAAAGCACCCCCATCACAACCCCGATGACAATGATCATCCCTGAAAACCCTTCCCGAAAGAGCACCAAAGCAAAAGCAAAATATACCAAAGCAGAACCTGTGTCGTTTTGAAGCAATATTAATGCTGCCGGAAAAAAAAGAATACCCAGGGTGTATAATTTGGTTTTGAGTTGGGAGATGTCAATATTTAAGGTGCTTAGATACCTTGCTAAGGCCAGGGCTGTGGCAAATTTGGCGAATTCGGCCGGTTGTATGGCAAAGTTTGCGATTTTGAACCACGACTTTGAACCTGCTACCGTGCTTCCAAAAAACAACACACCGATAAGTACCACGATCAGGAAGCCATAGATCCAAAAAGAAAAGGCACTAAAAAACTTCGCGTCAACAATTAAAATCATGATAGCCAATATGATGGCTAAAATAATCCAAATGAACTGTTTACCATATCTTTCGTTGAAATCGAAAATTCCGGCAATATCCTCTCCGGCGGAAGCAGTAAAGATACTGAGCCACCCCATGAGAACTAACAACAGGTACAGTGTAACGGTTATCCAGTCGATATTGCCAAATATGTATTCTCTGTTTCTCACCTGTTAGTTATTGTGCTTTTCGTTTTTCAAAACCATTGGGATCAAGTAAATTTACTTCCATGATCTTTTTTTCCAGTTCCAGGCGTTTGGTGCCTCCTTTCAAGAACTTTTCAATCATCAGGCTGGCAATTGGTGCTGCCCAGGTGGATCCATATCCCGCATTTTCAACAACCACTGCCAAAGCGATTTGGGGATTTTCCATAGGTGCAAAGGCAATAAACAAGCTGTGGTCGTCGCCATGCGGGTTTTGAACCGTACCGGTTTTCCCACATTGCCTGATGCTGTCGAGACGGTAATAACGTGCCGTACCATGATCACCATCAAACACCTCTAACATGGATTCCTGAACGATGTCAAAATGGAGTGATGCTACACTGGTACGGTATAACTTGTTGAATACCTTCATCAAACTATCCGAGCCTTCAAGCTTTTTTAAGAAATGGGGCGGATAGAACGAACCTTTGTTGGCGATGATTACACCTAAATTGGCCAACTGAATAGGGGTAACTAAAATTTCACCTTGTCCAATACTCAGCGATCGGACAGTCATCGCATTCCACCGGCCATTGTAAGCCTTATCGTAATAGTCTTTTGAAGGAATGTTCCCATCTACCTCGTATGGAATATCTGTTTTAAAACCATGACCAAACCCAAAACTGACTACATCACGATACCAGCTTTCGTATCCTTTGTGCACATCTCTGAATTTATGGTTGTTCAAAATGGCATTAAAAGTATTCCAGAAATAGGAGTTGCAGGATTGTTGGATGGCCATGTCCAGTTTTAATGGGCTGACGTGGTCGTGAGTGCACTTAATGGGAGAAGTCCTCTTCCCCTGACACGAAAAGAAGGTGTTTTGAGTGATGGCGTTTTCTTGCAGGGCAACCAAAGCGTTGACCATTTTAAAAGTTGACCCGGGTGGATAGGTACCCATGGTGGCACGGTTCATCAAAGGCAAGATCGAATCGTTGAGCAAGAGGTTGTAATTTTTGG
Source organism: Bacteroidetes bacterium GWF2_41_31 (assembly GCA_001769215.1). GTDB lineage: Bacteria > Bacteroidota > Bacteroidia > Bacteroidales > F082 > UBA6244. Next base: position 124,422 of record MEOL01000047.1, read on the forward strand.
TCCGTTCCCTTCCTACCAATAAATTGGGGTCGTAAGCAGGACTGCTGATAAGTGCCAGTATTTCGCCAGTTTTTGGGTCAATGGCGACCACACTGCCTTTTTTATTTTGCATCAGTTGCTCACCATATTCCTGCAGGTTGAGGTCAATTGTTAAAACAAGGTCCTTCCCCGGAACGGCCAGGGTATCGAATTTCCCTTCCATATAACTGCCTTTTACCCGGTTGTGAACATCCACTTCAACCACGGTCAAACCACTCCTGCCTCTAAGAAATTTTTCATAGTAACGCTCAATCCCTGATTTTCCAATATAATCCCCTGCTTTGTAAAAAAGATCATGATCCATATCCGACGGGCTCACCTCTCCAATATTTCCAAAGAGATGGCCGGCGATGGGGTGGGTATAGTGCCGCAGTGTTCGGGTTTGCGAATAAAATCCATCATACATGAATAGCTTTTCTTCTATTTTACCCATGTCTTGTTTTGAAACCTGTTTCAAAAATACTGAAGGCTTGTAATAGGAATACCGTTTGGCTTTTTTCAATTGGGTAATAAACACGGCTGTGTCGATACCAACCAGGCGGCAAAAGGCAAGGGTATCCAGTTTTTTTACCTGTCGGGGAATGACCATGATATCGTATGCAGCCTCGTTGTAAATCAGTAAGTTATTATTACGATCGTAAACACACCCCCGTGGTGGATATTCCCTGATATTTCGAAGCACGATGTTGTCGGCCGATAGCTTGTAACTGTTATCGATGATTTGCAGATAAAAAAGCCGGAGTAAAAATAGTATCCCCATCAGGATAAACATCCCAATGATGACATACTTTCTGCCTGAATAATCTTTTAAATACATCCGAAAAAGCCGCTGAATAATTGAAATACAAATGTAGGTGAAAACAATTAGTTGAGTTGGATTGGTTGCTTTGTTTTTATTTAAAATGCCAATGAAACGAAATGTTTTTTGAGCTTCGGAAAAAATTGAAGTCAGACAAACACAACCAAATGTCCAGGGTGTTGAATTTTTACTGCACCCTCACAATTTCACCCGTACTGAATGAATTGCTGGGATTAAGTGCCCTGTCGTAGATAAAAACTTCGAATTTAATGGTGTCGTAATCGGAAAGCGGATTGTAGATGAAAAGCGTATCTTGAAACGTGCCTTTGATAGCCTGATTGCCACTTTCAGGTGTAAGTACCGGGAAACGCGAGTTAAAGCTTAGGGTGTCGAACCTGGCCGAGTCAGCATTCCAGGAGAGGAGTGGGACTTCTATAAAAATACCGTTTTGTTTCTCAAAATATTTTATAATCAGGTTATAATAGTATTTGCTATGCCGATCATATGGGAAAAGTGTGTCTCCCGCGTTCAGTCCCAAATCGCCATTTCCATCCGTATAATCGAATACCAGGACACCCCTTTCGGTGATACCCGTTGCAGGATTCATCAGAACAATAAAATCTTTGTAGGTGATGGCCGGAATATCCGGAAACTTTTCAAACTTCTGACAGGCATAAGAAACCAGCAGGCCCATCACCAGAAGAAATCGTATTTTTGTCAGAAATTTCATCATCAGTTGAAATGAATCAGTAAAAGTACAAATTTGGCCGGACTTGATGTCAGACCTGTATGATTAAAACTTATCGCATGCCAATGCACGATCCCAAAACCTTGATCAATCGACTTTTTCAGCCTCACGACCAACAAGGCTTTAACGCGTTGTGCATCGAATTATTTCGGTTTCAGTACAAAAACAATACCAGTTATCGGCAATTTGTGGATTTTTTGGGAAAACGGCCTGACCAGATTCAATCCTATCACGAAATCCCATTTCTGCCCATCCACATTTTCAAAACAAAACAAATAACCACAGGCGAATTTATACCGGAAGTGGTATTTACCTCCAGTGGAACTTCCGGATCAGTTAGCAGTCAACACTTTGTGAAATCAAAAAACTTGTACATTACGAGTTTATTGACAGGATTTAACACCTTTTTCGGTTCACCCGAAAATTTTGTGATCCTGGCGTTGTTGCCATCCTATCTGGAACGTGAAGGATCGTCGTTGGTGCTGATGGCCGATGAATTGATCCGAAAAAGCAAACATCCTGAAAGTGGTTTTTTTCTCCATGATTATCAACAACTTTCTAACTTGTTGCAGCAACTGAGGCGACAAAAAAAGCCAACCATCCTTCTTGGCGTGACGTATGCTTTGCTTGATATGGCGGAACAATTTCCAATGGATTTCCCCGAACTGCTGGTAATGGAAACCGGTGGTATGAAAGGAAAGCGCAAAGAAATGGTACGTGATGAACTGCATCAACAGTTGAAGGCAGGTTTTGGAGTTGGCCGGATTTATTCAGAATATGGAATGACAGAGTTGCTTTCTCAGGCTTATTCAACAGGTGATGGAATCTTCAGGACTCCACCATGGATGAAAGTACTGATCCGCGACACCAATGACCCATTGACATTGCTGTCTGAAAATCAGAGCGGTGGCATCAACATCATCGATTTGGCCAATGTATATTCCTGCGCGTTTATCGAAACCCAGGATTTGGGAAAAACTTATGCCGATGGTAGTTTTGAGGTGCTGGGTCGTTTCGACAACAGCGATGTACGCGGTTGTAACCTGTTGGTGGGTTGATTAAAAAAATAACCGGACACCAATGTAAAAAATTCAGAAAGTTTGCCGGGGATATTATTGAATTGTTTTAGTAATTTTACTCACCTATTAAAAGAAACCCTGTTCATGATCATTCAAAATACACCTCAGTTACAGCTTGCACACGATTTTGTTGAATATACGGGCAAAAATATTTTTCTCACAGGAAAAGCCGGAACAGGTAAAACCACCTTTTTGCACGATATACGAGGTAAGTCGTTTAAACGCATGGTGGTGGTAGCTCCGACCGGAGTTGCAGCCATTAACGCGGCCGGGGTGACAATACATTCTTTTTTTCAACTCCCTTTTGGCCCTTATTTGCCCGGATATGAGTCGGTTGAAAATAAGGGTGTGGAGGGCGCAGGCAATAATTCTAACGCCCATAGGTTTAGCCGACAAAAAATCAATATCATACGCAGTCTCGATCTGTTGGTTATAGATGAAATCAGTATGGTGAGGGCTGATTTACTCGATGGAATTGATGCCACATTGCGCAGGTTCAGGAGGTCGAAAGAGCCTTTTGGCGGAGTTCAATTGCTGATGATTGGCGATTTGCGTCAGTTGTCGCCCGTGGTGAAAGACGATGAATGGGCTTTGCTTCGAAATCACTACCAAACGCCTTATTTTTTTAGCAGCAATGCCCTGATGCAAACCCGTTTTATTGGTATCGAACTCACCCAGGTTTTCCGTCAAAGCGATGAGCATTTTATTGGATTGCTTAATCAGGTGAGAGGAAACGGAATCAACCAAAAAACCATTGATGAACTCAATAAGCGGTATATTCCGGGCTTTGATGTTAAAGAAGGGTACATTACCCTGACTACGCACAACAACAAGGCCAGAGACATTAATGATGCGAAATTGAATGACCTCAAGGGCAAACAGTTCAAATTTAAAGCCACCGTGTCGGGCAATTTCCCTGAATACATCTATCCTACCGATTATGAGTTTGTTGTAAAGGTCGGGGCTCAGGTTATGTTTGTTAAAAACGATCCTTCTCCCGGAAAAAGTTTTTACAATGGTAAAATAGGCAGGGTGGTCGAAGTAAAGGGAGAAACCCTCAGTGTGAAGTGTGAAGGAGATGAACAGGTGATAACGGTTTCTTCACTCGAGTGGAAAAACATCAAATACACCTTGAACGATGAAACCAAAGAAATTAACGAAACCGTTGAAGGGGTGTTCACACAGATCCCGCTTAAACTGGCCTGGGCCATCACCATTCATAAAAGCCAGGGGCTCACTTTTGAAAAAGCCATTATTGATGCCGAAGCCGCCTTTGCACACGGACAGGTGTATGTGGCATTGAGCAGGTGTAAAACTCTGGAAGGAATGGTGCTGAGTTCTCCAATCAGGTCCGACAGTGTAAAACACGATAGGTTGGTGGATAGTTTCACCCTGGAAATTGAAAGCAATCAGCCTGACGGCAGGCAGCTGGAAGAACAGAAATGGATTTTTCAGGAACAATTGCTGTTCGATCTGTTTCAATTTGAAACCATGCAGATCGGTATTTGGGCATTGTTAAAAATCCTGCGCGAGCATCAGGTTTCATTGCCATCAGGTTTTATGGCGGTACTTTCGGTGATAAACGATGAAGTGAAGAAAACCATCTCCGATGTCTCGGTCACTTTCCAGCAACAAATTAAGCGACTTCATGCCGGTGACGTTGAGGGAAACGCTCCTCTTCAGGAGCGGGTTAAAAAAGGAGCATCTTATTTTTCAGAAAAGTTAGATCGCCTTGTCATCAAAGTGCTGGATAATCTCGATGTAGATATCGATAACCGCCAGGTAAAAAAGAGTATTGTGGATCAGGTCAACCGAATTCTGGAAGAAGCACACTATAAAAAAGGGTGCCTTGATTCATGTCTACCCGGATTCGTGATGAAAGATTATCTGGTGAGCCGTGCCAAGGCATCCGTGGTGGTCCCGGAAAAGAAAAAACCTATTCATGAAACCGGTACTTTAGTTTCGACAAAAACGCAACGGCCGCAACTTTATCAGAAAATCAAACTTTGGCGCGACCAGCTGGCAGAAGAAAAAAATGTTCCCGTGTACCTGATACTTCCTGCTAAAACCATGGTCGAATTGTCCAACACAGTGCCTGTTACACTTTCACAACTAAAAAAAGTGAAAGGCTTTGGCAAGAAAAAAATACAACAATTTGGAGAAGAAATATTAAACCTGTTGCTCGAAGAGATACCCGAAGACCAACGTGGGTTGATTCACGAAGAAGAGGAAGAAGTGATTGTTGTGAAAAAACCCACCCACGAAATCAGTTTCGATCTATGGAAATCAGGGTTAACCATCGACGAAATTGCAGTTGAGAGGGGCTTTGCGGTATCTACTATTCAGGGGCACCTCCTAAAATATGTGGCAAGCGGCGACATCGACTTGAATATATTAATTGCCCCGGAAAAAATAGCGACCATGCAAGAAATGTTTCAGGAATGCGGACCCATCAACCTGAGTGAAGCCAGAGATATCCTTGGCGAAGAATTTGCCTATTGGGAGCTCCGTTTTGTTAAGGAAAGTATGGTTTTTGAGGAAGGTGAAGAGGATAAAAATCCATGGTAGTGAATCAGTGTGCTTGAGAATTTGCATTTGGTTTTCAAATAATCAAGGGTTATTGACAATGATTATCGCATCCAGAAAACCGAACCACCTCTTATGATTCATACAGGAGTGACCACTTTAGGTGTCTCTCGTTTATTTTGTTAAACAACTTTAAGATTTTTACCACAATAGCGATAAGTTTATACATTTGCATGCTTAAATTTTTGAAAATATGCGACGTTTTTTCAACATTTCTTTATTTATTTTTACGGCTTCATGGATCATGGTTTCGTGCACATCCAGTGCTGAAAGCAAACTGATAGGTACCTGGAAGGCCCAGAAAGTTGAAACTGATTTTAATGAAAACAAGTTAACTCCTGATATGATCAGTCAGGTAGTTGAAATGCAGAAACAGACTTATTTCCGGATGGTTAACGACAGCGTCATGACCATCATTTCCAAAAACAATACCCATGAAGCAAAATGGAGCTTCGATAAAGAGACACAAACCGTCTCCTATTATTTTAATGGGATGGGCAACATACCTAGTATTTTGGGTAAATTTACGGAGGGTAAAATTGTTTCTGAATCAAAGACGCCCATGGGTAAAATAACCATTTATTACGAAAAGGAATAACAGAGCAGCCTGTTACCGAAAGCTTTTGCGCTTGCGAAGAAATCCCTGGGTGAAAGAAACCAATAACAGCAATCCGCTGATAAACGCAGAAACACGTCCTAAATAATCCCCGTTTTTTACGTAGTAAGTCATTTCATTGTTGGCTCGCATGGTTTGAGTAATGACTGCCGGTTCCCAATAGGATGTTTTTTGCAGTATATCTCCCCGCTGGTTAATAAATGCCGAGATACCTGTGTTGGCAGATCGTGCCAAATCACGGCGGGTTTCGATGGATCGCAGTACCGAAAACAGCATATGCTGGCGATACCCGGGAGAATTTCCCCACCATCCGTCGTTTGTGATCACCACAATGATCCCTGCCCCAAGGCGAATGGAGCGTGCAACAAATTCACCATAAACCGATTCGTAGCAGATCACCGGACTGACATTGAAACCCGGGTTGTCGCGGGAAAACATCATGGGGTGATCTTCTCTTCCCAGCGTACCTACCGTTCCACCCAGATCGATGGCCATACTTTCCAGTGGTTTGAGAATCCACCAGGAAGGCATGATTTCAACGCCGGGAGTCAATTTTGATTTATGATGCAATTGAAATGCTTTATTATTTTCAATTAAAAAAGCGGTGTTGAAGGCATAATAGTATCCATCTTGTTGGTGATATTTTCTGGCGGCATTGGTCATCGCTTCACCGGGCAATATGTTGTAATAGGTGGTTGCACCCGCAATCATGGCCAGGTTGGGATAGTTTGCCATAAAGGCCTTTAAACGGTTCAAGTTTTGAGAACGGGGCAAGGCTTCTTCCCAGATGTCTTCTTGCAAGGCCGATTCGGGCAAGATGAGATAATCGGTTTGTTGTGTGATTTTTTCCCTGGCCAGGTACAAATACCTTGAAACCAGGCTATCAGGTGAGAGGGTGTATTGTTCGTTATAGGGATCGGTGTTGGGTTGTACCACGACAACATTGACCGGATCCCCCTTTTCAACGTAATACTTATAAGTGATGCCTGACCAAACAAGGGGGGCTATGATCACGATCACCAACATACTACCCGTCATGAAGGCATAAAATTTAGGTCTCATGGCGATAAAGCCATTGATTAGTTGAAAAATGAGGATGTTAACGGCCAAAATCCAGAACGATCCTCCCAGAGCACCCGTAACATCGTACCACTGAATCCAGGATGGATGGGTTGCCAGCGCATTTCCCAGATTAAGCCACGACCAGGTTAAATCCCAGTTCATGTGGAAAAACTCCCAGGCAATCCAATAAAACAAAAGGATAAAGTAACCTTTCTTGTTGTTGAACATTTTTTTCTTTGACAAATGAAATAGAAAAAAAACAGTGGCCATAAACAAGGAATTCAGCAAAAATGCGGCTACGGAACCCCATTCGGTGCTGTTCCAAATCCACCAGGTAGAAAGCACATTCCAAATAAGAAAAGCCAGCCATGCATACCAGAACATTCCTTTTTTTCCGGTATCGCCCAATTGTTGTTGAACAAAAAACAAGGGCACAAAAGCTACAAATAGTAAAGGGGTATACCCATTCTCTGGCCAAGCTAACGACAGCAGTATGCCTGATAGTACAGCATACAATAAGTGCAAAATTCTCTTCATCCGAAAGGTGTGTTATGGTTGGAGGCTAAAGTAATAAAAAGTTTGGAAAACAAACACTGCATGAATTTCTCAAATGTAATGGTGATAGTCCCGGGCGGGGAGCCGGAGCAAGGGAAATTAATACCACAGGGGCCTGAGGTATTGAAGAATGAATGTTTTCTCCCACTCCCTTAACCAAATATTTTTTTATGAGGCTTGCTTTTTTGTGGCAATTGATTTAATTTTAGGCTGTTATTACACATTTAAACTCTATACAGATGGATTTGCTAGGATATCTCAATAGCAGGCTTGCTCTTTCAGAAAGCAGAAAACCCGGCCAATTGCCATTTATTACCATTTCGCGCGAAACCGGTTGTGGGGCAATCAGTATTGCCAAAATCCTTATCGCGGAGTTGAAAAAACGGGGCCAGACCTGGAAATATATTGATAAAGAGGTTCTTCATGAGGCTTCCAAAAAACTCAAAATCGGACAGGAAAAAATTACCTATGTGTTTGAAGCAGAGAAGAAAACACATGTTGATGACATCTTGTCTGCACTTTCGAACCGATATTACAAGAGCGATAAAGCAGTTCGTAAAACTATATCAGAAGTGGTGAAACATTATGCCGAAGAAGGACAAGTGATAATTGTTGGAAGAGGTGGCGTGGCCATCACTGCCGGAATGGAAAAAGGGTTGCATATTAAACTGGTAGCCCCCGAAAGTTGGCGTGTTCAGTCATTAATAGACAGAAAACAAAAGACTAAAGAGGAAATGGCTGCTTTTATAAAGGAAAACGATCTTAAACGTGAAAAGCTGTTGCAGGATTTCTTTAAAAAAACTCCGGGTGAATTTTGTTACGACATCGTCATTAATTCGGCTTCCTTTAGTGAAAAACAAGTTGCGGAAATTATTTTGGATGCCCTGCATAAACGGGGACTGATTTAACTCACTGTTAATTCACTTTGTTAAGTTCATAAACAGCACGATTAAAAGTTGTGTCAATCTGGTGGAAAATGGGATAAAACCCTTTTTCGTCCAACACATTCCTGCCAATGTAGGCCTTAAAAAGTGTTTTGATTTTATTTTTCGAGAGGGCAACCTGCCCGGATTTTTCCATGATCCCTTTTTCTTCGGCATAAAGAACCAACTCCCGATAGGTCTTATCATCCATGTTAAATCCATGGTTGAAGCTTTCAAAATCGGTAAATCGGTTTAGTTCGGGGCGGTGTTTATCGGTGTAATCAAAGGCAAAGGTAAATATTAACCCTTTATTGGCCAACAAGTTATAATAGGTTTGCAGTGTGTCGGTTATTAATGGCACATAAATATCAGGCATAATCCCTCCGCCTCCGTATACCACTTTACCTCCCGGCGTAACATACCGCAGGCTGTCGTTCAGTTGTACACTATCGGCATTCAGCATTTCACCTGTGGAATACCTGTGAAAGGCTTCAGAGTAATAATCGTTAAAATCTTCGTCTTTAGCATAGGGTTTTTGAATGCATCTGCCGGTGGGTGTATAATATCTGGCTACTGTAAGACGCAGTGCCGAACCATCCGGGAGGCTCATCTGTTCCTGTACCAATCCTTTTCCAAACGACCTTCTTCCAATAATAAGGCCTTTGTCGTTGTCTTGCAATGCGCCGGTCACAATCTCGCTGGCCGAAGCCGATCCTTCATCAATCAAAATGGCTACCCGACTGTTTTCCAGGCTACCTGACTTGGTAGCATAGGCATAACGCCTGTTGCGGTTTTTTCCTTCGGTATAAACAATTAGCTGTCCGTCGCTTAAAAATTCATCAGCAATATCGATGGCTGCCTGCAAATATCCTCCTGGATTTCCACGCAAGTCAAGGATGAGCTTTGTCATGCCATCGTTGCGAAGTCGGTCAACAGCCAGGTTAAATTCTTCAAAGGTAGTGGCCGAGAAAGTATTTAGTTTGACATAACCGGTTGTGGCATTTACCATGTAAGCCACATCCAGGCTATAGGTTGGAATGACATCACGCGTTATAGCGAAATGAAGTAGTTTAGGAATTCCCCGCCTGAAAATGGTGAGGTTAACCAGGGTACCTTTTTTGCCTTTCAGCTGTCGCATGGCGTCGTTGTTAGTAACCCCAATGCCAGCCACCAGGGAGTCATTAACAGTTATTATGCGATCGCCGGCCATCAATCCTACTTTTTCAGAAGGACCACCGGGGATAGGATTAATTACGGTAATGGTGTCTTTTTCAATACGGAATGAAATTCCAATCCCCTCAAAACTTCCCAACAAGGGATCGTTAACCTGATGAAATTCTTCGGCTGTAATATAGGCCGAATGTGGATCCAGATCCTCCAGCATTCCTTTGATGGCATCAGTTTGTATGGTTTCAAGTTCAACCGAATCTACGTAATCGTGTACGATATAATCCAGAATATCGCTTACTTTATTGTAGCCGGGAGAGGCTGCCGGGAAAAGCGGATTGTTTGGATTGTTGTTTTGAGGAAGCATGGTTCCGGCCCAGATGCCAATAATAAGAATGGCGGCAAAAACCAGGGGCAGGTATTTATAGAACTTATTCATTGACATTGAAAATATTTTTGCAAAAATAGTGAATCATCAACAGCAGAGATGTTAAAAAGAGTTATCGGTCTTTATTATTCGGGTGGTCCATTTTTGGTGATCTTTGGTACCTAGTTTTACAAAATAAATCCCGGGCGCGATATCCAAACTTAGGGCAACAATATTTCTCCCCTCGAAACTTTGATGTAGTATTATTTTCCCTAAATAATTTATTATGAAGACCTCGGTAATCTCCGATGTGGTGCTTTCAATATAGAATTGGTTTATAAAAGGATTGGGATAAACCTTGAAATGTGCCGATAACAGGGGATCATCAATTCCACTATTTGAACTGGCGTTCCCGGATAAAAATACCTATCGTGAGATGCGTTGTTTTAAAACTTCGGTGTCGATGTCATGGCAAAAAGTGACTACATCATTAAAAATACCCAATGAATCGGGAACAAACCGAATGGTGAACGATTTGGTTTCATTTGGGGAAAGAGTGACGGGTAACTCATCGGTTAGCTTAAAAGCACGGCCATGGAAAAAGACCTTGTTGATCTCCATCTGCTCGTGAAAGTTGTTTGTGATTTCCACTTGCGCCGAAGTTGAATCACCGGGATGAATGGTGTCAAAATCAATCGAATCGCTATTCGACAGCAAACAAGGCGATTGCCAGTTGAACCGAAAAGCCCTGTAATTTATATAGTTAAACGAAAATTGCAAATGAATGTTCCCCGTTGAATCAAATTCAGTGATGCTGGGGATTCCACTTCCCCAACCAACAACGGTTCGTCCATTATCCAGTCGTTGCGCGTTGCCCATGAAGCTGCCAAAAATGTCGGGATTGCCCCTGAGCCGATTTACCAGAGTCGCTGTCATCAGCTGGTCGTCAAGCAAGTATTCGGCAGCACACGAGAAATGAGGGAGGTGGCAATTTCCATTGTCAAACACGCTGATGTGATTTAATCCGGACATGATTCTGGCATCGTGTTGCTGGCAAAAAAGCTGTGTTTCATCCTCTATTTGAAATTGATTTTGTTTACCCCCAAAACGCCAGATAATTTCACCGTTATTGCGGTTAATGCGCGTTATTTCACTCATGTTTCTTGATGAGATCATTATCGACGAATCAGAGTCAATTTCGATGGAATTGCCGTGAACATAGTCGATGATACTGCCTGACAGATTGATTTCATCGTCAGCATCGGTAATTTGAAAGTGATCCCAGCTGCGCCATTGGAAAACTACCTCATGATTTTCGTCAAGTTCCTGAATAACAAGACCAATAACAGTAGCCTGAGGATTCCCTCCCGGCACAATAAGGCTCATATCCACCAATTGTGGATCGTAAGCCAGTAAAAACTTGTGTCCATTCCCGAGAAGTAACAACTCATGGTTGTCGGCCAAAAGTCCATTTTTAGCCCTGATGGTGTCAATCACTTCAAAAAACGGGTTCATTTCGTAAAACTCCCAATTTGTACGGCCATGATAGCTCAGGTTTCCATTGGGCTGTATCTTAAAATCGGATCCTGTATTCCCCGGGAAGATGCGATAAAATACCGGATTGGCCAGGTTGTCGTACATAGCCAAATACCCATCCGAACGTGCCTTGTTGTCCATGGTAGCCAAAAATAAATAACCCGGGGATGGGTCATCGACATGTGTGATGGTGATGTCAGGCAAACCATTGGGCAGGTCTTTTGGAGCAGTTTTATCCGGTTGAAGCTGATCGGATACAGAGTCAATACTACTGTTTATTATCTCTGTAAGCACTTCTTTTTGAAATGATAATGAGGTGTTACTTATGTAAAATCGATACGAGAAAAAGGTGTTTTTTTCATCGTTTTTAATGCCAACGTCAACCATTTCGCCTGGTTGGAAGGGTCGATTGGGTTTAAAAATATAGGTGATGCCATCAGAGGCTATGTAAGCGTTTCCGGGGATTTCAAGACTCACCGAGCCAACCAGGGCCACACTAAAATCGCTCACATATGTGATCTGCTTTTTGTTTTTTAACCGAAAGGTGATACTACTTTCCGGATTTACCATCCGGGCTTCAGGCAAAGGTGAAAGATATACAAAGGGGTTGCTTGTTTGCGTTTGGCTTGACAAATCTTTCCCGTTCAAAAGCAATAAACAGGCTATCAGTGAAATAACAATATTTTTTTTGATTGTACTTACTGTAAGAGGATGGTGGAAATAATTCTGTAACATGCTAGATGGTAATGAAATGGTATGAATCCGGCCGCAAAGATAGTAAAACCAACTTCCTGTGACCCTTGGTTAACAAGGTGTCAAAATACAAAGTAGGGAGAATTACTTTTTCATACCTATTATTATACTAACAGATAAGGATCGGTTTCCGGGATTATGAACTTTCTAATTCCAAACCCCTTATTCCCAGAGATTGAATCCGTCATCGCGATCATGGAAATGGGAATTTTTCTTAATTTTGCCGACTTATTTAAAAAAGGTCGTTAATCCATCGTGTAAATGTCTAAAAAATACAGCGAATATAACCAATTGAACCTGCCTCTTCTTGCTGAGGAGGTAAGGAAATTTTGGGACGAAAATGAAATCTTTGAAAAAAGCGTGGCAAATAGAGAGAACAACGATCACTTTGTTTTTTACGAAGGTCCGCCTTCAGCCAACGGCGTGCCTGGTATTCACCATGTCATGGCGCGCACCATCAAGGATTTGTTTTGCCGCTATCAAACACTCAAAGGTAAATTTGTTCAACGTAAAGCCGGTTGGGATACACATGGACTTCCGGTAGAGATCAGTGTGGAAAAAACACTCGGAATCACAAAAGAAGACATTGGCAAGAAGATCAGTATAGAAGAATACAACAAGGCATGTCGCGTAGAAGTGTTGAAATACAAGGACCTATGGGATGATCTGACCAAAAGAATCGGTTATTGGGTCGATCTGGAGAATCCCTATATCACCTTCGACAACAAGTACATCGAGTCGGTTTGGTATTTACTCAAGATGCTTTATGAAAAGGACCTCATGTACAAAGGCTATACCATTCAGCCTTATTCTCCGGCTGCCGGCACAGGGTTAAGTACCCACGAACTCAACCAGCCCGGATGTTACAAAGATGTGACCGACACCACCATTGTAGCTCAATTTAAGGTGGTGAGAGAAAGCGTGTCGGAGAAACTGTATCAACCTGTTATTGGTGATTTGTATTTCCTGGCCTGGACCACCACACCATGGACCCTGCCATCGAATACTGCCCTGGCCGTTGGTGATAACATCGATTATGTCCAGGTAGTTACTTTTAATCCTTATACCGGAATTCCCATCACAGTGATCCTGGCGAAAAACCGCATGTCAGCTTTTTTTAATGAAAATAATGCCGGGCTTGCTTTTGAAGATTACAAAACCGGAGATAAAAAGATCCCGTTCAGGATAGTGGGTGAGTACAAGGGATTTGAACTAACCGGAATATGCTATGAACAACTTTTCCCATGGGTTAAACCCAATGGTAAAGCGTTCGAGGTCATACCGGGAGACTTTGTTACTACTGAGGATGGAACAGGTGTCGTACACATTGCACCTACTTTTGGCGCTGACGACGACCGCGTTGCCAAAGCAATGGGAATTGAACCACTCATCCTGATGGATGCCATCGGCGAACGCCGTCCGATGGTGGACTTATCCGGAAGGTTTTTTCAACTCGATGTGTTGGACCAGGATTTTGTAAAACAATTTATTGATGTTGAGGCCTACAGTGAATTTGCCGGTCGCTTTGTAAAAAACGACTATGACGAAAATCTGGGAAAAGAGGATTCGTCATTGGATGTGGATCTGGCCGTTAAACTGAAAAAAGAAAATTTGGCTTTTCGTATCGAGAAGCATGTCCACAGTTATCCGCATTGCTGGAGAACCGATAAACCAATCTTATATTATCCTCTTGATAGCTGGTTTATAAAGACCACCAGCTTAAAAGACCGGATGATTCAGTTAAATAAAACCATTCAGTGGAAACCAAAGGCCACCGGCGAAGGCCGTTTTGGCAACTGGCTCGAAAACCTGCAGGATTGGAACCTGAGCCGTTCGCGATTTTGGGGAGTACCGCTGCCCATTTGGGTAACCGAAGACAGAACAGAAAAGATTGCCCTGGGTTCGGCCACTGAACTAAAGGCTGAAATTGAAAAAGCTGTGGAGGCGGGCTTTATGGATCAAAACCCGATGGCCAATTTTGAACCGGGGAACATGACGAAGGAGAATTATGAAACCTTTGATTTTCATCGTCCCTATGTCGATAACATTATTCTGGTATCTGAAACCGGGCAAAAGATGTTCCGCGAAAGCGGTTTGATAGATGTTTGGTTCGACTCCGGAGCCATGCCCTATGCACAATACCACTATCCTTTTGAAAATAAAGAATTTTTTGAAAAGAATTTTCCCGCTGACTTCATAGCCGAAGGGGTAGATCAAACCCGTGGATGGTTCTTTACCCTGCATGCCATTTCTACCATGTTATTCGATTCGGTGGCTTATAAAAACGTGGTTTCTAATGGTTTGGTATTAGACAAAAACGGCAATAAAATGTCGAAGCGGTTGGGAAATGCAGTTGATCCGTTTCTGACCATCGATCAATACGGACCCGATGCAACGCGTTGGTACATGATTACCAACTCGCAACCATGGGATAACCTGCGTTTCGATTTGGCCGGAATTGATGAAGTTCGCCGCAAGTTTTTTGGCACTTTATATAATACTTACAGCTTTTTCGCGCTGTATGCTAACATCGATGGTTTCAAATACAGCGAGCAAGAACTCCCCATTTCAAAGCGTAGTGAAATAGACCGCTGGATTTTATCTGAGCTTAATTCCCTGATAAAGATTGTGGATGAAGCACTTACCGCTTATGAGCCCACCAAAGCAGGACGTGCCATTCAGGATTTTGTTACAGAACACCTGAGCAATTGGTACGTTCGCCTTTCGCGCCGTCGGTTTTGGAAAGGCAATTATACCACAGATAAAATTGAAGCCTATCAAACCCTTTACCGGGTTTTAGAAGTGGTAGCCCAGCTCAGTGCTCCCATCGCACCCTTTTTCGCCGACCGGCTGTTTATCGATTTAAATACTGTTTCGGGCCGGTTTGATGCTGAATCTGTTCACCTGACTGACTTCCCCATAGTAAATGAGGAACTCATCGACAAGGATTTGGAAGAACGGATGGAGCTTGCCCAGCTGATATCGAGCATGGTCCTTTCTTTAAGGAAAAAAAATAACCTCAGGGTACGCCAGCCATTATCCAAAATCATGCTACCGGTGCTAAATCCTAAGTTTAAAAAACAAGTCCAGGCAGTGGAAGAGTTGATTCTTTCAGAGGTTAATGTGAAGAGTATCGAATATCTTTCTGAAGATTCAGATGTGCTGGTGAAAAAAGTAAAACCGAATTTTAAAACCCTTGGTCCGAAGTTTGGAAAGCATATGAAATCGTTGGCTGTTTTAATTCAGGAATTGACCCCCGGTGAAATTAAACAACTGGAAAAAGAGGAAACACTGGAGTTGTACCTCGACAATAACTCACATACCATTACCATCGATGATATCGAAATACTCACCGAAGATATTCCTGGTTGGAGTGTAACCAGCGAAGGACTCGTTACCGTAGCTCTTGACCTTACTTTAAACGCAGCATTGCAAAATGAAGGCTTAGCACGTGAGTTGGTTAACAGGGTTCAGAATTTAAGGAAAGACAAAGGGTTTGAGGTGACTGACCGGGTTTTGTTAACAGTAGTTAAAAATCCACAGACGGATGAGGCATTTCAATCGTTTAAAGATTACATTTGCGCGGAAACATTATCAGATTTCAGATTGGATGAAACATCTGTAAACAAAGAGTTTACAACAGATGAACTTCTTGACGGAATATTGGTAACGTTTAATGTAGATAAAGAATAACATAAATAATAAGAAAAACACGTTTCCTTTTGAAAAATTGTTTACATTTATGAGGTTTTTCAAAAAGAAAAGAATAAATACTGAAGGATATGGATGACAAGATTATTGAGGAAAAGAAAAAGAACAGATATTCAGATGCCGAATTGGAAGAATTCAGGGAGATTATTCTGAAAAAATTGGCCATTGCCCGTGAAGATATGGCGATGTTAGTTGAAGCCTATAGCAATCAAAGTGATCACGATACCAACGATACTTCGCCAACTTTTAAGGTGCTTGAAGAAGGACAGCAGGTTTTGTCGAAAGAAGAAAATAGCCGAATGGCAGCTCGCCAGCAGCGTTTTATTTCAAACCTGGAAAACGCGTTGATTCGTATCGAAAACAAAAGCTATGGTATTTGCCGTGAAACAGGTAAGTTGATAAGCAAAGAAAGATTGCGTGCTGTGCCTCATGCCACCCTAAGTATTGATGCAAAGAATAAGCAGGTTCAAAACGACACCAGTTTTTAGTTTTGTACTGTAAAACCATTTCGATTTGAAAAAGGCAGCATTCATCATTTTTCTGGTTCTCATCCTGGATCAGTCGTTAAAGTTGTGGGTAAAATTAAACATGACCCTGGGAGAGGAAATTCCCATAGTAGGTTCTTGGTTTAACCTTTATTTTACCGAAAACAACGGGATGGCATTCGGTATGCAGTTCGGTGGTGAATGGGGGAAATTAGCACTCAGCATTTTCCGTATACTGGCTGTTATTGCCATTGGTATTTACCTCATCATTATTTCAAGGAAAAAAAAACACAACGGTTTAATATTTAGCCTTTCGATGATATTTGCCGGGGCCATGGGCAATATTATCGATAGCGCCTTTTACGGATTGCTGTTTACCCAGAGTTCCTATCATACCTTGGCTACTTTTGCCACTGAAGGACAAGGATATGCCACATTTTTACACGGACGTGTGGTAGACATGTTGTATTTTCCATTGATAGATATGGTTCAGGCCGATGTACCTTCATGGGTACCCTCGTTTGTTTTTGGTGGAGATGGTCATTTTATTTTTTTCCGACCCATATTTAATCTGGCCGACTCCTCAATCACCATCGGTGTTTTTTGGCTATTGCTCTTCGAGCGGAAAAAACTGAGCCATTAGTTATATCCTCCTCATCTTGAATTCCATTCCTTTTACTTCGATGCTCTCCGTGAACTTTACGGATTGTAGATCATTCATCAATTGTAAACGATTGAGCCCCTTATGTCCTATGGCATAGTTTAGCTGCCCTTTCGGGATGATAAATTCAACCCTGGTGTGTTTCACATCCGAAATGGCCGGTCTTAATTGGTTTAACCAGATTGCTGATAAAACCAATTCCCTGAACTGGGGATGATAAGGACCTGCAACCAAATCTTTACCAAAAACCAACCCTTCAGAGGGGTGAAGCCCGGTTCTGATCACCTTTACATTTCCTTTTTCAAAAATAGGCAGCAATTGAGTGGTCCAATCAACGGCCTCTTCCAGCGAAAGCGGTGTATATCGGCCCTTCTTATACCACCCGTGCAAGGCGGTACCTTTAATGACCAATGTGGGGTAAATTCGTGTGGAAGTAGCGCCCAACTCAACAATGCGGGAAGCTGTATAGAGCGAACTCTGCAACGAATCGCCGGGTAAACCAATCATCATTTGTAATCCCAACTGAAATCCTTTTTCGAGGATGGCATTGGCCGCTTGTTCAGTTTGCCTGGCAGTATGGCCGCGATGCGATTTTTTAAGTACGTCATCATCAAACGATTGGGCGCCGATTTCGATGGTCGTCACCTGATAGGTTGAAAGTAAATCCAGTACTTCCGGGTTGATATAATCTGGTCGGGTGCTGAGCCGGATCCCCTGAATTTCTCCGGAGGATAAATATGGTTGAACGAGTTTCAGATAGGCTTCCTGCTCATGCAGAGGTAATCCCGTGAAATTTCCTCCAAAAAAGGCCACATCTACGCTGCGATTTAACTGTTTAAAAGAAGCCAGGTGGGCATTAACAATTTTTATGACCTCGCCGTGATCAGGTATTGAAATATGCCCGCTTATTTTACGTTGATTACAAAATGCACATTGAAAGGGACAAGCCAGCTCGGGAATAAAGACCGGAATGGTATAATGTTTTAGCATAATAAAGATGAATACAAAATTCACGCATTTTTTTGAATATTTTTGCAAAATGTTTTAATTATTTCAGTATTAACTAAAACCATCTTGATCAAATGAACCAAATCATTAAAAAAACATCAGGTCTACTTCTTGTAACACTGATGGCATTGCTGATAGCCGGAGGTTCAACTTCTTGCAAAAGCAAGAAAAAACTGGCACGTGAACAGGCTGCAGCCGAGTATGCAGCCAAAGTTGAACAATCTAAATCGGACCTGAACGCGATTGTTGATGGTACCACTCATTGGACCCTCGACGAGCAGGATAAACGTCTGGAAGTGATTAAATCGTACAACCTCGACGATCAGGAAGTTAAAGATCTGATTGTAAAAGCCGAATCTACCATTTCGATGAAACGGGCCGAGATGGAAAGGAAAGCTGAAGAGGAAAATCTGCGAAAAGCTGAAGAAGCGCGAAAGCTGGCAGCGCAAACCAGGTACGCTCCCATTGAGAGTCAATTTGATGCCGTAGCGTATGCCAAAAGCGTTGAAGAGGCCAACCGCCAAATTGAAATGACCTTACCGATGTATGCCACTCCCGATGTTCCCGTGTTGATAATTATTAGTCGGGAAGCCGGGATTAACGATTACGACCGCCCCACGACCATCTCCATGTTTTTAAACTACCTGAAGGATAAAAAGCGTAACATCTATAAGGTGGAGACCGTAAAAAATGACAGCCAGGGAAAAATCACTGAACTCGAACTTATTAAAAAATAAAAAGTCATGAAGAAAGTCACCATATTATTATTCTTTATCCTTGGATTGGGATCTGTATCTGCCTTTGCTCAGGACCTGAGCCCTGAACGTAAAATGGCCATCGACAGCCTTGCTCTTGAAAAAGTTCGCGACCTGAGTAAATACATCAGCATTATTGGTAACAAGGAAACACCATGGAGCGAAGCCAACCGCGTAATCGACCGGGCAGAGGAACTTTTTATGCAAGGCAGTGAAATGGGTGTGTCATCGCTCACAAAGTCTGAAATAAACTATTATACCGTTCGCAAGTATTTCGAGCGTTTGATGCGTTTGAATTACAACAAAGTGGACATTGAATGGTATAACATTGAGTATGTAAGCGACCTGCAGCGCCAACCTGACGGAACCTATGTAGGGGTTATTACCATCTTTCAGAAATTCTCAGGCTACGATGCAGAAGGTCAGCTGGTGTATCAGGACACCACCAAAAAGGACATCACGGTGTATGTTAAACGCAAAGAAACACAAATCGGGGGCCGGTTAATTGGATTTTGGGATGTGTTGCTGGGAGATATTCGTGTAAAAGAAACGGCTAAATAATTAGGTTGATTTTGGAACACGGATGACACTCACGATAGCCATCGGGATTAAAGGATAATCACGGATTTATGAAGCCACCTTCGGGTGGCTTTTTTGTTGGGGCTTAGCCTTCAAATTAAATATTATATAATTGAGTCCGGTCTAAAAAGGTAGTAAAACGATTTCAGCCACTTTTACCCCTCCCAGCCTGGCGGTAGGCAGGAATCCCCTAAAGGGGAAGTGGCTGAAAATCAGTTCTCCCTTTAGGGATGGGGTGAAAACTGATTTTCAATTATGTTCATGATTCATCTTTTTAGACCGGACTCATAATTTACAAATCATCACCAGCATACCTCCATCACCTGGATTAAAATCCAGGCATACAATATCGGTCGTGCCTATCCCGATACCTATCGAGACTTTGTAATGGGTGCAATTGATTGTTATAACCAGCATAAAAATTAGCGCCTGCCCCGTTTGTAGGGATTCCTTTATTGCAACCTTCGTGCCTCAGTATGCTCAATACCAATGACAACTTTTTGTAAAATGCTGTATATTAGGTTAGTGTAAAAATGGAGGTTATCAATTCCTGGGGGATTTCTCAGCGCGAGCGCTATCGAAATGACAGGGTTTTTCTTTGGTTTTTGTCATATTACTATGTGCGCCCCCTTTTTTCCGGGGGTGTTGGGTCTCGGAATGACAGAAAAGCCATGTAATCAGGGTTTAGCATTTGGTTTTCTTCCAGATGGGTGTTGTAAAAAATCCGTGTCCATCCGTTCAATTCGTGTTATCTGTGTTCTATTCCCCACACGTCATCCAGAAATCATCACTTGTCATAAAATTCCGTGTTCTATTCCCCCTTCCCGAAAGTAAGTGTAATATCCAGAATCTCTGGCCGTGAGTTGGTACGAACCGGCGGCCCCCAGCCACCAATCCCTGACGAAACCAGAATATGCGTATTTCCTTTTTTTATCAACCCGCGACTCACCTCAAAAATCCGGTTTGTAATATAGTTAAAAGGCCAAAGTTGTCCATGGTGGGTATGTCCGGAGAGTTGCAAATCGATTCCGGCTGATTCTGCCTGTGCCAATCCGATGGGCTGGTGATCAAGCAAAATCATGGGTTTTTTGGTGTCAAGATCGTTAACAATATCCAAGAGTTCTTTTCTCCGTTTACCCGAAAACTGACCGATGGCCAGATCTTCCCTCCCTATCACATAAAAACTATCGTCGATCAGTAGTGCGGTATCGCTCAGCAGTTTGATTCCGTGGCTGGTCAGGTATTCCTTTGCTTTATTCACCCCACCAATATATTCATGGTTTCCGGTAACGGCATACACACCATATTTAGCCCTCAACTGTAGCAGGACTTCCCCGACATTGGTGTGGATTACAGGGGAAATATCTTCATCGATGATGTCGCCGGGAATGAGAATGATATCAGGGTTCAGCGCATTCACCTGATCTACAATACCTCTCAAATGCCGTTTTTCGATAATCGTTCCCAAATGTACATCCGAAAAGGCAACGATGTTGAGCGATTTCAACTTTCCGGCCTGTTTGTCAATGGGGATTTGAATTTTATTAACGGCAGGAAACCACGTGTTGATGTGTCCGATCAGGACCACCAAAAAAGCGATACCTGTCACGGTTATAGAAGTTATCTGCCTTACTTTTTCAGGATTTGTGGTAAGAAATGCAGGAAAAAAGTGGAATAATCCGTTAAGTCCTCTGGCCAGATCGATCACCACAAGCTGAAGTACCAGATATACCATGATGGCGAGCCAGAAAGAGCCTATCCAGATAAGAGTAGTGCTTACGGGGTTTACTGAAATGCGTTCGCTGAAACGTCCGATTAAAAAGGAAGCAGCCAGAAACACAACCCCCCAAATGAGCAGGGCTCTTAAACCTGAATGGTTTTCGGTGAGAGGCAAACCGTTTCGGATGATATAATAATTCAGAAGGGAATATAATCCCAAAATAATGGAGATGATAACTATAATTCCAATCGTTTTCATGAGTTAATTCGGGTTGAAATAGATATGTTTGAATTTTAAAAGCTATTGATGGTAAACCCACCGTCCACGGTAATGCACTGCCCGGTGATATAAGAAGAAGCCGGCATACTCAGAAAGGCAACCACATTGGCTACTTCCGATGGTTCAGCTATCCGGCCAATGGGAGTCTTCTGTATCACTTCATCCAGATAATCTTTGTTTTCAAAAAGCTTTTCTACCAATGGCGTCATCGTATACCAGGGAGCTACGGCATTTACCCGGATGTGGTCTTTGGCCCACTCTACGGCCAGGTTTCGGGTGAGTTGCATGAGGGCGGCTTTGGTCATGGCGTAGGGCGCACCGGTGCGCAGGTGGGTAAATCCGGCCACCGACAACACATTCACCAGCACTCCCTGACCTGATTGCTTTAAAAAAGGATACATGGCTGTGCTCACTCCAAAGTTGCTGTGCAAGTTGGTCTGCATGATGTGGTTGTATTCACTTTCCTCATAATCAACCATTTTTTTACGGATGTTGGTGCCCACGTTGTTTACCAGGATGTCCAGTTTACCAATGGATCGGACAAAATCAACTAGTTTTTCCCTGCCTTCCGGGGAAGACACATCTGTAGACACTCCGGACGCATGATATCCTTCAGATAATAAATGAGTTACAAATTGATTTACTTCTTCAATATGTCGTGAAACAATGAGTACATGAGCGCCAAGCCCAGCCATTTCCTGTGCAATCGCGCGTCCAATTCCTTTGGTACTTCCTGTTATCAGGGCGGTTTTCCCCGTTAATATCCATTGATTTTGTTTCATCACGGTTATTTATTTAATAGGTGCAAAAGTGTATAAAATTTGGATTGCCTACCTTTGAAAAAAAATTTTGAAAGTAATTGCTTCTGCTTCCATTCCCAAACGGGCGATCAATCAGCTTAAAGCGCAATTTGATGTGGTGTTATTTGAAACAGAAGGCATTACATATCCGGCCATTTCAAATCATCCTGATGTGTTTATCTGTCCCGCTCAGGATGGGTTTTTGGTCGCATCGAATTTTCCTGAAAAGGCAAAAAAAGTGTTTGCGTATGGCTGTATTCCGATACAATATGGAAACTTGCCCGTGGGAATGACCTATCCGGAAAGTGCCAGGTACAATGCCGTTGTCACGGAGAAATATTTCATCCATCACCTGAAACATACCGATCCTGAGCTGCGCCGTATTCATCGGGATAAAAAGCATATTCATGTAAACCAGGCATATACGCGGTGCAACCTGATGGCTTTACGCGATAACTGGTTTGTTACTTCCGATCGGGGTATTGAACAAATATTATTGTGTCATCAACTGCATGTGTTATATGTAGATCCTGTCGGCATACAATTACCCGGATTTAGTCATGGTTTTTTTGGCGGTACCTGCGGAATTTTGGATGATACCGTTTACTTTATCGGAGATTTAGCCTATCACAAACAAGGAGAAGAAATCAACCTGCTTCTAGAAAAACTTGGATATCAAACCTGCGCGTTGTATGATGGACCTTTGTTCGACGGAGGTAGCATGTTTTTTTTCCGTAGAAATGTATAAACCGCAGAATCGCGCAAAGGAAAAAACACAACACAACCTTGCGGTTAATTCCTTAAATTCCATTTCACCATCCCGCCATTTTTGTTAATTTCGCAGGCTGAATTATTGTCTGGAAGACAGTCATCATTACGGATCATAAATAGAAAAACCATGTTGCGAACACATACCTGCGGAGCACTTGCCCTTGCTGATGTTAATAAAGAAGTTACCTTGTCGGGATGGGTGCAAAAAACCCGCGACAAAGGAGGCTTGATCTGGATCGACTTGCGCGACCGCTATGGCCTCACCCAACTGGTGATGGAAGAAGGACGCTCCGCGGCAGAGGTGATTGAGGTGGCCCGCACGCTGGGACGCGAATATGTGGTTTCGGTTAAAGGGATCGTCATTGAAAGGGTTTCGAAGAACCCAAAAATGATCACCGGTGACATCGAAATTGATGTAACCTCCATCAAAATACTGAACAAATCGAAAACACCTCCTTTTACCATCGAAGATAAAACCGACGGTGGCGAAGAATTAAGGATGAAATTCCGCTACCTCGATTTACGCCGCAATCCGCTGAAAGATAGTTTGATGTTACGCCACAGGTTGTCGCTTGAAACGAGGAAATACCTCGATAGTCAACAGTTCATCGAAATAGAAACTCCTTATCTGATCAAATCCACTCCCGAAGGCGCCCGCGACTTTGTGGTTCCTTCCAGGATGAATGAAGGCCAGTTTTATGCTTTGCCCCAATCGCCCCAAACCTTTAAGCAATTGCTGATGGTGGCTGGTTACGACCGGTATTACCAGCTGGTGAAATGCTTCCGCGATGAGGACCTGCGTGCCGACCGTCAACCAGAGTTTACTCAAATCGACTGCGAAATGGCTTTTGTAGAACAGGAAGACATCCTGAACACTTTCGAAGGTTTGATCAAGCATTTGTTTAGTGAAGTAAAAAATGTGGACATTGAAAAAATGCCCCGAATGACTTACGATGAAGCCATGAAGCTCTATGGTTCCGATAAGCCGGATTTGCGGTTTGATATGCAGTTTGTTGAGTTGAATGAGCTGGTAAAGGACAAAGGTTTTTCCATTTTCGATGAAGCAGAACTCATTGTTGGGTTTACTGCCAAAGGTTGCGCCGAATATACCCGTAAACAACTGGATGCGTTGACTGATTTGGTAAAAAAACCACAAGTCGGAGCCAAGGGGCTGGTTTATGTAAAATACAACGCAGACGGCACCTTTAAATCTTCGGTAGATAAATTCTACAATGAAAGCCAGTTGAAGACGTGGGCCGACAAAATGAATGCCCAACCCGGAGATTTGATGCTGATACTATCGGGAGAAGACGAAAAATCACGCAAACAGTTAAGCGTGTTGCGTTTACATATGGCTGATTTGCTTGGATTAAAAGATCCGTTTAACTATAAACCGCTTTGGGTAGTTGATTTTCCTTTGCTTGAATGGGATGAGGACACCCAACGCTATCATGCCATGCACCATCCCTTTACCTCACCCAAACCACAGGATATTGCTTTGTTGGAAACCAAACCGGGTGCCGTGCGTGCCAACGCCTACGATTTTGTAATCAATGGTGTGGAAATTGGCGGAGGTTCAATCAGAATTCACGACCGTGATCTGCAAAAACTCATGTTCAAACATTTGGGATTTTCTGATGAACAAGCCCAGGACCAGTTTGGTTTTTTAATGAATGCTTTCGAGTATGGTGCCCCTCCTCATGGTGGCATTGCCTTTGGTTTCGACCGGTTGGCTGCTTTGTTTGGAGGACAGGATTCCATCCGCGATTTTATCGCCTTCCCGAAAAACAATGCCGGACGTGATGTGATGATCGACAGTCCGAGTATCATTGCCGATGAACAACTGGATGAGCTTAGGTTGAAGGTGGTGATTCCAAAGAAGGACTAAGTTCCTTGCCTTATTTGACAACGATGCTTAAATAAGTGGGCATTTTGTGATCGCAATAACTGAATTTACCTCACTCCACCAACAGCATTTTCTGCTTTTTGACTGTTTGGCTGGTGCTTAGTGTAAAATAATAAACACCCGGTTTCAACTGATATTCGTCCGCATGAAAGGCATTGGTATATTTCCCGGCATCGGTCAGTTGGTTGTTGATTAAAGTCGTGATTTTTCTGCCAAATACGTCATACACCGCTAAGTTGATGACCGCAGGCTCACGAAGTTTATAGGAAATAAAGGTAGAAGCCCTAAACGGATTGGGATAATTGACATCCAGTTGAATAGGAGCCTTGCTTAATTCAATTGTTTCCGGTTGATCAACATATTCATCGATGATCGCTGTCATGATGGACATGTCTCCATTTTCAAGCCTTCCCCAAATGGGACGAACACGTCCGTTGTGTGCCACGATATTGGTGTAATCGCCAAAAAAGACGCTCGAATAGGGTAAAAACGGAGATTCACTGATTTTGAAATTTGAAAAAGTCTGGCCTCCATCCGTAGAACGGGCCAAATACACATCCGTATTGGCATTGTTATAGTTGCGTCTGTCGTAAAACACCACATACACATCTCCATTGGCCTGATCGATGGTCATCCACGAAAAAAACTGGGCACGGTCGGTATTGTCATCATTCACCAAAATCGGCTCCGACCAGGTATCACCACCATCAACTGATTTGGCAATCCACACATCCGGGTTGCTGTCACCATTGCGCTGATCTGTCCAGTTTACATAAATAGTTCCCTTATGAGGTGAGTTTGTACTGACGTCGCAACAGGTAACGGGCAATCCGTTGCAACGGAAAATACCCGAAACATCGTAGGCCCAGCCACCGGGTTGGTCGCTGATGAATATGTCCTCGTCAAGCCAGGTTTGTCCGCCATCCAGTGAACGATCAAAAACAAGCCCTGCAGGACCGGCCCAAGCAACATAAATCTGGCCTTCAGGGCCAACCGCAGGTACGGCACCTTCCGTGGTGTTGTCGCTGTCGACACAATCACCGGAAATTTCATTGATCTGCAAAGCAGATGCCCAACTCGCCCCGCCATCAGTTGATTTGCTGAACATGATGTTGCTGTACTTTTCAGGATTAGAAGTCCCGTACTGGTCAAACTGTGTCCAGGTGACATAAATGGTGTTGTTGGCACGGTCTACTATTGCCCATTCTTTGTCTTGTTTCTTGGTTCCGTTTAAACCCATGTAGTTGTCGTTACTCCATAAATTGGTTTCGATGTCATATTTTTGACACACAATCCGGTCGATCCAGCTTCCAGCGGCAGGATTGGACAAATGAAGGTAGTAGAAAGCCCCGGCGGTGTCTACAATAATACAGGGATCGCCAGAAACACCGTTTTCGGCAGAAGTAAGTGTCTCGCGTGTCCAGTTATGACCCCCATCCGTGGAATAATAATAACTGTTCAGGTTGGCACCCGCCACCAATAAGTCGTTGTTTTTAAGGTCCATCGAGATGGATGGCTCGTTGGGACTATATTGATTGCTGATGATAATGTTTTGGTATTGCCCAAAAACGAAGGCTGCAGACAGAATAGCGATTAAGGTGAGTAGGTGCTTTTTCATTGGTGTTGAAATAAGTTTAATTACCAGGTGTTTTTATATGATAGACAGGAGTGGCTTAAAAAAGTTGTCTGCTGTTCAAAAGTCAATTTCGATTGGCAACAGAAAGATCCAACTGGTTTTCACCTGAGGCTATAAGCGTACTGATGGTCAGATCGCCAGTCACGTTAACCACAGTACGCAGCATATCGAGTGGTCGGTCAACGGCAAAAATCAGGGCAATTCCCTCTGTTGGAATACCCACTGATGAAAGCACAATCACCAGCATGACCATCCCAGCGCCCGGCACGGCTGCTGATCCAATACTGGCCAGCGTGGCGGTAAGTACAATGGTAAGTTGACCTGACAACCCCAATTCCATCCCGTAAACCTGAGCTAAAAACATGGCAGCTACGGCCTGGTACAAACTCGTCCCGTCCATGTTGATCGTGGCACCCAGAGGCAATACAAAACTGGCTGTTTCGTTTGAAATGCCTAGTTTCTCCTCGGCTGTTTCCATGGTAAGAGGCAAGGTTGCGGCACTTGAACTGGTAGAAAAAGCCAGTAGCTGGACGGGTACAATAGCGCGTATAAATTTTGAGTAACGAAGTGGTGAAAAAAAGCGGATAATGATTGGATACACAACAAACATGATGATCAGAAGCCCAATAATAACTGTCAGACTGTACATGCCCAAGGCTGCAAAAAGAGAAATTGAATCTGCAGGGTTGTCACCCGCCATATCAACAATCAGGCCGGCCAGCAATGCAAACACTCCGTAGGGAGCTGTCAACATAATCAGGTCAATCATCTTCAAAACCACGAAATTTAAGCTATTAAAGAATTTTTTTAAAGATTTGGTTTGCTTTTTTGGAAGCAACACCATAGCCACGCCAAATAGCAAGGAAAAAAAGATTACCTGGAGCATATTGGCGTTATCCGACATGGAATCAACAATGTTCGAGGGTACAATATCTACGATAAATTGCAACGGAGTAGCATCTTGCATTTGCTGAGCACTGCTTTCATTGGCTTTCATGTTCTCGGCAAATTTTTGTTGAAATTCGATGGCTTTATCGTGGGGGAACACCTTCCCCGGTCGGGTCAGGTTTACTACCATCAGACCTACTGAAACAGCAATGATGGTAGTCAGAATGTACAGAGAAATGGTTTTTAGGCCAATGCGGCTTAAATTGGAAACGTCTTTCAGGTTGCTGACGCCACCAATCAGCGACACAACAATCAATGGAACAGCTATCAGCTTTAGCAAATTGATAAAAACAGTCCCCCAGGGCTTGATATAAAACAAAGTAAACTCATTCCATTGAAAATAAACGGCGAGAAGTCCAAACAACACCCCCAGAGCCATTCCAATTAAAATTTTCCAGTGAAAAGCAAGTTTTTTCTTTAACATGTTCATGCTAGGGGTCAATTAATAATCCATAAAATTAGATATCATTTTCAAAGGTATACTTTTTACCCATTCATCAGAAATGTCACCAGAAAATGGATCGCGGGATTGTCTTTTCAACAGAAATATACTTTATAAATCATCTTGTGATTTGTAAAAGATGTTACAGTTTTATCTATTTTTGGTTACATCCATCTCGACCAACTATTATAAAAGAGCAAAGTAAAAAAATCATGAATTATAAAATAATTAGTTTAATCCTGATTGTCTTTTCGGTAGCCATCATGTCTATTTTATTTAGCAGTTGTATGAAAGAATCGCCAGTTAGTAACAGTTCAAATCCGGTAGTAAAATACACCGATATTACAAATGCCAAAATTGCCTATAAAGTTTATGGAACCGGCGATCCATTAATCATGTGTATGGGTTATGCCACAAACATGGATATGTGGAGTACCAAAGCCATCGAGTTGCTTCAAAAGAAATACAGCCTGATTGTATTCGATTATCGTGGAATGGGATTCAGTACCAATTCAGATACTGCTTTTACAATTGGCACACTGGCAGATGATGTAAATGAATTGCTTATCTCCTTGAAAATTGCCAAAACACATGTTTTGGGATGGTCGATGGGCGGTTATGTGGCACAGATGTTTGCCATTAATCATCCCGAAAAAGTAAATAAGCTGGTGCTGTATGCTACCAACGGCGGTGATACAATTACCGTCAACCCATCTCAGGAAATCATCGACATTCTTTCTAATCCTTCCTCAACACCTGAGGAATTGCTGGGAACACTTTTTCCGGACGATTGGCTTATAACACATCCGGAGCCTTGGAAATACCTTCCCGAAGCAGCCGAGCCATTCAAACCCGAAACAATAGGGTTACAGTATTACGCGGTGCAAAAGTGGTTAAGCCCGGGTGGTGGTTCTTTTGGTCATCTTGGTCAATTGACTATGCCTGTTTTGTTGATCTGTGGTGATCAGGACAAGGTAGTGCCACATGTTAATTCATCCATACTGGCCGATTCCATTCACACTTCAACCTTAATCAGAGTGCCTGATAGCGGACATGGCATGATGTATCAACTTCCTGAAACCTTTGCCAATTATGTGTTAACCTTTTTAGCCGATTAGTACTTTTGTGAGGGATAATATCGATGAATGATCATGTTAATAAAGTAAGTAATTTTGATCCTTATTAAAATGACCATAGTGAGCCATGGATAAAAGCAAAAAAAAGAGAATTGGCATTCTCACGGCAGGGGGCGATTGCCCTGGTTTAAATGCTGCCATCAGGGGCGTGGGGAAAACAGCTATCGTCAAATACGGAATGGAAGTGGTTGGGTTTTCATCCGGTTTCCTTGGCCTGATTAACAAGGAATACGTGCATTTGGAAGAAAAACGACTTTCCGGCATTCTTACTTTGGGAGGTACCATATTGGGCACCTCACGCGAGAAACCTTTCAAGCGGGGAAGTCAATTGGATATTAATAAGCCTGCATTGATCAAGCAACATTACGATGAATTGGGTTTGGATGCCCTGGTTTGTATAGGAGGCAACGGAACCATGAAAACAGCATCGTTGCTTGCCAACGAGGGAATGAACATTATTGGCATCCCCAAAACCATCGATAATGATGTGTGGGGAACAGATTTAACGTTTGGATTTGATTCTGCCTTGTGGATTGCAACCGATGCCATCGACCGCCTTCATACTACGGCCAACTCGCACAACCGGGTGATGGTGATAGAGGTGATGGGCCATGATGCCGGCTGGCTTGCCTTGTATTCAGGCCTGGCGGGTGGCGGCGATGTGATTTTGATCCCTGAGATTGAATATCAAATGCCGGTGGTGAATAAATATCTGAAAGCCAGGGCACGTAAGAAAAAATCCTATTCTATCGTGGTGGTGGCCGAAGGGATAAAATTTCCTTCAGGGACTTCTGCAGCTACTTATGTTGCAGAGCAAATTGAAGCGGGTACAGGACTGGAAACCCGGAAAACCATTTTGGGTTATATTCAGCGGGGAGGAAGTCCTTCGCCCATGGACCGCATACTGGCAACGCGATTTGGTGCCTATGCTGTTGAATTGATTGCTAAAGAGAAGTTTGGTAAAATGGTGATGAAAAAAGGCGAGAAAATAAAAGCGATTTCTTTAGATGAGGTAGGGGGAAAGATCCGGCTGGTACCTCAAAAACACCCTCTGGTGATCAAAGCAAGAGGATTGGGCATTTGTTTGGGAACGGGGAAGTGAGTTTTTCAAATAGAGGCTTGATTCTTTAAAAAAAGGAATTCATCAATAAAAAAAAAGGCGACCTGATGATGGGTCGCCTTTTTTTTGAAATAAAATAAAGATGACTAATCTTCTTCTTTTTCTGATTCTTCGTATTCTTTCAGCAGTTTTTCCTGAACATCAGTTGGAACCTGCTGATAAGCATCGTAAGCCAGGCTGAAAGTACCCCGACCTGAAGTCAGCGCACTTAATGAAGTAACGTATTTACTCATCTCGGCACCCGGAACCTTGGCTTTTATGATTTGATTTTTCCGGGCCGACTCCATGCCCATAATAATGGCACGACGACCTTGTAAATCAGTCATTACGGCACCCATCATATCTTCAGGAACACATACCTCTAAATTATAAATAGGTTCCATGATTTTAGGTCCGGCAGATTTAAAGGCTTCGATGAATGCAAAACGTCCGGCGAGTTTAAATGAAATTTCATTTGAATCAACCGGGTGCATTTTCCCGTCATATACATACACTACGATGTCGCGTGCATACGATCCTGTTAAAGGTCCTTCGGTCATGCGTTCCATAATCCCTTTTAGGATGGCGGGCAAAAAACGCGCATCAATGGCACCTCCCACGATACTATTTTTAAAAATCAGTTTTCCTCCCCACGGTAGTTCGTGTTCTTCGGTTCCTCTTACAGGGAAATCGGTAGGATCCTGATAACCTTCGAAGTAGGGCTGAATGGCCATGTGGACTTCGCCAAATTGACCCGATCCACCCGACTGTTTTTTATGACGGTAATTGGCACGGGCTGCTTTGGTAATGGTTTCGCGGTATGGAACTTTTGGGGCAAAGGTTTCAACATCCACTTTGTACACGTTTTTCAAATACCATTTGATGGTATTCAGATGGAATTCTCCCTGCGATTTGATCAACATCTGTCTTAATTCGCGTGAAAGGCCTATCGATATGGTAGGATCGGTCCGGTGCATTTCGTTTAATGCGCTTGCGACCTTTTCATCATCAGTTGAATTTTCGGCCTTTACAGCAACTGTATACAGCTCAGTTGGCAAGTTAAGTTCTTCAAACCGGTCGTCTCCAAATTTGGGATCCATTAACGAATCACCGGTTTTGATATCTTTTAATTTAATGGCTATGGCAATGTCGCCAGCCATTATTTTATCTACTTTTTCGCGGTTTTTACCATTTAAAATGAACAGTTGCGATAAACGTTCTTTATGACCGTTGCGTGGGCAAATCAGGTCGGTGCCTTCGGTGAGCGTACCTCCCCAAAGTTTAAAGAAAGTTACTTCTCCCAGGTGTTGTTCGACGGAGGTTTTGAAAACAAATATTCCTACCGGATCCTGAGTGCTACACGAAAAAACCTTTCCGTCTTTGGTTTTTACGGCAGGCATGGCTAAAGGTGAGGGACAGGAATTGTTAACGAAGTCCAGGATGCGGGATATGCCAATACCATGTTTGGCCGATGAACACATTACCGGGAATATAGTTCTGGTGGTAAGTCCTTTACGAATACCTTCACGCATCTCACTCAGTGACAAGGTGTCGTTTTCAAAATATTTTTCCATCAGGGCTTCGTCCCCTTCTGCAGCTCTTTCAACCAATGCCAGGTGGAGTTTCCCGGCTTTATCCTGTTCTGAAGCTGGTATTTCTGTAATCTCGGGTTCTCCACCACCTTCATTGAATTTAAGCTGTTTCATCAGCACCAGGTCGATTATGGTACTAAAACCTTCTCCCGGATTTACAGGATACTGTATCACAGTGACTTTATCTCCAAAATAATCCTTCAATGCGGTAACTGTTTCTTCAAAATTGGCACTATTGTGGTCGAGTTGGTTGATGGTAAATACAACAGGTGATCCGGCAATTTCTGTTTGCTTCCAGGCAGTTTCGGTGGTAGCTTCCACACCTGACTGACCATTCACGAGCATCAGGGCGGTATCGCAAACCCTGAGTGCTGCGATGGTTTCGCCAACATAATCGGAAAAACCAGGAACGTCTACAATATTAATCTTGTTGTCGTTATAAGTTGTATAAAGCAGTGAAGAGTGTACCGAGTGTTGACGCTCGATCTCGATTGGCCTATAGTCGGAAACAGTATTGTGGTCTTCAACAGTACCTTTCCGGTTAATTATTTTTCCCTCAAACAGCATAGACTCGGCCATAGTAGTCTTGCCGGATTTCGCACCTCCAATCAGTGCAATGTTTCTGATGTTTTTTGTTTCGTATACCTTCATCCTTCTATAAATTAATATTGTTTATAACTATTAAAACCAATGTGGATATTTCGTAGATGAATCCGATTAATTAAAAAATGTCTTCGGAAAATATCCTTAGCATTCAGCTTGTTAACAACAAAGGGGGTTTTTAACAAGAAGGCAAATGTAATAAATTAACTATTAGCGGCATAGCTCTTTTCTTATTTAGAGTGTGTCTAATAAGCAATTTCTTCCAGGTGTTTTTAGCGTATTTTGAAAGAGATTATTTGTGATCGGCAGATTAATTGTCAGAAGCCGTTCAATTGGATGGTTACGGTCGGGATGAGAAGCAGCCACCCAAGTAATATTAAAATGACCATGAATGGCCAGATCCATTTCACCCATCGGTCGTAAGGAATTTTAGCTACTCCCAACACGCCAATCAGCACACCTGAAGTAGGGGTGATCATATTGGTGAATCCATCTCCAAACTGAAAGGCCATGACAGTAGCCTGTCGCGATAAATTAACCAGATCAGAAAAGGGAGCCATCACCGGCATGGTAAGGGCTGCTTTAGCCGATCCACTGGGAATAATGATGTTGATGATGTTTTGAATGACGTACATCACGCTGACGGTACCAAATTTGCCCATCCCTTCCATGGACGTTGAAACGCTGTGCAGGATGGTGTCGATCACCCGGCCATTTTCGAGCATCACCAGAATGCCACCAGCCAGGCCAACAACCAAAGCCGCAGAAAGAATATCCCCGGCCCCTTCGATAAACAATTTGGTAATCTTGTTGGCAGTGTAATTGTTGGCCGCCCCTGAAAGTAATCCCAGTGCCAGAAACAAACTGGCAATTTCTTCGATATACCAGCTATAACCCATCACTCCGATAATCAAAAATACGATGGTAAACATGAGCAGGGTGAGAACAAAGAAATGGATGGATTTTCTTAGACTGAAGAAGCCAAAAATCAGAAACAAACCGGTAGCCACCGGAACCATGGGAAAAGTTTCAGAAGCATTTCCAATTTTCATGGTAGTTAAAGGGTGCACCACAGAAAAAATAATCAATCCCAGAAGCGTGATCAAAAACACGAACCAGGCCATTTTTGGTGTGTGGTAAGTGATTTCACTGTCCGAAACCTCCACGTGTTTTCTCCAATAAGCGTCACTGTGAAAAACAAGGGATTTTTCAGGATGTTTTTTTACTTTGGCAGCATAAATCAAAACCCAGGTAATGCCTGTCAGATTAATAACGAACCAGCAAAACAAACGATAACCAAAGCCCGAGAATAAGGGAAGATCGGCAATGCCCTGAGCAATTCCAATGGTAAAAGGGTTTAGGACAGCACCGGCAAACCCCAATCCTGCGGCTACAAAACACATG
Source organism: Bacteroidetes bacterium GWF2_41_31 (assembly GCA_001769215.1). Lineage (GTDB taxonomy): Bacteria > Bacteroidota > Bacteroidia > Bacteroidales > F082 > UBA6244. Next base: position 158,187 of record MEOL01000047.1, read on the forward strand.
CTCACCCCCACAATGCTGTCGTATCCCATGGAAATGGACAATGGAACCAGGATGATAATAAAGGCGATGGTTTCCTCGCTCATGCCAAATACAGCTCCAAATACACTAAATACCAACATGACTAATGTGATGATCAGGTTATTGACGCCTATCTTGTTAAGTATCCTGTTTTTCTCCAGTTTTTTGGCTGAGTTTAAAAAAGTAAAGATTCCGATGTCGATGGCTTTGGTACTATTCACTATCCAAAAGGCACCACCTATCATCAATATAAACACGATGATACCGGATTGTCGGGTGAATCCCTCAAAAAATGCAGAAAATATTTGCCAGGTTTGAGGCTGGCTGTCGGCATAGTGAAAAGAATCTTTATCGATGACTGTACGATCGATGCCGTTTACCTGGATAATCTCCCGTCCGTATTCACCTCCCGGGATAATCCAGGTGAGGACAGCAGAAAAAAGGATAAGTGAAAATATGATGACATAAGTATGCGGAATCTTCTTAAACATGAGCGAATTGTGTTGATTAAGGCCCACAAAGATATTGAAAGGTTTGGATTTGGATGCCGGCCTTATGTCAATAACTCATCCATCAGTTTCCTCACCCCAACACCCGCTTTTTCATGAATAATATGCAGGTTCCTGATCCCGGGGATGGGAAAGGCTTTTGGATCGATATAGTATTTTGGGATATCCCGATGCACATAATGAATCAGGCTGGCAGCCGGATACACGGCCATGGAAGTTCCTATCACCACCAGGATATCGGCCTGGGTGGCGATTTCAATGGCAGGTTCTATCATGGGCACGGCTTCACCAAACCACACAATGTGTGGACGAAGTTGGCTTCCTTTCGGGCAAAGGTCGCCCAGTTTTAATTCCCAACCTTCACAATTGTAAATCAATAAAGGATCGACCGAGCTACGTATTTTTTTCAGTTCACCATGCAGGTGGAGTACGTTTTTTGAGCCGGCACGTTCGTGCAGGTCGTCCATATTTTGGGTGATAATTTGTACATCGAAATGAGCTTCGAGTTGAACCAGGGCGTGGTGGCCTGCATTCGGTTCTACTTCAAAAAGCTGCTTTCGGCGTTGGTTATAAAAATCATTTACGAGGGCGGGATTTCTTTCCCATGCTTCGGGTGTAGCCACATCTTCCACACGGTGGTTGTTCCACAATCCATCGTGATCGCGAAAAGTGCTGATTCCACTTTCGGCGCTGATGCCGGCACCGGTTAGAACGACTAGTTTTTTCATGCGATTGATTTTTATCAAAGATACATAGGAATTTAAAAAAAAACGCCCTCCGGAGAGGGCGTCGTCAAGTCTATACAAGAATCGCAACCATCAATGAATAGACCCTAGGTTATTCAAATAATTTCATGTCATCGAGCGATTTCATTAATTCTCTTACCGCTTGGGCAGAAGTGTTAAGCAATGCTTGTTCTTCTTTATTCAAGGCTATTTTAATGATTTCTTCGATGCCATTTTTACCAATTTTACAAGGCACGCCCAAATATACATTTTTTAATCCATATTCACCATTGAGCATCGCACACACCGGCAATACCCGGTTTTGATCGTCAACAATGGCTTCCACAATTTGTGCTGCTGCAGCGCCAGGGGCATACCATGCACTGGTTCCCATCAGGTTAACGAGTTCACCACCCCCTTTTTTGGTACGCTCAACAATTTTGTCCAGCTCCTCTTTTCCCAATAATTCGGTAACAGGAATACCGTTCACAGAGGTGTATCGTGGTAAGGGAACCATGGTGTCGCCATGACCTCCCATGAGCAAGGCGTGAACATCAATGGGATCCACATTGAGTGCGTTGGCAATAAATGCCCGGTAACGACCTGTATCAAGAGTTCCTGCCATCCCAAAAACCTTACTGGAAGGTTTATTGGCAGCCAGGTAGGCAGCATAAGTCATCACATCCAACGGATTGCTCACAATAATGATGATGGCATCCGGTGAATATTTAGTGGCTTTCTCTGTGACTTCCTTCACGATGGCAGCATTGGTTTTAATCAGGTCGTCGCGCGACATACCTGGTTTTCGGGGAATACCGGAAGTGATGACGATAACACCTGATCCTTTGGTGGCCAGGTAATCATTAGTAACCCCGGTTACACGGGTGTTGAAATGGTTAATAGGAGCTGATTGCCAGATGTCCAGGGCTTTTCCTTCAGCAGTTCCTTCTTTGATATCTACCAGCACCACTTCCTTTGCCAGGTTTTTGTGTGCTATCACATTGGCAACTGTTGCTCCAACGTTCCCGGCTCCAATTACAGTAATTTTTTGCATAATCTGAGATATTATTTTTGGTTTAATCTTTTGTTTCATCAGCCAAATGTACAAATATTTTGTAAAGTAATTATGATTGTGATTGATAGTTACCTTTGATTGAACGATTTAAAAAAAGCCCTGATTGAATCGGATTTTTTTTTAAGCGAACTGCCATGCAAATTTAAACATCTGGCTGGATTCTTTCGCATCATCCTTTTAAATTAACTTTTATTAATGAACGAAAGGAAGTTGACAACCTGATTGACGTCAGAATGCCCACTATTTTTAGTTATTTTTGCCTCCACACAATACCGTGGTTACCAAGTTGAGATAAACCAATTATATTCATGAAAGTAAAAGTTGTTAATACGTCGCTTCATCCGCTGCCTCAGTATCAAACACAGGCATCGGCAGGCATGGATTTAAGGGCATTTTTAACCGAACCGGTTCAAATCAAGCCACTCGAAAGGGCGCTCATTTCAACAGGTTTGTTTATTGAATTGCCCGTTGGATATGAAGCGCAGGTTCGCCCTAGAAGTGGGTTGGCTGCCAAACATGGTATCACGGTTCTTAACACGCCGGGTACCATCGACGCGGATTATCGCGGCGAAATCAAGGTGATACTGGTCAATCTTTCGAACGAACCCTTTGAAATAGTCAATGGTGAACGCATTGCTCAAATGATTATTTCGGCTCATGTGCAGGCACAATGGGAACAGGTGGAGGTACTTACTGAAACTGAACGTGGGGCTGGTGGCTTTGGCCATACCGGGAAAAAATAAAGAAATGAAAAATATTCAACAACCAGATATGAACTATAAATCGCTTATTCTGATTTTACTAATAGGCTTGCTACTAAGTAATTCTACCTTTTCTCAAGGCAGAAAATCAAAAATTAAAGTGAAGGAACTTTCGGAAAAGGAACGCATGCAAGAGATTGACTTGTTCGGAAAAGGCCTGGTGGAAAAAAGCAAAGGAAATGGTTCGGGTGCATTGGTGTTTTATGACCGGGCCCTCGAAATTGATCCCTTCGATGCTGCTGCCTGGTACGAAAAAGCCAGGCTCTATCTGAGCATGAACCGCAACGATGAGGCACTGGAAGCCGCGAAACGCTCCATCGAGATTGATGGGAAAAACAAATGGTATCTGGTTTTATACGCCAATGCCTGCAAGGCAAACGATCAATATGATGAATATGTTAAAACCTATGAGACCCTGGCACTTGAATATCCGACAGATCTGGATTTTTTAAAGGAACTGGCCTTTGCTTATTATTTTACTGGTGATTATAAAAAGGCCATCGTGGCGTATGATAGAATAGAAAAGGAAGAGGGCGTAAACGAGCAGCTTACTATACAAAAAGTGGGCTTTTACGACAAACTGAAAGATCCCGAAAAGGGAGTACTGGAATATCAAAAACTCATCGATTCAAATCCGGAAGATCCAAGGTATTATGCTTTGATGGCTGAATATTGCGCTAAAAACGGGTTCGACGATCAGGCCATTGCTGCCTATGAAAAAATTGTTGAATTAAATCCTTCAGATCCTTATGTACACATCGCCCTTGCTGATTATTATAATAAAAAAGGCGACCAGGATCGGTCATTTCAAGAGTTGAAACTGGGCCTTGCCAATTCGGTACTCGACTTAAAAACAAAAATCAATCTTTTAGTTAACTACTATCAGGGAAACCTGAGCGATGAACAGAAAAAACATGCCCTTGAATTATCAGAAGTACTGATGCAGGCTCATCCGGATGAAATATTATCGCACACGTTTTATGCTTCCATGCTTTACGAAAACAACGAATTTGAAAAAGCCCGTCCTCTTTTTTTAGACATACTGAAAGAAGAGCCCAGCAATTATTCTATATGGGAACAGCTGCTTTTGTGTGATTTAAACCTACAGGATTTCACAAAACTTGATACCGATTCGGAAGATGCTGTTGATTATTTCCCAAATTACCCGCTGCCTTATTTTTTTGCTGGTTTGGCCAATTTACAACTCAAGGATTATGTTAAAGCGAAAGCCTATCTTGAGTCGGGGAAAAATTTTGTAGTCAACAACGATGGCCTGCTGGAACAATTCTATTCCACTTTGGGCGATACGTATCATGCCCTTGATAATTTTGAGGCGGCTTATCTTTCGTATGACAAAGCATTGCTTATTAATCCGAAAAACGCTTTGGTGTTGAATAACTACGCCTATTACCTTTCTTTGGAATCAAAAAACTTAGAAAAGGCGGCTACTATGGCCAAAGCAGCTGTTGATCTCGATCCATACAACAGCAATAATTTGGATACTTATGCCTGGGTATTGTATAAACTTGGTAAATTTGATGAAGCCATTATTTGGATTGAAAAAGCGTACGACAATAAAGGAGACCAAAGTGGGGTGGTATTGGAGCATTACGGGGACATTCTTTTTCGCCTTGACCGCAAATCAGAAGCTTTTGATTATTGGAGGGCTGCTTTAGAAAAACCAGAGCACTCTGAGTTGCTTCAAAAAAAGATCACTGATAAAAAACTATATGAGTAGCAGGGTTCGCTTTCTTTTATTCTTCATGATTTCCATGTTGCTTTTAGCCTCTACCTCCTGTAAGAGCAAAAAGGTAATGTTAAAAAAATCAATACATGAATATGGTTTTGATTACCTGTATGCTCAATTAACGAAAAATCAGCTAAAATTTAACACACTCACTGCACGCTTTAATTTGTCGTTTGAAATGGACAAAAAGAAAACCAGCCTCAGAGGACAGTTACGCATACAAAACGACAGCCTGATCTGGATTTCCTTTAGCCCTGCTTTGGGAATTGAGGCAGCAAGGGTTCTACTGCGCAACGACAGCGTTTTTTTTATAAACAGGCTTAACAAAAGCTATTTTACCGGGCAGTATAGTTTAATAGACAGCCTTCTTAATACAACCATCGATTACAACATGTTACAATCGATGTTGGTTGGAAACGACCTTACCCAGTACGATATCAATAAGTACAAGTCTTCGGTGGATGGAGGATTGTATAAAATAAACATTCGTGAACGAAGGAAAATAAAACGGTATTTAAAATCGGGCGAAATAGCCACCAAGGTGTTGGTACAACAAATCTGGCTCGATCCGGACCATTTCAGGATCAGACGCGTCGACCTGAAAGAAAATGGAGAGTCAATTGACAACAACCTACAGGTGTTCTACGATGATTATGTCGAAATTGACGGGCAGCTTGTCCCTTCAAAAATTTATATCGATATCAACAGCCAGAAAAAGATTCACATTGATCTTGATTTTGGCAAAACCGAACTCAACCAAGAGGTTAGCTTTCCATTTAGTATCCCTGCGAAATACGATAAAATGCTCAATTAATGGCTATGAGGCGATTACTTTATGCTGTAGTTTTTACCTTCACTTTTGTTCTTGCAGGAACCTTGCTGGAAGCACAGGAAAGCCAGCAACAGCTTGAGGAAAAGAGGAAGAAAATTGAAGCTGAAATTGCTTATACCAATAAATTGATTGCTGAAATAAAAACCGATAAACAGACTTCGATCAATCAACTTCAATTGGTTGAATCAAAAATCAACAGCAGAAACAATTTGCTGGCCAACTACAAACTCCAAATACATGCGTTGACAGTTAGCATCGAAACCACAGAGTTGAGCATACGTAACCTGAACAATGACCTGAAGACACTTAAAAAAGAATATGCCAAGATTGCCTGGTATGCCTATCAGTACAAAACATCGTATAACAAATTGATTTTTTTATTTTCGGCCGAAAGCCTTAATCAAGCCTATCAGCGCATGCGTTATCTCGATCAACTAAGTGTTTTTCTTCGCAATCAGGCCAAAGGAATTTCGGATAAAGAAAGCGAGAAAGCAGCGGCTTTGGCCAAATTACAACAAAAGAAGGAGGAGCTGAAAGGCTTGCTAAAACACGAAAGTAACGAAGTTTATCTTCTGGAAGGTGAAAGACAGGAAAAAGTGAAGGTGACAACCTCTTTTAAGGGAAGGGAACAGGAACTTAGAAAGTCGCTGAAAGCCAAAGAAAAAGAAGCCTGGGATCTTGATAAGCGAATTGAGGACATTATCGCGTTGGAAACCAAACCCAAATCAACGGCAGGTAAACCGGCAACTTATGCCCTTACACCTGATGAGCAACTTTTGTCAAACTCATTTTTTGCCAATAAAGGGAAGCTTCCATGGCCTCTTGAACGGGGTGTGGTTAGTGAGACTTATGGGGTTCATACCCATCCGGTATTGAAAAAAGTACAAACAAAAAACAACGGTGTTGATTTAGCTACTGCTAAAAATAGTGAGGCCCGCTCCATCTTTGATGGCATGGTGGCTAGTGTGACCAAAATCTCCAACACCAATGTGGCCGTTATTGTAAAACACGGTGATTATTTCACCGTTTATTCAAACCTGGATGAAGTATACGTGAAGAAAGGGGACCAGGTAAAAACCAATCAACTGTTAGGCCGGGTGCATACCAATTTAAAGGGTGAAACCGAGCTGCATTTTGAAGTTCGCAAAGGAGTTGTTCCTCAAAATCCCGTTTACTGGATTTCACACTAGTCGGTCCCCCGTTATTATTGTTTGATGATTTTACCGTGATCAATTTCCTTTGCTCCCGAAATCAGTCGGTAATAATACATCCCTGATGGCTGGCCGGCCGCGTTCCATTCCAATAGCTGAGCGTTTTGAGGGTCGATGTCTTTTTGAAAAAGAACGGTTCCCAATTGGTTATAAATCTCCAACCGCACCCCATGTTCATTTATTTGTGATAGCTCAGCGTTTATGCTGTGAGTAAACGGGTTGGGATAGAACTGAATAGTTGCTTCACGGCGGTTTTCTGTAAAACCTACACTGGTATCTACAATCAATGTAATGGGCACGGTCTTGTCGGGAAGTAGATTTGATTGAATGAGCAATACACATTGATAAGTACCGGTGCTAAGTCCTGAACTGTTAAAGGTTAACTGTATCACTGCTTCGGAAGCTGCCTGTACCTGATAACCGGAGGCAGAGGTCGAAATCCATGAGGGCTGGCCAGCAATCTCCAGTGTAAAATTCAGTTCAGATGAACCTGTATTGGTTAAAATCAGGTTTTGTGTTTTAATTTTGTTTGGCTCAATTGAGTCAGCAACAGCACATGGATCCAGGTGGATAATTGGCCCCAGGTAAATCTGTTTTATCGAATTGAAAACATTCAATCTGCCACCGGTAACGGTCAATGTATCCAAAGCAGGCAGGTAGTCAACTCCATTTAAAATGGCCTCTTTCATGCTTAAGGCGCCTGCGGCAGGATCGTTTTTGTAATTGATCATAAAGGAAGAATCAGCTGCAGCATAGAGCAAAGCCACGGCGCCTGTGACATGGGGAGTTGCCATGGAAGTGCCTGAGCTGGTTCCGTAAGCATTGTTGATTCTACACGACATGATAATGCTGCCGGGAGCCCCCAGATCGATGGTTGTTTTACCATAACCCGCGCTTTGATATTTTATATCCTGTTTAGTGGTGTTGGTAACAGAGATCATATAGGGAGTTGCAAATGCAGTGGGAACATCGCCCACCACGTCAATATTCCAGTTTTGATTTGCTGTTGCCGCGATGCTTAACACACCAATTTGCCCCAGACTGTCGTACATGGCTTCCCAAATCGGGAAGTTTTGAGGATTTCCATTGTCCACTCCAAATGAACAATTGTCGGCTACCACGAAAGCTCCTTCGGCACCATTGGTCAGGTTGTAACGTTCCCGCTGGGTAAATACATACGACAGGGCCTCTACGACTGTGGCCTCGGTGGTTGAAGAACCTGCTACCGGCATCACTTTCGTTCCCCAGTTGATTCCTGTCACACCCAAGCCATTGTTGCCAATAGCAGCTGCTATTCCGGTAACATGAATCCCGTGGTTGTGTAAAGGAATGTTGCCATTGTGGTTATATGCGTTCCAGCCATTTATGTCATCAACGTATCCGTTTAAGTCGTCATCGATATTGTTGTTGGGGATTTCGAACCGATTTTTCCAAAAATTAATATCTTCATGGTTGAGGTCGCTTCCTCCGTCGACGATGGCGATGATGATGGTATCACCCAGCGCTGTAATTCCTCCGGTGGTTAAATCCCATGCAGGGGAGGCGTCAATGTCCGCTCCCGGCAATCCACCTCCCTGTCCTGTGTTGAGCAGCGACCATTGACTACTGAAGAAGAAAGGGTCATCGGGCAAACAGGTCTCATCCGGCTCACGTTCGGTGACCAGGTGGTTTGGCTGGGCATTTACAACCCCTTCATGATTCAGGAGTGTGCTAAGAAGGTCCTGTCGATTGGTTTTGCTTTCGTTGAAGAAAAGGAGAAAAATTTGAAATCGGGCTGAAACGGTTTGATAATTAACCACCCCAACTTCACCGACCTGATCCATCAATTGCTCAATGGAGGTGTTGTGCGACAGCTGCACCAGCAATTCGCCATCAGTAGCCTTTGGTTGTTGGGCCAATGCTAAATTGGATATAAAAAGTAATAATAGTAAACCAAGTAGGGTTGTTTTCATCATGAGTTGAATTAATGTCCATCGGCAAAAGTAAAAAAAAGCCGGTTGAAGAGATTCTCCAATCGGCTTTTAACTAAACAAGTAAAACAAAAAGTTATTTGGTAAGCAATACCTTTTGTGAAGCGGTATGGTTGCCCTGTTCAATTTTTATCACATAAATGCCGGAAGCCAGGTCTTTTCTTTCAATCTGAAGAGTAAACCCGGAGGCAGGCATTTTTTGTTGGTTGATGAGGATTGCCCCCATCGAATTCAACATTTTTATATTGATGGGCTCTTGATATGATGACTGTACTTGAAGTATAAAAATTCCGTTATTTGGGTTAGGGGTGATGGTAATCAACAGGTTTTGATCGGTTTGTTCAGCTAATCCAACGGTATTATCCACAAAAATCACCTGGGCTTCTGAAGGTGCGCTGATGCCACAATTATCTGTTGCACTAACCGTAAGTGAGGCCTCACCTAAGAAATCGGGATTCCAGTTGATCAATGAAATATTGCCCATGGGGATAATGGTTCCTGCTTCCGATGGAGATAAAACCCATAGATATCCGGTTGCTCCTGTTACGGTAGCAGTATTGTGTTGCGTTTGCGTAATGCGGTAAACATCAACATAATCTGGACCAGTTGGCTTTTCCGGACTTGCCGGGCCGTTAAGCAAGACAAGATTCATCGTATCCGAAAATAGTTCACCCACCACATCAGTCATGTTTAAGGTAAGTTCTGCCTCGCCTGTGGTCATGTCAATGGCTCCTGGTGTGTATATAGGATTTAACACATTGTCCAGGTTAAAAGTGCCATCGCCCGAAGTAGTCCATTGCAAACTGCTGAAGTTGGTGGATGAGCCTTCACACTGGTATTCGGTATTTGCACAGCTCGCATCGTCAGGTCCGGCAAAAACAGTACTCACCATCATGGTTGGCAGTTCGATGTAGTCGATCCAGGCACAGTCACTTCCGGAAGTGCCTGAATAATCTTTTTCATAAATCCATTTGAAAGTATGTGTTCCTGAAGAAACCGGGAATTTAGCCTGGGCCCAACTTTTCGATCCCGTCCAGGTTTCTTTAACCACATTGTCGATTTTGAATATCAATTTGTCAAAATCCGCTTCGCTTGAAATTTTTCTCCAAAATTTAATGGTATCCTCTTCCATCACGGTATACGAAATGAAGAATTCAGTTGATTGATCATCACCGATTGCTCCGGATTTTGCCTGATAATAACCTTCATAAGGATAAATATGATCAATGGTCCAGGGTAAATTGCCATCCTGTTGCCAATTATATTTACTAAAGTCGCCAGTTTCCCAGTCTTCGAGGAAAAGACCAATCTTGGGATAGTAAATTCTGTCGACACTATAGCCAGCTGCTGCGGCATTGAAATGCATCTCTGCGATCACGGCATTTGGCGCGTTATTGGCAACCGTTACCTGATAGATGATATTTTGCGACCCAAAGACCCCCAATGTCTCAATGGTTTGAGGGGGCGTATTTACCACAACAAAAGGATTGTAAGCCACCAAATTGCACAATACATCGTGGATGACGCAATGTCCGTTATTTGCCATTTTAATCACCATATCCACCGTTTCGCCCGGATCGAGCCGCCCGTTGTTGTTGCCTCCCTGCGAATCGTCGATGGTTAAAGTAGTAGGGTTGATATTGGGTGCGTTTACTACTATATTAAATTTGCTGGTCCAGGTTGAATCTTGTTCATCCGTGGCGGCAATATCAAACTGAAGTTTGTGCTGGTCGGGAATCCCGTTGCTGATTTTAAGTTTATATCCTCCGTTAATGGTAGCACTACCGTTGGCGGCAATTGTGTCATACATCTCAGTTGAATCGATAAAAGTAACATACTGATCGGTAGCTAAGGCTACATTGATGTTGATTCCATTATCGTTTCCAAGGTTTTTCATCCCCAGGTTTATAAAAATTTCTTCATCAAATTCTACCTTGTTATTGCCGTTGCCAAGGGTGTCGATGGCAGTATGGGTATCATACAGACAGTAGGCTCCATCCGGAGGAATTACACCAATACTTGTTTCATAACGGTAAAAATTTTGTTTGGTGATCACCAGATTGATTATCGTGCCCGGAAGCTGTGGAATGATGGGAATATCCATTTGTTGACCGGTGCCCTCTGCCAGCCCGATGATTTGATCGTTAACAGTTAAACAAACCAAAGCACCTGAATTAACTTCGATGGTAAAAAAGTCGATTCCGCCAAGCTGCACATTGTTATGAACCACGTTTAGATTCTGGGGAACTTCTGAATACATTACCGAAAAAGCATCGCCATGGTGGTGGAAAAGATAATAGGTTACCTCTTTGTTATTGCTGTTGTAGGGCCATGATGACTGTGCCAGAAAATGTTTCCCTGCTGCATTTCCAAAAGCAGGCAGCAAGTCCCTGGATTCGGGTGTTGTTCCGTAACCGGGCATAAAATCAGGCCACATATTATCGAATAATCCCCATACATAGGTGTCGTTTACAAATGAATACGAAACTTCGGTAGCTGCGGTTATTCCTAAGGCGCCACTGTTGTTTCCGTTGTAAGTATACCCATGAAATTTCTCAGAAAAACATTGGCCGCTCCAGTTAAATTTTCCGGTAAGGCAGTTAATTGAAAAGATAAAGGTAAGATCGGTGTTGGTTAGTCCATCAATACTTGAGTTGGTGTACGAAGGCTCGCCCCAGCCGGTTTCCATTCCATGGTCACGGTGTTGGAGCATAAAAGCGCCATCATTTATATCATTATTAATCCGCGTTGCATTTCCGCCCCAGTCAGTCAGGTAGTTTGGTGTTGATGGAATATATCCAAGGCCATCCGGGCCGAAATAGGCGAGTACAGTTGCTGTATTGGTGGCCGAGGACCATACTCCTCCTGAAGGCGAACCATCATAAATAGCGTTTTCACGTTTTGGCGATTTACCAAGCTCGTTTTCCAAAAACCCCGCAATGACTTCCGAGCAAATTTGAAACCACCGTTCTGTTTGCCATCCCATGGCTGTGATGGGATGGTCATAAAAGTTTGGATTTGTTGGCGGGTTTCGCTCATAGTTTAAAAACTTGGTCACCATGATTTCCAGTTGAGCCTCGTTTTGTGCAGCTAACCGTGCGAGCACAACATCCGGCAAGTCGTCGCCATCAACATCTGCGAAAAAGTTATCCGAAATACAGTAATTATCCCAGGTAGGGCAGGTGATGTTGTTTCCGGTGGTTCCATAATCGCCTATCAGCAAAACTGCTGCCGGAGGTACATCCCAATTGTAATACGCATTATCAATAAAGGTTTCAATGGCAGAGTTGGTGTTTCCACCGATTTCGTCAGTTGTATAAACCTGGGTGGTAATGCCCTGACGTTGCCTGAAAATCCTGATAGAATCGGCCCAGGCATGATAAACCGGGTTGTTGGGAACAAGGATTACATATTCGCAACCCATTTCACGGGTTGTGTGTAGCTTAGTCTCAAATGCGGGTATCGAAGCTTCATTCAAAACAGCATCGTGCACAATAGGTTCCCACCACCTGCTTTGAAGTCTATTGTCGCCGAATTGTCCGTTTCCACCTTCAAAGTTTATTTCGATTTCCATGTCGCGGTTTACAATCAGCTCTTGCGTCACCGGATTGTACTGAAATGGACTCACACTGATAAGCACGACATCCATTCCTCTTATTTGTTGCACAGAAGAAACGATGACCTGTTTTTCCGGATAAAAGGCGTTGGTGTTATATATTTCAGGATTTTTGGCATAATGCAACGGGCTCAGATCATCGTCTTTTGGGATGCGTGGTGCCGGTGCTATACTTAAACCTGCGATGGACTCTGTTCGTTTTTTTGGAATGGTTACCGACACTGTTGCGCCATGTGGCACTGCAATAAATTTGCTGAATGCCGGCAGGTTGGGAGCCCCTTCACTGTTTTGAAGAATAACCCCTTCCATGGTGATTGCACTCATTATTTCGTTGTCGATTGAGATGGGGGTGACCACATAATCTTCAACACTAAAATTGATTTGAAGCTTTTGAGGACTTTCTTTGAGGAGTGAAATGCCCTGTTTTCCCCAGGCATCGTTTAATTTCACGTGCTGATTTTGCCCAATAGCCCAATAACCGAGCACGGTTAAAGAAACAATCATCACTGATTTTGCAAATAAAATAGAGATTGATTTCATTATACTTTTTGGTTTGATTTATTATCAGGCTCAAAATTACGGTATTAGTCATTAAAAATCATTCTAAATTACATGGTTTAATAAAATCCGGGAAGGTAAAATCAAACAAAAGGCTGCATGATACCTGAGGCCAACGGAAATCAAGTTGGATGGTTGTTTTATGTACAGAGATAAGAGGGTTTTGTTACTTTTGCAACTTGTTTAAATGATAAGAATGAACACCCCGGAAAGAGAAACGATTCTCCGCAAACCTGAATGGCTGAAAATTAAAATCCCATCAGGCAAAGAATATATAAAAGTTCGCGAAATTGTTGAAAAACACCAACTTCACACCATCTGCACCAGTGGACATTGCCCCAATATGCACGAATGTTGGGGGCGTGGAACTGCTACTTTAATGATTCTGGGTGATATTTGTACCCGTGCATGTGGATTTTGCAATGTAAAAACCGGACGACCCAAACCTGCCGACTGGGGAGAACCCCTGCGTGTTGCCGAATCCGTAAAGCTCATGAAATTAAAGCACTGCGTGTTAACTTCTGTTGATCGGGACGATCTCGATGATTTGGGTGCTGGAATCTGGGCGAAAACGATTGAAGAAATCAAAAAAATGAATCCAGGTACCACCCTCGAAACCTTGATTCCCGATTTTGATGGCCGCGAAGAGTTAATCAACCTGGTAATTAATGCCGGTCCCGAAGTGATTTCACATAACCTGGAAACCGTCCGCCGGATTACACCCTGGGCTCGTAGCCGTGCCAGGTATGATTTGAGTTTGCATACCCTGAGCGTGATTGCCAAATCGTCGGCCGTGGCCAAATCGGGGATCATGGTCGGTTTGGGAGAACAACCTGCAGAAGTGATCGAAACTTTGCGCGATATGCGTTCAGCGGGTGTTCAGGTAGTCACCATAGGCCAATATTTGCAACCCACCAAAAAACATTTGATGGTGAAAGAATTCGTTACACCTGAGCAATTTCAGGAATATAAAATGGCCGGATTGGATATGGGATTTCGTTTTGTCGAAAGCAGTCCTTTAGTCCGCTCATCTTACCGGGCCGAAAAGCATGTCAACAAATAATACCGAACTCATTTAATGAAATCCAACCAGCCGAAAAATCTCCGGGTTCAATATATGGACATGGGATTGATAGAATATCAAAAAGCCTGGGATCAACAGGAAGCTTTGTTTGACCAGATTGTTGCCGTTAAGGAAGCGAACAGAAATTCCGGGTCTCCTGAGCTGACGCCTAATTTTTTAATCTTTTGCTCGCATCCGCATGTTTATACCCTTGGTAAAAGCGGTGATGAATCTAATTTATTGATCAACAAAGAATTTCTAATATCAAAAGGGGCTGAATTTTACCACATCAACCGGGGTGGTGATATCACCTACCATGGACCCGGTCAGCTGGTGGGTTACCCCATCCTCGACTTATATAATTTTGGCGTTTCCATCAAATCCTATATTAATTTACTTGAAGAAGTGATTATCCGGTCACTGCGTTATTATGGTATTGTAGGCACACGTGCCGATGGTGCCACCGGGGTTTGGCTCGATGCCAATAATCCGGCCAAAGCAAGAAAAATATGTGCCATTGGGGTCAGAACCAGTCATTGGGTGAGCATGCATGGATTTGCATTTAACGTGAATACCAACCTCGATTATTTCAATTACATCGTACCTTGTGGAATTAAAGGTAAAAGTGTTACCAGCCTTCAAAAAGAACTGCATCGGGAGGTTGATATGAAGGAAGTGGAGGCACTTTTGAAACGTGAGTTTCAGCAGGTGTTTGGGATGAGCCTGGATTAGTCAATTACCATTTTTAGTATTTCAAGCGATTTAAACCCTGAGAAGGCAGGCAAATGCAATTTGTAAAATACGATAAGCGCCTCCAGTAAATCACGGCGTTGTGCATTGGTGAAGGCATAGTTGTTGTTCTGATCAAAAGAAGCCTCCATCAGGCGGTTCATCTGATCCACTGTTTCACCAGTTATATAATAAGGGTGAAGTGGCAATCGGTTTCCAAAGATACCTTCCTCCATATCGAATACAGTATGAATTCGGGCAGGCTCTTTTTTGGGATAAAACCCCAGATATTTAGTGAGCTCCATCATCACGATCAAATGAAAATCGGCCACATGCCTGTCAGCCAGGTCGAGCCAGACCAGAGCATGGTGCAACCATTGGAACAGGGGCTTGTTGGGCATTTCCTCATGAAGCGATTTGTAAAGTAATTCGTTCACAAACACCAGCAATGCCCGCTTGATGACATCGCTGTGCAGGTGCTGGTAGATATAATCCGGCTGGACCTCTTTAATGTGATGCAATCCCTGATTTTCTTTATGGTACACCACCAGATCGAGCAGATTGAGTGGCTGAAAAAAGGCAGATTTGTTTTTCGAGCGTTTGCCACCAATGCCCTTCACCATAAACGACTGCATGCCCAGCTCTTCGGTAAAAATTTTCACCACCAGCCCCGACTCGCCATAGGAAATGGTTTTAATAACGATGCCTTTGGTTTGTGAAATCATGGTAGTAGCACGTAAATAAACAGATGGTTTACAGTGATGTAGATATTAGAAACAAGGTGATGAGTCTAAACTATTCCTTCTTTGTGTCTCCGCGTCTTCGCGTCTTTGCGGTTAATTTTTACCGCTAAGACGCTAAGGCGCAAAGGTGACTTTTCTTCACGTTTCCGCGTCTCCGTGGTGGAAAGCTAAAAAGCCGATTTAAACTGCCCTAAAAA
The DNA here is from genome assembly GCA_001769215.1 of Bacteroidetes bacterium GWF2_41_31. Classification (GTDB taxonomy): domain Bacteria; phylum Bacteroidota; class Bacteroidia; order Bacteroidales; family F082; genus UBA6244. Next base: position 173,941 of record MEOL01000047.1, read on the forward strand.
GCGTACATCGTTTTCAAAAAACAACCGCAGGTCGTTGATTTGGTATTTCAGCATGGTGATGCGTTCGATGCCCATCCCAAAGGCAAAACCTGTGTATTTTTCGCTATCAATATGGCAGGCATCCAACACAGCAGGATCCACCATACCGCAACCCAGAATTTCGACCCATCCTGAATATTTGCAAATATTACATCCCGATCCACCACAGATATTACATGAAATATCCATTTCGGCCGAAGGTTCCGTAAAAGGGAAATAGGAGGGACGGAACCGGATTTTAGTGTGCTCACCAAAAAGTTCTTTTGCAAAATAATACAGGGTCTGTTTCAGGTCGGTAAAGGATACATTCGTGTCGACGTACAGCCCTTCCACCTGATGAAAGATGCAATGAGCCCTGGCCGAGATGGCTTCGTTGCGGAAAACCCGACCGGGAGAGATGGTGCGGATGGGTGGTTGGTTATTTTCCATCACACGTACCTGAACCGATGAAGTATGGGTGCGTAAAGCCAGATCGGGGTTTTTCCCGATGAAAAAAGTATCCTGCATATCGCGGGCCGGATGCTCTTCGGGGAAATTCAACGCCGTAAAGTTATGAAAGTCATCTTCAATCTCAGGGCCTTCGGAGATGGTAAACCCAATGCGTGCGAAAATATCGATGATCTCGCTGCGGACAATGGAAAGTGGATGTCGTGATCCCAGGCTGGCCATCGACGGCAAGGTCAGGTCTTTGTCCGATTTGGTTTCTACTGTGGCTACCTCCAGTTTTTCGCGCAAAGCGACAATCCGTTCCTGAGCTGCATTCTTTAAGGTGTTAAGCAACTGCCCCATTTCTTTTCGCTCTTCAGCTGCACTATTTTTAAAATCGGAAAATAAGGCAGGAACCAGTCCTTTCTTGCTTAAATATTTAATTCTGAAGGCTTCCAGTTCTTCCAGGCTGGAAGCATTAAAGGCCTCGATTTGCGACAGCAGTGCTGAGATTTTTTCTTTCATCGGAAACGAAGTGAGGTATTAATTTTTCCTGAAATTACTCCAGGATTTCGATGGTCATGGTCACAGGCACCACAGGAACATCGCCGGGGCCGGTTTTTACGGACGCAATTTTGTCAATCACCTCCATGCCGTCAACCACTTCACCAAAAACGGTGTAGCCACCATCCAGGTGAGGAGTCCCCCCGATGGTTGAATAGGCCGTTTTTTGTTCTTCGGTGTAGGTGACGCCTGACCTGGCTGAGAATTGCTGAAGAGAGGCAGGAGGAACTACCTGACCTTGTACAATATAAAATTGCGACCCTGAGGACGCTTTCTTTGGATTTACCTGATCACCCATGCGTGCAGCCGACAATGCCCCTTTTTTATGGAAATGGTTTGGTAAAAACTCTGCAGGTACTGTGTATCCGGGATCTGTTTTCCCGTTGGCATTGCCGCCACCCTGTATCATAAACTGGCTGATAACCCTGTGAAAAGGCGAACCATTGTACCATCCCTCTTTCACCAGTTTGATAAAGTTATCGCGGTGTTGAGGTGTATCGTTGTAAAGTTTGGCGGTAATATCACCCATCGAGGTATGGATAACCACCAGTGTTTCGGGTTTTTGTGTTTGAGCCATCAGTTGAATGCTTAAAAATAAGGTGAATACAAAAATCAATTTTTTCATAGGTAGTTTCATGTAAAGTTAAGCAGCAAAAGTAATAAAATGGATTGAAAGAAAGGGGAAAGTGTTGAGGGCAATTTTATGTAGCGTTTCCCTGAAAAAATGAGCCGGGATGTAGCCATCAATTTTTCAATCCGGTTTAAGTGGCGAACATTTTCATCGAAAGAAACGCCTCGATAATTTCCCATGATCAAAAGCCAACTCCGGAGGCTGTTTGATGGGAAACCAACGTCCTTATTTGGCATCATGCAGGAATTGCCAAAAACCAGCAATTATTTTTTCAATGGGTAATCACGTTTTACAACTTTTTTTTCAATGGGAAGTTCGTATTTATTCTATTTGAAATAGCGATATATCACTAATATTACCTTTCTTAATAGAATTAAATTACCTTTGTTAAAAAAAGATGACTGATAAAGCCTTACTCCAACTTGTAATTAATGATCAGCGGATGTTGACATGGCAGGATAACTGGTTAACCCGTGAACTGCCTGAACATCTGTTGAAAAGCCAGGATGTTGTTGTGATTTCAGGTATAAGACGCTGTGGCAAATCTACTCTGTTGCATCAAATCAGAAAAAATCAACCCGAAAAAGACTATTACCTGAATTTTGACGACGACAGACTTGTACAGTTTACCACAGATGATTTTCAACTATTGTATGAGTTGTTTATTTCCTTATTCGGAAAACAACAGACCTTTTATTTTGACGAGATTCAAAATGTAAAAGGTTGGGAACGGTTTGTCAGGAGGCTTCATGATTATGGCAACAAGATCTTTATAACAGGTTCAAATGCTTCGATGTTGAGCAGGGAATTGGGAACACATCTAACCGGGCGCTTTCTCTCCTATGAATTATTTCCGTTTTCTTTTTCAGAATACCTGCAATGGTCGAAGATAGAAGTTAATGATAGTTCAAAACTTTCCACTGAAGCCAGGGCCGGGCTTATTCGCCAATTTGACCAATACTTCATAGCCGGGGGATTTCCAGCGTATCTGCGCGAACAAAATCCACAATACCTGAAAACATTGTATGAAAACATCTTATACAGGGATGTGCTGGTCAGAAATAAGCTGACAAATGAAAAGGAATTACTTGAACTGGTGTTTTACCTCGCCAGCAATGTGGCGAAATTAAATTCATACAGTGCACTTACAAAAACCATTGGTGTGGCCAATCCCACTACGATAAAAAATTATTTGTCTTTTTTAGAAGATGCATACCTTGTTTTTTCTGTCAATAAATTGAGCTATTCAGTTAAAACACAGCTACGAAACCCTAAGAAAGTTTATTTAATTGACCTGGCTTTGGTTAGGACTTTGGGTTTTCATTTTACTGATGACAGAGGACGATTTTTGGAAAATCTGGTATTTCTGGAACTGAAAAGAGGCGGTCGTGTTATTTTTTATCATCAGAATAAATTTGAATGTGATTTCATCATCAGGGATGGTGCACAGGTGGTACAGGCCATACAGGTTACTTATTCTATGCAGGATGGTGAAACGCATATGCGCGAACTAAATGGCTTACTTGAAGCTATGGAAGAATATCAACTCAATACAGGACTTATCATTACAGACCACGAAGAAAAAGAAATTGATATACCCGGAAAGACGATTACCATCGTGCCTGCGTGGAAATGGTTGTTGGATAATAAATCCAATTAACTCCTTTCCAATACTAAGCTGATAAATGTATAGAACGAAACTCCTCCAAAATTTCTCCGTGATCAAAAGCCAACTCCGGGAGCCGATCTAAAGAAAACCACTGTGCCTTTTTTGCATCATCTCCGGCGGTTATTTCGGGAATCTTCGTTATGACCTCCCAAAAAACCACTGAAATGGTTCTCCCACGTGGGTCACGGTCAACAGCACCATAGCTTTTAAACTGTTGTAGATTATGACAAACCAGACCTGTTTCTTCCAGTAATTCCCTGACCACAGCCTGTTCCAGGGTTTCTTCCATGTCCATGAATCCACCGGGTAAAGCCCAACAATTCTGAAAGGGTGGGTTTTTGCGTTGGATGAGCAGGATTTGGGTACCGTTTGTGGTTTTACAGAGAATTAAAGCATCTACTGTGAGTGCAGGACATGGATATGCATATTCGTAGGTCATTCTACTATTCATTTTGTACAAAAGTATGGAAATCAAACTTAAAATCTTTGCGCCTCTGCGCCTCTGCGGTGAAAAAGCTAACCGCTTTTGTGCGCCGATCTAAGATCATTATTCATCCTCCATCAGCTTTTTTATAGAAGCATGATTCGCTTTTATGAGACCTTTTTCGGTAATAATTCCGGTGATGTATTTGGCCGGAGTCACATCGAAAGCAGGATTGTAGGCTTCCGATCCGGGAGAACACACCAACACCTTTACCAGATTGCCATTGGAATCGGTCCCGGTTTGGTACAGCACTTCGTCCTGGCTGCGTTCTTCGATGGGAATGCCTTTTCCGGTTTTGCATTCCAGGTCAAAAGTGGAGGTGGGAGCAGCCACATAAAAAGGGATCCCAAATTCCCTGGCCAGGATAGCACGTCCGAAAGTGCCAATTTTATTGGCTACATCGCCATTGGCGGCAATGCGGTCGGCACCCACTATCACCATATCTATCTTACCGGCAGCCATCAGGTAAGCCGCAGCATTATCTGGAATGATGACATGAGGGATCTTGGCATTGAAAAGCTCCCAGGCCGTGAGTCGGGCTCCTTGTCCGCGTGGTCGGGTTTCGTCCACATAAACAAACACTTCTTTGCCTTCGCTTTGCGCCAGGTAAATTGGTGCAAGAGCAGTTCCATAATCCACGAAGGCTAACCAGCCTGCGTTACAATGGGTAAGAATGTTGGCTTTTTTCCCGATCAGGGCACTCCCTATTTCTCCAATTTTTTTTGAATCGCTTTCATCCTGACGGGCTACCTTTTGAGCTTCTACCAAAGCGTTTTCAGGTGAAATGAGCCCTGCACGATATACCCGGTCCACGGCATAAAAAAGGTTTTTCGCCGTTGGCCGTGTCGATTCGATGTCATGTTTGGCTTCACGGATAATAAGAGACTGGTCTTGATCACGTTCCATTAAAAAAGCCTGCGCCATGGCAAAACCAGCGGCAGCACCAATGGCCCCGGCACCCCGTATCACCATTTCGGTGATGGCCATGCAGGTATCCCAATAGGTCGGGCATTCATGAATTCTAAACTCGAACGGAAGCAGGTTCTGTTCAATCATAAAGACTGAAGTACCCTCCATCCAAACAGTTTGATATGATTTTTCGCCAACCAGCATACAGGTTTTTATTTTTCAAGACGTTGTAAAGCCAGCCAGGTCATTAATCCAGTACCTGTTTCGATGGCTTTTTCGTCGATGTTAAATGTGTCGGTATGTAAATTTGAAGTGATGTTGAGCGATTGATTTCTGGTTCCGAGCCGGTAAAAACAACCGGGAATTTGTTGCAGGAAATAACCAAAATCTTCAGCAGTAGTGCGTATTTCCAGCTCCACAACATTTTCCAACCCCAAAAATTCAATGGCCGCCTCACGTACAAGTTTGGTTTCTTCGGGATGGTTAATTACCACCGGGTATCCTTTATCTATGACCACCTCGCATCTTACTCCAAAGGCTACTGCGGTGTGGTGCGCAATTGTTTCAATCAGTTGATGCGCCGTGGTTCGCCATCTTTCATCAAAGGTGCGAAAGGTTCCTCTAACGATCACCTCCGAAGGAATCACATTGTGCGCCCCATCGGCGATAACTTTCCCAAACGAAAGTACGGTAGGGATTTGCGTGGGTGCTTTACGCGAAACTATTTGTTGTAAAGCCACGATGATTTGCGCCATGGCCAGTACCGTATCATTGAATTTCTCCGGCATGGCGCCATGCCCGCCCCTGCCAGTTATAATCAGGTTAATTTCATCAGAAGAGGCCATGTAATCGCCTGACTTAAAGCCTGCCATACCTGCTTCCAATTCAGGAAATACATGCTGTCCAAGAATCATTTCCACATCCGGGTTTTTGAGTACGCCTTCGATGATCATTTGCTGTGCACCTCCCGGCAGGGTTTCTTCAGCCGGTTGGAAAATGAATTTTACACTTCCGTTGAAATCGGCTTTTAAACTGTTGAGCAATTTGATGGTTCCCAACAAACAGGTCATGTGTACATCGTGACCACAGGCGTGCATAACGCCCTGTCTCATAGATTTGTAAGGCACCTGGTTGGCTTCGGTGATGGGCAATGCATCCATGTCCGCGCGCAAGGCGATGGTGCGTTTCCCGGGATTTTGACCCTTTATCACACCAACAATTCCATGGCCGGCAATCCCGGTTTGGTGATCAATTCCCCAGCTTGTAAGCAGTTGACTAATGTAGGCCGCCGTTTCCCTTTCATGAAAGCTGAGCTCAGGATTCTGGTGCAGGTGATGACGTATATCCGTTAACTCTTTAATAAGATGAGCTGTTTTCTCGCGTATAAGGCTGCTGGTAATCACAGGGTAGAATTTTGATTTTAGCAAAGGTACAATTTTTTTGATGGTGCCTTGCCGCGTCAAAAAGAGGAGATATCTGAGAATTAGCCACAATCTTAACAGAAAAACCTGCGAAATATATTAAACACTCTGCGAAATCAATACAATTAAGAAGGTACAAAACTCAAATTTTGCATCGAATTTAAAAATATCAAATTATGTCGAAATCAAATTGGAACGCAAACCATATTCCAGACTTAAAAGGAAAGGTCATTATTGTTACTGGTGCAACAAGTGGACTGGGTAAAGAAGCAACAAAAATTCTTGCTCAAAAGCATGCTACCGTTATTATGGCGGTACGAAATACAAAAAAAGCGGAAGCATTAGCTCAAGCGATAAAACAACAACAACCCAACGCTCAAATAGACAATAGAGAAATGGATTTGAGTAGTTTAGAGTCCGTAAAACTTTTTGCTAACGGTGTGTTGAAAAATTATGACCGACTAGACGTTTTGATAAACAATGCAGGCATTATGGCTTGCCCATTTGATAAAACCAAAGACGGCTATGAAATACAAATGGGCACCAATCATTTGGGTCATTTTGCTTTGACAGGATTATTGATGCCACTTTTAGAAACAACTAAAAATGCTCGAATAGTCGCCACTTCAAGTATTGGTCATAGAATGGGCAACATAGATTTTGATGACATTAACTGGGAAAAGCGAAAATATAATCCAAGTAAAGCCTATGCCGATAGCAAAATAGCGAATTTGTATTTTACCTACGAATTAGCTAAAAAACTTAATCACGAGAAAAAGGACATCAAAGTAACTGCGGCCCATCCAGGTTGGACACGAACAGATTTGCAAAAGCACTCTTGGTATATGCTTATGCTCAATCCACTATTTTCTCAAGGAGCTGATCAAGGCGTTTTGCCTACTCTTCGTGCCGCTTTTGACCCAAATGCCCATTCAGGAGAATATTTTGGTCCCTCTCGGTTTTTTGAAATGCACGGAAGTCCGATTGCTGTAAAATCTAATGAGCGTTCGCATGATGCGGAAGCATCCAAAAAGCTTTGGGAAATATCAGAACAACTAACAAACATTAAATACTAAAATTATTAAAATTATGAATATATTAGAACAAAGCATTGCTTGGGCAAAAGGCGAACAATTTGAGGGAATGTGCATTGCTATTGGTGGACTTGTATCCATTATTTTGGCAGGTTTGCTTTGGAAATTTGGCACAACCATCAATACCAAATCTTTGGTTATTCCCACCTTGGTTTTTGGACTATTATTTACCATAATGGGTAGTTATATGGTTTATTCCAACGTACAAAGACAAAAAACTTTTCAAAAAAATTACGAGACAAATAGTAGTAATTTTATTTCAGCAGAAAAGAAGCGAGTGGAGGATTTTCAATTTATGTATCCTACTTCATTGGCTATAAGTGCAATTTGCTTTTTAATTACATTGACTGCTTTTGTATGGAGTAAAAACCCAAACTTTCATGCTATTAGTATCATACTTTCCGTTTTTGGATTATCTTTAATTATTATAGATTATTTTTCAAAAGAAAGAGCAGCCATTTATTACATACAAATATTACAAAATTTACAATGACCGAATTTATTCATATTAAATCTATTTATCAACTTCATCATTTAATGGAGATAGAAAAACCAGTTCATCCCTTGATTTCAGTGGTGCGACATAGCAAGGATATGAAAATAAGCTTTGGGAATGTACGTTTTAACAGCGATTTGTATTTCATTTCTTTAAAAGAAAACATCAAAGGCTCTTTCAAATACGGTCGCAATTCCTATGATTTTAAGGAAGGTACGCTACTCTTTGTTGCTCCCGGACAAGTGATGTCTTCAAATGAGGATATTGAGCCAGATTTAGCGGGATGGTCTGTATTTTTTCACCCCAATTTGATTAGAAAATCTCAATTAGCTACTACTATTACAAAATACCATTTTTTCGATTACGATATTCACGAAGCCCTGCATCTTTCTAAAAAAGAAAAAGCAACCTTGACCGAATGTGTCTTAAAAATTGAGCAAGAAATCAACCAGAACATTGATAAACACAGTCAAGAACTTATTATTCATAATTTAGAAGCTATTTTAAAATATGGGCTAAGGTATTATGACCGTCAATTTGCCATTCGAACCAATCAAAGCAAAGACTACATCAGTAAATTTGAAACTTTTTTAAAGAACTATTTCAGCCAACATCAACAGATTGAAACAGGAATTCCAACTGTTGAAATATGCGGTAAAGCGATGAATATGTCAGGTAAATATTTAAGTGATTTGTTAAAAGCTGAAACAGGGAAAAGTTTAATTGAACATATTCATCTTTATATTGTAGATAAATCGAAAGCAATTTTGCTCAACTCAAATCTTTCGGTTAGTGAAATTGCACATTCGTTAGGGTTTAACTATCCACAGCATTTTAGTAAATTATTTAAAACAAAAACAGGTTTGAGTCCGAGTGAATATAGGCATTTGAATTGAAAAAATGTGGCTAACAATGTGTAAAAATAATAGCCGAAAAAGTAGTAATTTCAAGGGTTGTAGCCCGCTTCAACTTTGTGACAGATTGATAGGTCTAAAGCCCGCAATCGGCTACTATTCTTACACCACCCGGTACTTTGCCAACAATAAAAAAGTCCTTCAGGGTAAATTAAAACTTTACCCTGAAGGATCAGGAATAAATGCCGGGAACAATCCAATGATTATATGAAAACTAAAAATGATCCGTTGGTAATGTTAATCACCTTCTCCTGATCGTTAATGCATTTTACGTAAAAGGTGCCCGTCAACTTACCCGATTCAACATCATATTCTGTGATTTCGATAGATCCGCTTTCTTGATGATACAAATCAGGAGTTACTCCATCATTTTTCAATCCGTCAATATAGCTTATCGCATAATGATCAGTTTGTTGGCTATTCAGAGCATGTGTGCCAATGGTAAAATCCTCTGGCAGGTAGATCCATATTTGTTTGTAATCATCTGAAATGGAGCCAACAATGTTCAGGTCTGACAACAAATGAGCCTCATAAACCGGTACATCTTTTGCTTGTCCGTCAATTGTTAGTTTCATGAATTCTTTAGTGGCAGAGGATGAATCTTTTTTACATCCTGCTGACATCATCATTACCAGGGTCACCATTAAAAGTGCGGAAAATTTAATTGCATTCTTCATGTTCATTTTTCTGATTAAAGTGAATAAAGTTTTATCTGTCGATGAACAAATATAGAACAAATGATGCTTGTGTTTACAGGGTTTGCATTTAATTGACTTATTTAAAGTGATTCAAAATTATGAAGAGAGTTTTTTAATCGTAGGGATTCACGCTCCAACAAAATTTCAAGACAAAAAAAAACAGGCTAAAGAAATTTTAACCTGTTAAGTATGATTTTAAGTGTAATGCTTATCCATTTTGCGCCTCGGCACCACCCACAATCTCCAGAATTTCATTGGTGATGGCAGCCTGGCGGGCTTTATTGTATGAGAGTTTGAGACTCTTAAGCATTTCATCAGCATTTTCGGTTGCTTTGTGCATAGCGGTCATACGTGCGCCATGTTCGGCAGCAAAACTGTCGAGCAATGCTTTGTAGAGTTGTACTTTAATGGTTTTTGGCACAATGGCTTCCAGAATCTCCTGTTTACCGGGCTCGAAAATATAATTGAGCCTGATTCCTGTTTCTTTTTGAGATGTTTCCTCGTTTTTATCCATCACCGGAAGGAGCTGTTCTACCTGTAGTATCTGGGAAGCCGCGTTTTTGAATTGATTATAAACGAGCATGACTTTGTCAACCTTTTTATCGAGAAATAACTGCATTATTTCTTCAGCAATGACGATGGTATCGTTAAAGTTGAGGTGATCAAAAATTTCAGTATTCAAAACCATGGGTTTATAACCTGCCGACACCAATCCGTCGGCACCCTTTTTTCCAATGCAGTAAAAATTGACTTTCCCTGCCTTAAATTGTGACGCATATTGATGGTGTACAAGAGAGATGGTTTCTTTAACCACGGAGGAGTTAAAGGCACCGCAAAGTCCTCTGTTTGAGGTAACCGTAACGATTAAAATGCTGTTTTCATTCCTGTCGGCAGTAAATTGTCCTTCCCCGTCGTTGTCCATATCGCTGCTGATATGCTGCATGATTTTGAGCAGATTTTTAGCATAGGGTCGTATATTTTGAATGGCATTCTGTGCGCGCCGTAATTTAGAAGCTGCCACCATTTTCATCGCACTGGTAATTTGCCTGGTGCTTTTAACGGAGGCAATCCTAACTCTTACATCTTTTAGACTGGCCATAGTTTACTGAATGGGTGATTATTTATAATATTGACGGGCCACTTCTGCTGCAACTTTAGTCAGAGTTTCAGTGATTTCGTCCGTATATTTTCCCTGAGCCAACAATTTCAAGGTTTCTTTGTGGTGGTCTTCCATGTTCATCAGAAATTGTGCCTGGAAATCAATAATTTTATCCACAGGAACTTTTGACAACAGGTTTTGTGATCCGCAGAAAATAATGGCCACCTGCTGTTCGACTCTTAATGGAGAATATTGGGGTTGTTTCAGAATTTCCACATTTCGTTTTCCTTTTTCCAAAACGGCCATGGTAGCGGGATCAAGATCGGAACCAAATTTCGAAAAAGCTTCCAGCTCGCGGTATTGTGCCTGGTCGAGTTTCAATGTACCAGCTACTTTTTTCATGGATTTGATCTGGGCATTACCACCCACCCTCGAAACTGAAATACCCACGTTGATAGCGGGCCGGATCCCCGAGTTAAACAGGTCGTTTTCCAAAAAAATCTGACCGTCGGTAATCGAAATTACGTTGGTAGGAATATAGGCACTTACGTCTCCGGCCTGGGTTTCGATAATGGGCAAAGCAGTGAGTGAACCACCTCCTTTTACCAGTGGTCTGATACTTTCAGGCACATCGTTCATTTTCTGGGCGATGTCATCGGCATTGATGATCTTGGCTGCTCTTTCGAGTAAGCGTGAGTGAAGATAAAACACATCACCAGGATAAGCTTCTCGTCCCGGTGGACGACGGAGCAACAATGAAACCTCGCGGTATGCCACTGCCTGTTTACTTAAATCGTCGTAGATTACCAGGGCAGGACGGCCTGTGTCACGGAAAAATTCGCCAATAGCGGCACCTGCAAATGGAGCGTAGAATTGCATGGCAGCAGGGTCGCTGGCCGAAGCCATGACAATGGTGGTGTAGGCCATGGCGCCATTGTCTTCCAATATCTGTTGAATGTTGGCCACAGTCGAACTTTTCTGTCCTGAGGCGACGTAGATACAATAGACAGGCTCTCCCTTTTCGTAAAACTCTTTTTGGTTGATGATGGTATCGATGGCGATGGCGGTTTTACCTGTCTGGCGGTCACCAATAATCAGCTCACGTTGTCCACGACCAATGGGGATCATCGCGTCGATGGCCTTGATACCAGTTTGCAAGGGTTCGTTTACAGGCTGACGATAAATCACGCCCGGTGCCTTACGTTCCAATGGCATCTCATAGGTCTGTCCCTGAATGGGGCCTTTCCCGTCGATGGGGGCTCCCAATGTATTGATAACCCGGCCCAACATGCCTTCGCCTACTTTGATGGAAGCAATCAGGCGGGTACGTTTTACGATATCTCCTTCATTCAGGTCACTGGTTTCACCCAACAACACGATACCAACATTGTCTTCTTCCAGGTTGAGCACAATTCCTTTAAGGCCGGTTTTTTCAAACTCCACCAACTCACCGGCTTCCACGTTTGATAGGCCGTAAACGCGGGCAATTCCGTCCCCGATCTGGAGAATGGAACCCACTTCTTCCAGTGCAGTCTCCGATTCGTAGCCTGCAAGTTCTTTGCGAAGAATGGCTGATACTTCGGCTGGTTTAATGTCTGCCATAGTCTATCTCTTTTCTGTATTAAAATTTCTTGATGTAATGTTCATGTGAGAAAACTGATCTCAACTTGTTCAATTCGTTGAGTATGCTCGCATCATATTGATAATCATTAAAATGGAGTACAAATCCTCCCACCATCTTTTCTTCTACTTTTTCCTGCAGTTCGATGTTCATTTTGGTGGCAAGGGTCATTTTTTCTATTACTTCCTTTCTGAATCTGGCATCGGCTTCCACGGCAGTGGTAAGCCTGACGGACAGGATGTTTTTAAAATCCTTGTAGATTTCATCAAAGGCATCGCAGATGGGCATAATGTAGTTTTCGCGCCCCTTACGGGTAATAAGCAGCAAAAACTTAAGGGTGAGCTGGTGAACATGAGGTTGGAATATCTTTTGCAGCACCCTGACCTTTTTAAAAGTATCGAGGACAGGGTTGTTGATGAGGGCTCTCAATTGCCGGTTTTCATCGAATACTTTTCTCACCAGAACGAGATCCTGGTATACCTGCTCCACAATTTTGTATTCATCGGCTAAATCGAATACCGCCTGAGCATATCTTCTTGATAACAATTTGATTCGCATGCCGGTAATTTCTTAGTTTAGGCTGGTTTCTTTGAGTAATTTTTCGGCGTAAGCCATCTGACGGCTTTTGTCCTTCAGTTCTTCGCGCAGTATTTTCTCCGCGATGGAGATGGAGTAGGAGGCAATGGTATTTTTAATCTCAGCCAAAGCCGCATTTTTATCGGTAGTAATCTGTTCACGGGCACTTTGGATCATATTTTTAGTTTCCATGATCGATTTCTCACGTGCCTCGTTCAAGATAACATCTTTTAGTTTCCGTGCTTCTTTCAGGATGGTATCACGTTCTATTTGTGCTTCCTGCATCAATTTCTCATTGCCCAGTTTCAATTCTTCCATGGCTTGTTGCGCCTTTTCTGCGGCCAGCAATGCATTTTCGATGGAATCTTCGCGCTCCTTTAAAGCGGCCATAATTGGTTTCCAGGCAAATTTGGCCAGCACAAACAATAAAATGCCAAATGCCAGGGTCATCCAAATAATCAGTCCGAATCCGGGATTAATTAACGACATATTCTCTACTTTTTAATTAATTACCATTTCATGATGTTATTGTGCCGCAGCCAACCGCTGCGGCACTTTAACCTGGTTGGTGGTTTGGGTTATAAAAATACAACCAACAAACAAACAACGATTGCAAAGAAGGCAACACCTTCTATAAGTGCGGCAGCAACAATCATGTTGGAGCGGATGTCGCCTACAGCCTCGGGCTGACGGGCAATGGCCTCAACAGCACCGCGACCGATCTGACCAATTCCAATACCAGCGCCAATGGCTGCAATACCGGCACCAAGTCCGGCACCCATCTTTGCGTAAGGAGCTAAATCGGCTGCTACCTGAAGTAAAATTGCTAATAAGTCCATAATTTCTATTTGTTATTTAGTGATTAATGGTTTCTGAAGAATGATGTGCTTCCTCTGTGGCCATCCCAAAGTAAAGGGCCGACAACAAGGTAAACACGTAAGCCTGGATAAACGCCACCAGTATTTCGAGTACATCCATAAAAATGGAAAACCCCACTGAGACGATGGAAACCCCAAAACCCAATCCCTGGCTGATTTCGCCGAAGATAAAGATTAAACTAATGAATCCCAGGATGATGATGTGACCTGCACTCATGTTGGCAAAGAGACGCACCATGAGGACGAAGGGTTTGGTAAACACACCCATAATTTCAACAATAGGCATCAACGGTACCGGAATTTTTAACCACCATGGAACACCGGGAGCGTTTACAATATGTACCCAGTAGTTTTTGTTTGCGCTATAGGTGGTGATGATGAAGGTAAAAGCTGCCAGAACCCCCGTAACACCAATGTTTCCGGTGATATTGGCTCCTCCCGGAAAAAAGGGAATAATACCCAACAGGTTGTTGATGAGGATAAAAAAGAAAATCGTCAGCAAGAAAGGTGTATATCTTTCGTAGCGTTTTTCACCGATTGAGGAACGGGCAATGTCGTCGCGCACAAAAATGATGATGGGTTCAAGCAGTGACTGTAACCCTTTGGGAGCTTTTCCTTTGCGTTTTTTGTAGCTGTTGGCTACCGAAATAAAAATGAATCCTAACAAAAATACACTGAAGAAAATGGCCAGTACATTCTTTGTAAACGAGAAGTCGAGGTCAGGACGGATTTCAGCTCCGGCATCATCTTTACGTACCAGTTTCCCGGAATTAAAACCTTCGTCGGAGACAAAATACCCCTGATAGGTTCCGTTGTTGTGGTGGAGTTCCGACGACATAAAAAAATGAAATTCACCCTCATCGTAAAGCATTACCGGAAGTGGGATGGATACATGGGTATGTCCCACCGTGATAATATGCCATTCATAAGAATCGGTGATGTGTTCGATGATCATTTCACCGGCTTTAAAGTCTTCCTGTTCGATTTCTTCCTGCCACTTTTCCAACTTGTCAACAGGGTTTTTATGATCATGCTGGGCCATTCCTAAGTTGCTTATAATAAATATAATAAGCAGTGCAATACCCATTCTTTTCAGCCCACTTTTTTGTCTTGATCGATCACTCATTTGCAAAGGAAAGTCATTGGTTTAAAATGGCTGCAATTTTACAACTATTTGCCGTAATTACAAAATAGTTTTTTTAAATTATTTATTTACTGATCATTATGGTGTTTAATGGTGATTTTATTGAATGGTTCTAAATAACTCAATACATGCGTTTTTCACCGGAAAATTTGTATCTTCACGGCAAAGAAACCAGGACTTAATTTTACTTATCATGAAAACCACTTACTTTTTATCTTTTTTTTCTCTTGCCTTGTTTTTTTCATCTTGCCAGGATTGCGACAAAGATATAAACGTTAGAGACGAAAAGCTGGCAGTAGAAAGCCTGCTGGAACAATACATCATTGCAAACGAAAAGCAGGACTTTAATTTAATCCAGGATATTTGGTCGCCTGATAGCGACATCATTCTTTATGGCACCGACACCGATGATCGCCTGATGGGATGGAACAACATTAAAAATGCGGTAAAGGATCAGTTTTCGCAAATTAGTGAGACATATATTTCTGTTTCCAATCAACACATCGGAATAAATTGTACCGGAAATACCGCATGGTTTGCCGAAACCCTCAATTATAATTTTATATATAAAGAACAAGCCCGAACTTATGAAGGGCTGCGTTTTACGGGCGTGGTAGAGAAAATCGATGGTAAATGGATGCTTGTACAGGCGCACCTTTCACTACCTGCCCATGTGGGTATTGGGAAGTAAGGGGGGGAGTTTAAAGTTTAAAGTGAACTAAAGTTTAAAGTTACCTCACCAGCACCACCGTCCCTTCCATTACCTTGTTCTCCTGTGGCCCCATGCCAAAATCCTGGTAAACAATGCGGTAGACATACACTCCTGCCTGACAGGCTTCGCCTTTGAAAGTCCCGTCCCAGCCTTGGTTGAGGTTGGAGGTGTCGAAGATCAATTGTCCCCAGCGGTTGTAAATGCTGATATGAAACCGGTTGACATAATCCAGTCTCGGAATGGCGCCAAATACATCGTTTAGACCATCGCCATTGGGCGTAAAGGCATTGGGGATGAAAAACGACTTCCCAGCCCAGAGGATGTACACCGAATCGGCTGATTTACAGTTCTCGAATGAAGTGGCCAACACAAGGTATTGACCAATGCTGTCGATGGCGATTTGGGCGGTGGTATCGCCGGTGTTCCACCAATAACTTTGTGCATCATTTCCGGCATCCAGGATGTAACCCGGTTCCACAAACAGGGTGTCGTAACCTGAAAAGGCGATGGAAGGCCCTGTACCTACAATCACCAACAACGTATCAGAATCTTCACAATACACCGCATCGCTAACGGTTATTGAATATTTTCCTGCTTGCTGTGTTGTCATGTTGTTGATCCAAAGCAACTCATTTGAGGTTGAATCGCCATTGGGAGCTATCCATTGATAACGCAGTTCACCTGCACCTTCATTAATTACTATCGGTGAAGCAAGCAATGATTCACCTGCACAAATGGATTTGGTTCCTGTCGGAATTAACTCCGGTCGTTCAGACACCTCAATAATTCCACGCTGTAGGATGGCACTGATTTCATTGCCCGATGCATCAAAAAAGCGACTTTGTCCTTGGTCGTTGAGCCAACTAAGTTGTGGATTTCCTTCGCCCCAGGCAGTAAACACCAGCGTCACCATGGTGGTGTCGGACAGACTAAGAGGCTGTTCACCTTTCCAGCTCAGGTTGATTTCGCCCAAATCAGGAAACAGGCTGGCATGAAAACCGGTTTCCAGCTCTGGATGTACCTGAAAATACCCGGTACATTCCACCAGAGCAGGGTCGTAAACCAATGTCACATGAAAACTGTCTACTTCCATAAAGTTGTTGATGACCAATGGACAGGTGGTGGCATTGCCGATGCAGGTGTACCCATTTCCGGCAATGGCTTCGATGGTTTGCGAAACCCGGTGTTCCACTTCGACAATAAAAGTGGTGTCGCAACCAAAACCATCCTTTACCAGGCAGATGTAAAAACCGGCTGCCAATCCTGTAAAAAGGCCATCGTTAACTTGCGAAGTGGTTCCATTGTCGATGGAATAGGTGATGTCGCCACTGCTCACCACGGCGGTTATTTGGATGCTGCCATCTAAGAGGTTATCGGTTTCGGGGGTGGAAACAGCAGAGGCTTGAGGCCCTTCTATTTCGGGGATAACAACAGGGTTGTTGTCGAAAACGGTTTCACAGGCTCCATCATCCTTTACCCTGACCAGGTACGAACCCGGAGCCAGGTTTTCAAACAGGGGTTGGCCCTGCCAAAGGTTTCCATCATCAATGGAATAGGAATAATCCACCCCTGTTGCCGTGTTGACAAATACCTGAATGAACCCGTTGTTTTGCTGACAATGTGCAGGCAAAAAGTTCACCGAATCAATCAGGATATTCCCCGCATCGGTGATGGTATACGAATCGGAAATGGACACACAACCGTGGTCATTGGTTACATGTAAAAAGTAGTTGCCCACGGGCAGGCCAACAATATCCAGGTTGTTGCCCAGCAGGTTGCCGTTTCCATCGTACCAACCCCAGGAGACGGGTACCACTCCTTCGATGGTAAGTCCGGTAATACTTCCATCGCTGCTCCCGCAGGAAGTGGGTGTAATCACCAGGTTGGTTTCGTTTAACACGCCTTGGTTGTACCATCCCACATGGATGCTGTCGCGGGTGCGGCAGCCTTCGGCGTTGGTCACATCCACCCAGTAAATCCCGGTGTCGACCACGGTGATGGTGGGTTGGCCAATAATTAAATTGCTCCAGGCATAGCTGCCTGGTTCGCCGGCAACGCTGAGAATGACGGGTGTTCCCTCGCATACCAGGGTATCTGCTCCTAAATCTGGATGTGGCGATTCGGCAATTTCGATAATGCGGGAGGTTTTTTCAATGCGGCCGCTGGGGTAATTTACGGTTACGTTTACCTCATAAGAACCTCCATGTTCATATATGTGTACCGGCCATAAATCATGTGATATGCTAAAATCACCAAAACTCCACACAATCGAAACCGGCTCAGGAATAAAATTGGGTTGAAACGTGATGGGCTGACCCGAGCAGTGGGCATCCCATTCAAAACGATAAAGGTGATCAAGCAAGATGTTGGGGAGAAAATTATGTACCTTATCAGGTCCCATGTAGATGGCATCGGCTTCAAAGTTGCAGGTTGTACCCCGTTTCCAGGGTTCATGAATGATGCTTACATAAGAATAGAATCCATACTCGTCTCCTGTACAATAGATTTTACCATCCCTGGCCAGTTGCAGTCCATTGACCGGGCCTGTGGCTATTTTTATACCCGATTGTAAGAAATTCAGCGAGTCTTCATAAAATTCCATATCATATTGATAGAGCTCATAGGTATCAACTGTAAGATGCTCATTAAAATATGTTAAATACAATAGTTTTGAATCAGGGGAGAATTCAACGGCCCAGGGTTCGTATTGCTTATAATTTGAATTTCCATTGTTGGTTAAAGTATAAAGGAACTCAATCTTACCAGTTTCCGCATTGAAATTATTGACCTCAGATGCCTGATCTAATTCGTTAATTTTAGTTTCACACAAATATGCAGCAGCCAGATGTTTTTTATCGGGCGAAATTTTCATGGTTCCTAACATGTCATGATAATTAAGATCCCTTGCCGGACTCAATATAGGTTCAGTCGTGATTCCTGAAGAAGTCAATAAAAAAGAGGCATAAGCATCCTCGGTTACTTTGCGTACGATAATCCAGATATCACGCCCATTGGCATGTCGGGCCGAGGTCATTTTTTCCACGGCGTCCCAGGCGGCTTCTAACGGGATATCCTTTTCATTTGTTACGGCACCCAATCCACCATCCAAATCCATATCCACAACAGAATAGTGCATTCCTATTGGATTTGCATAGTAGGCGAGGGTAATCACATAATACAGGTGGTCTGAACCTGGTTTTTGTAATATTAGTGCCCCTTGTGAAGCAACATCACTTCCGATAAGTGATTCACCGTTTTCCATTAAATTTCCATTACTGTTCCATATCTGATTACTATTACAGCTAAACAAAAAATTTCCTGTAGGATCGCAGATGCTAGCACTGGCATTTAGGGATGAAAATGGTGTATTGGGAATCACCACAGGCTCACCAGTATTAAAGTCCAGGCCTACATGCTCGCCAAAATGCCAGATATTGGCCTGGTTTTGAGAGCGAATAGTTTGAAGATTAAATACTATAGCAAATAATATGCAAACATTCCGCATCATAATGCCGTAAAATTAAGCAAAAAAATTATTTAAATGCCCTACCAATTTGAGGTAGGGCATTGCCTTTCAAATAACATCAACTTTAATAGATAGTAAGTGTTGGAAGCTCTAAACCAGAGCTGATAATAGAACAAGTGTATGACGAGTTAGTACTTTTTTGGCCGCAAAACTGATTACCTGAAGGATCACGCATCTGAACATCTACAAATATTTTAAAACTTGGAGGACTGTCGTGTTGTTGAGAGCAATAATCTTCGATGCCAGCTTGTGTACTACTAAAAGTGGTTGAATAACTTCCACTTGGTAAAATATTATAAACATTGTATACCACTATATCATTATTATTGGCTTCATCAATAATTGTGATAGCTACCAAATAACCATAGTTAAGCATTTGATCTTCACATTGAGAATTAACATCAAAGTTCCAATTAACCTTAATTTCCCATGCGCCCTGAGCCGACAACCTGCTCATTCCAAGTAAAAATACTACTGATAAAAAAAATAATTTTTTCATGTTTTTGAATTTTAAATAAGTAAATAAATGGGTTTCCTGGTATCATTGAAATACTGCTTGTTTGAATCTTCAGACTGGCCGGGACCAAATTCAGGTGAACCACCAACTCCAATTAAGAAGACTTTCAAAATATCAGGATATTACTTATCTTTGCCACTTGCCTCCTTTCTTTGTTTTCGATTTATGAGTGCTATCATTGTTGTTAATGAATTAAGGGGGTTTTTGTTTTTTACTTATGCGTAGTTGTTATTTGTGATTAGCTTGTCGTTTGATTACTGTACTATTTAATCAATCGTAGTTAAAAGTTGTGCTTCAAAGTTACTGATAAAAAGTTGGCGAAAACAAGTTTTTTTTTTGAAATATTATTTATGTGGCTATAAAACAGCCATGTAGCATATGATTTGGTGTAGCTACTTCATGTGCTGATTACTTAATTTGTATATTGGGTATCCAACGCATGTGGGTATTTTGGGTTACCCGGATTAAAATCCAGGCTTACAATATCGGTCGTGCCGCTGGCACTGGGATGTGGGTGCAATTGATGATCATCACCAATCATAAACATCTGAGCCTGTCCCGTTTGTACGGGGTTCCAATGAGGCCCGATCATAGTAGTAATCAAAAAATAATCCGTTGTCATCCGTTCAACCCGTGCCTGTTCCGTTCGTACGGGGTCGTCAGTGTTCTAGCGAGGCCCAATTACCTATTCTTACCAAGTACATCCGTCACTTCCATCACCTGGAATAAAATCCATGTTAAAACATGTCGGCCGTGCTTATCCCGAAATCTTTAGCCAGTTTTTTATGATCTCCAGTCCAAAATCCGTCATCACCGATTCGGGATGAAACAACAATCCCGTAAGGGAAAGGCTGCGGTGTGAAAAAGCCATGTTTAAACCTGTTTCATCGCGCATAATGACCTGCATTTCAGGAGTAAATGTGCTTTCGTCGGCAGTCCATGAATGGTAATGGCCAATGTGGAACCGGCTGGGAAGTCCCGAGAACATGACATGAGGAAGGGTTACATTTCCGCTATTCCTGATGCCATGAAGCGGTTCTTCAAGTTGTACCAACGAGGCCCCACAAAGTTCTGCCAGGGCTTCGTAACCCAGACAAATGCCTAAAATGGATTTTTGGTACATTATTTTTTTTAAAAACGGCATCAGATCTCCGGCTTCGGCCGCCAGCCCGGGTCCGGGCGAAATAAGTACCTTGTCGAAATCATTAATGTTCAGCACCATCAACCGGTCGTTTTTTACCAGCAGAACATCCTCCACGCCAGCCTGTTCAACCAGTTGCAACAGGTTGTAGGTAAACGAATCGTAGTTGTCGATCATCAGTAGTTTCACGTGCCAAAAATAAGGTAAAGAGCAACAGGGATTAAAAGGGCGCAGTTGAAACTCTAAATTTGAGTCCACTCCGAAAAGGCAAATACCCCAACCTGCCAACCGCAGGCTGGAATCCCCTAAAGGGGACTTTAGATAATTCATTGATTTTCAACGAATCCCCTTTAGGGGTATGGGGTAAATGAGTTGAAAATCAAAGAGCGCGTACTTTTGGGAGTGGATTCAAATTTGTATTGAAATTCAACGAAATGAAATTCTGTATTTTACGAAAAGCTTACTTTTGCGAAAAATGACAGCCATTGAATACAGGGTTTGAAAAAATGAACCAATATGGAAAGGATCGTATTCCTTTTCTATTTATCATCGATTTTGATGAAAATCAAGTGATTGTTACTCCGTTGGATCAGGTGGACCGAAGCCGGATGCTGTATTCATTCAATGGAAAGTCAAATATGGGCAAACCCATGTCCATCAAAGATAAACTGACATTCAGGATTACACCCGTAAGTCGTGAACGTTATCAGCAAGCCTTTGAACTGGTGCAGCAACACCTGCATTATGGCGATAGTTTTTTGCTGAACCTTACCATGCCGTCGGCGGTAGAATCCAATTATTCGCTTCAGGAAATATTTTATTCGGCCCATGCACGCTATAAATTGTGGATAAAAGATCGGTTTGTGGTGTTTTCACCCGAAACCTTTGTAACCATAAATGATGGCATCATCCGCTCCTTTCCCATGAAAGGAACCATAGATGCCTCCATTGCGGATGCGGAGCGAAAACTGCTTGAAAGCGAAAAAGAACTGGCCGAGCACTACACCATTGTCGATTTAATCAGAAACGATTTAAGCATGGTATCAAAAAATGTGCGGGTTGAGCGGTTCAGGTACATCGAACGGATTGAAACACACCGCCACTGTCTGTTGCAGATGAGTTCTGAAATTGCCGGGGACTTAGCACCCGACTATCCTGAAAATATCGGAACCATCCTCTCAAAAATGTTGCCGGCAGGCAGTATTACCGGTGCTCCCAAGAAAAAAACGGTGGAAATCATCCGTCAGGCGGAGCAGTATGAGCGTGGTTTTTATACAGGTGTGACGGGTATTTTTGATGGAACAAACCTCGATAGTGCGGTGATGATTCGTTTTGTGGAACAAACTCCCGATGGGTTATTCTATAAAAGTGGCGGAGGAATTACCACCCAAAGCCATTGCGATGAGGAATACCAGGAACTAATGGATAAAATTTATGTGCCGGTTGCTTGAAACCATCCGAATGGAAAACCTCCAGGTTGAAAACCTGGCAGCCCATCAATTCAGGATGGACCAGTCGTCTCTGCATTTTTTTGGGCACCCATCCGGGATTAATCTTCAGGATTTGGTAGATGAAAGTATTCAAAATCCCAATCAATCCTATCTCAATGACGGAATCTTCAAGATGCGGGTGGTTTATTCGCAACAGTTGGAGGAAGTCACTTTCATGCCCTACAAACTACCTGAAATACAGTCGTTAAAACTGGTTATTGATGATGAGATCGACTACGCCCACAAATTCGCCGACAGGCAAAAGCTGGAGCAACTGATGTTGCAAAGAGGATCTTGTGATGATATTGTCATCGTTAAAAACGGATTGGTGACAGATACTTCCTATGCCAACCTGGCTTTTTTCGATGGAAATCATTGGTTTACACCCGATCAGCCTTTGCTGAAAGGCACCCGCAGGGCCCTGTTGATTTTGCAGAAGAAAATCCTTCCAACCCAAATCCGGCCCGCGCACCTGAGGTTTTTTAAAAAAGCAAGGTTATTCAATGCCATGATCCGATGGGAGGACAACATAGATGTCGTCATAGATAGAATTTGCGTATAATGAATGCAATTGTCTATCATTGGCTTAAATAATAGAAATTCAACCGGTTAGTGCCATCGGCACGACCGATACTGTAACGATGGAATTTATTCCATCGTTTCCTGCAAAAGTGGATGACTCCTTACCCTTTCGAAAATAGTTTTGATAGATATTGATCGTGTAAACTTATTAGTTAACTTTGCGCTATGATTAGAAAAGTAATCGCATACAAGGATGATTTTATTAATTTCTAAAAAAGACTCAGAAAACTTCAAAAAAGGAGATAAAAATGGCTGAGAGACTGAAAAAAGATTACTTGTATGAAAAATATGGAGGACAATAAAATGAAAAATGTAATGGATTTCGAAGACTTATTAATAGACAAGTATGGAGAGAAAGGTACTCCATCGAGAGCTAAGTTCGATGCTGATTCACTTGCATTCAGATTAGGAGTAATGTTAAAAGAAGCGAGAAAAGAATCAAATGTGACTCAGGAAGAACTTGCCGAAAGGACTGGTACAAAAAAGAGCTATATTTCCAGAATTGAACGTGGACAAAGTGATATTCAGATTTCAACATACTATAAACTGATTGAAATTGGATTAGGAAAGCATTTGAATATCTCGATTGGATAATAAAACTACAGCAGGCAACACGCGGTTATAAAACCCAGCCATGAAAACTACTCCGCTATTTTATCTTTCAGCGACTTAAACCCGTTGCCCAGAATTTCAGTTGCATTCAAAACGGTTACAAAGGCTTTGGGATCGATGTGGTGAATATATTCCTGTAGCATCGACATTTCGCGCCGGTTAACTACCGTGAAAATAATCGATTTTTCATTGTGTCCCCACATACCTTCGCCTTTCAAAAAGGTGCCACCCCGATTCAGGTCGATGACGATTTTATTGCGGATTTCTTCCGATTTCTCGGAAATGATAAAGAGTACTTTTTCGTAGTTGGCTCCTTCCAGCACCAAATCGACTACCTTGCCGGTGATGAAAATTACGATCAGTGAGTACAAGGGGATTTTCCAGTCCTGAAAAGCTAACAGACCCACCAATACAATCGCCGAATCCACCAGAATCATCAGTTGTCCCATGGGCAGTTTGGTGTATTTTCCAATCATCATGGCCACAATATCCGACCCGCCCGAAGTGGCTTTGGCTTTGAAGATGAGGCCCAGACCCAGTCCGATAAAAACTCCCCCGAAGATGGACGAAAGCAGCGGATCGCCCTCAACGAGTGGTTGATCGCCATAAAAATAGGTGATCCCATCCATGAAAATGGCCGTAGAGATAAAACCTACCACGGTTTTTATTCCAAAACGCGGCCCCAGCACCTTGATTCCTATAATCGTGAGCGGAATATCGAACAACAACGCTACCAATCCAACAGGTGTTCCCAGCATCCAGTGTAGTACTATGGAGATACCATAAACCCCTCCAGGGACAATTTTATAGGGAGTGATAAACATGACAAATCCGGAAGCCATGATAAAGGCACCGATGATTATAAGACTGTAGTTTTTAATCCAGCTCTTGCTGAAAATCTTATCCTTTTGTAAAAAAGCCATGATATATTATTTTACAGATTTGAGTGCGACGAAAATGGGCGCAAAATTACTTCCTTTTTTCCTGATACTGTGTTACTAATGCACTAATTTTTAAAGAATAGATGTGATCTAAATTGACTTGAAATATAGGAAAAGAGGGACAAATTTTTATCTGCCTGTTCTTGTATATAAGCACGAATCACAAATCTGGTTAAGTAATTTGAAGGGCTACAAAAAAAATCACGGGTTAGTGCTGTTTAACCATTGCAATCGAACCATAAACCATGATTATTATCTTATTGTTTCACCAATTTCATTGGAGATGTCTGGAACTTTTCGCTTAATAACCGCACGAAGTAGATCCCTGAGGGAAGCGCTGAAATATTAACCAGGTCATCACTGTTTGTTATGAACTTCGATTTAACCAATTCACCTGTTGACGAGTAAATCTTTAGCTCTGTTTTGAAAACAGAGGTATTGTTTTTATCCTTTAATTTAAAAGAAAAGACATCCTTCACGGGATTTGGGAAGATGATATAATCGGCTGAATTGGTCATTTCTACTGAATGAATACTGGTGACCTCATTTGGCGTAAATCTGAAATAATTTCCATATGGCGGTATATCATAGAATATATCGATGCTATCGCTATTTGTAATGATGTTTATATCCGTATTTGTGCCCGATACGAAATAAACTTCGCTTTCGTTGTTATTGGTAATCCCGATCCATGGTCCATAACTTTCCCCATCGTCCCAAATAAACCCGTCGGTTTCCGAATAATACGGTGTATTTGCTAAATCGATTTCTCCAAAATGGATTTCTATCACTCCATTTTCATAAAACCACCATTGAAAATTTATTCTGTGGTCTGTGGGTGCCTGACCCTCAATATCATCAGCTATTCCGATATTTCTCCATTCAACTTTTAAAATATCCAATATCCCTGTTGTATCATACGTATATCGCCAATCACTAAAGATTGGACTAAATACATGGTTCGTAAATTCTCCGGCAAACAAGGAAAGGTTGTAAACAGAATCTGAATCAGGAAAGTAGCCAACCCCATCACTATCAATGGTTACCGAATTAAAATTTGAATCGAAAAATGGAAAGCTGAAGCCGAAATCAATATCAACTTCACTACCCGACAAATATGGTTCTGGCAGCAGTTCATATAATATTGATGTATAGGTTGAGAGCGTGTCGTAACCGGATGATCCCCAGGTAACAGCATAATTATTTTGCGAATAATTGTTTAGCGAACAAACCAAGAGAAACAAAAGCCAGATTGTTTTTTTCATTATTGAATGTTGTTTAAAGATGAAGACCTAATAAAAGACGTTGACTTTCTGCGAGACAAGTAGCTTCCTAAACGATCGAATAGCCATTCTGGTATATCAAATACCTGGATATAGTACAAATATTACGAGTGCTTTATAATAATTAAAATAGGCCAAACCGGATGACAATATTTTAATACATTGAAATTTGTATAAGCAGATTTTGTTTGATATTAGAATACAAAAACAAGAATTCTCTGAATATCAATATTAAGCTCTAATGAGAATTCCTTTCAGGGTAGTTATGTTATCGGTGCAGGGATAAGTTATGCCAGGAAAAAAGTATTGATTAAATCGAACCTAATTTATGTAATGAACTTTCAAAACACCATTGAGGGAGAATATCAGTTCGGCAACCTATTGGTATCTCCCCCAACCCACGGAGATTATAGGTTATCAGGTAATTATGTGGGATTGTTGTTTTCGGCAAGTTTAGTTAAGAGAAAAAGCAAATGGTGAGAGAAGTCGTAATTATGTTTTTAACCCTAAATTTATTTTAGAAATTCGTTGTTATATTAAAAATAATGCCTTTATTTTGCCGTCATGATTAGAACAATGAAATTAAACAATTGGTGGTGGTGTGTTATTCATCCGATGAGGAAGAGATAACCACGCATCCATCTTTTTTAGATAACGAGGCCGCAGGTATTTCACCTGCGGTTTTTTTTTGCTCAAAAATTTTAAACCATGAATCAAAATATAATCAACTGGCTAAAAAGAGTGCTATTCCGATGGCAAAGATGACCTCAAACCAAACACTAAACCTAAAACATTAAACATTAAACACTAAACATTTACACCATGAACACAATAACAAAAACCACAACAAAAATAAAATCAATCTTTGCCCCAACCAATGGAATGTACGGCCCTTACGGTGGTATGTATGTACCACCGGTGCTCGAAAACAAATTGTTACATCTGGCAGAAGTGTTTGAAAAACACCGGGGCACTCCTGATTTTGAACAGGAATTTGCCTATTATCTCAAGAACTTCGTGGGACGCCCGTCGCCATTGTATTATGCGCACAGGCTGTCGCAACATATCGGGTCAAAGATTTACCTGAAACGCGAAGACCTCAACCATACCGGCTCGCACAAAATTAACAACACCATCGGGCAGATTTTGTTGGCCCGACGCATGGGAGCCACCGAAATTGTAGCCGAAACCGGTGCCGGGCAACATGGAGTGGCTACCGCTACGGCTGCGGCATTATTTGGCATGAAATGCAAAATTTTTATGGGGAGCAAAGATGCCGAACGTCAAAAAATGAACGTGAGCCGCATCAAGTTGCTGGGTGCCGAAATGGTACTTACCCATGCCGGACGTGGAACGCTGAAAGATGCCGTGGATGCCGCTTTGGGTTATTATATTGAACATCTGGATGTGTTTTATCTCCTTGGTTCGCAGGTGGGGCCACATCCTTATCCCACCATGGTCGGCTACTTCCAGAGTGTGATTGGCAAAGAAGCCCGAAAGCAATTTCTGGAAGGAGAAGGCCGTTTGCCCGACAATTTGTTTGCTTGTGTGGGAGGCGGTTCCAATGCCATTGGATTGTTTACCGATTTTCTACTGGATGAAAACGTTCGGATTTTTGGTGCCGAAGGTGGCGGCGAGGGACCTGTTTTTGGGAAAACGGCCGCTACCCTGAGCATGGGAAAACCCGGAGTGTTCCAGGGGACTTATAGCTATGCCTTAAGCGATGAAGCCGGGGAGGTATATCCAACGGCCAGCATTGCAGCCGGTCTGGATTATCCGGGAGTGAGCCCACAACATGCACTTCTGAAAGACAGAAAACGGGCCAGTTATCATCTGGTAACCGATGCAGAAGCCATTGAGGCCTATTTGCTGCTATCGAAACTGGAAGGCATCATTCCGGCCATCGAATCATCGCATGCGTTGGCACTGGCGGCAAAGTTGCTGAAAAATAAGAAAGACGAAATCAGCATCATTAACCTGTCGGGCAGAGGCGATAAAGATGTGGAAAGGGATTTGATGTAAAAGAGTAACCCTACAAGGGTTTAAAACCCTTGTAGGGTTAACTGGGTTTTTAACCCTTGCAGGGTTACTTGCAGGGTTTCTGGGAACTTTATTACTTTTGCAACCTGAATCTTGTTAATGCTGCCCTCACTCATGAAAGAACCCCTATTAGGCAAAACCTTGTCGCAACTTCTGGAAATTACCAACGAAATGGGGTTGTCTAAATTTACTGCCCGCCAGATTTCGGACTGGTTGTATAAAAAGGAAGTCCTTAGCATTGATGAGATGACCAACTTGTCGAAGGCGGGCCGACAGATGCTGAAAGAGCGTTTTGAGGTGGGAAGAAAGTCTCCGGTAACGGTTCAGTCATCTGAGGACGGGACTAAAAAGTACCTGTATATGGTGGGGGAAAAGGGAGCTGTAGAAGCGGCTTATATTCCTGAGCAGAACCGGAATACCCTGTGTGTATCGTCGCAGGTGGGTTGTAAGATGCGCTGCTTGTTTTGCATGACCGGTAAACAGGGTCTGCAGGCCAACCTCACAGCAGGTGAAATAATTAATCAGGTGTTAAGTCTTCCCGAAAGGGAACAACTCACTAATATCGTGTATATGGGTATGGGCGAACCCATGGATAACCTCGAAGCCGTGATGGCCAGTTTGGAAATCTTCACCGAACCGTGGGGGATGAACTGGGCGCCGAAGAGAATTACCGTTTCCACCATTGGCGTGATCCCGGCCATGCGCCACTTTATTACCAAGAGCAAAGCACATCTGGCCGTTAGCCTGCACACTCCGTTCGAGGCAGAGCGTAAAATGCTGATGCCGGTGAGCCACAAATACAACATCGCCGATATCATTACCGAACTCAAAACACAAGGTTTCGACCGACAACGGCGTGTTTCGTTCGAATACATTGTTTTTAGCGGCTTGAACGATACCCCAAAACATGTGAAGGAGTTAGCGCGCATACTGAATGGAGTAAAATGTCATGTTAACCTCATCCGGTTTCATCCCATCCCAAATACACCGCTGCAAGGAACCAATGAAGAAAGTTTGATGGCTTTTAAAGAAGCTCTTGTCGCCAAAGGAATTTTTACCACCATCCGCGCCAGCCGTGGTCAGGATATTGATGCAGCCTGTGGACTGCTTTCTACCAAAGCCGGTAAAGGACTGCAATCAGTTGAAACACAAAAATCAATCCTGGAAACCTAGTATTCCAAATCCCCATTTTTCTTAACTTCGCTGCCTGATATAAAAACCAAATCACATGAAGTTAAAAACACAATTGCTTTCAATTGCTTTTATTGCGGTTACCACCATGTCGGTAAGTTGGGGCCAGACTGGTCAAGAAAGCGAAAGCAAAACCACGGAAAAACCGTACGAAATGAAAAAGTATGCAAAGGTTAAACTCACGGCCAACATCAGTCACCTGAGCGAGAACCAGAAGGAAATGTTAAAATTGCTCTTCCAGGCTGCCGACCAGATGGATCAGATTTTCTGGATGGAGAATGTGGGCGAAAAAGACGCTTTTTTATTGGGGATCACCGATCCCGCATTAAAGCAATATGCCGAGATTAATTACGGACCCTGGGATGAGTTGAGCAACCTGGCTCCTTTTATTCCGGGATATGACGCCAAACCTGCCGGTGCTCAGTTCTATCCTGCCGACATGACCAAAGAGGAATTTGAAAAGTTTGATGACCCCGACAAATCAAGTTTGTACACGCTCATTACGCGCAACGAGCAAGGTGGTCTGCAAAGCGTATGGTATCATGATGGTTTTAAAACGCAGACTGAAAATGCGGCAGCTTTGTTGCAACAGGCAGCGGAACTGGCCGAAGATAAAGGCTTTGCCAACTATTTAAACTTGCGTGCAACCGCGTTGCTTACCGACGATTATTATGCCAGCGATATTGCCTGGCTCGATATGAAAGACAATAAAATTGATATGGTGGTTGGTCCCATCGAAAACTATACCGATCAGCTTTTTGGTTATAAAGCGGCTCATGAATCCTTTATTTTAATCAAGGACATTGAGTGGAGCGACCGCCTGGCCCGTTTTGCTACCTTCCTTCCTGATCTTCAAAAAGGAATTCCTGTAGCTCCTGAGTATAAAGCCGAAGTTCCGGGTTTGGATGCGCAGTTAAATGCTTATGATGTGGTGTATTACGCTGGTGATTGCAACATGGCCACCAAGACCATCGCCATCAACCTGCCCAACGACGAACGCGTTCAGCTTGAAAAAGGCACCCGCAAGTTGCAGCTTAAGAATGCCATGCAAGCCAAGTTCGATCAAATCCTGATGCCCATTGCCAACGAACTCATTACCCTGTCGCAACGCAAAAATATCACCTTCAACGCTTTTTTCTCCAACACCATGTTTCATGAAGTGGCTCACGGCCTGGGAATTAAAAACACCATCAATGGCAATGGACCCGTTCGTAAAGCTTTAAAAGAAAGGTATTCATCCATCGAAGAAGGCAAAGCCGACATGCTGGGTTTGTACCTGGTTACCAAACTGAACGAAATGGGTGAGTTTAATGATACCGATCTCATGGACAACTATGTTACTTTCATGGCCGGCATTTTCAGGTCGGTCAGATTTGGTGCAAGCAGTGCCCATGGCATGGCCAACATGTTGAGGTTTAATTATTTTCTTGAAAAAGGCGCGTTTACACGTCATGAGGATGGAACCTATGAAGTAAATTTTGAGGCCATGAAAACGGCTTCCGTTGAACTGATTGATAAAATTCTCACCCTCCAGGGAGATGGCAATTATGAAGGTGCCTCTCAATGGATAGAGGCTCAGGGAAATATTCCTGATCAGCTACAACAGGATCTCGACCGGGTAAATGCAATGGGTATTCCTGTGGATATCTATTTCGAACAAGGACCACAGGTACTTGGCCTCTAGTCAACTGTTCGATTGTATGGGGATTGTGTGCGTATACGGACAGTGTTCGTATTTGCAACAATCCCTCATTTTTTCAATATTAAGACCTTCAATTATTTATAATTGTTGGTATAATTTCTGATAACTCAATGTTTTATCCAATAAACCACATCTAATGAAAAAAGGTATTCTTATGTTTATGGCTCTGGTGGTATTTGCCGGGGTTAAAGTAAAAGCCGATGAAGGCATGTGGCTGCCCATGTTTATTGAGCGGCTAAATTATGTTGATATGCAGAAAATGGGACTTCAGTTGACTCCCGAAGAAATTTACAGCGTTAATCAAAGCAGTTTAAAAGATGCCATTATTGGCCTCTCCGAAGGCGCCACTCCACAGGGATACTTTTGTACAGGCGAACTGGTTAGCAAACAGGGATTGATGTTTACCAACCACCATTGTGGTTACGATGCCATTCAAAAACACAGTTCGCTTGAGCACGATTATCTGGCCGATGGTTTTTGGGCCATGAGCATGGACGAAGAACTTCCCAACGAAGGATTGTCGGCTTCGATTTTATACCGCATGGCCGATGTTACCGATAGCATTGTTC
The DNA here is from genome assembly GCA_001769215.1 of Bacteroidetes bacterium GWF2_41_31. Taxonomy (GTDB): domain Bacteria; phylum Bacteroidota; class Bacteroidia; order Bacteroidales; family F082; genus UBA6244. The sequence continues at coordinate 204,910 of MEOL01000047.1, forward strand.
CTTTTTTAAGCGACACTTTGTCGGCTTCGGAACGCACAGCTGCCATTCGTGAAATTACCGGCCGTTTGAAGAAACAAGCCTCCGAAGACGACAAATACAATGTTGTGGTAAAGAGCTTCTTTAGTGGAAACGAATACTATATGTTCGTTTATATGGTCTACCGTGATGTTCGCCTCGTTGGAGCTCCTCCTTCATCCATCGGAAAATTTGGTGGCGACACCGATAATTGGATGTGGCCCCGTCACACCGGCGACTTCTCTATCTTCCGCGTGTATACTGCACCCGATGGATCTCCGGCCGATTATTCAGAGGACAATGTGCCCTTGATTCCAAAACACTCTTTGCCCATTTCGCTCGATCCCGTTAAGGAAAACGAATTTAGCATGATTTGGGGTTATCCCGGATCAACCGACCGCTATCTGACGTCTTCTGGAGTTGAGTTTAATATGGAATATTATTATCCTTCTTTAATTGAGGTGTTTGGTGAGAAATTGGCCGTTTGGAAAGAACACATGGATGCCAACCAAGAGGTGAAAATACAATATGCTTCCAATTACGCCATGATTGCCAACAGCTGGAAATATTTTATCGGCCAAAAGCTGGGCATTAAGAAACTGGATGTGTTTGGTGAAAAGAAGGCACAGGAAGACGCATTTTTGGCTTGGGTTGGCAAAGATGCCGGACGCGTTGAAAAGTATGGCGATGTGCTGAATGTGATTGATGCCGACTACAAAAAGAAATCCTCAGGAATAAAACCATTGATTATTGCCAGTACAACCGGTGTAGGTGGAGCTGAACTCATCAGCATAGCTCAGGGATTTTCAGGCCTGGAAGGTTTAATGGACAAGGTGAAAGAAGAAAAAGACAAAGATAAAAGGGCCAAAAAACAAGAACAGGTTGATGCGGAAATAGCTTCATTGAAAGAAGGATTGGCTGAAACCTATAAAAATTATGACGAAGCCACAGACAAAGATGTTTTTGCTAAAATGACGGAGCTTTATTTTATCAACCTTTCACCAGATATGCTGCCGGAATACCTGAAGAAGCTGGTTGATAAGTACAAAGGAAATTACGGCGAAGTAGCCAATTATATCTACGATAATTCGTTCCTGTCGAATGAAGCAAAGGCGATGTCTTTTCTTAACAAAGCCAGTGCAAAGGAGTTGAAAAAAGACCCGGCCATGAAAGTGGCAGCAGAATATATGGCCAAACTGATGGCTGCCGGTAAAGAGTACCGCAAAGAAGGAGAAGATGTTGGAAAAGCGGAAAAACTTCTTGCACAAGCCATGCGTGAGATGTATCCCAACAAAAAGTTCTATCCAAATGCAAACTCAACCCTGCGTTTTAGCTATGGAAAAGTAATAGATTATTATCCTGCCGATGCAGTACATTACGACTTTGTTACCTACCTGGATGGTGTAATGGAAAAAGAAGATCCGACCAACGATGAATTTATCGTAGACCCAAAATTGAAGGAATTGTATAATAAACAAGATTACGGCCCTTATGGACAAGATGGCCGTTTGGTTGTTTGTTTCTTAACCAACAACGATATCACAGGTGGTAATTCAGGTTCTCCGGTTATGAACGGTAAAGGTGAGTTGATTGGACTTGCTTTCGATGGAAACTGGGAAGCCATGAGTGGCGATATCGCCTTCAATAATCAGGTTCAGCGCACCATTTGTGTGGATGTTCATTATGTGCTGTTTATCATCGATAAATTTGCCGGTGATACCCGGTTAATTGATGAATTGGATATTCGCAAATCAGCTCCACAGCCTATCCGTACCGAAAGCATCGCTACTGAAGCTGCTGTTCTTGTGCAGTAAATAAATGTTTCAATTATTTGCCGGCCACTGCCCGAAAGGGTGGTGGCTTTTTTTTGGTGTGAAAGTAATGAGTTTATTATTCTTCTTGTTCTTTTTGAATGACTAATGCTGTTCGATATTCAATTTTAACTCTGTTTTTAACAACCAGAGTATTCCTGGAAAGTGGGCTTGATCACGTTAGTGACTTGAATTTAATTGATTAGGTACAACTCTCCAAAAAAAATAACCGCCGTTCCGGATTCAGAACGGCGGTTGAGCTAACTGCAAAATTATTCAGACTACTAAAATTATCCTGTTATAAGTGGTTTAGTCACCATTGATAATGGCATCAAATGCTTCCTGGCTTAAGAATTGTGGTACATAAGTTACTCCCTGAAACTTCAATTGAACCACAATTGCCCTGAGATGTGCTTTGGATCCTTTGGTTAAATTACCAAATACCGTGAGAATGGAGTTGTTGGTGGCCTGGTCCATGCGATCCGTCAAATCAACAATATCCACTTCTTCGATGGTAGCGCCAACCGTCAAAGCTGAAATCAAGGATTCGCTGCCCTGAGCCAGGAGTTGATCGTATAATATCTGGAGATCGGGGTTGTTAAATTCTCCCGGATTAACCGACGCCGGATCTTCCAGATTAAAGAAGTTGATGAGAGAGAGCACCTGTGTTGTATGAATATTTTCACTTCTGGAGATAAAGTCAAAAACAGGTACATTCCACTGATTGAACAGATTAACGTACACATCATGAGCCATTTTTTCCTCTTCACGCATAAAAAGCAGAGCCGCTTCTTCATTATCAGTGATAACGTAAACCAGAGAGTCCAGGCAGGTGCCTCCACCGGCAGGAATGTTAGAATTGATGATGGCATCAAACTTTTCCTGGGTTAAAAACTGAGGAACATAGGTTATTCCCCTGAAAGCCAGTTGGGCATTAAAAGCTTTGAGGTGGTAGCCTGAAGCGCGCATCAAGTTTGTATACAGTGTTTTGATGGTATCAGAAGTCGTCTGGCTAAGGTATTCTTCCAGATCGAGAATGTCAACTTCCTCGATGGTGGCACCAACAATCAGTCCGGCAATCAGCGAATCCTGGCCTTTCACAATCAAATCGTCGTACAACGCTTGCAGATCCACATTGCTGAATTTACCCAATTCCGGAAGTGCAGGATCGGTTAAGCCGTAAAAGTTAATTAATGCAAGTACCTGGTTTGTGTGGTAATCTTCGCTTTTGGCAATGTTCTCAAAAACCGGAATTTGATACAGTTCGTTCAGATAAACATATACATCTCTTGCCAGTTTTTCTTCTTCTCGCATATAAATCAAGCCATCCAGGTCAGTCTGACTTGCTTCGTTGGTTTTAAGGTTAACGGTGTCGTTCAGTGTGGCGACAGCATCTTCTTTTTTATCGCATGAGGTAAATCCAAGTACGAGGATTGTAAATGCGATCAGCATCCGGTTTTTAATCATTACTCTTTTCATCTTATTATATTTAGTGAATATTATAATTGATAGCCGTTTCGTTCGCTATCTTTAACGATGCAATGATACGGCCCTGATCAGGCAAAACTGTTATGATATTTCACATAAATTGTATAAGATTTTATGATTTGTGTGAAAAAATAACAGTAAAATCGGTGGGGATGCGGGTGTTGAAATTGGTTATTTTAAGAGCCAAAATCAAGTGTAAATAAGATTGAAAAGGGGGACTTATTCTATCTTTAAAATTGGAATATTGATCTGATTATTAAAAATATACCAAATCCAGCCAGGGCGATACCTGCAAGTTTATTAATTAAAATCAAGAACTTATGGGTTGCAAATTTCTTGAAGCGTGAAGCGGCAAAGGTTTTTATAATATCTGTGATATACACCACCGAAAGTGTTCCGGCAAAAAATAGGAATAAATCGATTTTTTGTCCCCCGTATCGGGAAGTGATACCCATTACAATGCTGATCCAAAATAGCCAGATAAAAGGATTGGCCGTATTTAAAAGAAATCCCTTTCCAAAATATACCAATGGGTGAGGCGAGTTGGCATCCATATTTTGGTCCTCAGGTACCTCAAGTTGTGTTTTACGTTTGTAGGTAAAGAAGCCGAAAATAATCAACAAAGCGCCTCCCGCTATACCCATTGTCTGGTACTTTGCATTTTCATCAAAAATACTGGTTGCGCCAAAAAGTGAAACAAGGACAATGACAATGTCGTTAATGAAAATTCCGGATGCGAGCAATACTCCCGGCCAAAACCCCCGATTGATACCCGTTTGTATCAGGGCAAAAAAAGCTGGTCCGAAACCAAAAAACAAAGCCAATGAAAACCCCAGGATAGTACCTTCAAGAAATACAGACATTAATGTGTTTTTTACAATTTATACCAAACCGCGCTGTTTCAGGTAACGATCCCACTCATCGAACCGCGAATTTTTTAATACCCTTGGAAACTTATTTGCACTGCCTTCTTTTCCTTTTTCTTTCATGTAATCGTAAAAAACCTGGGTAGGCAATACTTTTACAAAAACATCCTTAATTGCTTCCATGCGCTCAACACGGTAATCATCATTCAGGTTTTTTAAATGGTCGTCTATTTTTTGACGAGCCAAATCAGGATCGAGTGGATCGTTTGTGCCAATATACCATCGATGCGCGAAAAGCGAACCATGACGAACCCCGGCTACCGTAAATTCTTTTACTTCGATATCTAAATCCTCTTGCATCAATTCAATAGCACGGTTCATGTTTTCCTGCGATAAATGCTCACCGCAAATACTGATAAAGTGTTTGGTGCGACCGGTGATAACAATTTCCGAATGTTTTTTGTCGATAAACTTGATGGTGTCGCCCAACAAGTAACGCCATGCTCCCGCGTTAGTGGTCATCAGCAAAGCGTATTCTTTTCCCAATTCTACATCACCTATGGAAAGGGCTTGCGGGCTTTCCCTTAAATTGCCCTCATCATCAAAATTTTCAGATGTAAATGGAACAAACTCATAGTAAATTCCATTGTTCAAAATCATCTCCATGCCTTCTCCATCTGCCCTGTTCTGATAAGCCACATAGCCTTCACTTGATAAATACGATTCGTTGTACATCAGTGGTTTGGCTACCAATTTTTCAAAACTTTTAACATAGGGTTTAAAGGAAACCCCGCTATGAACATACACTTTCAGGTTGGGCCAGATATCGTGGATGGTTTTGAGATTGTATTCCTCAATGATGCGTTCCATCAGGATCTGCACCCAAGCAGGAACACCAACCAAAATACCTATATCCCAGGTAGGTGCCTTTTTTACCATTTCGTTGAGCTTGGTGGCCCAATCGCTGGTTTTCGAAATGCGTCGTCCCGGTTTATAAAAGTGCTGAAACCAAAAAGGAATATTGCCGGCCGTAATACCTGAAAGATCGCCTTCATAATAGGTGCCGTTGTATTGTAAGTGTGTGCTGCCACCGATCATTAAAATACCTTTTTCATAAAAATCAAGTGGAAAATCATACTTGGTGGCCGATACAAGTTGACGCAATGTGGCTTGTTTGATGCCTTTGAGCATATCATCCGTTACCGGGATATATTTACTCGAAGCTTCTGAAGTGCCCGAACTCAACGCAAAGTATTTTACCTTCCCTGGCCAGGTAACATAGGTTTCACCATTCAAAGCCCTGTACCACCAACGTTTATACATCGCCTGGTAATCATGCACGGCTACAGAAGCTTTAAAGTCCCTTTCAATATTTGTTGAATTGAGTAGTTTCGAAAATTTATAATGTTCGCCGATGGCAGTAAACTGCGCTTTACTCAGAAGCTTGACCAATTCCTTTTGCTGAGCTATTACCGGGTTTAATTTACTCAATTTTTTTTCCACAGGCTTGCTGCGCAATTCAAAAGCTTTCTTTATGATGCTTCCAAGTATAGGCATAGTTTTACTATTATATAACAGCAAAAGTATTAAAAAATGCGAACCGGCTATACCCGGGAACATGTTTGGTGGTGAAGGAGTGTGACGATCGAAAAATGACTAGTTTCTGACTATGACTCCTCTTGTCTGCAACTCCTCCGTAAGCTTTTCCAACTGTTTGACTTCCTGCTTACTCAATATAAATGGATTGTCTTTTACGATCAGGAATTTCAGGTTTGGCTTTTCAAGCAGAGTCCAGGGGAAATAGGCAATTTGGTTGTTTTGGATGTCGATTTCATTGAGCGCCGGCATAACAGATAAGTCCGGGATCTCGAACAACTGATTGTAACTGATGTCCAAAATTTCGATGTTACTTAATGTGTTGATCCATCGTGGGATGTAAGCAATTTGATTGTGATGAACATACAGAAATGTAAGGTCTTTTAAGTTTCTCATGGTATCGGGCAACTCTTTCAATTGATTGAATGCCAGGTAAAGTCGTTTAATATGAGTCATGTTTCCCAGCTCCCGGGGGATGTATTGCAATTCATTGTAATACAAATCAAGTTCCTGAAGTTGTGGAATTTGTGTAACGGTAACGGGAATATATTTAAAATGATTGGAATATAAGATCAGGGTATTGAGACTGTCAAGCTGTGTAACAGATGCGGGTACATCGGTAAGTTGATTTTTCCCCAGATTGAGTTTTTTTACCCTTTTCAAATCACCGACGTTTTCCGGTAGTCGGGTCAGGTGATTGCCGCCCATCTGTAGTACCTCCATGTTTTTCAGGCGTCGAATGGATGCTTTGGTCAGCTTTAAGCGGTTATAATTTAAGTCCAGGTCGTTGAGGCTTTGCATTCTGCCCACCCATCTCGGAATGCGCTTTATTCTGTTGTTATTGATGGTTAGTACTTTAAGGTTAGGGAGTTTTTTAATGGAACGAGGTATTCGTTTCAAATTATTCTCAGATAAATTGAGCCTGATAACAGAATCGTTTTTCTTAAACCGGATGCTTTTAATCTGGTTGTTCGTGAGCACAATGGATTTTAAATGGCGCGAATAACTGATGGTGGCGGGGACCTTTTTAAGTTGATTGTCGGAAACGTTGATTCTTGTTACCTGTTTGTATTTTTCTAGATCGGGGAGTATTTCAAGATCCATCCCGGTATACGAAAGTCCGGTGATGGTATCAGGATCCGAATGACTAAGCTCTTCGAGGAATGCATTCCTTTTTAATATGGCAGCCTGGTGTCGTTCTCTCATCCAGGCCTGAAACGACGTATCCATTTTGGCCAGTTGTGCCGGTGTAATTTTCGTTTCCTGGCTTCTGAGCACCATCGAAAATGCAGTGGAGACAATGAATATAAGTATAAATTTACAGGCTCTCATCCCATAGGTTTTTGGTAATAACGAAAGTTTTTAACTAATATTTTAGTTGATGGATTGTTTTAGTAAAAATAGATGGCTTGACCATCCGGATTGATTCAAAGAAGGACCGGGATTCAATATCTTTTTATTTGTAACAAAATCCGGACGTATTTGTCATAAGTTAAAAAACATTGATTTATAACATCGTCTTAAAGTTCATTGATTCTCACATAATCCCATTAAAATTTCTTTATTTTTGACCCCAACTTATAAGATACCTTATGTTTATCATTGACAGATGGATCGAGATATTTAGCATCATCCGCAAGAACAAGCTGCGTACTTTTCTTACCGGATTTAGTGTCACCTGGGGAATCTTTATGCTGATCATCCTGCTGGGTTCGGGACACGGGCTCGAAAACGGTGTTCACGATCAGTTTGAAAGTTCGGCAACTAACACATTATGGGTCTGGGGAGGAGAAACCAGCGTGGCCTATAAAGGTTTTAAACCAGGGCGTGAAATTGACTTTAAGAATGAAGACTACGATGAAGTGAAAAACCGCATTAGCGGGGTAGAATACATTTCGGGACGGATGTTTGTATGGGGCGACAATACTGTTACCTATAAGGGTGAATTCGGAGATTTTGAGATGCGAAGTGTGCATCCGGATTATGGCATCATCGAAAGACTTAACCTGATCGGAGGCCGATTTATCAACAAGTTCGACATTCAGGAAAACAGAAAAGTAGCCTGTATCGGAATAGCCATTAAAGAGGCCTTATTTAAGCAGGAAGAAGCCATTGGGAAACACATTAACATCCGTGGAATTCCTTTTAAAGTAGTAGGCGTTTATGAGGATGACGATGGACGACAGGACAACCAACGCGCGGTTTATCTTCCGGTTTCCACAGCTCAGAGAGCACTTGTGGGACAAGACAGAATAAGCACACTGGCCGTGACGGTAGCCTCCAACAATGTAGCCGACAGCAAAAGAATGGAAACTGAAATCAGAGAGAATTTTGCCGAGCGTCATATTTTTGATGTCGAAGACAAAAATGCCCTGTTTATCTGGAATGCCGTGGAAGAGTTCAAAAAATTTGAAGACCTGTTTGCGGCCATCAGGATGTTCATCTGGGTAATTGGCATCGGAACCATTGTGGCAGGTGTGGTTGGGGTAAGTAACATCATGATGATTTCTGTTAAAGAGCGCACCCGTGAAATTGGCATTAGAAAATCGTTGGGAGCTACACCACGTTCCATCGTCAGCATGATTATGCAGGAAGCTGTCCTCATTACAGGCATTGCAGGTTATGTGGGGCTTATCTTAGGGATTGGTCTGCTTGAAGTAATCAGTCCATATATTCAATCAGAGTTTTTCAGAAATCCAGAAGCCGACCTGGGAGTGGCCATTAGCGCTGTAATCGTTTTGGTTATTGCCGGAATGCTGGCCGGATATGTACCTGCGAGAAAAGCTGCCGCCATCCGCCCTGTAGAAGCGTTAAAAGAAGAATGATTATTATAACATAGAAAACATGTTTAGTCGAGATAACTGGCAGGAAATATTTCAAACCCTTAAAAAGAACAAGGTACGCACTACTTTAACGGCTTTTGGTGTGTTTTGGGGCATCTTTATGCTCATCATCATGTTGGGGTCTGGCTCGGGGCTGGAACATGGGGTTTCGTCAGGGATGGGCAATTTTGCCACCAATAGTTTTTTCATCTGGACACAGCGAACCAGCATTCCTTACAAGGGGTTTCCCCGTGGCAGGTATTTCAATTTTAAAAATGATGATATAGAAGCACTTAGGGAGAATATCACTGAAATAAAATATATTGCTCCAAAAATTCAGGGCTGGTCGGCTGGTGATGGCACCAACAATACGGTGCGAAAAGACAAGACAGGCTCTTTTTCTATCAAAGGTGAATACCCTGAATGGAGCAAGGTAGATCCCATGGAGATAGATGGTCGTTTTATCAATCCGTTCGATTTGAAAGAAAGGAGAAAAGTAGCTGTAATCGGTTCGCGGGTAAAGGAAGTGCTGTTCGGTCAGGACGAAGATGCCGTTGGACAATCAATCCGTATCCAGGGTATTTATTTTACCGTAATCGGGGTTTTTAAGCCTCTGAATACCCAGATTAATTTTGGTGGCGAAAAAGAACAGACCATCTACATTCCTCTTTCTACCTTACAAAAAACCTACAATTACGGCGATGTGGTTGGATGGTTTTCCATCACGGTAAAGGATGATGAATCAGCAGAACTGACAGAAGAAAAAGTGATGAAATTCCTTGCCTCCCGCCACAGCATATCTCCTGACGATAAAGAGGCTTTTGGGCATTTTAACCTGGCGAAAGAATTTCAACAAATGAATGGACTGTTTAAGGGCATCTCCGGATTGATTTGGATAGTCGGCATTGGTACCTTATTGGCAGGAGTGATCGGCATCAGCAACATCATGCTGGTCATTGTAAAGGAACGCACACATGAAATTGGTATCAAACGAGCGCTCGGTGCCACACCTTTGCAAATCATGGTTCAGGTGATTACCGAATCCGTTTTTTTGACTTCAACATCCGGTTATGCCGGGCTGGTGGCTGGAGTTGCGCTGGTGGAGGCCATTAACCTTGCCTTGATTAAATTTCAGTTTAAATCTGAAATGTTTGAACGCCCCGAAGTGGATTTTTCTACTGCGGTAACCGCACTTGTTATTCTCATTGTGGCAGGAGCATTGGCCGGGATCATCCCTGCCAAAAGAGCCGTCAGCATCAAGCCGGTGGATGCGCTGCGGGTGGAGAATTGAAAGGCGTTTGTTGTTGTGTTTCATGCTAAAAGACACAGTCAACGTACATTTCAGCGCATTTGTTTTTCTACGACACACGATTCAACCTTAAGAAAACCAAAAAGGCTAAAATTTTTCCTCTGCACACAGAAACTATCTTCTATATCGATTAAATAAGCTTGTAGCTGATAATTATATATACTATGAAAAGTAAAAAAGTTCAACTCAATCTAACGAAATTTTAACCGAATACCCCTGATAATATTTTACTCTTTTTCAATACTTTCTTCTTTTATTAACACCGGTCGCCAGGTTTGGTTTTGTCCTCCCTGATCGCTATTCAGGTTGTATTGGTATAGCGAAACCACATCCAGATCGGAGCCTGACCAGTTGCCCGGATTGATCACCAGAAAAGTTCTTGTTCTGTAGTTGGATTGATCCGGATCGATCCAGGATCCCGAGTTGGCATAAATGCCTGTGTAATAGTCTTCCAAAGGAAAAACTTTAATGTCTGGTTCATGCGAATGCCCAAAAGCTACTACTTTCGGCTGATCGGGAGCCAGGTAATCAGTGAGGTATTCAAAAAGAGCCGCGCCATATAAGTAGGTTCCGTTGAGGATGGCCAGAAACACATCCGATGGCACTGGAACCTGGTTTATTTGTTGTGTGCTGAGCCAGTTGGCTTCAATGTTGGCAGCATAAAGATCACGGGCCCCGTTGAACGACATGGGCGTTGCATATCCATCAACGCCACTCATTTGCACTTTCGACGAATCCATTTGAATGGTATCCGCATCCATGTTAAAATGTGCCAGCGTATATCCAAACGCCACCGACCATGCGGTAATAAATTCAAACGCATCATCGGAAGGTTTTTGTTGATTTTTTACCCTGGACGATGTGTTGGCAAGTCCTGCTGCGTATAAACGTGTGACAAAATATCCCGGTGGAATGATATGCCCATCGTTGACGAGCGGCTGAGGACAGTTGAAAAAATCGTAGCGATGGCCGTGTTCCATGGCGATTTCAGGCACCGGATTGTATTTTCCCAGACCGCTCACCTGACCTTGCCAGCTGATACCGGGAATAATTTCGTTTAAAAGGGCTTCTGTAATCAGCATGTCGTGGTTTCCGGGTACGTAAACTACCTCCACTTCGCCAGAGGAAATAATTTCATTTATCTGATTGAAAATGGGTTTGTTTACGGTTGAATTGGCAATGGCTTTAAAATAATCACCCGAATTCTTGATGTTGATCAATGAATCAAATGGTGCCACAAAATACGGAACCATCCATTCATCAAACAAATCACCCAGAATGACCAGCTCCTTAATCCTGGGATTGTTTTTCACGTAAATGAGAAAATCTTCCAGGGCACCGGCATTTTTAGCAAACCAGGAGTAATGTTGATCGTTTGCCCGCTGATCACCGCAATGGATATCGCTGATGCAAGCAATTAATGTTCTTTGTAAGCTGTCGCCACTGGTGCCGGAAACCGTGAGGTCGGACAGATGTTTTGATGTGGTCCTGAATTGATAGGATTTCTCCACCACCACCGTATTTCCTTCAACAGACTTCAATCCGGTAAGAATGGTCAGTTCATACTTCCAACCATCTGCCAGGTAAAATCCGGGATGCAGTCGGATAAAAATAATGCTGCCATCCACCACCAGATCATAATTTGCAGAAAGTGATCCGTTCTTATCAGAGAAATCCAGGTTTCCGGCCACGGTTTCTTCCTGAATCTTCTGGTTCAATACCAGTTCAATGGATCTTACGTCATGGTCCAATGTATAATACTGATTGTGCTGGAAGTTCAACAAAGGGAAAGAAACCTTCAGGCTGTCGGGGAGAATGGTTAATTGCTGGCCTTTATTACAGGAAAACTGAATGCTGCTAAAGGTGACGATTGTCAGAAAGCAAGCCAGGCTGATAATCGAGTTACTTTTCATAAACTTTCGGTTTGGCACGATGCTAAATTACTTAAAATCAAAACAAATACAAATCATGAGTCCACTCCGAAAAGTCAAATACTCCTACCTGCCAACCGCAGGCTGGAATCCTCTAAAGGGGACTTTAGATAGTTCATTGATTTTCAACGAATTCCCCTTTAGGGGTCACTTGCCTGACGGCAGGCAGGGGGGTAAATGAGTTGAAAATCAATGAACACATACTTTTCGGAGTGGGCTCAATCATTAAACATATGTTTAGTGTTTTTAATTAGAGCCATAAATATGGGTAATTAAAATTCGGATGGGAGGAGGAAAATTTCCCAAGGCCATTTCTATAGTTCTCGTTCCATTTCTGAATAAAAACATGTTTGATCAGGTGGATAGATTTATACAATAACTCAACTAATCACTTTTATTTTATATTTGTGTCATTCGATGCCATATAAGTAAGTATGTTAAAAAAAATCACTTTTTTATTTAGCTTGATGTCCTTCGTTGTTCAGCTCTCTGCCACAGAGGTAATAGATAGCCTTGAACGTGTCTTGGTGCAAAGCGAAGGCATCGATCGTGTTAACCTGTTGTGTGATTTGTGTTGGGAGTACCGTTTTGTTTCGGGTGACAGCGCGTTAAGATATGGTAGCCAGGCACTTGAATTAGCTGAAGCCATTGATTACAGCAAGGGAGTCGCGCAGGCCTATAATGACATGGGCATTATTCATGTCGACAGAGGTTCTTATGCGATTGCGCTTGACTTCTTTAATCATTCGATGGAAATCAGGAAAATGCTTAACGACAGTTTAGGCATGGCTTCGCTATACAATAAAATGGGAATCGTTTATCAGAAACAAGGCAAGCTCAAAGAGGCTTTAGAGAATGCTATCCAGGCACTTAATATGTATGAGGCGCTTGGTCAGGAACTATGGGTTGGGTATAGTTTAAACAATATTGCCATCATTAACTACAACATGGGTGATTTATCCACATCCATCGACTATCACCAGCGGGCCCTGGTATTTCGTAAAAAACTGCACGACAGATATGGAGAGGCCGGCTCATATGGAAATATTGCCAACGTTTTTCTCGAAATGGGCGACACAAGCCTCGCCATTTCCAATTATCAGAAAGCGCTTCAAATAACACGTGAAATTAAAAATGATGAGTCGACGGCTGCTATGTTGGCCAATCTTGGTACCGTCTATTTGTATCTTGGAGAACACAATAAAGCATTAAACTTTCTCAATGAATCGTTGCAAATCAGAGAACGGCTTAAAGATCAGAAGGCCATTGCCTCTTCCCTATTAAAGTTGGGCACTGTAAACATGAATCTAAATCATATACAACTTGCCGGAGATTTGCTTTACAGAGGTTTAAGAATTGCCAGATCCATTGGCGTTATAGAAGAGGAAATGCAAGCCTATAAGGAAATTGCCAGATGGCATGCCCAAAAACGCAATATGGATAGTGCTTTTATATATATGGATTATTACTCGAACACCAAAGATTCGGTTTACGAACAAAGACTCAATCAACAAATTATTGATACCCAGGCCAAATATGAAACGGAAAAAAAAGAACAGTCGCTGGCATTGTTACAGCATGAGAATCAACTTGTGGAAATAAGCCTTAGACAAAGAAAAACGGATATCTTGTTGCTCATTTTTATCATTATTTCCCTGGTTGGTGCGGGTATATTTCTCTTCTACAGACGTGTGCATAAACAAAAACTTGCTCTTGATTTAGCCATTATCCGTCACAATGAACAGCAGATACAGGCTGTTTTGGAGGGTCAGGAAGGGGAACGGCGTCGCATTGCACGTGAATTGCACGATGGGGTTGGACAATCGCTTTCGGGCGTTAAGTTAAAATGGGAAAGTATTTCTGGAACCATTAAAAGCGACACATTGCGGGAGAACCTTCAAAGTTTATCTGATTTAATTGATGGTGCCGCCACTGAAGTTCGTACCATTTCGCATCAGATGTTGCCAAAAGAACTGGAGCAATTTGGCCTGGTAACGGCGCTCGAAAGTATCCTCCATATTATTAAAGATTCCGGTGGAATGGCTTGCACATTTAATTATCACAACATGAACCAACGGCTGTCTCAGGTGATTGAGTTGGGTTTGTTTCGGATTGCACAAGAACTAATCAATAATATTAATAAACATGCCGAAGCAACTGAGGTAAATGTTCAACTACTTAAAAGGAGTAAGCATCTTGTATTTATTGTTGAAGATAACGGAAAAGGATTTGATTATGAACTGAATAAAAGTACCGGAATTGGCTTGATGAATATAGAAAGCCGTGTTCAGGGTTTAAAAGGCATATTGCACTACGAGAGTAAACCACGGACAGGCACATTAGTTACCATAAGAATACCATTATGACAAAAGAAATTAAGGTCTTGTTGGTGGATGACCATCAGATCATTATTGATGGATTGCAGTCTTTGATTGAAAATGCCGAAGGCATCCGTGTAATTAGTCAAGCCAATAATGGCCGCGAAGCACTTGGAATATTAAAAATATTGGATGTGGATGTGGTATTGATGGATATTGATATGCCCGTTATGAACGGGCTTGATGCAGCAAAAATAATTCATGAACACTATGCGGCAACCAAGGTGATTATACTATCGATGCATGGTGACAGAGCACTGATTAAGGAATTAATAAAAATGGGTGTGGATGGTTATTTGCTCAAGAATGCCAGTAAGGATGAATTGCTTAATGCCATAAAAATGGTAGCAGCCGGCGACCGGTATTTCTCATCAGATGTAACTGTTTCGCTTATGAACGATGAACCGGCTAACAGTAAAACGCTCACTAAATCTGGCCTTAAACTTACCGTTAGGGAAATTGAGATTCTTAAATTGATTGCCGAAGGATTTACCAATAAAGAGATTGGAGAACAGCTGTTTATCAGCCATCGCACGGTTGATACCCATAGAACAAACCTGATGAAAAAATTGAATATTAACAACGTGGCCGGTTTAATCAGTTTTGCGATAAAAAATGGTATTATTCAATAGTAATATGGCCACATCTATTTGTAGATGGTCTTTAATTGCTTTAAGAAAGTGATTATGAATTTTCGAATACACCTTTTATTATTAAACTGTTCTCAAAAGTTTAATAATTTACGGTGAATCGCTTAGTTATATACGGATATTACTCTATTCCCCAATTCTTGCCCCATCGTATTTTTGTTTCATTCTTTATAAAAATTTAATACTTAACGACTATGAAAACTAGAAATCTACTTTTGGGAATGCTCGTAGTACTTTGCATGGGATTGAGTTCCTGCAAAAAAAACGATGATAGTGGTAATCCAAGTACCGGAAATGGTACATTGAGTTTGAAATATGGAGGAACCTCCTGGTCAGCTTCATTGGCTGTTCAGGGTGTAAATACCAACGGCGTGATAAACGTGACAGGAAGTGACTCTGATGCACGCCAGGCATCGGTATTATTAATGGGCGTCACTCAACCGGGAACCTATCAAATTACCTCTGGTTCGTTCAATCAATTAAGGTGGACTGAAGGACTGGCTCAGGAGCAAACTTATGTAGCTTCGGGTATTCTTGGCTTCGGAACCATTACTGTAACTGAAATTAGCGACAGCAAGATTGTCGGTACCTTTAGTTTTACGGGGTATAATACCAATGGAGCTGCCAAGGAAATTACGGATGGTAAGTTTAATGCTAACTTTTAGTATTAGGCAGTAAATTCGTATTCGGGAAAAAAGAGGTTGTAAAATAAGACAGCCTTTTTTTGTGCCCCTTTTTATATACTCTGGATATTTGGCTGCCAGCAACAATTCAGCAGGTTAAGTGTCCCGATGTCGTTTGAGATATTCTTTTCCTATACCGCTTTTAAGATATTTCTCCCTTTTTCTTGCTTCTTCTCTGTTTGTCACTTCTTCAACAACTAAAATATTCCATGGTCGGTAACCTTTTGTCGAAGTTGTTTTTCCATTATTGTGTTCTTTGAGCCTTTTTTGCACATCTGTGGTAAAACCAACGTAAATCCTCTGATCCACCTCACTCACAATGGCATAAATATAGTACATGGTAAAATTGTCAGGAAAAGGTTGTAGCCCCGAGTGGAATCGAACCACTATCTAAAGTTTAGGAAACTTCTATTCTATCCGTTGAACTACGGGGCCAATGTTTTTAATCCTTTATATCTGTTTGGTCTGTAGTTCAGGAAACTTCTATTCCCTGCCTGCCGGCAGGCAGGTATCCGTTGAACTACGGGGCCAACGTTTTTAATTCTTTG
>MEOL01000047.1:221200-238445 GCA_001769215.1 Bacteroidetes bacterium GWF2_41_31
CAGGTATCCGTTGAACTACGGGGCCAACGTTTTTAATTCTTTGTATCTGTTTGGTCTGTAGTTCAGGAAACTTCTATTCCCTGCCTGCCGGTTTACCTACCTTCGGTAGGTGAACCTGCCGGAGGCATGGCAGGCAGGTATCCGTTGAACTACGGGGCCAAGCATTTCGGGTGCAAAAATAATAAAAATTTCCAGCTTAAAAACGACTGTTCTCTTTAGCTGATAATGACAATCAACAATTACATCTTTCCCTTTACAAAATTTTCCAGTTTGATCAGGTCAGCGGTGAATTTCCGGATGCCTTCGGCCAGTTTTTCAGTGGCCATGGCATCTTCGTTCAGCAACCAGCGAAAAGTAGCCTCATCGGCATGCATTTTTTCCATGTTCATCGCTGCCGATTTGGTTTCGTCCAGCTTTTTAGGAAGTTCGGTGTTTTCCATTTTTTCCAGTTCGCCCAGCAGACTTGGAGCAATGGTCAACAGATCGCAGCCGGCCAACTCCATAATTTCACCTGTATTTCTAAAACTGGCCCCCATCACTTCGGTGGGATAACCGAATTTTTTATAGTAATGGAATATTTCTGTCACGGATAACACTCCGGGATCCTCTGTTGCCGGAATTTGATCTACATTTCTGTCTTTCTTATGCCAATCCAATATGCGGCCCACAAAGGGAGAAATCAGCTGAGCACCTGCTTCAGCGCAAGCTACGGCTTGTATCTTGCTGAACAGCAATGTCAGATTACAATGAATTCCTTCTTTCTCTAGCACTTCAGCAGCTTTAATGCCTTCCCAGGTGGAGGCTACTTTGATGAGGATACGCTCTTTAGGAATGCCGGCATCCGCGTACAATTTGATTAACTGACGTGCTTTGGCGATGGACTCTTCGGTGTTGAACGACAGGCGGGCATCCACTTCAGTGGAAACACGACCCGGTACAATTTTCAGGATTTCGAGTCCGAAATTTACGGCCAGTTTATCCAGACACAATGCCAACTGATTGGCCTCCCCACTGGCATTTGCCTTGGCGTAAGCGATGGCCTCATCTACCAATCCGGCATATCTCGCATCCTGTGCGGAGGCATAAATCAGGCTGGGATTGGTGGTGGCATCCACCGGCAGGTATTGCCTCATCGACTCAAAATCGCCGGTGTCGGCCACCACACGGGTATATTTTTTCAGTTGTTCTAATGCGTTCATCATAGTTTACTTTATTTCACTTCCGTTATTAAAATCTTCGGTCGGGCTTACAAAACAAAGCTTTCCATCCTTGTCTTCAGCCATTAAAATCATCCCTTGCGAGTCGATGCCTTTTAGTTTTCGCGGAGCCAGGTTAACCAGAACGCTCACCTTACGACCAATGATATCTTCTGGTTCGTAAAATTCAGCAATTCCTGAAACCACGGTGCGTTGATCGATGCCGGTATCAATTTTTAATTTGAGGAGTTTTTTGGTCTTTGGCACTTTTTCAGCTTCCAGGATGGTACCGGTTCGGATGTCCATTTTCATGAAATCCTCAAATTCAATAGGCTCTTTGGCCGGTTTCGCAGGTGCTGCATTCTGGTTTTCCTTTTTGGTGTCGAGCAATTTTTGCACCTGTTTTTCCACTTCTTCGTCTTCGATGCGGGCAAAAAGAAAATCCGGTTGCTGTAGCTGATGCCCCGGTTTAAGCAGGTTATCACCTCCCGCATCCTTCCATAATAGCCCGGTAAGGTCGATCATCTCCTGCAACTTTTTTGCTGAGAAGGGCAGAAATGGCTCTGAAAGTACCGACAGGTTGGCGACAATTTGCAACGAAACATTTAAAATCACCTTCACCTTTTCCTCATCGGTTTTGATGAGTTTCCAGGGTTCCATTTCGGTGAGGTATTTATTTCCCAGACGTGCCAGGTTCATGAGTTCCGAAAGGGCTTCGCGGAAGCGGTAACGTTCAATAGAAGCACTGATGATTTCCGGATAACGGGCCATTTCTTCCAGCGCCGTTTTTGAAATTTCATCCAATTCTTCACGTTCCGGCACCTGACCGTTAAAATATTTTTGGGTCAGCACCAGTGTGCGGTTTACGAAGTTGCCATAGATGGACAGCAGTTCGTTGTTGTTTCGTGCCTGAAAATCTTTCCAGGTAAAATCGTTGTCCTTGGTTTCGGGTGCATTGGCTGTGAGTACATAACGCAGCACATCCTGTTTGCCCGGGAAATCCTCCAGGTATTCGTGCAACCAAACCGCCCAGTTGCGGGAGGTGGAAATTTTATCGTTTTCGAGGTTTAAAAATTCGTTGGCGGGTACATTCTCCGGAAGGATATAGCTGCCTTCTGCCTTCAGCATCACCGGAAAAATAATGCAGTGAAACACGATGTTGTCCTTGCCGATGAAGTGCACCAGTTTGGTGTCGGCACTTTTCCAGTATGGTTCCCAGTCTTTGCCTGTTTTTGCTGACCAGTCTTTGGCGGCTGAGATATAACCGATCGGCGCGTCAAACCATACATAGAGCACTTTTCCATCAGCGCCTTCGATGGGCACTTTCACTCCCCAATCCAGGTCGCGGGTTACGGCACGTGGTTTTAATCCCTGGTCGATCCAGCTTTTCACCTGGCCGTACACATTGGCTTTCCAGTCGTCTTTATGTCCTTCCAGAATCCATTTGGTGAGCCACGGTTCATAATCTTCCAGCGGCAGATACCAGTGAGTAGTATCCTTTAATACCGGTACATTTCCGCTTAACGCAGATTTGGCATTAATCAATTCCATTGGACTCAGCGATGTACCGCAGTTTTCACACTGATCGCCATAGGCGCGTTCGAAACCGCAATGTGGACAGGTTCCTGTGATATACCTGTCGGCGAGAAACTGGTTGTTGTCCTCGTCGTAATATTGCTGGCTGGTATTTTCAATAAATTTACCTGTATCAAACAGCTTTTTGAAAAAGTCGGAAGCGGTTTCGTGGTGAATGGGGGCAGAAGTTCGGGAATAAATATCAAATGAAATTCCAAAGGTCTCAAACGATTCTTTAATCTGGAAGTGATACCGATCGACGACCTGTTGTGGTGTGATGCCTTCTTTTCGGGCTTTGATGGTAATGGGCACTCCATGTTCATCCGATCCACCAATAAAAAGCACGTCTTCGCCACGCATCCTTAAATAACGTGCGTAAATGTCAGCAGGCACATAAACACCAGCCAAATGGCCGATGTGGATGGGCCCATTGGCATAAGGAAGGGCCGAAGTAATGGTGGTTCGTTTGAAATTTTTAGACATACACATCAAATTTTCCGTAATTTCGGCAAAGTTAATCAATCGATGCAAATATGATCAGTCCGCCCCCTCTGAAAAAAGGAGATAAAATTGCACTGGCCGCACCGGCACGAAAAGTCAGCCAACAGGAGTTGGCTTTTGGGATCAGCGTGCTCAAACAAAACGGGTTTGAAGTGGTGTTTGATGAAAGCCTCTTCCATGCTTATAACCAGTTTGCCGGAGATGATGTGCACCGAACCCGAACCCTGCAGCAACTGCTGGATGATCCAACTATCAAAGCCATTCTGTTCGCCCGGGGTGGTTACGGAAGTGTTCGAATTATCGATCGGCTTGATTTTTCCAAATTTGTTCAGCACCCAAAATGGCTGGTCGGTTACAGTGATATTACTGTTTTTCATGGCCATGTGAATAGTCTTTACGGAATTGAAACCATCCACGGACCAATGCCCTTAGGTTTTGATGTCAACACTACTGAATCCTTGCGGTCGCTGTTTGCAGCCTTGTCTGGAAAACCAGATCAAATCACCTGGCCAATGCAATCAATCTCCCGAATTGGAAAAGCAAAAGCCAAACTTGTTGGAGGTAACCTGTCTGTTTTATATAGTTTACTTGGCAGCCGTTCTTTTCCTGAAATGGACGGAGTTATCTTATTTCTGGAAGACCTGGATGAGTACCTTTATCACATCGACCGCATGATGATGGGATTGAAGCGGTCCGGGAAGCTGGGTAAACTGGCCGGGCTGGTCATTGGCGGCATGAATGGCATGAATGACAACACCGTCCCTTTTGGAAAAACTGCCGAAGAAATTATCGGGGAGGCGGTTGAAGAATTTGATTTTCCGGTGGCCTATGGTTGCCCGGTGGGTCACAAACCTGATAACCATGCGCTGGTGATGGGAAGGGAAGCGGAACTTGTGGTGGGACCAAAGGCTGTCCATTTAAAGCAATAATACGTTTCTGCTTTTTTAAACAAGCAAAGAATGCCTTTTCCTCTATATGATTAAAGGTTGGTGCTCTAATCGTTTTGTCATTTCCTTCAGCAGTTCCTTTAATAGCTCATTTTCAGGCTGCCCTTGTTGGCAAACCAGCAATTTTTTTTGAAAATGATAACAGGTCATGTGACGTATTTTAACCTGCCGGCTCAGTTCGTATGACGAAATGTCAGGAATTTGACACACAAGCAATGACAACTTCATGGCAACATTAAGTGAGAATTTGCAATGATGAAATATCGTGTGGGCGGTAGCCGATTCCTCCCTTTTACACTTGGTGCATCGCCGTGAAGTTACGCTTTTACCATGACACCAATTGGTATGACCGCAATGGCGGCACACAAATCCATCTTTCCACTTTAATTCCGCTAGCATTTCAAGACAATGCGACTCATCCGGGAAAATCGTCGTGAATTTCTTTAATAAATTTGACGCATTATTTATTTTTTCTGCTTTTTGGTTCATAAAATTGAGCAACTTTGTTAAATACTTTTTTTTGGAACAAGATTTGAAGCAAAGGTAACAAAGTGATCTTAATGTGATACATTTTATTGTATATTTGCCGAAAATTAAATTAAAATAAATCTGATCAAACTAAATATGAGAAAATTAAGTGTATTATTCGTTTTTGCCATCGCAATATCGGCTTTAAGTTGCACTAACATGAAAGGTAATCAGGAAAATAAACTGAATAGTGAAGTTTCTGAGTCAATCTCCAGTCCGGCTGATGATGATAAAATTGCTCCGGAATATTTAACTTACGAAACCTTTCGTGAAAAAGTATGGGATTTTGAAAAGAACCCACAAGAATGGAATTATCAAGGAGAAATCCCTTGCGTAATTGACTTCTATGCCGACTGGTGTAAACCATGTAAACAAGTGGCCCCGATCATGGACGAATTGGCCATAAAATATGCCGGCCAGGTAAAAATTTACAAAATAGACGTCGACAAAGAGAAAAAACTGGCCGGTGTATTTGGCATCCGCAGCATTCCTTCTGTCATGTTTTTACCCACGAAAGGACAACCCAGCATGCAAGCCGGGGCGCTTCCCAGAGAACAATATATCCAAATCATCGAGAAAGAACTGTTAAATCACCCTACTTCAAATAATCAATAATTCAAAAAAATATTAGCGTACATGGAACATCTTACCAAACAATCCTTCCAGGAAAAAGTATTTAACTTCGAAAAAAATAAAGACTGGACTTTTGAAGGAAAATTACCCTGCCTAATCGACTTTTACGCCGATTGGTGCCAGCCTTGTAAAATTGTGGCTCCCATTTTAGAGGAGTTGTCGAAAGAATACGAAGGAAAAATCAATATTTATAAAGTAAACACGGAAGAAGAAACAGAGCTGGCTGCAGCGTTTGGAATTCGCAGCATCCCTTCATTGCTCTTTTGTCCGGGCGAAGGCCAGCCTCAAATGGCTCAGGGAGCACTACCCAAAGAAACTCTGGTTAAGGCCATCAATGATGTGCTACTTAAAGTGGCAGAATAATTAATTGTCATGCATAAATTGAAGGCCGTTATTAATTTAGCGGCCTTTTTTATTTCCGTTTGCACAAATCGAAAATTTTATACCGTTCAAATGTCTATTTTTGTATCTGATTGACATAGGACATCATGGTATTATCCGGACTTCCTGCTCATAACAACAACATGTTAATTTTACCAACAGCCTATTGCGCTCCTGTGGAGTATTTTGCCCTAATTGCCCAAAACCAGGCCCATGAAGTGTTCATCGAACAAATGGAGACTTATCCGAAACAAACCTGGCGCAACCGCTGTACCATTCTCACTTCACAGGGATTGCTCAACCTCTCCATTCCTGTTCAAAAACCACAAGGCAACCATACCCTTACCCATCAAGTGGAAATCATGAATGAATCGAAGTGGTACGTAAATCATTGGAGGGCTATTACTTCCGCATACAATGCCTCCCCCTTTTTTTTATATTATCAGGATGAACTGACGCGGTTTTTCAGCGGCGAACACGCTGACCTATTAGAATTCAATACCCTATTGACAGCTCATTTTTTGAAACTTTTAAACATCACTGCCGCATTAATCTATACTGAACAGTATGTTTTTTCACTTGAAACAGCAGATTATCGCAGTGCCTTATCACCGAAAAAAGCGCCCGTTTTTCAATATTTTCCATCATACACACAAGTTTTTTCTACTGAAAAACCTTTTGAACAAAACCTGAGCATTCTGGATTTGCTTTTCAATCTGGGGCCGGAGGCAGGCTCCTACCTTAAAAAAATCAGATGATCGCCAATAGAAAAAATGTAACTTTGCAAGTTACTTGATTCTACACACAGCATTTTGAGAGAAGAAATCAAAAATAGGTTTTCAATAACCCTGGTCTATCAAATAATATTTTTTATAAGTCTCACGGGGATTATTCTTGTTATAATAGATTTGGGGTTCAACCAGTCGGCGTTTGCCCAAAAACTGATTGACGGTTTCTTGTTGTTTGTATTATCAGTTGGACTTGCCTCATCCATTATCAGATATATTTATAAGCCTTTAAAAGTCAAAGTAAAAGTATTGCTTTTTGATGGTGCAAGTATTCTTTTCATCGGGCTCATCATCGCCACATACTTAGTTCCAAAAGATCAATATGACTTTTTATCAAATTTACATCATGACATCTGGATTCGTATTGCCATTTTATTGATATTTATCAGAGAACTGGCTGATCGAAATATTGATTATCGGCGTACCACCCTAAATCCGGCTCAGTTGTTTATAACCAGTTTTCTTGGGATTATTTTTATCGGAACACTCTTGTTGATGCTCCCCAAAGCAACCTTTTCGGGGATTTCATTTATCGATGCCTTATTTACCTCCACAAGTGCGGTTTGTGTAACGGGACTTATCGTAGTAGATACGAGCAGCTATTTTACCTTATTCGGACAACTTATCATTCTCATGCTCATTCAACTTGGAGGAATCGGCATTCTTACTTTTGCCAGTTATTTTAGCTACTTTTTCAAAGGAGGTTCTACCTATAAAAGTCAACTGGTAATTGGAGATATGACCAATTTGCAAAAAATGGGTGAAGTCTTTACTACATTAAAAAGAATCATTTTAACCACCTTTTCAATCGAATTAGCAGGTGCAATGCTCATTTATTCAAGCCTGGGCAAAGATCAACTGTCCACTTTTTTTGAGCGCAGTTTTTTTTCCGTATTTCATTCCGTTTCTGCCTTTTGCAATGCAGGTTTTTCCACGCTTCAAAACAACCTGTACGAAGAGGCATACAGATTTAATTATTCGTTGCAATTGGTTATCATCACTTTGGTTATCATTGGAGGACTCGGTTTTCCTATTGTGTTCAACCTATTGAAATATCTGAAATATCAGGTATTAAGTCGATTGATTAAACCTACTGGAGGAGAAAGAATAAATATTCCCTGGGTATTAAATATTAATAGCCGTATTACGCTCGTTACCACCTTAACGCTTTCTATAATTGGTACTGTTCTTATTTATTTTGGGGAATACCACCATACCCTTGCCGTGCATCCTGGAATAGGCAAGGTCGTTACCGCACTTTTTACTGCTGCCACCCCCAGAACCGCAGGTTTTAATACCATTGATATCGGAGCGTTGCAGTTCCCGATCCTGATTATGATCATCTTTTTAATGTGGGTTGGAGCTTCTCCGGGATCCACCGGTGGAGGTATTAAAACAAGTACTTTTGCCATCGCTATTTTAAACATCATCAGCCTGGCCAAAGGTAAATCAAGAATAGAAGTGTATCGCAGGGAAATCGCCGACATTTCTGTAAAACGCGCTAACGCAATTATCTTACTGTCTATCATGGTCATTGGATTTGGAATATTGGGCATAACGTATTTTGATGATGAAAAGGATCTGTTAAGCGTTGCATTTGAATGTTTTTCCGCCTATGGTACCGTTGGTTTAAGTATGGGCATTACAGCGGGCTTAAGTACTGCCAGCAAAATAATTGTCATTGTCATCATGTTTTTTGGAAGGGTTAGTATGTTGACTATTCTGATAGCCCTATTTATCAAAACCAAACACAAGAACTATCATTATCCGACTGAAGAAATTGCCATCAACTAAAATAAAAGTAAAATGAAATTTATCATTTTTGGACTTGGAAATTTTGGAGCCTCACTTGCTCAAAAATTAACCGAACGTGGCCATGAAGTAATCGGCATCGACCACAGCATGAGTAAGGTAGACGCGTTTAAAGAAAAGATTTCGCACACCATTTGCTTGGATGCTACCGATCAATACACCGTTCCCGGTCTTCCACTGAAAGATACCGATGTGGTAATTGTGGCCATTGGTGAAAATGAGGGCGATAATATTATGGTGACCGCCTTATTAAAAAACCTGAACGTAAAACGTTTGATAGGCAGGGCTTTAAATCCTCTACACGAAAATGTGTTAAATGCCATAGGTGTGGATGAAATCGTGCATCCGGAGGAAGAAACCGCTGAACGATGGGCAAAAAAACTTTGTTTGGTTGGTTTAATTGACTCTTTTAAGCTTGACAACAATTTTAGCATGGTGGAAGCCAATGTACCTAAATATTTGGAAGGGAAATCAATAGGTGAAATAGATTTTAGAAGAAAATATAACCTCTTGATATTAACTACAATAAAAAATACTCAACATAAAGGCATCTTGGGGCTGAATCGAAATGTTACCGAAGTGCAGGGAGTTGCCTCGCCAGATGTCGTTCTGGAAGCCAATGATGTATTGGTGCTATTTGGTGCCAATCATGATATTCAATCATTTTTAAACGAAAAACGATGATGAAGGTAAACAAAGGATTTGCCAGTGATAACTGGTCGGGGGTTTGCCCTGAAGTAATGGAAGCAATTCAGCAGGTAAATAAGGGCCATGTTTTTTCCTATGGCGAAGGTAATGAGGCCATTACTCAGGAGGCCATCTTAAACTTTAAGGCCGTTTTTGGAGAAGAAATATCGGTGTTTTTCGTGTACAACGGAACCGCGGCCAACGTGCTTGGAATAGGTCACTTGTTGCGACCCTACCAGGCCATCGTTACTGCTCACTCGGCCCACCTGAATGAAGACGAATGCGGTGCTCCGGAAAAAATCAGCGGCAGTAAGGTCCTGTCCATCGAAACCAAAACCGGTAAAATTACTGCCGACCAGGTAACCCCATTTTTACACAGCTTTGGATTTCAACACCATGTGCAACCCCGGATAATTTCCATTTCGCAGGTTACTGAATTTGGCACTGTTTACACACCTAACGAAATCCGTCAGTTGGCCGACTTTGCACATGGCAATCACATGTTGTTGCATATGGACGGAGCGCGTATCGCCAACGCCGCTGTTGCTTTAGGTTTGGAATTGAGAGAAATAACAACTGACGTGGGCGTAGACGTGCTATCGTTTGGAGGCACCAAAAACGGCTTGATGTTTGGTGAAACAGTCATCTTTTTCAATCAGCAGCTGGGTAAAGATTTTGAGTACACCCGAAAACAAGGCATGCAGCTGCATTCGAAAATGAGGTTCATCGCCGCTCAGTTTTCACGTTATCTGACGGATGACTTGTGGAAGAAGAATGCCCAAAATGCCAATCTGATGGCTCACTACCTGTTCTCCGAAATTGAGAAGATCCCACAGTTGACCATCACACAGGAAGCCCCGGCAAACGGCGTATTTGTTCAAATGCCCGAATACCTTATTCCGGCTGTTCAAAAGAAATACTTCTTCCATGTGTGGAACGAAACTACCCATGAAGTCAGGTTGATGTGTTCATGGGATACCACCCGGGAAGATGTGGATGGACTGATCTCTGCCATAAAGGATGAATTGTAGGAAACCAGATTACTCCATATTTCTAATTTATTTTGTTGAAAGTGAGTTTGCCATAAATCAGGTTTATGTACAAATCCAAATAATGAGGCGTGCCCGGGCGCACCTCTTTCTGCAACAAATTAGTTATTATTCTGCATAATGGAAACGGTTACTGATCAAGTCGTCAGCACCTTTTACTTATGTACCCGTTTGATAAACTCCTCCACTTCGGGCACTCCACCCTGGTAAACCAAATAACCATTGTATGGTTCGCGTTGGGTGATTTCATCGTTGATCGGAGTGAGCATCATTTCTTTTACTTTTTCAGGATCCTCTGTTTGTCCGAGAATCCAGCTAAGTTTCACCCAAGCCACTTCGGGCAACATATTCCCGGCCGGGACTATTCCCTTGGCCATCATGTCGCGGCCTGTATCGTACACGAACATGTGCACAAATCCCCAAATAGTTTGCAGGGTCATAAACATGTGAACGCCTTTGGCATGTGCCCGCTCGATGGCAGGATACAACTCTTTATTCACGTGCCCTAAACCTGTTCCCACGAATATGATCCCTTTGTAACCTTTGTCCACCATGGCATCGAGCACATCAGGACTCATGGCCGGGTAATAATACAACATCGTCACCTTATCGCTAAAATAGGGCAGGATGGTTACTTTTTTATCGGGGCGTCGTTTGTTATAACTCTTTTTTATGGGTGTTATTTCCTTGCGGCTGATCATCGCCAGGGGTGTATCGCCGATGGTACGAAAAGTTGAACGGTAAGAAGAGTGCATTTTTCGTACCCGCGTGCCTTTGTGCAATAAGCCGTACTCGTCCGAAGTAGGCCCAAACATACAGATCATTACTTCTGCAATATCCGACTCGCCGGCAGCTTTCATGGCATGCATCAGGTTGAGGGCCGCGTCGGAACTGGGCCGGTCGGATGAACGCTGAGAACCCACCAACACCACCGGAACCGGCAAATTCTGGCACATGAACGAAAGAGCCGCGCCGGTATGGTGCAGGGTATCGGTTCCATGTCCTATGACAATTCCATCCACCCCTTTCTCAATTTCTTTTCCAATGGCGATGGCAAGTGCTTTGTACTGCATCGGGCCCATGTTTTCGCTAAATACAGCAAATATTTTTTCGGTTTCCAGGTTGCAGATATCAGCCAACTCAGGAACGGCCCCGTATAACTCTCCGGGCGAAAAAGCAGGAATCACCGCCCCGGTACGATAATCCAGACGGCTGGCAATGGTGCCGCCGGTTCCAAACAATTTCACCTTTGGAAGTCCTTTGGTATAGGGGAATTGCTTCTCAGGAATTTTATAATTGGCTTTTTTATAGCCGGTTTCTATCATTCCCAGGATGGTATTCACATCAAGTCCGATGTTGTACCCGGTAACAATCTTGATTACAATATGCTGGTCATCATCATTTTCCGATCGTGGCAACACCGTCCCTTCAAATCCCCCGCGCGTGGTATCCACCCGGGTGGTGCCCCAAACCCTCACCTGATATTTCTTTAAAACTTCGAGTGCTGCTCCTTTATAACCCTGAAATATATCGTTATCCATTATCACGCAATTTGCTGGTTCTCACTTAAAACCAATGTTTATATAAGTTTACTTAAGCCGGACAGGTCAACATTTCCGAGGGCACGTTTTCGTACCTGACCAATGACCCAGTTTCGCATGTTTGTTTTTGAAATCTCCTGCTTGCCATCCATGAATTTAGCTTTCAACATAGGAAGTTTGCTTTCAATTTCCTCTTTTGAAATCTTTTTAAAACCAATACTTTGCAAGATGGAATCGAAGTCCATTTTTGGATGTTCAATCATTTCCTGAAGCATGTAAGCGGCCAGATTGTGGTGGATTTCTCTTGCTTTTAAAAAGGCAAACAGTTCGAAAATCCGGTTGTAATCGAATGGATCAGGCCCTCTGAAATGACCTTCGGCAAACTTGACCTTTTGACCGAAAAAGAGGGCGATAAACTTAGGGTCTGCTTCTAATTCGTTTGCCATGCGCTGAATAACCGGAAACAGGTTTTTAGAAAAAAGGTAGGTGTATACCTCTTCCGATACATCCCATTTTTTAAGCTGTTTATACGAATCGATTACCTCACGGGGTAATTTTTTCGAAAGGGAGGTAATGTATTCATCGGGCAATGGAATGGGCGGAGAGTCGGTGTCGGGATACATCCTGTCGGCACCTGGCAGCACGCGTTCGAAGAGGGTGGTGCCATCAGCAAGCGATTTACGAGTTTCGGGAGGCACACCTAAAAACGCCATTTGGCAACGTTCTTCGATGGTTTCAAAAGCCGTTTTCATATCCGCTTCGGGACCCCAAACCAACAGCTGCACATCTTTTGCCCCGGCATTCATCTGGCGACGAAACTCATCCCAAACAATCTCGTTAACATCCGGGTAAAGTTGTTCGCTGGATTGCATGTTGGGTTTCTCGAGACAGGCTATTACTTTGAGGCGATCGGCAATTTCGTTGGCAAACGACTGTCCCGGTTGTGTAAAATACGAAAGCACCCCTTCAAATCCCGGAAGATTGACAAGCATTACTTTTTCTGCCTGACCAACCAATGGTATTTTATCAAGCATGGCTCCGTTTACAAAAATAAAATCAGCCTTCCATCCTTCAACATCCGTAATCTGGTTGTTAAGCTTTTCTTTTATTTGCAACAAAGCCCATTGCCTAAAGACTTCGTTATGTGTTAGTTCCGGAATCCATTTGGTATGGGCCACGCCTTTTATTTCAACACGGGTACCTCCTTTACAGCTCACATTCACATCCTGTCTTCCTGCTCCGATTCCGGTTCTCACCAGACCCGTGCTGCGGTTTAAAAACCGAATATAATCACAGGCTTGTTTAATCTCGTCAGGAGTATCGCAATCAGGGTAGGTTACGGTTTCGATGAGTGGCATTCCCAGCCTGTCGGTTTTATATACCCGTACATGGCCTATGTCGCTAATCTCACGGCAAGAATCTTCCTCGATGCTGAGTTGTATCAGCCTGATTTTTTTGTGGGGGAGTTCCAATTCTCCTTCTACGCCAAGAATGGCCGTACGCTGAAAACCGGCCGGGATACTTCCGTCAAGGTATTGCTTGCGTGTGATGTGAACTTCGCCCACCACATTCAATTTCGATAACAATGAAATCTCCAGGGCAATGCCTAAAGCCTCTCTGTTTATGGGAAAAGGAGGAGTATCGTCTACATCGTAGGTACAGGCATTTTCGTTGTTTATCCGGTAATTAATTTCCTTGCGGGTTCTAAACTCCATCAGCGCGGTACCATCGTACACGCCTAATTCGCTCAATGTAGGCCGCATGTGCCGGATCAACTCTGCATCATATTCTTCGTGGTGATGATACACACCTGCCGGGCAATGACAAAAAAGTTTCTCTTTGGTGAGCAACTGCTGGTGAACTTCCAGTCCTGCCATAAAACCAACACGCCGATAGGTTTCCGGGGTAGCTTCCCTGCGTGGGACATACCCCACTAATTGCTTGCTGTTCTCATAATTACGCCTGGAATCAAACTGCATTGTATCTGAATTATGAATTCATATTAAAAAAGAGCCAAATGTAACATAATTGAGGCAAAAATAGGGCGGAAATTAATTTATAACGTTTCAAAAATACAAGCCCTAAAAAGGATGCCGCTATTGAAATGCACGTTTTTTCAACAGGTAAACGCAAGGGATATGGTTAATAATTAAAATACAGTAAAATTGGACATGATTGGTAATCATCTATTCGCGTCCTGTTATTGAATTTAATCCTCCTGTAGAAGAAGTGTGCGAAGGAGAAATGCTAATTATAGCACCCTCGGTGAGCGGTGGCACCGGGGAATATAATCCTGACTGGACAGGACCAAATAACTTTACAAGTAATAATAACCTGCTTTATTTCAGTAAAGCTACGGCAAACATGTCAGGCACATATACACTTACTGTTACTGATATGATAAATTGTGTGGAAAGCAAAAGTATGGAGCTAATTGTTAATCAAGGGCCAACAATTGCTTTTGCCCCATACGACACTTTGTGGGTGGAGCCTGGCTATATACTCGAAGCAGGAAGCGATTACAACAATATCTATCAATGGAATACAGGTGAAACAAGCCCGGAAATTATAATCGACACAACAGGATTATATGATGTAAGGATAACCTCCATTAAGAACTGCAGCACTTCAGATACCGTCCGTATCTTATGGGGAGGAGATCCGTTTTACCTGCCCAATGCTTTTACGCCAAACGGTGACGGACTCAATGACAAGTTTGGTCCGGTCCGGAAATTCGATTATGTAAACAAGTTCCACATGAGCATCTACAACCGTTGGGGACAAAGAGTTTATGAAACATCCGACATCAATAATGGCTGGGACGGCACTTTCAAAGGCATCCCGTGCATGATCGGTGCTTATGTTTATCGTACTGTGTACCAGGATTTCGGCATGGGCACCCAGGAAACCAAAGTGATGGAGGGGACGGTGGTGCTGGTGAGGTAGGGAGGAAGGATATGTTTAGGTGTTTATTTGTTTATTTGTTTAGTGTTTGGACGTTAAATAAAAGTGCCAGCGGCACGGCCGATATAGTAAGCCTGGATTTCAATCCAGGTAACCCAAAGTACCCCCTGTTTGCGCAGAAATTATCACAAGTGTGTAAATAGCTGATTACAAATCAAAATCAAACATCTAAAAAAAACTGTCTTCCTTGTTTTTTATCAGTAACTTTGAAGTACCATTTTTAGCTGCGTTTGATTAAATATAAAAGCAATTCAAATGACATGATAAAATAATCCTGATAGGTTGATGAAAGACTGCTTCCTGTTTTTTATTTATTTCTGTCAATTGATGTAATAACAAATTCAAAAAATGCTGACCTCGTCCCACATAAAATCAATAGGTAATATAGCTTTGATTAACAAGTTATTACTATCCTCCATTTTTGTCTTAATCGGATCAGGCCTTTTTGCACAACCCAATAAACGTACCTGCCACTGGCTCTTTAGCTACAATGTATACCTTGATTTCAGTTCGGGCTATCCCGTTGAAAGAACAGGGTGTGCCGTGGACAGCATTGCCTGGGGAAGCACCTCTTCCATCAGCGACACCAATGGCAACCTGCTTTTTTATGCCGACGGATCTGAAGTGTACAACAAAAACCATCAGCAAATGGCCGAAACCGCGGTTCCCTTTGATGGCAAAGGCACACAAACCGCTCTGAGCCTGCCCAAACCAGGGTCTGACAGCCTGTTCTACGTGTTTACAGCCAATATGGGAAACTATGTATATAATCAACCCGTGAATGTCTACTATACCATCGACATGTCGCTTAACAACGGGTTGGGAGACTTAGTGGATACGGATACCCTCCCAGGGGCCTGGGATGCCGCCGAACAATTGTCGGCCTCCTATTTTGATGATAAAAGCGGCTACTGGATCCTGATGCGTAAATACCAGGAAGATAAATTTGCCGCCTACCGGGTCACCAATCAGGGGGTCGACCCAAATCCGGTGCTTAGCGAGGCACCGCACCGGTATTATCCATACAATGATAATATGGGGTTCCTTAAAGTAGCATACAATAAAAAATACCTCGTGTTTTTTTATACAATTGTAAATAGCACTACTTCCGAAATAGATATTTGCCGGTTTAACAACAAAACCGGTGAAATTGAATTTCTTTATTCGTTCGCGTTAAACGAAATATTCCTGGGTACTACTTATTACAGAACCTATAACGGGGACTTTTCACCTGATTCAAGGTACCTCTATGTGGGTGGTTATTTACCCTTTTATAACCTGGCGCACATTTTCCAGTTCGACATGAAATTTGTAGAGGACGAGGACGCCTTTATAGCTTCCATGATTAAAATCGGTGAGGCCCCGGCCATCAACCTGCAACTGGCCCCGGATGGTAAAATATACTGTTTTTCAAGTAAGTTATTAGGCCCGGCAGACGACATCGTCAGTGTAATCAACAAACCCGGCAAACCAGGACTGGCCTGCGATTTCCAGCCAAATGCCTTTGCAACCAGTATCGGTGATATTCAGCTCCCCTTTGTCAACTTCCCACCCGACTTCCTGTTCAGATTCGATTTTGAGGGGATGTGTGAAGGGGATGTTTTTTCCTTTGATCCCTGGTTTTTTCCCGAACCGGTATCCTATATGTGGAATTTTGGAGATATAGCCTCGGGAACAAGCAATACTTCCACCCTTTCGCATCCCACCCATGTATTTAGCGATGGGGGTACTTACAAGGTGGCCATTACGGTGGTCTATCCCGATGGACGCGTGGAAGATACTTACCGCAAGGTGGAGGTGGACTTCTTGCCGGAACCCAACTTTGGGCCAGACACCCTCGTTTGCGAAGGAACACCCGTTACCTTAAGCGTAGCCGGTGAGCCGGGCAGCTATGCCTGGAGCAATGGCACTTTCGGCCAGCCCACCATCACCGTTGCCGACACCGGAATTTACTGGGTGGATGTCACCAATACCGAAGGCTGCCGTACCCGCGACAGCATCCATGTGGGATGGTACAACCAAGCCGTGCTGAACGAAACCAACCTGGTGATTACACCCACTTCCTGCGGAGGCAGCAATGGAAGCATTACAGAACTCACCATTGAAGAAGTAGTGCCCGTCACCTGGGGCTGGTACGATGGCATGGGCAACCTGCTTGGCAACAATCTGGATATTACTGACTTACCCGTTGGAAATTACTTTTTACATGTAACCGATGACCACGATTGTGTGACCATTTCCGATTCCTATACCATCACCGATGCGGGGAATATCCTGATCGATTCGGTGGACTTTTCTGCTGCCCGTTGTCAGCAAAACAACGGGTTCATTCAGGTATTTGTCAACACGGCAACAGGGGTGGATTATTTCTATTCTATTGATGATGGAAACCTTTGGCAGGATCAACCCCGGTTTGAAAACCTCGCTCCAGGTTCGTACCTGGTCAGGGTAAAGGACGATGGAGCCTGTGAAACCGTTTTTGACAACAACCCTGTTGTTATCCCGGAAATAGAAGGGCCTCAGGCTTTTGCTGTTTCCACCCCCGAAACCGATAATCTCTTAGATGGCAGCATCCAAATAACCGCCGTGGTGAGCAGTGGCGACATCACCTATTCCATCGACAATGGAACCACTTCGCAAGTT
>MEOL01000048.1 GCA_001769215.1 Bacteroidetes bacterium GWF2_41_31
AAAGACCGGGACTCGTTCATGGGCAACAAACCCAGGAGCTATAGCCCCATAGAGTGTTCGCCGTTTTAAAACTGAACCTATTGAACGCAAAAAAGCCGCTGGAGAAGCGGCTTTTTTGTGAAAAAATTCATGGCATATCATTGAATTGATAGTTATCCCCCAACCCCAAAAGCATAAAAATAGCCGATAACTCCCGCGATGGTCATCAATAAGAGACCCATGCCGGTTTTTTCGTAATTCAATTTTGCCAGGTAGTACCTGAGGGGAAATAAATTGGCTGTCATGCTGAGAAGATAGAGGTAGTGGATATGCCGGGTAAAATGAAGACCAAAGAGACTTTGCAGGATCCAGTTCAATCCCAACAATATCCCTAAAAGCAAGAAGGGGAATAAAATGCCCATCAACACTCCAATCATGACACAATCCCGTTTAAATACACCTGGTGTCATAAGCTAAAATTTAATTCATTAACATATTGGTGGGCAGTAAAATCAAATTGAGTTGGGACCACAGCCACATAGTTGTCGGCCAGGGCTTTCTGGTCTGTATCATGACGGCCATCCCCGTTTTCGAAACGGCCACCCATCCAATAATAAGTGCGCCCATAGGGGTCGAAACGCTCTTCAAACGCTTCAATCCACCGGGCTTGAGCTTGCCTGCAAACTTTAATTCCTTGCGGTCCTTTTTCGGAATAAGCCGGTAAATTTACATTGAGGGATATCCCTTTAGGCAATCCCTCCTTCAGCACTTTTCGTGTGATGGCTTCAATATATTTGTCCGTATGGTCGAAACAAGCATTAGAGCTATAATCATCTAATGAGAATCCAATGGCAGGGATGCCATCGATGGAGGCTTCAAGCACGGCTCCCATCGTACCCGAATAAATCACGTTAATGGCTGCGTTTGATCCATGGTTTATGCCACTGACAACTAAATCCGGCGCTTTTTTCAGTAAAAGGTGTTTGCCAAGTTTGATATTGTCGACGGGTGTACCATTGGTAATATATTCCCTGTAACCTTTCTCCTCGGAAACCAACCTTGCCCTCAAAGGTTGTTGCATAGTTACCGCATGTCCCATTCCTGACATTGGATTTTCGGACACGATGGCTACCACATCGCCCAGTTTTCTCATAATTAAAATCAATTTCCGCAGGCCAACAGCACCCGCGCCATCGTCGTTGGAAATCAAAATGGTTGGTCTATTCATAGTAAGTCATTCCTTTCAGTACCTCGGATTTATGATGCACTTATGCAGACTGGATTTAATCTTCTAATTCATCATTTTCACTACCTAAATTGCTCACTCCGGCAGAAATAATAAATTTCATTACTTCGGTAGGACTGGCTTTTATGGGCTGTACGTAATCGACAGAAACAATGAACAAGTTTCCTGACCAGGCATAAGAATGTGGCAAATATACGGCTACTTTTCCAGTGGGCAAGCCCAGGAGTTTTAAATCTTTGTTGGTGATGAACCCTATTTTTTGCAAATGCGAGGAGGCACTTACCTGCACCAGCACTGGTTCGGTGAAGCGTTTCTTCTGACCGACAAAGGCAGATACCAGGTCCTTTACAGAAGTATAGATGATTTTTATCAGTGGTGCCCTCGCCATGATTTTGTCAAAATAGGTGATAATAGGATTAAATATAATGGTAGAGGCCAACAGACCCATCAACAGGATAAACAATATCACGGCAACAAAACCCAATCCCGGCAGCTCCTTGCCTGTTATATGTAAAATGATTTCCCTGAGCAATCCATCAACAAAGTCAAAAACAGCCATGAAGGCCCACACCGTAACAGTGACCGGAGCCAGCAACAACAAGCCTTTAAAAAAATAATTCATCAGGCTTCTCCAAATTCTATTAAACATATTACTTTTGTATTTTTTCCAAAATCAAATGTAAGCATAATAATGCTGCCTTCAATTTGTATTGCATGGTAAAGCGAATAATCCGTAACTTCCTGACGACCCTCGGAATCGACCTGACAAAAAATCTGAAATACGACCGGTTAACTATCCAAATCCTGGAAAAAGTGGTTTCTGAATCATCGAATTGTATTGATGTAGGATGTCATAAGGGTGAAATGCTCGACCTGATCCTAAAATACGCTCCCCTGGGAACCCATTATGCTTTTGAACCCATCCCTGTTATGTTTAACGCCTTACAGGCAAAATATACCCGGCCAAACATTCATTTGTTTAACTCGGCCCTGAGCGACAGAAAAGGGACTACCTCATTTAACTATGTTAAAAACGCTCCGGCTTATAGCGGGATCATGAAGCGTAAATACGATGTAAAAACGCCCGACATTGAAGAAATAAATGTAAGACTTGAGCTGTTGGATCACATAATCCCAGTGGAGCAATCCATCCAATTTATCAAAATTGATGTGGAAGGTGCTGAATATGGTGTGCTAAAAGGCGCGAAAATGTTGCTCATGAAGTACAAACCATTTGTTGTTTTTGAGTTTGGATTAGGAGCCAGTGATTATTATTTCACAACTCCTGAAATGATGTTTGATCTGCTTGTGGATGAATGTGGCCTGCACATTTCCAACCTCAGCGATTGGCTGAAGAATAAACCTCCTCTTACCCTGATGGAGTTTAAGGCCAGTTATGAAAGCTCTACTGATTATTATTTTCTGGCACATCCATAACCGATTCCCAGGTTATGGAATTGAAATTTTTACAAAACGACTTCTTTTTATTTTGTACTTATTCAGTTTTTCAAGCCATGTATATACAGGCCAAAACTTAATATTTAATAATTTTTTGCACTCATATCTCTATATTTAATTTTTTTAGAGTACATTTACAGGGTAATTATAGAAAAAAGCGATAGGTATTTGTTGTTTTTTAGAATAAAATTACAAAAGAATCAGTTGAACCCATTCTAAATCTATGATTACAAGATCCAATTATTAACTCCTAACATCATGAATCTTAATAACATTAACTAATTTAATCTAAACACTATGAAAAAACGTTTATTCTTTTTAGCTTTGGCTT
The DNA here is from genome assembly GCA_001769215.1 of Bacteroidetes bacterium GWF2_41_31. Classification (GTDB taxonomy): domain Bacteria; phylum Bacteroidota; class Bacteroidia; order Bacteroidales; family F082; genus UBA6244. Next base: position 3,015 of record MEOL01000048.1, read on the forward strand.
TTGTGTCAATTAATTTTCTATCAGCACAGGTAGTTGCTGATTTTGAAGATGGCACAACCGGGCCGCTTACTCTACATGTACAGGGATGTGGTGATTATGACAATGATGCCATTCATCCTGTTGACGAAACCTTTATGGTGATCGACAACCCGGATGCATCCGGGCTTAACACGAGTTCAAAGGTGCTGAAATTTATCCGCCGTGGAACTGACAACGGTGGAATGCCATGGGGCGGTTTCTGGGCAAATATAGATCCGGCAATCGACGTAACCGTTAACAAATATGCTCACGTTTTGGTTTGGAAACCAGCCATCAGTCCCCTGAAATTCAAACTTGAAGGATCAACCACACTTGAAACTGCCAGTTTGAACGTTCAAGCTGCAACCAACGAATGGGTCGATATCGTTTTTGACTTCACCACACTAACAGGACCCTATGCCGTGATGTCGTTGATGCCGGATTTTGAAGATCCTTATACAACTGCAGCAGACACCGAAATTTTTATTGATAATATCCTTTTCAACGATGACCCAACACCTTTTGTGGTCCCCACTTTGGTAGCTGTTAAATTTAGCGTTAATATGTCGTACCAGACTACCCTTGGTGTTTTTGACCCTAACACAGATTATATGGATGTTGCAGGGAATTTTAATGGATGGAGCGGGGATGACTATCATCTTACCCTTGAATCTGATGGTATTTATTCTATTACTGTTGATGGATTGGCAGTCGATTCTGTACTTCTATTTAAATTCCGTATCAACGGCGATTGGAATACTTCGGAATTCCCAAGTGGTGGGCCAAATCGTACTTATACTGTTGTTGAAGGAACCAACGAAATTTTGGTGTGGTACAACGATGAGGAGCCCGTTTTTGGAGGTGTACTTGCCGATTTTGAAAACGATACATGGGGAGTACTAACACCTCACGTCATGGGATGTGGCGACTTTGATAACGATGCCATCCACCCGGTGAGCGAAACCTTTATGATTATTGATAATCCCGATGCTTCAGGAATCAATACAACCAGCAAGGTGCTTAAATTCATCCGCCGTGGAACAGACAATGGTGGAATGGCATGGGGTGGTTTTTGGGCAAGTTGCGACCCTGCAGTGAACGCAACTGACAATAAATATATTCATGTCATGGTATGGAAACCCATGATCAGCCCGTTGAAGTTCAAGATGGAAGGCGATCCAACATTGGAAATTGAAAGCATGAATGCTCAAACTGAAACTGAAGGCTGGCAGGATATCGTGTTTGATTTCAGCTCTTTAACCGGAGATTACGGGGTCGTTGCTTTTATGCCTGACTTTGTAGATCCCCTTGCAACGGCAGCTGATGTGGATATGTACATTGATAACATACAAATTACCAACAGTCCGAACCCAATTTCAGGGATTTGGAATAACAAGTATGACAATGTCATATCCCTGTATCCTAATCCTTGTAACACTTCAGTAACTATTGATCTTACAAAGGACATGAACAGTGTGGTTATTTCCAACCTGATGGGTCAAAAAGTGTTGAGCATGGAAAATGTTCAAAAAGGCACCGTTAATATTAACGTTTCTTTCTTAAACCAAGGACTGTATTTCATCACACTAACTGATTCTAACAACAAGACTTCTTCTGCAAAAATGATGAAGAATTAATATTTATTAAAATAAGAAAAAGCCTGCCGGGAATATTCCGGCAGGCTTTTTTATTGTAGCTTTGATTGTCACTTTAATTTAATGTCAACCGAATTGAATTATCAGTATCCGAACTCCCACCTACATATATACGATATTCGCCCGGCTCGCTTCCAAAACTCATGTCTTTCCTGTAAAACGAAAGTTCTTCTTGTCCGATGGTGAAATATACGGTCACGGAATTGCCTTTTTTAATGAAGATTTTCTCAAAGCCTTTTAATTCTTTTACCGGACGGGTTACACTTCCAACAAGATCCTGAACATAGAGCTGTACGACTTCTTCTCCATCATAATTGCCTGAATTGGTAACTGTAACAGTAACACGAACAGCCTCAGGATGGGTAATTTCCTTTTTATCAAGTGTTAAATTTGAATATTCAAACCGGGTATACGACAACCCATACCCAAATGGGTACAATGGAGTGTTGTCTACATCAATATAATGTGAGGTCCAACTGTTGTTAACATCAAAGGGCCTTCCTGTATTTTTGTGACTGTAATAAATAGGAATCTGCCCTGCATTTCGTGGAAATGTCATGGTGAGTTTTCCTGCCGGGTTATAATCGCCAAATACAACATCCGCAATTGCATTGCCGGCTTCAGTTCCCGCAAACCAGGTTTCGAGGATGGCAGGTGCCACATCATCCAGGTGTTGAATGGTTAGTGGACGACCATTCATCAAAATAATGACCGTGTTTTTGTTCACTTTAAGAATTTCATCTGTCAGCAGGTTTTGATTTCCTGGAAGGTCAATAGATGACCGTGATTTGGCCTCTGCACTCATATCGTTGCTTTCGCCGAGAGCCAACAAAACGACATCGGCTTGCTTTGCCGCACGTATGGCTTCATCGAACCCTTCGGTTGAAGAGGTATTAAAATCGGTGCCTAAGGCATAAAGTATTACCGTTTTACTACTCAGTTTATTTTTGACCCCTTCAAGCAAGGTGACTGGTCGTGAACTGCGGTCGCCGGCAGCAGACCATCCGCCAATCATATCAATTTTATTGTCGGCAAGTGGGCCAATGACTGCAATCGTCTTTATTTCTTTTGATAAAGGCAGTATCTTGTTGCTGTTTTTTAGCAACACCATTGATTTTGTGGCAACTTCCCTGCAAAAATGAGTTTGTTCCGGGGTCATGATGTCCGCTTTCTCTCTTTCTTTATTGCAATATTTGTAAGGGTCGTCAAACAATCCAAGTTCAAATTTAGCTTTCAGTATCCGGTAAACGGCTTTGTCTAGCTGCTCTTGAGTAACATCTCCCTTATCAACGGCCTGTTTCAGGTTCAATAAAAACCCCTGACCTACCATATCCACATCCACACCGGCATTGATGGCCAATACCGAAGCCTGGTATAAATTGGCGGCTACGCCATGCTCAATCATTTCGTTTATAGCGGTATAATCTGTAACAACCAAACCATCAAATCCCCACTGTTTTCTAAACAGATCTTCCCAAAGCCATTGGTTTTCTGTACATGGGATTCCATTTATTTCATTAAAAGCCGTCATGGCTGAACCAACACCGGCTTCAACCGCTGCGTGATAGGGTGGAAGGTAGGTTTCGTAAAGGCTTCTTAGCGAGACATCGACAGTATTGTAATCCCTGCCAGCTTCGGCCGCACCATAAGCAGCCACATGTTTCACGCAGGCAAGGATGGTGTTGTCTTTTGAGAGGTCGTCACCCTGAAAGCCTTTGACTTTTGCTTTCGCGATGAGAGAACCATACCAGGGATCCTCCCCGGAACCTTCCATAACTCTTCCCCAGCGCGGATCGCGGGTGATATCCACCATTGGGGCAAAGGTCCAGTGGATGCCTTCGGACGATGCTTCGATGGCGGCAATCCGTGCGGTTTGTTCCATGAGGTTAAGATCCCAGGTGCAAGCCTCGGCCAGGGGAATGGGAAATATTGTCCGGTGACCGTGAACTACATCATAACCCAATAACAAAGGGATCCCAAGCCTGGTGCTGTCAACAGATAAATTGATTAGTTCGCGCGTGTAATCAACCGTGTAACAATTGAGCATCGAACCTACCTTACCTGCTTTGATATCTTGTTTGAAATCGGCGCGGATGAATGGTCCTGTGATGGCCCAATCGCCACTGAGCATATTCAGTTGACCAATTTTTTCTTCAATGGTCATTTTGGCCATGAGCTCATTGATTTTTCCATCGTACTTTGAAACAGTCAGGGCATGTATTTTTGAATCATCCGGCTCGTTGAGGGTGCAACCCGACAAGGTGATGCTCAAAGTTACAATCATGATAATAAAATGAAGAATGCCTTTCATCTAAACGATCTTAATTTGTTATTTTATAAGAGAATCCTAGTTTTGTCAATCCCGTTTGCACTTCCTGGTTTTTCATAAAATGGTTCCATAACAACCCTGTGCGGTAGTTTTCAATCATAATAATGATTGGTCCCTGATCGATGGCAAGAAATGAGTCGGCATACCACTTCCGATGAGGATTAAAGGCATCAATAAAGCCAAACTCTCCCCAAACCAAACCACTTGTTTTTTTGTAAAAATAATGCATGGCCTCCAGACTCTGAACCGGACTGTAAACGATTGAAGAGATGGCTGCTGTGGGTGAAATCGTTCCGTTGTCATTTGTTGGTGAGTGCGCTGAATAGCCATCGGGGTCATCAGAAGCAGTAAGGCCCCAGCAACTATCTGAATAACCGGTGTAATTTCCCGGGTTTCTAACGCAATATTTATAATTGATGAGGCTGTGGTTTTTATTCTGGAGCATATAATCGGCGTACTGGTCTGATAGTCCGTTGGGGTTAAGACCCAGAAATGAATAGTGAGCAAAGAACAAGGGGCCACCATAAGCAGATCCTAGAGGCAATTCCAACCCTTCATATACATTGCCATTCTTGATGGCTCCATTTCGTGCCCATCCCTGGTGGTATACTTCCGGCGCAATGGGGTGTGTTGGCGATGAAGCGGCTAATACATACACCAGCAAACCCTCGTCCCAACCCCTGATCGGCATATTAATTTTCCATCCGTAATTTGGCGACCAGTGCCAATAAAGCACTTTCTCGCCTGAGCGTTGATACCAATCCCATTCCACACCTTCCCACAGAACCTGGATGCGGTTTCGCAACCCGACTTCCGTTGTATTCGTGCCATCAAAATACGACTGTGCGGTGAGCAATCCCTGAACCAGAAAAGCTGTTTCGACCAAATCGCCACCATTGTCGTACTGGCTGAAAGGAATCACTTTGCCTGTTGATCCATTTAACCAGTGGGGCCAGGCACCGTGGAACCGATCCGCGGTTTCAAGAAATCCAACTATTTTCGTGATGCGTGCCAGGCCTTCATCGTGTGTTATAAAATTTCTTTCGATCCCAACCAGAATGGCCATCATTCCCATACCGCTACCTCCTGTTGTCACCACCGAAGAGGTGTTTCTATCCCTCGCCATTCCGGAGTTTAAGTCGGCGGCATCCCAGAAATATTTAAATGTCTGCTGCTGAACCAGATCCATTAATTCATCATCAGGGTTTACAATAGGTGGTGGTGACGGATTATTGGGTTTGCAACTGACAACAACCATGAAGAAAAAAAAGATATAAAAACTGATTAAGTGCCGCATTTTAAAGGTGTTTCTTTAGAAATTTGAATTGTATGAATAAGTAAGGAGAATAGCCTAAGATAACCCATCCTCACGGGTTTAAACGAATAATCCGTAAGGATAGGTATCCATTATCAATAATTATTTTGTGTCAGCAATCCTCCACTAATATCTATCTGTGATTGAGGTACAGGAAAAACTTCGTGTTTGCCGGCAATAAAGCCAAGTGGCCCCATCACTTCAGCCGCCCTTCCCTGCCTGACCAGGTCGAAGAATCTGTCATGTTCCATACCCAACTCAACCCTTCTTTCGTGCCAGATCAATTGCCGTAATTGTGATTGATCAGTAACGGAAATGTCGTCTAAACCAGCTCGTTGACGCACCAGGTTTAACGACTGAAGCGCGCTTGTTGCATTCCCAAGTTCATTGGCTGCCTCTGCGTGTATTAATAAAACTTCGGCATACCTCAGTACCCTCAGATTTTTATTCGATTGTTCATCATTGCCGTTAAATGTTTCCTGGCTTCGGCTTACATAGGCTTTCTGATTATACCTTGGGTTAGGTAAATTGTCGAGGATCACGACATCATCCCACAATACTTCACTGGGGTAAATCATCGTTGCTTCTCTACGGAGGTCGTTTTCTTCGTAAGCATTGTTGAGCGATTCAGAAGGCGAATTGAAGCCCCATCCAAATTGTCCCCTCACGCCCTGCACGAGTGAATATTGCTGAACGCCTAAAGCGATGGGCCCGCCCACAGCCTGCACCTCAAACAGTGATTCGCTGCTGTTTTCGCCGATTTCCCTCCAGATTGTAGAGTAATCGTCCACGAGTGCGTACTCACCGGAGTTAATCACTTGAGCTGCCATGTCAAATGAAGCCTGCCAGTTTTTCTGGTATAAATAAACCTTGGCAAGTAATCCCTTGGCGGCTCCTGAAGTGGCCCTGCCCAAATCGGCATTTTCGTACTGACCCTTGTTATATAAGCTGTCTTTAGCATACAACAGGTCGCTGATGATTAAATCGTAAATCTGCTGTTTTGGGGCACGGATCATGGCTTGATCAACCTGTACGCTATTGGTAGGGTCAATCACACTGTTAATCAAGGGCACGTCGCCGAAAGTTCTTACCAGGTTCCAATAGAAATATGCACGCAGGAACCTGGCTTCAGCTTTGAGCCTGTTTTTTAACTTTGATTCGACGGCAATTTTTGGCAGGATGTCTAAAGCCAGATTGGTTCTTGAAATTCCACGGAAGTTGGCTACCCATATTTCATTTACTGAAATATCGGTGGGGCCGTAAGTGAAATTATCCAATTTATCCTTGTCTGCACCAGTGTCACCGGCTGAGCTGCCTTTGTCAGCATCATCAGACGCGATGCTGGTGATACCTATCCACGAAAAAGAATGCTCGTCCCACGTTAACATGTTGTTGTAGATGGAATTGACAAGTTCCTGGGCGCGGGCAGGTGTTGAATAGTATCCTTCGGGCGTGATCTGTCCTTCGGGCTTCACATCCAGGAATTCTTTGGTACACGCGGTTACCAGCACCATGCTGATCACCGTGACGAGTAATTTTATCATATATTTTTTCATGACTGTCATTTTAAAGATCGAGATTAATGCCGATTAAATATTTACCAGTTGTAGGGATAGGATTGGTTTCGATGCCTGAGTTCATTACACCTCCGGGGAGTTCGGGGTTATACCCGCTAAATGCCTGAAACGTGTAAGGATTTTGAGCGCTGATATAGATACGAAGCTTTGAAATTACTTTCGATTTAAGGGGTATGGTATAACCAATGGTGATGTTGCTGAATCTGAAGAAATTTCCTGATTCTACATAATAATCGGAGGCCACGGGTACATTATTGAATGCCCTGGGGGTAGTAGAATTGGTGTTGTCAACGGTCCAGCGATCCTCGAGAGAAGCTTCGATGTTTTCTCCTCCCCATCTTTGAGCCTTCTTACCGTTATACACTTTGTTTCCCATATTTCCAAAAGCACCCACCTGGACATCAAAACGTTTGATGTCCAAAGTGAGGTTGATCCCAAAATAAAATACCGGCAGGTAGGAGCCAACGAAAATCCTGTCCTCATTATCTAGCAGGCCGTCTTCGTTGTTGTCCTTGTACCTGAAATCCCCGATTTTTGTACCGGGAAAGTGTGGCGTGGCATTTATTTCCTCCTCCGTTTGGTAGAGTCCATCCGTTTCATACACCCAGAAACTGCCTACAGGTTCTCCCACCGAGGTACGTGTAACGGTTTGTCCATTCCCCAGGCTGCCTCCATCGATGGGGAGCCCATTGGCCAGGTCGATGATTTCGTTTTTGTTGTAGGTAAAATTTCCTCCGATGGAATAACTGAAATCTTTGCTTATTTCATCCCTCCAGTTGATAGAAAATTCGATCCCCTGATTCACCAGTTCGGCAATGTTGGTGATATAGCTGGTCGATCCCAGGATGGCGGGAAGCGGTGCAGGGTACAACAGGTCTTTGGTGTTTTTTTTGTAATAGTCGATTTCTCCATAGAGTCTGTCATTCAGAAAGCCGTAATCAAGCCCGATATCCAGACCTTGTGAAGTTTCCCAGGTCAAATTGGGATCTTTTACATCGGTGATGGTTGAACCATTCTGAATTTCTTCACCAAATGGATAGGAGATTCCTGTGGCGATGGTATACAGGAATAAATTGGTGCTGATGTTATCGTTACCCACCAGACCCCAACTGGCCCTTAGTTTCAGGTTGCTGATGACTTTTGAGTCCTTCATAAAATTTTCCGCAGAAATTCTCCAGGCCATACCTGCCGAAGGGAAAAAGCCCCAGCGGTTGTCTTCTGAAAACCTGGAAGAACCTTCATATCTTGCTGTTCCGGTGATGAAATATTTTCCACCATAATTGTAGGTTCCCCTTGCAACATAGGAAAAACGCCTCCATTTGTCGCCTCCATTTCCGTTGGTGGCAGTGGCTGCATCGCCTAAATTAAGGTACCAGTAATTTTCCTGGGGTGGAACATCCTGGCGATATCCCGTAAGGTAATTTGAATTCAATTCTTCCATGGTAACGCCGGCGGTCGCATCGAGGTTGTGTTTGCCGTTGAACGACCTGGCATAGTTAAACATATTGTCCCAGGTGTAATGGTATTGTTGATTGGCAGTAATACTTAAGTTGCTGATGAGGTTTTGTTGCGATGGAGAAGCAATAAAATAGGGCGTGTAGTATTTCGACTGGTCGTTACCAACGTCCAATCCAAAGCTGGATTTAAAAGTGAGTTCGCGGTAAAGATTGGCTTCGCCCCAAAAACTGGCCTGAATTTGATATCCCTTTCCTATGTTGTGATAATAAGCCAGTGAGGCTGCAGGATTGCCCACATTGTTTATGTTGTTCGAATTGCCCCAATTACCTGCCGAATCATGTACCGGAACGTTGGGACCTTGCCTGTAGGCTGAATTGTAAACATCTGTATTGGGATAATTTGCCTTATAGGTTGACAAGCTAAGGATGTTACCCATTTTCAGCCAATTGGCAATTTTGTATTCATTGTTCAACCTCAGGGTATACCTTGAAAAATCATTTTTTTGCAAGACACCTTTATCACCGTTGTAACTAAAACTAACCAGGTAGGTTATTTCGTCGGTTCCACCTGACATGGTAACCGATTGTTGTACAAGCTGACCCGTTCTGGTTACTTCATCCAGCCAAACCGTATTGATGGGATAAGTATCCCCAAAAAATGCGGCCGGTTTGTCGTCACGTAAAAGGGCTTCGTTGGTATATTGTTCGTAAAATTGAGAGGAGGCCATTTTCACCCGCTTGCCAATAATATTAAACCCATAATATCCCTGATAACTCAATTTCATTTTGCCTTTTGAACCCTTTTTGGTGGTGATGATAACAACCCCGTTGGAGGCTCTGGCACCATATATGGCTTGTGAAGAAGCATCCTTCAGGACGTCAATTGATTGAATGTCGTTGCTGTTCAGGTTTCTGATGTCACTGGTGATGATTCCATCCACCACGTACAATGGATTGGTGCCCGCCTGTATTGACCCGACACCCCTGATTAGTATTTCAGGGCTGCTTCCGGGCAGTCCGTTGTTAATAACCTGCACCCCTGCCGAGCGACCCTGCAATGCCAATGCCGGTGAGGCTGAAGCGATGGCGGCAATATCAGCGGCTTTTACTTGTGATACCGATCCGGTGAGATCCTTTTTTTTAACAGTGCCATATCCAATCACCACCACATCTTGCAACAGGGCCGCATTTGACTGAAGTACGACATTGATGGTTGTTTGGTTTCCAATGACTACTTCATACGATTGCATCCCTACGTAAGAGAATTGCAAAGTGTTTTCGCTGGCGGCTTTAATAGAATAGGCTCCGTTGAGGTCTGTCACAGTTCCAACGGAGGTTCCTTTTAATAAAACATTCACACCAGGTAATGTATAACCTTCATCGGCAGTTACAACTCCCGAAATGGTTTTTTCCTGCGCCATTATATTCGTCGCATAGAGCAGGATGAATAAGAGTAGAAGTTTTTTCATAAAATCAGTTTAAAGTGGGTTCTTAAAATGTAGATTTCAGTGAAATTTTAAAACAGCAAAAACCCAACCACTGTTTTTTAAAGTTCGTTGTAAATATACATCTTATTTCGCAGTTACGATTTTTTTACTGATTGTCATGACATGGAGTAAGATCACCATTATAGTCAATACGCCTTTCTGCTAAGGCCATTGGTTGAAAGTTTGTAGCAGGTTTGTGATCGTTAATATCAGAATCGATACAACTTTCAAAAAGCTACATACGCTTCCTGATGGCTGCTTTCCGTTTCTTTTCTTTTCTACCCGCGCCTCCTGAGTTTACCTGTTGGTTTTTGGCTGATTTCTCATGAAAGGCACCCGTGTTTTTCTTCCTGGAAGGATTTACCAGATAAGGCTTGTCGTAAAGTGCCGCGGGCTTTTCTTCCTCTGTGGTGATGGTTGAAATTGCCACTTCCACCGGAAAGGGCAACATGGGAATGGGCTTTTTCATCAATTGCTCGATGTCGCCCTGCGATTCTTTTTCAATTTTATTGATAAAGGAAATGGCCACTCCTTCTTTGTCGGCCCTGCCGGTACGTCCAATGCGGTGGATATAATCTTCAGGCAAGGTGGGCAACGAAAAATTGATCACATGGCTTACATCGGAAATATCCAGCCCTCGCGCCATGATATCGGTGGTAATCAGGATCTTTAATTTACCATTTTCAAACTTTTTCAGCGTTTCGAACCGGTTGTTCTGCGATTTATTGGAATGAAGCACACCGGGTTTGATATCCAAATAACCAGTAAGTTCCTCGGCCAGTCGATCGGCCAGGCGCTTGCTTCCTGTAAAAACGAGCACTTTTTCCATGGAGGAATCAGTTGCAAGCAAATGCTTGATCAAATTGACTTTGGTGTAGAAATTAGGAACATCATAAGCTTGCTGGACAATCTGATCCAACGGAGTGCCATGAGGCGCAATGACCACCTGTTCGGGATGGTTAAAAAAAGTATTGATTACTGTTTCTACTTCACGGGTAAGCGTGGCCGAGAACATGATATTTTGCCTTTTTTCGGGCAATATTTCCATGATGGACATCACCTGTGGACGGAAACCCAGGTTGAACATTTCATCCACCTCGTCGATCACGAATTTCTGAACGCTCTTAATGGATAAAACGCCGGTCAGGGCCAGATCGAGCAACCGACCGGGCGTCGCCACCAAAATATCCATTCCTTCGTAAACCAGCTTCTTTTGTGTGTTGATGTTGGTTCCTCCATACACCCCGGCATGTCGTACATTCATGTAAGTTGTCAGTTTCCTGATTTCGTCCTCAACCTGGATAACGAGTTCGCGCGTTGGGACAACGATCAATACGCGGGGGGCACGCTGATCCGAATAGGGCAACAACCGCAACAACGGCAGGAGATAGGCAAAAGTTTTACCTGTTCCTGTTTGGGCCACGCCAACGGTATCTTTTCCAGAAAGGATGAGAGAGAAACAGGCCTGTTGTATGGGTGTAGGATATTCAAAACCCAGGTCGATGAGAGCGTTGTTGAGTGGGGTGCTGAGATTGAGGTCGTTGAAGGTCACGCGGTTTTATGTATTTTTTTGCAAAGATAGGTGTTTTCTTGCTCCCATGGAATTGGCAACCGGAGGCCTTCATTTGAAAGGATTGGTAAAGAAACTAATTAAATTCCTCCGGGACGAAAAAAACGAAACCGATCATTATTCTAACCAAATCTAACCGAAGATTGAACGCGGAATAACTTGTATTCAGCTTAGGATAACAATCTGTTTTACGCCAATAATTACTCAAGAATAAACGTCACGCGCACAATGCTGTCCTGTTCCACCTTGTATATGGCGATGGCATCCAGGTATTTACCATTTCGTTTTACATATTCCCGGTCAATCACATTGTTGCCCATTCCAATCCGGTTGATGATCATACACGATAAATCAGGTGCAGCCTCAAACATGGTCTGATAGTGCTTGCGCATGGCCTCTTTGCCGCTCATCAACAGACTGTCGGGGAAAAGATACAACTCGATATGAGAGGAATAAGTCGCCATGAACTGATCAATATTGCGCTGGTTGTAAGCATCAACCTGCTTTTGAACGATTTTTTCGGAAGGTGATTGACCGATGGCAACATGAAATGCGATCATCAGCATGAAACTCAACAGTGTTTTCATATTATTTAGTTAAAAAGTGAATCAATTCTTCGTACAACCGGTGTGTGGGAAGTCCCATCACATTAAAATAGGAACCGTCAATGCGTTCGATGGCCACATGCCCGATCCATTCCTGAATGCCATAGGCGCCAGCCTTGTCGAAGGGTTTGTAATTTTGAACATAGTACCAGATTTCATCGGGGGTTAACTTTTTAAATACCACCTCTGTTGTTACCGAAAATGTATGTGTTTTCACCGTTGTCATCAGGGTAACACCCGTAATTACCAGGTGTGTTTTTCCTGAAAGCAACTCAAGCATATCGTACGCTTCCTCAGGGTTGAAAGGCTTGTTCAGAATCTGGTTTTCAACCACCACAATGGTGTCTGCAGTTATCACCAACTGGTTGTCATTCAACTCGTCAGAAGTAAACACGATGGCTTTTTGTTTACTGAGATACCCCGCCACCTGGTGGATGGGCATGGTGGAAGGGAATATCTCGTCGCCAGGTATGGTTCTGATGGTAAAATTTATTCCCATCTCTGTCAGCAACTCCCTGCGCCGGGGCGAACCCGAAGCCAGGATGACATCGTATGGTTTTAATAAATCGTGTAACATCATAGCAATTCAAAATAGAAAAAGATAAGGGACACTATCCCAAGCAACATCAGTCGTTTGGATAACCTGGAAAGGCTCGCAAAATCAGGTTTTTCCGTGGCACGGTGCAACCGGACGATCATTAGTACCAGTAAAATAATGATCAATATAAACCAGCCTGCTACTCCATAGTATTGCATCTGAAAGTAGTAAAAGTCTACCCAAACTAATCCTGCCAGCGACAGGTAGGCGGTGACCAGGGCAAAGACTTTGGCTACTCCTTTTCCGTATACTACCGGTAAGGTACGGCATCCAAAACGATTGTCACCGGTATAATCCTCCAGGTCCTTTATTAATTCGCGCAACAGCGTTATCAGGAAAGCAAATCCAACATATATCAGCACCAATTTGTTGGTTAGCGAAAATGAACTCTGCACTTGGGCAAACTCAATACCCTGGTTGCTTAAGGCGAAAAAGGTGAACAGCCACACCAATCCAAACGAAAGGCTGCTCAGCACAGCCACTACCACGTTGCCCACCAGGGGCTGACATTTGTATTTCTGCGAATAGAACCAAAGCAGACCTGCAGAAAATAGAAAAATCAGACTGAAGCTTATCTTTTGAAGTATATAGGAAAAGAGCACACTGGCAGCAATTCCTGATAGGGTGGTAATCCAATACAGGACCTGCGCTGCGTTTTCAGAAATGCTGTTACCAACCAGGTTTATACCGGGTTTGTTCACCGAATCGGTGTTGATATCTACCAAATCGTTGATGATGTACCCTCCCTTGGTAATCGCCAATACAGAAGCCATGAGCAGCATCAGTTCAACCCACGACAATCCTGCTTCAAACGGAGCCAGTCCCAATGCGGGATTGATCAGACAAAACAGCATCAACAACATGGTTATCAGAATGATGATAAGGTTTGGCCAACGCACCAAACTCAAAAGGTCTTTTATCCTGATACTATTTATCATGTGTTTTAATTTCAATTGTTGTTGGTTGAATACCATTATTTCCCGACTCCAATATTCTGAATATTTTAGTCGACGCATTCATTCTACCAATGATGTGATTCTTCGGTCATCCATTTGCCCTGCACTTTCAGTACCTGTTCGATGATGTCGCGTACACAGCCTTCGCCCCCTTTTTTATCCGAAATATATACCGAAATGTCCTTGATCTCCTCGGCGGCATCGGCCGGGCAAACAGGAACTCCCACCAGTTGCATCACCCTGAAATCGGGGATGTCATCGCCCATATATACCACCTGCGATGGATCTATGTTGTTGGTTTTGATGTACTTTTCAAAGGTTTCCATTTTATTTTTTACACCCAGATGCACGTCTTTAATATTTAAAGTGTCGAACCTGTTTTCAACGGATTTTGAAAATCCTCCCGAAATGATGGCGATATTATATCCCAGTTTTACAGCCAACTGCAATACATAACCATCTTTTACATTAGCCGAACGGAGGGGTTGTCCTTCATGCAGTAAGATGAGCGTGCCATTGGTCATCACTCCGTCGTAATCAAAAATAAAAGTGGTGACTTTGTTCAACAGTGCTTTATAATTACTCATGGTGTTTTTTTATGATTTGATCTGTAATAAGTTGATAGAGTTGCTGGTATTGTGGAAATTCCTTTAGCATCTCCCGGTGTCGGCTGATGGTATTTTCATCGTTTCTTCGGGCCGGTCCGGTTTGTGCTTCTTCAGGGTTCATTTCTTCCATTTTATGTGCTGTTTCCTGAATCAACGGCAGCAAAAGGTTGAAATCAAGGTGATTTCTCTCCAATATTTCATGCGCCATACCATACAACTTGTTCGAAAAATTATTCACCATCACGGCAGTTAAGTGCAACATGGCCCTTTCGGGAGAAGAAATCGCTACCACTTTGTTGCTCAGTTTATAAGCAAGTTGGGTAAGCAATTCGGAGGTAGATGCCTGGTTGCCCTCGATACAAAGAGGAACCACCCTGAAATCCACTTTCCGGTCTTTTGAAAAAGTTTGAAGCGGGTAAAAAACCCCCGTTTGACGTATTTTGTCTGAAAGCGAGTCCAGTGGCTCAATCCCGGATGTATGCGCCACGATTGCCCTGCCGGGAGAAATTAACTCCGACACTCCGGATATCTGACTATCGGGCACACACAGCAGCATAAGGTCTATATCGGATGAAAGTTGTTGTATGCTCTTGCGGGAAACACAATTAAACTTTCGAGCAAAATCCAACGCGTGCGAATGGTGGGGCGAATAAACCTCGTGAATGTGCAAATTGGCACTTTGAAATGCATGTGCAAGATGCGTGGCCACATTGCCTGAGCCAACAAAACTGATGCTTTGTATTTCGGTTATTTTTTTCAACGGCTTAGAAATTATCCCTTACTTCTTTTTTAAGATGTGCCAGTGTTTTTTCAATGGGATCATTTTTTGTATCGAATCCGGTTGTGAGGAGTTCCTTTGCCAGGAGTGCCGCCTCATCATCGGTTTTAAATTTAGCAGCGGAGGTATTGATCAACCGGGCCACCTCTTCTTTGGCCGTTTTCACCATTTCCCATGAATTTTCGCCAATGTAAAGCTGCTGCGACATGTTGTGCTCGTATTCTTCGCGGATATGGTGCAAAAGCATACCTTGCAGCTCTGTCACTTTCTGTCCCTGTGATATGGAGCGTTTTATCAGATTGGGAGGATTGATCCGTTCTAAAAACAACACCATGCGTTCGTAGGCTTGCAGTTTTAGTGGGATGATCACTTTTTGGCTGTCGCGTTTTCTTTCCATATCCAACTTTAAACGCGTCAGGTCCTGTTCATCTTTTAAGAAGCTTAATTGATGCTCATCGTGTTTCAAAAAAAAGCGCAACATCACGTAAACCGCTGCCAACATGACTAACGATGGAATTGAGTATTTTATAATTTCAGCTATCATACGTGGTTTAAATTGAATAAATGATGCTACAAAGTAACGACTTTTTTTTGCTTCGCAACTAAAAGAGAAAAGGTTATCAATCCATTGTTATAATTTTCACACTGAATATATTGACATACCTGGAAATCGCTATCTTTGCCCTTTTAAAATATATAGCGAGTGAACAGCAGCATATTATCAGCCAGGATATTGAATTTGACCGAGTCGGCCACACTTGAAATGACGAGATTAAGCCGCGAATTGCAGGGTCAGGGAATTGACATTATTAACCTGAGTATTGGAGAACCGGATTTCAACACACCTGACTTTGTGAAACAAGGCGCCATAGAGGCCATTCACAACAATATCACCAAATATCCGCCGGTGCCGGGTTTAGCACCGGTAAGGGAAGCTATCTCAAAAAAACTGAAACGTGACAACCAACTGGAATACAAACCCAGCCAGATTGTGGTTTCAAATGGCGCCAAACAATCGCTTTCCAATGTGTTTTTCTGCTTGTTAAATCCGGGCGATGAAATCATTGTGCCTGCTCCTTATTGGGTTTCGTATACAGAAATGATTAAACTGGCTGGTGGTGATATAAAACTCATTGTAGCCGGTATTGAAGCCGATTTTAAGGTCACGCCAGATCAGATTGCTGCTGCCATCACGCCTCGTACAAAGGCTTTGTTAATCAATTCCCCAAGCAATCCGACCGGATCAGTTTACTCATTTGCCGAGATGAAGGCCATCGCGGAAGTGATTGCTAAACACCCTGATTTGGTAGTGATTTCGGATGAGATATACGAACACATCCTTTTTGAGGGCTCACACGTAAGTTTGGCCTCCTTTCCTGAGATAAAAAATCAGGTGGTAATCATCAATGGTGTTTCTAAGGGGTTTTCCATGACCGGCTGGCGCATAGGATATCTGGCAGCACCCCAATTTATCGCCGATGCCTGCACCAAATTGCAGGGACAGTTTACCTCGGGTGCCGGAAGTATTTCGCAGATGGCTGCTGCTGCTGCTGTTTCGGCTGATCCGAATCAAGTTCCTGAATTAAAGATCATGGTGGCCGCGTTTAAAGAACGGCGCGACTTATTGGTCGGGATGATGCAGGAAATCGATGGCGTTAAAACCAATCTCCCCAAAGGTGCATTTTACCTCTTCCCGGATGTCAGCAGTTTCTTTGGTAAAACGGATGGAACTACCTTGGTGAACGACAGCACCCAACTATGTACTTATCTGCTCGAAAAAGCCCATGTAGCCCTGGTTCCGGGTGAGGCTTTCGGCGATCCCAACTGTATTAGGTTGTCCTATGCCACTTCAAAAGAACTCCTCGTGGAGGCTGTCAACAGGATTAAAACCGCCCTGGCCTTGTTGAAATAAGGCTCCTCCTGTATTTATAGAAAATTCAGCTCCTTGGTTACGAGGTGCCACGAATCGTACAGGCTGCGGTGGATGTTTTTAATTCCTGCCGGATATTTATCTATTTTTGCAATCCAACAAAATAATTTGGCATGTTGACTTCTAAAAATATAGATCAACTTTTTGAACAGTTTAATAAACTGAATGTAATGGTCATTGGCGATGTCATGGTGGACGCTTACATCTGGGGTACTGTCGACAGGATTTGTCCCGAAGCGCCCGTACCTATCGTTACTGTGAAGCAACGCGAAAACCGATTGGGTGGAGCGGCCAATGTGGGGTTAAACCTCAAAGCCCTGGGCGCAAATCCCATTTTATGCTCTGTGATCGGCAACGACCAAAAAGGTGTTGCGTTTAAACAGTTGATCCTGGATGCAGGAATGTCGACTGAAGGGTTGATTTCCGATGAAAACAGGATTACCACAACCAAATTCAGAATCATTGGCAATCAACACCAGATGCTGAGGGTAGATGAGGAAACCACCGAACCGCTTGATGATCTTCAGTTTGAATTGTTAAACAAAAGAATACTTCGGCTGTTTGTTGATAAAGAAATCCATGTAGTGATATTTCAGGATTACGACAAAGGGGTTATTACTCCACAACTGATTGAAAAGGTGATTACAGAGGCCAGACGACGTAAAATTCCGGTAGCTGTTGACCCAAAGAAAAGGAATTTCCTGGATTATAAAAAGGCAACACTCTTTAAACCCAACATCAAAGAGGTAAAGGAAGGTCTGGGTGTTAATTTCGATCCGCACGACAACGAACAACTCGAAATGGTCGTGGCACAACTTCAGGATAAACTTCAGGCAAAAATGGTACTCAATACCTTGTCGGAGTTGGGGGTGTTTATCAGCTGGGAAGAGCAGGGAATGTACGAGTCGCAACTGATCCCGGCTCACCGCCGCAATATTACGGATGTTTCGGGAGCCGGTGACACAGTGATTAGCGTTGCTGCCCTGTGTTTGGCACTTGATACCGAACCCAGAATCATGGCTGCTATTGCCAACCTGGCAGGAGGTCTGGTGTGTGAAGAGGTGGGAGTCGTTCCGATAAATAAAGAGAAACTGCGCATAGAAGTAGCGAAGATGATGGGTGCTAATTAGTTCAGGGAAAAACCAGTATATGAATCAGTACAATACACCAGGGAAGAAGTTAAGGGTCGAAAAAATGTTTAACGACATTGCACCAAGGTACGACTTATTGAACCATGTTTTATCAGCGGGCATCGACATCAGGTGGCGTATCAGAGTGAGAAGACTGCTGGAACCACTTCATCCTCAGACCATTTTGGATGTGGCAACCGGTACGGGTGATTTGGCGATTGAACTGGCCAAACTGCATCCTGAGAAAATTGTCGGGTTGGACATTGCCGAACAAATGCTGGAAGTGGGAAAGCAGAAAATTGTTAAAGCAGGTCTTCTTCAGCTCATCGAAATGGTGCATGGCGATTCCGCCGAAATACCCTTTCCAGATAACTCATTTGATGCCGTGACTGTGGCCTTTGGCGCGCGCAATTTTGAAAACCTGCAGGTCGGATTGAAAGAAATGAGACGGGTGCTGAAGCCACAAGGCAGGGTGGTGGTGCTTGAGTTTTCGAGGCCAAATCAGTTTGTTTTCAAACAGGTATATCAATTTTATTTTAAATTCATACTTCCTCTGGTTGGTAAAACCGTGTCGAAGAACAGCGAAGCCTACACTTATTTACCCGATTCGGTTTCTGCCTTTGCTGAAGGTCAAGAGTTTCTCGACCAAATGGAAATGGCCGGATTTAAAGAGGTACATCAAAAGCGATTGACCATGGGAATAGCAACTCTTTACTGGGGAACAAACTAAACCCGGACGTAAATTAAAAAATAAACTCGTTAATCGGAACCTAATGAAATACTATCACCGACAGAAAAGCGTTAACCTACTCATGAGTTATCAATTGAAAAAATCACTTGCCACAATAACAGGTATTGCTTTGTTGGGATTGTTGTTTAGTACATCTGCCATGGCGCAGCAACGAAAACCAATGAATTTACCTAGTTTCGACCATGTAACCTATCATTTTGGATTTATTTTGGGAGTCAATCAAATGCTTTTTTCCGTGAAAACGGTTGACAACCTTTCGTTTATCAAATGGAGTTCTACAGAAATGCCGGATTTTTACTCAGTAGATTCAGCCTTCGTGTACAGTGTTAATTCGGTTCCTACACCGGGTTTCAGCATCGGGATTGTTGGGAACCTGCACCTGACACCAGATCTTAATTTGCGCTTTATCCCTTCTCTTTCGTTCGGTGAGCGGTTATTGTATTACAATATCCGGACCTATAAGAACGGTGATGAAGAATCTGTTGAAATGCGAAAGGGAATCACTTCTACCCTGGTTGAATTTCCACTCGAACTCAAATATAAATCGCGCAGGCTGAACAACGTGGCCGCATATGTGCTGGGCGGGGTAAAATACAGCATCGACCTGGCCTCGCAAAAGAAGGCACAACAAAACTCCAGTGATATCACTGTCAAACTTAACCGACATGACATTTCATTGGAACTGGGTGTTGGCTTCGACTTCTATACAACCTATTTTAAATTTGGCACCGAACTGAAAATGGGTTATGGATTAAACAACCTGATCATCCGCGAAAGCAACATCTATACAAACAGCATCGACCAGCTACGCTCCAAAGTGTTCTTACTGTCGTTTACCTTCGAGGGATAGCTGTTAGTCCTCCAACCATTCGGGTAGGAAGTAAATACATCATTTTTTTTAATGGCACTATGGCTCTGTCTTCGGGTAGTCCAATAAGTTGATTTTTCAGGTTCTCTGTTTTTGTTTTATCAGGGATGACCAAAATATTTCTACCTTTGAAAATCATTAAAGATCCGGAAGCAATGGACATCGAGTATAACCCTGATCCCTTTTTTCAAAAGGTGGTTGAAAAGGCCACTTTAAAACAACACGTGTATAACAATACCCTGGAAACGTTTAATCGGATCAAGGATTCTATCCAGGAGCTTGAGAAGAAATACGCTGACTTTGTAAAAAATAAAGTGCCCCACGTTTTGGTTCCGTTTGAATCGAGTAGTATGAGTGACTTTGAGATCGAGCTTAAATTTGGAGGGGATGTGCTTCTTTTTTTAATGCACACCAATATCTTTGAATTTTCACGTCACCATGAAGTGATGCGCACCGATTACATTCATGAAGATAAAAGCCGCAGCTATTGTGGGGTGATCAACATCTATAATTTCCTGGCCGACTCATTTAAGTACAACCGGGTTAATGATATTGGATACCTTATTGGGCGCGTGTTTGTAAACAAAGACAAACATTATTTTATTGAAGGAAAGCGCGAGTTGGGATTTATTTTTAATAATTTCGAAAACAACCTGGTTGATCAAGCTTCCATTAATAACCTCCTGGAGACGGCAATTACCTACACCGTGAACTTCGATTTGCTCACTCCCGATTACGATCTGGTTAAGGAAGTTTCGGTTTATGACATGAAAAATACCCGGGATATTATCTCGATTAAAACGGGTAAACGACTGGGTTATAAATTTCAGGCCGATACGGAGAGAAGCAACGGGGGAGGAGCTTAAAGGGCCATGAAAAAAAAATTCCAGAAAATGTTGTGCAAGTAAAAAAAGGTTCTATTTTTGCACCTCCTAAACGAAACGGTCCGTTCGTCTAGTCCGGTCAGGACGCCAGGTTTTCATCCTGGTAACACGGGTTCGAATCCCGTACGGACTACAGAAGCCTCTAAATCAATGATTTGGAGGCTTTTTTTTATGCGCCAGCTATTGGCGCCCTGCTCTCGACCCATGAATGGTAACCTTCCTGCCGGAGTATGCCCAAAAAAAACCAATTACCAAAATAATGGCGCTAAAAATCAAACCTTTAAAATAATTTCTTAGATTTACCCTCCAAACACCCGATGATCCATTTACAATGAAACATAGAGCTGATTTAGATAATTTTGGACTTAAAATGGGTAATCTGGTGATAATGAGATTAGATGAATACGGAAAGGAATATTAACAACAAAGCCTGTATAATTGGCATAGCGACAATTGGCGGTATGCGGATGTTGGCGGAATTGTAAGTGCGACACAATCTAAAAATATTATAACATGAGAACTTTTAAATTGATTATTACAGTTTTAATGCTTAATAGCACTCTAATTTCTTTTGGGCAAATTAATCCAATAAATAATTTGTTTTTTCAACAAACGTATTGGTACCAGAATTACAATTGTCCTTCATTTAATTGTTTTGAATTGTCATGGACTGCTCCAGATATTTCAACTGACACTTTACTGGGATATAAAATTTATCGAGACAATGACTTCTGGATTTTTACCAAAGAAACTGATGTAACCTGTTCAGGTTATTCTCCTTGTGAATATAATGATTTCTTTAACAGTTTGCCCTTTTGGACTACAGTTAAAGCAGTGTATAATAGTGACTCAACAATATCAATTGCTAATGATTCGGTTTTTGTGAATGATTTATTGATAAATATAGAGGGAATTGAAAGTAATATAATTACACTATTAAAGAATCCCATATCTATTGGTGAGAATATTTCAATCGTGATTCCGAATTCCGAAGGAGAGACATGTCGAATACAAATACATTCATTAAGTGAACAGTTAATAAAAGAATATGAAATTAAACAGGTTATGGATGGGATTGTTAATTTTTCAACAAAAAAGATGACCCACGGACTTCATGTAATCAGCATTCAGTTAAAAGGAAAAACGATAAACAAGAAAATAATGATACAATAACTACCACCAACAATGCATCATACTTTATGGTGGGTACATTCAAAATATGAACATCTTAGTTCCAAATATTAATCATCCAGGACAGAAATCTTTGTCTTTGAAAGTCCGCCGCAAAGTTTATGCTGTCCGCTATCCCAAATACATAACTATGAAAACCAAGAAAAAAAAGATCATCAAGACCATCCTATTATCATTATTCATAATTGTTGCGAATTTTGCACCGGGACAGAATGAAGCAATTGAAATTGAATTTTTAGGAAACTGTGGACTTTTTATGACTGATGGGAATTTGAAAGTTTATGTTGACTTCCCATATAAGTCAGGAGCATATGGTTACATGACCTATAGACCGGGATTGGTGGACAGTATTCATGAAAATTCGATATTTATCTTCACGCATGGCCATGCCGACCATTTTAACAGAAAAGGATTTAAACAAACAAATCAAAAATTATATGGACCGTGGCCTGTATCATTTTTTCTGTCGGGAAAAAGAAAATACAAATTCTTTGAGCTTAACGACAAAGGACAGAATTTTTCAATTACAAAATTTAAAACCAAACACCGCCTTTCGTTAAAACACTATTCCTACCTGATTGAATGGAATAACAAAAGAATTTACATTTCTGGAGATGATGAATCTGCTGATACTATTAGCACTATGGACGACCTGGACTTAGCTTTTGCCCCATACTGGTTACTGCACAATGCATCTGAAAGAGGCATAAAGATCCAAACAAAACAAATCATTTTGTATCATCACCCATCAGTTGAAAGTATTGATAATAAAGGTGAAAAAGTAATTGTACCGGTACAATATCAGAAATTTGAACTTGAATAAAATACAATGGTGAACCTTCTTAAAATTATTGCGACCGCTACTATACAATCTATTTCCTGTTATGCAAAAAACAACAACCTAAACAAATAATAATATGAAAAAATCAATCAGCTTCATCCTTACAGCCATTGTCATGGCGTCTGTTACCCTTGTTGCACAAAACGATACTGTTGAATGGGGATGGCAGTGGGGTAGAAGTGCCCAAGCTTATACCGAACCCCGTATTGTGGGTATCGAAACGGATTTTAATAATGACTTTTATGCCTACTATTGGTATGCTGACTCCATCACAATTGGTGACACATCATTCATCCATTATGGCAATAATCCCAACCATCAATTCTATGACGTAGCCATCGCCAGGCACGATCAAAACGGTAATTTTATTCGTGCGCTCGACATTTATACCACTGTCGATCATTTTATTTGGGATGTGGAAGTTCGTCTTGACCATGAATCAAATATTTATATCTATGGCACCTACTCCGACACTTTGTTTGTAAACAATCACATCCTCACCAATAACCATGATTTTATGCCCGATTTGTTTTTAGTAAAATTGAGCAGTAATTTTGAATTTATTTGGGGAAAAACCATATCGAGCAGTGCCCAGGAATTTTTAGGAGGTTTTGATATATCTGAGGATGACTATCTCTATCTTTCGTCCACTCACGCGTATTACCACGATTCTATCGAACGATATGTCAATTTCCTGGGTCAGGATTCTGTACCTATCGGCAATGGATTAAACTCCATTATGAAAATCGATGTGGATGGAAATATAATATGGCAACAAGAGGTTCGGAGTTTTGCCGATGGATCAATGGATAACGATTATTTAATAGTCGGAGAAAATGGGGATATCTATTGTAATGGTCGTTCAAGTACAAATTTTATTGTGGATGGCGATACAATCATTCATCCTGATTATCCGGATTGGGGAATTGCAGGTTTTATTTTGCATTATGACACGCAAGGAAACCTACGACAGTCTTATTTTATTGATCTTGATCATTTTACCCCCACGACTGCCAATGGGATTAAGGTTGATAAATCGGGGAATTTCTATGCGGCAGGGATGATCACTGAGTCAACTATATTCGGAACAGATACAATAACAATACCTGAAAATTCAAGGGGGTTGCTCGTGGCCAGGTTAGACTCGTTATTTCAACCCAAGTGGTGCAAATATGTGGACGACTACAATAAAATTAATGGCTGGTTATTAATCGATTTATTTGAAGATAAACTCGAATTGGCCATGACGGGTACCAATCATTTTGCTTTTGCAGGAATCGATTTTTCTTTGGGTATACGTTGGAACGGTATTCTGATGCAATTCGATACATCGGGTAATATAATCAATTACCAGATAACCCAAGCTACAAAAAATCTTGTAATCAACCAGCTATGTGCAGATAATTGTGGTAATTTTTTAATCTCCGGACAGCTTTTTAATGGAACGGCTTACTTTGGTCCTGATACACTCTCAACCCCTTTACCGGTCGAGAATTTTTTTGCAAAAAACGAAAGTTTTAATATACCACCCATCGACCTGCCTTCGGATACCAGTGGATGTAAGGAGTTAACATTAAATGCACCCAAAGGGTATTTATACTACATATGGAACAATGAGATTACAAACCAAGACACTTTTTACATCGTTTCGAGTGGAATTGTAAATCTAAAGGTTGCCGATGAGGGTGGATGCTGGCTGGAAGGGGAGAGTATTGTTACCATATTTCCAGGGATCGATTTTTCGCTTGGTGAGGACACAACCATGTTGTATACAGATACACTGGTTCTCTCCGTTGATATTTCTTTTGAATCGTACCTGTGGTCGACAGGTGATACCCTGCCAAATGTGAATATTGCTGCAAGTGGTTTAGCCATCGGAAACAATCAACTGTGGCTTGAAGTAGTGAATGGTCCGTGTACAGTTTCTGATACGCTGAATATTTTTGTAATTGACAACTCAGGCACCATTGAAATAGTTGATCGTTCCGTGTATTTATTCCCCAATCCTGCCAAAAGAGTACTCACCATAGTTAACCCGAATAATTTAATCTTCGAGCATGTTGGTATCTACAATTTATCAGGACTTAAACTAATAGATACCAAACCGCTCAATAGGATCATTGATGTTGAAAAACTGCAGCCCGGGATTTATATCGTTGAATTGGTAACCAGTCAATCCAAAATCAGAAGAAAGCTTGTAATTAACTAAATCCCTTTGCATTACCGCTTAGCGTAGTTTCATATATTGCAAAGCAACTCTTTCTCAATTGTGGGCATTTTGTCAATAGGATCGTGATACCTAAAACATCTCAACTACCTTATTACCAAAACCTGACAAACAACTCCATCAACACTTAACTCCCAATGTAAAACCAATAAAAATCATTCCAGAATTTACCCACCAGACACCCGTCGGTCTATTTACAAAGATGCAAATAGCTGATTTATTTAACTTTAAACGATTAAAAATGGGTGGGT
This sequence comes from Bacteroidetes bacterium GWF2_41_31, assembly GCA_001769215.1. Taxonomy (GTDB): domain Bacteria; phylum Bacteroidota; class Bacteroidia; order Bacteroidales; family F082; genus UBA6244. The sequence continues at coordinate 28,041 of MEOL01000048.1, forward strand.
TATTATGTATAAGGAGGTTAAAAACAGCAATATTAAATGGTGAACTATTAGAGTTGGGTTTATGCTCTCGTTCATGGTACTTGCGAATAACGAATTGTTTATTTCTTGAAAAGATGTACCCTTTAAACCATGGAAGAAAGGATAGAAAATATTGATGGCATCATAACACAATGGAAAGAGTCTTCAAACCATCTCACTGCATGAAAGAGTTTACTGAATTATGGGTAATCAGAATTGAAAATTTAAGAACATGGTTAATCCAACAATTATAGAAACCGCAAAGAAATACATTTCCCAAATCCCTGATGACTTGGGGTTGAAGAGGGTGTATTTATTTGGCTCGTAAGCCCAGGGAAAAGAACGAGAAGAAAGTGATATTGACATTGCCTTGGTTCCTGAAAATATGACCAATTTCTTTTCAACTCAGATGTTGCTGATGAGATTGAGAAGAAAAATTGACTTGAGAATAGAACCATATCCAATAGGAGAAAATGACTTTAATGCCATGAATCCTTTTGCCTGCGAGATACAGAAGAACGGAATTGAAATATCCATCGAAAAAACCCCCACAAAACGCTAATAGCCGCCAACCCAATCAGGGCTGATTTGCAGATAAGAAAGTTTTCCCTGCCTAACCATTGCTATTAACCTGGGACAAGGAAACGGTTTCATATCAAGGCAGATAGAAATACCACCCTGCTGCTGATGGAAGTGCCCATGACTGTGTAATAAATGAGATTCCTGCTTCAGGCATTTCTGAAAGTTCAAATTAAAAACTTGTCCAGCCCGGTTTATCATTATATTTGGAAAATAAATCTGTAACATAATAAACCCGGATGTTATGAATAAGCATTTTTTTACCCTGATTTTTCTTTTCATGTTGTTTGTCACTGGCGTCAGGTCGCAGGATACGTTCTCCATTGTAGCCCTGGACTCCGTTACCGGTGAAGTGGGCAGCGCGGGAGCCTCTTGCGTGGACATGAGTAACTTTCCCGGTTACGACGATGATTTTCTGGGTGAGTTGTTCCCCGGAGTGGGTGCCATCAACACTCAAGCCTGGTACAATGCTACCAACCAGGCCAACGCCCGGAACAGGATGAACCTGGGCGACACACCGACCCAGATTATTCAGTGGCTCATTGAACATGATGCTCAAAATACGCCCCAGAAGAGGCAGTATGGCATTGTGGCGTTTGTCGACGGTTCCCCTCAGTCGGCGGCCTTCACCGGCACCAGCACCGACGACTATAAAAGTCATATCACCGGACCAAACTATTCCATTCAGGGAAATATCCTGTTGGGGCTGGTTGTTTTGGACTCCATGGAATCCAGGTTCCTGCAGGCCGAAGGCGACCTGGCCTGCAAGCTGATGGCAGCCTTGCAGGGTGCCAAAAGGGTAGGAGCCGACTCCCGCTGCACTTCGAACGGGACTTCCTCCCTGTTTTCGTTTGTAAAGGTGGCGCAACCCGGCGACCTGTTTGGTGAGCCATCGTTTTTGCTTTCGGTGCACACTTCGTCCGGCGCCGGCATTGAACCGATCGACTCATTACAAGCCAAATTCGATCTGGTACATTCATGTTCGGGAGTTGGGGTGAATGATAATAATGACTTCAGTTCCCACTTCCTGATCTATCCCAACCCGGTAACAGAGGTGTTGATTGTGGAGAACATGACTTCTGAGGTTGTTGGTGTTGAAATAATTGATTTGGTTGGGAGAACGCTGATCCATTGTCCATTTAGCCGAAAGCTTGAGGTGGATGTTTCCGGGTTGCCCAAAGGAATTTACCTGGTTCGGATTTCGGGGAAATCAAACCGCTTTACGACCAAAATAATCAGGAACTAACAGGTTTTTCAGGTGAATCGCGACAAAATTCTACCAGGCTGAATTCCCAGGCTATGACCGTTGACCTAAGGCCTTATTTTACGGCTTTTTTCAGCCAAGGCTAAATAGTTGATTTTTATGATCATTTTAATGATGTTTGTGATAAATAACTAAATTAGTGGCGATTATTACAAAAGCCGGTACAAATAAAAAAACATACAATGAAACAGAAAACCACGAAGAGCCTGAGTGACTATATAGTCGTTAAATCAGTTAATTACGAAGTAAAACACATTAATATATAATAGGCATAGTGACAATTGAGGCTATGCAGATGTTATAAGCCATAATAAAAGACAACGACAATGAAAATAATTACAGCAACCCTGACACTTTATTTGTTCGCATTAACCACATACGGACAGTCAACTTACAAAGAACTTCCGCTAATAAAAGCAAAATCTACACAAGCTGACTATAGAATAGGCAATGACTGGGTGAAAGGTAATTGGACAGTTTCACCACAAATTGAATTTGATAGTTTACTTGTTTCCTGTCATTCGGACAGCGAAGAGTTTACATTTTATACCGACTGCGACAGCATTACATTTATGCTGTTACCGGAAAAAGTTCATAAATTTTATATTTCCGTTAATGACACTGCTTACGCTCTGACAGTTGTAAAAGGTGTTCAACCTAAGCTCGTGCAGTTTGATACAACAATAAAAAGCAGCGAACTAAAATTCTGGTATGAACAAAACAATAACAATGAATATCTTAATCTGCTGCGTTCAAAATATCCGATTGACAGTTTGGTTAAAAATACAAAATCAGACACTGAAAAAGCTTTGAAAATATTACATTGGGTACATAACCAGTGGCAACATGACGGAAGCAATGAACCAAAAAAAAGTGACGCTATTTCAATTCTTGATGAAGTCAAGGAAGGAAAAAATTTCCGTTGTGTGGAATATGGCATTGTAGCCACTGCCTGCTTAAATGCAGTTGGATTAAAAGCGAGAACTTTAGGGCTTATGATTAAAGATGTTGAAACAACAAAATATGGAGCGGGACATGTTTTATTAGAAGTATATCTTGGTGATTTGAAAAAATGGGCTTTACTTGACGGACAATGGGATGCTGTTCCTATGGTAAATAATATCCCTCTCAATGCAGTAGAATTTCAAAAGACAATTGTAGAGAATTATGAAGAACTTGATATCAGAACATCATCTGGCATTTCAAAAAGGCATTATATTGACTGGGTTTCACCTTACCTCTACTACTTTACTATACCCTTTGACAACCGGGAAGGAACGAATGGAGACACAAAAAAAGTAAAAGAGAAAAGTCATTTAATGTTAGTTCCGCTTGAAGCCAACAAGCCGACAGTTTTTCAAATCACAAACAAAATTGACTATTGCATATATACAAATTCAATAAACGACTTTTATGCACCACCTGACAACAATGACAAATAGAATTACGGCTTATAACAGCAGCTACCCAAAAGTGGCGGTTCAGTGGTTAAATCAAGCTTTGTGCTTCTATCAAAGTTTGTGCTTGGCTGACAGTGAAGTGCTTCTAAATCGCCACCTTCGGGTAGCTGCAAACCGTTGGCAATAATTAAAAATCACTAATGAAAGAATATTATAACGTACTTGATTCTGGTCATGGAGTTCTTGGATTTGCAGCCTCAGGATTAGGAATGATTGCTATTGGAATTATTGTAATAATATTGATGAGAAAATTTAATGCAAAACGTTCACAGCAAATATTTATGTACTTCTGGACAGGATTCGGGATTTTATGGACAACTTTTGCTTTCATAGGAACTGGGTCTGAATATTTTTCATGTGTAAGGGCTATGAAAAGCGGAACATATAAAGAAGTTGAAGGAATAGTAGAAAATTTTGACCCTATGCCACACTCGGGACATAAGAATGAATCATTTACTGTGAAAGGTGTGAAATTTGAGTATTCAGACTTTGGACCTTCAGCTGGTTTTAACAATTCTAAATCGCATGGTGGACCAATAGATGAAGGAAAATACGTTCGAATAAAGTATTATGATGGCAAAATTTTACAACTGTGGGTAAAAGAATAAACTGTTGGCAACAAATGCATATACTTCATGGCGGATTTCGGTCTGAATATGAACATTTTAGTTCCACTTGTCTGCCGTAGGCATGAAATATAAATCAGTGTAGTCAGAAAGATTTGTCTTTTGAAGTCCGCCACAAACCAGATGCTTCACTTTTGGCCTAAGTAAAATGAGCAACAGACCACTATTATGCCTAACTTTTAGTGAATACATTCATCAAAAGTTGTGTCTTTAGTATTAGTTGCTCTAAATATTAAAATATATTTTAATATTTACAACAATGAAGGGCTAAAAGGTATAATTGATGATATAATTAAATTATATTTAAATAATATTGACATTCAAGAAAGTATTGACTATATTTGTTGCCACAATTAAAGTATATTTAAAGTTGGTGAGATGACAAAAGATGAGTTAGGCAAAAAAATAAAGGATCGTAGGAATACCATGTCCATGTCGCAGAGGCAATTGGCGGAATATGCAGGATGTTCGGTTGTCACTTTATCGCAGATAGAGAGAGGAAAGGCAAACCCGTCGTTTGAAACTTTGGCTGAGATTTTTCACTTCTTAAATCTTGAAATTTTAGTTACAGTCAAAAAGAGTTGAAACAGATGAAGTTAAGGGTAATCTACAAGGGAAAATACAATGCAGGGGTGCTTTGGAGAGACGAAAACGGATATCATTTTGAATATGAAGATGATTTCATTTCAAATGAAAATACTTTTCCCATATCAGTGAATATGCCTAAATCTCAAAAAAGGGTTGACTCAGAAAAGTTATTTTCAAATTTTCAATCCATGTTAAGCGAAGGGTACAACAGGGAATTGCAATGTAAGGCGTTGGGTATTGACCTGAGTGATGATTGGAGTCTGCTGATGTACACCTGCGAAAAAGATACGATTGGGGCCATCACATTAAAAAGAATGGAGGAATAATGGCCAACTGCAGTGGATGTTTAAAGGAGAATACCGACGGTTTCTGCCCTGCTTGCGAAACAAAATTGTTCGACAGATCTAAAGTCCCCAATCAACTTGAATTTAACTGGGATGATATTCAGGATCGGATTTTTGGGCAACCTGCAGGATTCAGCATTTCCGGTGTGCAACCAAAAGGGTTTATTGGAAGAGCAAAAAACAATCTTTTAGCTCCAAATCGAAACATAGAGTCGATGTACATTATCAAGCCTTGTTTGGATACGCGACGATCTTTATATTTTGATTCACCGGCAAATGAACATCTGACGATGAATATGGCCGGACAGTTATTCAAAATTTCAACTGCGAAATGTGGACTGGTGAAATTTGCTAACGGCGAACCAGCTTATCTTACCCGGAGATTCGACAGGGATAAGGAGGGCAACGCCCTGCGCCAGGAGGATTTTGTTTCGGTACTAAATGCGATTCCGGGTGTAAACGATCATGGACTTTATAAGTATAATTCGTTCACTTACGAAGATGTTGGATACCGCCTAAATCCAACCGACCAGATCAGTTTTATCAGAATACTGCTGTTTAATTTTCTTACCGGCAATGGGGATTTTCATCTAAAAAATCTTTCTCTCCTGGAATCGTCTGATGGAGATATGTTGTTGTCGCCTTCCTATGATTTGATGAATACCAAACTTCATATCAACGATTCCCAGATGGCCATGAACCTTTTCAGGGAAAGGGAGAGTGCAAAACAAAATTTGCCAAATACCGGATACAAATATCACATTAAAGATTTTCTCGAATTAGGAAATAGAATTGGTGTTAGAGACAGGATATTATTAACGATGGTGGAGGAATTCCGGTCGGCTAAATTGGAGATGATTTCGTTTGTAGATAAATCGTTTCTTTCAGATGCAGGAAAGTTAAAATATAAAGAAGTCGTGGAACTTCATCACAATCAATTGTTTTATGCATACCAATAGTTTTATTGAAAATTAATCTTTTAAATTGTGTTCAGAATGATAACATGTTACAATCTTAGAGTTTAATGCCATGATTTATAGAATGATACTATTTCTGCTACTCAACTTTGGTGCGTTGGCAATAGGTGGGTTATTTACCAGTCAGGGCGTGTCGTCCGACTGGTACGCAAACCTGTCGAAAGCGCCCTGGACTCCTCCGGGATGGGTTTTTGGATCCGCCTGGACCACCATCATGACTTGCTTCGCCATTTATATGGCTTACCTCTGGCCTGTTGAGGAAAACCGAAAATTTATCATCGGGTTGTTACTCTTACAATGGGTATTAAACGCTGGCTGGAATCCAACTTTCTTTTATTTTCACCAGGTTTTGGCTGGATTGATCATGATCACCGTTCTTACGGTACTTATCGGATTTTACTTATTTAATTATTGGCCGGATTTGAAGTTAAAATCAATCCTAATATTGCCTTATTTCATTTGGTTGTTAATTGCAACCTCTTTGAATGCTTATATTTTTTTTAAAAACTGAACTGCTTCTTAAAATAAAAACACACTCACATGCACCACAACGCTAAAATAGAACTCATAAAAGGTGATATCACCAAAATAGAAGCGGACGCCATCGTCAATGCGGCCAACGCTACGCTGATGGGTGGCGGTGGGGTGGATGGTGCCATCCACCGTGCAGGTGGTCCGGCCATTTTAGAGGATTGCCGAAAGATTGTTGCTGCCCGGGGCCGATGCGAAACCGGTAATGCCTTCATCACCACGGCCGGAAATCTGAAAGCCGGATTTGTTATCCATGCTGTGGGGCCGGTCTGGCATGGTGGTAATCAGGATGAAGCAAAGAAACTGGCTTCCTGTTACCGGAATTCATTGCGGCTCGCGAGCGAAAATCATTGCAAATCCATTGCGTTTCCGTGCATCAGTACCGGAATTTACGGATATCCGAAAAAAGAAGCTGGACAGGTAGCGGTTCAAACACTTTTGCATGCGCTGGTTCAGTTCCCCGAAATTGAGAAAGTTATATTGGTGTCGTTCGACGAGGAAAATTACCAGCATTTAAGTCATCAGTTAAATTTGCTAAAGTGATGGGAGATAAGATCAAATGGGGCCTACTTGGCACAGGCAAAATTGCCCATAAATTTGCTGCCGATCTGAGGCTTGTCCAACAGGCGGAACTGACAGCAGTGGCCTCGCGCAGCATTGAAAAAGCAGCGCGTTTTGGAGCGGAATTCCATGCAGTAAAATATTACGGAACCTATCTTAAATTGGCTAACGACCCTGAAATTGATGTGGTGTATATCGCCACACCTCATGTATTCCATTGCGAAAACACCCTGATGTGCTTAAAAGCGGGCAAGTCCGTTTTATGCGAAAAGCCCATGGGCATGAATGCACGCGAAGTCGGGGCTATGATCAGGGAAGCAAAATCCAGCAACCTGTTTCTGATGGAAGCTTTATGGACCCGGTTTATCCCGGCCACGGAAAAATTAATTGAAGTCATAGAAAAAGGAGTGATCGGCGAAATTATTAACCTGCAATCGGACTTTGGTTATGCGGCCGGATACGACCCCAATAGCAGGTTATTTAATAAAAAACTGGGTGGCGGTGCGCTGCTGGACATCGGACTCTATCCTGTTTACCTGAGTCTTTTGTTGATGGGGATGCCCGATAAAATCAAGGCATCTGCAGTTTTTACCGGTTCAGGGGTGGATGCATCGTGTGCCTTTCATTTTGGTTATGAAAATGGCGCTCATGCTGACCTCGTAGCTACGCTTCAGGAAAACACGCCCATCGAGGCACTCATCAAGGGAACCAAAGGCTCCATTAATATGCACAAACGATTTCATCATAGCGAAAAACTCACTGTGACGGAGTTTGGTAAATCACCGGAAATACTTAACATGCCTTATCTTGGAAACGGATATTTTCATGAAATCCAAGAGGTGATTAACTGTCTTCAAAACCATCAAATCCAAAGTTCGAAAATGCCACATTCGATGAGTATGGACCTGATCACCATATTGGATAAAATCCGCAAAGAAATTAACCTGACCTACGAAGGCGATGATGGAGAATAATCAATGTAGGCTGGTTTTCAGTGACTTTGATTGTTATCATGTTACTGCTTCTTTCTGGTTAGAAATTGCGAAATGGCTGTACCACAGAGTTACACAAAGAAAATTTAAGTAATTGTTTATAGCCATTTTCCTGATCACACCGTGGCTAAGTCCTGGTTAAGCATCTGTACCATCAATTTGTACAGGTGCGGAAGTTCCTGCTTAAAGTGATTTGGTTTCTCGAAAAAATTCTCCAGGGCAACGGCAAAAAACTCCATCTCGTTTACGGCCGCATAATCCCTGAAAATGTGTTTTTCTCTCACTTCTTCCAGTTTGTCATTGTATTTCACAAACATAAGCCATTCACGGTAGTGATCCTTAAAATCGTTGTTGTACGGATTCATCAGGTGCCCCAGAAACAAGGCATGGGCAAACTCATGGTATCCCAGGTTGATGGAATCGTCGGGTATGGAATTCCCGTACTGCAGGTCTTCCCATGAAAAAACGATAACACCGGCACCATTGGTTTCACCCTTTACATCCAATCCCGATACATTGGAGTGGAACTCCCCTGAGTAAATAATGATGGTATGAAAATGGCCGAACAAGTATTCCCTCAATCCGAAGGTGATTTTAACAGCTATAGAAGCAATTACGAGCTTCATCTCACCGGTGATCTTCAATCCGTCCCTGGTTATAAAGGTTTTGTCATCGATAAAGTTCATAATCCTGCTACCGTACGAACGTTGTATCTTAGGTGACAGGTTTCCGTAGAACTTGTCATTTTTAATCAGGTATTGTTCATACTGATGCGGCAATCGCCGTGGAAACCATTCAAAATATATCGGCAGTGTCTGGTTGGTGAGGGCAGCCTTTAATCCCTTGCCCAAATCAATGGCCGTGGTTGTCACATAGAGCCACAATCCAATGGCTACCAATATAAGCATGATTTCAAATGACATAGGGGTTTGTTTGGCTTTTCAATAGTTGGAATTCGTATTTTTTGCTATCTGATAATTCGGGGCAATTTAGAAAAAATTTCTGAAAGGGAGATCCTTGTGTGAACCTGGAAACGAATGTCGGGCGCAATCAATAAAGGTGTACTTTTGCCGGCTGTCAAAATTCGGTTATCAAAAGTCAGAGATACAGATAAAGGACAGGTAATCAGGTTTGTTATAAAAAGATCATCCATGAAGCGTGTTAATGAATATAAGAAATTGTTTAATGTTGATCAAGAAACGGATCTGAAACAGCTTAAAACCACCTATCGGAATTTGGTAAAAGAATGGCATCCGGATAAATTCCAGGCAGGGGATGAGTTGGCCACCGAAGCGGAGGTAAAAAGCCGTCAGATTATTGATGCTTATCATTTTCTGGTCAGTATCGCACCTGAAACGAGAAACGCGAATTTGGAAGAATACAACCTCACCACATCAGAATCGGGAATCCTCGACTATAAACACCGGGGACTGTTGCTTGAGGTTACCTTTTTAGATGGTACAACCTATGAGTACTTCGGCGTACCGAAAAACGTGTTTACCAAATTTCACAACTCCGATAAGCAAATCAGGTTTGCCAAGAGGAATATTTTTAACACCTACCTATACAGAAAATCCAAGCGGGAACTTCAGGAGGCTTAAACTTGAATAGCCGACGAAAGCAGGTTCACTAATTCCCCTGATTCATTTCAAACTCTTTTACCAGCTCTTCTGGCGATTTCCCCAGATTTTTTAATGAGGCTTCGGCATCGTTGGCAAAGGGACTCTCGGGATATTTTTCGAGAAACTCGCTGTAATACTTTCCAGCGTTTACATAATCGTGCATCTGATCATCATACACAAAGGCTTTTAAAAACAAGGCCGTTGAAGCGAATTTCGATTGGGGATAATTTTTGAGAATTTGATCGAAAAGGCCCAGGGTGCGGCGCGGATTTTTCATGTTCATCGATACATCAGCGGCTTTTAACAGATAGTCCGGAGCCTTTTCATCGTCAGGGTTTTCAAGTGCCCACTGTTCGTACAAACGCGACAATTCTACGGCTTTTTTCTTGTCAAGCGTGTTGGTTTCAGCGTTAAAAAGACTGTCCTCCAAGTCTTTAATCGATTCCTGGGTCGATTTTTGTGATTTCGATTCAACGGGTTGTTCGCATCCAAAAGACACCACCATCACCATCCATACCAGCATCATAAAAGTTGTTTTTTTCATGTTTCTTCTTTTTACTTTATTATATAGACCCTTATACGTAACATTTACATTCATTATCGTTTTATTCTTTTTTTTGGCAAGAGCATTCTATATTCAGCATCTGATTTGCCCAGACTGATGTCGCGCAGTTTTCCTTTAAGCAATACTTTTCTGATGTTTTGAATCCGCTCAACGAAGAGTTTCCCTTCTATGTGGTCATATTCATGCTGTATTACCCTGGCCAGGGTACCGTCAATGCGTATGTTTTCGTGAAAGCCGAAGTCAAGGTCGTAATAACTCATCACAACAACCGGTTTGCGTTTCACCGTTTCATGAATTCCCGGGATGCTCAAACAACCTTCTTCATATCCCCATTCTTCACCTTCTTCCTGATGAATCCGGGCGTTGATAAAAACCTGCTTTTTATTGGTGAATTCATCGTTTTCAAGTTTCAAAGGAGTGGTGTCGATGATAAACAGCCGGATGGCTCTGTTGACTTGTTGAGCGGCAAGACCCACTCCTTCGGCAGCGTACATGGTTTCAAACATATCTTCTATCAGCTTGTCCAGATCGGGATAATCTTTCGTGATCTCTTCGCCCATCATTTTCAGGGTAGGATGTCCGTAAGCCGTAATTGGTAATATCATGGTGTTAAATTTTGCGATGAATTTTGTGTGGAATGCATGTAGGATTGAAGAATGAGGGTCGCACTGATGGTGTCGACCAGGGATTTGTTTTGGCGTTGGAGTTTTTTCAACCCGCCCGTCAACATCACATCGTGTGCCATTTTACTGGTAAAACGTTCATCCATTCTTTCAATTTTCAAATTCGGAAAGTTTTTTCTTAACCTGGCCACGAAGGGTTCAATAAACCTTGCTGCATCCGATGGTTGGTTTTGCATGGTCCTGGGTTCGCCCACAACGATACAATCCACTGTTTCCGACTTCAGGTAATTTAATAGGAATTCCCAAACATCTTTCACATGCACGGTGGTTAACCCATTGGCAATGAGCTGCAATGGATCGGTGACGGCTATGCCGGCACGTTTTTGCCCGTAATCGATTGCCAATATTCTTCCCATCATTCAAATTGGATGCAAAATTACAATTTTTTCAGTTGGTGAAAACTTGTAATTTAGCGCTCTAAGAATAGCGTATGGAAGAGTTGAAAAAGGTAATTGAAGCCGCATGGGAAAACAGGTCGTTATTGGCCGAAGACCTGACCATCAGGGCCATCGAAGCCACCATTGAGGCTTTGGATAAGGGGAGGGTTCGTGTTGCCGAGCCTCATGCTGATGGATGGAAAGTTAACGACTGGATAAAAAAGGCGGTGATTCTGTATTTCCCTCTCCGAAAGATGGAGACCATGGAGGTAGGCATGTTTGAATTTCACGACAAGATTCCCTTGAAACGTGACTTTGCCTCTCAACAGGTACGTGTGGTGCCTCATGCCATTGCCCGTTATGGAGCTTTTCTCGACCGCGGTGTGGTGCTGATGCCTTCTTATGTGAATATAGGTGCCCATATCGGTAAGAATACCATGGTCGACACCTGGGCCACTGTGGGGTCGTGCGCGCAAATTGGCAACGAGGTTCATTTGAGCGGAGGTGTTGGTATAGGTGGCGTGCTTGAACCTGTCCAGGCGGCTCCCGTGATTATCGAGGACAATGCTTTTATTGGTTCACGCTGTATCGTGGTCGAAGGTGTTCGCGTCGGTCGGGCGGCTGTTCTGGGGGCCAATGTGGTACTTACGCAATCGACACGCATTATTGATGTAAGTGAAAAGGAAGCCGTTGAATACAAAGGGTATGTGCCACCCGGTTCGGTTGTGATACCCGGCACCTTTCCAAAAAAATTTCCGGCAGGAGAATATCAGGTGTCATGCGCGCTGATAATCGGTAAACGCAAGGCTTCCACCGATATGAAAACCTCACTCAACGAGGCTCTGAGGGAGTTTAATGTAGATGTTTGATCCATCGGGTTTTACCCCGGATAAATCAACGTGTCAGGGTTTCCTGGAGCGTCTTTTACCCTTGTCGTAAGGTTTGGCCGAATCGCTTCTTTTGCTTTTGGCAGCAGGCCGGAAACTATCACTTCTTTTTCCTGCCAACGATTTCTTTTTCCGCTTTATTTCGCCTTCTTCACGGAAGCCTCCACCTTTTGAATTGGCAACTTCGAGCATTACAGGCGAGTTATCAAAAACAGCGTCCTGGAAATTATTCATCAGCTTGCTCTCAAAATTACGGTCTATCTCGAAAAAAGAGAAGCTTTTCATGATTTCAATTTTCCCGATTTCGATACCGCGTTCTTTTGAATATTTGTTGATGAGTCCAATGAGGGCTACCGGGTTCAAATCATCTTTGCTTCCTTTATTGATAAAAAATCTCGAAAATTCTATATCTGCATAGGATTTGCGTCTATCAGAAGATTCCTCCGATCTGGCGCTTCTTTCGCTGTAGCCTCTTCCGTTGTCTTCTCGGTCTCTGACCCTGTCCCGGTCTCTTCCTCTTCCTCTGTCACGGTCGCGATCCCTGTCGCCTCGCTCGAAAGATTTGTTGTTTCTTTCCCTGTCGTAAGGTTCGTTTCTGTCAACCGCATTCAGGTCACGGGCATTTTTATAGTACTTCAGAAACTGGTTAAATTCAACCGATACAAACCGTTTGATGAGTTCTTCCCGATCGAGTGAACTGAGTTTCTGATAAATGACTTCAAGAAAGGGCTCAATCTGCTTTTCGTTCACCTCTACCTGTTCGAATTTATCGATGAGGTTAAAAAGTTGAGTTTCACAGATTTCTCTACCGGAAGGGACTTGTCTTTTTTCAAATTTCTTACCGATTTTCTTTTCGATAGCCCTCAACTTGCTTTTTTCACGCATGTGAAGGATCGAAAGCGAGACACCGCTTTTTCCGGCACGACCGGTACGGCCACTTCTGTGTATATACACTTCGTCTTCATCAGGCAGGTTAAAGTTGATGATGTGGGTCAGGTCGTTTACGTCCAGTCCGCGGGCGGCTACATCGGTAGCCACCAACAATTGAAGGTGACGCGATCTGAAACGGGTCATCACATGGTCGCGTTGGGCCTGGCTTAAATCGCCATGCAAGGCATCTGCGTTGTAGCCGTCTTGCATGAGTTTCTCGGCAATTTCCTGGGTTTCCCTTCGTGTACGGCAAAACACGATGCCATAGATCTTAGGGTTTATATCGGCAATCCGCTTAAGGGCTTCATAACGGTCTTTGGCATGAACCTCATAATAGATGTGCTCGATGTTGTCGGCTCCTTCATTTCTCTTGCCCACCGATACTTCAATGGGTTTGTTCATGTATGTTTTTGAAATCCTCACGATATCCTGCGGCATGGTGGCCGAAAAAAGCAGTGTTTGTTTTTCTTTTGGTGTGGTTTCAAGGATACCGTCCAGTTCATCTTTAAAGCCCATGGTGAGCATTTCATCGGCTTCGTCGAGAACTAAAAAGCGGATATTGTTAACGAGTAGCTTTTTACGGTTGATTAAGTCAAGTGACCTGCCGGGAGTTCCCACCACAATCTGGGCTCCCCGGTGCAATTCGGCCACCTGGCCCACGATGCTGGCACCGCCATATACTGCCACGATATTTATTTTATCTGAATTCTTGGCATATGATTTCAGGTCTTTGGCGATCTGCATGCAGAGTTCACGTGTAGGACTTAAAATAAGTGCCTGGGTATCTTTTGATTCGGTAATTTTCTGGATAATGGGAAGCCCAAAAGCGGCTGTTTTTCCCGTTCCGGTTTGTGCAAGACCAATGAGGTCGTTTTCGTTTTCCAGTAGAATAGGAATGGTTTTTTCCTGGATAGGGGTAGGGGTTTCAAACCCCAATTTTTCGATTGCCTGGAGTATTTCGTCCGACAATCCGAGTGATTTAAAAGTGGTCATTAATTTTTGTGTTCATGAAAAGCACACGTTGGCAGGTAATTGTAACTGTTCAATGCCGGAAATTTCCGACTGATACCTCCACGTGTAATCGGCGGCAAAAGTAGTAAAAATTTCTTTTCCTTTTACTTAACTTAGTTTCTTAATACGTGATTAACAGAATTTTCGACCATAGCTGTTACCTTAATCAGTATTCCGCGATTGATTATTCGGCCATGATCTTGCTTTTAAAGGAGATCATAAAAATTAAATGAAGGTCATTTTGCGTTTTTTAGGAAGAGTTAACCTTAGTAGTTTATTTATTGAGGGACTTTTCAATCAAATTTAATAATTCTTCTTTCTTGATTGGTTTTGAGAGGTAATCATCGCAGCCGGCTTCGATCGCTTTATTTTTATCACCAGTAAAGGCATTTGCTGTTTGTGCAACAATGCGAACCTTGGTGTTGAATTTACGGATTTGCCTCGTGGCTTCATAACCATCCATTTCGGGCATTTTAATGTCCATGAGTACCAAATCAATATCCGGATGGTTGAGGCAGGCTTCAACCGCTTGTGTCCCGGTTTTTACCTTGATTATTTCTTTTACGAACTTCTGAAGCAGTATTGACATGTATTCGGTGGATGCGTCATCGTCCTCTGCAATAACTATTTTCAATCTTGGCACACCAGGCTCTTTCTGAATCACCTCTTGGTCTGCCAATAGTTCGTTTTTGATGGGTTGCTCTTCATTTGTTACTGGTTGGTACGGAAGTGTGAAATAAAAAGTACTCCCAACTTTTTCCTGGCTCTCTACCCACATTGTGCCGCCCATCATTTCGACATAGGCTTTCGAAATGGACAGACCCAGGCCTGCGCCTTGTCGTGCCATTTTATCAGCGATATCAGCCTGAATAAAGCGATCGAAGATGGCTTCCTGTCTGTCTTTTGGAACCCCGATGCCAGTGTCGGTTACATAAAACTGTATCGATGATTCATGAATAGATGATTCATGAACAGATGGTTCATGAACAGATGGTTCATGAACCATCTGTACTGTTTTGCAGCCAAATTCTATGGATCCTTCGTTGGTATATTTAATCGCGTTTTTAATTAAATTGGTCAGGATGGCATAGAGTTTTTCGCGGTCGGTAACAATGGTTGCCTCGTTCTTAGGCAGGTTATTTGTTATGTATAGTTGCAATCCATTGTTTTCCGCTTCTGTTTTGAAGAAATGATGGAGGTATTCAAGTTGATCGTTCACATTGGTTTCAGTAAGATGAACTTTCATTTGTCCCGATTCAATCTTCGAAATATCGACAATGTCGTTGATGATATTGAGCATGCGTACACCGCTTTTTTCAATGATGCGGATATACTCTTTTTGCTGATTTCCAGTCAGATTCTGTTCTTTTAACAATTGAGCAAAGCCTAAAATGCCGTTCATGGGTGTACGGATTTCGTGCGACATGTTGGCCAGAAAGGCCGATTTTAAACGGTCACTTTCTTCGGCTTTTTCTTTGGCTTGTTTTAAATCATTCTGGATATGATGAAGCTCTGTAATATCCATCACCGTTGAAACCATTGTATTTTGTTCTGTCAAAGGGATATTGACAGAATTAACAATTCTCTGCGAGCCATCTTTCCCCGTAATCAAATTGTTTTCCCAATGCATTCGTTTAGGGTCGCCTGAATTGATATCGGCCATTACCCTGTTCATGATTTGTTGACGATATGTTTCATCAGGATAAACTTTTTCAAAAAACAAGTCAACAGTCTTAATTTCATTGGATGCCCAGCCGTATATTTCTTCAAATTTTTTATTCATATAAATGGTTTCACCCTGGTGAATATCATGCAATGACAATCCGATTGGGAGGTTATCGAGTATTGTTTGAATAAACGTGTTTTTTATATTCAGTTCTTCATTTTTATTTTGGAGATCCAGTTCGGCCCGTCTGCGTTCGGTGACATCACGCATAATTCCTTCATGATACAGGATATTCGATTTTTTATCGAAGTTTAGCCATCCATGGTCTTCGACCCAAATCTCCGAGCCGTCTTTTTTTTTCATTCGGTAGACGCCCGTTTCTTTATATTTTTCCTGTAATACCACACTTTCGCGGTCTTCAATACTAAAATATAGCTGTGTTTTAATATCGATGGCCATCAGTTCCTCTTTGCCTGAATACCCCAGCATACTCACCATTGCCGGGTTGACATCAACAAATTTTCCATCATGAGTGCTCTTGTATACTCCATCAGGCAACTCTTCCACCAAATTGCGGTACAGAGCCTCGCTTTTCCTCAGTGTTTCTTCAGCTTGTTTTCTTTTGGTGATGTCGTGAAAGAATGCCACTATCAAATTTTGAGTAGGCCGCATTTTGGCACTTAATTCAACCTTTATTATTTGTCCGTTCTTGCGTCGGAGCTTTGACTCAAACCTATCCTCACCCTTTTTTAGTATTTTTTCAAAGTGTGTTTTTATTTCATCTTTTGTTACTGCTGAAACAATGTCAGCTATGTTCATGTTCAGCAATTCGTCCCTTGAATAGCCGAGTGTTTTACAGGATATTTCATTCGTATCCTTAATCCTTCCTTGTAAATCAACAGCCCAATATCCGTCCATGGCAGTTTGCAGAATGTCTCTGGCTTGTAATTCGCTCTTCTCTGCTCTATGTATTGCTTCAACTAATTGTTTATTGATTTCTTCTGTCTTGTTGATGTTTTCGGTCAGCTCTTCATTTAAAACTTCATATTCTTCATTGAATCGAATTAATTCCTGTTCGCGTTCCAACAGCTCATTGTTGCGCTTTTTTAGTTCAATGGTTCTGCCGATCACCTGGTTTTCCATTGTTTGATAAAAGTTGGAATTTCGGATCACCAGGGCAAATACACCCGAAAGACGGGTCAATAAACTCATGATTGATTCAATTCCATTTAAATCCATGATATCGAGCAGCAATATCGATCCAACTTTCCTGTTTGCTGCGATCAACGGAATGGCAATTGCATTATCGATTTCCAGACTTTTTAGTAGGAGTGCAATGTTTTCAGGGCAGGTTGCTGATTGTAAATATTGAATGGTTTCAAAATCAAAAGAAAGCATAATCAAATTAAGCACCATGTTTTGATTTGCCCACTCAGTTTTTCTGACCGGAAAGACACTAAATATTTTCGATGGGTGGGCTTCGTCTACTACCGCGATGATGATGATACGGGCACCTATCAATTCACGTATTTGTTGTGTCAGGTATTCTCCAAATTGGCTTGGGTTTTCTGACAATTGCAGGGTCTTGCCTAAAATATCATTAAAAAGATGGGTATATGCTTTATCTTCCATTCTACGCATTTTTCATTTAGCTGATTCTATCATAAGGCGATCCAATACTGCTTCTAATTCATCAATCGAACTAGTGTAAATCTCAAGTGGAAGACCAAGGAAATCTGATATTTCCTCGAAAAGGTGTGTGTTTTGTTTCAGAAATCCGGTGTCCACATAGACAATTTTTTTATGCATCTCATTCATGAATGGTCTGGCTGTTTTCGGTGTTTTAAACCCCATATAGTCTACAAAGGCTTCTTTCCAACGTTCGGCCCACTCTGGTAACAAAATAAAAGCACCCTCCTTTCTCAATTGTTTGTACTTTTCATTGCCAAGAAGTATTTCGCAGCAATTCAAACCGGGTGTCCTCCGAATATTTTGGTTATTTTCGTAATCAAGCATGCGGGCATGGCAATCGCCAAACATCAGGATGATTTTGAAATTTTTGTATTCTTCAATTTTGGCATCCAAAAGTACCTGAAGCTCTTTGGGGTACATGTGAAGCATGGAGTTGAGGTAAACTACAGGAATATCAATCTTGCCTTTGCTTTTCAGGAGCTCCAGTTCGTATTTAAAAATGCTGCACGCTATGATTACCAGGTTTGGATGCATGTGTTAATACTTATTAAAATTTCGGATTGTATCTACCACGGTTTGAATGGTTTCGATAGGAGTATCATAAGGAATGTCGGCATTTGATGTGGCAAAAATAAAGTGCTTATCCGCTTTGCGGTTGTTTAAAATTTTCAAAGTAATTTCCTGTGCTTTCTCTTTGGTATAGTTCAATAAACCCGGGCCATCAATGTTCCCCATTAACACCACCTGATCTCCAATAATTTGCCGGGCTTCATCGAAGCTTTCTGTTGGTTCTAATACAAATGCGATCACATTGGGTAGTTTTGCAAAATAATGAATGAAAGGCATTAATTTGCTGCCCCCATTGTGGATTACGATGGGGCCCTTAATCTGACGGAAGGCATTTGCAAGATACGGAAGCAGGTGGTTAAATATTTTTTCGGTAATGATCATAGGGGTAGTAAAATTGACCGGAACAACTAAAAAAGTCGCACCACTTTCGATTAATTCATTTCCAAATTGAACAAAATGCTCAACGGTTTTTTCCATGATTTTTTCAACTTCTTTTGGATGAAAAAGCAGGGTGTCGATCCACATTTCGATACCCATGAGTAAGGCTGGAATATCCGCGGGTGAATGTATAGGCGATGCAATGGCTTTGTTTCCTCTAAAGTCATCTGATAAAAAATTGGTGCATTTCAAAAAAAACTGAATGGAGGGTGATAGTTCAAGATCAGGTACAGTCAACTGATCAATTTGAGAGAGCTCGGTGATGATGGGCTTTTTTACATTAGGTCCATAATGATCGAGAAACACCAACTCGCTGCCAAAGGCTTCTGCTTCGATGGGGAATGAAAACGGTGTGATTACGATATCGGGATCGAACGTGTCAATAACAGCTCGCTGACCTTTGTACCAAAGTGCCGCATCCCGGTAGTGGGCTGTTGTATCACTTTTAATTAAACTTGCACCATACAATGAGAGCAATAAGGTAAATGGCTGATAGTCGGTATCATCACCCGAAACTGCTGCCAAAATTCTTTCTAAACTGTTCATAGGTTTTCAGGATTAGAAATCAGACATTTTCTGCTTTAAAAGTGTCTCAAACAAATCGGATGCACCGATAGCCGTATCTGCTGTGCCATCGCCACCAATTTCGGTCACCAATTCGGGTCTGAGTTTGAAAACCGCACCACCAACTGCCAGCATCACTTTCCCTGATAATGAGTTCTTGTCAAGTTCCTGCCTTACTTTAATGATGTTTTTTGCTGTTGTAAACATCATGGCCGAAACGGCAATAATATCTGCCTTGTTTTCAATGGCTTTTTCAATAAAGTGTTCTGCAGGTATATCAGTGCCCAAATCAATGATTTTCCAGCCTGCCGACCGCGCGTAAATATTTACTAAGCGACGGCCCAGGGGGTGGAAATCATCTTCAATGTTTCCAAGTACCACGGTGCCCTGATGTTGGTTTCGCGATAAATTAAATTCCTGATCCCTGGCAGCCATCAGGTAAAATTCTTCGGCCACTTTTCCACTTATATATCCATGAGCGAGTGAAATCTTGCCACGCATCCAGAGTTGGCCCAACTCCGTTAACACGGGTTCTAATACATTAAATATTACCTCTTTAAAACTGGTTTCGGTCGACCATTCCAAAAGCAATTGAACCGCACTGTCTTTTTCACCCTCGTTGATTAAATGGGCAATCATTTCACGCTTATTAACTGTATCCATGACAGCAAATTGTTGATATGGTTAGGAGTTTCTATGAATCTATGATCATAAACAGCAAAAAACAGATGATGATAAATGAAACAAAATTGACCTGCGACGATAAAGATAGTACAATAATAATTACTTCGGGGCAATTTTTATTTTTAAAATTTTAACAGGCTGTTTTGCTTTTTCAGGCATTAAAAATCCAGTGTTGATTAGACATGTTAGCCCGCAGTTGTTGACTTTCTGATGATCAGGTTAGTTAGATTTAACCTGTGCTGCAAACATTGTTACCTGATTGTTGAATTCATCAGGATTCTCCATATTGCTTAAGTGGCCAGCATGATCAATAATATGCAAAGTTGAACCATTGATTTTTTCATGCATCAATTTTGCTGCTTCCGGAGGAGTAATGATGTCACCTTTACCAACGAGGATGAGCACCGGTATTTTTATATCATGAAGTTTGTGGCAGGTTTCTTCACGATTTGCCAGGGCATACAAGGTATTGTAAATAATTTGTTTGGGGGTATTCATTATCATGACGCTTGCGGCGGCAATTGCTGCCTGGTTTGTTGAGAACGATTCTGGGGTAAAAAGTTTCTTCAGGCTTTCATCAGCATATTTTTCCAACCCGTTAAGCCTGATATTTTCAATGGCTTTCATCCTGTTTTCTTTTGCTTCGGGCATATCGGCAGTACAGTTCGTATCGCAGAGGATGAGTGCATTAAAATGGTTCGGGTGGTTTTCTATCGCATTGAGTGCAATGTATCCGCCCATTGAGAAGCCGCACAATATTGATTTATCAATATTTAGCTCATCCATAAAGGTGAGCAAATCGTTCACGAAAAGTTCTATGGACAAATTCTGTTCTCCAGAGCCGGATTTTCCAAATCCGCGGATGTCGTATGCAATTACGCGAAAATCATTCTTTAATGCTTGTATTTGCTTGTCCCACATCGATTTATTTAGCGGGAAGCCATGAATGAAAATGATCACCGGAGCCCCTTCCGGTCCTTGATCGTCATAACAAACACTGAATTGATTAATGGATGTTGTGATATTGGTTCCTGATTTTCGCATAAAGTTGATTTAAATTAATTCATTTTCAACGATAATGTGTATTGACGTTATAAGTCAACTAATGGTTGGCAGTTTGACCGCTTTTTTACCAACTTTTGATATAGAACAACTTTCTGAACAACAATAAATAATAATACAATTCCCAAACGCCCTTTTGGGGGTTTATCAATTTGATTATTCTTATGGGTTTATCAGCATGTTTTAGCAGCTATAAGTGCTCACTGCATGATTAATATGATCCGTTCCATCCTTATACATTTGGAGCGTATAGTCAATCATACTTAACATATCCTCTTCTTCCGCTTCATAATAAGGTAGATCTGCGTCTTTAAGTTCGGGGTGCTTTTGTTTTAATTCGATCCTGAGATCATTCCATTGTTCGGGTGTTAAGACATCTTCCATTTTAATAAGTTTTTGCGTTTAGTATTAATTTTGATAAAATTAGGTCAGATGTCTTCTGATTTTATTACACTTTTTTGTGAAAAGTTTACATATTTCACAGATTTATCCTTTCTGGCTAAAAGGTAAATCCTTGAGAGAAAAAACAAGATGTTTCCAGGTGAACTGGTGAACCGGGCTATCGGGTGTTGAATTCAGTTCTGTTACCAGCCAGTTTTTAAGCGTTCTATACCTGTTTTGAAGAATTTTTCAGCACCTCCAGCAGTTCTTTTATTTTAACGGTAGCGTATGTAGAGGCATAATCCGACATCGCGTAAGGGATAACCAGTTCATCGTCATGAATGAGTGAACCGCACGAATAAATTACGTTCGGAACATAGCCTTCCCTTTCTACTTCATTTGGCACCATTAATGGTTCTACCAACCGGCCTATTTCTTTCTCGGGATTATCAAGATCATACAGTGTAGCTCCGAGCGTATATTCGCGCATCGAACCTACCGCATGTGTTATAACCAACCAACCGTCTTTGGTCTCAATAGGAGATCCGGCATTACCTATTTGCACCAATTCCCAGTAGTATTTGGGTTTCTGTATGATTTTTGCCTCGTGCCAGATATTAATACTATCTGAATACGCAATATAATTGTTAACACCATCAATCCTGCAAAGCATGGCGTACTTGCCTTTTATTTTCCGGGGAAATAGTGCCATGCCCTTGTTTTGGGCAATTTCACCATTAATGGGTATAATTTTGAAATGATAAAAGTCTTTTGTCATAATTAACTTCGGCAGAATAGCCATTCCATCATATGCTGTGTAAGTAGCATAATAGGTTATTTCGCCATCATCATCGGTAAATTTAACAAAACGGGCATCTTCGATACCTTTTTGCTCTGTGGCTGATATGGGGAAAATGACCCTTTCGGAGATGGCGGAATCGATAGAAAAATCGATGTCGTAGTGCGAGGAGGCAAGCCACATCATCTGTTGTATTATTTTTAATTGATCTTCTGAGAGATTAGAACCTTTTCTCGCTATTTCCAGGTTCTTCATCAATTCGCCATATGTAAAGCTGTCGCCCAGTTTATCCAGGATAAAAGCAGGGGAGACGGGTTTTACTTTAACAGACTTTTTATTCGGCTTACCAACGACAGCGGGAGACAGAGCATTTCCCTTTATTTGCATCGTCTCTTGTTTTTCCAATGTTTCAGGAATATCAATGATTGCCTGTGCTTGCATGTCATCTATTTTTTCCTGAAACGATTTTTTTGTGTAAACATGCCGTTTAATTACTTCTGCTTCGGCCAGCATTTTGCCAACAGGTTCCAGAGTCAGGTTATTATTCTTGTCGAGGATGCCTGAACGGAAAACAATGGATGAGATATGCCCTTCACCGGTAGCCCGGAAACTAAAAATCACCCTTTTTTCATAGGATCTTAATTCTGATTGATCTGGACTTTCTACTATAGAAGGATTAAAAAAAGCAGCCGATTCAATGGAATATTCCATTGTAAAATAAGATCCTATCAATGCTTTTTGTGAGATACTTAAATCTTCTTCATTCACTTCAATTTTTTCAAAGATCGGTGCCAGTTTGGCAAAATGTTTCTCGAAAATCCGGGAAATATTCCGATGTCGTTGCGAATAACCACGCAGTAACTGGTTCATGGTAATCTTAACTTCCTGTTCGGGCATTGCCAATACCATCCTGATGATGTCAGCCGATCTTTCGTCATTTACATGCAAAAAACGGGCAATTATCCTGGATGGGTCAGGAGAGAATATTACTTTTTTTCGAGTTACCGTTACTTGCATTGAGTTGCACTTTAATAACAAATGTTACTTATGGGATCATTTTCTTGCATTAATTATTTTGCAAAGGCAGTAATATCGACAACAGATACAAGGCACTTGGCCTTGTCGCCGGTAACGATGGCTTCCATGTAGGCCCGGCATAAATGTTTATCATCGCTCCCGATCATGACTTCGCACGATTCTTTTGAAGTGCCCATGTAAACTGCCCTTAAAAAATGATTAAATGTAGGAAGCGTTTCCTCAGACACGAATAACTTAAAGTTGCTTCCTATCAGGCTAAACCGCCTGTCACCAAGTATTTCGGCCCCGGTAAAATTCAACTCACAGATACGCCCATTGAGATCGAGTGTAAAATAGCCCATAGGAGCCAAATCGTACATCATGGTGTATTTTTTAAGCGCGGCCTCTGCTCTTTCATTTGCCTGTCGCAACTCTTCGTTCTGCATTTCCAGTTCAATCTGGTGTACCTGAAGTTCATGAACGAGCCTTTCTACATCGCTATTTGTCGCGGTGGAGGTTGTTTTTTTTTGATTTTCCTTCAGTTTTTCTTCTGCTTTCTTGCGCAGCAACCGGGCATCTGTTAAATCATCATCTTCATTCATCATGGCTATGTATTTTAGTTCAATGAAATTAAAGTATTTATAAGCCAAACCCCGATTGTAATAAGAACTATAGAGGTCTGGCACTGAGCTTTTATATTTTAGCAATCAAAATCATTTCGGTGGCAACATTTAAACTATTGAGCAGCACATTTACTGACCATTCCACTTCGTGCAACTTCCCTTCGGCTACTATTACCTCCATTTTATTTATAGCATTCACTTTTTCCCGGAGCATTTTATGGAAGACTTTTTCAGTCTTTTTTTGTAGCTTTCCGGGGATGAATAGCTTGATAAAATTTTGTCCAATTGCCTCATCACGTTTACTCGCGAAGAACTTTTCTGCTTCGTGATTAAATTCCAGTATGTTCCAATTGGCTGATAATTTAACGATTAAATCTGAGGATGAATTCAGGATCAGTTGATGCATCTGTTCATTTTCAGTCAATTTTGTTTCCATCAGTTTCAAATCGGTGATGTTGAAGAAAGTGATCACCAATCCGTCAATTTTATCATCGAACGTACGGTAAGGCATGATGCGTATGGAAAACCAACGTTCGTCTTTGGTAGGGATTTGTTTTTTAATAAAAACCAGGGTTTTTAATACTTCGTTGGCATCTTCAGCCAATTCGGGATAAATCAGATCGGAAACCTGGTCGGTAAATGGGCGGCCAATATCGCTTTTAATCAGTTTGAAAATCTTGGTAGCCTGTGGGGTATATCTTCTGATATTCATATCCTTGTCGAGAAACAAAGTGGCAATATCGGTGCTGTTGAGCAGGTTTTTCATGTCATTGTTCACACTCATGTAATCATGGATCTTCGATTGCAATTCAGCATTTACGGTTTGCAATTCTTCATTCAGGCTTTGCATTTCCTCTTTTGAACTGGTCAATTCTTCATTGGTTGATTGTAGTTCTTCATTGGTCGATTGCAATTCTTCATTGGTTGATTTCAATTCTTCCTGTGCCGATTGCATTTCTTCCATGGAATTTTGCATCTCCTCACGGGTATGTTGCAACTCTTCTTCCAACTCCGATTGCTTAATACTGTCAATGGTTTTCAATCCTTTTCTTGCCTTAAGTTTAATGGCAGGATCCAGTGGCAAATCAGTAAAGATAATCATCAGCATGCCCTTTACTATGTCTGGTTTATCAATCCATTTAATGGTAATGTTCAGGTTCTGTGTACCACCGTTTGTACCTACTTTGAGGTGGTGTAAAACCACCATTTCCTTTTTTAAAATCGCCTGGCGAAATGCAATTGAAAATTCAGTGCGCAATCCTGTGCGTAACATGGCTAAAATGTTCAGGTTGGCTTTTCCGACTGCCGGCTCAAGATATTTTCCCGTACGACCGCTGATATAAATAATATCTCCATTTTCGTCCACCAAAACCCCTGGCGGTGAAAAGTGTTGGAGTAACAATTTATCAGCAACTTCCTCAATATTTTCTGATGATTTAAATGGGTCTTTTTGATCCGGTTGGGTTGGCTTTGATCGGGAAAATGAGGAAGGAAAATCGTACAATTCGGGCAATTCGGCAGCTTTATGGTAGCGCTTGTAAATCCTTAATTTATTTTCTACCGGTACAAAAAGGTGGCTTTGCGACCCGAGCGTTTCAGAGCTGCCAAGCAGCATAAAACCTTCAGGGTTCATGCTGTAATAAAAGAGTCCAAGTAATTTTTTTTGCAGCTCCGAATCCATATAAATCAAAAGATTACGGCAGGTCAGGATATCAAGTTTGGTAAATGGCGGGTGCATGATAATATTGTGCTGGGCAAACACAACCATTTCCCTGATTTCTGTGTTAACTCGATAATTCTCATCCTGGACAGTAAAAAAGCGCTTCAGTCGTTCAGCGGATACATCCACGGTAATGTTTGCAGGAAAAACACCTCTTCTGGCAGTTTCAATGGCTTCATTATCGAGATCGGTAGCAAAAATCTGTAACATAATACCTTCGCCAGGCCTGATTTTTTCGAGTGTTTCTTTAAACACGATAGCCAATGAATAGGCCTCTTCCCCGGTTGAACAACCCGCTACCCATGCCCTTAAAATAGAACCCTCCTGGAGGTAGGCAATCAAATCCGGAAGTACTGACTCTTTCAACTTTTCCCACACCGGTGCATCACGAAAAAAATTAGTTACGCCAATCATCAACTCTTTGAAGAGAATATCCACTTCTTTGGGGTTTTGGTTCAAAAAATTGACATACGAAGCTATTTTATCCACTTTATGAATGCCCATCCGTCGTTCGATACGGCGATACAGTGTATTTTTTTTGTACAGAGAAAAATCGTTTCCGGTCTTGGTCCTTAGCAGAGCAATGATTTTATCGAGTGAATTTTTATCCTGGGGTTCAAAAGTTTGAGTTGATTCAGAACCGGGAATCTGCTGCATGAGTTTCATAAGACTTAGAGGTAACTCACTGGAGGGAGCTACGATGTCTACTTTCACCGATTCGATTGCATTGCGGGGCATGCTGTCGAATTTCGCCGTAGCAGGATCTTGTACCAACACAATTCCATTCGTTTCTTTTATGGCGCTCAGTCCCAAACTGCCATCGGAGCCCATGCCTGAAAGCACCACGCCGATAGCACGTTCACGCAGGTCGATAGCCAGGGATCGCATAAAAAAATCGATGGGAAGCCGCAGTCCTCTGATTTCAATCGGATCGGCCAAATGAAGCACTCCCTTGGATATTGACATGCTTTTGTTCGGCGGGATCACATATACAAAATTTGGGCTCACCCTCATGCGGTCTTTCACCTGATGCACCTTCATTTTTGAAATTCGCTGAAGTAACTCGGGCAGCATTCCCTTATGTGTCGGATCCAGATGCTGGATAACTACATAGGCCATTCCGCTGTTTTCGGGCACATGACCCAAAAACTGCTCCAATGCTTCCAGCCCACCGGCCGACGCGCCAATACCGACAATTGGAAAAAGAACCTTTTTTGTTTTGGAGGTTTTTTCTCTTAAAGGTATTTTCGAATTCTCTTTCGCAGGTTTCATCGGTAACGATTTTTGAAAAATTGTCGAAATATACAACTTATTCTATTATTCGGGAACCAACTTACCCGCTTTTAACGAAAAATAGCGCGGAGGTCAGTCTGCGCTATTTTTAAAAGTAACTGTGTAAGCTATCAACATAGAGGTCTGTCTTGGGGTTAGAGCGCATGGTACTTTGAAATACATCAATGCAAAATGGGTTAACTTGAAATAAAAGGGGCCTTCCTGATAAACTGTTCATCAGTCAGCTCTTCCACCAGAAAGTTAGCCAGGTCGGTGGCACTGATCCTGTGGCCCGGACTATCTGACAGGCTTGTTTTAATGTCCCGGTGCGTGTCGGTTAACTCAATTATCGAGGAGCGGACCAGTGTCCAGTCAAGATCGCTGCTTGATAAAAGTCCATATGCTTTTTGTCTGTCGGCAATGATTGTGGGAACAAAAAGTTTCATGATACTGACAACAAGTTTTGTTTTGAATCCTTTTCGGTCAGTTGGTGTATCAATGGCCAAACCTGCGAGTTCAATGTACCGTTTTATATGGTTTCTTTTCGCAGCTTCTATTACGTGGCCCGTGGCAATGCTACAGGTGTCCGGGGTATTCATCGTTGGGCCGATGGTGCTGATTACAGCATCACAACCTTTGAGCAATAAGTGGATGGTTTCTGCATCGCGGGCATCACCCTGGATAATTTCCAGCGATGGGCTGCTTTGGGTAAGTTTTACAGGGTTTCTGGTTAGTGCTTTTACCTGATATCCCTTTTCTAGCAACCGTTTGATGACATATCGGCCAGCCTTACCTGTACCGCCCAAAACGGCTATTTTTTTAAACTGTTTCATATTCTGTAATTTTCATGTTTAGATTATAGTAGATGCCGTTTAGCGTTGCTATTGGTGAGCGACAGTCGGATATTTCTATGCGAACGTTTGAAACCGTTGAGGTTGGCGATAATCTGAACATGGTACTTTTCAGGTACATCAAAATGTGAACGGTGTTCTTCTACTACTACATTCCTTATTTCAGCGTGATCGAGGCCGGCTTCTTCCACGAGAAAATCTTTCAGGCTGACGTTGTCGAAATCCTGGGCTGTACCCATATTCATAAAAATGGTGATGGGTGGGCCATTTTGGGTTTCAGGTACGATGGTGACTTCCAGGGCAGAAAATTGAATATTAAGCTTGGTCTCCAGCGACTTGATCTCATTTAACTCCTCCTTTTGCACAAAACTGACCGAAACACCTGATTTTCCGGCACGTGCCGTTCTTCCGCTGCGGTGTGTATATTGTTCCATGTTTTCGGGCAGGCGGTAGTGAATAATATAATCCAGATTCTTTACATCGATCCCCCTGGCTGCAATGTCGGTAGCCACCAGTAAATTGATCCGGTGATTTTTAAATCCACGCAGCACTTTTTCGCGCGATTCCTGGTTCAGATTGCCGTGAATAGCATCGGTGGCTACCACAAATCCGGCCAACTGTTTCGATAACCGTTTGGCAGCAATCTTGGTGCGGCAAAACAGGATCCCCCGCTGATCAGGTCGTTCCAATAGAAATGATTTCAGCGTATCGAGTTTTAACCCTTGTGGATAGACAATATACAGGTTTTCAATGTTTTGATTTACCAATTCCTTTTCGTTGATGCGTATTTCGGTCACTTCGTTCGACAGATATTCGTTGACGAGTTTTCTGACATCCCCCGCCAGGGTGGCCGTAAACAGCAGTTTTCTGACCTCCGGCATACACGATTTCAAAATTTCATCTATTTCGGATTTAAATCCCATGCTGATCATCTCATCGGCTTCATCCAGAATCAGGTACTTCAGGTGATCGAGGCTGAGGGCTTTTCTGTTAAGTAAATCGATCAACCTGCCAGGTGTCGCCACTACTACATGTGTAGGCCGTTTCAGCTTTTCAATCTGGTCGTCGATGGGAGTACCGCCATACACCGCTTCGGCAAAAACACGGGGCATGAATTTGGAAAACAAGAAAAACTCTCGAGCTACCTGCTGACCCAATTCGCGGGTGGGAACCAGCACCAATGCTTGTATTTGATGCGATTTGGGATCGATGGTTTGGAGGATGGGCAACGAAAAAGCGGCTGTTTTTCCTGTACCGGATTGAGCCACAGCCGCTAAATCATTTGTGGTTGTTAAAATGGCAGGTATGGCTTGAATTTGGATAGCCGTAGGATTGTAAATCTTGTTGAATTTTAGTGCATGTTTTAGTTCTTCGCTAACTCCTATATCTGAAAAGGTCATCTTGAATAAAATTTATGGTGAATCCCTCAAATAAGGATTTGTGGCAAAGGTATGCTTTTGAGGCGAGTAGATTGCAACCGAAACGATTTCATGTGAAACCGCCAGGCCAATCTCATATTGGCCTTTGTTTAGTTTTTCATCAGATTGTACAATATAAAATCGTACATATCCGCTTTTTCCTTGAGTATTCTTAGAAAGTTTCCTTCAGCACCATAATGACCAGCCCCTTTCTCAACCCTCAGCAGAATTGGATTTTTCTGTGCCTTTCTGTTTTGCAACCGGGCTGCAAATTTGTATGAATGGAATGGTGGTACGCGGTCGTCATTTTCTGAGGTCATTATCAAAGTCGCCGGATAATTTACGTCTTCGCGGATGTTATGCAACGGACTATAAGCGAGTAAATTATTAAAACCGGTAGTATCCTTTACCGTTCCATATTCGTTTGCATGGAAATGACCAATGGTGAAATTCTCGAACCGAATCATATCCATGGGCCCCACCACGGGAACGGCCACTTTAAACAATTCAGGGCGTTGGGTCATGGCAACGCCAACAACCAAACCGCCGTTTGAACCACCCGTAATAGCCAGTTTATCAGGACTTGTGTATTTGTTGTTGATGAGATATTCAGCCGCTGCAATAAAATCGTCGAACGAATTTTGTTTCTTTGTGCCCCTGCCATTCAATGCCCAATTTTTGCCATTATCACCACCTCCTCGGATGTTTGCATAAGCAAAGATTCCGTCATTGAGCAAAAAATGAACAATACCCGGATCAAACGAGGGCCTTTCAATCGCTCCGAATCCTCCATATGCATTCAATAATGTTGGATTGTTGCCCATTAGTTCGATCCCCTTTTTGTAAACCAGAAATAGGGGAACCACTGTTCCGTCTTTTGATTCATATTCCAGCTCTTTGGTTTCAAACTGGGTGTAATCGTAGTTTACAATGGTGGATCCAAGAGGTTCCATATCAAATGTTTCTGTGTCAAAAACATATACTGTTTTAGGTTGTGTGTAGCCCGAGTAGGAAAAAAGTAATTTCTTATCGGTTTTCTCACCATTGAACCCATTTGCAGAAAATCCAAATGGCAATAAAAAAGAGTGCAATACTTTGCCATCGTAATCGAAAAAGATGATTTGCTGTTTTCTGTTCACTTGATAGATGGCAATAAACCTGTCATTCAACAATTTGACTTCTGTCAGCAGAGCGACACTGAATTCGGGAACCACCGTTTTCCATTCTCTAGGACTGGCTGGGTTGATTTTTACGATCATTCCGTTGTTGTTACCTTTAAAGGTCTTGGCGATCAGTTCATCACCCTGATTGTCCAACACATTCAGGTTTTCACCAAATTTTAATCTCGTCAACAAAGGCTTTATTGCAGGATTTGCCTCATTAAAGTCGATATAGAAAATATTATATAATTCATTTACTTTATCAGTTTCATGTATGATCAGAAAACGCTCGTCGGAGGTGGTGTATGCCGCGAATTCTGCAGTTGGATTGTTTTGTCTTCTGAAAATGAGTTTGTCTTCCGATTGATCGGTATCCAACTGATGATAGTATACCTCCTGCCCGGTGGTTTGTTCCAACCCTTGTTGTGGATATTTGGAGTAGTAAAAACCATCGCCTCTCCAGGCAATATCCGAAAACTTAATGTTTTCAAGATGATCTTTTTTAAACACACCTGTTTTCAGGTTCACCACCATGATTTCACTCCAATCGCTTCCGTTTCTGCCAAACGAATAGGCCAGGTATTTTGAATCCATCGATACGGAGTGGGTTTTGAGGATGATGTTGTCTTTTGCAGAGATAAAACTAGGATCGACGAGTACGGTAAATTGGTCTCTCATGAATTTCTTGTAGAAAAGTGCCGGATTGCTCACATCGTTATAATAGGCATACGTAAAGTAATAATCACGTTGCTTGATGGGGTTGTCGTAACGGGTGTAAGAATATTTGTCGATAGCGATTTTTGAGTTAAAACTCCATCCTTCTTTTCGCAATGTCTTGTTGGTGAGATCATTCTCATGTTCAATCCAATTTTTTGTTTTCTCATTATTGGCATCTTCAAGCCACCTGTAGTCATCATAAACAGGTGTTTGGTAAAATGTATCCACAACAGTTTGCTTCTCAGCGATAGGATACTCCAGTGATTGACTTATTCCCAGAATGGGTAAAATGACCACTATAAGAGATAAAATATGTTTCATTCCTTGTAATTATTATTGGCTGCAATTGATTAATGCCTATTCGTTTGTTCCAATATTTCCTATTTTTTTAAATGGAAATACCGGAAGAATGACGTGCAAATGTACGGTTGTTTTCAGTTTATGACAAATGCTATTTGTTATTTAGAATTGTCTAACATGAATTTTGTGGTGAAATGCTTTGACCTACCGGTAAATTAAATACCACTGAACAATTCACTACAGGCCAGTGTTTTCAGGGCTTAGATTGATTGGGATAATCAGCTTAAAGCTGATGTTCCTGCCCATCTCAAAAACACCCGTTCTTCCTGTAAGGTGATTGACGTCGGCATATTTCAACCGGTTTAAATGGCTTTGATAGGCCACATCGTTCAGGTTGTTGATGCTGACATACAATGAAAAAAGTGTCTTGTTTTTTCGCGCAAAATCAGCACCTAAGCCCACATTTAGTAAGGTATAACCCGGTGTTGTTGTTTCGGTATTGAATGCAGAACTGATTTTATTTTGAGCGAAATAATTTTCCAGATCAATTTTGAAGTAATCATTTGAAAGGTGTTTCCCAAGTTTTTTCGTCGTTGTCTTAAGTTCCGATGTTAATTTTGGCGCAGGCGTAAAAGGCAGGTATCTGGTTGAATCCAGCTGATTTTTCTGCACGGCTACCACATACGAAAACGTATTTTCGAAATGCAGCCAATCCCAAGGGTGGGGATGGATATCGAACGTGACTTCACCTCCGGATAAATTTGCGTTTCCGATGCATATTTAAATGTACTGTAGCCATCGGTAATGGAATAGCCAATTGATGCACTTTCAAACTTTCGCTGGAAGATGTAATTGCTGACGTTATTACTGAACAAATCCAGTTCGGCAGAAACGTGTTTTGAATTCAGCCTCAGTGCATAGTCCAGTTGTAAACTATATTCGGGTTTTAAGGTTGGCACTCCAATCACAAAATTCAGGCTGCCTTCGTTTACACCATTTGATGCCAGTTCGGCAATCTTGGGAGCCCGAAATCCCCTTGACAGGTTGAGTTTTGTAAACACTTTCTCAGAAATCTGATAGTTGGCACCCAATCTACCTGATATTCATGAAAAGGTATTCTTAAATGCGGTGAATTGGTGAATGGCACCGGATTCGGAGTTAACTACGTGCTCGCCGTGTGCATTTACATACAAATCCCGGCTATGCTCATCGCGCAGATCAAAGCGCACTCCGCTACTGATGTCGAATCGGTTGAGGGTCTTTTTTGCAATGATAAATGCCCCGGTTTCTATTTAATTGTATTTGGGAATGAGAAATTCAGTTCCCTTGTTTTGGGAGTTTTGAACCATGTTATTTATTCCAATCGAAATACTAAGGTCGTGATATTCAGGAAGTATATAACGTATGTCGTAGGTAACGGTGTTAAGCGAAAAATACAGCCCGTATTGATTTTCATTCAAAATGTCGGCATATTCCTGACGTTGGTTTTTCTGGAAGCCAAATATCGCTTTTAAGCTTCCATTGCCCAATATAAAACTGTTGTCGAGCACCGCTTTGTAGTGGTGGATTTTCTGAAAAGGCGTAATAGGTGTGTAAGATTTAAAATCATGGGTGGTGGCCAACGCCTGGCCCACGGTAGTGTCGTTAATGGCAACAAGTTTAATAAATTTTCCAGTGATAATGTCACGGTCTCCTTCCACAATTCCGGGCTTCAGGTTGTATGCACTGAGGTGAAGATGTGAATATGTACCCTTGGCAATAACCTGTTTAGCGATGTAGCCCTGGGCGAATATTCTGATCGTGTCACCGTTAACAGCAGTACCGATTATGATTGTTCGTTGACAATTGAAATATTCACTTATAATCTCAACACATTTGTGTGGGAAAGTTCCGGTACGCAAACTTATGATATGGGAAGTATTTCATGGTCAGATAGCGAGGATTATATAAACCAGAAGATTAAGTTTCAGATTAGCGATTTATTGCAGGGATATAAACCTGTTTACACCAAATACGCAGAAAAATAGGGTGGTGCTTTTACAAAAAATAGTTACCAGTTTTTAAATGGGTTTTTTATCAACATGGAGTTGAAATACCTCAAGTCTCCGGTAACTTCTTCACCTAACCAGGAAGGTTTTTCAAAAGGGGTGTCCTCGCTTGGAAGTTCAATCTCAGCCACGATCAACCCCTGGTTGTCGCCATAAAATTCATCTACTTCAAAGGTTAAGCCACCGGGTTCAGGAACCAGGTGCCGGGTTTTGTCAATCACACCCGGTTCGCATAGTTCGAGGAGTTCATTTGCTTCTTTCAATGGAATCTCTTTCTCCCACTCATAGCGGCTTAACCCCGACATACCGGGTTGTCCTTTAATGGTGATAAAGCCTTTATTTCCTGCAATTCTGATCCTTACCGTCCGCTCCGGAACAGAAACTAAATAACCTTGTATGATACGAATCGTATGCGTGGCATGCGGTTTATAATTACCTGTTACCAGGAATTTTTTCTCTATTTCTTGTGGCATATTGAATTATATTATTGAGTCCGGTCTAAAAAGGTGAATCATGAAAATAATTGAAAATCAGAATGAACCCCTCCCGATATTGACATCGGGACTAAAGGGAGTTCTGATTTTCAGCCACTTCCCCTATAGGGGATTCCTGTCTGCCGGCCAATGTCAATTAGTTAAGGAAAATAATCAGCCAATTACTTTGTAATTAGCTGATTATTATGTATATTTGAACATGTTTAATAA
>MEOL01000049.1 GCA_001769215.1 Bacteroidetes bacterium GWF2_41_31
ATCGAACCAAAGCGGAATTGAAACTGCTTTTTAGGTTTTTTAAATGAAAGCAGCCACCGGCTATCAATCGAACCAAAGCGGAATTGAAACTTCACAAACAAAATGGTTTGTTGATTGGTATTAAACTATCAATCGAACCAAAGCGGAATTGAAACACTGGTTAGGCAAAGATGTATTGATTTTTGATAAAGCTATCAATCGAACCAAAGCGGAATTGAAACAAGTGCGACAGATAAACGAACTGAAACGAAAATCTACTATCAATCGAACCAAAGCGGAATTGAAACTCAGCATAAAGCCTTAAAGCACCTAGCCCGCCAGTTCTATCAATCGAACCAAAGCGGAATTGAAACTTGTAAATACCGCCGCAGGGGTTGCAGCTCAGTTATCTATCAATCGAACCAAAGCGGAATTGAAACATAAGAAATAAGCGCCATCGCCAACAATGCTGCTATCTATCAATCGAACCAAAGCGGAATTGAAACCCTGTATCAGGCCTCCCAGGTTGCCCGGCTTGGCCCTATCAATCGAACCAAAGCGGAATTGAAACCCCAAATTGCCAAGGATGGCCGTAACAGCCTCGAGCTATCAATCGAACCAAAGCGGAATTGAAACATCATAATCCTGTGGGAACAGTACTACACAAGCGAACTATCAATCGAACCAAAGCGGAATTGAAACACTTCAAAGTAGATGGCAAAGGCTCTGTGGCTTACGCTATCAATCGAACCAAAGCGGAATTGAAACAATATATGGCAATCAAGAAAACTAAAGCTGAAACCGCTATCAATCGAACCAAAGCGGAATTGAAACAAGTTCAAAACGAGGATGCAACCATGCTGCAAATTTCTATCAATCGAACCAAAGCGGAATTGAAACGAACTGAACGTAGTTGGGGTCTTCGTAAGGACTGCGCTATCAATCGAACCAAAGCGGAATTGAAACTTGCTGACACAAACAAGGCTTTGTTTGATGCCATCTCTCTCAATCGAACCAAAGCGGAATTGAAACAAGCAAGTATCCACAATGCTGGCAATCTGTCAGTGCCTCTCAATTGAAACCATAACCATGACCTTCTGGAAATATTTTTATTAAAAAAGCCAAAAAGCGAAGAGCTACTTTGCATATCTTTGGTTCATAGCTTTGAAATATTTCGTGGTTGGAGAGTGGGTTTCTCAATAATGGTAATTGATTTTGTTATCGAATAAAAACTGATTCGTCTATGCAGCAACATATTTTTATCCTTTCAGACGGTACAGGACGGACTGCCCAGCAGGCATTAAAAGCTGCATTGGTCCAGTTTGAAGACGCCGAGGTAACAACCTATTTGCGCCCCAATGTACGTACCAGTAATCAGGTACTGGAAATTATTGCCGAGGCCCATCGCGTGAAAGGAATGATTGTTCATACCCTTGTTTCGAAAAAGCTTCGCGACCTCATACTTGAGCAAGGCAGACTGCACGATATCGGCACCATCGATATCATGGGACCTTTGCTGGCACAGCTATCCCACCATTTTGCCAACGCACCATCTGAAAAACCGGGGATTTTCGAGGTGCTTAACAAAGCCTATTTTCAACGCATCGAAGCCGTTGAATTTACATTGCGCCATGATGATGGGCAACGGGTAGATGAACTTGAGAAAGCGGATATCGTGTTATTGGGCGTGTCACGCACTTTTAAAACACCTTTGAGTGTGTATTTGGCCTACAAAGGCTGGCTTGTAGCCAATGTTCCTATTGTGTTGGGAATTGAAGTTCCAGATGCCATTTTTAAAATTAACCCCCACCGCGTTTTTTGTTTAACTACCTACCCCAACCGCCTGGCGGAATTACGCAAAATCAGAGATCTATATTTGGGTGGGAACACAGGTGATTATTCTGACAGAACGTATATTCAAAAAGAACTGAATTATGCTTCAGGAATTTATCGAACACACCCCCTGTGGACTGTCATCAATGTAACCAACAAACCCATCGAAGAAATATCATCGGAAATCCTGTCCATCCTCAGAACCAAATAGCAAGTCCACGAATTTACGGCAATACGATTAACTTCCCTGTCTGAATCAAATTGTTGTTCTGGAAAACAAGTAGATATACTCCTTGTTTCAAAAATGAAATGTCCAATTCCAGCGTGCCCTCCTCTACTATAGAACCTGAAAGAGAAAGTGTTTGACCCTGCATGGAAACCACGTAAACCTTATAAGCCCCCGACTGAAAATCAACCCCGTCAAGTAAGACTGTGGATGTTGCCGGGTTAGGCCTGATAGTCAGCCGCTCCCTGGTTTGTGATGGAGAAATTCGGGAAAGCACACCTGCATTTCCATTAAAAAATTCCAATCCGCCTGAATAATTACCAATCAACAGTTGCAAAGTACCATCACCGTGAAGGGGTGCAATGGCAGCAGACGTTCTGATGCCCCGGTCGAAATCCACTCCTGCGGTATCCAACAATGTATTGAGATTTGACGAAAGGGTAAATTTACCGGTCAGATTTTCATCGATGTGGGTATAATAAAACAAATTTCCCTGTTCAGATCCTGAAATCAATCCGGTACTTCCATCGGCACTTCTATAAAAACAAGGCACACTATAACCATCGTACGACAGGCTGTAATCGGTCACATTTACTTTCCCCAGACTATCAGTAACATATTCAAATTCCGGATTTTGGAGCGTTCCAACGTTTTGGTAATAATTCAGGTTGCCACCCTTTTCCCCGATCACCAGGTCCTTTAAACCATCTTTATTCAGGTCGAACAATTGTGGCGTACTAAATTCGCCCACATCAATTCCTGAGAATGCTTCATCTTCCACCGAAAAAGTGTTGAAACCGGTGTTGATCATCAGAAGTAAATGCCCATCTGCTTTTCCTACCAACATGTCCGGGTCGCCATCCCCGTCCAGGTCATCAAAAGCGGGAACCAATCCTGTGAGGTGAAGCTGGCCAAGCCCTCCAAAATCATCCTCCCAAAGTTGAAAAACGGGGTTCTGAAAGGTCCCGACATTTTTATAGTAACCAATCCGGGCATGGTACACCGACCTTAAAAAGTAATTTTCATAATAAGAATAGGCATAATAGCCGTAGTTTCCGATGAACAAATCCATGAGTCCGTCTCCATCGAAATCATAGAGCACCGGATATGCCCCGGAGCCTCTGTCGATCATGCTTTCCTGAAGGAATTGCTTAGATGCCAGCGCGTATTCAGGTAGTTCGGCAGTGCCTGTGTTTATGTAGCACCAACTGCTATGCTTATTCTGTGAAGAAGTCAATCCCGGATCAAAGACTCCCACCAACAAGTCCTTTAGTCCATCGTTATCAACATCGATGATCGAAGCGGCAGGCATGGCAAACAAACGGATGGTTTCCGAATTTTGCGGAAAAAGGGTATCCACCCTGTTGATGTGTGCAGATTCCATCGGTTCATCGTTGTAAAGTGCAAATAATCCCGGATAATCGACATCTCCCAACAGCAAATCCTGGTTGCCATCGCCATTCAAATCTGTAAACAACAGGGTTGAGCCTGTATGACGTTCGGTTTGAGGTAACCTGTCCGCCAAAGCGGAGGCAAGTCCCAGACAGGTATCCAGATAAATCACATTCGATTCATCGCTTTCGGCAAACTGACCCCAACAATAGTTGGTTTGCATAAAATCGAGCGAATCAGGTATGCCGTATTTTTCCATCGACATATTTTGGTGCAATTCCAAAAATGAACCCATTCCCCAAAAGGTAAGAATATCCAGATCACCGTCACCGTCCACATCCACAATGCCCGGGTAATCGGCATTGGTTACCAGTATGTTCACATATCCTCCTCCCTGAAAAGAAGTAAGATAGGGATAAACTACCCGCTGGAATTTAAGCTCGCCAACCGAAATATTGTGGTAAACCATCATGCTGGAGTATCCGGGTGAATAAGTAAAAATATCCATTTTTCCATCCATATCATAGTCGGCAAAGCGGGCCCATTCATATAGTGGCGGCAGTAATTGAGCGAATGCAGGTGCATAATCGTAAAGGATTTCGCCCGTTATGCCTTTATTTATGAAACACAATTTTCGATTTCCACGCCGGTCGAAAACCAACAAATCCATAATGTCATCGAGATTCAGGTCCACCTCATTGTACTGAGCAGCATCCAATCCACCAGTCCAGGGGAAGGCAAGTGGCTGGTTAAATTCGCTAACGACAGCTTTGGAATTGAACCTTTGCGCATTTGCTTTCCCTGAAATGGCCACCACCATCGCCAGGATCAGCAGGAAGTTAAGAGTGGGTTGTTTTTTCATAAATTTGAGTCTCGTAGCTAATAGATTACAAATTTACACAAAAACCATTCCCACCTTTTACAGCGTGTTGGTCGAATTTTTCGCATCTTTGTAAGAGAATACAATGACTTATGGCAAAAATCCTGGTAACGGACGATGAAAGCAACATCCGCCGGACATTAAAAGAAATTCTTCAATTCGAGAAGCACGAAGTCGATCTGGCACCGGATGGTCCCACATGCATTGAACTAGCAAAAAACACCACTTATGATGTCATCCTGCTCGACATTAAAATGCCCGAGATGGATGGAATGGAAGTTTTAGAAAAACTGATGACTTTTACCGATTCACCTGTCATCATGATTTCGGGACATGGAACCATACAAACAGCCGTAGAAGCCATTAAGAAAGGGGCTTACGACTTTATTGTGAAACCACCCGACCTGAACCGGCTGTTAATTTCGGTGAGAAATGCTGTTGATAAGCAGAACCTGGTGATACAGACCCGCAGGCTTAAACGTGAGGTGGAGAAAAAATATGAAATTATAGGCGAATCTCCTGAAATACGTTCGATTTTTGAGATGATACAAAAGGTGGCCCCCACCACGGCGCGGGTGTTGATTACAGGTGAAAATGGTTCCGGTAAAGAGCTGGTAGCACGTCAATTACACGAGCTAAGCGCGCGATCTGCCTCACCATTCATAGAAGTAAACTGTGCCGCGATACCTTCTGAACTGATAGAAAGCCAATTGTTTGGACATGAGAAGGGATCGTTTACATCCGCCATTAAACAGCGCAAGGGCGACTTTGAACTCGCCAATGGGGGTACGCTGTTCCTGGATGAAATCGGCGACATGAGCCAATCGGCTCAAGCCAAGGTATTGCGTGCCTTGCAGGAAAATAAAATCACCCGCGTAGGTGGCGAAAAAGAATTGTCGGTAGATGTACGCATCATTGCCGCCACCAACAAAAATCTGAAAGAAGAAATGGCTTCAGGCCGTTTTCGTGAGGATTTGTATCACCGCCTCAGCGTGATTGTCATTGAAGTGCCCCCCTTACGCGAACGCCAGGATGACATTGCTTTACTCACACGAAGGTTTATTGAGGATATTTGCAAATTGCAGGGGCGTCCGGTTTCAGGCATTGAAGAAGAGGCACTCGAGGGCCTAAAGCAATTCAAATGGAGTGGAAATGTACGCGAACTACGCAATGTGGTGGAACGCCTGGTGATCCTTTGTGGGAATGTAATCACCAAAGAAGACGTAGAGAGATATGTAAAACCCGTGATGCTATAAAAATTGAGGCGATGAAATGGTGGCTGAAAAAAGACATTTCTTAGTGAAAGGATTGTAGAATTGATTCGCTAAATATTTCTCATCATGCCAGAATAAAATAATCCTTATTCAAGTTTGAGGTCAGGAATAAAATATTTTGTATCTTTGCAGCGTTTTGGACCTGTAGCATAATTGGATAGTGCACCTGACTACGGATCAGGAGGTTAGGGGTTCGACTCCCTTCAGGTTCACAATAAAAGACAACATAGAATTAACTCTTTGTTGTCTTTTTTTTTACAGCTAATTACAAACCTATTCTTCAATTAGTGTGTTTAATAAACAAGTCGATGAAATAAGGACGCTTTTAGGGTTTTGGTAAGCTTCAATGAAATTTTATGAAAAGATGCTGAGTATTAAAATGTTTACTATATATTTGGTCCCGAATCTATTATTAACAAATCTTAAATCACATGAAAACAACTAAAATTGTCATCGGAGGTATCGTGGGTGGTATCTCTTTCTTTTTCCTGGGTTGGCTAATTTATGGCGTCTTATTGATGGATTTTATGTCAGAGTTTAGTAATACGACCTTCAATAGACCCGAGGAAGAAATGGTCTGGTGGGCCATGATCTTGTCAAACATGGCATCCGGATTTATTTTTTCGATAATTTTCGGCTGGTTAAACAACAAAACCATCATTGGCGGGGTAAAAATCGCAGCCATTATTGGTGTATTGTTTGCTCTCAGCATTGATCTTAGTTTTTACTCGATGACAACACTTTATTCCTCTTTCACTCCGATAATAGTTGATATCATTGCATTTACCATTATGAGCGCTATTGCAGGCGGTATTATTGCATGGGTGATGAACATCGGTAAAACGGAGGCCTAGTCTTTCTTGTTTTCTAATCATGAGTCCACTCCGAAAAGTATGTGTTCAATGATTTTCAACTCATTTACCCCTGACCCCTAAAGGGGAATTCGTTGAAAATCAACAAACTATTTATTGTCCACTTTAGTGTCTTTTGGGGTTCTAGACTTTTCGGAGTGGACTCAATCATTCAACTTCCTTTTTCCTTATCAATAGAATGAATGATGAGGAAAAAGGATTTTTTTTTCGACATGAGATAAAAATCCCCATTGAATCTTCATTAAACTATCTGATAGCCATCAGTGGTTTTCACCTGATGAAATTGTCGCGGTAAAGTTTAGCTTTTACTTAATCAACAATTGTATCGTTTCATTGATCCAAAAATCCAGTTCCTTGCGTTTATATTGCATCACCCAACGTGGATGGGGTAAGGGTACAATCTTTTTGAAGAGATGAAATTCATCGTTCAACATTTTGAGGTAATCAAAATTCTTGCCCTGGCCCATACAATAACAAGTGGTTGTTTCTACCCCAAAACTAATCTGACTTATTAAGCTGTTGATAATGTATGGCTTAAGACCTCTTTTAAGGTCCAACGAATCATAATAGTTATAATTTTTGCCATCCTTTAAAAATCCCAACGGACTCA
Source organism: Bacteroidetes bacterium GWF2_41_31 (assembly GCA_001769215.1). Taxonomy (GTDB): domain Bacteria; phylum Bacteroidota; class Bacteroidia; order Bacteroidales; family F082; genus UBA6244. Next base: position 7,067 of record MEOL01000049.1, read on the forward strand.
CCGACCCAATATAAAAATGGCGATAAAAATGAGCCGGGCCACCCATCTGGGCGATCAGCTTATAAACAAACTCCGATGACAACTCTCCTTTTTTAACAAAACCATTCTTGATGTCACAATCCTTCTCAAGTCGGATTGGATCGGTGAACGGAATGCCTGTGATCCCGGCACCCAGCCTTCCCGGATTGATACCCAAAATGAGCTTTCTTTTTTTATTGTCCTGGTAATAGTTGGTATAAAATGCCTCCAATACCCGTTGGACTTCAGGATTAGAATATGGGTTCATCACCTCCACTCCATCGGGTAATCCAACCGGAGATTCTATATCTTCATAGTAGGCAAGTACTTTACGGCTGAAATACATCTTTCATTATTCTTATCAATGCGAATATCAGGTTCTGACAAAGTTGCAAAAAAAGTACGCGTGAAAAACAACCAGCAGGGAAAACTATTGATTGAGCAGATTTACCTGAGTATCTCCATTGCGTAATTGTCCCAGCTCATATCACTGGATGTAGCTGCTACATTTTGCCGGTCGATGGGATGTTCAATGGAACGTATCATCTGTAAAGCCATCGAATTCAAATCATCAGGTTCTGCCAGATAACCATTGTAGCCATCTTTCACCGTTTCAGGAAAATGGCCCACTTTGGTGGCCAGCATGGGCATATTAAAATTATAACCAATTGATTCTACCCCAGATGGCGTAGCCGTGAGATAATAAAGCATAATGCTGTCGCTCACCTGAAAATAATAGGGTACTTCTTCATTGGGGACGAAGTCATTTCTTACAAATACGTTGTCCTTTAGGTTGGGTTCATCCAATAAGGCCAGCGGATTGTAGTCCTGTTCGTTGTCCTGCTGTTTCAGGAAAATCTTTTTGGCCAGGCCAAAGGTGGCATTTTTTAAGCGGGTAGAAAATTTCTTGTTATCGAGTGTATTCCAGAAGGATTCGCCGATGATCAACAAACTTACATCATCGCGTTGCGATGCTACCCTTGCAAACGCCTGTATAACATTGTGCAAGCCTTTGTATTTACGGATAAAACCAAAAAAAAGAAAGACATGTTTTTTCAACCCCATCTCCTTTTTGGCAGTTTCCATATTGAAGTTAGGATTGGGCTTAAACATATCATAAACAGGATGATACAGTTTTAACACTTTATGCCCCTCACCAATGAGGATATCGCCGCGTTCTAATATTTCGAATCGCTTTTTGGGAAAAAGCTTTTTGAGTTCTTGGGCTGTTTTAAATGCATGAACGATGTACGAATCCGCGTATTTTATCCCAAGCATGGTCAGTTTCCTGTCAAGCGAACTGCCCTCCTTCTGAATCACGAAATGAAGATCAAAATACACCTCCATGTCCGGGTTACTCTTCAATCTTTTCGCAATATAACCCAATGGAATACCCTGGATGGCAATGGCCCACTGGAAAATAATTTTTGCAGGGTTAAGCTTTCTGATCAGGTTTACCGTCGCCTGCCACGAAGCAGGATTGTTGTAATTGGTGATGTAATGCACTTTGATGTCGGTACCTTCCAGTTGATCGACCTTGCTCTTCCGATCGATAAAATCGCGTGGAATGATGGCAGGATACTGTTGGGTCCACGAAACGATATGAACTTCGGTATTTTTCATCTTATCGAAGGCTTTGGCCAGGGAGGTATTGTAATTGGCAATTCCCCCCTTAAACATGGGGCCGGGGCCAAAACATACGATGGTCGTTTTTTTCTGCGTCATTTCGTGGTTTTTTCCTGAAAAGGTTGGTGGTTGGTGTTTAGTGTTTAAGGTTTAGTGTCTAAAGTTTAGTGTTTGAATCCAACACTCAACTTTTCTGCCTACCGACAGGCAGGTAACTTCTTCAACTGTGCCTCGTACACCCTGCGCATTCCTTCTTCGATGGAGATTTTGGGCATCCAACCGAATTTTTCCTGTACCAGACTCATGTCGGCATACCGTGAATGCACGCCAACGGGTTTGTCAAGCAATGGTTTAACAGGTGGTTTGTATCCGGCAATACCGGTGAACACATCAATCAGTTCAAGAAAGGATGTAAGTTTACCCGAGCCAATATTGTAGGCCGATCCATCGCTTACATTGTTCATCAAAATCTGGATAAAGTCAATGATGTCGTCAATGTGGACAAAGTCGCGTCCCTGTTTGCCCGTTCCCCATACTTCAAAAGGGCTTTCGCGCTTCGCTGCCCTTTCGGCAATAGCCGGTGTTGGATAACTCGTTTCCTGGTCCTCTCCATATCCCGAAAAGGGGCGGATACAAACAATGGAAATTCCATAGTGTTTAGCCGCAATCTGAGCCAGGAATTCTCCCGTTAATTTCGTCCAGCCATAGGTCATGTCGGGTGTACCCAGGTTTTTGGTAAAATCGATATCGCCTTCACTGAGCGCGATGGCGCCTTCAGTTGTTTGCAGGCTGGTAGGATAAGCAGCACTTGAGCTGGGATAAAGGACCCTTACCGGTTTATGACGGGTAATCCAATAGAAAAATTCGGCATCGATACTCAAATCCAGGGCTACCATCAGGGGATCGCCATCAATTTTCAAACGTCCGCCAACGATGGCAGCAAAGTGAAATACGTCATTAAATTTTTCGAATTCAATACCATAGGTATGTTGAATATATTCAGGATCCTGCCTCATGTAAAACAACAGGTTTCTGAAATCACCATTCCAGAACAACAACCGCTCTTCCGAACCGATTACCTCCAAATCTTTATTCATTTTCGAGGTAAACTCGCCTTCAAACCATTCCTTAGGATGGCGTCCGATACTTAAATCATCGACAACAAAGATGGTATCTTCTGTTGTTTTTAACAGACGCTTCACTACATTTCTACCAACAAATCCACACCCTCCGGAAACCAAATGTATTTTCATTTATTCAACTATTTAAGATTAATTTTTGTTCTTATTTGATAATTGGTTCTTTCACGTGAACCGCGAGAGATCAACTCCGCTAAAAAACCTGTCATAAAAAGCTGTGCACCTATAATCATGGCCAACAATCCAAAGTAAAACAATGGACGTTCGGTCATACGATATTCAGCCATAAAAAACTTCCCGTAGGCCAGGTAACTGGCGATAACAAATCCTGTAAAAAACACCAAACTGCCCAGGGCTCCAAAAAAGTGCATCGGACGCTGACCAAACCTGGTCACAAAGTTGATGGTCAACAAATCGAGATAGCCTTTGATAAAACGATCGAGGCCAAACTTGGTTACACCGTACTTGCGTTTTTGATGCACAACTACCTTTTCATCAATTTTAGAAAATCCTGCGGCACGGGCAATGATGGGGATATAACGATGCATTTCGCCATATACTTGTATGTTCTTCACCACGTCAAGCTTATAGGCCTTCAGTCCGCAATTCATATCGTGCAATTTCGACCTGAATAGTTTGCGTGATGTCCAATTAAATATTATTGAGGGGACATTTTTTGTAAGTGTAGAATCGTATCTTTTTTTCTTCCACCCCGAAACGATGTCCAGGTTTTGCTCGGTAATCATGTTAAAAAGTCCGGGGATTTCTTCCGGACTATCTTGCAGGTCTGAGTCCATGGTGATTACTACCTCGCCTGTGGCTGCCTTAAAACCTTCGTTTAGGGCAGCTGATTTCCCATAATTCCGCCTAAAACGGATGGCTTTTATTTCAGGGTGCTTCTTTGCCAGTTGTTCCACCACATCCCACGAACCGTCGCCCGAGCCATCATCCACATAGATGAGTTCAAACGAAAAATGATTGGATTGCATCACACGAACAATCCAATCATTTAACTCCATCAGCGATTCTTCCTCGTTATAAAACGGGATTACTACCGAAATATCCATTCTGCAATTTTTTACTAGGCGATACTTCTGTCTTCTCGCTTGGCAAAAATAGCAATTATTAATGAAAATATAACAGAAATAACCAGGTTATAAACGAATCCCAAGACTGCCATCATTACAGGTGATGAAAATATTTTCACCATACTGAGTGCCTGGTCAAGTTGCTCATCCGTCATATCGGGGTTTTGAGCCAACATGCCTTCTTCAGCCTTGATCATTACTTGTCCTACCAGTGAGGTATCGATGTATTCAACAAAAAAATAGGTGAAGATGCCCATTATCAACGACGCGAATAATCCGATGGCAAATCCCGCACCAAAGGCATTTCCATAACTGATCAAACCACCACGGTGTTTGTCACGAAAGTTAATAATCCCCAGGTAAAGCCCAATGGCCAACACGACGTATATTGTCCAGTTCAGGTACGATTCCATCTCAACATCGAGTAGAAATAGAATGAGACGAAAAACAATGAGTGCCACACCCAGATAAATTCCGGGCATCACGGCAGCAGCAAACGAAGAAGTAGGTTTCTGTTCCATAAGCGATTTTTAAAATTTAAGTAAAAATACATTTTTTTTGTTGCCCGCTATCAAAGTATGACTATTTTTGCGCCGGGTAAGTCTTATACGATCAGCTCCTGCTGAATTCCCCCAGGACCGGAAGGTAGCAAGGGTAGGTGGTTGTAGCGGTGCGATATAAGTAGCTTACCCTTTTTTTATGCTTTTTTTTCGATGGTCCTCCGCCGAATCAAACATTTGCTACCTTCGTATTCATTAAATACATACGGATATGATATTATCTGTTCATCCCAATGACCCTGCACCACGACACATCAATATGATAGTGGACCTCTTAAAAAATGGAGGTGTGATTATTTTCCCAACGGATACCGTCTATGGGTTGGGATGTAGTATTGAACAACCAAAAGCTGTGGACAGGATTGCCCGCATCAAAGGCATTAAAAAGGAAAAAGCCAATTTCTCAGCTATTTTTAACACGCTGAGCATGATTTCTGAATATACCAAACCCATCGACAACCACGTTTATCGAATGGTTCGCCGCAATTTGCCGGGTCCGTTTACCTTTATCCTGAACGCGAATAATAACATTCCACGCATTTTCCAGAGCAAGAAAAAAACCATTGGTATCCGAATTCCAGAAAACCCCATTGTCATGGCAATCGTAGAGGCCCTGGGACAACCTTTACTGACCACATCCATACACGACCAGGACACCATTGTTGAGTACACCACCGATCCGCAAATAATTGACGATAATTTTGGAAAAATGGTTGACCTGGTGATTGATGGAGGGCTTGGTGGCAATGAGCCTTCCACTGTAATTGATTGCACCTCAGACACTATTGAAATAATCAGACAAGGAAAAGGACTCTTGTTGGAATAAAAAGGCAAAAAGATCATATAATTCTTTGTCGTTTTTAAAAAACCATTACTTTTGCACCCTCAAAACGGATGATTCGTTAGCTCAGCTGGTAGAGCATTTGCCTTTTAAGCAAAGGGTCCCGGGTTCGAGCCCCGGACGAGTCACTAAAACACTGACAATCAGTAATAAAAACCGCTAATATGTTGAATGTTAGCGGTTTTTTGTTTTGGAAATATCCGGGTTTTCAGTTTCATATGGGTCAAATATAGAATATACTGACGATACAGGAACAGATTAAAAAATATTTTATCTATTCTATAATATTCCATGAGATACAATTCAATACACCCCCATGCTGCATGATGCTATCTGGATTGGCATATTGTCGCGGCACCAGATATCATTGGTTTCCTGAAAGTAATCATGATCGATCTGGTTTTTGTGCCAGTAGTTTTGCCGCTGATTATTGCCTTGGTTTTTGGGTAATAATACTTCAGACATATTCAACGACATCAAACTTGGTTAAAACAATCGTCCTGATTTTGCATCAAATGCCAAAAAAAAATCCCGGTGTCCCGGGATTTTCGGAGCGCGAAGCATCCAGTACAACAGTGGAAATTTCAAATTACAATTTTGCTGGCATAATTCTTTATTTCTTGTTGTAGGTTTTATACATCCACACAAGTGGGGTATCGGCGCTAAAACAAAAGCTATTTGTTTCGGCTGCATTGTTACTTCGTATGCTACTCTTCAAGTACATCAATCCACAAGGTGTCGCTGTTATAAGAAGTAAAAATTCCTTTTCCATTAATCACATTTGACTCGGGTTCTGTCAGGCCTTCCAATGAACTCTGGCTCAAGGTTTCAAAGAGTCTGGCGTATTCGGGGTTTATATGTGAAAGGACAATCTGATATCTTCCAAAAAACGAAAACTGCATGCTTCGGATGGAGTAGAAATTTACCTGCAGAGGCTGAGAGCTAAAATTAGCCGCTGCTGCGGCATCTTCAATCTCAAATACCGTATTGATGGTATCGTATTCCTCTTCCATGTAATGAATGGTAAGTAGGTAGTAATCGCTTTCATCGTTGTCCCAGGTAAGTTCAATTTCGGTCATGGATGGCATTCCCCCGGGACCGCTATCTTCGGTTATACGGGGTAGTTTGATAAGTGTATCCGAAATTTCAAAATTGGCCGGTTTCGATGGAACCTGTGTTGTTCCAATGACCTCATGATCGAAGTAGGTAAATTGAAGCTGATAGGTTTCGCCTTCTTCAATCACCAGCCTTTTTGTGGGCTCTTCATAAGTTCCCGGAGTATCTGTCATTTCAACCAGATTGTAATTTAAATCTCCGACTGAAATACTGACCTCCATTGCTGAAATCGCATTTGCGATTTCGGTGGTGGTATCGGTTGTAAAAGGAATTACACTGCTTAACTTAATAGATGGCGGCTGTCCGGGAGCAAGAAATGACTCCACAACAACAACCTGCTCAATCGACAGAGTACCTTCTCCATTCTCCTGACAGCCGGTCATCGGAAACGCAAGCAAAACAACTAATCGAAATATTTTATTCATGTTATTTTAAACTAAATGACAATGTGATATTTGGTGTGATTCCCAGCAGGTTTACATCTGTTTCGATGAGTTGGCCTTCCACCATTTCAAATTCCTTGTACCAGACATTCTTTCGGTTGTAAACATTAAAAAGTGAGAAACTAATGGCCCCTGTTGCCATGTCGCCGAATTTCATGTTTCTCGAAACAGCCATGTCCAGGCGATGATAATTGGGATAGCGGCTTCCATTTTTCTGGCCAACCATGATATATTCCTGAACTGTTTCATCGGGCAGCTCAATTTGATAACCACCCAATGGCTTGGTATAGGGTTTTCCTGTTGCGAAAATCCAGGTCATCGAAAAGGTCCATTTTTTAAGTTTATAAATGCCAACCATTTTAAATTCATGGGTCACATCATGGCTTGCCGCGAACGAATTATCACCATAAACGGGGAAATTGTAAATCACCTCGCCCAGGGTATATCCCATCCATCCACTCAGGTTTCCAAATTTTTTCTGAACCAAAAATTCAATGCCTTGTGCATATCCGTCACCGGTATAATAAAACTCATTGTAATCGACCGAACCAAACTGCGGAATATACCTTAAAGTGTATTCGGTAAGTCCGTTCAGTTGCTTATAATAGGCCTCAACATCAAACAGATAGCTCGACGTTTCGTAGGAAAATCCCACAATATAATGTTCTGCCGACGACACCGAAACATCTTCGTCATTGGCCAGCATCCAAAAATCCTTCGATCCGGATTGAATATCTTCGCGGATCACGCGTTGAGCAAATTGATCATATTCTCCCCAGGCGGCTTTCAGTTTCCACCTTTCGGTAAGCGCATACGAAGCTGATAATCTGGGTTCAAAGTACGGTTTTTGCGTTCCTGTATAATACGAAACGCGCACGCCCGGAATGATACACAACCTGGTGACAGGGGTCCAGTTGTCCTGGAGATAAAAAGCAAACAAACTGGCCTGGTCATCCCTGTTTTGGATGGTAATGGTATCGTCGCGCTGATAGTTGTATTTGATATTGAAATAGTTGGCCTGCAAGCCAAATTCAACCCGGTGGGTCAGGTTAATTTCCCATTGGTTATCGGTTTTAAAGGCGAAATCCTGCAGGTCGTTGTTTTCATAGGTTCCCTGCTTCATGGTTTCATATTCATCGTCTTCGTTGATCCTGGTGTTTTCCGAAGTTCTGTCGCGGATGCTAAAATAATTGGAATACGAAATCAGCGTGTTGGTATAAAACTTCTGGTTCCATTTTCTGGACCATTTTAAACTCGAACCCAGGTTGCCCCAGTCGGTAAGATCGTTTATACTGTTATTCATTGCCATGCCACCAAAGGAGCGGTTGTTTTCACGGGAGTTATCCAGGACGTCCTTTCCATTAAAAATACTCCAGCTGATGATGTCCTTTTTTGAAGGATTATAAGAAATTTTGCTGTTGATATCATAGAAATATGAAACAGGTTCTGCAGTTTCCATTCGTCGTCCGAAAGGACGGTTTCCATTGTTACCTCCAAACTGGGTGGTTGTGGTTTCCGAATTGTAATTCTCGAAAAATTTGTTGTACAGAGCCGACTGAAATGACCGTCGAAAAGCGAACAAAACGGTTATATTTTTCCCCACAGGAAATTCGGTAAACGCGTTAAAGCTTAAGAAACTAAGATCCGCTCCCAGATTAAAATTGTTTTCGTTCCCGTCCTTTCCAACAATATCCATCACGCTTGAAAGCCTTCCGCCATAGCGCGATTCAAATCCGCCTTTAAACAACTTTACATCAATAACAGCATTGGAATTAAAGGTGCTAAACATACCAAAAAGGTGATCCACATGATAAACGGTAAACCCATCATATAAAATCAGGTTTTGATCAGGGGTGCCACCACGTACATACAATCCTGCCGAACCTTCGTTGCTTCCGCTGATGCCAGGCAATAACTGGAATGTACGAAAAATATCCTTCTCACCCAGGCTGGGCAGAACGGCAATTTCTCTGGGTGTCAGGGCTGTTTCACTGATTTTTTCAGAGACTTTCATCAAGTCTTTGCGCTCGCCCACAATATTCACATCGGCCAATTGAAGGGAACCTTTTACCAGGTCGATAACCAACTTGTTGTTTACCAGACGCGGAGTAAGACTTAGCGTTTTCTTTTCGTAGCCCACATAACCTACAAGGAGTTGTGAGGTATCAGAAGGGACATGAAACAAGGTGAAATAACCGTCCACATTGCTGGTAGTGCCATTGGTAGTACCTACGACAATGATTTGTGCGAAAGGCAAAATTTCGCCGGTTTCCTGATCGCGGACCAGTCCTGTCAGGGTAAAATCAGCTTGGGGTACATACACCTTGTCATTCAAGCTTAACTCTCCCGAATTGTTCCGAATCTGAATTTGATCTTCTACAATTTTAAACTTCAGGTCCGTATTGGTTAATATGGTTTCCATAAATCGGCCAAGCGGCATTTCAAAATGCCCTGAAGACACAGCATAACCCTTTACATCCTCCTGATTATAATCCACTTGCAAATTGTAGCTTTTGCTCAAATCTATTAACACACTCCTTAAAGTCATGGCATAATAATCTTTATTGATAATCAGTTTTTCTGCTTCCTGTGCCAACACACTAAATTTCAGCAACATCAGGATCAGATAGGGCACGAGTGATTTATGGATCATATCAGGATAGATTTATTCATTAATTGGGGTTTCTGGTGAAAGCATGGCTTTTTTCGCTTTGATTTTAAGCTCTTTACGTGTGGAAACCTCAGGTAGTTCCTGATTGTTTCCGGTTGGACGCTTGTGTTGCCTATCCATCTGATTCATCGGTTGTTCGCCAGGAGGCATCATTTGTCGTCCTGGTCTGTTTGCCTCCTGACCAGGTCCTGTGACGGCAGCAACCAGGAATTCAAACGAAAAAAATTGACCGGCCCCGACCAAATAACGCTTTGGATCAGCAAAGACCCTGATAAGTGGGATCTTAACTTCATAACACAGATTTCCGGTTGTATCGATTTTCAAAATCACCCCAAAACCATCCGATTGCAGGTTATATCCGATTACCGGTTCTTTTTGCTTCTTTTTGTCAGTAATCTCAACCATTTCGAGCCCCAACAGATAGGTATTGTTGAAATGCCCGATCTCTTCCACGTTTCTCTTTCTGCTATTTGTTGAAACCAATATTTTTGGAAAGTGCCTATTATAATGACCAGAAAACATTTCCTGCCTGGGAAGTGGAAAACCAAGAGTCCATTTGTTGCCGGATTTCCCTTTGGCCTCGATTGTGAAGGTTAACCCGTTGGCCAGGATTTGTTGAATTGTTGGTTCATTATCGGTTTTCAGTGCCACATACAGGAACTCCCCGTCATTGGTAACACCATAGTAAAGCCCTGTGTTTAAATCCATTAGTAAAGCAGATTGCCAACACCTTTCAAAACTTCCAATCGTCAGAGGTGGCTTTTGCCAACTACAGATATAGGTCTGTTTTTGGCCACTAACCTCAGGATGAATCCCAAGAAGAAGTGTAATTGTTAATAAGAATATCCAATATCTCATCACCGTAATTTTTGGCAAAATTGATGTTGCTTTGTTAGGTGGCAAAACATACTCTACAAATGACCTGATCTCATAGACGGAAGTGGTAAATTCACCGACAAATCCAAAAAAATAAATGGACAACTTACAGCGTTTTTAACCTCATTTAGTTGCAAAATCCATATTTATCTGGTGATGCAGGCGAAAACCATCCTGTAAGAGAGGAATCTCAAAAAATGCCAATATAGGCAATTACAGGCAAATTTTCTGGAAATTGGTCAAATCATCTATGAAATATGCCCATACTTCTATTTCATTTTCAGGAAGAAAATCTCCCGGATACATTTGCAGAAAATATCGTTGAGCAATGAATTATCACCTAAAAAAAATGCTTTTTATCCTTCTGCTTCTAGCTACCGGAGTTACAAGTCCGGCTCAAACCAGAATATGGTCGCTGGACGATTGTATCGAATATGCTCTGGAGAGAAATGTAACTGTCCTAAAATCAAAACTTTCAATTAAAAGTGCCGAACAGAATTACCAACAGGCCAAAAACAACCGACTACCTTCGCTTCAGGCGTCCATCAATCACACAACTAACTGGAACAAACAGCAAAACACCATTGAAAACACCTATGGAAACCTGATCGGTGTCAACAATACCACCTATGGATTTAGTGCAGATGCAATCCTTTTCAATGGTTTTAAGCTGAAAACGCAGATCAAACAACAGGAACTAAATCTGCAAAGCAGCGGTTATTATTCAGAAGTGGTGGCAGAATCCACCGAACTCAGCATTCTGAATGCTTACCTGCAGATATTGTATGCCGAAGAGGAGGTGAAAAATGCAAACAGACAACTTGAATCCACCAGCCAACAATTGGTGCTGGCTCAGGAACGCAAGGATTTGGGAGTCATCTCCAAAGTGGACTATTTACAAATTAAATCCGAACTGGCTTCTGAAAAGCTAACCCTGGCCAACGCAGAAAGCAACCTGGCCATGACGCGGGTATATCTGATGCAACTAATGGAAATGCCTGTAAATGATGACTTTAAAATAGAATCACCCGATTTGGAAAGCCTGATATCGCGTCAGGTAGCTACCGAAGTTTTTCCGATCTACCAACATGCTTTATCCATCATGCCCCAGATCATGCAATCGGAACTTAACCTGGCCAGTGCCAGCCTGGATGAAACAATCGCCAAAGCAGAACGCTGGCCTACCCTATCATTAGGTGCGGGTATAAGCTCTGGATGGAATAACCAGACATTGAGTACATCCTATTTCAACCAACTTAACAACGAGTTCAATCCTTATATCGGATTAAGTCTGTACATACCTGTGTTCCAGAAATATACAGTTCGGTCGGCGGTTAAACTTGCCAGAATCAATGTCCTGACCAGTCAACTGGATGCACAGGAGACCAAAAATAATCTGCGCAAGCAAATTGAGCAGGCCAGTGTGGATGTACTTACAGCCCAATCGCAGTACAGTGCCAGTTCCGGAAAATATGAAGCGGCCATTGAATCGTATAAGGTGGCAACAGAGAAATTTGCTACCGGGATGCTGAGTTCGGCAGACTATCTCATCGAAAAAAATAACCAGATCACAGCCGAAAATGATCTGCTCCAGGCAAAATTCACCTTGTTGTTCAGTTACAAAACTCTGGATTATTATAAAGGAATACCCGTTAGTTTATCAAAATAAGATCTATGTCATGAAGAAAAAAATCTGGTTCTACATTGCCCTTATCGTCACTATTATCACTGTGGTAATGATGTTGTATATCGGGTTCTCGAAAAAGAACGAAATCATTGAATTTCAAACCCAGCGAGCCGGGAGAGCCACCATCAGCAATACGGTGACGGCCACCGGCACACTGGAAGCCTCTGTCACCGTGAAAGTTGGCACGCAGGTTTCCGGAAAAATTGAACGATTATACGCCGACTATAACTCCATTGTTCATAAAGGGCAATTGCTTGCGCGCCTTGATACAGAAACCCTGGAGTCGGCTCTAAAATCAAGTAAAGCAGTACTCGATCAGGCAGAAGCAGAATATAAGTATGAAAAGGCTGATTACTATCGGTATCTTAAACTAATTGAAAAAGAGCTGATTGCCCAACGTGATTTTGATGAGGTGGAATACAGGTATCAATCGGCACTGGCCAGCCTGAGTGCAGCCCGTGCAGCCTATACTAAAAGTGAGACCAACCTGGGCTATGCCTTTATTTACTCTCCCATCGATGGTATTGTGCTTGAAAAAAATGTGGAAGAAGGCGAAACCGTAGCGGCCAGTTTCGAAACCCCTACCCTTTTTACCATTGCCAACGACCTCACTCAAATGGAGATTGAGGCCAATGTTGACGAGGCCGACATAGGATGGGTAAGATGCGAACAAAGGGTTGAGTTTACTGTGGACGCGTTTCCCGACAATGTTTTTGATGGTCGGGTTGTGGAGATCAGGCTGATGCCAACGGAAAATAACAATGTGATAACCTATGTGGTCATCATAAATGCACCAAACCCGGAGAAAATCCTGATGCCTGGCATGACTGCCAATGTCACTTTTTTTGTAACAGAAAAAAAGGATGTTCTCGTAGTCCCCAATCTGGCACTTGAATTTACGCCCGATCCGATGGCCATGGAAACTTATCAAGCCACCCATCCACAGACCAAAGTGGTGACGAACGCCAATAATTCTGTAGACAACTCACGCGGGCTCTTTAAAATAGTCTGGGTAAAAACCCCTGATTCCATTTTTCCACAATCCATACAGGTGGGTGATACTGATGAAATTAACTATGAGGTTTTGAGCGGTTTACAGGAAGGTACTGAGGTGATTATCGCCATGACAAATCTCACAGCCAGTGAAACAATTACCATGAAAGAAGAAAGCAAAAGCCCATTTATGCCAACGCCTCCGGGTAAAACCAATAAAAAACAATAGTGATGTCGCAACCGGTGATCAGTATTAAAGGGATTAAAAAAGATTTCAAGGTGGGTGAAATCACAGTTCATGCGTTGCGTGGTATTGACCTGGAAGTGGAAGAAGGGGAATTTATTGCCATCATGGGTGCCAGCGGTTCCGGTAAATCGACCATGCTGAATGTGCTCGGGTGCCTCGATCAGCCAACAAGTGGCAGTTATTGGCTGGATGGAGTAGATATTGGTTCCCTGAGCAAAAATGAACTGGCCAGGCTGAGAAATCAGAAGCTTGGGTTTGTCTTTCAGTCATATAACCTGTTGCCACGCACAACGGCGCTTGAAAATGTGGAGCTTCCGCTTTATTACAACAATAAAATAACTTCGAAAGATCGCAGGGTAAAAGCGATTGAGGCATTGTATGCCGTTGGCCTGGCCGATCGCATGCACCACATGCCTAACCAAATGTCGGGAGGCCAGCAACAACGTGTGGCCATAGCACGGGCACTGGTGAACGATCCACGCGTAATACTTGCCGACGAAGCCACCGGGAACCTGGATACACGGACCTCCTATGAAATTATGGCCTTGTTGCAGTATCTGAATGAAAAGGGGAAAACCATCATTTTTGTCACCCACGAACACGAAATCGCACGGTTTATGAACCGCAGTGTCCAGTTTAAAGATGGTTTGGTAGCCAGAAAAGACAACTTTGAAAAACGCTTTCTTGCTGCTGAGCTACTTGCAATGATGCCATCGAATCAGAATCTGATATAAAGAACTTCTAAAATGAATTACTCAAACCTGCTTAAAATATCGATGAATGCGATCCTGCGAAACAAATTCAGGGCCTTTCTCACTATGCTGGGCATCATTATCGGTGTAGCTTCAGTTATCGCCATGCTGGCCATTGGTCAGGGATCGAAGCAAAGCATTCAGGATGAAATGTCGGAGATGGGCACCAACATGATCTTTATTATGCCGGGAGACGACCGTCCTGGAGGTGTCAGGATGAGCAGTAGCGAATTGCAATCAATGAAACTAACTGATGTGGAGGCCATTAAAAGCGAATGCAGTGCGGTAAGCTCGGTGTCACCGGTGGTAAACTCAAATGGCCAGGCTGTTTTTGGAAACAAAAACTGGCCATCCAACATCTATGGCGTCAACAATCAATACCTGGAAATCCGTAAATATCAACTGGCTTCGGGGCGCAATTTCACCGAAAGGGAAATCAAAACCTATGCAAAAGTTTGTGTGATTGGAAGAACCATTGTGGAAAATCTTTTTTCTGAAATTGAAAATCCGGTGGGTCAGACCATTCGCTTCGGAAGCATCCCTTTTAAGGTCATCGGTGTTTTGACAGAAAAAGGAGAAAATAGTATGGGGCAGGATCAGGACGACCTTATTCTGGCTCCTTATACCACCATTCAAAAACGAATCCTATCTATTACCTACATCCAGAGCATTTTTGCCTCTGCGGCTTCGGAGGAATTAAATACCCTGGCCATAGATCAAATCACCGAAACACTCCGCCAAACACACAAAATTAAATCCACCAGCGAAGATGATTTCAGCGTTCGTTCGCAATCGGAAATGGTGCAGACTTTTACGGCCATCAGTGATATCATGACCGCTCTGTTGGGTGCCATTGCCGGAATTTCGTTGTTGGTGGGTGGTATCGGAATCATGAACATCATGTATGTTTCTGTTACCGAACGCACCCGTGAAATCGGATTGCGGCTCGCTATTGGCGGACGCGAATCGGATATTATGACTCAATTTCTGGTGGAGTCGTTCCTGCTAAGTGTGGTAGGAGGAATCATCGGTATTTTACTGGGACTGGTGTCGTCGCAGGCCATCGCTTCCATTTTGAGCTGGCCGGTGGTGGTAACGCCCGCCTCAATCATTTTCGCATTTCTGGTATGCTCGGTCATTGGTATCTTTTTTGGGTGGTATCCGGCACGAAAAGCTGCAGGATTAAATCCGATAGATGCACTCAGATACGAATAATTTCATGAATAAAATCATCCAATATGCCATGGATAGCTGATTGTGGTTATATTTGAATAATTTATGGTGTAACATGAAGAAAATAAAATTATCCGACAACCGATTAGTCATTACCTTACATGTGATGGCCTGGATCATTATCCTGGTGATCCCCGGCTATCTTGACAATACTTTTGGTGAAGGCAACAAGGAGTTTCTCATTCACATGTATGTCAACCTCTCCATTTACGGTGTTCTTTTTTACCTCAATTACCTGTGGCTCGTACCAAAACTGTTATTCAGGAACAAGAAAGCACGCTATTTTTTATCCGCTTTTGTATTGTTGTTGGTGATATGCACAACCATGTGGTATGCCAACGAGGGATTATTCAAATTAAAAGAACCTTCATCAGAGATGATAAAACGATTCGACAACATGAATCCTGATCACAGGATGATGAAAGCGCCCATTAGGCAGTTTAAGCTTGTGGATTATTTTTACACCTCTTTGTTGATTCTGGGTTTTTCGCTTGGGTTAAAATTGTTGGAAAAAGTAAGCCGCGATGAGAAAGCCCGCAAGGAACTGGAAAAAGAAAAGCTGAATTCAGAACTGGCCTTTTTAAAGAATCAAATCAGTCCGCATTTCTTTTTCAACACCTTAAACAATATTTACTCACTCATCAACATCGATACGGCAAACGCACGCGAATCGGTATTAAAATTATCAAAATTAATGCGTTACCTGCTTTATGAATCCGAGAAAGGAGGTACCCGGCTAAGCGAAGAAATTGCTTTTTTAAACCACTACATCGATTTAATGAGGCTGCGGCTGACAAACAAAGTGGAACTAACTGTGAGCTTTCCGGAGGGTTACCCCGACATTATCATTCCTCCATTACTTTTTGTGGCCTTTATTGAAAATGCATTTAAGCACGGAATAAGCAACCGGGAACAGTCGTATATTCATATTAAACTGGAAATTGATGAAAACCGATTGCTGTTCAACATCCGCAACAGCATGATTAAGAGCAGTATGGCAATTGATGGACGCTATTCCGGGATTGGGCTCGAAAATGTAAAGAAAAGGCTCAACCTGCTGTTTCCTGATAAGTACCGATTGGCGATTGTAGAAAAAGACGGCGATTTTTCAGTTAAACTGGAATTGGAAATGGATTTAAATCAGGAAATTGTATGAAAACAATCGCTATTGATGATGAGCCATTGGCCCTGAGCCTGGTAACAGATTATATAAAGAAAACCGGGTTTTTGACCCTTTCCGGTACATTCGACAACCCGCTGGATGCAATGGATTTTCTTGGAAATGAAAGCGTTGATTTAATATTTCTGGATATCCAGATGCCTGATTTAACCGGTATCGAATTTATAAAAACATTGCCCGATCCGCCCAAGATCATCTTCACCACAGCCTACGAAAAATATGCCCTGGAAGGATTCAAGGTAAATGCAGTGGATTATTTGCTCAAGCCTTTCAGTTACCAGGAATTCCTGACAGCCGTTCAAAAGGCAAGAAAAATAATAGAACTGGAACGAAATGTTGCATCTACATCCGATTCCGGCAACCAGTTTCTTTTTTTAAAATCGGATTACAAAATCCGTAAAATCAATTTCGCGGACATCTTGTACATCGAAGGACTAAAGGACTATGTAAAGGTGTATGTCGGCCTGGGTGAACCACCCATCCTGTCGATAAACACCATCAAATCGCTGGAACAAAAACTTCCCCCAAATCAATTTATGCGGGTGCACCGCTCGTTTATTGTTAACCTGCAAAAAATTGAAACCATCGAGCGAAGCCGCATTGTTTTCGGAAAAAACTATATCCCAGTCAGCGACCAGTATAAAGCTGTATTTCATGACTTTGTAAATAAGAATTTTTTATAAACCACGATTGCGTAGAATGGATTTTGTAATAGGTGGCATCCTACAATGCCCACTAACCCGATACTGACATTTTTGAACCATCACCTTTTCAGATTCCATTTCAAAATCTAATTCATCCCCCATCCAAATTCTTTTCTACATTTGTGCTGCTTTAAATTACGAATGCAAAGAGAAAACCAATCCCAATCGCCCGGAATGATTACATGGATGCGTTTCAGGCGCAATTCCATCGGTATGGTTGCCCTTGCCATCATCATTTTTGCCATCCTGGTCAGCATTCTGGGTTATCTCATCACCCCTGACTCCACCCCTTACAGCAATACCCAGATTCTGGAAATCAGCACACAGAAACCCGGATTCTCGGTTGATATGTTGCTGGTTCAAAAGGATGAAATGCTGCCAAAGACCAACATTTTCCTTAAGATGCTGTTTGGAGCAAAAAGCAACTACACCTCCATTCCTGTGAGCAGCTATGGACTTCAGGGCGACAGCCTCCTGGCTATTATGTTCGATCCTGATGGTATCGGTGAGCCAACGAAACTTGCTCTCCCCGACATCATCTTTCCAGAGGTTTATAATCTTATGCAAACCGGGGACCAGGTCAGTTTTGGATTTTTAAATCAAACAGACACAATAGTTTCTTTGGAGAGACTGCAACAAACGGTTGAAAATAAACACATTAATAAACAAACCTATTGGTTGGGCACGGATCAGTTTGGCCGGGACCTGCTTTCCAGATTAATTATCGGAACCAGGGTTAGTTTGTCTGTTGGAGCCATTTCAGTATCTATTTCGTTGATTTTAGGTATATTGCTCGGAGCTTTGGCAGGATATTTTGGCAAGCGGACCGACCAGATTATCATGTGGTTTATCAATGTGGTATGGTCCATCCCTACCCTGCTGCTGGTCATTGCGCTCACCTTCGCCCTGGGACGTGGATTCTGGCAAATTTTCATCGCTGTAGGGCTTACCATGTGGGTTGAGGTAGCCCGCGTGGTACGAGGACAAATCCTCAGTATTCGGGAAAAAGAATTCATCGAAGCGGGCCGGGCACTGGGTTTTAGTCATTTCAGAATTTTAACCAGGCATATCATCCCCAACATTTTAAGTCCGGTGATTGTGATTTCGGCTGCCAATTTCGCATCGGCCATTCTCATCGAGGCAGGTTTAAGTTTCCTTGGAATTGGAGTCCAACCTCCCATGCCCTCCTGGGGCAGTATGGTAAAAGAATATTATAGCTTTATTATTCTCGATTCTGCCTACCTGGCCATCATACCTGGTCTTGCAATTGTGGTTTTGGTGCTGGCTTTTATGGCATTGGGAAATGCATTGCAGGACGCATTGGACGTACGGTTGTAAGCGTATCCTTTCAACTCTTCCTTGATGGCAATATTTTTGAAAAAATCCTGTATTCTTTATACAAATCGAAGTTCTCCAGTCGTTCAATTTCACGCCTCATCTTATAATTATCCTTCATTATCAAATGGCTGTCGATGGTAGTAAAACCTTTGTTTACAGCCGATTTCAGCAAAAAGTAACCCAGGATTGCATCCAACCCTTTACCCCGTATTTCGTCTGCAATGGCACCCAACAACAAAACCAGTCGTTTTGATTTTCTTCCTGCAAGTAAAATATGAACCCATCCAACGGGAAAAATTCTCCCTTTTGCTTTTCTCAAGCCATTGCTCAAATCGGCCATGGCTACCACGAAAGCCTGTACCTTGCCTTGTTCGTTGGTAATCACTTTAATCAATCTTGGATCGAGCAAAGGAAGAAACCGGGTAATAAACTCATCCATCTCAGCAATGGTGATGGTAGAAAACCCGTAAATATCCACATAGGTTTTGTTTATCAGGTCGAACACCGGCTTGATAAAAGGTACTATGGCACGGGTGGAGGTAAATTCTTGAACCACCAACGCATGATTGCGTTGCGCCCTGATGGCGAAAGGCCGATATCGTTCGATGATGTCTTCTGTCAGGCGAACGGAGTACTGGCATAAATCAATATGTGGCTGATAACCGGCTTGTTCGATAAAGGAAACCATATAAGGAAAACTACAATTGGTCACCATCATGGTTTCCCTCTCAAAACCTTTGATCAGAAATCCCTGGGGCTCCTTATCTGAAAACCCCATAGGCCCGATCACTTCGGTGCAATTGTTTGCAACAGCCCAGTTTTCGATATGACTTATTAATGTATTGAACACATGTTTGTTGTGATAACATTCGATAAACGCAAACCGTGCCGTTTTCAGTTGGTGCTTCTGATTATAAGGATGATGAATGATTCCCATAATCCTGCCAACCGGTTTTTCTCCTTCCAAAGCCAGCAAAAGAATGGTTTCACAATGCTTAAAAGCCGGATTTTTGGTTGCTGAAAATAGTTTCCATTCATCAAGGTATAACGGGGGGAGCCATTTTTGGTGATGCTCATGTATCCTTTCTGGGAGATGGATAAACGTCCTTAGGTCACCTTTACTTTTAACTTCGCGAATGGTAAGTTCCATGAACAGCCGGATTAAGATGAAAATTCAATTTTTTGTAGATAAACAGGTTCAATGACAGCACAATGGGCGCGCTTAGCAGCCCTGCAAGCACATCCACCACATAGTGGGCTTTGATATAAACAGTAGAAAATAAAAGTAGGATTGAAAAGGGTATATAAATCCAAAAAAGTTTTTTATTCAGGTCAAAAAGCAAAAATAACAAAATGAAGGTGATTCCCACGTGAGAACTGGGAAATGCCCCTGTGGGTACTTCACCTATCTGTTGAACAAGCTTTACCAGATGTGCCATCGGACCCTGTGCAGAGATTTGATTGATAGGAGGGTCATAATAATATTGGGGGCCCGCGGCCGGAAACAGGATAAACAGCAAATAATAAGTGAAATAGGCCGAAATCAGCAAAAATACAAACCGGTTAAATTGGGCAGGCTTTTTAACCCTTCTGCCTGCCGGCCAGGAAGGGATGACAACAAGCGCAATCAAAGGCATGAGATAATACGAAAAATATCCAAAAAACATGAGCTCACTAAACAGCGAATTTCCATATACTTCCGAGAAGCGAATCGCTGGCTGATGACCAAATAACCACTGGTCGATTCCTGCAAGGACAGGGTCAATTTTTGGAAAAACCATTGTGTTTAAAAAAGCTGTTTCGGTATAAAAAAAACCCAATAATAAATAGGCCATGATGGCATCTGCCAGTGTACCAAAGTTTAAGAAAAAAGCAGATTTAGTAGTTAAACGGAAGGCCAGATAAACCATGATAATGGCTCTTGGAATCAAAAAATCAAGGTGGTATAGGTAGGAAGGTTCGAACCAGGAGATTAAAGTACAGGTGGCTGCCTGATATACAATAATAACACACCAGAGTGGGGTTAAAAGGGCAATAATCTGCTTCAAATTTTAAACTATTTGGTAGTACCAAATGTAGAGATTATTTTTGCACCGGATTTGATTTGTACCTTTGTTACAAATAACTCATTCAGTACACACTACAGAAATTTGCAGACATTAATATTTGACAGCATGAAAAAAAAAGCCTTACTTCTTTTCCTTATCTTAATTCAAATAGTTGGATACACTCAGCACCTGACTGAAGATGAGCGGTATGTTTCCGAAACAAATCCATCGGTCGTCGAAAAAATAAACCAATGGAAGAACCTCAAGTTTGGATTGCTCATGCATTGGGGAACATACAGCCAGTGGGGAATTGTGGAATCATGGTCACTTTGTCCTGAAGAATATGGATGGTGCGAACGTAAATCAGGCAGCGACCCCGACAATTACCAAACATACAGAAAGGAATATGAAGGGCTAAAAACCACGTTTAACCCGGTAAAATTCAATCCTGAAAAATGGGCCGAAGCCGCTAAAAATGCAGGGATGAAATATGTTATTTTTACAACCAAGCACCATGACGGCTTTTGTATGTTCGACTCCAAATACACCGATTATAAGGTCACCGATCAGGGGTGTGCCTTTTCTGCAAATCCGCGCAGCAACATCTCCCTTGAAATTTTTGAAGCATTTAGAGAACAAGGATTTTGGACAGGTGCGTATTTCTCAAAGCCTGATTGGAATAACCGATTCTACTGGAATCCAAAATATCCCCCGCGTGATAGAAACGTAAATTATGATCCTGAAGAAGATACAGCGACATGGAATCGATTTATCGATTTTACCCACAATCAATTGTTGGAATTGCTTAGTGATTACGGGAAAATTGACATCCTCTGGTTAGATGGCGGGTGGGTATCGAAAAAATCAAAGGAGGAGATTCACTTGTGGTATGATAAGGAGTTGAATACCGCATCCAATGGTTATTTAAAACGCAGAGTGATAAACCAGGACATCAGGATGGATGAGTTGGTGGAAAAAGCACGTGAAAAACAACCTGACCTGATTGTGGTAGACAGGGCTGTATACGGGAAAAATCAAAATTACCTCACACCTGAAAACCGTGTACCGGAAAAGCCACTCCCCTATCCTTGGGAATCATGTATTATTTCAGGTGGTGGTTGGTCATATACTCCCGATGCGGAGTATATGAGTGGCAGGGAAGGAATACAATTATTGGTAGATATTGTGGCAAAAGGAGGAAATCTGTTGCTCAATATTGCCCCTTCACCGGAGGGTGAATGGCAACCTGGTGCCTACGGGCTTTTAAAGGATTTCGGCAACTGGATGAAAATAAACGGTGAAGGCATTTACAATAGCCACGTGCTGGCGCCTTACAAAGAGGACAACATTTGCATGACGGCTAATCCGGAGGGCAACGCCTATTTCTTTTATTTAGGTAAGGAAAACGAAGCTTCACTGCCCTCGGAGGTGACAATTAAATCGCATCGACCGGCAGATGGAGCTATTGTCACCCTGTTGGGAACTCAGGAGCCTTTGGCCTGGATTCCGGACGGCGTTGGATTTAAGGTGATGATTCCTGAACAAATAAGAAAAAATCCACCCTGCCAGCATGTTTGGACAATAAAGGTTTCTCAGATTGAGTGAATCATGTTCTGTAAAACTCAATCGACTACCTGATTTCGATCGTTTTTGTCATTTGAACATCCTGAGAAGAAGAGCCGATAAACAGGTGATACGTTCCCTTTGCAATTTGATAATCATTCAGTTGGCTATCCCATAATTTTAAATTATCCATTGGTATTACTATCTCCATCGACTGCAAGCTGTCGGGAAGGACTTCGATCCTGGCAAAGGCAACCAATGATTTTTTTGGTATGGACTCTCCTGAAATAGGATAATCACAATAAACCTGAACTACCTCGGTACCAACTACCTTACTCGTATTTTTTAATTCAACAGTCAGATGAATATTTTCGCCCTGAGAATAAACAGTTCGGTCAGTTAAGGCACTGATATAATCAAAATCAGCATACGACAATCCAAAACCAAACGGGAAAAGGGCTTCACCAGAAAAGTACCTGTAAGTGCGGCCCTTCATGGAATAGTCTTCATAAAGAGGAAGATCATCGACTGACTTGTAAATTGTTACCGGAAGTTTCCCCGATGGATTTGCCTCTCCAAACAGGAGGTCCGCGATGGCATTTCCACCCTGTTCACCTGGATACCAGGCCAATAGAATCGCGTCAGCGTATGGCTGAATGGAAGAAATATCGATGGCACTACCACCTGTTATTACTACAATTATTGGCTTTAAAGGGTAGGTTTTCCTCATCTGGCGGAGGAACTCGATTTGATTTCCGGGAAGTCCCAAATCAATTCGATCGCCCCCATGGTTGCTAAGCATGGCATCTCCATCTTCTCCTTCAACAAGTCGTGTGTAACCCATTGAAACTATGACCACATCCGAAAAACCGGCTTGCCAGAATCCATGAAACACCGAATCGCCTGACAACAGGCATCCACGGCTATAATCGGCCATGGTACCGGGATCGAGTCTGTCGGTAATCCCTTCCAGAATGGTAACTAAATTCCCTGAAAAGCCATTGTAATTTCCCAATAAGGCATCCGCTTCAGCAGCTGTAGGACCGGTAATAAAGATATTTTTCAATTTGGATTCATCCAAAGGAAGTATGCGGTTTGTATTTTGTAATAATACACACGACTCCAACGCCGCTTTATATGCCAATTGCCTGTGATTTAAGCAGTTTACTGTATCAGGGGATAAGTTGCGCCATGGTGAGACTGAATCAGGGTCAAACATTCCCAATTTAAAACGGGTGACCAATACCGGCTGCAGCAAGGTATCGACTGTTGCTTCGGTGATCAGACCTTTTTCTACTGCCTCTGGCAAAAAATGGTAGATACTTCCACAATTCAGGTTGGTGCCTGCTTTGGCTGCCAGGGCTGCAGCCTCAATCTCAGAATTCACCACCTGATGACGCAGCCACATATCGTCCAATGCCCAGCAATCGCTTACAATGTGCCCTTTAAACCCCCATTTTGTGCGGAGCAGGTCATGCAGCAGTGGCGAACTTCCACAACAGGGCTCATCCCAGGTTCTGTTGTAGGCACACATCACGCTTTCGACACCAGCATCCACTAACGCCTTAAAGGCCGGTGCATAGGTGTTATAAAAATCGGCTTCCGTAGGATTGGCATTAAAATGGTGTCTTCCTGCCTCCGGACCACTGTGAACAATGAAATGCTTGGCACAGGCAGCGGTTTTTAAATGGCTGCCGTCTTTACCTTGAAGTCCTTTAACAAACGATACTCCCATCAAAGAGGTAAGTAAAGGATCCTCACCATAGGTTTCCTGCCCCCGACCCCACCGCGGATCACGAAAAATATTCACATTCGGAGTCCAGAAAGTGAGTCCGGTATATTGGCTCAGATTATCTTTCCGGCGCGCTGCCATATATTTGGCCCGGGCCTCGGTACTAATTGCATCCGCGACCTGAAATATCAATTCTGGATCAAAGGTGGCGGCAAGCCCGATTGACTGAGGGAAAACTGTTGCTTTGCCTGCCCTGGCGACTCCGTGCAGACATTCATTCCACCAGTTATATTCGGCAACTCCAAGTCGTGAAACTGAAGGCGAATTATACATGAGTAAGGAACATTTTTCAACCAATGTCAACCTTGAGGTTAAATCAAGAGCACGTACATTCGGACTGAGCGAAACATCCACAAACCGCCATGCTGTATCCTGCGCAAATAAAGCCGTTTGAAGAAAGGTAACAAGTACCAGGATTAGAATTTTCATGAACAAAGTGTTTGACGGACGAAAGTATAAAATTGTGGCTTATCTTTGTTCCTCTGTCACATCAAAAAAATCAGTCATTTCTTCAGACCATTAAACGGTTTTGATTTGCCAGGTCATTTTTGATATCAATTACCGAGCACATGAATCCTGTTTTTCAATATATAATTGTCGAGAGCGTAAAGCATCAACAAAAAAACAAGCGACAAAAGCTGACTAACGAACAATTTACTAAAAAAGTAAATGAAGCCAATGCAGATTTTAAAAACATGCTTCGCGATGGATTTCTGATATTATCAGGTGTTCTTTCTGCAAATTTTGGTTTGTCGGGTTTTTTACTGCCCAACAGTTTTATTGATGGAGGGGTAACCGGTATCTCCCTGATATCAGCCGAATTGAGTGGGTTTTCTTTCTCCATTCTCCTGGTAGCTATCAATATCCCCTTTATGATCATGGCCTTTTCAACCATTAGCCGACAATTTGCCATAAGGAGTATGGTGGCCATAGTTCTTCTGGCCATTTCGGTTCACCTGATCGAATTCCCGGTAATAACCGATGACAAATTACTGATTTCCGTTTTTGGTGGTTTCTTTTTGGGTATGGGAATCGGATTATCCATTCGTGGTGGGGCGGTGATTGATGGCACTGAAGTTCTGGCGGTGTTTCTCAACAGAAAGACCTCGCTCACCATTGGAGATGTCATTCTCATATTTAACATCCTCATTTTTATGGTGGCCGCCATTGTTTTTTCCATAGAAATTGCACTATATGCTATCCTTACTTATTTATCCGCATCCAAAACCGTCGATTTTATTGTTTCAGGAATAGAAGAATACATGGGTGTAACCATCATTTCGGATAAAAGTGAAGAGATCAGACTGGCCATTATCGAGAAAGTCGGACGCGGATGTACCATTTATAATGGAAAAAAGGGATATGCCAAAAGAGGACAGCCACTTAAGCATACTGAAATCGTTTACACCCTGGTAACCAAACTGGAGTTGTCGAAGCTTCAAAACGAGATAGATAAAATTGACAAGGACGCTTTCATCATTATGCACAGCGTTAAAGATGCCAAAGGGGGCATGATAAAAAAACGGCCTCTGGAAAAATAAACTGCGTACCTTAACGTGTTGATTAGAAAGAGGATCTTTTTATCGTTTTATTGCCAAAATTAGAATTGGAACAGGCTCCTCCAAACAGGCTACGGCACGAACCTTTACCTAAACTAAATTTAATTGAAAAATAAATATCCAATCCATTCAAATCAGCCATACCCAAATAGGTACCTAACCGTTCGGTGCCAATAGTAAAAAAATAAAAACGGGCAGCCAGACCAACTCGTGGATACCGGTATTCGTATAACGACAGAGGGACACTCAGTTCAAAAAATGGGGTTTCAAACCTGGGAACAACGGCCAGCTGTGCAGGTCGCCTTAATGCATTCCTATTGAATCGAATGGGGTGTATCCAGAAACCGGAAACATACAGCAGTTCTGTTACATGATAATCGGCCTGAATGCTCAAGGCTGTTGGCAACCCGATTTTAAATGTATTGCCTGAATATGATGCATTTGGGTCTCCATACAGCACCGTACTCAGCTCAGTCATCAACTGATTCACAGTGGTATAGCCGAGGGTATCCACTTCGTCCCAGAATACACTCGCATCATGAACGGTATGTGTTTGGGCATTGTCTTTATAATTAATACGTCCTATATCTAAAACAGAAATTCCCAGGCGATAGATGTAATCATCATAAACCTGCGAACACAATTTACCTCCTCGCCACACGCGCGAACTCTCTTGTTTCTTTTTGGTATAAACCAGCCCCAGATCCAATCCAATTCCACTACCTTTAAAAGTTCGCCCCACTTGGCTAAAACCGGTTTCATCATAGCTCATTGGCAACGAAAAACCCACCTCCGCATTCAGGTTTCTTATACTGATCGTACTGTCGTTCAACACAATATAATCTACATTTTTGGTTTTAACTGAAGCACCACTATATCCCCACAACTTTTTTACTGTAATCCCCAGTGTCAATTTTTTATCTAAAAACTCATAAATATCATAATTATAGCTGAGACCAACTTCCATCCAGGCAGTAGAATTAAAGTCGAAATTGTAATCCATAAACCTGATGTTGTAGAGTTTATCATAAATTAATCCCTCATATCCAAAAACAGGTATTTCCCAGGGCAAACGGCTTCCTGACGAAAAAAACCGGACACCCGTCTGAAGTCCAAACCCTTGTTTACCTACCTGAATCATGGCAGAAGGGCCAAGTATACGAACGTTAATTGCCGCGTTTTTTATTTTCTCATCGGTATAATAGATGAAATTTTTGCTGTCTTCCCTATATGTCGGAAAAGTATAATTTGATTTAAACAAATCTGAGATAGTAAAATCAGCAGCAGGAATAAAAGC
Organism: Bacteroidetes bacterium GWF2_41_31; assembly: GCA_001769215.1. Lineage (GTDB taxonomy): Bacteria > Bacteroidota > Bacteroidia > Bacteroidales > F082 > UBA6244. The sequence continues at coordinate 33,838 of MEOL01000049.1, forward strand.
AAAATTATTCATAAAAAACACATCTGCCGAAACCAGGTGGATATCTAAAAAAGACTTGTTGTTGGTGATCATTGCCGGATTGACCATTAAACCCGGCGTGCCACTATAATTGCCCAATGTAACCCCAAGCATTTCCTGTCCTTTGAGTTGTTTATTTAGGGATAAAAACAATATAACAAGGAATATACAGGAGAAAAGATTTTTAGAAAGACTATTTAGCATTGAAAGAGTGGACTTTAGTTGATAAATAAACAAACGGCAAAATTAGCTTTTTGGTGCATCAGGTCCGAATTTTAATTTTAGTCCTGGCAATTTTAGGTGACTTTGAATAAAAAAAACGGCTTTTTACAAAAAGGCAAATTTTCAGGAAAGCATTAAAAAAATCGTATATTTGCACCCCGTTTTCAAGTAGTACGCATGCGGATGTGGCGAAATTGGTAGACGCGCTAGACTTAGGATCTGGTGCCGCAAGGCGTGGGGGTTCGATTCCCTTCATCCGTACAATTATTTTGAACCAATTACCTATTTTTAGATGAACATCTCTCAAGAATCAAACGGTGAATTAAACGCGATAATTCACCTGAATATCCAGGAAAGCGATTATATTGGCACTGTAAACAAACAACTTACAGATTATAGAAAAAAAACCAATATGCCGGGTTTCCGTCCAGGAAATGTGCCCATGGGTTTGATAAAAAAGAAATATGGCTCAGCTGTATTGGTAGAAGAAGTGAACAAAACCGTTTCGGACGCATTGAACAATTACCTGATCGAAAATAAGGTTCCGGTGCTTGGTAATCCACTGCTTAACCTGGAAAAAAACAAACAAATTGACTTCGATACACAGACGGAATTTGATTTTTTCTTTGATATCGGTCTGGCACCTGAGTTCACCCTCGATTTAGCTGATGAAGATTTGACCATTCCTTATTATACCATTTTGGTTGATGATGATGAAATTAACAAGGCTGTTGAAGATGTAAAGGTTCGTTTCGGCACCGAAGAACATCCTGAAAACGCAGGCGAAACAGATGGACTTCAAGGGTTTTTTTATAAACTTGATGCTGACGGAAATCGAAATGAAGGAAACCACGGTAAAAAATCCTATCTTAAAATAGAGACCATTAAAAACGTTGACGTAAAAGCTGAATTGTTGGCCGTTACAAAAGGTGGGATCGTTACTCTCAACCTGATGGAAGCCATTCAGGATGAAACAAAAGTAAGATCGTTACTCGGTTTATCCGCCGACGAAACAGAAGGCTTGAACGCGACCTGGCAATTCGAAATTGATGAAATTATTCATCCCATAGATGCCGTGTTAGGTGAAGAATTATATAAAAAGGTTTTCCCTGCAAAGGAAATCGATTCGGAAGAGGCCTTTCGTGAAGCACTGGCAGAAGACATCGGTAAACACTATACGCGTGATTCGGATCAACAGTTCATGGCCGACGCCATTGCTGCCCTGATCAAAAAATCAGCTATCAATCTGCCGGATGCTTTTTTAAAACGATGGCTTTTAGAAAGCAACCAGGGTAAAATTACCGAAGAACAAATTGATAATCAATACGAAAATTATTCTCAGACCTTTAAATGGCAACTTGTTGAAGGTAAACTAAGAGAAAAATATGGTGACCAATTGGTAGTAAAAGAGGAAGAAATACGTGGAAAAATTGGTACCTACTTTCAATCGATCGGTGGTGGCACCGAGCTGACTCCTCAAATTGAAGGGATTATCGACCAGATTTTATCCAGCAAAGATGAAAAGCAAAGGATTCATAATGAGCTGCTCGATGGAAAATTCATTGAATTTTTCAAAAATAATTTAAAAACAAAACCTGAAGAAGTGACCAAAGAGCAATTTTTTGAAATCGCTTCTCAGGCAAAATAAATCACCTTATGGATAGCAGTAAAGAATTTAAAAAATACGCCGTAAAACACCTGGGAATCAACAGCATTTCCCTGGAAAGGTATAGCTCGGCTTACGATGGTTATTACATTTCGCCAACCATTATCGAAGAACGGCAACTCAATGTGGCACAGATGGATGTGTTTAGCCGCCTGATGATGGACCGCATCATCTTTTTAGGTGTTCCAATCGACGATTATGTTGCCAACATTATTCAGGCGCAATTGTTATTTCTCGAATCGAATGATGCCAACCGTGATATTCAGATATACCTGAACACACCGGGGGGATCGGTTTATGCAGGATTGGGCATTTACGATACCATGCAGTATATCAACCCCGATGTGGCCACCATTTGTACAGGAATGGCCGCTTCTATGGGTGCCGTACTTCTTTGTGCCGGTGCCAAAGGAAAACGCACAGCTTTAAAACATTCACGGGTTCTTATCCATCAACCCATGGGTGGTGCACAAGGGCAGGCCAGTGATATTGAAATTACGGCACGAGAAATTCAAAAGCTTAAAAAAGAACTTTATGAAATTATTTCTGTCCATTCAGGTCAAACCTACAAAAAGGTGTGGGCTGACTCCGACCGTGATTACTGGATGACAGCCACGGAGGCCAAAGACTATGGAATGATTGATGAAGTCTTAATTAAAAATAAAAAATAGTACCAAGCAGCTTTAGTTGTACGGCTAATTTGAACATGGCAAAAAAAAACACCCATTATTGCTCCTTTTGCGGAAGACCAGAGTCGGAGACCGACATGCTGATATCCGGGATGGAGGCTAAAATTTGTAACCTCTGTGCCGATCAGGCCAACCTTATTATTAAAGAAGAGTTGGGGTCGAAAAAGAAACCATGCGGGCCACATCACCATAACGAACTAAAACCCACTGAAATAAAAGCTTTTCTCGACACTTACGTCATTGGTCAGGAAGATGCAAAAAAGGTGCTGGCCGTAGCTGTTTACAACCATTACAAACGCATTTCGCAGCTTTTCGATGAAAACGAGGTGGAGATTGAAAAATCGAATATCATCCTTGTGGGAGAAACCGGAACAGGCAAAACATTACTGGCCAAAACCATTGCCCGCATGCTGCATGTACCTTTTGCCATCGCCGATGCCACGGTACTCACAGAAGCCGGATACGTGGGCGAGGATGTTGAAAGCATTCTCACTCGTCTACTGCAAGCCGCTGACTATGACGTGCCTTCAGCCGAAAAAGGGATCATCTTTATTGATGAAATTGATAAAATCGCCCGTAAAAGTGACAATCCTTCCATCACACGCGATGTGTCGGGTGAAGGCGTTCAGCAAGCTTTGTTAAAACTGCTCGAAGGTACAGCAGTAAATGTCCCTCCTCAGGGAGGACGTAAGCATCCCGAACAAAAAATGATTTCCGTCGACACGAAAAATATTTTGTTTATCGCCGGAGGAGCCTTTCAAGGTATTGAACGAATCATTGCCAACAGGCTAAGGACCAATGTGGTAGGTTATTCCGTTGCAGGTTCAAAGGATGATGTGGTTGACAAAGAAAACCTGTTACAATATATTTCACCGCGCGACCTGAAAGGTTTTGGATTGATACCGGAAATTGTTGGCCGCATGCCGGTTCTTACCTATCTCGACCCTCTTGATAAAGAGGCGCTAAAGCGTATCCTTACAGAACCTAAAAATGCCATTACAAAACAATTTGAAAAGCTTTTCGGTATGGATAACGTTCAGCTCACTTTTGAAGATGGCGCTTTGGACCTGATTGTTGAAAAATCCATCGAGTTTAAGCTCGGTGCGCGTGGTTTACGCTCGATTATGGAAGGAATTCTTATTGATGCCATGTTTGAGCTTCCCGGAAAAAAACGCGTGAAAAGTTTAAACATCACACGTGATTACGCTGAGGAAAAATTCACACGTACCAATATCACCAAGCTGAAAGCAGCTGTTTAATCTTTAAGGGCATGCTATTTGTTGGTAATCTACCGATGAAGAAATGGCCAATATTCCTATTCATTTTTTTTTGTAGTTCCTATTACGGAATTGCACAACAAGTAAAACCTATGGTGGTGCGTGCTACCGTGGTTATTGGAGATACCATCCCTGTGGTCAGTTTACGTGAAGTTGAAATTTTTTCTTTGCTTACCCCCACCACCCGGCATGAGCAACGTCAATTAACCAAACTCATCAGGGATGTAAAAAAAGTTTATCCATACGCGCGTTTGGCCGGTATGCAACTTCAAAAATACAACAAGCTCATTCTGGAAGCCAAAAATGAACGAGAGGCAAGACGTATCCTAAAGGAGGCCGAAAAGGAACTCAATGCGCGTTATGGTGACGACCTAAAAAACATGACCTTCTCACAGGGTAGAATCCTGATAAAATTAGTAGACCGCGAAACCGGTGAGTGTTCATACAACCTGGTTGAAGAACTCAGAGGCAATTTTACCGCTTTCTTTTATCAAGCATTTGCCCGACTTTGGGGTTACAACCTTAAACTAAAATATGATCCCGAAGGAGAAGACAAACAAATTGAAGTCATTGTAAAAATGATTGAGCGAGGTCAAATATAGCATGAATTCTCTGATGCCTTAGAAGGCATTTTGCTACATTTGCCCAAAATTATCCCAAATACACGAACATGACCCTTATAAAATCCATTTCGGGAATACGCGGCACCATTGGTGGTTCACCCGGAGATAACCTCACTCCCATTGATGTTGTAAAATATACGGCTGCTTTTGCAACCACCATATTTGAAGTCACCCCCAATAAAAAGCTGACTTTTATTGTTGGTCGTGATGCCCGCATTTCAGGAAAGATGGTCGAGGACCTGGTTTGTACCACCCTGATTGGCATGGGAATAAACGTGATTAACACCGGACTTTCCACCACCCCGACCGTTGAGATGGCCGTGGTTGGCCATCAGGCTGATGGTGGAATTATCATTACAGCAAGTCACAATCCCAAACAATGGAATGCACTTAAATTGCTGAACGGGAAGGGCGAATTTATTTCTGCCATCGAAGGAGAAAGGGTACTGAAGCTGGCTAAAGAAGAAGCCTTTCGATTTGCGGAGGTGGACCATCTGGGAGAAATCACCACTGATAACACCACCATCGAAAAGCATATCGAAGCCATTTTAAAACTTACCCTGGTAGATGTTAATTTGATTAAAGAATCAAACTTTAAAATTGCGGTGGATGCTGTTAACTCAACGGGTGGAATTGCCATTCCCAGGTTATTGAAGGCACTGGGCGTTGAAGAGATTATCGAATTGTACTGCGAGCCGACAGGTGAGTTTCCGCACAACCCGGAGCCGCTGCCGGAGCATTTGACCATGATTTCTAAAACAGTATTGGAAAACATGGCCGATATGGGCATTGTGGTTGACCCGGATGTAGACCGATTGGCGTTTGTAATGGAAAACGGACACATGTTTGGTGAAGAATATACCCTGGTGGCGGTGGCAGATTATGTCCTGCAAAACCAGAAAGGAAACACGGTTTCAAATTTAAGCTCCACCAAAGCCTTGCGTGATGTAACTGAAAAAATGGGGGGAACCTATCAGGCATCAGCAGTTGGCGAGGTAAATGTGGTAGAAAAAATGAAGGAGGTGCAGGCCGTCATCGGTGGCGAAGGCAATGGAGGAGTAATTTATCCCGAACTTCATTATGGCCGCGATGCGCTGGTAGGCGTGGCTTTAATTCTTACTTATCTGGCCAAAACCAAACAAAGTCTATCGCAACTTCGGGCCACCTATCCTGATTATTTTGTTTCGAAAAACAAAGTACAGCTTACGCCTGAGACAGATGTAGAAGGACTTTACAATCAAGTATTGGATAAATACAAGCACCTCCCCGTCCTAACCATCGATGGTGTGAAAGTGGAGTTCCCGGATGGATGGGTTCATGTACGCACATCAAATACAGAATCCATCATGCGTGTATACGCCGAAGCACCAAGTCCTGAAAAGGCCCAGGCCTATGCAGATGAAGTGATGAAAATATTGAAAACAGTATAAAGGCGCTTTTATTTAGAATAAAAATAAATAATATTGCCCATTGGTCAAAAATGCATTATTTTGCAGGACAATAAATTAACAGAAACAATGATGTATAATATAATTCAGAATGCCCATTCGGGATTCATGTGGCTGGCCGTAGCCATGCTGGCACTTAGCGTTGTGTTTAGCTTACTGAAAATGATGAAGAACGAAAAAACCATTTCAGTTCCTTTATTTAAACTCTACAATTACACCAAACAACTGCTGTATATTCAGTTTGTATTGGGTGTTATCTTACTCTTCATCAGTCCATTGGTGCATTACACCTCAGGGTTTATGAAAAACGAAGCGCTCAGGTTCCAGGGATTGGAGCACCCTTTAATGATGCTGATTGCCATTGCTTTAGTAGCAATTGGGTTATTCAAATCAAAAACAAAAGCAACCTCCGGACAGAAAAATAAGATGGTTTTTATTTTCTATTCCATTGCATTGCTGGTCATTCTGTTGATGGTACCATGGACAGCCGTATTGTCCTGATCTACCTCTTACCTAAACCAATATTGTGAGTTAAAACTTTCTGATGATTAAGAAAGTATTCTGTTGCCAATAATTCTAATTCATCAATAATGAATATTCAATTCTTTGGTTATCTTTGTCCAAACCAATACAATTCCGGTGATGAAGAAGCGGAAGAAAAAATTCAAATCCATCAGTTTAAAACTTTCGGCACGACAAATGCGTTCGCTGCTGAACTATTGCGAAGCCAGGAAAACAACTCCCAACAAGTTGATTAAGAATAAAATAAAATATTATACTGATGGATTCGACAAGATAGTACCACAGAAATTCTACGCCCAACATAACCAACTCGATCTGTTTGATAAAGCTTCCGAAACATTGGATATTTTCGGATAATCACCTGGTTTGGGCAAATGGCAATCGGTTTACAATCGACCTTCCCAACGTAATTTCATCGGCATACTGCAATTCATCGCCAATGGCCACACCCCGTGCAATGGTAGTAATTTTTGTTGTAAAGTGGCTGATCATCTTATAGATATAGTAATTGGTTGTGTCGCCTTCAACGGTAGCTGGTAAGGCCAGGATCACCTCTTTAATCTGTTCCTCTGCAACACGTTTTATCAGGTGAGAAATGGTAAGGTCATTGGGTCCCAATCCTTCCATGGGATTAATCACGCCGCCCAACACGTGGTATACACCACTAAACTGGGTGGTTTTCTCGATGGCAATCACATCCCTGGTATCTTCTACAACGCAGATTGTTAATTCATCGCGTTTGTGGTTGGCACAGATTTCGCAAAGATCGCTATCGGAAATATTGTGGCACCGTTCACAAAAACAAATGTCGTTTCTCAAGGTAACCAACGCCTTTGATAAGTTATCGGCATACAAACTATCCTCTTTCAGTATAAACAAGGCCATCCGCAAGGCGGTCCTTTTTCCAATTCCGGGCAACCGCGACAACTCATTCACGGCATTTTCCAATAATTTTGATGAATATTCGTTCAAACCAATGTAATTTTCACGCAAAGGTAGTATGTTTGAAAAACAATTCGTCCACAACATTAAAAATCAACCAATGAAAAAATCAGCCCTTCTAATCTTACTTTTTGTACTCGGCAGTGCTCTGTTGTTTAGTCAGAATATGGATGAAAAAAACGGGCCCTGGCGAAGCACCTATCCTGATGGCAGTGTTAAAAGTACCGGTCAATTCAATCACAACATACCCTATGGTGAATTTATTCATTACTACAAAAGCGGGATTAAGCAATCCGTTACTGTTTTTGAGAACCAAGGAATACAGGCACGCAATAGTACATGGTACGAAAGCGGTAATCTGATGGCTGAAGGAAAATATTTTAATAAACAAAAAGACAGCACCTGGTCGTATTATGGCGACAGTATTGATCAATTAATTGCTGTTGAACAGTATACCATGGGAAAGCTGGAAGGCAGGAGCATCACCTATTATCCGGGCACTACACAGGCTGCAGAGATTATCCTGTATCATAATGGAATAAAACAAGGTGAACTGCGTAAATATTTCCCCGACGGTCAGGTAATGACTGAAGGAACCTACCTGAATGACAAATTGGAAGGGCCTTTTACCTTATATTACCCGGATGGTTCTACACAACTGAAGGGAATCTATGAAAATGGGGAACAAGCCGGTGAATGGAAATATTACAGCATTGCAGGCAAGGAAATAACTTATGAAGAGTTTATATATCAGCAAAGTACTTCTATTGAGGCAGATGATCCCGATAAAAGTGGTGAAAAGATTCAACCTTTTTAAATCAAAGTCAGATTGACCAATTGGTTAAGCGAATCAATTACCTGATTTCCACTGCTCTCAAGCCGTCCTTTCGACTGATGCCCGTTGGCAATAAGTACCACATCAATTCCCAGGTACCCTGCAACCTCTTTGTCGTGTAACGTATCGCCGATGAGAACAAGCTCATTTAATGGCTGGTTAAGTTGTCTGATAAGGGCCTTCCCAATCTCAATTTTTCCATTGGCAAAGTGATCGTTTATACCAAAAACATGGTTAAAAAAATGATCGATTTTGTTTGATTTCAGGGATGCGTTCAGGCTACCTTGCTCCATGGCCGACAGGATTGTATGGCGAAAAGATAATCCGGAAAAATGTGATAAAATGGGTTCAACCTCCTTAAATAATAAAGCTTTGGGAAGTAATCGGTGGTAAAGTTCGATAAAATCCATTGCGGGTTTCTCAAAAGGCTCATTCTCAAAATCAAATCCAACCGCCCGATAGTAGTCAATTACCGGAAATGTAAATACCTGCCTATAATAATCCAAACTGATTTCCGACAGGTTTCTATGACGGAGCAACTGGTTGATACTACTTACGCAAATCGCAGCATCGTTGAGAAGGGTTCCATTCCAATCCCAAATGATGGTTTTTTTATTTTTCATCCTCAACCTTCAATTGATGGAAATCTTAAAATGGATGGAAGAAACGAATGAAATGCCTTGAGTAACTATGCTGATTTTTCTTCTTTAGGAGGTTTTTCAGCTGCTTTCTTTTTAACAACGGGCTTCTTCTCCATTTCTTTAGGCTTTTCGGCAACTACTTTTTCCGCCTTTTCGGCAACTACTTTTTCTGCCTTTTCGGCAACTACTTTTTCCACCTTTTCGGCAACTGGTTTTTCAATTGCTTGAACTTCCTCCTTCTTTTTTGACGGTTTTTCGGAAACAGGTTTTGTTTTCTTTGGAATTTCATCCGTCATTTTTGCTTCTTTAACCGAGCCGGGAATAAACGTTGTGGTTCTTTTTTTCTGACGTTTTGCACCATAAGAACCCATAATGATTTTTCCCCTGACTGTTTTCTTATCACCTTTTCCCATATCACAATCCTTTTAAAGTTATTATTTTTCCGTAAAATTAAGAAAAAAGTTCAGTGTCTGGGATTAAATTTTGGTAATAATTTTATTCAGCAGTTCTTTTTCAAGGACTTCGGACTTGTTGATGGTATTCCGCAACCACTGTAACGTAATATCTACTTTTTCGTCCGGTGTTAATCTCCAGTTTATTTCTGAACGGTGGAGCCGTTGGGTAATGGTGTATAAACTAAGTGCTGCCGATACAGAGATGTTGTAGCTCTCGGTAAAACCCACCATAGGGATCTGCATGTATTCATCCGCGTTTTCGATGGCATAAGGAGTTAAACCGGTAAGTTCTGTCCCAAAAACCAGGGCTATTTTTTTCTCCAATCCGATTTCGTCCGGGCTAACACTTTTAAGGTGCGGAGTTGTAGCCACAATTTTATATCCACGCTTCCTGAGCGACGCATAAGTATCCGGTGTATTATCGTCCGTTGAGTTATATTTCATAATAGAAAGCCACTTGGAAGCACCCAGGGCTACATCCTGATTAACAGTGTAGGTATTGTAGTTTTCGATGATATGAACATCCTGGATACCTGTAAGATCGCATGAACGCAGTACAGCACTGGCATTGTGCGGCTGGAAGATATTTTCGAGTACGATGGTTACATGGCGGGTTCTGAATTCGATTACCTGCTCAAATAATTGTTTGCGATGAGGAGTAACATACTCCGTCATTTTCTCTATTAACCTGATCTTTTCGTTGTAAGACAAATCCATTCTTTTTTATCTCTGCTTTAAAATTAGAAGAGCACAAGTTCGTGAATAAGGTCTCTGCCCAGGCGCTTATTCAACTCTTTCACCAGGCGTGTTCTAACCAGGTGAACCTCGCTTCTGATCACGGAAGAATCGAATGTAGCATACAATATGCCGTTTCGCACCTCAAGCTTTGAAGTATGTTTTGCTACAATTTTACCTACTGCTTTCTCCCATCCTTCCATCAGACGCACGGCATCAATGTGATCCTTCCAGCCATAAATGCGCAACAACTCTTCAATCACGGCTTTTAGAGGTTTATCGGTTTCCTTGTTAATCATGATACTTCACGGGTTACGGTACCGTTTACTACATTAAAAATCCGGTGATCGATATTGATTGCACTAAATATCTTCTCTATCCTATGTCGCTGTGTGTCAGTAATGAAAACCTGTCCAAAGTTGTCACCACTCACCATCTTCACTATTTGTTCCACCCTGCTGTCATCAAGTTTATCAAAAATATCATCGAACAGCAAGATGGGTTTAAAACCTTTTATTTTCCGGGTAAATTCAAATTGAGCCAGTTTCAGCGCGATAACGAAGGTTTTCTGTTGTCCTTGAGACCCAAATTTTTTCAAAGGATATCCATTGATGGTAAAATCCAGGTCGTCTTTGTGAATTCCGGTCGATGTATATCGGAGTGCGCGGTCTTTTTCGGTTGACCCGGCAAACAGATCGCTCATCGATGTGGTGGTGAGCAGGCTATTATAATCGATACCCACCATTTCGGCGTTTCCTGAAAGGAACTGGTAATGTTGTTCAAAAAGCGGGTTAAATTCTGTGATAAAGGCTTGTCGTTTTTCAAAGATGGGCTTTCCGTGTGTTTGAAGCTTTTCGCTCCAAATACCCAACGAAACATCATCAAAATATCGTTGTTCGGCCATCTGTTTTAACAAAGCATTGCGTTGTTGCAGCGCTTTATTATAACTCAGCAGTTGATCGAGGTAGTTATGATCGAACTGAGAAATGACGCTGTCCAAATATTTTCTTCGAAGTTCGCTGCCATCGTTTATCAAATCTCGGTCATAGGGCGAAATCATCACCAATGGAAAATTCCCGATATGATCCGACAATCGCTCGTATTCTTTGGTGTTGGATTTAAATATCTTCCGGTGGTTAAGCCTCACCTGGCAACTGATGTGGTCGGGTGTTTTTTCGGGATAATGATAATAGCCATGCAATGCAAAAAAATCATGGTGATGGAGGATGTTTTGGGCATCCACTACATTAAAATAGCTTTTGCAAAAGGAAAGATAGTAAACCGCATCCAGAATATTGGTCTTTCCAACCCCGTTGTTGCCCGTAAAGCAGTTGATTTTTTCACTAAACTCCAGTGTTGCCTCTGAATAGTTCTTAAAATTGCTGATGATTAATTTTTGCAAAAACATAGTCTCTGTAAGGTTTGAAACGGACAACAGCATGCAAAGTTAATGTTTTTGCCGAATCACAGCAGCCACTTTTTCCATTAGCCACAAGGGGGTAGACGTAGCACCGGTTATACCCATGTTGTCAATACCAATGAACCATTCATGGTTAATTTCCTCCAACTCAGAAATAAAATGGGTATTTGGATTAACGCTTTGGGCAGCATGAAAGAGTACTTTTCCGTTACTGCTTGATTTTCCTGCCACAAATAGGATTAGTTGGTGGGATTTGGCAAAATCTTTTATTCCGGGAATCCTGTTGCTGACCTGTTTACACACGCTTCGTGTGATGCTCAGCAATTGCTCAGGATCGCCACCAGAGGCAATAATTCGTTCACTAATAATCTGTTGAATCATCTTGTAATCGGCTTCATCTTTAGTTGTCTGTGAGAATAGATGAATCTTTCTGGTAAAATCAATATTGTTGACTTCTGCGGGTGTATTGATGACGATAGCCCGGGAATTGGTTTGCCCTTTTAATCCCACTATTTCGGGATGTTGCTCTTTACCAAACAAAACCACCTGGCCATCTTCGGCTATCAGTTCTTCGTAGGAACAAAACACACGACTCTGAAGCTTTTTTACAATTGGACAAGTGCTGTTTATCAGATTAAGTTTGTTTTTTCTGGCGGTTTCAAAAGTTGAAGGAGGTTCTCCATGTGCCCTGATCAAAACAGTTTCGTGGTGTAATGCTTCAAATTGGCTATAATCGATAACGATCAGACCCAACTTTTTCAGGCGCTCAATTTCTTCTTCATTGTGTACCAATTCACCAAGACAGAATAGTTTGTTTGATTGTCTGAGATGTTCTTCAGCCATAGAAATGGAGGATTCCACGCCAAAACAAAACCCGGCGTCCGGGTCGATAACAACCTGCATCTAATTCAGAAATATCAACTACTTACCTACTTTAACAAAGTCCATCGCGTTGGCAAACTGTGGATTGATAATGTATTTGCCGGAAGGATCGATCCATCCCCACTCACCGGCTTTTCTAACCCTGGCCATTTGATTGTCGAAATTGTTGATTTTTTCGTATTGAGGATTCACAATCCAGGATCCTTTTTGATCGACAAATCCCCAATCCTTTCCTATCCGGGCTCCGGCAATCTTATTACTAAAATCGGTCACCTCTTCAAACTGAGGATTGATAGCGTACTTACCGGTTTTATCCACAAATCCCCATTCCTTACCCTTGCGGATTGCGGCCAGTCCGTTGGAAAAGCTGTTTGCATCGTCAAATTGCGGATTGATAATATAAGTTCCTTTCTCATCCACAAAACCCCAGGAACCATCCTTTCTAACTGCCGCCAATCCATCACTATATGGGCGCATGTATTCAAATTGAGGGTTTATCAAATAGGTTCCTTTGGAATTGATCACACCCCATTCGCCATTTTTCCTGACTATGGCAACTCCATCAGTAAATGGCAAAGCCAGGTCGAATTGATTATTAATGGCCCACGATCCTTTTTTATCAATATAACCCCAAAACTTATCCTTTTTCACAGGAGCCAATCCCTCATAAAAGTCCTCTGCATCGTTAAACTGCGGGTTGATTACATATTTTCCTTCGTCATTGATATAGCCCCATTCACCTCCTGATTTTACGCGGGCAAGTTCGTGGTTGAAGTTTGCTGCAGATTCAAATTGCGGGTTGATTACCCATTTACCATCTTTACCCACATAACCCCATTCTTTGTCTTTTTTTACTGCAGCCAAACCATCTGCAAAATCCAACACATCGACAAATTGAGGATTAATTACAAATTGTCCTTTTTTGTCAACGAAACCCCACTCTTTGATTTTACGAACAGCCGCTAGCCCTTCAATAAAATCATGAACGTGTTCAAATTGCGGGTTAATGACCCATGAACCATTCATTTGTATGTAACCCCATTCTTTATCTTTGCGGGCACATGCAATATACTCCTGTGATACCAGATTTAACGAGAACAAGAGTAAGGTGCTAATAAGCAGACTTGATTTCATAGCATAAAATTTGATTAAACAGGCTAATATAGACCAATTTTTGTGACCATGAATGTTTAAAAGAAAAAAAAAATCGGAAAAAGTAATTATTCCTATCGGGTTCAATCCGTTACTTTCGGGCGAACGAATCCAAGTCGAAAACCAGGGTCAGGTAATTGGGTGAGCCAACCAGATTGTAGGCTGATCTTGCATAATTAATTGTGAACTTCGAAATTCTCACTCCAAAACCCCAGCTAAAACCAACCATCCCCAGTTTGTCTTCAATTTTGCCTTCCTGACGGCGACGGTAGTTGTAGCCGGCACGAAGGGTCAGGTTTTTACCCAGGTAAAACTCACCACCCAGGATGATGTGGCGCATCAATTGATCACCAAATTTAGAAAAACCAGTTTTCGCTTGTGCTTCACCCGTAACCGGATCGATTCCTCCTGACGGGTTTAATGGATCTTCATAAGTGAGGTCCCATTTCTCGATGTGATCATAAATAGCTAAAAACCTAAATGGTACATGATCAAGTCGTTTTGACATGACCGCCTGTAAACTAAAGGGCAATGGATCACGCGAATTTCCGGTATAGGTAGTGAGCTGGGTTCCGAAATTTCTAGCTACCAACGACATGGTCCAACCTGTCGGGCTTTGATAAGTTCCTGCGACATCTACTGCCAGACCAAATGAGTTGTAAATTTCATAAGCCGAATAGATGCCCTTGACCGCGGCGCCAATCGAGAAAACAGAATCCAGTTGACGGCCCCAACCAATGGTGACAGCCATATCGTAGGCACTAAAAGTTCCTGCTAAATTACCTGCCTGGTCGGCATAATCCAGTTTACCATAATCCATATATTGCAAGGTAGCCATAAAGCTTCCTGCTTTTTCAAACGTGTTGGCAAACTGAACGCTACCGTAGTTAGTCCCTTCAAACCAATTCACATAATTTAAGGCCATGCTGTTGTCCATTCCTTCATTAATTAACGAAGGATTGACATAACCGATATTCAAATCGTTGTCGTTGATGGCAGCCACATTTCCGCCAAAGGCCGCGACACGGGCAGAGATAGGCTTTTCAAGAAATGAATAGGCGTATTTGCCGCCAATCTGGGCGGTCGCAACAAAGGTACCCGAAAGGAGAAAAAACAGGAGGAGGATAGTTTTATTTTTCACAGGCTATGGCAAATGTTTTTCTGATAACGGTGTTTTAGATAAATTATTTCGCATTAATTTACTTTGGTAATCCGACCTGTTCCATCTATTTTAGCATCAAGCTGAGGATCACCAGAATAGAGTATTTCACCGGAACCATTCAAACGGACTTTTAAATTTTTGAAAGCATTCACCGTAGCTCTACCCGAGCCTGCAAGTTCAACATCCATCTTAAACGAATTAAACCCCGCTCCCTCAAATGCAGCATCGTTCTTCATTGTCAAATCCGCGTTTTGGCAATTTCCTGAAATTGTCAATTGAGAATCATCTTCCAGTTTCATATCAATATCATTAACAAAAACATCTAATTTAAGGGTGGATGCCCCTTTTGAATGAATGGTTAATTCCTTGGCTGTTATCAGGTTAACGGAAGTTAAATTGACATTTCCTTTCAGGTCGATTTCATCAAAAATCCTGGAATAGATGGTAATTTTAACAGGAGTATTTGGTTTAAAACAAGAAGTCGTTTTCACAGTCAATTTGTTGCTTTTAACAATGACCGATATGGCAGCTCTGATGTTGGGCTGTGCTTCGATAGTCACAGCGGGTTCACCTTTCATCAAAACAACGGTAGCATCAATGTCAGCACTTAATTTTGCAAACGACTCAACATTAACGGTTTCTGTTATAACTTCGCCCTCACCTTCAATACATTGTTGACAGGAATTAACAACAATCATACTCAGAGTAATCATCAACAAAGCACTGAATTTAATTACCTTGTTTTTCATCATTTTCCTTGTAATTTAATCAGGTTCAGCGCACTTCCAGCCATAAACCACTCAATCTGGTTTTGGTTATAGGTATGGTTGGCGATGATTTTCTCCGATTTTCCATCAAGATGATGAATCACAACCGTCAGCGGTATACCGGGAGCAAATGAAGTCAGTCCCAAAATATCAAATGTATCGTCTTCTTTGATCAGGTTATAATCGGTCTTATTTGCAAAAGTCAGGGCCAGCACTCCTTGCTTTTTCAGGTTGGTTTCGTGGATACGTGCAAATGAGCGCACCAGGACCACCTGAACACCCAAAAAACGAGGCTCCATAGCGGCATGTTCACGCGATGATCCTTCCCCATAGTTTTCGTCGCCAACAATAACGGAAGCCAATCCTGCATCGCGAATGGCCTGTGCCGTTTCAGGAACAGGATAATAATGACCGTCCAAAGGGTTTTTAACAGAGTTGGTTTTTTCATTGAACTCGTTCAATGCGCCAATAAGCAGGTTTTGAGATATGTTTTCCAGATGTCCGCGGAAACGCAACCAGGGTCCTGCCATGGAGATATGGTCGGTGGTGCATTTGCCTTTGGCCTTGATCAACAACTTTAACCCCTTAAAATCTTTTCGATCCCATGCAGCAAAAGGCTCCAGCAATTGCAATCGGGATGAATCGGGTTTTACAAGCACTTCAATGACGTTTCCATTTTTAGCCGGGGCCTGGTATCCGTCATCTTTAACATCAAACCCCTTGGGTGGATACACAATCCCCTGAGGTGCCTCCAGTTTCACTTTTTCACCATCCTCGTTTACCAGGTAGTCCGTTAATGGATTAAAATCGAGCCTGCCGGCGATGGCGTAGGCCATTACCAAATCAGGTGAGGTGACAAAAGCATAGGTATTCGGATTTCCATCATTGCGTTTGGCAAAATTTCTATTAAAGGAAGTAACAATAGAATTTCTATGTCCATCCTTCACCTCATCGCGTGACCATTGTCCGATACAGGGACCGCAGGCATTGGCCAGGACGATGCCACCCAATTTTTCAAAATCATCTATCAAACCGTCACGTTCGATGGTATACCGCACTTTTTCTGAACCAGGCGTAATCAGCAAACTGCTTTTAACTTTCAGTTTTTTTGCCACCGCCTGTCGGGCGATGGAGGCGGCTCTGGTAATGTCCTCATACGATGAGTTGGTACATGACCCGATCAAACTGGCTTCAATGTTTAAGGGCCAGTCACTTTTTTTGGCTGTTTCTGACATGTTGCCTACAGTTGTCCTTAGGTCAGGGGTAAAAGGGCCATTTAGTGCCGGTTCCAACTCGCTCAGGTTAATTTCAATCACCTGGTCGAAATATTTTTCAGGTGACAGATAAACTTCAGGATCACCGGTTAAATGATTTGCAATGGCATCGGCCAACAAAGCAACATCAGCTCTTTGGGTTTGCCTTAGGTATTCGGCCATGCTTTCATCATAACCAAAAGTGGAGGTGGTAGCTCCGATTTCAGCACCCATATTACAGATGGTACCCTTTCCTGTGGCAGATAAACTCTTTGCCCCATTGCCAAAATATTCGACAATGGCACCGGTTCCACCTTTTACGGTTAAAATATCGGCTACCTTCAAAATAACATCCTTGGGTGAAGTCCAGCCACTGAGTTTCCCGGTTAGCTTTACCCCGATAATTTTCGGGAATTTCAGTTCCCAAGGCATATCAGCCATCACATCCACTGCATCGGCACCTCCAACTCCTATGGCCAACATGCCAAGTCCTCCCGCGTTAGGGGTGTGCGAATCGGTTCCAATCATCATTCCACCCGGGAAGGCATAGTTTTCCAACACTACCTGATGGATAATACCGGCACCCGGTTTCCAAAAACCAATACCATATTTGCCTGACACGGAAGCCAGAAAATCGTAAACCTCTTTATTCGTATAATCAGCTGTGGCCAGGTCCTTTACCGCGCCTTCTTTGGCCTGAATGAGGTGATCGCAGTGAACACTCGAAGGCACGGCAGCGCTTGGTTTACCGGCCTGCATGAATTGCAACAAGGCCATTTGCGCTGTGGCATCCTGCATGGCTACCCTGTCGGGACGAAAATCGACATAAGAAATGCCACGTGTAAAAGAGGTGGCCGGAAATGACTCATCCAAATGGGCATACAGGATTTTTTCTGTCAGCGTCATGGGTTTGTTCAAAAGCTGGCGTGCAGCTGCCACTCTGGATGGAAATTTAGCATATAGTGCTTTAATCATTTCAATATCGAAAGCCATAATAGTGTGTTTTTTAAAAATAATTCACTCGGGTTGATCCTTTTTTAAGGGTTTGCAAATGTACAAAAATCCATTGTTTAAAAATAACAGAGAAGGAATATATAACACCCAACCTTTCAGGTTTTTCCCAACCTGAAAGGTTAGAACTTACTCCACCAACCCCCGACCAATTTTTTTGATTTTACCTTCTTCTTTAAATTCACGGATGAGGCGATCCAGGACGCCATTGACAAAAGTCTTGCTGTTAGGTGTACTGAAATATTTTGCCAGTTCGATGTATTCATTCAAGGTAACCTTGACGGGAACAGTTTCCATTTCCTGGAATTCGATGATGGCCATTTTGAGCAAGATAATGTCCATCATCGGAACGCGTTCATAATCCCAATTGTTGGTTTTAAGCTTTAGAATCTCGGCGAGTTCTTCATCGCGGGTGATCACATGACGGTAAAGCCTTTTAAGGAATTGCATGTCCTCCTCACCCGAACCATTTTCGGATTTGTAAATATCGGGAAGCAACGAGCCACTGATAAAACCCGTAGAGAAAGTATCTATAAATTTGATCAACAGTATGTTAACCAGATCATAACCATCCGTGTAATGAACACTCTTTTCTTCATAAAACGACTTCAACAAGTCAAAATCAGCCAGGAGTAAATCGACGAGCTTGATCAAAAAACGCTTGTCGTCTTCCAGGCTGAGGTTCTCGTTAAGCAGGTAGGCGTTATAAAAGTCTTTTTCTTTGAGCTCGTTAAAAAACTTCCTGACAATTCCTTCCTCGCTTCCCCAATTCGTTTTAAAAGCGGCGTCTTTTCGTTTAAAATCGAGGTTCTGTTCCAGCGCTAACAACACCTTGTTTTGAATAAAGTTCAATCTCGGTTTCAGGTCATCGTCCGTGGGATAGAATTTTTGCTTGTTTTCTTCCATCCTGACATCGGCAAAGCGCCGCAGTTCGATAATAAACGACAATTGCCAGATAAACAGTTCATATATCTTGTTCACACTTTGAAGCAATTGTTTCTCCCCTGACCCCAGGTCTTCAGCGCTTCCCGTATACCATGAATAAAGTGCCTGAAGCACTTTGATTCTCAGATGTCTGCGATATAACATAAACTAATAATCGATAAATGAACTTAAAATGAAGCCGCAAAAATACGCTAATTTTGACTGGTTTTGCCGTTTTACTACAATTCTATTCCCACCCCGACAACTTTATCTTGCAGACTCTAACTATTAATTAAAACAATCGATAGTAACCTATTTCCCTAAATCGCGAAAAGCGTATGCAATGATGTTCAGGTCTTTCCATACTTTGTAATCACGCGCGTAAAGCAGGTTCAGGTTGGTCCGGGTTTGAGGTGAATGCAGCTTATGGTGCATGGCATCAATGGGGTTCAGCACCCCTTTTCTAATCAGGGGAAGGTGAACCAACGGTTCTTCAACAGGGCAAAAACCCACCCAACTTTTTTTACCAAAAAGCACTTTAATACAATTGGACAAAAACCCTGTCGGGGATTTCATCACCCAAAAGATGAAGGGACTACCCACCAGTAATACAAGGCTCAAAATGATATCAACCAGACGTTTGTTCCGGCGGTTAGCGGTACTGTCCACAGCATGTATGTCGATGGTATACAGGTCTCCTTGCGTATGGATACTATTGCTTCCAATAATCGACAAGCTGTCTTCGGGAGCAATTTTGTAGGCGACCTGGGCACTTTTCCATTCAGTCATTTTATTGATAATAACCTGGTGGGTAATGCTCTTTGAACAAAACACTACTTCATTAATGCGATAGATGCGAATGATGTCGACTACTTGTGAGATGTTTCCCACAAAAGACTTGTCATCGCCTGGTTTTTCGTCAGGGGAAACCCATCCCACGAAGGTTGGCCGGATATAAGATGCATAAAGCAGTTCGGATACCCGTTTTGACTCTGCTTTGTCACCAATCACCAAAAATCGCTTGGTCAGGTTTTCACCAATTTGAACCCAGGAAATATGAAAAGCGGCCAGTGCCAATCTAATCAAAGGTAAAGCCAGTATTCCCCATAATGTACTTAATAGAATGAGCGCCCTTGAAAACCTCAGCCGTTCAGGTAATAAAGCATACAAAACCAAAATAATGATGGTCCCAGCCAACATACCTTTGACAGAATTGCTCATGCGAACGGGCCGATCGTAGCCACCCAGAAAATATACGGAAAGCAACCACATCGATACATAAGAGGGTATAACGAAATACAAAAAGGTGACAGGATAATCGCCACCATCGGCATAAATCATGCCTCTCCCCCACACCTCTTTTATTAATAGTGTGCCTCCGAACAAAACACATGCATCAAGTACCGGCAGCAAGAGTATATTCCAGACGCGTGATATCAACGAAAGAAAGGCCCTGAAATAGATAGCCACATTAATTAATGAAGTGTATAAACGTGCATTTTTCTGCGAAAAATGCTTGTTGGCAAAAATGACCATGGCATGATAAAAAACCAACACATAGTTCACACTACCTTTTTTTGTGCTTTCACCCTTATAATGTATGATGCGGGTTTCGGGAAAATAATAGTTTTTATATCCGGCTTTGATCACCCGATAGCTCAGGTCGATATCTTCGCCATACATAAAAAAAGTTTCGTCTAACAAGCCAATCTCATCCAAAACGGAACGTCTGAGCAACATAAACGCTCCTGCAAGGATTTCCACTTCATGAACTTTATCCTTATCCAGGTGCCCGAGATGATAATGCGCAAATCGCCTGCTGTGCGGAAAAAGCGAGCTCAGTCCAAACATTTTATAAAATGATGTAATGGGCGTAGGAAGCCCCCTTTTGGATTCAGGCAAAAAATTACCGGCGCCATCTACCATTTTCACACCCAATGCTCCGGCTTGCGGATGAGTGTCCATGAATTGAATTACCTTGCTAAAGGTATCATCCTCCACCACCGTGTCGGGATTCAATAGTAAAATGTACTCGCCATGAGAAATATCAATGCCCTGGTTGTTTGCTCTGGAAAAACCCCGGTTGTCTTTGTTGGCGATGAGCCTGACTTCAGGAAACTTTTTCGCAACCATCCTGTTTGAACCGTCGATGCTGTTATTATCCACAACAATAACCTCACCCTCAATTCCTTTCATGGCTTTGCGCACAGAATAAAGGCATTGTTCCAAAAAAAACTCAACATTATAATTAACTACGACAACAGAAAGTTTCATCAACAGCATCGGATTAAAACCCATAAATAGTGTCACGGGCGATGTAAAGAGCAAAATTAACAAAGTAACGGATTGTGATAATGTTTATTTTTGCTTTTATTGGTTTATGATAAATAAGATACTTGGAACTGCAGGGACCAGAGTCTTGAATGCAATATTCAATCTGGTAATACTCATTGTGCTAACGCGTGAGCTGGGCAGTGCAGGGTTTGGTATTATCACACTCGTTATTCTGGCCATCACCATCTTACAACTGGTTATCGATCTGGTAGCAGGAAGTGCAGTCATCTATTTCACCACCAGAAAGCCAATAAGTCAACTGGTCATCCCGGCTTATGGTTGGATCATCTTCATCCTGGCCATTTACGCCGGGGTAACTTATTTTGCTCCGCAATACTTTCCAGAAGCTTTTTATCTGATTGTACCGCAAGGATTTGAATATCATGTATTGTTTCTTACCTTTCTTAACGCTTTCATGCTGACACATTATAACGTGCTCATCGGACAAACCCGTATCAGAACATACAATCAGATCTTTGTCGTACAAATTTCCGTTTTGATTGTTTCCGTTCTGGTTAGCTATTATCTGCTTGGCGACAAGTCGGTATTTTCGTTTATTTATAGTTTATACATGGCTTATGGGATGGGTGGACTGCTTGGCTTTATCGCGATTTTAAAAAGCATGAAAGGCTGTTCAATCAATGGCTGGATTGCAACAACACGGTCGGTTGTGAACTATGGATTTACCAGCCAGGCAGCCAACATACTGCACATTGGAAACAAACGAATTTCTATTTGGATCCTCAAGTATTTTTCAGGACTTTCGTCTGTTGGGTTGTATGGCGCCGGCGTCCAGCTTACCGAAGGATTAAGGTTAATTGGTCAAAGCATCTCTCTTGTGCAGTTTTCCTCTATCGCCAGTCAGGACAGTGAAGAGTATTCGCGGCAGATTACCATTCGGTTAATGAAACTTTCGCTGGCGGTAACCCTGGTGGCTCTTTTGTTGCTTTTATTGATTCCTTCATCTGTTTATGTGCAGATATTCAAAAAGGACTTCTCCGATCTTAAGCTGATTATTGCTGCTTTAAGTCCGGGCGTTCTGGCGTTGGCCGCCAACACCATTTTTAGCGGATATTTTTCAGGGATCGGTCAGCCCAAAATAAGTTTGCAGGTAAATGCCATCGGTTTTGTGGTCACCTTGCTGGCTGCCTGGTTCCTGATTCCTTTATTAGGTTACGTTGGTGCGGCACTTACCGCCTCATTAAGCTACAGCAGTTCCGTTCTTGCTCAATATTTTATCTTTAAACGTCAAACAGGTACCCTTTTCAGGGAATGGATTCCAGACAAATCTGATGTGATCATCTTAAAATCGTTCATCGGGCAGCTCATTAAGAAAAAGTAGGGTTTCTTGTTTGTACTTGATGTCCTGTTCTTTTTACATCCGTAAACTCAAATTATTTTATCTTGTTTGAATTCATCAAGAATTATTAGTTTTGTGCAACTCTAAATAATAACTGCTATGATAAATAATGTTGGAACAGTTGACAAAGTAATTCGCATTCTGCTAGCATTGGTAATTGCAGCACTCGGATGGTATTATCAAACATGGTGGGGTCTGGTGGCTCTTTTGCCTCTGGTCACAGCCTTTGTTGGGTTCTGTCCTGCTTACTTCCCATTTAAAATCAATACGGCTAAGAAAAAAGAATGATTTTCTTGGTAAAAAAGGAAAAAGCAGCCTTGCGGCTGCTTTTTTCATATCCACTTTAACCTAAGGAACATCATAGAGATTTTGGTTGTTACGATACCCAGGCATATCATCATACCAATCAGGGTATAGACCTCCTCCGCTTTCGGCCCAGGCTGCAAACTTTAAATGCGCCTGTGTGACGTCAACCTTTTCATTTGGCCAGACAAATACGCTTGGTACATCAATGGCCCAGGGGAGATTTGAAGCAGTTCTGAATGTTTGACTTGATAAAGGGTTGCTCGCATCTTCCCATTGTCCGAAATAGCTGCTACTGCCCAGGTCGGTGAGTGGATAACCATTTAAATGTATTTCATGTTCCCGACCCTTGTTTACTATCACGAATGGATTCCAACTGGTCAATGCAAAATCTTCCATGGTTAAGAGGACCGTGGGGGTAATTGTTATCTGAATTGTATCAAAATCCACAAATGGGGCCGACGGGGAAGTATTAACACCCATGCCTGTTCCCGGATTTTGTATCTCGTTAAAAACATTGTCATAGACAATAATTGTCGGCTTACTTTGACCACTCTCGTAACCCGATGCATTCAATGTAATCAGGTCTTCAGTAAGATGGTATCCCGTAACGGTCATGTTGGCAACGATCGATGTTAATGCATTGCTGGCTCCCGAAAGCGAAAATCCAAACCCATTTTCAAAAGAGGCTCCGCTTGCTTTCGAAACAAAGGTGGCAACAATATTCACCACTTTGTTTTGTGCATTGGTAACGGTATGGAATCTATAGTCAACCACCAAATCATTGAAATCATAATCACCTTTCCCCGGCCACAAATCTTCATAGGCCAGGCTCCCAAACCCTGCTGCGGGGAAATAGTTGTCGAATGCCCGCAATGGGTCGTTTGGATAATCATCGTCTTCGTCGGCAACACCATCACCATCTGCATCAGTTATGGGCGGATTATAATGGCCCATGATGCAAATGCCTCGACGTGTCGACTGAAAGTCATTGGCAATAATGAGCAATTTATTGTTTCCCATCATGAAATTTGTAACTGGCATAAATTCATAATAGAACTGATACATGAAATAAATATTATGATTGATGATGGGTTCCCAGGAAATGCTGTTACTTGTTATATTCCCTACCATTGACGATAAACGATACCCGGTTGATGGGTTACTGAAAGTAAGATGAACGGTATTCTGGTTAATGAATGATGCTTTTAAATGGTTTGTAGATGTATAGGAAAAAATTTCTATTGGTACATCAGGTAGGATGCTGTTTTCGGTAATATCACAGTAGGTATAATTTGTTTTACCATTAATTTCACCGATAACAAGGATTTTGCTTTCGTTAACCTTTAAAATATCAGTTGCTTGTTGATAACCAGCTTGACTTTCAAAAATAGATTGGATCGTTTTCACCGTTAGTGTTAAATTATTACGGCTTAGCAGAGTAGTGTAATTGTAAAGGGGTCCGGTGTTGCGTAAAAAAGAACCTACAACACATTGTGAAGAATTTATTGTAGCAACATCTATTCTAAAATATTGTGGATTCCCATAACATGTTGTAATATTACATTCAGGACCTGGATTCAGTATTCCGGAAGAAGCATCAAGAACAATAGCGGCAAGTATATTACCACTTTGTTTTTCATACCCAACTATGATATCTCCATCGCTAAAAGCATCCATTTCAAAGTTATATACTGCTGTTGTTTGTAAAAAGTATTGACTTATTACATTGATATTGTTCCCGATAATATCTGCAAGTAAAACTCTTAAACGAAATCCGCTTCCAGATTCAACAAAACCAAAGGCGATTCTGCCACTGTTCAATGCAATGATCCTTGGATAAATGTCACCTAATGGGCTTCCCACCTGCTGAGGATTGCCATAGCTGATGGAATTTCCATTTATCGTCCCAATCAAGACCATGGGGGTGCCACCTATGTTATGATCAATATACAACAACGCAAAGGTATTATCCGTTAGTTTAACTGCATCCTGTTGATAAGTTACATTATTCGACCAGAAAGCAGGGGGGTCATAAGTCATTGAGTTTACATTTACCTGCGCCCCGCCTTTTAGCCCTTTCATGCCGTTGTACGATTGCCCATTAACTAACACATCATCATAAATGGTTGGCAAACTAATTGTTACCGAAGTTCCATCTGCCTGACCTGTATAAAAATTTGTCAATCCATCAGGTGAAGTAATATGAACTATGCCAGGTCCTTTCAGGTAATTACCATCTATTGTAAACTGGTTGGCAAGCTTCCAGTCGAAGTTTGGATCAACCTTCAGGTTATCAATACCTGAAACAGCCACATCGGTTGACTTATCCCATTCTTTTTTACAGGATTGCAATGCGATGAGCAACATTAAAAATAAAACGATCTGTTTCATGGCTATAGAATTTATATACTGTGACAATTAAGTTACTAAATCAAAATCTTATGAACAATGTAGTCTTCTACAACGCACTTTATTTACATAAAAATTATACCAAATTTAATAATTACTTAATATACAATATATTACATTAATATTATGTTATTTTTTTCACAATGAATTAATCAAAATGGGAATTCAATTCCCAGTGGTGAAATTCAATAATTGAGACCGGTCTAAAAAGGTAATAGAACGATTTCAGCCACTTTTACCCCTAAATCCCCTAAAGGGGAAGTGGCTGAAAATCAGTTCTCCCTTTAGTCCCGATGTCAATATCGTGAGGGGTGAAAACTGATTTTCAATTATTTTCATGATTCACCTTTTTAGACCGGACTCAATAATGGAAATGCAGCAATCAGCTGATAAAATATAAAGCAGGGAAACATCGTGAGGGACATCATTCACGTTTTTCAACAGCAAATGTTTCGTAACTTCATGCACATGCTGTTCAATGCGCTTGATTATGTTTCTACTTTTGCCGGCAAACTGGAGAAATATGTCCGCGGAATATACAGACGATAGCATACGGTCATTAGATTGGAAAGAACATATCCGGCTGCGACCTGGAATGTACATCGGGAAATTGGGAGATGGAAGCTCACATGATGACGGGATTTATGTCCTTTTAAAAGAAATTATAGACAATTCGATCGATGAATTTGTCATGGGACATGGCAATTTAATTGAAGTTACCGTCACCGATAAGGAAGTAACCATCAGGGATTATGGCCGTGGAATGCCGCTGGGCAAGGTGATTGAATGTGTGAGCAAAATAAACACAGGTGCCAAATACGATTCAAAGGTTTTTAAAAAAGCAGTTGGTTTAAACGGGGTTGGGTCGAAAGCCGTCAATGCCCTCTCCTATCAATTTCTTGCACAATCGGTACGTGATGGAAAAACAAAAAAAGTCACTTTTAAACGAGGAGAAATCGTAAACGATGAGCCTTTGCAGGATACACCATTAAAGCAGGGAACCATCATCACTTTCACACCCGACCAGGACCTGTTTGGCAACTTTCATTATCTTTTCGATTACATCGAAGAAATGTTGTGGAATTACGTGTTCCTAAACAATGGGTTGACCATTAATTTTAACGGGCATAAAATGTTTGCTAAAAATGGCCTCGTCGATCTGCTGGAGCACAACATCAATGGAAATGGTCCCGTACTTTATCCCATTATCCAAATTAAAGAAGGTGACTTTGAATGTGCTTTCTCACATAGTTCAAAATCGTATAGCGAGGAATATTTTTCATTCGTCAATGGACAACATACCACCCAGGGAGGTACGCACCAAAATGCTTTTAGAGAAGCCATTGTAAAGACCATCCGCGATTTTTATAAAAAGGATTTCGATACCAGCGACATCCGTACCTCAATCATGGCTGCTATCAGTATAAAAATACAAGAGCCTGTTTTTGAATCGCAGACCAAAACAAAACTGGGCTCTCAGCACATTGAAGAGGGTGGCCAGACTGTTCGCAACTACATCCACGACATCATCACCCGCAACCTGGACGACTACCTGCACATCCACACCGAAACAGCCGATTCGCTTTACCGAAAACTGCTGCAATCGGAAAAGGAAAGAAAAGACATGGCCGGCATAAAAAAACTGGCCAAAGAAAGTGTGAAGAAAGCCAGTCTGCACAACAAAAAACTCCGCGACTGCAGGATTCACTATAACACCAACCACGAAAACCGCCTCGACTCTACCCTTTTTATTACTGAAGGTGATTCGGCCAGCGGTTCGATTACCAAATCGCGCGATGTACAAACCCAGGCAGTTTTTAGTTTAAAAGGGAAACCACTTAACTGTTTTGGGCTAAGCAAAAAAATTGTGTACCAAAACGAAGAGTTTAACCTCCTGCAATCAGCGCTAAATATCGACGAGGACCTTGAAAACCTGCGCTATAACAACATTGTAATAGCTACCGATGCCGATGTGGACGGAATGCACATCCGCTTGTTGTTGCTCACCTTTTTTCTTCAGTTTTATCCCGACCTGGTAAAAACAGGGCATGTTTACATCCTGCAAACGCCCCTGTTCAGGGTTCGCAACAAGCAAAAAACACACTATTGTTATACGGATGAAGAACGTTTTTCGGCCATCAACGAATTAAAACCAAACCCTGAAATAACCAGGTTTAAAGGACTGGGTGAAATTTCCCCCAGCGAGTTCAAACATTTTATCGGACAGTCCATCCGGCTTGAACCGGTAATCCTGCGCCGTGAATCATCCATCGAAGAAACCCTCTCTTTTTACATGGGAAAAAATACGCCCGAACGTCAGAATTTTATTATCGACAACCTGAGGATTGAAAACGATATGGAGCTGGAGGTGGAGACAAAAGTAGCGTGAGGAAAGGAGCAAGGAGCAGGGAGCATGGAGACGCCTGCCGTGCCTCCATGCCTCCTTTAGATTTGCATTTTATTAACAAGGGAATATTAAAGATGAAAAGTTTTGTTTATAATGTATTGGTTTTCTTTTCTTTTTGCTTCTTTTT
>MEOL01000050.1 GCA_001769215.1 Bacteroidetes bacterium GWF2_41_31
ATGCATTTTAACGAGTTTTAAAGCTTGAACTTATCAACATAATGATGTGAATATCAGTTGATAATGATTGATTTTTTGAAAAATCAGCAGACCCTAATTAATAACCCACCCATTTTCAATCGCTTAAAATTATTAAAATCAGCTCTTTGCTTCATTGTAAATAGATTGTCGGGTGTTTGGTGGGTAAATCCAGATAATACTTTTATTGAAGCATTGGCAATCTGCCGTAAATCAGGAAGAGTAATCTTTACAATTAAGAACTATTGAAAACACGCTTCCAACACCGAGTTGACTTTCAACAGATATTTCCCCGCCCTGGGCTTCTATAAACTCTTTACTTATAGCCAAACCAAGTCCGGAACCTTCCTTTTTTGTACCGGGGATGGTAAAATAGCGGTCGAATACCCGGTTAATATATTGAGTTTCGATTCCACGTCCAAAATCTCGTATCAACAATTTGACTTTGTTATTCAGTACTAAAGCCGAAATCTCTATTTTGGAGTTTTCACCAGAGTAGCGAATTGCATTTGATATTAAATTGGTAATTACCCAGGCTGTTTTTTCTTTGTCAGCAATCACCTCGGGCAAATCAGATGGCAACTCGATTTCAAAGACAATATTTTTTTGATATGCTGCTGACTTACTTGTGTTAATAGCATATTGCAAAATCTCTGGAAGTCGGGCCGGCATAATATTCAACTGGATATTTCCTGTTTCAACCTGGGCGAGGTTCAGCAGTTCAGAAATTATTTTTAACAAATGATTTGCATCTTCTTCACAACTCTTAATCAATTCCGTTTGTTCCTGGTTCAGCTTGCCCGTTTTTTCATTTTCCAATAATTGCAAACTGAATTTTATTGCCGACACAGGCGTCTTTAGCTCATGCGAAACGGTGGCAATAAAATTTGTTTTTGCCAAATCGAGCTCCATATACCTGGTTACATTTTTCAGAACTACCACATATCCCATTACATACCCTTTTTTTTCATGTTGAGGGTTTAAGGAAATTTCCTGAATTTCTTTTTCAAAATAGATGTCTTTCCCATTGATGTTGGTATGTATTTTTGAATCCGCTTCATCATTGGAAGAAACAGCCGTTTTTCCGGAACTATCAATAATTATTTGATTGATCAAATCATTTTCGGTTGCAATCTCAAGAATATTTGATCCGATTAAATCGGAATGGCTCATGCCGGATACTTTTGAAAACTCATCATTTACCAGGTTGACTTTCATCACATTATCGAATCCAATTATGGGATAGTGTATTTTATTGATCAGCGTTTCGGTAATTTTTTTTTCGGTAAGTAGTTTTGCAATATTGCTGTTGTTATATTCTTCGAGTTTATTGGCCATCGTGTTAAACGAAACCGCCAATTCTCCAAATTCGCTGTGCCCTTCCAGATTTACCCGTTGCGAGTAGTCATTACCGGCAATTTGTTTGATGCTTCTGTTTAATTCTTTAATGGGATTGGATATATTTCCCGGTAGTTTAAGCAAAAGTATGAGTGCAATAATGAAGCAAAAAAAACTTAAAGTACTGATCAGAAAAATGGACTTTTTGGCTGTTTTACCTGCAATGGTATTTTTTAGTTCAATCGCATTTAAGTTGATGTTCATTATTTCGTGCAGGGTTGATTGCAAATTAGTATACGCAGTATCATTGGAGGGTGTGCTTTTTAACAGTTCGAAATTTTCAGATAGTTTATTGGTTAGTTCTTCTTCACCGGATTCAGTAATATTTGATTTTTGTTTTAGAAGATATTTCTCAAAGTGTTTGAATGCCTCTTTATTTTTATCGATTTCCGATAATGCTTTTAACATATGATGCGTGTAGCCAATCGTTTCTTTGTTGTCTTTAATGATGTTTTCAGAAGCAGTTGACAATGAATTGATTTGCCCGATGCTTAAAAATGCCAAAAGAATGATTAAAGTAAACAAAAAACCGATTCCAAGGTTTAATTTAGTCTTGATTTTCATGCCCTTGTATTAAGTAAACACATACAAAGATATGCCTAAAAGGCATTATCAAACGCATCATGTTACACTACGGTAGGTTTTGTTCCTAAAAAAATTGTTCTGAATAAAATCAAAATGGGTATAATTTCCAACCTGCCAGCCCACATCTGAATGATGTAGGTAATCTCAAGAACCGGTGACATGGCCGGACTGGTAATTCCACACGACAATCCAACAGTGCCTAATGCTGATGCCGACTCGAACAATGCATCCTTTAAAGTATATCCGGAAAACATCTGATAGTAAGTTATTAAGGTCCCGATAATTAGAAAAAGCATATAAACAAATGCAAAAGTTGCGACATTGGCGAGTTCTTTGTTCATTTCATCAGGCAACAACCGCTTATCATTAAATTTAACAACTTTTATTGCATTCTCAGACGAAAAATAATTGTTAATATTCCAGAATAATCCTTTAAAAATAAGCAATACCCTGATGATTTTTATTCCTCCGACCGTGGCCCCGGCGGCACCTCCTACAACCATGGCTGCCAACACAATGAATACAATAGAAGCGGCATCCCATACGTGTATATCCGTGGTTTGCCATCCGGTTGTTGTTAATGCACTGATAAATTGAAAAAATCCAATACGAAACGGCTCAGTGATTATGCCCGACTTCAACAGCATGACAGACAGTATGATGCTGCCAAAGAAACTGGTAATTATAATAGCGCGTGTTTGAAGGTTCTTCCAAAACTGGCTGAATTGTTTTTCATAAAAGACTTTATAGTAAAAAGGTAAGGAAAGGGCTCCCAATATCATTGGCAATAAGTACAATATATCCATTGCTTTTGAATGGTAACTTGCGATGCTGCTTTCAAGCGTGCTAAAGCCACCCGTTGACTGGCCCGACATGGCATGATTAATCGAATCAAAGAGGTTTTCGGTGAAACTGTATCCAGGTAAAATCAAATAAGTCCCTATGACGAGATAAATAAAACTAAAAACCGTCATTCCAATATACAATTTCCAAATGGAACGAGTTGTTTGAATGATGGTAAGTTTTAATCGTTCGCCTGTGGATTCGGCACCATATAACATATAGGCAATTCTTCCACTTGAATGGCCTAATAATGCTAAAGTAAGAACAATAAAACCTGCTCCACCCAACAATTGTGTAAATGAGCGATAAAACATCAAACCTTTACCTATGGTGGGCACGTGAAGCGCCATGCTTAACCCGGTAGTTGTTAAACCGCTCATGCTTTCAAAAATGGCATGTAACGGGTTTTTAAAGAAGTAAATGCTGGAGCCATAATCTGCTCCTGCGGGAACAAATTGTTGTGCTACGTCTACAGGTGTAATGTAAGCGATAATAAGGTATGGCAAGGCACCCATCAGGGCTATTGAAAACCAACCCGCTGCCGCAATAATTAATGCGTGGTGAGTTAGCGGTTCAGAAGTGTTTTTAATTTTTTTGTAGAGTAAAAATCCAACAATTATGCATGCAAGGGAGGAAATAAGAAAGCCTAGTGCAGAATAGTATTCTGAATAAATTAACGATATTAAAATTGGTAAGGCCATTGTATAGCCCAAAATAATTTGCAGACCACCAATTTGTCTGAATATCATTTTGAAAGTACCGAGCCTTTTCTGCAACATCAAATTCATCTATAATCGGGTATAATTATTTAAAAAAAGAGGTAACTTCCTTATTACTTTGCGGTAAGGAAAATACAAAGACCCTGTCATTGGCTTTCAGTTCAAAATCGCCAAGGGTGATGTAGCCTTTATCGTTTCTTATCACACCACTGATGATTGCATTTTTAGGAAAATGCAGGTCTTTTATCGGCAAGTTTATTATTTTGGAATTTTCTTTAAGAATAAATTCCTGAATTTCGGCATCAATTCCGTAGAGTTGAGTAAGAACCCTTCCTTTCAGTATGTTACGAAATATAAAATTGGCCGCAGCCATTTTTTTATTGATCAGGGTATCGACCCCCATTTTTTGTGAATAGTCGAATAAGCCAATGTTCTCGACCATGGCAATGGTTTTTTTAATGCCAAGATCTTTAGCCAACAGACACGAAAAAATATTTGTTTCTGCGTTTCCTGTTACAGAAATTACTGCATCATATTGACTTATTTGTTCTTCTTCGAGCAAATTAACATCGGCGCCATCGCCCCAAATAAACTGAACATTTGGAATTTCTTTTGCCAAATAATTACATCTTTCAAGATTTTTTTCAATCAATTTAATATGATAATACTTGCTAAGTCGTAATGCGATGTATTTTCCGGTTTTGCTACCACCAATAACCAAAATATTTTTAATTTGAATGGGCTTCTTGCCTGCATATTCAAGCACTTTTTCCTTTCCCTCATCTGAAGCCACAAAATATAGTATATCTTCTTTTAATAATTGCAATTCGCCAGTTGGAATAAGGGTTTTGCCATTGCGCAGAATGGCTATAATCATAAAAGATTTGTTTGATAACAACCGGGCCGATTCTGCTATCGTTTTATTCACTATTGGTGTATCTTCTTCAAGACGTAGTCCCAACATATACAGGTCTTTTTTATAAAGATTAAAGATTTCTGTCAGGGCGGGTGATTTTAGCATGTACTTTACCTCACGTGCAGCAAGCGATTCCGGTGAAATCAATTCATCAATACCTAAATCATGTAGGTCGAGCGTATCTTTGTCTACCAAATATTCCATGTTGTTGATTCGGGCAATTGTAAGCCTGGCTCCCAGTTTTTTTCCAATTAAACAGGTCGTAATATTTGATGATTCAGAAGAAGTTACGGCAATTAATAGGTCGGCTTGTTCGACACCTGCCTCTTTCAATACTTTATAACTTGTTGAATCCCCTATAACAGTTGCAATCCCTAATTTCTTCTCGACCTGTGCCAGTTTATCACTTTGCGTATCAATCAGTGTAATATCCTGATATTCTTTTTCCAATAATTTTGCAAGGTAAAATCCTACTTCACCATCGCCGGCTATTATTATTTTCATTTTTACCTGTCTGTGTTAGTTTTCTAATATTGTTTTAAGATAAACTGCCCGGAGAGGTTCCGGCATTAAACTCAGGTTTTGTCTTAAAGTTTGAGGATTTTCTTCAAAAGCAAGGACGTAAAAAAATGCGTTCTCTATTGCATTTCGCTCAAACAAAGAGCCTTTTGAGTATAACAAATTAATGATCTTAAAAGGTTCGCTTTTATTCTCACTATCATGTTTTATTAAACTTTTAGTGTGTTTTGCAAAATGGTTGAGGAGTTCATAGTCTGATTTTAATGCTGTTTTTTTGACATCAGCAAAGGCATCCGGAAACCATTGAACAAGGGTTTTTTGAATTCTCGATTCCATAATCTGAATTTTTTAGATATTACAAACTTGTAAAATCAATTGCAATTCATAAACCAGAAACCATAAGCACGGTTTATATTAATGGATATCAGAAGCTTAGTGGATTTTCGTTTTTAAAAAAAACAAAAAACCCTATCATTCTGAAAGGGTAAATAATAGCGAAATGAAAGGGGGTTTAATCTATTTTATATTCAGATATCTTCCTGTAAAGGGTGGTAAGCGCTATTCCCAATAATTCAGCTGTTTTGGTTTTATTGCCATTGGTATAATTTAGCACCTTTTGAATATGGGTTTTTTCGGCCTGTGCCAATTCAAACGATGATACTACTTTGTCTTTAGAAGAAGAGTTTGCATTTTGCTTGATTTCTACAGGCAACAAATCGGTAGTGATTACTAAACCATCGGCCAAAATTACACAGCGTTCAATCACATTTCTAAGTTCACGAATATTTCCTTTCCATTGGTACTGCCTTAAAGCACTTATGAAGTCGTCAGTAAATCTTTCAACTTTCTTGTTGGCTTTTGCTGAAAACATTTGTAAAAAATGATATGTGAAAAGTTCAATATCACAAACTCGTTCCCTTAAAGCTGGTAAGGCTATTTGAAAGGCAGCAATTCTGTAAAATAAATCTTCTCTAAAATTCCCTGCATCTATTTCGTTCTGTAAGTTGCGGTTTGTAGCCGCTATTATGCGCACATTTGTTTTTGTGGGTTTGCTCTCGCCGACCTTATAAAACTCACCTGTTTCGATTACTCTAAGTAACTTGGCTTGTAGATCGGGTGCTAATTCTCCAATTTCATCCAGAAAAATAGTGCCATTGTTGGCTTCAGAAAACAGTCCTTTATGGTCTTTAATTGCTCCGGTAAAAGCACCGGCTTTGTGTCCGAAAAGTTCACTTTCTAATAGGTCTTTGCTGAATGCCGAACAGTTGATAGCAACAAAGTTTTTGTTTCTTCGGTTACTCTCCTGGTGAATGGCCTGTGCAAATACTTCTTTACCGGTACCGGTTTCCCCCGTAAGTAAAACGGTTGTATTGCTTAGAGCCACTTTTTTTGCCAGTTCAATCGAACCCTTTATTTGCCTTGATTTCCCAATAAAATTGTCAAAAGAGTATTTGTCGCCCAGTTGTTTCTCCAGGCGCTGAACGCGTTTTGCCAGATCCGCTTTTTCAACGGCACGTTGGAGTAAAGGAATGATTTTATTGTTGTCATCACCTTTTGTAATATAATCAAACGCGCCGTTTTTAATAGCCTGAACACTATCCGGGATATTGCCATAAGCTGTAAGCAGAATGATCTCTACTAATGGATAGTTGTTTTTAAGTGCTTTTGACAGCTCCACTCCATTTCCGTCAGGTAGTTTCACATCACAAATTACAACATCAATATCAAACTGCTCCATTTTTTTTAGAGCTGTTTTACTGTTTTCGGCTTGAATTACTTCAAATCCTTCGTAGCTAATAATCTTTGCAAGCAAATTTCTAAGCTTTTCTTCATCGTCTATGATTAATATATTCTTCAAAATGCTTGATATTAATAATTACAAATTTAGTAATTATTAGTGAGTTGGTAAAATTGCGGATATACCGGGCATGTTGGCCAGTTAATACTGGTGAAATTTCCAGGTCAAATTTACGAAGCGAATAGCTGATGAAATGTACCCGGAAGCAAAAAAGATGCCACTGGTTTTTGACAACTTCAAAACACACAACGCATCTGCTTTTTATGAAACATCTGAACCAGAAGAAGCCAAAAGACTGTGGGACAGGTTTGAGTTTATTTTTACTACACAGCCTGGCAGCCTCCCCTCGACATCGTTACCGCTGCGCTCAACCGAGGTCGAGGGAGGGGTTGCGTTTTTTATTCTTTTTCTATTACTTCTTTAATTTGGTTGTATAGTTCTGGAATTTTATTTTTAACCACATCCCAGATAATTGAATAATTAACGCCCATATAATCATGGATCAATCTATCACGCATTCCTTCCATATTTCTCCACATTATCGAATTCCATTTAATCTTGAAATCAGCAGGAATCTTCTTAGTCGCTTCACCAATTATTTCTAAACTTCTTACGACAGCTCTTTTTAAAGTCTCGTCTTGCAGGAAATCGTCTTTTGTTAAATCGCTATTGATAACCGAGATGATATACAAACTCTCATCACGAATATGTTTCAAATATTCAATAGGTTCTTTAGACATACACAACCTCGTTTAAAATCCTATGTCCAATATATGGGCTTAACCCGTTCTTTGTTACAATCTCAACTCGTTCATTCTTAAACAACATTTCAATTAAATCATAAACTGCCATGTAATTGTCGTAATTCTCTTTATCAGGTTCGAAATCAATTAAAATATCAATATCACTTTTATCTGATTGTTCTCCTCTAACATAGGAGCCAAACAGACCAATATTACAAATCCCAAGTTTATTTAACTCTGCTTTATTAGTCTGAATTGTAGTGAGTATATTATCTTTTGTTGTCATAATCAAAACTTTACTACAAATATACGTATCTTTAATTGAATGCCGGAGGCCGTTGTTAAAATTACCGGCATTGTTTGATGGTATGGTGTCGTAGGGATTTCGTGACGTTTTTCTATTTCCATAAATTTTAGACTGCATCGGTGCTTTTTAATGAGTCACAAACCCCGCCGGAAAGCAAGTCTGGAAAACCCCTGAAACACGCACCTGCCAGCCGACAGGGTAAAATGGCAATTTATATATCACACGCTAAAACAACTAAATGCTTCATTTTGGTTGGCTTTTTTTCCCCTCCTTTCATCCTCGTTATCGCTGCGCTTAACCGAAGACGGGGGAGGGTTTTTTTATTCGTCCCGATTCTTTAATTGGTCTAAGAGGTTGTATTTGGTCTGACGAGCATTCCATCTCTCTCGTGCAAACTTTTGCATATCTGTTATGGTGTCTTTCTCGTCTATAATTTCTAAACCCAGCAGTGTTTCAATGATGTCTTCCATTGTTACAATACCGTCTAAACCACCATATTCATCGACTATTAGTGTGATATGTTCCTTTTTTTCAATCAGTTTCTCCCATAGAGTAAAAAGGACTATTGAATTGGGAACAATAATGATGTCTCTCTTGATGTCCCTGAGTTTTAATTCGTGCTCATCTTCGGCTAGTTTCTCAAAAACCGTTTGTCTGAAAACGTAACCCGTTATGTTCTCGTCATTTCCGGAGTAAATGGGTATTCGTGAAAATTTCAGGTAGTCCTTATTCTTTAAGAAGTCGGCAAGTGAAAGATTCTCGTCGGCAACAGCGACCACAACCCTTGGCGTCATTATTTCAGTTACCCTCACATTTTTCAACTTGAGTATATTCTGTATGATCTTATGCTCTTTTTCTGTAAAAACACCTTCATCTGTTCCAATGCTGGCAAGCGCAGCGATTTCCTCCCGGCTTGTTGTTTGTTCCTGCTGATTTTTGGAAATGGCTTTAGTAATCAGAGATGAAATAACAACCAAAGGATAAGTTATCACAATCATAACATTGATAACAATGGACGCTGGTTTTGCCAAAGTTCTCCAATACCTGGCTCCTACTGTTTTAGGAATGATTTCGGTAAGGACTAAAATCAGGATTGTAAGTATAGCGGATACTATCCCGAAGTATTCATCGCCAAATAATACAACGGCTTGAGCACCTACACCCGCTGCTCCAACGGTATGAGCAACTGTGTTTAACGAAAGTATGGCTGATAGCGGTTTGTCTATGTTGCTCTTGAGTCCTAAAAAGGCTTTTGCCCAAGAGTTTCCGCTCTCATATTTAACAATCAGAAATGTATTTGGAGTTGAAAGAAGAACGGCTTCCATAATAGAACATAGAAACGAAACGAACAGAGCGAGAAATAGATAGGAAAGAAGAAGTGTCATTTTTTCTTATAAAGATATATTTTTTTTCAACATAGTTTGTTGTTTGCGAGAGGGCTAAAAATATCCAGCCATCAAACTACCGTAAGAGTTAAGAAATATAAGGATTCCTGGTTGTCGATTTTATATCTGTCGCATGACATGGCGCGACAAATATAGTTAATTAGTTGGTTTTAGGTTTCATTCAGCATGCGATGTACTTTCAATACCAAACAGGTCATAAGGTTTTTCACTGAATGGTTCGTTAAATAAGAAGACGACCACCACAATCCAGGCGATAAAGCCCAGAACAATCATTAACTGGGTTATGGATGTTCTCTGAATCGGCTGCCGCGATTTTACATCACACACTTCGCCGGGGCAGTATTGCGCTTTCTCCTTATAGAACCATGAATAGAATTTACACCCCAGGCAAATGCCAAAGGCCGATTCAAAAAACAGGAATATGAGACAAATTAAACAGATCAGTCCGGTTATCGGACTGAATGAATTAACGATGATCTGTAGCACAAGCATAATCACACCCAGCCCCAGCCCGATGACCCAGGCAAACTTTTTCTGCTGCGCCCCCACGTATTCGGGTGTCTGGTTATAGACTATCATACGCCCAAGAATGAGTGTTGGAGCGTATCTGGGATTAATAAAAACCCGGATGAGGAAATCAGTCAGAAAGATGACAATGGCATATTTCAGCATCAGAAAATCCCCTTTCATGATCACTATCAGGATGGAAATAAACATCAACAAGAAGAGCAAACCTGCGGCTGCCCTTACTTCGCGTTCATTCAATACCGGGATGTTATACCCATCCACATCTTCTCCGAATTTTATTATTTTATTTGCCTTACTCATGGTTTAGTTTTTTAAGATTTCGTATTATAACGATTGCCGAGCATAATAGTTACACCAGGCAGTAACATTTAATGATTGCCCACAACAGGACAGGGAGTTATTAATTCGTTTCAGCATTAAAAATTCCTTCTGCATCTTTCTCTAAATAGTGATTGATAATTTCCATAAAAGCATCTGTGCCATTATCGCTATTGGTAAAAATAACCAGGCCTTTCTTTGAATGGGGCAAAATAAAAGCGATACAGTGAACTCCTATATCATCTCCACCATGAACAAGGGCAAAATCTCCATATTCATTTATATTTTCATCTATCCACCAGCCAAGTCCAAAATGTTTAAATGAGCTCACTCTAACCTGGTCAGCAATCATTTCCTGTTGAAGGCTATCAGAAAGACTCGCTCCTTGTAAGACGTAAAGCATAAATTTAGAATAATCTTCAATTGTAGTTAACAGGTTATCCGCAGCATTAGCTTCATAAAACTTTTCTGTTTCATAAAGAATTCCGTCTGATGTGTACCAACATGCAAAAGGGCTATTGTCCATTTCCTTATTCCAAACAAATGAGGTATTATTCATGTGAAGGGGAGTAAAAACCAATTCTTGAGCTAGTTGCTCTAAGCTTTTATTAAATTTAGCTTCTAAGGCTTTTCTTAAATATTCGTAGCCCTCTCCTGAATATTGATATTGCGTCCCGGGCTCGAATGCAAATTGTAATTTTCCATTTGGATTATTTCCTCTCCAATTTGGTAAACCTGACTGATGGCTTAATATGATTCTTGTAGTCAGAAGTTTTGCCATTGGGTCATTTGCTACATCCGGGTGGGTATAATAATTGTAAATAGGTTCGTCAAGATTCCACAAACCTTCATTAACGAGTTTTAAAGTCACTACTGCTGTGATGGGTTTTGTCAGCGATGCTACATTCCATACTGTATTCAAAGGAGCAGATGTGCCATTTTCCAATTCGCCAAAAACGCTGGTTTGTACAATTTTATCATTTTCGATGAAACCAATACCTAAAGATGGTATTTTCTTTTGCTTTAACCAATTGTTCGTTAATTCATTGTCAATGAAAAGTTCATTTTCGTTATTCTTTTTATCTATGTCCTTGTGGTCGTAGCTTAAAACAGAACGCAATTTCCACCCTCCATTTTCAATAATCCAAACATGGGTAAACTTCGCTACACTGGTTAAGTATTTTTGGTTATCGGCTTCTATCGCATAAAAACTATGTTCACCATTCTGAATCGCACCATAAATAATATCATTATTTTTAAGTGGATAAATGGTTAAAGAACTGTTTTTTAAGATTCTGAGCGCTTTGTAAGGTAGTTTGCAAAGCCCATTTCCAATACTTTCTATAAATGCTTCTTTCGATTCTGTGATTCCTGTTTGGTCATGATAAAAGATGAATTCCTGACTTACGAGTTCTTGAAGTATGTCAATATTACAAGCATTGAATCCGACATCAAAAAGAAGGCTGTCTTTTTCTTTAATTGTATTGTATAAATCATCCGATTTATCAATTTGACTAAATGCTGAGAAAGTCAGAAATAGTACTGCTATGGAAATTGTTAATTGTTTCAAAAATCTATCTTTTTAATTAATGCCTACCGGGAGTATAAACCCAACTCAGAAAGTTCTCTATTCAATATTAATATTTTTATCCTCTTTATGTTTAATAACCTACCCATTTTCAATCGTTTAAAATTATTAAAATCAGCTCTTTTTTCATTGTAAATAGATCATCGGGTGTTTGGCGTGGTAAATCTAGGAAATTAATTTATCTTTTTTGCATGGGGGTTCAAAAAAATCAGCTCCCTCGGAAAAGTCCATTCTTACGAACCTGGCCTGTCGAATAGCCTTTTTAACAACCATCATTCCCGCTTTTTTGTTTTTACGAAAAATACACTACACCGTCTTCCTGTACCTCCAAATAGAAAAGGTAAATAACACCACTGCATAACCGGCCAATATCACCACCTCGCTTTGAATGTCGGACCAGCCCGATCCCTTGAGCATAATCATGCGGTTGATCTTAATGAAATAGGCCACCGGATTGGCATAATCCAACATTTGAGCCCAGTGGGGCATGCTCTCGATGGGGGTAAACAGGCCACTCATTAAAATGAAAATCACCAGAAAAAACCACGAAATAAACATGGCCTGCTGCATGGTGTTGGCCAGGGTGGAAATTACCAATCCAATCGACAAAATAGCCACGAGGTAAATGGACGCTACTCCAAACAACAACCCTACGCTGCCGATCACGGGAATGTTAAATACAAAAAAGGCCAACAGCAAACCAATCGCCAAATCGACGTTGGCAATTACCCAGAAAGGAATGAGCTTACCTGCAATAAACTGGTATTTTTTGATAGGGGTAACATTGATTTGCTCAATGGTGCCAATTTCCTTTTCTTTCACCAGGTTCATGCTTCCTAAAAACAACCCGATGATGGTCACCAACAGCACCAGTATTCCGGGAACCATGTAGGTGATATAGTTGAGTTCGGGATTGTACCAAAACGAAGGCTGAACACTGATGGGCAAAGCATGGCCGGCCAAAGGAGTCATTTCCACGATAATTTCGCGGTTATAATCGCCGATGATGGAAATGGCATAGGCACTCATCAGGCTCGCCGCACTGCCATTGATGGCATCGGTTATCACCTGGATATTGGCTTTTTGTTCGATGATGAGTTTGCGAGCAAACTGAGGTTCAATCACGATGAACTGATCGGCTTTGCCCCGCTTAATCAAATCGGCAGCCCGATCATATTGCTCCACCTGATCGGTGACCTTGTAAAAGGAAGAGCCGGAAAACTTAGCGATCAATGCACGCGATTCAGGCGTATGGTCGTGGTCGACAACCACCAGCCTGACCTGTTTGATTTCGAAAGTTGCAGTATACGACAAAACCAGCAATTGCATGACCGGCACGATAAATATGATGGGCAACATTGCCTTATCACGAAATACCTGGGTAAATTCCTTTTGCAGTATGTAGAGTAGTTTTCTCATTTATATTTTAGGCCTTGTTGCAAAGTTAAAAGTTACCTACCCTAATCTTATTTTAAATTTCTTCACACTCAAACCAACAAAAAACAAGGTCATAACCAATATAATAAGGGTTTCTTTCCAAAAATATGCCAGGCCCGTTCCCTTTAACATGATGCTTTTCACGATAACGATGAACCATTTAGAGGGCATCAGGTGACTAATCCATTGTAAAATAAGGGGCATATTCTCCACGGGGAAAATAAATCCGGACAACAAAATGGTAGGCAACATCAGTGCAAACATGCTTAACAACATCGCTTGTTGCTGGGTTTTGCTGACCGTTGAAATCAGAATACCCAGCGCCAATGACATCATGATAAACAACAAACTTTCGCCAAGTAACAACGGCAGACTGCCCTGAACGGGCATTAAAAAAACATACCGTGCCAACAACAAAATCACAATCAGGTTGATAAATGATAACAATACGTAAGGGACGACTTTACCCAAAATAATCTGAACCGGGCGTAATGGAGAAACCAACAGTGCCTCCATGGTCCCCTGCTCTTTCTCACGGGTGATTGAGATGGAGGTCATCATGGCCGAAACCAGCATTAACAAAATGGTGATCACTCCCGGGACAAACATGTATACACTCTTTACTTCCGGGTTGTACATCATCCGGCTTTCCACCTGGATGGAGACCGGGATTTTCATTTGCTGTTTCATGTGCCGTAGGGTATAGGTGTTGATGATTCCTGCGGTATAACTGCTTAACATGTTGGCCGTATTGGGTTCGGAAGCATCCAAAATAACCTGTACCGAAGCACCACTTCTCTCTTCCATCTTTCTGGCGAAATCCGGTTCAAAAACCACCACCTCCTTTACCCTGCCCTGTTCAAAGAGGCGCTTAATTTCCTCGTTCGACTCCAGGTAAGCCTCCAGCTTGAAATATCCTGATGAAAGCAGTTTCTGAATGATTTCACGGGTAACCACATCCTTTGAATGATCTAATATTCCAATGCGGGCATTGTTGATGTCGTTTGTAATGGCAAAGCCAAACAACAAAACCATCACCACAGGCATGCCAAATAATATGACCATCGATCGGTAATCGCGAAAGATGTGAAAAAATTCTTTTTTTACAAAGGCCCACATCAGCGTGCAATTTTAACAAACACCTCATTCATGGTTTGTGCGTTGTAATTTTCCTTCAACTGAGCAGGCGTACCCAGTGCAACAATGCGCCCCTCTGCCATAATGCTCACCCGTTCGCAATATTCTGCCTCATCCATGTAATGGGTCGTCACAAAAACAGTAGTACCCTGATGAGCCGTTTCATAAATCAACTCCCAAAACTGACGGCGTGTGATGGGATCGACGCCTCCCGTAGGTTCATCCAAAAACACCACTTGAGGATCGTGCATGATGGCCACAGAAAAAGCCAGTTTTTGCTTCCATCCCAATGGAATTTTACTCAACACCATGTCACGGGTTTGTTCCATTTCCAGTTTTTTCAAAAAATAGGAGGTACGCTCCTTGATGGCTGAGGCCGACAGACCATAAATACCCCCATAAAACCTAAAATTTTCCTTCACCGTGAGATCGTTGTACAACGAAAACCGCTGACTCATATAACCAATGCGTTCTTTTACCCTGTCGGGATATTTACCCACATCCCAACCGGCTACCATGACTGTTCCTGAAGTGGGCGACGACAGCCCGCACAAAATTTTGATGGCCGTGGTTTTCCCGGCTCCATTGGCTCCTAAAAAACCGAAAATCTCCCCTTTAAACACCTCAAAATTCAGGTCGTTGTTTGCTGTAAAATTCCCAAACTTTTTTACCAGGTGGCTTACTCCGATGATTTTTTCCCGATTGCTCATCTTTTTGCAGGTTGATCCATTAAGGCAAGGAAACAATCTTCAATCACCGGTTTTATGGGTGAAATCTGTATTTCCTGATGGCCTTTGCTTTTCAAATAATTGGTCAGGTCTTCAATGATTCCGGCTGTGTTTTCACTTTGAAAAGTGATGTGAATAAATTCGCCAAAGCGGAAAACCTGCGTGGCATCCGGAAATTGCTCCAGAACCTGCCTACCGGCAGGCAGGTCGGATAACAAGCCATACATCTGATTTGACTTAACGGCCAACAGGTTACCAGTAAAACTTTTTTCAATGCATGCAGGGGTGTCGACAGCCAGGAGTTCGCCATGTTCCATCAGTGCAACACGATCGCAGAGCGAAGCCTCATCCATGTAAGGTGTTGAAACCAGGATGGTAATCC
Organism: Bacteroidetes bacterium GWF2_41_31; assembly: GCA_001769215.1. Lineage (GTDB taxonomy): Bacteria > Bacteroidota > Bacteroidia > Bacteroidales > F082 > UBA6244. Next base: position 15,371 of record MEOL01000050.1, read on the forward strand.
CCTTTTTCTGCATTTTCTTCAACAACTCCCAAAATTCCATGCGCGAAACAGCATCCACACCGGTAGTGGGTTCGTCCAGCACCAGTACTTCCGGGTTGTGAATCAAGGCGCACGAAAGGGCCAGTTTTTGCTTCATGCCACCTGAAAGGTCACCGGCACGTCGCTTTTTAAAAGGCTCAATTTGCCGATAAATATCACTTATCAGGTCGTAGTTTTCTTTTACGGATGTCTTAAAAATACGCGCGTAAAACTGCAGGTTTTCTTCCACGGTAAGGTCTGAATAAAGCGAAAACCGCCCCGGCATATATCCTGTACTTTTTCGGATTTTTTTGTAATCTTTCACCACATCCAGCGATCCGATAAAAGCCGATCCCGCATCGGGAAGAACCAAACTGGTCAGTATGCGGAACAAGGTGGTTTTACCGGCACCATCCGGACCAATAAAACCAAAAAGCTCGCCTTGAATTACGTCAATGGAAACATCTTTCAATGCTTCCACCGTGCCATATTGCTTTTTGATGTGGTTGAACCGGATGAATGCTGGCCGTGTCACCTTGTGAGATTAAAATAGTTCATTTTTGCTGCGTTCATTATTCCCTGCCGAAAAGTGAGTGTCACCGACTTTTCTTTGAGACCTCCCAACTGTTTACTCAACCCTTGTCCAATAGGTTGTTTTACCCAGCAAACTGACGCCAATATAACCCCGGATTTTTAATGTGTTCAGGTTGTCTTCGTCTTCAAATTCCATGTAGCAGCTATAGGTTTTGCCGCTTTTTGGATCGTAAACGGTGCCCTCATTCCATTCGTCATCATCAAAAACAAAGTCTTTTAAGAGCAGCAGGCCCATACGGGGGCGCGATTGAAGTGCCGGATCGGGGTTGAGGTTATCGGTTTTTGGTTTTCCGGTTTCCGGATCGTTGGGTGTTAACATCCAGACAATCTTCCCGAAATACTTGTTTCCTTCCTGATACACCTGGATGTGGGCATCTCCATCGGCATTGAGCCATATCCCGATAACATCGCTCGCTTTTTGAGCCGATGCAGAGTTCACCGAAAAGGTAAAGATCCCTACCAGGGCAATAAATAATAAGGTGATTTTTTTCATGGTAAAAATATTTAGTTAGTAATGATAAGTATGCGTGTTATTAATTTGTGCCTTTACAACTGTTTATTTTATGCTATTACGAAAAAAAGAACTCCTGGTGACCGTTAAAAATTGATTTCTCCGGGCATCCCTATTTTAATTGACCCGTCATTGATCACCTCCACCTTGATGGCATACACCAAATCGATCCGTTCCTCTTTGGTTTGAATGGTTTTTGGCGTAAACTCAGCGGCAGAAGATATCCAAACCACTTTTCCTTTCACCGTGGTGTTTTCATTGGCATCCCGGTCGTATTTCACCTCTACTTCCTGGCCAATCTGAACCTGTGGCAACTGCGCGCCGCTAATATAAGCTTTTAGTTTTACCGTTGACACATCGGCCAGTTTATAAAGTGGTTTGCCAATGGCGGCCAGTTCGCCCTTTCGGGCATAAACCACCAGCACAGTCCCTGTTACGGGGTTGGGTATCAAACATTTTGAAATAACCTCGTTGAGCTGTTCAATCTGCACATCCAGGGCAGCCATCTGGTTGAATATATTTTGCTTGCGCGATGAAATGGCTTCTATTTGTTTCTCATTTAACACCACCAGACCGTGAATGTCATCAAGTTGTTTTTGTGTGGCTGCACCTTCAGAAAACATGTTGACAATCCGTTTTTGATTTACCTTGTTGTTAGTCAACAGCTGTTTTTGCACTTCCATTTCTGCATCGAGGCTGGTAATTTGCGAGGCCACCGTATTCAATTGTTTAAAGAGTAATTTTTTCTTCAGGTGTAAATCGGTTGTGTCGATCAGTCCGATGATTTCTCCCGCTTTAAGCAAATCGCCTTCATTGGGTAAAAAGCGTATAAGTTCGCCATTGCCCTGGGCAGATACAATCATCTCGTCAGATTCAAAGTTTCCATAGGCATCCGAAACTTCGTGATTTGAATTGCAGGAGCCCACGAAAAGGGCCAACAGGATTATCAAGATCGTTTTATTCATAGTTGATGGTTTTCAGATTACAGATTTCCGAGTGCAATGTTATATTGATATTTGGATAAAATCGATTGTAGTTTATGCGCTTCGAGATTGAGCTGCGCCTTTACCTGCTTGTTTAATTCGATAACATAATGGGTAGCGGTAATGGTACCGTTTTTAAGCTGAACATGGGCCGTATTGACCACATTTTGCTGCAGGCTCACTATGATTTCGTCCGTTGTAATCAATTGTTCCGCTTTACGAATGGCAGCCATTTTCGCCTCCAGTTCAACTTTCAAATGCTGATCGAAACTTTGCTTTTGGGTGTTGATTATTTCATTTTGAACTTTCAACACGAGCACTCCGCGCCTGACCTGGTTCCAGTCCCAGATATTCCAGTGCAACCGGGCTCCTACTTTATAATACGAATCAAAATGATCGTTTAACATATCGTAACCGGGACGCCCGTAACCTGCTTGTCCAAAAGCCATGAATTTGGGCCGCCGTTTTTCTTTTGTTAATGCTGATAACATCTCAAGTTTCGTTTGCTGCATTCCCATCAACAGGTATTCGGGTCTATTGTTCAAAAATTGATCCTCTGCCAATTTCACTTCCGGAACTACCAGCTGGTCGGCACTTGAGATAGTTAAACCTGTCAGCACATGCAGGTTTGCCATCAAGGCCCTTAGATCTTCCTTTTTCTCTACTATTTGCTGAAGGGCCAGGTGATATTCCACCTTGAGTGCATCCACATCCGAACCCAGCAGGGAACCATTTTCATAAGCCACTTCAGCCTCTGCAACAGTCACCTCGAGGTTTTTCTTCAGTACATCAAAAATTTCCATCGTTTTCCGCAAAAGCACAATCCCAAAATACAGTTGGTTTACTTGTTCCTTTAACTGATAAAACTCAATTTGAAGTTTTTGATGGGCGATCCCCAGATCAGCATCTTCAACTTTTTTCAAGCTATTGGTCAGACCTCCATCATAAATCATCTGCTCAATATCGAGGTTTAACGCGTACCAGTCTTTGGCGATGGTTGGAATGTTGATACCAGGTACATTGATGGGGACTTTGGTCACATCCGACTGGTACGAAGCCTGTCCGTTGAGATTGAAAGAAGGCAAATAATTGGTTTGGAGATTTTGCTTGTTTAATTGGTTCATCTGCACATTCAAATCGAGCTGACGGATGTTGGGATAGTTATTGATGGCCGCCGTATAGCAATCGTCCAGGGTAACAACCTGATTTGTTTGCGCAGTTCCTTGTTGAAGGACCAGGAAAAACAGAAAAATTAATATCTTTTTCATTTCTCGGCAGGGTTAATAAACAATGAATTTTTTATAAATGTGGTAACATGCTCTGTACGTTCATCGATAAAATGTTGATATTTTGCTTCATCGCCATTGAGCATAAATCCCATGATGATGGGTTTGGCCACAAAAGGGAAAATGCACATTGATAAGATATTTACTACCAGGTGGACGGGATTGATTGGACGTATTTTATTTTGAGCTACCCCGTTGATGATTAGCTGCTGAAATTTTGAGAAATCAATTCCATTGATCTGAATCTGCTCAACAATCAGTTGTGGGTTTCGGTTCAGCTCATGTAAAACAAAGTCAGGCACAAAGGGACGCTCGCTGATCAGATGAATATAGTTGTGGACCATGTTGTCAATCAGCTCAACAATATCAGCAGAACTGGAGACTACATCGCCTAACAAGGTGGTGATCCCCGAAAATATTTCGACAAAAACCCGATCGAAAAGTTTGTTTTTGCTTCGGAAGTAATAATGCAGCAAAGCCTTGTTAATGCCCGCCTCGTCGGCAATTTCCTGCATGCGTGCGCCGTCCATTCCTTTCAGGATAAACACCTTGCAAGCGGCATCAATAATTTTTTGTTCGGTATTCTCGGCTACGCTAACCATTTGTTTTAACTGTTTGGTTAAATCGAATGGGCAAATGTAAGTGATTTTAGTTTAGTTTGTCAAGCGTTTTAGGAAAATAAATTTTTTAATGTTTGTAGCAACCTGATATCAAATTAGATACATAGGTGTTCTTTACTTGTTTTGGATGTATAGATACCTTCCCGGAGGTGTTCTTTGGACGATTTGCAGCTATCCAAAGGGCGGGGCTTTTACCACAAAATTGATTTGAGAAACTAATATTTGATTAACCGCTAAACTGTCTTTGGAACACGAAAAAACACCTTTTGGGTAGGTGCTGTTACAAGCTGCCCTTCTTTCAATAGTGGTTTGTCTGTCCACTATGATGCCGTTTCTGTGCGGTTGGCATGCACACTCTTTTGCAAGCTTTGGCTTGTGTGTCGGTTTGTGAGGCTTGCAAATGTGTGTGGCTGTTACATTGACTATTGGCTTACTTTTAAAACTTCTACTTTATTATCTTTAGGCGTTCTGATATTCTTCAAATTTGTATAGCGATAAGGAATTTGACCAATTGATCCGTCTGATATTTTCAAATATTTCCCATTATCTATTTGATATTTTATTCCTAGCCTAATTACAAGTCTTTCTCCATCTTCATCTTTGAAAAGGGGATGATTTGTTTTAAAAATGTCTTTCCTGTCAACGATTTGATAATCGATGATTTCATAGTAATCTCGTATACCTTTCTTTTTAATGTAAGGAGCGAAGTATTTTAAATTCTTAAAACCAAATTTTGTAGGTTTCCTAGTTCCTGAAAAATAAAATGGATTGTCACTGTTTACGAAACACAACATATGGTTCTCTGTCGCGACAAAACCAATTAACACGTATGGATTAGGAGATTCATAAGAGCTTTCTTTTTGAGGAGAAACATCATTCAAAACAGATTCAGTGTCTAATCTTAGGATTGTTTTTAGATGGTCTTCTAAAAGGACTCTGTTTGAATAGTCGTTTGGTCTTAATGGAAATGCACCAATATTTACAGATTCTATTGATTTGTAATAGTCAAGTTTTTTGATGGATTCGATTTCACCTGAACCAGGGAAAAGGATATAAGCACCAATAACTTCTTTTTCGGGTTTTGTCTTGTCCTTGTTCACATAGTAAATAGCATCTCTGTATCGGTGCATTTGATTTATTGAGTCTTCAGTTGGTAGGTCAGGCGAACCTTCCTTTTCGTCTGAAGCAAGTCTGTATTTGGCATCATATAAATAGGTGAGAACATAGTTCTCTCTTAGGTCGTTCTTTGTAATCCTTAAAACAATGTCAGGTCTTTGGTTTACGGTAAATGATTTTATATTTTTTCTTTCTGATGTATCATATGAGAAGTCATGGAACAAGTCAATAACTTCTCCATCTGGTTTGTAAAATGAAACTTTGGATTTTACGCCACGCTCAATTTTAAAAACAAAGTCATCTATTTGAATTTCTGCTAAATCAACATCATCCGGATTGTACTTGCCTAAAAGATTCTGTAAAACATTTTTGATTTCAAGGAAACACCAAATTTGATATAGGTCAGCAATATTCTTAAGTTCAATTTTCTGAATGCCTTCTAAAAACTTTAACCCACTATTCAGCATTATCCATGATTTATAAATAGTACTGTAACCTGTTGCTTTTTGTAATACTAGAGATTCCTGCTTAATTCCTTGAAAATCATTAATCGTCCTAAAAAATGGGTTTGCTGAAATTATTTCAAGTTGCTTTTCAATAGAAGATAGTTCGGCTTTAAATGGTTCTGTAATTGAGTTAGAAAAACGCCTCTCGATGAATGATTTTACTTTTTTGTAACGTCTTAATGTCTGAAAAACGGCATGCTTGAAAAAACGATTTTCTGATGTATTCGTGCTTAATGTTTTATATTCTGAACGGTAACTCTTATTTGGGAATTGTTTGAACTGTGAATACTCTTCTTCTAAAGCGGTTGTCCATTTATTTATTCTGTCAGCCTTCACATATTTAGTCTGCCTTATTATTCGGCTATGTGGCTTGTTTAGGATGAACTTTGATGACTGAATAAAATCTTTGTATAAACCACCGAAGACTTGCCACCAAATTAAGTCAGTGTTTGGAGAATTGCCAGTTTTAAACGATGTGTAAGTTTTCTTTAGGAAGTCTAGAACGAGATATGGATAATCTTCTTCAATATCCGAAACAATTTTCTCGTAATCGCTTCTGTAGTTGAGTTTTGTCGGGAATACTTCAAACTGAAAATTAATTTCTTGAATTGAATTGTCCTTTTTGTATCTTAAAATAAGGTTGCTTTTTCCAAGGTCATTGCCAAAGTTTATTGTCCCTGCCAAGAACCCAAGTTCTTCTCTGTAAAAGAATTTCTCTTCTACTTCTTTCAGTTTTGAATAAATGTAAGGCGATTGGATAGCCGATTTGCTTTTGAAAGTAACTCCAATAAAATAGTCTTTGTTCTCAAATATTAATGGATATGTTTTGTCTGAAGTAAGCGACTCCAAATGCTTACTTTCAAAATTGCATATTGAGATTTTACCTTGATTAACTGAATATGATGTTGCAGTTAGTATCTGTGATTGCTTCTTCTGAGCCTTATTAAAAGTAGATTCTAGGTTATTGCATTCAATAACCATATCAAAATCAATATGTTCTACTTTAATAATCTGCATTATGACCAGAATGAAGTGTACCCGTTAGATTGAAGGCGGGCTTCCATTTCTTTAATCTTGGCATTTGACTTTTTATAGTCGACTGATAATATTCTTTGTAAATTTTTCAAAACTGAACCTGTTTTAGTTTCGTCACCTTCTATTCTTGACAAAATTTTCATGCTTGTCATTTCGTCTAATGCATTAGTCAACCAATTTACTGTAGGATTTAAACTGGCATAATAGCAATAGATTAAAAATTCATCCCTAACCCGATATGCGATTTTGAAAGGCGTGCCTTCAAGTTCAGTGTTTATATTGATTAAGAAGTCTATTACCTTTGTGCTCTCACTATATTTATTCACGACTTCAGCACCTGCTGTAAACTCACCAAGAATTTCGTTTGAAGGAATAGAGCTGTCTGGGTAATTCCAGTCGTTTTGAGATAGGTCTAAGCCAGCGTTTAAGTCAATATTGTTCATTTCAAAAGTCATAGCCCTATCAAGAACCTTTCTGCTAAATGAATGCGTGGTTTCATCCATGTTTACAGTTCCAATTACCACAAGATTGTTTGGTACACTGATACCTTCAGAAAATTCACTTTCGTTTAATTCTAAATCTTTCAATAATTGGGTATACAAATCCTTGTTTTCAAAACTGGATTTGGGAACTAAAAAGTCTGTAACAAGGTTACCATACTTAATTTGTTTTGTCTCGATAATGCTTAAATACTCTGCAAAGTATTGCTCTACCGGAGCAAGATTCATTTCATCCAAGCAAAGAAAGAATGGAACTGTAATATTTTTCCATGCTTTTGCAATAAATTGTAAAAACGATGTTGTAATGTATTTCTCGCCATTTATTCTGCTCACATATCCCATTAGTTCTGATGAGTCATGCCAATTCGGTCTAACAGGAATAAGTTCAAAATTGCCTGGTTTTTTCTTTTCTTCATCCTGTAATTGTGGAGGACATGTTTTAAAGGCTAAAGTTCTAACTAATCTCGATTTACCAGTCCCTGATATTCCGGCTAGAAGTATAAAGGGTTTTGTTTTTATGGCTGTTAGAATATTCATTTCATTCTGTGTATTTGGCTTGGGTTTAGCAATAGGTTTGATTGGAAAAGGTTTAGCATTGCTTCCATTAAAATTTAGTCTGGAATTCTCTAATATTTGCAAAATGGTTTCATCATCGGTTAGTTGCTTTAACTGGTTTATGTTTTTTATTCGATTTTCTGAACTATTTAAACCAATTCGAGAGCCATTTAAATATGTTGTTTCGCTACTGCCCAAACTTTGCCATTGCCAATCAGTTGGAGTAGTTATATTATTGATAATTTCTAAACGGATGAATTTGTTCCATTTACCGCTGACAGTAAAATCTTTTCCAACGTCGCTAAATATGGTTGTATCTCCTTTTTCGGAAGTTGGGATATCAATTTTATCTAATCGACTAAATAGAACCCATCTATTAGTTCGGTTTACAACAAAAATGAAATCTCCTATTTTTAAATTTTTGAATTTAGTTTCATTCCAGTAAAAGTATTTCGAATCATCACTGAAAAGTTCTTTGGCATTTGATGAAGCAGTACTTTTTACTTCATATATCATTACTTGTTCTGTCATAATTCATTATATTTTTTAGCTGTCCCTTTTGCTTTTTCAATTGGGTATTTTTCAGCGTTTTGTTTAATCTTTTCAAGGACTATGTCTTTTACATCCAGCTTGTATTTTTCTGCAAGTAGGAAAGCAAAAGCAAAAACATCAGCCAATTCTTCTTTTATCTTTTCTTCATTTGCCTCACTTGAATCTTTCCAAAGAAATAATTCAAGCAATTCACCAGCTTCGACATTTATTGCCAAAGCCAAATCTTTTGGATTGTGAAATTGTTCCCAATCTCTTTCATTTCTGAATTTCAAAAGTGCTTTTATTATTTCTTCGTTTTCTTTCATTATTTACTTGGTTTATGCATTGTCAATGCTAATTTGTATTCATCATCATAAGGCAATTGCAGTTGTGATAACATCTCAGGAATTGCCAAAGCCCAACTTACATAGTAATATGCGAGAATATGATACCCCGAAAAAGTTTTGTCTGAAATAGAACTGATTCTGTAGTCGTCTTTGTCTGGTCTATAGCCCTGAGTTCCTTGCATGGCGATTTCAAATGCTATTTTTTTGATTTCTTCTATTGGCATTCCTTCAAAATATTGTAAAGCACCTACCATAAACATAACTACAGCCATGTTTGTCCCGATGCTTTCTTGTGACTTTTGGAACTTATCCATTTCCCTTTGCTTGTAAGGGTCTTTGGATTCTAAGTCATAAGGATCTTTTTCAATTGATGTTAGAAGGTTGTCAATGTCTGTTCTTTTAGTTCGATATTCATGTTCATTGACAAGCTCAAAGTTTTTATCAAGTTTCAGGTCTTCAGCCCAATGCAAGACTAATTCATATTCTTCAGCAGGTTCTTTGTCATCTTTGTATTGAAGGTATTCGTCATAAAAATCTGTTGCAAGTTTTAATTCGCTTGCTGTTGCATTGAAGTCTTGGATAAAATCAAATCCAAAGAGTTCCTTGAATTGCAAAGCATATACAAGATTGTAAACCTTGCTTTTAGAAATGATCTCCTTTGGAGAGAGTTCAACAATCTTTTTATCTGTTACTGCCTTGAGTCCTTCCTGTATCATTGTATAAAGAGAAATGAACTGGAAAGGTCTTAGTTCTGAAAATTTATTGTAGAGGAAGTTTTCAATGAACAAGTCAATCGGAGTATTAAAAATTTGACGATTCATGCCTTCAAATAGGTTGGAGCAGTAATCGGCAATTGACTTTTCAGAAATTCCCATTTTGTTGAATTTCTTGATTGTAGGTTCAAGTTCTTTTATGAACTGTGCTTTGTGACTCTGATTTGAAATGAAAAGTTGATTCAAGTCGTCCTTTCTTGCTTGAATAACAAAATCTAAATGTACCAATTCATGCATGATAAGGTGTTCAACTGCCGGATAACTGGGCTTGTATCTTACAATATGAGTTTCTCTGTCATAGTTCTCAGCAAACTCGAATTTTGCTGCAGTTGGAATTTCATCATCTTGAACAACATCAATTTTTCTGTCTCCTTCAAATTCAAGTTTATGCCTGTATTCACTGAATATTATTTTTCCAGTGTCAGCTGCAACGATTTTTTTTGAAATTTCAAAGGCTTGTTTTACAGAGTTCTGATATAGAACATCTTTATTTTTATTTAATTTAATTGCCTGAATGGTGCTGTAAAAAGCAGACAGAAAGTCTGCTTCTATATCAGCAATCATTCCTAATGCAAAATGAGAGTTTGGATATTGGTCGTTAATCTTTAATGCTTCCCAAAAATATTTTTTGGCTTCTTCCAATTTGCCTTGTTGCATCAGGTTTGCACCAATGTTGTTTATGGTTATATTGTCCTTTGGATTTGCAATTAGTGCTTGGTCATAATATTTCATAGCAGTTGGAACATCATCTTTGAACTTAGCAAAAATGTTTCCCATCATAAGCAATGCCCATCCATTCTTTGAGTCCCAACGTAATGAATCAATTAAGCAATTGATTGCTTCCTCTTGTTCGCCTTCGTCTGACAGTATTTGTCCCATAATTCGGTGGTATTCCGAATTTGTTGGATTTTTTTCAATAAGTTTTTTTAGGATTGGTTTTGCCTCTGAGTATTTTCCATTCTCGCAAAGAGCTACAGTTTTTTTGTAGTCGGCTTCCTGTGAAATGATGGTTGGGGTGTCAATTTCTATTTTTACCCAATCGTTGTCAATGCTTATTTTTGGTTTGTATGGCCCGTAAGTGTAATAATTTTCTAATGTGTTGATTATTAAGTTATTACCCCCCCACATTAGTTCAGGAAAAATGGTAAATAAAAAATCGTTTATTTTATGAATGATTTGCATCTAAATTAATTTTTGATTTTTCTTAATGCTTTTTTTATTCCTTTTACGGCAAGTGGGTCATCACCGACTGCCTCAATAACTTTGTCACAAAGCCACAAGGAAATGAATTCATCTTCTGAAGCTTTTAAAAGTTGAGCAAGTTTTAAAACATGATCTCTGTTTAAATTTCTTTCGCCACGTTCTGCTTTGCTCATCAGAGCCGTGTCAACTTCTAAATGTGCAGCAACTTGTCTGAGTAACAGATTTTGCTTCTCTCTCGTTTCTCTAATTTTCTGTCCCAGGTAACTCACTTTTCTGTATTTTGACTTGTCAATAAGTGTCAAATGTAATACTTATTTTCGGAATGTCAGCCCGTGCAGTGGGAAAAATTAATGCTCTTTTAGTTTTGCGAAGGGTTGACTTGTGTGTCGGGCAAAACCAAATATGCTGAAATGTGCAGCTGGCGTTTTGTCTGTCCGTTGATGGTAGAACTTTCGGTCTGCTAGGGTTGCTTGTAACAATTCGATATATTACTTCAAAACACGATGCTAAATTCGCAATTCGCGAATTGCAAATTGATTGGTGCTATTGAAAAGGCATGAGGACAGGTACTCTGTAAACCATTATGTTGGCGATCCAACCACATGCCAATAGGTATTCCAATCCCAATATCCGATTCCATAAAAACACCCATCGTAGGAGTAGGTCATTTTCAGGTTATAGGCAATCATCAAAGCAATAATCAACCAGAAGATAGATTGAATAAGCCAGCCTTTTTTTATGATGCTTTGGTATCCATATCCAAGTGCAAGCGCAAAAAGTGCATAATACTCAACACAACAAAATTCCGGGCACCAAATGAACAGCCAAATTCGGGCTGCAACCAGCACGATAGCACATAGGAAAGCACCAAAAAGAGGATTCCGATCAGCACACCATTGCTTCTGCTCTGCTTTTGGAATATCATGTATACAATGGAAAAAAGCATGATCAGGACCAATGGCGTATACAACAACAATCCATTTTTTGGTGAAAACCAGGTAATCATCAGTTGAGGATTCAACCAATTGAATCCCTCATTGCCATATGAATAACTTATAAAAGAACCTGTTAAATATTTCCAGTAAAACAGTTGCGGACTCAGCATGACTAAAACTGAGATTAAAATTATTCCCAACGTTTTAAGCTGAAAAACAGAGCCCAGTCTTCTTTTGAGTTCATTCCTGTTTTGAACATCCAGAAAGAAAGTTCCCACCAGAAATATCACATTCAACGGGCGTAAAAGGATGATCAGTCCAGCGATCATCGAAATAATGACCAACCACAATATTTGCTTGTTCTCCTTTTCGTGGAATCGCTTCCATAAATATAAATAGCCTGAAAACAAGGCAAATGAATATACATGCGACATCCCCGTTTCATCAATGGCGTAATAATATAAATTGGTTCCCAACACCAGTGAAGCCAAAACCAAAACCGTGGCAGAAATTTTAAAATAATTCCTTAAAAAGAGGTATAAAAACAGGATGCCAGCCAACAGATAAAACACAGCAGCCACATTAACAGCCCGGTGATAAACAGGAGAAAATCCATCTGCTTTCTGATGAAGTGGTGTCGCCAAAATATCCGCCACAAAGTAAAATGGGATTTGCATCAGCGCCACTCCACAGGTATATTTGGTTCTGATTTTGTGGCCTTTCAAGTCAAGGGAAAAACTGTTTCCGGTCCTGACATCCATCGAATCGGGGAATTCGGCAGGATTGAAAGCATACTTAAAAGTTGCCGGCAAATACACATAATAGCCTGCTTTATCAGCCCAAATTTCACTGTGGTAATTAAAATATCCCGATTTGCTGTGCCGGTTAAAGGTCAGGAATATCATGATGCCCAGCAGCAGGATCAGGATTGAATACAAGAATTTCTTTTCGGTTTTTTTCATTTGAGAACCTGCTCAATTAGTGATCCTGCTGACTGTAATATTCTTCATCATTTTCTGATTACAAATTAACTCCAAATTTATGATCCAACCACACTTATGATCTATTAATCGATAATCTACTCTGAAACCAACAAAATTAGGTAAAATTGCTTGAAACCTAAATGCCCTGAATATCTTTTAAATATCTGTTTCCAACCGTTTAAAAACGCTTAAACACGTAAGTAAATGGTTATTAACCGAGTAACCTCTTGGAGCCGACATATCTTTGCTCCATCAATTGTTCATCGAAACTTTTAACTCACTATTCATTAATTATTTACTATCATGACAACTTTAAGAAACTCAGTTCAACTGATTGGCCGCCTGGGCGCAGACCCTACAACCAAAAAATTTGGTGAAAACAATTCCATCACCAGTTTCAGACTGGCTACTACCGAATCGTTTAAAAACAAAGACGGCGAGCGTGTTACCGATACCCAATGGCATCAGGTAGTGGCCCGCAATGGCAATGCCCGCGTAGCCGAAAAATACCTTCAAAAAGGACATGAAGTGGCTGTTTCAGGGAAACTGATCAATCGCTCGTGGGAGGACAAAGAAGGTAAAACACACTACATCACCGAAGTGGAAGTAAAAGAACTGGTATTGCTTGAGAGAAAAGCTAAGTCTGCCTGAGCTTTCCTGAGAAACTTTAACCTGCTATTGATTTTAAAGTCCGGATCAACTGTGATTCGGACTTTTTTTTCGTGCCTCAAGAAAACCCAGGATATTGGTTTTAATGCTTTCAGATAAAAATGGTTCCTGAAGTGCATTTTCAATTAAATGACCGTTTAAGGTTCCTCCCCTAAAAAGACTGAACACCTGGGCCACAGTAATATTACCAATGTCTTTTGGATCGAGCAAAACAACTTCATCGCCCACGTTTACAAACCCTTCTTCCAACACCCTGAAATAAGCACCGGGGAAATCGGCCATTTGAAATTGTTTCACCATGCTCATGTCATTAAACCGGATTCCCAATTTATAGCATGGAATACGTGGCTGCGAAACCTGAATCAAAGCGCCTCCCACCTTAAAAAGTTGACCAATGAATAAGTTGGTTTCATCCAGACCCTCAATGGTCAGGTTCTCGCCAAACATCCCAGGTAGCATTTCTTTTTCAGGATATTGCTTTTCCCAAAAAGCATAGCCACCCAATCCATAAGCATAACAGGCTTTATCGATACCACCATGATAACGCCGATCAACCACGTGATCGTCTTTTACTCCAGATTTGGCAACAAAAATGGGTGCTATAGAAGAATATTTGTAAATACCTGTTTCCTCTTTTTTTCCATTGTAAACAATAGGGGTTCGTACTCCAATATTAACCGCAACGATTTTCACAAGCAGGTAAGTTAAAGCAGGCCCATTTCAAGTTTTGCCTCTTCCGACATCATCTCCATGTCCCAGGGGGGCTCAAATGTGATTTCAAGATTGACCTCTGTAACACCTGTGAGGAATCCGATTTCTTCCTTTACCTGGGCCGGCAAACTTTCGGCAACAGGGCAATTGGGTGCGGTGAGTGTCATCACCACCTTCACCAGCCCGTCTTCTTTCACATCGACCTCGTATATAAGCCCAAGTTCGTATATATTAACGGGAATTTCAGGGTCGTAAATATTCTTGGTTACGCGAATGATTTTTTCTGTCAGTTCACGGATTTCATCTGGGTTCATCATAGCTGATTTGATTTTAACTGAAAAGCCCTGGCATACAGTTGAATTTGTTTGATCATGGAAGCCAGACCATTGGCACGGGTTGGCGAGAGGTGCTCCTGCAAGCCGATGCTTTCCAAAAATGAAAAATCCGCTTCCAAAATTTCCTTCGGAGTATGGTTTGAAAGAATACGAATCAACAACGAAACAATGCCTTTGGTAATAACGGCATCGCTATCGGCAGTAAAAACAATCTGCCCTTCCTGTTCTTCGGCATGCAACCAAACACGCGACTGGCAGCCGGAGATCAGGTGGTTGTTTGTTTTGAATTGTGAGTCAATCACCGGAAGGTCCTTTCCCAGTTCGATGAGGTAGGCGTATTTGTCCATCCAATCATCAAACATCCAAAATTCCTCCACAACGGCCTGTGCTTTTTCTTTTATTGTCATTTCAAATTTAATTTTCAGTTTTACAACAACATATTAATCGCCCTTTTCAGGGAGTCGATGAAATAATCCACTTCGGAAAGTGTATTATACAAACCAAAAGAAACCCGGATGGTACCATTTAAACCAAGCGACTCCACCAAAGGTTGTGCACAATGATTCCCGGTACGAACTGCTATGCCCATCTGATCGAGCAATGTTCCCAGGTCGTAAGGGTGAATGCCCTCAACAATAAATGATATTACTGCCGTTTTTTGTTTTGCCCGACCAATGATTTTAATACCGGGGATTTTTAAAAGTGATGAGGTGGCATGTTCCAGCAAACCATCTTCATATTGTTGAATATTTTTTATTCCGAGAGTATCCAGGTAGCGCAATGCCGTTTCCATTCCCAGCACATCTGCCACATTGGGTGTGCCGGCCTCAAATTTATAGGGTAACTTGTTAAAAACAGTTTTGTCGAAGCTTACCTGGTCAATCATTTCACCACCAAACTGACAGGGAGGTAATTTGTTCAGCCATTCCGATTTTCCATAAAGTACCCCTGTTCCCATGGGACCGTAGGCTTTATGTGCCGAGAAGGCATAAAACTCACAATCTAATTCCTGCACATCCACCTGAACGTGGGCAATGGCCTGAGCTCCGTCAATTAAAACCGGAATGTTGTATCGATGAGCTTCCGCAACGAGTTCTTTCACAGGATTGATGGTTCCCAGCACATTGCTGATGTGGGTGAAAGCAAGTATTTTTACTTTCGGTGAAAGCATTTTTCTTGCTACAGGCATGTCCAGCATACCATCTTCCAATACCTGAATCACACATAAATGTGCTTCTTTGTTTTTACATAATTGTTGCCAGGGAACCAGGTTGCTGTGGTGTTCCATGGCCGTAATCAGGACTTCATCCCCCTTTTGGATGAAGGAATGAAAGCTTGAAGCGACCAGATTGATGGAATCGGTTGTGCCACGCGTAAAAATGACTTCCTCCGTTCTCTGAGCATTAATGTATTGCGCGATAAAATTTCGGGCACCTTCAAAACTAACTGTTGCCAGGTTGCTCAAATGATGTGCTCCCCGGTGAACATTGCTGTTTTCGGTTTCGTAATACTGCACCAACCTGTCGATCACCTGGCGGGGTTTTTGTGTAGTGGCTCCGTTATCGAAGTACACCAGCGGTTTTCCGTGCACCTGCGTCGACAGGATAGGAAAATCATTGCGCAATTGGTTAACAGGAAAGGCCATGTTTTAAATTTTACTCATATCAATTTCAAATTCCATGGGGATGTCCGGTGTAGAACAATGCAATACGCACTTTTCGCAAATGGATAATTCGCCTCGCAGACGTTTTTTAACCATGTCTTCAATGCTTACGCGAAGTGGCTGTATGTCAATTTTTTCAGCCACTTCGGCTGCAAAAGCATACATCAGCAACAAACGGGCATCACGCTTACAGATACCACGTTGCATCAGATAGAACATGGCATCATGATCGAGCTGACCGATGGTGGCACCATGGCTGCATTTTACATCATCTGCATAGATTTCCAAAAAAGGCATGGTATCCACCTTGGCGGTGGAAGTCATGAGGATATTGTTGTTTCGCTGAAAAGCGTTGGTTTTCTGGGCATCCCTGCCCACAAGAACAAACCCGTTAAAAATGGCAGAGGATTCATCATCCAACACCCCTTTGAACAATTCAGAACTATTGCAATTAGGAACAGCATGGTTTACAAACACCTGGTTATCTACCTGTTGTTTTTTATCCATGAGGTAAATACCATTCAAATCCGCTTCAGCACCTTCACCCTGCAAATCCACATTCAGTTCGTTGCGGATAGCCCCACCGTTTAAGGTGATCACATTCACTTTTAAACGGCTGTTACGCTGTTGAACCACGGAAGTGCTGTTTATCAGAAATGTATGATTGTTAATATTTTGTAGCTTATACAAATCGAGGCTGGCGTTCTCACCGATAAAAATCTCAGTAACCGTATTAATCATACTGGATTGATGATTAACAGAGTCATCGCAATGCATGAGCGACAAATGGCTGTTCTTACCTAATATCACCAGGTTGCGCGAGTTGATCATCAGCTTTTGTGTATCATTCACCATTTTAATCAACTGGATTGATTCCTCAACATGCACCTGATCGGGAACATAAATAAATAAACCATCATTAAAAAAGGCTGTATTTATATGCGAATAACCATGCAAATTGTATTTTGCGATTTTGCCAAAATGCCGTTCAAATAATTCAGGAACCTCTTTTTGAGCCGTCTGAATGCTGCCAATCACCACCCCATTTTCCATGGTGCGTAGTGTTTGTTTCTCTGAGGTATAATACCAGCCATTGAGCAATGCTTCCACTTGGGTGGTAAAACCATGAATGGAACATTGAAATATTTCGCTTACTTTTTGTGTATAAGTAGGCTTTGAACTAACTACCTCATAAGATTGCTCACTAACCTGATCAAATTTGGAGTTTCGCCACTTCTCGTTTAAACGGCCTGGCAATCCGGTTTTCCTGAATGCTTCATAAGCGAGCAAACGTGCTTCCGTCACCTTAGTTAATTCGTTTGAAGATCGACTCAGGGAACTTTCAAACGAATTTCGCAGGGCGGACTCCAGGATTGAATATTTTTTTTCTGATGGATTCATATCAAATTTACCTCTCTGCATTCAGTTTTACTACTTAAGCCAGTCGTATCCTTTTTCTTCAAGTTCGAATGCCAGCTCTTTTCCTCCCGATTTCACGATGCGGCCATCGTACATAACATGTACAAAATCGGGTACAATAAAGTCGAGCAGTCGTTGGTAATGTGTAATCACCACGAAACCATTGTCGTTCGATCGCAATGCGTTAACGCCTTTAGCAACTACTTTCAGCGCATCAATGTCCAGACCCGAATCGGTTTCATCTAAAATCGCCAGTGCAGGTTCCAACATGGCCATTTGAAAAATTTCATTTTTCTTTTTTTCTCCACCTGAAAACCCTTCGTTTACAGAACGGTTGTTCAATTTCGCCTGAATTTCGACCAATTGCTTCTTTTCTTCCATTCTTTTCAGGAATTCTCCTCCGGTGAGGATGGGCAAACCTTCGAATTCATGTTTGGCATTTAAGGCTGTCCGCATGAAGTTGGTCATGCTAACTCCCGGAATTTCCACCGGATACTGAAAACTTAAAAAAACACCCTTGTTTGCCCGTTCGTTGGGGAGCATCTCATTGATTAACTCCTCTTTAAACCAGATTTCGCCCTGGGTGATTTCATAACCATTGCGCCCGGTAATGGCAGCGGCCAACGTACTTTTGCCGGTTCCGTTGGGACCCATGATGGCATGAACTTCCCCTTCGTTTACGATCAGGTTTAACCCTTTTAATATTTCTTTTCCATTAATGGAAACATGAAGATTATTAATATTCAGTAGCATTCTACTCTTTTTTTATTAAATAACTATCTAATTAAATGACGTTTAGCCTACACTGCCCTCCAGCGTGATGGCCAATAATTTTTGAGCCTCCACAGCGAACTCCATGGGAAGTTTGTTGAGCACTTCTTTGGCATAACCGTTGACGATGAGTCCGATGGCTTTTTCCGAATCGATTCCGCGTTGCTGACAATAAAATAATTGGTCTTCTGAAATTTT
This sequence comes from Bacteroidetes bacterium GWF2_41_31, assembly GCA_001769215.1. Taxonomy (GTDB): domain Bacteria; phylum Bacteroidota; class Bacteroidia; order Bacteroidales; family F082; genus UBA6244. The sequence goes on from MEOL01000050.1 coordinate 33,633, forward strand.
GGATGTGGTAGCCTCATGTTCCACCACAGAGGTTTCGTTTCCGGTGTTGATATAGGGGAAAGTATGGGCTCCGCATTTACTTCCAAGCAACAGCGAATCGCATTGTGAAAAATTACGCGAATTGCTCGCTTTTTTGGCAATGCGAACCATTCCCCGGTAGCTGTTGTTGCTAAAGCCGGCTGAAATGCCTTTTGAAATAATGGTGCTCTTTGTGTTCTTACCCAGATGAATCATTTTTGTTCCGGTGTCAGCCTGTTGGTAGTGGTTGGTAACGGCTACCGAATAAAACTCACCAATACTGTGGTCACCTTTTAATATGCAGGAAGGATATTTCCAGGTAATTGCAGATCCTGTTTCAACCTGTGTCCAGCTGATTTTCGAATGATCGCCTTTACAAATACCCCGTTTTGTCACAAAATTATAAATCCCGCCTTTTCCGTTTTTATCTCCCGGGTACCAGTTTTGTACAGTGGAATATTTTACCTCCGCTCCTGTTTCAGCAATAATTTCAACGATTGCGGCATGCAATTGGTTTTCATCACGTTGAGGCGCAGTGCAACCCTCCAGATAACTCACATAAGCTCCTTCGTCAGCCACCAGTAAGGTGCGTTCGAACTGACCGGTATTAGCGGCATTAATTCTAAAATAGGTTGACAATTCCATTGGGCTGCGCACACCTTTTGGGATATAGCAAAACGAGCCATCACTAAAAACGGCTGAATTAAGTGCAGCAAAAAAGTTGTCACGATAAGGCACCACGCTACCCATGTATTTTTTTACCAATTCGGGATATTCTTGCACGGCTTCGCTGAACGAACAAAAGATGATGCCATGTTTCGATAGCGTTTCCCTAAAAGTAGTTTTTACCGAAACACTATCAATGACCGCATCCACAGCAACTCCGGAGAGAACTTTTTGTTCTTCAAGTGAAATACCCAGTTTTTTAAAGGTGTCGAGCAGCTCAGGGTCTACTTCGTCCAGGCTTTCGAGCTGCTTTTTCTTTTTTGGAGCTGCATAATAGATGATATCCTGGTATTTGATTGGAGGATGATGCAAATGAGCCCAGGTTGGTTCTTCTATGGTAAGCCAGTGATGAAATGCTTTTAATCGAAATTCGAGTAACCAGTCGGGTTCGTTTTTTTTGGCAGAAATAAACCGGATGGTTTCTTCCGTTAACCCGACAGCGGCAGTATCCATCTCAATATTTGTATAAAACCCATACTTATATTCTTTTGATGTTACTTCCTCTAATATATTGTTCTGATCTTTATCTTCTGACATTTTGTTCCTATTTAGAACTATTTTAAATAAGATTGCAAAAATACGAATTATATATCAAACATAGGGTTCGTCTAACGAATTTCGATGCAACCCTTACAAAATGAATGGTTAACCAATCTTTTCACTTTAAAGACTCAAAGGACACCAGGAAACACCAGGATTAAAGGCACTATAAACTGAAATTCTTTGTGCCTTTTGGAAAAAAATTCTCTGGAAAGATTAACTCAATGACGGAGTTCGTCTGCCATGATTTTAAGCGCGTATTGAAGGGTAACGGTCAGTTCCTCGACCAGGGCAGGAACCTCTCGCTGAGTTGCGCCATCCTTCGAAAAGAGTTCCAAGGTTCTGATGACCTTCATGGCTTGCTGTAAATCGAACACATCAAGTGATGGTTTTATCCGGTGCGCGATGGTGGCCACCTCATCAAAACAGCCTCTGGCGGCATTTTCCTTAAGCAAAACCAGTTCAGGCGGAATGGTTTCCAGAAAAAGCCCAATCATTTCGACCACTTGCTGTGGATCGTCTCCTAAAAATCCGGATAGTTTTTTCAGGTTATATGGTTTAGGTTCTTGCGTGCTCATCCAATTTCATGATTTTTTAACATCCGGTAGATGGTCGATTTGCCGATGTTAAGTTTCTTGGCGGTAACGACCACGTTGTTATCGTTTTTTTCAAGAAAATAACTCACGATACGCTTGTTATACTCCTCAAGGGTGCATTCGTTGAGCAGAAAATTTGAAATCGAATCTGTTGTGTTAAAGTTAATGCTTTCGGGATCAATCTCAGCGGTATCAGAAAGCACTACTGCCAGTTCTATTACAGCCTTTAACTCACGCACATTTCCGGGATAACCATAACTCATCAGTTTTTCCTGGGCTTTAAGACTGATGCTTTTTGTGGGTAAATTGTTTGCTCCGCAAAATTCATCTGTAAAATATTTGGCCAACACGATAATGTCACTTCCCCGCTGCCTTAAGGGTGGTAATTCGATGGGTAATCCGAGTAACCGATAATAAAGATCTTCCCTGAAATTTCCAGCCTTAACCTCGTCTGCCAGGTTTTTATGAGTAGAAACTATTAATCTGACATCAAGCTTAATGAGTGTATTACCCCCGAGACGTGAGAGCTCGTTTTCCTGCAATACCCTCAATAGTTTTGATTGCATATTTAAGCTCATCTCGCCAATCTCATCCAAAAAAATGGTGCCTCCATTGGCTTGCTCAAATTTTCCTATTTTTCGGGCGTTGGCACCTGTAAATGCTCCTTTTTCATATCCAAACAGCTCACTTTCTATCAGTTCTGAAGGGATGGCCGCCACATTTACCGCCACGAATGGTTGGTTGGCCCTGGTAGAGTTGTAGTGAATGGCCTTTGCCACCAACTCCTTTCCGGTTCCTGTTTCGCCAATTATAGAAACGGTAATCCGTGCCTTTAGAGCACGATCCATCAGAGAAAAAACATTTTTTATTGCCGTACTATTTCCTTTTATGTTGGCAAAATTGTATTTCTTCCCAACTTCTTCTTTTAGCACGTTGATTTCTCGCTTTAATTGCTTGTTCTCACGGATTTTATTAGCTACGTTCCAAAGCCTGTCCTGCGTATCCTGATCTTTAACAAAATAATCGTAAGCCCCTTCTTTCAAAAGGTAAACAGCCGTCTTTACATCCTCCTGCCCCGAAACAATAACGATGGGCAGATCGGGGTAATCAAAATGAACTTTTTTAAGGATACTGTCGCCCGAAAAATCGGGTAATCGATAATCCAATGAGATCATATCCGGCTTAAGGTGAAGATTTGTGAGACAATCCTTTCCAGTTAGATACAAATAAACTTCATTTTCAGGATTAAGTTGTAAATGGCGTTTTAACAATTCTCCATAAAAACGGTCGTCCTCAACAATAAATATTTTAAATGAACTCATAAAGTTAGGTGTTTATGGGTTGTGACACACTGAGAGTTTGAACAAATGTAGTGCGTTTTTCCAATTATTGGAATTTATTTCAAACATTTCACCTAAAATATTTCATAGTCATCATTTCTTTATCGACACACAAAGGCATGATAGAACCATCTGGTTGTTTTTGATTAATTTCGCGGCCACTAAACTCGCTTAATGAAGGTAATTTTTAGATTTATTAAACGCTTTCTTCTGGTGATGCTGGTCATGCTTATTGGCATGCTCCTGATGTTCTACCTGTTAGCACCTATTTATCAATTTTCCGGACCGGTTCCTTTTTCAGGAGAAAATATCCACAACCCATATTCAGGTATGAGGGCTTCGGATTGGAAAAAATATAATTTTCAGGTACAATCAAAAGCCTGGATGGGCATTACCTCAGGACGTGACAATACCAACACGCTGATCGACAGTATTTATCATCAGTTGAGTTACGATCACGTGGCTACTTCTGATTATCAAAAGATTAACGCTTACCAAAGTGAACAACCCGCCTATATTCCTACCTACGAACATGGATATAATGCCTTTAAAACACACCAGGTTTGTATCGACTCAAAAAAAGTATTGTGGACGGACCTTATTTTATGGCAAAGCCTGAGCATGAAACAATGGATTATTGATTTACTTCAAAAAGATTCCCGGTTTGTTGTGCTTGCCCATCCGTTGTTGCGCAACGGCTATTCGCTAAACGACATGAAATACCTCACTAATTATCAGGGAATTGAGGTACTTAATAACTTACGGGTGAGCCTAAAACATTGGGATGAGGCTCTGGGTTCGGGTCAAATTGCATGGATTATTAGTAACGATGATGCCCATGATGTTCAAAACTCAAACGAAGTTGGCAGAAGATTCACTTTGATCAATTCGCCTTCGACAAACAAAAATGACATTATGACGGCGCTGGAAAAAGGCAATGCTTTCGGAGTTGATTTTTATCGCATTGATGACGAACCCATGCAGGAAAAAATCATCCGATCAAGACTCCTTCCTTCGATTTTAAATGTTGTGGTGCGCAACGACAGCCTGATAATAACCATCGACAGCCTGGCAAAGGAAATACGTTTTGTCGGAGATGGCGGCAAATTGCTTAAATCTATGCAACATGTCAACAAGGCTATTTATGTGATTCCAACAGCAGAGCCTTATGTACGGACTGAAATTGAATTCTATAGCCACAGTATCTTTTACCTGAACCCGATGATCAGGTACAGTGGCAACGATTTCATAACCAACAAAAAGGCCTCCATCAATCCATCAGCAACGCTCAGGTTAAGAATACTGTACTTTATTCTGGCACTTGTCATAGCCTATCTATACAGACGATATCGCATTAAAAACTAAACGAACTCATGTAAAACAGGATGACAAAAAAAGTTGATTATACCCGTTATCTGATCATTCTTATGGTATTATCAGCCCTTGTCAGGGGAATAATTGCCTCTGTCATTGAACTTGGTAACGACGAAGTATATTATCGGCTTTATGCCATGTACCCCGATTGGTCGCATTTCGACCATCCATTGATGGTAGGTGGTGTGATCCAATTCTTTAGTTTGAATCTTTTGTTTACCAGCGAGTTATTTATCAGGATGGGATCCATTGTGTTTGGAACCATCAACCTTTGGCTGATGTTCCAGATTGGTAAAACCCTTCGGGACGAACGCACCGGTTTTATTGCAGCCTTGTTATATACTTCATCGGTTTATGGGTTCATCATCACAGGTATTTTCATTCTGCCCGATACGCCACAAGGATTGTTCTGGCTTTGGTCGTTGTATTTAATGATGAAAACTTTGCCGGGATGTCCTCGTATTTACGAACACCGAAATAACATGATACAGTTGGGAGTGGTCATGGGACTTGCCATCTTATCAAAATATTCTTCCGTATTTCTTTGGGGAGGGGCTGTTCTTTATTTGGTGTTTTTCAACCGAAAATGGTTTAACAGCAGGTACCTGTATTATGCCCTGATAGCATCAACCGTTTTAGCTTTGCCTATTCTGATATGGAACCTGCAAAATGATTTCATTAGTTTTACCTGGCAGGGTGAGCGGGTTAATATGGCCGGGCAAACCATTCGGATTGATTACCTGCTGACTGAGCTCGTGGGAGAAATCTCATACAACAACCCCATTAATTTTATACTGATTGTGCTGGCCGTGATCGCCTATTACAGGGGAAAAATGACCATCAATAAAAGTCACGCCCGGGTCATGCTTCTCTTGAGCTTCCCTCTCATTGTGACTTTTCTGGCTTTCTCTTTCTTCCGAAGCACACTTCCGCATTGGACAGCACCCGGTTATACCACCCTGATTCCCCTGACCGCTGCCTGGCTGACAGAAAAAACCACTAACAGCCTGATTCCAAACTCAATAAAGACAGCTTTGGGATTGCTTGTGCTGACCATTATACTGGGAATTGCTCAAATAAAAACCGGTTTGATTCCATTGGATAAAACAATCCTTTTTGAAGAAATAGGCGAAAATGATCCTTCACTAGACCTATTTGGTTATACTGAAGCCGGAGAAGCGTTCGTGGAGATCGTACAACGCGATCGTAGAAACAACGAGATGAATGAAGAGGTCTTTTTGACGGGAACAAACTGGTTTCCTTTGGCTAACTACGACTACTATGCGGCCACGCCGGCAGGAATAAAAAGTCTCGGCATCAACACCCTCGACCGTCTTCACAAATATGCATGGATCAACCACATTGAAGGCGGATTTAAGTTGGGATGGGATGCTTACTATTTAACCGACAGCCGTGATTTTAAGGCTCCCGACAGTACCCTTTACAGCTATTTTGAAACCATGATCCCGGCAGACACCATCCAAATATCCCGAGGCGGCAAAATAGCAAAACGGGTATTTGTTTATAAGATGAAAAACCTTATCAAATTGCCTGATGATCCGTTACAACATGAATGAATAAATTCCTGGCACACTTTTATTAAGTTTGCTTCTTGTGTCGTGCATTCAACCGGTACCTAAAGCCATGAAGGAACAAAAGTTAGAAAAAATAAATGTCTATCAGGTGTTTACCCGCCTTTACGGAAATAAAAACACCCATAACAAGTCCTGGGGAACCATGGAAGAAAATGGAGTGGGTAAGTTCAACGATTTTAACGACAAGTCTTTGTCGGAAATAAAAAAAATGGGGATCACCCATCTTTGGTTCACGGGTGTTCTACATCATGCCGTTATCCGCGATTATACAGCTTATGGCATCACCAATGATGATCCTGATGTGGTAAAGGGCCGCGCCGGTTCACCTTACGCAGTAAAAGATTATTACAATGTAGATTCCGACCTGGCAGTGGATCCGGCACAAAGATTGCACGAATTTGAAGCCCTGATCAAACGCACCCACCACCACGGTCTCAAGGTGATCATTGACATCGTTCCCAACCACGTGGCACGCAATTATCAGTCAGTTTCCAATCCGGAAGGCACCGAAGACTTTGGCGCTTTGGATAACACTTCCGTGGAATATACCCGCAACAACAATTTTTATTATATCCCTGGTCAGGATTTTCAAGTGCCTGATTTTTTAAATGGTTATGAACCACTTGGTGGAGAACCCCACCCGCTTTCGGACCATATATTTTACGAAAGTCCTGCCAAATGGACCGGAAACGGCTCGCGCGAAGCCAAACCCGGCTTTTACGACTGGTACGAAACAGTGAAAATCAATTATGGAATCCGTCCCGATGGATCTAAAGATTTTGAAAACCTTCCAGAAAAATATGCTCAGAAAGATTACAAGGAACATGCTTTCTTTTGGGCAGATAAACAGGTGCCCGATTCGTGGAAGAAATTCCGTGATATCGCTCTCTATTGGATCGGCAAAGGCGTGGATGGATTCCGTTACGATATGGCTGAAATGGTACCCGTTGAATTCTGGAGCTATATGAACTCGTCGATCAAAATGAAAAACCCGGGCGCCTTTTTGCTGGCTGAAGTGTACAATCCATCGCTTTACCGGGATTACATTTTCATGGGAAAGATGGATTACCTGTACGACAAAGTGGAGCTTTACGATACACTGAAACACATCATGCAGGGATCTGGAAGCACCGACAATCTGGTTCCTATCCAGGAAGGCCTGGCTGATATCGAGCACCACATGCTGCATTTTTTGGAAAACCATGATGAACAACGTATTGCCAGCACCGGTTTCGCCGGAAGTGCGCAAAAAGGCAAGCCCGCCATGGTAGTTTCAGCGTGTTTAAGTACCGCTCCAACCATGTTGTATTTTGGGCAGGAAGTGGGCGAACCCGGTGACGGAAACCCGGGGTTTGGCTCCGAAACCCGCACCACTATTTTCGACTATTGGGGAGTGCCCAACCACCAACGTTGGATAAACAACGGCGCTTTCGATGGCGGACAGCTATCGATGAAAGAAAAAAACTTACGCGATTTTTATGTGAAGTTGCTGAATACGGTTAAAGAACACCCTGCCTTCACCGGGAAATATAAAGAAATACACAGCCACAACCGATCGCATACGCCTTACTACAACGACCGTGTTTTTTCTTTCGTCCGATGGGATGAAGACGAACAGATCATCATCGTGTCCAACTTCGATGCCGACAGTAGCTTTGGTTTTCAACTATCGTTGGATTCGGAACTCATTAACCAATGGCAGCTTAAAAAGGGAGTTTTTCATTTCACTGACCTGTTGAATGAACAGTCTGGTTGCGAACTTTTAGTAGATGACCATGTCGCCAGTTTGCGGGTGGATTTAAAGCCGCTTGAATCCCTGGTTTTGAAGCTGGAGAAAAGTGGGAAATAGAATACGCCTGCCTGAAATGCAAGGTTGACGTGAAATCAATTGATTATTACTTATAAATTATCATTACCATGCAAGAAACTGAATACATGATGAATGAAGCCTTTGAAGAGGCAAAAAAAGGACTTATTGAAGGAGGCATCCCCATAGGTTCTGTATTGGTCCACAACGGACAAGTAATTGGGCGCGGGCACAACCACCGGGTACAAAACAACAGTGCCATTCTCCATGCCGAAATGGATGCACTTGAAAACGCAGGAAGACAACCAGCTACAGTGTATCAGAAGTGCACGTTGTATACAACGCTATCTCCATGCCCTATGTGTTCGGGTGCTATATTGCTGTATGGAATACCCAAGGTAGTGATTGGTGAAAACCAGACTTTTATGGGTGAGGAAAATCTATTAAAGGAGCGCGGAGTGGAGATTCAAGTACTAAATCACAAAGGTTGCCGGGAGATGATGGAGCAATTCATTAAAGACCAGCCTGAGCTTTGGAATGAGGACATAGGAGAATAATCTCAATAAAGAACTACGAAAAAAAAGAGCCTTCCATGGGACTCGAACCCACGACCTGCTCATTACGAGTGAGCTGCTCTACCAACTGAGCTAAGAAGGCTTGGTTTTGTGGCGGCAAAGATAACCCTATTTTCTTTTTGTTTCTTCCCATCAGGGTTTAACTTTTCTTGTGAAAATACAAAAAGTGATTTTCAATATTATTTGTATCTTGCACGCCGGAATAAGAATGAATCATTTATTAATCACAAAAATTTAATCACATGTTAAAAAAATCATTGATGATGATGGGGCTGGTTGTGTTCGCACTGGGACTATTGGCCCAGACGGTTGAAGAAGCCGGTGCCAAATACAATGACGGAAATGAATTGGTAAAGCAAGAAAACTATGAGGCTGCCGTCCCTGTATACGAACAAGCATTGAAGCTGGCCAATGAAGCCGGTGCCGATGCTGCCGACCTGAGAGGGAACATCGAAAAGCAACTTGGTAATGCTTATTATCGTGCAGGTGTTAGTTTATATAAAGACAAAAAAATCGAGGCCTCTATTGCCATGCTTGAAAAAGGATATGCTTTCGGACAACAAATTGGTGATGAGGATATTAAGAATAAAACTACCGACCTCGCTTCTCAACTTCGCTCAAAAGTAGGCGATTCAATGCGTAAAAAAAATAATCTCGACGAAGCTTATGTTGAGTATGAAAAGGCGCTTAAGATTGACCCGACCAATGTAAAAGCCATGTATGGCCAAGGCCTTGTTTATAAGGAAAAAGACGACCTGGAGAAGATGAAGGAGAAAATGAACCAGGTTATTGAGTTGAGTGATGGATCGGATAAATTGCAAAAAATGGCAGATGCCGCGCGCCAAACTACAGCTAATGCCCTTGAAGTAGCCGGCGCAAAAGAGCTTCAAAGCGGTGATGCCCACAAAGCCATAGCGCTTATTAACGAATCGTTTACCTATCAGCCAGGCGAAGCCAACGCCTATTATTACTTGTTGATTGCCTATAACAAAATCAGTGAATGGGAAAATGCCATTGCTGCCGGCACAAAAGCCCTGGAACTTAAAAAGGAAGATGCTTCTGAAATATACTTTGGCTTAGGGCAAGCCAGCGAAGGAAAAGGGGATGCTGCAGCAGCCTGTGAAGCTTACAAAAATGTAACTTCCGGTCCCAACGTGGAATCTGCTAAATATCAAATGACACAAAAGCTGAAATGCAGTTAGTTGTTGAGTCAGACTTTAAAAGCCCGGATAGAGAAACTACCCGGGCTTTTTTTTGTTTAAAACAACCCTGGAATTTCCTGTCTCACAACTTACGGCTTCGTGCTTCAGGATCTTCTAATCGACCTATCACTTTATCCGGTTACAAACCGAATATCAACACTTTAGTCCAATGCCGGACTTACTCTGTCCGGAGGGTCAATTCCTTTTTGTTTCCTGTTGGCCAATGCTTCACGTGCATTTTTTTCGGAACCCAGCAAAATGGCAATCCATTGGGTACTCTTCCGGCTTCCCAAACTAATTTTAATGGCCATGGTGATGGGAACGGAAAGTAACATGCCAATATCGCCAAATACCCACCCCCAAAATACCAGCGAAAGGAATACCACAAGGGTGCTTAAATCCATTCCCTTAGCTAAAAACTTAGGCTCAACAATCTGCCCAACGATAAAATTGATGGCTCCATAACCTATCCCGGCATAGAGCACTCCTGAAATTCCATCTTGTATCAGCACAAAAAGCATGATGGGAATGGCCGAAATGGTAGACCCAATATTTGGTATAAACCTGAAAATAAACACCAGCAAACCCCATATAACGGCATAGGGAATATCCAGGATAATCAATAACAAAGCCACCAAAATACCGGCAACGCTTCCTGTTATTGTCTTCATCCCAAGATAATTACGCACGTTTTTGGTTATCAGTCCCAGGTTGGTCATCGACTGATCGGGTTTTTTAAGAATGGCGGCAAGCTTTATTGGGAAACTGGTTGATTCACCTATAACAAAAGCAACCACAAGAATCAGCAACACAATCTGACCCATTACGCCTCCCAGGGAGGCAAGGAAATTGGTTGCATAACCAAATACATTTCCTCCTCCGAATTTGGAGAGAACGTCATCCGGATGCAAGCTCATCCCAAAACCATTGACCCATTCTATAAGCTGAGTGATCACCGCACTCAACTTTTCCTTGTAGACGGGTAAGTTAAGAGTAAACTTCTTAAGTGACTGGTTGATAACGACGCTGAACCCAAAAATAATCGCACCCAGGCTCACCATCACAATCAGGATAGATAAGGAGCGGTTCACTTTTTTTTTGATCATCCAGTCGATGGGCTGATAAATAATGATGCTGACAAAAACAGCCATGAGCACCGGGTTGATGATGGGGGCGGCATAACGTAACCCGGCAATGACAATAAAACCGGCCGCAAATAAAACAATGGGGTGATTTCCTGAAAATGACATTTTTGCTTTCATGGTTGCGTAGATTGATACGGGCCATAAAGATATTAAAATGGTCGAAAAGGAGAATGATTTACAAAAAGAATCATGAACCTGTCAAGGCAAAATTGTCACGGTTATCTGATTACCAATATTTTCGTAACCACCTTTTCCGATTTATCTACCGTGAAAGCAAATACCATGTAGATCCCTGTTGCCACATCATGCCCGTCGAAATTTTTCCCATTCCAAACCGCCTGGCCACCTTCGCTTTTTGTTTGGTAAACCAGGTTACCATAGCTATCGGTAATTTTGATAAACGAGTCGCTTACCAGGCCCTTGATGGCAATATCGCCATGATAATCTTCGCGCACCGGGTTAGGATAAGCATACACTTTTGATCCGGGCGGATTTGGGGGCGTTGCGGAACCACGGTACGAAATAAGTCCGTTGGCTGTTCCAATATACACTTCGCCTTGTTGGTCGATGCCAATGCTGATGATTTGATTGGATAGCAACGGGCTGTTTTCAGCTGTAAAATGATAAATTTCTTCCAGGCCGTCAGGCGAGATCAGAAAAACACCTGTACGTTCAGTCCCAATCCATTTGCGGTTGGCACCATCAACTGTAATGGCAGTAACAAGCTCTGTTTCAAGCAATATATCGGCCAATCCAGAGCCATCATTTCGTGGAACAAGAATTTGCTGGGCATCGTAATTGGCTCCCGGCACAAAAATATTTTCAGGTGAATAAAACACGGATACTCCTTTATCAGATCCAATCCATACTTCACCATCCAGGTCGGTGGCAAACGAATAGACCTTATTACCCGGAATATGTCCTAAGCCGGTTGTCGAACGCAATACTTTTGCCTGGTCATCGGACGGATCGTCGAGAGTGTTATTGTCGTTAAACACGATCACAAATCCATCAACCCGTTTTATCATCCACTTTTGATTGTAATCATCCACCATCAGTTCAGTAACATCGGTTCCGCTCAAGGCTCCGCCGAGATTATAAGAGACCCATTCACCATTGTTTTTCATCACTGAAATCAAGTTTCCGGCCCCCGAATTGGCTACCCAAAGATTATGATCGCTGTCGAAATCAAGTCCGCCCGCCAGGGTAAGGTTTTGGGCGCTTGTCCATGACTGAAGAGACGAATTTTGTTTATCGAAGATGGTATTCAACTCGTTGTTTACAAACTGCAGCACGCCATTGCCCCATGTGCCTATATAGGCAATATCAGGATTATTTGGATCGACCTTTACCGCTATAAAATCAGTTACGGTGTCAAAGGCCGGTGTATTGCTTCTGTTGTGTGTAGTCCAGTTGCCGTCATTAGATGAAAAAACACCATCGGTCATGTAGCGTTTCGACCAATCCGACTCGTGGCCACCCGACGCAACCCATACATTGGAGCCCCCGCAATCCAAATCAAATACGTTTTTTGTTCCCGGGCCATTCGGCTTAATAAATTCTCCGCTCCAACCGTTGTTCCACGCTTTTACAAGACCCAGTTTTGCATCACCTATCCAGTAAAAATCATTGTCCATATCCACCGAAAGAGGTGTAATTGTTTGATCGGATGGTTTATAAATGGTGGCCGTTTTTTCTACCCGGTCATTAAATACATTCACAAAGCCCCGATTTACCACTAAAAACCAATCGTCATAAGCCTTCATTTGATAGCGTGCATAGTTATTCTCCCGGTCAAAATAGTTCCACGCGGTTCCATCAAACACGAACATGGTATCCGATGCCCATTGTCCGCTGGCATAATTGGTGTAAATTTTACCTTTATAATTTGTTATCAGGTTATACTTCAAGTTGGGGTACTTCAGTTTGCTATCTTTTTTCCATTGTTGAAAATCGGCCAGGTTGACGGAGGAAACTCTGGCATAATAAATTCCTGAAACAGTGGCAGCAAAATAAGAGGTGTCGTTGAAAGTAATATCCAGCACATCGAGGGCGTTTCCGCCGGGGCCTATATACCAGGTGTCGTAAATTTCAATTCTGTCCATATCAACTACCACAATACCAAACCCACATGATAAATAAGCATACTTTCCTTTAATCAGGATATTGTTGATGGTTTTATTCCCTAATATATCCTTGTCACGTATGTCTGAAAGATTGATCACGCTTCCGTTGGGATAAACCAAATCGAGGTTGGCATTTGAGTAGGCCACTAACAAGGCATCAACGGTAGGGTTATAGGCAATTTTATTAATTCCCACATCGCTTAAACCCTTAACCTTATCGAACCTGGTGATGCTATTGTCGTCCTGGTGATAAATAAAGAGGCTGTAAGGAGTGGCGGCATACACATCGGTGTGAACCAGTGCCACATCTATTACATTGCTATATGGAAGATGGGTTCTCCATTCACCAATACCAATTTCCTGTGCCGATGTGCCTGATGCCCATAGCATGACAAAGATGAAGAACACAATTTGATTAATTTTTACCATAGGAGGTTTCTTTTTTCAGTTTAGTATTAACTGCAAATTACCTGATTTATTGTAAACAAAACAGAAGCGGCATCAGGAAAATATTTAACTTTTTAAATATATTATTACATTTGTGTGCTATGAAAAAAATAACCCTCCATCTCAACAACATGATCTGCGACTGCTGTGTTCGCGTGGTTAGGATGGATTTGGAAGCGATGGGTGTGAAGGTATTAAAAATATCCCTGGGAGAAGTTGTTATCAATTTCAATCCGCTCAAAACCACCATGGAGGCTATTGAAAAAATGCTTGAGACAAACGGAATTACGTTGATAAAAAATAAAGAAGGGATCATGGTGAAAGAAATCAAGAGGAGTGTGATATCTCTGGTGCACCACACCACTTTCAACGCCATGGTACGCAATTCGGATTACCTGGTAGGAAAATTTGGCAAATCCTATCCCTATCTTTCTTCCCTGTTTTCAAAATACGAGGGCATCACCCTGGAAAAATACATCATATTGCACAAGGTGGAACGCATCAAGGGACTTATCGAAGAGAACGAACTCACACTCAGTGAAATAGCCTTTATGATGGGTTATAGCAGCGTGCAATACCTTTCCACCCAGTTTAAAGGTGTTGCCGGGGTTTCTGTTTCCGAGTTCAAAAAACATCCGGCACAATACCGTGTTTCCATCGACAAACTCGGGAAAGGAAGTTTTGCATCAGAAAGTGATGGCGACATACCGATGTCGGTTATTTAAATAGGCCAACCCTCGTTTTTAATTTGCCAAAAGGCAGAATTTAAGTAAAAAAAGAATTTTTAAAAAAATGGCTGTCATATAAAAACGTTTAATTTAGTCGCATCAAACACAGATGTAATCAGTTAAATTTTACAAAAGCGGGAAGGTATGTCACAGAATGCATTTCCAGAAAATATTATTATACATTCGTTAAATCAGGCTTTTAGGTTGATAAACGCGTTAACATAAAATAGGCATAAACACAATGTGTGTATGGGATAGTTATTGGGCATTTTAAAAGACGGCATAAATCGACAATAAGAGAATAAAAAAAGTATGACAGGATTTAAATTAACGACATCGGACAACAAAGAAATAAGATTTGAATTTTACAAAGACACTGCACCTGTGACATCAAAATCGTTTGTTGACATATTGCCATTTACAAGGACTTTTCATCACGCAAGGGTTTCTGGACAAGAAATATGGATTGACAATGTTCCCAAACTTGACATCATTCAAGAGAACGCATCAGTATTTACCGAACCAGGCGAAGTTGTATTTGGCCCGACAAAGCCCACTAGAACAAAGACTGCAAACTGTTTTGGAATCTATTATGGTGATGGTAAAGGACTGGACGCTTGCAACATTTTCGCAAGGGTAATTGAAAGTGACAAACAAAAATTGATTGACCTTGGAAATAGTATTTGGAAAAATGGGTCACAAGATTTGACTATCTCAGTAATCGAAGAAACAAAATGACCGACAAAGCAACGACAGAAATAAAAACGCTCTATAACAGCACCTACCCAAAAGGCGGGGTATTGTGTTCCAAAGACAGTTTTGTGGTTAATCAAACATGCGTTTTTCAAATCAAGTTTTGTGGTAAAATCCCGCCCTGCGGGTAGCTGCGAAAAGCTATTTATTATGTCATTTGTCCTGTTTTTTAGCCTTATTGCCCATTTCCTAATCAGTTTACTTGTATATTTGCCTTTGCAGGTAATAAGATCAGCTACTGGTATTAAATGATCCCTTTTCAGAGCAATAAACGCTTGAATAAAATAATAAGGATGTTGCACATTTTAAGATGGTTATACTAAATGATTAGCGAAATTGGGAAATACCTGATGGTTATCTTTCAGGCTTTTAAAAAGCCGGATAAAGGAAGTGTGTTTCTAAAACAACTGGTTATTGACTTTCGTGCCCTGGGGGTAAGCTCAATCGGACTGGTGGCGTTTATTTCCTTGTTTACCGGTGGCATTATCGCCCTGCAAACAGCCTACAACATCGACAATCCTTTGGTTCCCATGTGGCTGATTGGTTACACCACCAAACAAATGATGATCCTGGAGTTTTCGCCTACCATCATCAGTTTGATTTTGGTCGGTAAAGTAGGGTCGAGCATTGCTTCCGAAATTGGCACCATGCGCGTAACACAACAAATTGACGCGTTGGAAGTGATGGGCATCAACCCGGCCAATTACCTGATCCTTCCCAAAATAACCGCCGCCATGATTTACAACCCCATCCTCATTGTCTTTTCGATGGGCGTTGGTTTGTTCGGAGGCTGGTTCTCCGTAGTCATCACCGGACAGGTTACTTCCGTGGCTTTTGTCGATGGACTGCAGTCGTTTTGGGATCCGTTTTCCATTACTTATGCTCTCATTAAAACGGTGGTTTTCGCCTTCATCCTGGCTTCTGTGGCCGGCTACAAGGGTTTTACCGTCCAGGGCGGTTCGGTGGAGGTTGGCAAAGCCAGTACACAGGCGGTGGTCATCAGTAGTGTGTTGATTATTATTTTTGATTTGTTGCTCACCCAGATGCTGCTCACATGATCGAAGTAAAAAATATTTCCAAATCTTTCGATGGCCAGGAAGTGCTTAAAAACATCAGCACTACGTTCGAAAAAGGCAAAACCAACCTGATTATCGGGCAAAGTGGTTCCGGGAAAACCGTTCTGATGAAATGTTGTATCGGCTTGTTGGATACTGATGAAGGTGAAATAAAATTTGATGGCCGGAGGTTCTCGAACCTGAAAGGTACAAATCAAAAAAATGTACGCAAAGAAATGGGGGTTCTTTTTCAGGGTGGTGCGCTCTTCGATTCTTATACCGTGGAAGAAAATGTAATGTTCCCGCTCAATATGTTCTCCGACATAACCTTGGAAGAAAAGCGCGCAAGGGTAAACGAAGTGCTGACTCATGTAAACCTTGAAAATGTGAACAGTAAATACCCGTCCGAAATCAGTGGAGGAATGATTAAGAGAGTGGCCATTGCCCGGGCCATTGCGCTAAATCCAAAATATTTATTTTGTGATGAACCCAACTCGGGTCTCGACCCAAAAACGGCCGAAGTGATTGATGAACTAATCTCTGAGCTCACTGAGAAATTTCAAATGACTACAGTTATCAACACGCATGATATGAATTCGGTACTTCAGATTGGTCAAAAAATAGCCTTCATCTACAAGGGGCAATTGTGGTGGGAGGGAAACCACAAAGGCATTTTGGAAACCACCAACGAAGAACTTAACGATTTTGTTTTCTCCACCGAATTAACCCGAAGACTAAAACACAGGTAATAAACCGTTTATGAATATAAATTTTCTGGATATCATTTTAGTTATTCCGTTGTTGTTGTTTACTTACAGCGGATTTAAAAAAGGACTTGTCATTGAAGTTGCTACTCTTGCTGCCTTAATCCTGGGACTGTATTTTGCCTTTTACTTTTCGGAATTTGCCACCGAAATTCTGGACAATTGGTTTACCATCGACCCCGCCTATCTTACTGTCATCGCCTTCATTGTTACTTTCACCGTGGTGATGCTGTTGGTGATTGCCATAGGAAAAATATTTGAAAAATTTATAGACCTCCTGTTACTGGGCTTTTTTAATAAGCTTGCGGGAGCCGTGTTTGGATTGATGAAAGGAGCGTTGGTGGTAAGTATTGTAATCTTCACTATCAATTATTTTAATGAAAGCCGGACTGTACTTAAAAAGGAAACCTGCGAGCAATCAATTTTATACAGACCTCTTGAATCCATTGCCCCTACTTTGTATTCATGGGTACAGACAACCCATTTTCATTTCAAAATTCCGGAAAAGCAGGAGTTAATCGATCAGGTGTACTAAGTTTAAATCTACTATTCTAATGGAGATTTGAAAGTAACAGGCCCGTAAAATAGATTTCTCGGATTCAGATATAAGAGATGCTATGATGTCACATTATCTTTTTATTAATTTTTTTGGCTACGTAATATTTAGAAATAATTTGCCACTAGTTTTACAATTCAATATCATAATTCACAACCATGAAAACCCTGATTTTAGTCCGGCATGCCAAATCATCTTGGGACAACCCCCTCATATCCGACCACGATCGACCACTGCTTGAGATAGGTAAAAAACGTACCAGGCTGGTCATCGCGAAATTGCAGGAAATGAAGGTCCAACCCGATTTAATCATCAGCAGTTCCGCCGTAAGGGCCATAGAAACAGCCAGGTACCTTGCAAAAGGAGTAAATTATCCGGTTGAAATGATTAAAACATCATCCGTCTATTATACTGCCTCTGCCCGTGAACTCCTAAATGAATTTCTCGATATGCCCGATCGATTTAATACCATCATGCTGGTGGGCCACAATCCAACAATGACCAACCTGACCAATAAATTTTTATCAAATCCTATCGACAACCTGCCTACAACAGGTATAGTTCAAATTTGTTTTAAAACCGATAAATGGGACCAAATACACCTGTCAAAAATCGAAAGTCAGGCGGTGATCACACCCAAGAATTTAAATGGCAACCATTAAACTCATCATTTAGTGGGACTATTGGTGATTCTTATCTGTATTCTCGCCTTACGAAATTTGCAAAATTAACCTGTCTCTAAATTGAACCATCGGACATGAGAAATAAACAGGTGCTGGTATTTTCTTTCCTCGGCATTCTTTGGATCCTTTATCTGGGTTTACGCGCTTTTTTTACCATAGAAGAGGGTCAAATTGACTTGTACCGGGTGAAAGAGATCTGTTTGGAGTAGAGGCAAGAATTTCTCTACCTTGCGGCTTCCTCATCCCATCCACTACTCTTGAATCATTAACAGTTTCTCCAGATTTTTCGGGATATCCGTGTTGTCAATCATTCCTTTAAACATCTCGCTTCCGGGGCCAATGGCATAAACCGGCACATTGATTCCCGTGTGTGAATAGGTTGTCCATCCCAACCCGGCCTTGTTGCTCATTAATTTAATCAGAAAAGAGGTGATGTGCTCATAACTGCTACCGGATGCATCCGCTTTTTCACCCGAGCCAATATACATGTTTTGATTAAAAACGTGCTGAAGTTGTGTTAATTCACTTGAAGTTAAAGATATTTTGGTGGAGTCGCCCAAACCAAATTCCTGGCCGATGAGTACCAACATGTCTGCAAAATCCTTGCCTTTGTCACTGCTCAGTTGCCTGCTGAATTCGGCTAATTTCATATCAAAGACTTCTGATGAAATATGTTGGTTAGCCAGAGCTGCCAAATTCGACTCATATTGCATCCCGCCATTTCCAAGGGCTAGGCCCCCGGTTTCGTGATCGGCTGTTACCACAATGATCGTCTCATTGGGATGTTGATCGTAAAAAGCTTTGGCTACCGCGATGGCCTCATCAAAAGCAAGTGTTTCCATTATATTGGTGGCGGCATCGTTTCCGTGTCCGGCCCAGTCGATTTTTCCTCCTTCGACCATCATAAAAAAACCAGATCCGTCTTGTAATAAATCGATGGCTTTTTGGGTGAAGTCGGCCAGGGAAGGGTTCCCTTCATTTCCATCAATCATGTAAGGCATGGCTGCGTCAGCTGCCAACCTTGGTGCAATGGCTAATACCTTGCCTGTTCCCGGTTTTAACGCCTTAAAACCTTCAAGCGTATTCACGAAAGTAAAACCATTTTCGATGGCTCGTTTTATGATCTGAATGGTGTCGCCATTAATTACCTTCATTGGAATGACAAAACCGCCACCACCAAAAAAGTCAATATCACTCGCAGCCAAATCCAATCCAATTTCGAAATAATTTCCACGTGAGGCCTGATGGGCATAAAATACAGCCGGAGTGGCATGATCTATGGAAACACTGGTGATAATGCCGGTTTTTAAACCATGTGCTTTGGCTTTCTCAGCAATGCTTTCAAAAGGCAAATTACCTTCAGGGTTCATCGAAATGCGATTAATATTAGTCTTATGACCTGTGGCCAGTGCCGTTCCCGCTGCCGCGGAACATGTGATAAAGCGGTTGTTGGCATAGGTACTCGCCCATCCTAAAACAGGAAATTGAGTGAAGGTGAGCGGTTGAAAACCTGGCTTATTGCCAATTGCAGCTTCATACGCTTGCGCCGTATTTACCTGTGCCTGGCCCATCCCGTCACCAATAAACAGAAAAGCATATTTAATTTGAGTCTCTTGTGGTTTGTTTTGACATGAAACCAGAAAAAATGCTGACCATGTAAGAATCAGGATTGAAAAACCAACTTTCTTCATCATTCAATTATTTTATGCAAAAATATTGAAAACATCACGTCAAATTATGAAAAATAATAAAGTAACGATTTGATAATAATGCGAAAGCTCCCACATAAGAGTCAACCATTTGAATAAAGAACATTCAAAATCACTACTTTTGCAGCCTGAAAAAACTGCTCATGACCGCATCCGATATTGAAATTATGGCTCCCGTGGGGTCGTACGAATCGTTACAAGCTGCCATCCAGGGAGGAGCCAATTCGGTCTATTTTGGAATCGGCAGCCTGAATATGCGCTCTAAATCATCACAAAATTTTACCCTTGAGGACCTGGCCCGGATTACAGCTTTGAGCCAACAAGCCAACATACGTACTTACCTTACCCTGAATGCGGTTATTTACGATCATGAGCTGGAACAAATGCGCCAACTCGTGGACGCGGCCAAAAGCAATGGCGTTACGGCCATTATCGCTTCCGACCAATCGGTAATTCAATATGCCCGACAAATTGGAATGGAAATCCACATGAGCACACAGACCAATATCACCAACCTGGAAGCGGTAAAATATTATGCTCAGTTTGCCGATGTGATGGTCACCGCACGTGAATTGCAGATTGAACAGGTGAAATCCATCACGCAAGCCATCGAAAAACAACAAATCAAAGGACCTTCGGGAAATCTCGTGCAAATTGAGGTGTTCGCTCATGGGGCACTCTGTATGGCCGTCAGTGGCAAATGCTACCTGAGCCTCGACAACCTCAACTCATCGGCCAACCGTGGAGCCTGCCTGCAACAGTGCCGGCGTAAATACATCGTAAAAGACAAGGAAAGCGATCTGGAATTAGAGATTGACAATGAATATATCATGTCGCCAAAAGATTTAAAGACGGTCGCTTTTCTGGACAAAATTCTGGATGCTGGTGTTCGGGTGCTGAAATTGGAAGGCAGGGGTCGTTCGCCGGAATATGTAAAAACGGTGACGCGCGTTTACCGGGAAGCCGTTGATGCCTGGTTTGCCAATGAATATACGCTGGAAAATATCGATCGGTGGAATGAAGAACTGGCCACCGTTTATAACCGCGGATTCTGGGATGGTTATTACCTGGGCAAAAAGTTAGGCGAATGGACAGATAATTATGGAAATCAGGCTACTACCCGAAAGTTATATATCGGACTGGTAACCAATTATTTTGGCAAAATCGGGGTGGCCGAAATCAAGATTGAAACCCATGATTTAAAGGTTGGGGAAGAGTTTAAGATCATCGGCCCCACAACAGGAGTTTATGAGGACCATGTAAAGGAACTACGCCTTGAGCTATCACGTGTTGATCAGGTTATTAAAGGGGATTTGTGCTCGCTTCCCGTAAAGGAGTTGGTACGACGTGGCGACAAATTATATAAAATTGTTACTCTAGACCATTCAGTACCGAATTTGGTGCAACTGTAGAATAATGGAACACGGGTGACACGAATGCTCTGGATAAATCACGGATAATAATCTGTGATCATCCGTTTAACCTGTGTCATCCGTGTTCCAAACATTCGAATCTATTTCTATTCCACCACAACCTTTCCTCCTGCCGAATGCGCGGCAAACTCAGGCGCATACATGCTCTGAATGGTGGCCATTCCATCAACAAATGTTCCCTTTTGCGTTACATAAAGTCCGTATTCAAGCACATAGGTTCCCTTTTGCATATACCGGATAAAAAAGTCAGAACCCACATCGGTGATCTGATGATAGTAGCCCAATCCCCCTGAATACATGTATCCACTCAGGTTGGAAACCGGTTCCAGCCCTGTGGCACGCATATCCGACAAATGGACAAATTCCAGGTTACGGTCGGTTTTCACCACCAACCGCACCACCAGCTTATCACCGGTTTTAATTATTTGGTTTTTTTCTACAGGCATCAATACCTGTCCGCTATCGGTGCTCATTTCCAGAAACAGTTTTTTATCTACCGAGAGGGAGGTTTGCTGTTTTATCACCTTGTCGATTTGCTCAAAATATTGCCAGTAAGCCGCCCCCCAGGTCAGCTGGTTATTGGGGTTTTTTACTGTAATTTCTCCCAAATCTGAACTTACTTCTTCTTGCGCCCAGGACTTGCGAAAATACCCGGTTCCTGCTTCGGGAGCTTGTCCCTGATCGGATTTGCTATCGAGTACCTGACCGGCCACCGTGATATCAACCTGAACATTTTCATCCAGCATTTTCCCGTCGGTCATCAACAAAGCATAAACTGCCTCCGCGGTGGCAGAAGAAGTACTCCATTTGCTGGTTTGCTTTTGCTTCAGCAACCACATCTTCATCTGATCGATGATGGTGAGGTTTTTCTGCAGTTTGCTAACGGCTTCAATCAACATGGCCTGAGTTTCCACCGGAGCTTCGTACCAGTTCCAGCCTGATGGCTGACGCCAGTACATCCCCATTTCATCGCTTACCAAAGCACGTTCCATTAATGAACGCAGGATGGCTTCCGAGTCGCTGCGGTAACCAAATTCAGGCAAAGCCAATGCCAGCATCCCTTGCAGGTAGTTGCTTTGTTTGAGCCAATATTTCCGAGCCTGTTCTACGAAATAATCCACCGCCTTTTGACTTTTTTGTGGGATGGGATAGTATTTTATCAGCAGCGATCGGGTATATAAATATTGTATGGCATTGCCCGACAGGTGGTTGTCGTTGATGGATTTGGGGAAATTCCGTTTAATTTCATCATAGTCGTCCGCCATCTCCTGATCGAGCCATTTCACCGCTTTTTCAATCATCTGTAAGCGATTGGCATCGGAAGAAAGTTCAAGCACTCCTTTGCTATCGAGCTTAGCCATTCCCAATACGATGGCCTGTGTAGTATAGCGGTCGTCTCGCATGCCATCAAACCAGGGCCAGGCACCTGTCGAAAGTTGCTTTTCCTGTAAAAGCGCCATGGTTTTTTCCTTTTCGCGGGCCAGTTGGTTTAAATCGAACAATGAGGCAATACGCTGTTTTTGGGTGGCTTCATCCTCAGCTTCCAGAACCCATGGAGTAGCGCTTAAAACGGCATTTTTCAAGTCCTCATTCTTTTGAAGATTCGACAAAAAGGCATCTAAGGAATGTTGCTTCCAGCTATCGAACACCTGTTTGATTATCGGATTGCTGTTTACGATGAATGATGACATCGCGTTGGCCATGTACCGGTTGAAAACCGAAAGTGTGCTTTTGTCGACAGATTCGGCAATGGAGGGCAAAGCCTGAATGGCATACCAGGCAGGATTGGAAGTAAATTCCAATGTAAACCGATAGTTCTGTGCGGAGGTAGGCCGTTTCATGCGACCAGTATTCACCAGATTCAAAAATTCAAATTCTTTCTCTTCATTGGCTTTCACATTCATGGGCATGGTTTCGGTCACCAACACCCTGTTTGTTAATACGGGGATGACGCGTTCTTCACCGTCCGTGTGTGTTCCATCTGTAGCAGTGGTTCTTATTCCCAACATTTGCAGATCACCGGGAATGAGTATCTTTTCGTTGAAAGCAGTACCTTGGCCGGGAGGAATTGACAGCTCTTGTTTTTGTGACGATTCATCCGACGAAAGATCAAACTTGCTTCCTGTTATAGGATCGAAGAACTCAATAGTGACCAGTGCTTTCATATTTACATCCGTCATATTTACCACCTTGGCGGTAAAATCCAGCTCATCATTCTGTCGGACAAAACGCGGCACATTGGGCATTACCATCAACGATTTTTTGGCTTTAAATTCTTCCTGTGAGGTTCCCACTTTTAAATCCGGAGTATAGGCCAACATGAGGAGCTTCCAGGTGGTAAGGGCATCGGGTGTTTTGAAACTAAAGGTCACATTTCCCTCTTTGTCGGTAGACAAATCGGGATAAAAGAAAGCAGTTTCGTTGAAGTTGGTACGAA
Organism: Bacteroidetes bacterium GWF2_41_31; assembly: GCA_001769215.1. GTDB lineage: Bacteria > Bacteroidota > Bacteroidia > Bacteroidales > F082 > UBA6244. Next base: position 57,242 of record MEOL01000050.1, read on the forward strand.
GAGGAATGACGGGTTCCTGTTTTGTAACTGGAGGTGTGATTTTTTCGTCAGCCAATGTGGGTATTTCCTCCATTACAATCAGCTCATCTACTTTACTGTCACTGTCTTCCATCTCCATCATCAAACCACTGCGACCTGATGTTGATTTTAGATACATAATCTCCGAATCTTCATAAAAATATCCAAACCAGTTGATATTGGGGTATTGGGGGCTAAAACCTGTTAAATAGGGAATTTTTACTGTAAACAAATTGCTTGAATTTTCAGTATGAAATTGTTTTCCTTCCCACCCATGGCCTGTTGCAGTTGAATGATAAAGTGACATATTCCATGTATGGTCGGTGAACTGATCCAATGAAGCATCGTACATTCCGGCCATCAGCCTTGAAGCCAGCGCTTTCCCGTCAGTACCTTTGATGTGCACTTTCCAGGTTTCCTTTTCTCCGGGAGTAAGGAAATCACGTCGGGTTTCCAAAACGATGTCCAGCTTTTTGTTGGTAAAAGGTATGTCGATAGTATATTTTTCTGTAAAAAGGCGGTTGTTGATTACCATGCATGTGTTGACCAAAATACCTCCCCGATGTGCTTCCTTTACGGGAATTTCAAAGGTCTTTAGGCCACCGCTCAGGTTCACCCATTGGCTGAATAAAGTCTCCGTTCCATGAGAAACTTCAACCAACATATTGGCATTTCGGACCGCGGAGCCAACTGTAATAGTCACCGTTTGGCCGGGTTCAGCCTTTTGGGAGGATAAAGCGGCCCAATATGGAGGCTTGCCGGGAATGGTTTTCTCATTTGAAGAATAAAGTGAAAAATAATGCTCTGCCTTTACCGGTTTTCCATATTGATCTTTTCCTTCAATAACCATCACATATTCACCCACAGGCCATGTGTTTAATTCACCCAGCGATATAGAAGCTTTCCCATTTATAGATAATTCTTTGTTTGACATTTCATTCCTTGTCCATTTTTCGGGCCTGTTCTCCTCTTTCCAGGCCAGATCGGGAAACTGATCACGATAGGATTGCTCGCTTATTATTTCCTGGTCGGGAAGACCAAAAGGTGTTGAAAATAATACTTTCCCGGGTGCATTCAATTGGTAAAAAGTAACCTTCGCCTCCATCTTAATTACTGACCCTGACAGATTTGAAGCGGAAATGCTAAAGTTTTCGATTGCTTCTCTATTCACCTGATCGGTACCCTTCACGTTGAGTAAGGCCGAAACGGAGCCCACTCGAATGGATGTTTGCGCATCGTGCACCTCGCCCGTGATGTCGGTAACCTGAACCGAAACGGTGTATTGGTAAAACTGATCCAACCTGTTTTGAACTGACGGATCGGTATTGGCTTTAAATTTCAGAGAGAAAACACCCTGATCATCAGAGATAAGTTCTCCAAAATCGATTTGCATATCAGACATCAGGTAAGGAGGAATCCAGCCATAGCTGCGGTATGGAATAGGCCAATAACTGCTACGTGTAACTCGGTAGGAGGCAAAAGCATTGGTAACAGCATTACCCGCGTAGTTTTCAACTTTTCCGGTAACGCGAATGCTGTCATTGAGTGAATATTGACCTGCTACTGTATCCAGAATTACTAAAAAGGCGGGCCTTTTGTATTCTTCAACCAGAACCTGTACATTACCCGATTTGGTTCTCAAATTCATGCTTCCATTGAGTTGATCCTGCGGGATTTGAATTGAACCCTGAAATGCACCATACTCATCCGTAACAACAGGGATTTCCATGATCTTTTTTCCATTGGGACTATACAACTGCATTAAGTCGCTCTGTCCCTTGACCAGGGTTACTTCATCGCCTAAACTTGAAACCACGATGCCCTTATAATACATGGTTTGACCGGGTCTGTAAATCGACCTGTCGGTGAATAAATAGGTATGGATTGTTGGGTTAACTTGCTTTTCATTTTTAGAAAAACGCATGTAATTTTGAGAAATCAGAACATCCTCCCCTTTGCGGAAGACAAAAGTGTAATTTCCATAACGCTCTTTTTTAAATGCAGTGATGGAGGTAAATCCGGCTTTGTTAGTTACTAACTGTCCTACCTGAATCGTTTCATGAATTCTCAGTTTGTTATTATACTGACTTTGGTACACTTCGATATCAACACCAGGGACTTGTTTTCCGGTAACGCGGTCGAGCACATACAACTCGCCACCATCGGTGTTGCTGTTTTCTTTCAAGATATAACTCAACTCAGAAACCCACAAGGGTTCAAATTCAACCTCAGATTGCTCACTAAAATCAGGCTCATTACAAATAAACAGTGCATAAAAACCTTTGTTAAGTGCCGGAATGCTGATGAGAGCCGTATGACCCTGATGATCCTTAGTATCGGGGAGATCACGCGAAAAGCTGAGAACCTCTTGTTGTTGAAGGGCTTGTTTCATCTGGTCCTTTTGCGGGACATTGCTTTTCAGGTAAGCATCCACATCCAACCTGACCAATTTAAAATACAGCTTATTTACATTTTTAAAGCCAAGTGAAGCCAAAATCGGCTTACCCGGAAGGATTACCTCCTCGGTGGTGAGTGAAAAACTTTTTCGAAGAATTTGCTGAAGAAGTGCATCAAAAGGTGCTTTCTGGGCTGAATCAGTATAGATTTCCAAAGCCTGTTGGCAAATTCTGGCCGATTCTACAAGTTGAAAACGAGAACTGTCACCAACTTGCGGTTGATAGCTTTGTCCATTGCTATAATATAGTTCTGCCAAAGTATAATACACGTTGCTCATTGATTTCTTGTCCTGGTTACCTTCAATCAATTCGCTTAAAGCGTTGGCGTACTGATTCCACGAAGCTGAAGTTTGAACGGATTGTTGATACACATAAGTTAGTCGTCTGAGATCGAGATCGATGAATGCCCCGGAGTTATGCGAGGTAAGATGAAAGGCCAGCAAACGCTGAAATAGTTCAAGAACCAGAGCGTGGTTTTGTCCCAACTGATTGGCATCAAGGGGCAAACCAACAAAAGTATGTGCGTCCGCAAAGTAGGGGTTTTCAGGTTGAAAAAGAGGCTCCGGTGCATTTTTAAAATCATGAGTGGATTCTGTAAAAAACAACAAGGCCCTGTTGGCGAGTAAATCGTACATCGTTGGCCAAAAATTGGTGTCGTATTTGGTAATAATTGCCTGAAAATCTTTCAAAGGCAACGCTTCAAGTTGTTTTCTGTGTTCAAGCGAAAGCAGGTAGTGTGTTCGGATGGCTTGTTCAAACTGCATGGCATCCCAGGTTTGTATATCCTCTGAAACTTGGTCGTTGATCGCGGTGCGTTGTAGGATATTCCACTTGTTTTGATTATAATATTGCTGTATGAGTTGTGCCAACAGGGAATGCATAATTTCCTTTTCAGGTGTTTGTGCTGTTTGTAAAGCCGTCATTGTCTGCTGCATGGCTTTTTCCAGGTGATCCTCTTCAAAATCACCCTGAAGGCTCATCTTGTAAAGCATGGCCTTTATCAATTGAGGCTGATTTTTATCAACTTTTGCCTGATCGTAAATTTGATCCACCATTTTGATGGCGCTTTGCGGAAGACCCTGTATTTTAAAAGATTCAATTTCTTTCCAGGATTTCTCAAAGTCATTGTGTTGTTGGGCACAGGCCGGGAAAAGAAGTAATATAAACGAAAAGGAAGCGAGAATTTGGGCAAATCGTTTCATAGGATCATTGTTGTTAAAAGATGCGTGAAGTACAAAGATAATGCCTAAATGGATTGCAATTGAAACAGCGGGTTAATTGAGTACTGATAACACAGATTCAACTATTGATGATGTTATTCTTCTTTTTTCACAAACTTCAACGGTTTCACCAGGCCCGAATACTCAATCAGTTCCATTTTTATAGAGCCTACAATCACCTCCGATTCACCCATGACAGGCACATGGTTTTCGTCATCGCTTACCCAGACAAACATGGGATATTTGTCTGCAAAAATATCACCAGTAGCCATCATGGGTGCAATTTTCAAACACAGAATTCTGCCCCATTTTGTTTTTATATAACCCCTTCCCTGGAATTTAATGGCTGATGTATACACCGAATCATCCAGAAAAAAGTTGAGATAAAACATACTATCGGCATCAAAATCGCTTACTTTAAAAGTGCGCATATAATAAATCGCTGAAATAACATCCTGAACATTTACCGGAATTGATTTAGTTTTTGAAGTGCTGACAGCGGTTAGTCTTTCCCTGTCAAAGGTCACCTTATCGTCTTTTTTAAATTTCCCTTCACGGGTTTCGCGCAAGAAAACATACGGCAACAGGGTTTGCTGATCGACAAACGACTGAAACTTATCTCTCACCTTAAAAAAGAAATTAAACACCCCGGTTGAATTTCCCTCGCCGGTTAAATGAAAGACTGTTTTATCTGATCCTGTATATTGCTCCTCCCATTCTTCAACAGTAAGAATGGCTTCTCCAGCTGTTACATTGCCTATACCCGATTGATAATACACCCGGTATTCGAGCTTTTCTCCAGTTTTAAATGCTTGATTCAGAATGACATCTTGTGCAAATACACCTGATGTATTTAGAGAGAGAATAATAACTGAAATTAATAAACAGATTCGCATCATAGTGCAAACGTACAGAAAGTATGGTTCTTAAACGGTATCAGTTGTGGGATATTATATTACAATATTAATAATTCTATTGGGAACGATGATGACTTTACGCACAGGTTTGCCTTCCATCCATTTTTTCGCTTCATCGGATTCGAGGGCCGCTTTTTCGATTTCTGCGATGGTCAATCCCATCGGGAGATCCAGTTTAAAGCGCATTTTGCCGTTAAATGAAACCGGATACTGAAAACTGGCTTCCGCCAGATATTTTTCAACGTATTGAGGAAAGTCAACTGTGCTGATACTTCCAGTATGTCCCAACGATTGCCACAATTCTTCGGCTACATGTGGCGCATAAGGTTCAATCAACAAGGCCAGAGGCTCCAGAATTTCACGTTTGTGACAGTTCAACTCCATGAGTTCATTAACGCAGATCATAAAAGCGCTCACCCCTGTATTAAACGAAAAACGTTCTATGTCCTCATGAATCTTTTTAATGGTTTTGTGCAACACCTTTAGTTCTTCTTTTGTAGCATTTTCATTGGTAACAATCAATTGATCGTTGTTATCAAAATACAATCTCCAAAGTCTTTTCAAAAACCTGAAAACGCCTTCAATACCATTGGTATCCCAGGGCTTGTCCTGCTCAAGAGGCCCCAGGAACATTTCATATAAACGCAGTGTATCGGCACCATATTTTTCGATGAGCGCATCCGGGTTTTGGACATTGTGTTTTGATTTGGACATTTTCTCCACCTCCCATCCACAGATGTATTTTCCTTCTTCCAGAATAAACTCAGCATTTTTGTATTCTTCACGCCAGGCTTTAAATCCTTTGGTATTCAGCACATCATTTTCCACCAGATCGATATCTACATGCAGGCGTTGTGTGTCGTAATCTTTGCGTAAGTTATGCGAAACAAATTTGTTGGTGCCCGGTATCCTATATACAAAACTTGACCTCCCCTGGATTTTCCCCTGGTTTATCAGCTTTTTAAATGGTTCGGCTTCGCAAGCCATACCAAGATCATACAAGAATTTGTTCCAGAAACGGGAGTAAATTAAATGGCCGGCTGCATGTTCATCGCCACCCACATACAAGTCTACATTGCGCCAGTATTGGTTGGCTTCCGCAGAAAAATATTCTTCCTTATTTTGTGGATCCATGTACCGCAGATAATAACCACTCGAACCTGCAAAACCAGGCATGGTATTGGTTTCCAGCGGATAGCCTTCCTTTGTTTTCCAGTCTGTCAGGGCAGCCAGTGGTGGATCACCCTGTTCAGTGGGTAAATAGCTCTCTACCTGAGGTAGTTTGAGCGGTAATCCACTTTCATCCAAAGTATAAGGCATTCCATCTTTATAATATATTGGGAACGGTTCACCCCAATATCGTTGACGGCTGAAAATGGCATCGTGCAAACGGAAATTGATAGTTCCATAGCCAATGCCCATCTCCTGTATTTTGTTGATGGTCGTTATGATAGCTTCTTTCACTTTCATACCAGTAATGAAGCCTGAATTTACCATCACCCCTTCTTTACTGTCGATGGAATCGTCCCAGGTAGCGGGATCAGTAGGCTCTTCACCCTCCTTCACCACCACCTGGATGATGGGTAAATCAAAATGACGTGCAAAGGCAAAATCGCGGGAATCATGACCTGGAACCGCCATAATAGCACCTGTACCATATCCGGACAGCACGTAATCAGCAATCCAGATGGGAAGTTTTCCACCCGTAAGTGGGTTTACGCCATAGGCACCGGTAAATTCTCCGGAGATATTTTTTACTTCGGTCATACGTTCCCGTTCCGAGCGATTTTTGGCCCAGGAAACATATGCCTCAACCTTTTCTCTTCTGCTGGCGGAAGTAATCTGAGAAACAAGTTCATGTTCAGGAGCAAGCACCATGAAAGTGGCACCAAAAAGGGTATCTGGACGGGTGGTGAAGACTGTGATTTTTTGTGTTTGTTGATTCGGTTTATTTACCCCACCTATATCCTCCCCGAGGGGGAGGACTTTGGTTGATTCGTTTAAATTTTTATCAGTGATCTGCTCCCTCCCCTCCGGGGAGTCCCAGATGGCTATCGGCAGGGGTGGGGTAAATGAATCTCCTTTATCAGTAGTCTTTACTTCTGCTTCATTTACCCCACCTAAATCCTCCCCAAAGGGGAGGACTTTTGTTGATTCATTTAAATTATAATCGATAATCTGCTCCCTCCCCTTTGGGGAGGGGTGGGGTGGGGTAATCAGTTCATCTCCTTTATACCTTTCTTCTGTGGTTTTTGTCCCTTCTTTTACCCCACCTAAATCCTCCCCAAAGAGGAGGACTTTTAAATCCTCTACAATCTTGTTGTCTAAGTATGTTTTAATGGTCTTTATCACTTCCTCCAAATGATCATTAACATCACTATTTTTAAAACGAATTATTGAATACCCATTTTCTTCCAGGGTTTCTGTTCTTAGTTTATCTGCTTTAGCCTGATAATCATGAATATCACCATCAAGTTCAATAATTGTTTTTTTGCTTAAACAAACAAAATCGACAATGTAAGCTTCTATGGCATGTTGTCTTCTTATTCGATATCCGATTCGATCTTTTCGTACATTTTCCCACAATAACGCTTCTGCATCAGTGGGGTTTTTCCTTAATTCCCTTACGTAATCCTTATTTGCAAACCAGGCACCTTTATCTGTTCCATAATAACCGGGAGTATTTTCCGGATCGTTTTCATTATTACTATCTTCTGTATTCCCTGTCCCTTCTATTACCCCACCTAAATCCTCCCCAAAGGGGAGGACTTTGGGTGATTCATCTCCATCCCACACCTCAAAATCCACACTCGCCCCTTCGCTCCTTCCAATCCAGTTGCGCTGCATTTCTTTGATGGGTTCTGACCAATCCACTGTTTCCAGTCCGTCAAGCAAACGTTGTGCATAAGCTGTGATGCGCAACGACCACTGCATCATGAGTTTTTTCTCAACGGGATGTCCACCTCGCTCCGAAAGGCCTTCCTTGACTTCGTCATTGGCCAAAACAGTACCCAATTCAGGACACCAGTTCACCATGGTTTCTGAAAGGTAAGCCAGGCGATAATGCATCAGGATTTGCTGCTGTTCCTTTTCAGAGGCATTGTTCCAAAACTCTGCAGTAAATATTTCTTCACATGTGTTGGTTGCTTCCAGTCCGGCATTTCCATTGATTTCGAAATGTGTTATTAAGGCACTGATATCTTCGGCTTTGTCTGTTTTTTTATTGTACCACGAATGAAATAAACGGATAAAGGTCCACTGTGTCCATCTGTAGTATTCCGGGTCAGAAGTGCGTACTTCACGGTCCCAATCGAAGGAAAAACCGATTTTATCCAGTTGCTCGCGGTAGCGAAGAATGTTTTTTTCTGTTGTAATTTCAGGATGGGTGCCGGTTTGAATAGCATATTGTTCAGCAGGAAGTCCATAGGCATCGTAACCCATGGGATGCAACACATTAAAACCCTGATGGCGTTTAAAACGGGAGTAAATATCTGAGGCAATATATCCCAATGGGTGTCCAACATGTAAACCCGCTCCCGAAGGATAGGGAAACATATCGAGAACATAGAATTTAGGTTTGTCGTGATTGATGTCAGCCTTAAAAGTTTTATGCTCACTCCAGTATTTCTGCCATTTCTTTTCAATGCGGTCAAAATCGTATCCCATTACAATATCTGTTTTTTTTATTTTCCATTATTTACTTTCTTCTAACATGTCAAAACTTAAGTCCAACAACTCATACTCTTTCCAGTTTTGATAATCAAAATGCCACCATTCACTATGATAAACGGTAAATCCGTTATCATGCATCACCTTGATTAGCAAGTCTCTGTTTAACTTCACGTTTTCCGGAAGGTCAGGGAAATCAGGGGCTGCCGTATCGCTAAAACTATCATAATCAGTGGGCATTTCCAACTCCTTTCCAGTCTTAATATCCATGAGACTAATGTCAACTGCGGCACCTCGGTTGTGGCGCGATCCCGAATAAGGTGAGGCTACAAAAGTAGTGTCTTTGAAAACCTCATAAAACCTGACTGTAGCGGCATAAGGACGATAAGCATCGTAAACAATAAGGCCAATGTCTTTCTCTGCTAAAATTTTTTGAACCCTTTTTAGTGCTTCCGCAACTGGTCTTCTGGCAAAGGCTTTGGACTCAGTATATATTTTTTGTCCGGTAAAATTATCATCGGTAGCATACCTGATGTCCAACACAATATTTGGAATTTCTTTTTCCAAATTCACCAGTTGATTGTCAGTATTTTTGTGAATTGACTCCTGATAGGCTTCTCTGGATCGTATAATGTTTAAGTTCGTCTCATATCGTGTTGATTCCTGTGCTTCAGCTAAAGCCGAAATAACAAAGACAAGAAAAATAAAAACCCATTTCATAACGACCAAATTAGTTTGCGAAATTACAAAAAGAAGACGCTCCTTTTATGTGGTTCACTATAAGCTTTCAAGGATGATAAATGATTGGAAAAAACAGGAATTCATTGGGATGAACAATCACTATTTTTTTTGCCCCTTTATGATTTATCTGTCATTTTGCCCGTTAAGCAATCTTTCAACATAGTTTCCAATAGCCAGGGAGGCTGTAAGTCCGGGCGATTCCATTCCAATCAGGTTGACAAAACCGGGCAAACCCCTCATGCTTTCTTCCCGGATATAAAAATCCCGTGGAGGACCGTCCTTTGTCTGAGTTTTAGGACGAATTCCCGCCATTTCCGAGATCAGGTCCTCTTCTTCCAAAAAAGGTAAAAACCGACGAGTAGATTCAAAAAAGACTTTTCGTCTAGAAGGAGTCAGGGTATAATCGTATTCGTTTGTATCCAGGTATTGCACATCCGGCCCAAGCTTAACACCACCTCCCATATCAATAGTAACATGAATTCCCAACGCATCCTTGGAAGGTACGGGATACACCAGACGGTTTAACAGCTTGTGCTTGGGCGGCTGGATTCTGAAATATTCTCCTTTGCAAAAATGAATGGTTAAATCCTCATCGTTTACCCCAACCATGGAAGCAATATTAAACGATTCGAGTCCGGCAGCATTAATTACCTTTTTCGAGGTAAACGAAAATGGCTGACCATCAGCATCATTTAGGTCAATCTGATAACCTTCGGTCAGTTTTTCTATTCCGGTGACAACCGAGCTGTAAGCAAACTGTACACCATTGTTGATGGAATTGGTTTCTAACCGTTTTAAATACCAATAGGAATCGATCACTCCTGTGGAGGGCGAAAACAATGCTTTTACCGCAAAGATGTCCGGTTCCATGGCTTTTATCTCGTCCTGCGTCATCCAATATAAATCGGTAACACCATTGTTCAGGGCCTTTTGTTCAACCTGTTCGAGCGCCGGGATTTCCTCTTCGGTGGTGGCCACGATCAGCTTTCCACACCGGTTATATGGCAGTTCGTACTGATCGCAGAAATCATATAAAAGATCCCTTCCTTCCACGCAAAGCTTGGCTTTGAGACTGTTTTTTACATAATAAATCCCGGCGTGTATCACCTCGCTGTTTCGGCTGCTGGTCTCCTGACCAAAAGTAGGATGTTTCTCCACCACAAACACCTGAGAGATGTGTTGTGATAGCTTTTCAGCGATGGCCAGACCAACCACTCCGGCACCAATAATGGTAATTTCTGCATCGAACATAGATCGATAAATTGAATTTCAGATTATTCTAATACAAATTGAAAGTATTGCAAAAGTAGCAAGTTTAAAGGCATTTCATACAGGTGTTTCAGAGCATGACGATTAATTAATTGTTGATGCAAATCAACCAACTCCTATTGCTTTATCAATTTTTGATGCCATACCTGCTGTCCTGATTTCATTTCAAAAATATAACAGCCCGGTCTCCAGCCTTCGGTCGTGATCGTTTTTGCCTCTTCGGGCAACAGGGTAAAATCGCCGATTTTGGTTCCTGAAATATGATAAACCACCACATGACAGGCTTGATGCCCCGTCCACTGTATGGACGCCTGATTTTTTATTGGATTTGGATTGATTCCGAGCTCTTCAGATACATTTTCACTCATTCCACTTTGCAGCGTAGACCCTTTCAGAATTAATTTTAACGAAATCCCGGAAGTATCGTTTTGTGTCATCAGATAGGCATAGCCATTGTAATCACCATCGAACAAAGGATGAAACGACATCACAAATTCCTGCGACGAATGCCCCGGAATAGTTAAAGGTAATGAAGTTTGTAAACTAAACGGATTAATGCTGGAATAACTTCCCGTAACGACAATGGATTCGGCATTTGGATTAACAATATTTACAGGTTGACTGGTTGTATTTCCGGGTAAATTCTGAAACCCAAAATCAACGGTATCGTATTCAGGATAAAAATAGGTTGTTTTCCATGAATGTTTTAACGATCTGTAACTACGTAAATTAGCTGTCTGTGTTTGGTGCATTTCAAGCACTTTGGTCCCATCAGGTTGATATTCGGTCAAACACTTTTCTTGTGCATTTAGCGTCCAGCCTATGACCACATTTCCGTTCTCGAGGGTTTGCATGCTTCCCATAGGGTTGGTTACTACAACCGGATTATTGTCATCATAACCATTTAAATATGTGGCCATCCATGAATTGGTATCCACCACGTAACTCACCCCGCGACTGTGGGGAGGGTTGTGATAGTTACCATTATCGAACACGGTAACAATACCTGCCTGATCTTCACGTGCCGTATGCTGATCTGTAAATCCGTCAAGCGGATCGCCAACTATTGTAAACTGGTTGTGAACACCGCCCAATCGCCAAAGAATTTCGCCTGTATTTTTATTGATTTTTGTTAGTTCATTTAACTTTCGTGAGGAAATCAGCACGTCTCCATTGTGATCGATGTCAATTGAGTTTACGTGTGCATAAATTACAATTGCATTACAAAAATCGACCTGATTGGGATCACCATCCATAATGTTAAAATGGTCAAAGGTTCTCCATTGCCACAGGATAACACCGTCTGCATCTTTTTCTTCAATTACATATTGAATCACTGTAGCCTGTGGGTTTCCGCATTCCACATATTGGCTCATATCAGTTACAAGATATTCATCGTTAATGGTCCAGTAATTTCCATCAGGCATCACAAGCAACTCATGGTTGTTGGTTGCATAACCTGGCGAGGCTTTATATAATCTGCGAAAACGATAGGCACTATCCAATTCCACAAACGCAGCTTTGGAAGCCTCAAAGTAAGTGATATAACCGTTTTTATTGACTTTAAAATCCAGACAGCGTGTTGGTGTTTCCTTGTAAAAATAAGGTATTCCGTTGTTATCGGTTATCAGTTGAAAAAACCGGCCAACTTCGGAAGCCTGAAAATAATATTGATCGGTAGTCGGGAGGGTATTCAGACCTATTTCATAGTAGGGATATCCATCTGGAAGTTCAAATTCGTTTGCAGAACGGACGGTTATATTTTCGATTTTGGTTGGAAATCCTCCGGTAAATTCATCTATTTCAATAGGAGGAGTATTTCTTGATTTAATATGAAACGAAAAGGCCAGATCTTCGATGTTGTTGCCACTCTGACTTCTTGCTCCTTTCAGATTTACACCAATGACATCACCATTATCAAATGGCTGATCAGGTAAAAAGATCAAGCTGTGGTTATCTTCTTTTAGCCGTATTTTTCCGGATAAAACTTCATTTTTGTTGTTTGTAACGGTCAGTTTAAGATTATTGAGAACATTTGAAAACGGTTCCTGATGTTTGATAATCAGGTTTGTATACGGATTTATTTCCGTGGCATCCGGAAAAGGAAACAGGTAGTAATAGTTTTTGTTGTAATGATAAGGATTCTGTGAAAACAGGTTAATTGATACAAATAAACTGAACAGAAATGGGAAATAAAACACAACGCGTTGATATCTTGGGTATTTACTCATCATGGAAATTTTGTGACTCTCTCTTCTGACCATGCAAAATTAATAATCGTTGCAAGACAAGTGAATATTCTTCAATATGTTCAACCTGTTGGATTAATTGCTTGATTAGATTTAGGTATTTCTACAAAACTGAGGATTTAGCAACATGATTTTATCAAACTCATTTTAATATTTTCCTTAACCCCTTATTTTGTCCAACAAATCGTTCAACTGGCAGGCTTCCTCCTCTGAAATGGTTTTAAGTAACTCATCCTGCTGCGATTCGCAATGATCCATCTTGGCCAATAAATCCAATCCATTCTGGGTAATAACAACATCCTTTAGTCGTCTGTCAGTAGTACTTTCGGTCCGTTGAACCAACTTGCGCAGCACGAGTCGATCTACCAGGCGGCTGACATCAGAACTCTGGTCGAGCATGCGTTCTTTTAAAAAACCAATACTTGATGGCTGGCTTTTAAAACCTCTGAGCACCCTTAGGATATTATACTGTTGAATACTGAGTCCATGTTTCTTTACCACCTGAAGAAAACCGTGACTCAACTGATTGGTGGTATAGGTCAGGTTAATGATTGCTTTGTGAAATTCATTGCGAAACTTACCCTTAATTTCATCTTCAATCTTCATATTCAAAATTATTAGTTTTTTCTAGCTACAAATCTGATTACCTGCGAAATACCTTGATGAAACTCACCTTCATTAATTATTGTTTCCAATTCTAAGACGTTCAATTCCTGCATTTGTGTAGAAAAATCTTCCCAAATTTCTTCTTTTGAAAACAACATTTCCAGGTTTCGTGGGCCACCAGTGTTAAATTCAAGTTGCTTTTTGGCAAATCCTTCAAAAATAACCATTCCACCCGGTTTTAGATTGCTCATCATTTTACGGTGAAAAAACCGGCGTTTTTCAGCTGGCAGATGCACAAAGATAAAAACAATGCAATCGAAATAATTTTTGCGCAGTACCACATCTTCGGCATCATCAACAATATAATCAATTTTTACCTCATTTAAATCGGCAAGCATATCGGCCTTTGTTTTTCCGTTTTCAGCGCTATCGAAAGCGGTAACTTCCCAACCAAGAGTGGCGGCATACACCGCATTTCGGCCTTCCCCCTCTCCTGGAAAAAGTATTTTTCCTGGTTTCAGGCGAATCAGTTGCTCCTTATAAAATTTGTTGGGCTCAACACCATATACGTATTGTGCAGCTCCATATCGCTGATTCCAAAATGATTTCATTAGTGGCGATTGATTAAATTAAAACAGCCTGTCTTCGCAACCAGGTTGCGAAGACAGACCTCAATAGTTTATTAGAGATTTGTATGAGCACCATCGCAAAATGGTTTGTTCGCACTGTGCTTACAACCACACCAGGCAACTTTTTTCTGCTCAGCAATTTCCGTTTTTATGGGAGTAAAAGCAGTTCCTTTGTGCGACCCATCACAAAATGGCTGGTTTGAACTCTTGCCACAGGCACACCAGTAATAGGTGCCGGGAGTCATGTCCAGGATAAAAGGCTTTTCTTGTGCAATCGTTGGCTTCTCCATGAGAATTATTATTAATGGTTCATTTTCATTAATTCAACCCTGGCAGTGAGAGTGACTTCTTCACCTACCACGAGACCTCCTGTTTCGAGCGCTTTGCTCCAGGTTAATCCGTAATCATTTCGGTTTAATTTTCCTGTGAGCTTAAACCCGGCTTTTGTATTTCCATAAGGATCTACAACCGTGCCACCGTAGGTAACTTCAAATGTAACGGGTTTTGTAATACCGTGCATGGTTAAATTGCCTGTCAAAGAATAATTTTTTCCCGATGTTTTTGTAAAAGATGTACTTACAAAGGTAATTTTCTGAAATTTGTCTACATCAAAAAAATCGGCACTACGCAGGTGATCATCGCGATCGATGTTATTTGTGTTAATGCTTTTTGCTTCAATATAAAACTCAATTTTAGCATCGGTGAAATCTTCCTTTTCGGTTTTAACTGATCCTGTAAACTCGGTGAACTTCCCGGTAACTTCAGTAATCACCATGTGATCGATACCAAACTCGACTGAAGAGTGTGCTTTATCAAATTCCCAGTCGGAAGTTTGTGCCCATAAACCTGTTGCTGTCAAAAGTACTGTAAATAAAATTCCTATTTTTTTCATGTGAGTGTGTGTTAGTTAAATGAGGTGCAAAAATAAGTAACAACATTATATGTTACAACATATATTTAGTTAAAAATATGTAAATGACATAACTCACACAAAATCAACCTCCCCTAAGTAAAAAAATTAGAGAAGGTTCGTAATATATAACTATTTCAATTTTTCCTCGACCTTTTCAAGCATCAGCTTAGTCATTTTGTCCAGGTCGTACTCCTGTGTTAATCCCCAGTCGCGACGGGCAATACTATCGTCTATACTTGCGGGCCAGCTATCGGCGATTGCCTGACGAAAATCGGGTTTGTAGGTAATTTTAAATTCAGGCATGTATTTTTTAATGGATTCGGCCAGTTGTTTTGGCGTAAACGATATACCTGCAACATTGTAGCTCGACCTAAGGGTAAGGTTCTCTCCCGGAGTTTCCATTAACCGAATGGTATTGTTGATTGCATCATCCATAAACATCATCGGTAAGGCGGTATCAGCCGATAGAAAACATTCGTAGCTGCCATGACGAATGGCTTCATAAAAAATTTCAACCGCATAATCTGTGGTTCCACCACCAGCTTCCGTTTTATAACTGATTAAACCGGGATACCGTACACTACGGAAATCAATTCCATATTTTTGATGATAGTATTCGCCCCAGCGTTCACCAGCCAATTTGGAAATTCCATATACTGTATTGGGCTCCATGATGGTAAGCTGAGGGGTAAGATTGCGCGGTGTGGTAGGTCCAAAAACGGCAATGGAGCTGGGCCAGAAAAGTTTTTTGGCATCCGATTGTTGTGCAGCAAGGATGGTATTGATCAGAGCTTTCATGTTAATATCCCATGCCTGCAATGGAATTTTTTCAGCATTTCCAGACAATACAGCCGCCAGATTATATACTTGAGTGATGTTATTGCGAACGATGTAATGCAACAGGTTTTGAAAATCCAGCACGTCCAGGATCTGTCCCGGGCCACTATCGCGAACCTCATCCGTAGGGTACTTTATATCGGTAGCATACACATTTTCATTTCCGTATTTGCTGCGCAATGCCATAACCAGTTCCGAACCTATCTGTCCTGAACAACCAATTACCAGTATTTTTTCCATCGTTATGTTATTAAATTAACAGTGGCAAATTTAATCAAGTATCAAAAGCAAAAACAAACAAAACTGTCAATTTAATCCTGGTGTTGTAGTATATTTGCAATATATATTTCTTACATTTTGTTATATGATTGATATTAGGCCTGTTATAACCGATAAAGATTGCCGCGCATTTGTTGATTTCCAGTTTAAGCTATACCAAAATCATCCTTTTTGGGTGCCCCCTTTGAGATCGGATGAAGTGAAACAATTAACAGCAAAAACAAACCCGGCCTTTTTCTTTTGTGATGCTCAATTTTGGACCGCCTGGAAGGAAGGTAGTTGTGTTGGACGCATTGGTGCCATTGTCAACCACGATTACAACAAAAAAATCGGGAAAGAAATGGGGCGTTTTACCCGATTTGAAGTAATTGATGATGTAGAGGTAACCAAAGCCCTGTTTGAGGTAGCAGAAAAATGGCTGAGCGATAAAGGTGCTAAAGCGATCCATGGGCCTCTGGGATTCACTAACCTCGACAATCAGGGCTTGCTCATCGAAGGCTTCGAATACCTGCCTTCCATTGCTTCGGTGATGCACTTCCCCTATTATCAAAAACACATTGAGGAGCTGGGTTATTCCAAAGAAAACGACTGGGTTGAATTCTTAATAAAGATTGAGGAAATCCCGGAAAAAGCAACCCGACTGGTGGAAATCATCAAACAGCGTAATAACCTGGAAGTGATTCACCTAAAAGAGAAAAAAGAAATGGTTTTGTATTTGAATGAGGTATTCTATTTATTGAACCGTGCTTTTGACGAACTTCCGTATGTAAGCCCGTTTTCTGATGAATTGATAAAAAGTGCCACACAAAAATACATGGACGTTTTGGTTCCAAAATATATTGTGATGATCAAAAAAGAGGGGCAACTGGCTGCCTTTATCATTGGGTTGCCCAGTCTTTCAAAAGCAATGCAGAAAGCAAATGGCCACTTATTTCCATTTGGGTTTCTGCACATCAAAAAAGCATTAAAAAAACCAGAGGTCCTGGATTTACTGCTTACCGGTGTCGATCCTCATTACCAAAAATTAGGCTTGCCCGCCATTTTAATTAGTGAGTTACAACACACTATGCTTGAGAATGGGATAAAATATGTGGAAACTACCGGCATGTTCGAGACCAATATGAAAGGTGCCACCACCTGGAAAAACTACGACCATATTCAGCATAAACGCCGCCGGTGTTTTATAAAACAATTGTAGTTTAAGTCCGGCTTTTAATGCAAATACCAGCTATCAACACCAAACATTTCATTTTATAGACGATTCTACAGTCTTTTCTTAATTTTGCGCAACAAATCGATACGGTCATGGAAACCCAATTGTATATTTATAATACCCTGGTCAGGAAAAAACAGTTGTTTAAACCCATTGCACCACCACACGTGGGATTGTACGTGTGCGGCCCTACAGTATATGGTGATGCACATCTGGGTCATGCACGCGCAGCCATCACCTTCGATATCGTTTTCAGGTATTTAATACACCTTGGCTACAAAGTGCGTTATGTGCGTAATATCACCGACGTGGGTCATCTCGAAAATGATGCGGATGAAGGTGAAGATAAAATTGCCAAGAAAGCACGGATTGAAGAACTTGAACCCATGGAAGTGGTAAAGTTTTATACTGATCGCTATCACGCCAACATGGATGAATTGAATGTGCTGCATCCCAGCATTGAGCCCACCGCCTCAGGTCACATCATTGAACAAATTGAATTGGTAAAAGAAATTCTTAAAAATGGATATGGATACGAAGCCGATGGATCGGTGTA
Source organism: Bacteroidetes bacterium GWF2_41_31 (assembly GCA_001769215.1). Lineage (GTDB taxonomy): Bacteria > Bacteroidota > Bacteroidia > Bacteroidales > F082 > UBA6244. Next base: position 74,814 of record MEOL01000050.1, read on the forward strand.
TTTTGATGTAGAAAAATACAACCGGAAGTTTGAATATGGAAAACTTTCGGGACGAAAGATAGAAGACCTGCTACAAAACACACGTGAACTGGCAGGGCAGGAAGAAAAGAAAAATGGTTTTGATTTTGCCCTTTGGAAAAGAGCAGACTCCAGGCACATTATGCACTGGCCCTCTCCATGGAGCGAAGGATTTCCGGGTTGGCACCTGGAATGTTCGGCAATGGCTGCCAAATATTTAGGTGATCCGTTTGATATTCACGGTGGTGGAATGGATCTGCTCTTCCCGCACCATGAATCAGAAATTGCCCAATCCAATGCTGCCCATGGCCACGATCCGGTGAAATTTTGGATGCACAACAACATGATTACCGTCAATGGGCAAAAAATGGGCAAATCACTCAACAATTTCATTACCCTTGATGAGTTTTTTACAGGGAACCATGAATCGCTAGTTCAGGCTTATTCACCCATGACCATTCGCTTTTTTATTCTTCAGGCTCACTATCGAAGCACCCTTGATTTTTCTAATGAGGCCCTTCAGGCTGCTGAAAAAGGATTGTCTAAACTTTTCGAAACTTATAAACTGATCGACCAGTTAAAACCCGCTCATACATCATCATTCGACATTGATGCGATTAAAAACTCACTGGAAAATGCGATGAACGATGATTTTAATACACCTGTCACGATCGCTCAACTTTTTGAGTTAAGCCGAATGATTAACCTTGCAAATGATGGAAAAGCAAGTCTTAAACAGCCGGACATCGATCAACTTAAACAGATTTTCGGCCTGTATTTATTTGATGTGCTTGGTTTAATTCCTGAAAAAAACAACAGCAACGATCAACTGGTGAATTATTTGATGGATACCATTCTTGAACTACGCAAACAAGCCAAAGAAAATAAAGATTGGGCTACATCTGACCGCATCAGAGATGAACTGGCCAAATTAAATATCCAGGTTAAAGACACTAAAGAAGGAGCCCGTTGGAGTTTTAACTAACTACCTGATTACTACAATTAGCCGACTATCAGCAGTTTGACCGTTGAATATTTTCAGCACATAGGTTCCTGGCATCACATCAGTTACATCCAGTTGAAGTGATCCAATAGTAGAAAAATAAAGATGATCGGTCTTAATCAATTGACCTTGCGTACTGAATAGCTGAATTTCAGGAGTCGATTTTCCCGAAAAAGAGGTTTGTACAGTCAGCACATCAGAAACAGGATTGGGGTAGATTTTACAGTTTGTTGAACCAAAATCAAGTTCCGGGTTAATTCCACTTGCAACGTCTTCAATCACCGTGATGTGAATACCCGTGGCATTTGGATTTTCTCCCGAAAGGTCAACCCTTATCTTTTCGACAGTAACACCTATGATTTCGGGATAGATCCAATAGGGTTTGGCTTTCATATTTACAAACTCAAACAATCCCTGGTCGTTGGCCTTACAATACATCAGCATATCATCGTTTTCATTCATTAAATAAATATTTGCCCCAACTGCAGGTTGTGCATCGGTTATTCCTTTAGGAAGATTATCGTAAACAATCGTTCCTTCTATTATGGAATTGCCGGGCAAATAATCGTCAGGTAACCTTAATCTGATGTCGTATTCCCAGGAAGTAGCATTGAGGTGAATGGGCTTTGCTTTCTGCCACAACAGTTCATCACCATAATAGGTTGGAAGCAAATGACCCTGATATATTGAATTTAAGGAGAGTTCACTTTTTACAGTATACTCTCCTGCCGGAATCTGGTAAAAATAATAATACCCAAGCGTGTCAATCCTGACAGTATCCAATGTGTAATAATGGTTGGCCGAATCTTTGGCATAGAGATAAGCAACCCCTGCATCGATGGGCATAAGTTCCGAAAAAACATGACCCCCAAAGTGATGATACTCCAATGGACTGATATAAATTAATTGGGTAATGGTGTTTGAAAACTGCTGAGAATAAATATTTATGGTCACTGTTAAACTAACCAGAAATAAACCGGGTTCGCTATAAATATGCTCGGGGTTTTGCAACAATGAGGTGGTTCCGTCACCAAAATCCCATTTCCACGAATTGACATGTGGATTGGTTGTCTGATCGAAAAACCAATATCTAAATCGATCTCCGGTAGCCTTTTGTACATACTTAAACCTGGCCTGCAGTGGTTTAAACTGATAAGGTGCATCAATATAAAAATTACTTAACAGGATATTCGAATAAATGTTTTCGCCAAACCTGAAATGCAACGTGTTTTCATATGGTTTGTCGTTTTTATCAAGTGTTGTAATGAGGTACGAACCACTCTTCTCTTGGGTTACAATTGTGTCAAAAAAATAGCCTTCTTCATTTGTAAATACTTCTTTAAAGTAATAACCGCGTGTATTGTCTCCCCCATCAGAGAGAATTTTCACCTTGTGATTTGCTATAGGACCACCATAAAGCACATGTAATACCTGCCCTGAAATAAAGACTTCATTTGGTTGGTTTCCTGCAATTAAAACCGGGAGATTAACCAACAGAAAAAAGATCCCCAGCAGGCAGGTTTTCGTTTCTTTATATATTTTTAGAGAGCTGATCATAGCAAAATGATATCTGAGTTTAGTTAAGCCTGATTATTGTCCCTATTCTTAAAGTAAAAGCGGAAAGGGGTTTATTATATCCTTGTTTATTATAAATCGAATGGATGTAGTATCGGTATCCTGGTTCGATGGCCATAGAGAACTGATTAGAGAGTTTATACTCGATGCCGGCACCCAGCCAAAGTTGAAAATAGGTATTATTTCGCACTGGCAATTTATTCTGTAAATTTATTATTTCGACATCTTTTTCTGCAGGATGCGGTTTGTCAATAAACTTTCCAACTTGTATATTCATTGCAGGACCACCATAAAGATACCAGTTAAAAGATGAATGATTGCCCTGGTGAAAATATCCTAACAGAACAGGAACCTGAACATAGATATAACGGTTGGTAACTTCAGAAATAACCAAATGACGGATGCTATCCCATACCTCAACAGTTTTGGTATGATAGGTAGGTACCACTTGTCCGTTAATAGAATCGAACGTTACATTATACACATCGTTATAGGTACCCATTAAATCGTTGCTGATATAGTCAAGTTTTGCAAAACCCCGATCGCGGGCATAAGAAACGCCAATTCCAAAACGCAGAAAAAACTGTTTGTTCAGATGAAATATCGGCTCATAATTAATCGAATACGTATTTAAAAGGGTGACAGAATCAAAAGTGGTAGTAACAAATTCAGGTGAAATACCTACAAAAGAAGACCATTTACGCGGTTTTATTGTTAAGGCATTTTTCACCGGAAGACGGTTTTGATCTCCTCCTTTTTCTACATTTTGGAATTGATGGAACAAATAGAAAAATGGCTCAAACATAGTTAGTTTCACCTGATTTAATCCTCGAAAATTTAAGTATGAAATACCCAAGAAAACCCGATTTCCCGAACCATTGATTATTTTTTCAGTATCATTTCCTATTGGAATTGGATCCGGATTTTCAGATTCCTCAAAGGCAGCAGGATTATTCCCAACAACGATTTCATTTTTCGATTGACTTGGTCCGACTGTTTTTTCAGGTTGGATTACTACTGGTTTTTGATTGATCGAAGGCTGAGATTCTTTGGCGATGAGATCATTAGAAGTAGCTGGCTCATGAGTTGGATTTTCCGGAGCTTCGATGGATGTGTTTTCTACTGTATCTTTTGATTCAAAAATTGTTGTCTTTTCAGGAATTAAAAAAATCCAGGTAAGAAGAATTAAAAAGAACGCAGCGGCCAATACAGATGTGGTTCTGATCCTATTTGCTTTTGCCCTTTGCCGGGTTTCCATTCCAGACAGAACCCCTTGCCAAACACGTGGAGGTGGTGTTGGCTCAAAGGAATCAAACTTTTCCCTGATTATCCGGTCGATATGGTCATTATGGTCTGTCACAAATTTTCTTTCTTTTCAATTATTTTTAATCGTTTTTGCAGACTTGCCCTGGCTCTGGAAAGTTGCGATTTAGATGTGTTTTCAGAAATCCCGAGCATTTCCCCAATTTCTTTATGCGTGTAACCTTCAATGATATTCAGGTTAAAAACAGTTCTATAGCCATCCGGTAACTCATTAATCATATTCAGTAATTCGCGCGATGACATATTCTCAACAACCAAACTTCTGGTTTGATTTGTGTCTTTTACCTGATCTAAATCGGTTTTAACTCCCTGCTTAATTTTTTTGTTATAGTAGTTAATAGCAGTATTTACGATCGTACGCCGAACCCATCCTTCGAGGGATCCCTCTCCCCTGAAATCTTTTAAATGAACGAAAACCCTGATAAAGCCATCTTGAAGAATATCCGCCGCATCATCTTTATCCAATGCAAAACGCAAACAAACCCCATACATTTTAGGAGCAAGATGCAGATAAAAAGCCTCTTGTGCTTTTTTATCATTCCTTAACAACTTAATTATAAAAGATTTATCAAATTCCATGCGACCCTTTTCGCTTTTCTTTCCACAGAAAAACAGGGCAGCAAGTTAATAAAATCCATTCATAATTCGTATTGTTGACAAAAAGCCTTTGTGAATGGTTGCACAGAAGCCACTTTTACAATCCATATGAGGCCAATGTACGAAAGGAATGGAAAGGGTCGGGAATCAGGATACCGCAAACTGCCTGTTGATAACATGTAGGAGTTCAGGTTTATTGATTGGCTTGAATAATATATGGTCAACCTGTTCTTTTTCAATTACTTGGATTTGTTCAAAATCTAATTCATTTCCAATTATTACGATGCGAATTTGCCTGTCTTGTTGTTTTATTCTATTGATTAATTCCACCAAAGGAATTCCGGGAAGATCAACATCAAGAATAACCAGATCAATTTTAGACTCAGTTAAATGGCTGATCAATTTTTCCCCCGTTTTGGCCCAATGCAGTTCGACCTTAGTTTTAGATAACATCATTTTCATCAGGTTAAAGTTGGCCAGCTCGTAATCAGCTATCAAAATGGTTTTGTCAGTCCATGAATAATCAATACCCGACTGATTATAACTAGGCACCATCGACTGGACTGAGATAATGGATTCGGGTAAATGAAGGTAAAAAGTGGAGCCTTTCTCAGGTGTCGAATCCAGGGTAATTGAACCTTTCATCAGCTTAGCCATCCCGCTTGCTATGGCCAACCCCAGCCCAGAACCGCCAACAACACGTGTGGGTGAATTATCTACTTGTCTGAAATGTTCAAATATTGACTCATGAAATTCAGGAGCTATTCCAATACCCGGATCCTTTACATAAAAACAGATACCGTTCATATTCTCAATAAAATAACCAATCTCAATCTGACCCGTATTTGTAAAAACAACTGCATTGTCAAGAAAGTTGATTAAAATTTGATGTACCTTACGAATATCTGCTGAAATGATAAGATTCTTGTATTCAGTTTGTTCATTTAATATGATTTGTAAGTGCTGCTTGTTGTGTTGATGTTGAATTCTTTTGGATTCATTAAAAACATAATGTAAAATTTCGGATACTGCAAGGTTGTCGTTATGCACATCCATTTGCCTGGTCTCAATCTTAGAAATACTAATGACATCTTCGATACGCTTGAGCAAAATATCACTACTGCCACGCACGATTTGTGTATACTCCTCACGGTCTTCGATTGGCAAATTTTCCATTAAAAGAAGCTCCAGAAAACCGAGAATATGATTTAACGGGGTGCGAATTTCATGTGAAAGATTACTAAGAAATGCTGTTTTAAGCATATTCCCTTCTTCAGCCTTCTCTTTTGCTAAAATTAAATTCTTTTCAGCAAGCCTCCTTTGAGTAATATTTCCAATAATGATTAAATGGGCTGTGGCTTTTTGTTCACTGTTGGTAATAGAAATTCCCCTCACCCTGAAATAGCTGTCCGAAGCATCTAAATCAGAGATTCTGGTCTCGATATCAAACTGAACATGATCGTCTAATAACCTGGAAATTTTTTCACTTAATCTGGTGTCGTCAAACTGCAAAAACCTGCTGATATGTACGTGCTGATTTTGGTTGGTCTGTGCATAATCGAATAATTTGCTAAATGTACTGTTAATGAACTGAATATAACCAAATGTGTCGAGGCTTAACATGGCAAGAGGCACATGGTTAAGTACATCGGTATAGGTAACGTTTTTTGATGTCAGATCCGAAATCAATTTTTCATTCTCACTAAGCTTGCTTTCCAATTCATGAATACGTTCCTTCAACCGACTTGCGTCGTCGTTTTTTTCAGACTCTAAGGCTTGCTTATTTTTCATTTTGCTAGTATTTTAACGATGCAACAAAATTAGTTTAAATCCATATTAGCTATTAGGTTTTCATCATCATATCATCAGCGTCACTAAAGTTTGATGATCATATTTTGATAATTTATGATGCATTCCTGAAACTTTATTTCGATGATATTGCGCTACAATTTCTGTCAGTTGTTCGTCATTAACATTAATCTCCGACAGTTTAACCGGTGATCCGACAGATGCAAAAAACGCGGTGAGTTTTTCGATGGTTTCATCAACATCGCTGGTGTCAAACAGGGCATCACCAAGTTTACTAATTCTGTCTGAACATGTTTTTTTGTGAAGTTTAAGCCATGCAGGATAAGCGATGCTCAAACTGGCTCCGTGCGGTGTATCAAACAACAGCGACAATTCGTGCCCCATGGCATGTACTCCCCAATCGCCTCCTTTTTTCCCGTAGCTTGTAATTCCATTTAGAGCCAGGGTAGCATCTAACATGATATTGGCTCTATATTCCAGGTTATCCAGGTTGTTCAATAGCTTTGGTGCCCAACGCATTGCATCTTTAATGATAGAAAAAGTAAAACTGTCGGTAATTGAAGGCTCGCCTTCGCCAAAATATGACTCCAGAGAATGAGCAATTAAGTCTACAATTCCAAATGCCGTGTAATTTTTAGGAACAGATAACGTGAATTCAGGATTCAAAAAGCTCGTTTTAGGGAACAACAATTCGTTTACAAGACCCAGTTTTTCACCGGTTTCATGATTTTGAATTACTGCGGCAGAATTCATTTCCGACCCTGTAGCTGCAAGGGTTAAAATAGTAACCAAAGGAGTTGCTTTTTCAGGCTGAATCCTCCAGGTCATAAATTCCCAGGGATCGATTTCGGTTTGTAATCCCAACGAAACAATTTTAGCGGAATCAATTACACTTCCCCCACCTAACGCGAGAACAACATCTACTTTCTTCTCTTTGCCAAGTTTTACAGCGGCTCTTACATCATTAATTACAGGGTTCGGTTTAATTCCAGAGAATTCTGTAACCTTGAACCCGCCAGATGCTAATACGTTCATTATCTGATTGTAATAACCATATTTTTTCACTGATCCTTTTCCATATATCAGTAAAATATTCATGCCAAATTTTTTTAAACAAGGACCAAGTTCATCTTTAATCTGATTCCCGAAGACTAAACGAACAGGATTATATACAGTAAAATTTACCATTATTGCGGTTTTGAATTATCCCTTTTTATACTGACAAATGAAGTAAAAAGTTTCGAGAGGTTCAACTTATTCAAACTCATCCACTATAACGCAAAAATACATATCTTTGTGCACTTATAAAGTGATAAACTTTATTATCATAACCTATTGATCATTAGACAAATTAGATTTTATACATGACAGAATTAATCATCGAAGAACAATTGCAATATAAGATTGCAGATATTTCTCTTGCCGAATGGGGCAGAAAAGAGATTGAAATTGCTGAAAAAGAAATGCCGGGTTTAATGGCCATTCGCAACAAATACAGCAAAACAAAACCTTTACAAGGGGTTCGTATCACAGGGTCATTGCATATGACCATTCAGACCGCCGTACTCATCGAAACCCTGGTCGCTCTTGGTGCAGATGTGCGTTGGGCCAGTTGCAATATTTTTTCCACACAGGATCAGGCAGCCGCAGCCATTGCAGAAGCAGGAATTCCTGTTTTTGCCTGGAAAGGTGAAACATTAAAAGAATATTGGTGGTGTACCTTCCAGGCGCTTAGTTTCGCTGATGGTAAAGGCCCTCAACTGATTGTTGATGATGGTGGCGATGCCACGCTGCTTATTCACAAAGGCTTTGCTGCAGAAAAGAATGCTTCGTTACTAAATGTAACTCCGGAGAGTATTGAAGAAGGCGAAATTTTAGAATTATTAAAAACCACACTGGTCGAAGATCCTAAAAAATGGCACCGCACAGTAGCAGATTGGAAAGGCGTATCAGAAGAAACAACCACCGGAGTTCACCGTTTGTATCAAATGTTCGAAAAAGGAGAATTGCTGATACCAGCCATTAATGTGAACGATTCTGTTACCAAATCGAAGTTTGATAACCTGTACGGTTGTCGTGAATCGCTGGCCGATGGCATCAAACGCGCTACCGATGTGATGCTGGCAGGAAAAGTGGTAGTGGTTGCCGGTTATGGTGATGTTGGTAAAGGCTCAGCACATTCTATGCGCAGTTATGGTGCCAGGGTCATGATAACAGAAATCGACCCCATTTGCGCCTTGCAGGCAGCAATGGAAGGCTTTCAGGTTACCACAATGGAGGAAGCAGTAAAATTTGGTAATATATTTGTTACCACCACAGGAAACAAAGATATCATTACCGCCCAGCACATGGCAAACATGAATGATCAGGCCATTGTTTGTAATATTGGTCATTTCGACAACGAAATTCAAGTTAGCAAACTTGAGAAATTACCTGGCATTAAGAAAATTAACATCAAACCACAGGTAGATAAATATTTATTTCCAGATGGTCATGCCATTTTCTTGTTGGCTGAAGGTCGCCTGGTGAACCTGGGCTGTGCCACAGGTCATCCCAGTTTTGTGATGAGCAACTCATTTACAAACCAAACACTGGCTCAAATTGATCTTTGGGAAAAACGCAATGAATATAAAGTAGGCGTATACCGGCTTCCTAAGTATCTTGACGAAGAAGTAGCCCGCTTACATTTGGAACAAATTGGGGTAAAACTCACCAGGTTGTCGAAAGAACAAGCTGATTATCTGGGTGTAGATTTGGATGGCCCATATAAGCCAGATCATTACCGTTATTAATAACACACCCTAAAATAAAAAAAAGCGGCACCAGAAAATGTCGCTTTTTTTATGTGTTTAGCTTTTCCTATTTGTCAAAAAGGGGTAAGAGTAATACCTACCGAAATGGGATAAAGTTCGGGACCTCGCCCCTTGTTGAATATTTGTGAAATCTGGTAATATCCAAACAAATTTACTGATTTATATCCAACCCTTAAGGTAAAACCATAGGCATAATCCTGGGTTTGCGAAATGGTTTTTGATTTGATGGTAACGCGCGTCGCCTGTTCGGGTGTGTCACCAACATATTTCTCCTTGCTACTCAACAAATATCCAATCTTAAACCCAACGCCCATCTTGATCTCATTTTTAAAACGAATCTTCAACTCCATGGGCATCTCCAAATAGGTGAGGTTAATTTTACTGCGTTTGAATGATTCTTCTATTGGAGAAAACACAATGGTGTCTGCCTTTATATCGTCAATTTTCGAGTGGCTGTAAATATTGTGGTTGCCAATACCTAATCCTATGCCAAAGGACGATTTGCCTTTACCAATTTGAAAATTATACATTCCATAAATATTAGCTCCCTGGTGAATCGCGCGTACATCCATATTATATGGAATGTTCTGCAAGAGGTCGGTAAACATGTCAAATCCAATGGTTATCTTGCGTTTAGCGTTTTCGCTAATGACTTGTGAAAATCCCATGCTGCCAAAGAGCATGATAAATAAAACTAAAAATCCAAAAGAGCGTTTATTCATCGGTAGTTATTTTATTAACAAAAATAGTATTTACAAGGTTAACTGGCTTTATTCTTTTAATAATTGATCGATTATTTGATTCATCTGGTCTGAATTCCAACGGGCCGCACCTTTTTTACTCAATATCACCTGACCGTTTTTGTTTAATAAAAAAGTAGTTGGAATACTTTCAGAGTAAAATGCAGCAGGAACATCTGTATATTGAAAAAAGGGGAGCCCGGTCAATTGGCGCTTTTTCGCGAAAGAAAGAACCGTTGAAACTGATTCGTTGGAAACAAGGACAAAATTCACCTGCTCACCATACTTGCTGTATAGTTCAGCGATACCAGGTAACTCGGCCACACATGGCGGACACCAGGTAGCCCAAAAGTTGATAAAAACAGGCTTATCATCCATCAATGTGGACAAAGTAACTTGTTTTCCGTCCATATCCGTAATCGACCATGTTTTTGTATCTTCAGGTATGATAAATTGGTCTTCCGAATTCATTTCTGATGGAGCCAAGGATGTCAGACGGATAAAAAAGGAAACAACCTCAACACGTGTGGAAGGAATCAGGATCAACAGGATGAACAACAGAAAAAAAATATCAGATGCAATGGAGAACTTTGATTTCTTCCGGTAATAATTTTTCAGATAATTAATAAAATTTTTGAATTTAATCACTTGATTATTAAAGTATTTTGGGTGTGGAAAAAGTTCCGCTATTCCAACAAATTGGCCCTGCGGTCGAGAAGTTCGTTAATTTGATCTTCGGAAAGACCAGGTTTTTTTAGCATCTCATCAATAGCCGCTATTCTACCGGGAGGGTTAAGTGTTAATTCTTCAACTTTAATTTCATCCTGCAAGAGGTCTTCGTTATCTTCTCCCAGTTGTGCGCGCAATTGTTCAACCAAATTGCTCACCATTTTTTTAACAGGTTCACCAAATTGCCCTTGCAACTGATGACTGATTTGATCCTTCATCGTTTCGTAATTGCTGAAAAAAAACTGAAACTGTTTCATCATCGAACGATCCACTCCGGGAATATCTTCCATCGATTGTTTTTCAACCAACCGTTTAAAAAGCCTGAACAATTCGTCCAGATCCTGTTTAAATTTTTCATCTTCCATCACCCTACAAAATTACAATAATCCCGACATACTCCTTCAGGATTTACAAAATCTTAACTTTTTTGCTATTTTAAAGGTGCTGCCGAATACAAAATCGCCTCCACCTGACGCAACAAATCGCGTTTATTCTGGTTGGGGTAATATACGTAACCCATCAGGGTGAAAATATTTTCATTCTCTTTGTCGGTAAAGGAATAGCTGATGAAAGGCCCTCCCATAAAATCATTGGCCACATTCCACATTCCTCGGGTTTCAATGGCGTATTCGCTAGGAAAATCTGTTACTTGTATGGCCTTTGGCAACACATAGGTTTCGTCAATCACCATAAATGAACCTTCTGAAGTTCCCGGAACATTTTGCTTCAAATCACGGCTAATGCGTGCCACGATACTCTCAATAGAGAACTGGACTTCAGATTTATAAGGTTCCGACATGATGATGATACCCTGACTATAGGCAGGAACTTCTTTTCGTAACCACATAAACCCAGAAGCCGATTTTGCCATATAAAATCCGGAAGGCACACTCATATTCAAATTAAAGGATTTAATCACCTCTTCAGAAACATTGTTTTTTGATGTGGGATTGAACACTTCCATGATACGGGCACGCTCCGCTTCACCAAAACTATGTATAATGATTTGCTCTTTAGTTTCGAATACTTCGACAAAAGCCTGTGAGTTGGAGCATTTAATCCTGAAAATACGTTGGGGACCAGCCCACAAATCGTTGAAAATTTCCATTTTCGATTCGGTATAAGAGGGATCTATTTCAACAATGAGCAGGTTTCGGTATTTCTTAAACAATTCGGAAAAATTAGCCACGGTAATGTGACTAAGTTTAAAAACAGGCTCAACCTGTGGCAAACCATATTGTTCCTGTTCCAGGTATTTTCTGATTACCTGACCAATCTGCCCATCCCATTGTTCCTGATTTTGAAGCACAACCAGTACTTCGGAGCTGTTTCCAATTGATCGGGGCAATTTTGGTTTATCGCTATTTGGAATACAGCCTGAAAAAGCCAGTACAAATACGAATAGCAGGGTAAATAAGCCAATTATGTTGTATTTATTTAAAACCATTGTTCTTTGCTGTGGTGATACATAAATAACTCTGACTAAACTATTTTATTGCGATCAACTAATTTCGGCTACAATGATTTTCTGGCCTGGTTTTAGTTTGTTGATGTTATTCATTTTATTCAACGCCTTAATTTGCTCTACTGTTACTCCGTCATATTCTTTGGCTATATCCCACAAGGTGTCGCCTTTGCGCACTACATGGTAAAGGTATTTGCCCTGAGCGACCGAGTTGGTTTTTTTACTTTCGGGTCGGTAAACCGTCAGGGTTTGTTTTGGATAGATATTGTTGTTTTTCAGGTTATTCCACTCTTTTAAGTCGGTTACCGAACATTGGTATTTTTTGGCAATCAATCCGAGGTTTTCGCCATTCTTTACTACATGTTTTGACTCAACTCCTGAACGAACTACCGGATCGCCTGATTTACTGCTATATTGTACACCACCACTTCCAAATAGCACGAGTTTCTGCCCGGGATAGATGGTGTTGTTTTTTAAGTTATTCCAGTGTTTAATCTGGCTAACATACACATGGTTTCGTTTAGCTATCAAACCAAGACTCTCACCATTTCTAACAATATGTATATTCCGATCTTGTGCTTTTTTGACTTCAACCATCAATTGATCGCGCTCAACGCCTTTTTTTGTTTTAAAAGCATAAAGCGAATCTTCATTGGTGAGATAACTGGAAACATATTGGCGAGGAATACGCAAAATAAAGGTTTTACCATCCGTAGCCGGTATGATGCCCATTTTAAACTGAGGGTTCAAAAATTTCAGTTCATCCAATGGAATGCCCAGAAGTTCGTTTAATTGATCAAATGCCAGGATATTGGTAACGGTAACGGTATCGATATTGTAATAAAACATACCTGGACGCATGGGGTAAATGTTGTGCTCTTCAGCATAATTCATTACATAGTTTACTGCAATAAAGGCGGGAACATATCCACGCGTTTCGCGTGGTAAAAAGGCCCACACGGCCCAATAGTTTTTGGTTCCTCCTGCCCTGCGAATAGCCCTGTTTACATTTCCTGCCCCTGAATTATAAGCAGCCAGAACCAGAGACCAATCACCATAAATTTCATATAGATCTGTTAAATGCTCACAGGCCGCGATGGTACTTTTTATCGGGTCGTAACGATCGTCAACCAAAGAGGTCACCTGTAAATCATACACTTTTCCTGTTCCATACATAAACTGCCACAATCCTTTGGCACCCATATGCGACCCGGCAGCCGGGTTTAACGCCGATTCAACAATGGCCAGGTATTTAATTTCAAGTGGCATATTGAAACGATCCAACGCTTCTTCGAACATGGGGAAGTAAATCTCCCCCAAACCAAGCATGCGTGCAGTCAGGTTTCTTTTTTTATTGGCATACAGGTGAATATAGTTTTTCACCTCTTTATTGTAGGTAAGTTCAATGGTTGTTTGTTTATTTAATGTTTCGATGCGTGCGGCATAAACCGAATCGGGAAAATTCGGGATTTCCCCCATATCAACCTGAGCTCCCCCCGGACGCGTATACATTGGACTAAGATCAAAAAACCGATTATCATAGAACTTCGAATTAGTCATGCTATCAATGGTTCGAAGAATCTGCGAGTCGCGAATAAGTAACTCAAAATTTCCGGTTGTATCAACAAGTGTGTTTGTATAGAGATCAACGTCAAAAGTGGAAGAGTCTTGTAGTGCTCCGGGTAATGTATCACCTTCAAAAACAGCAGTGGTGGTGTCGGATGAGACAATATTGGTGGTGTCAGGATTCGCGCCCATACTTAAAGCGCCAAACGAAAAAGCCATCATGGCAAGTACAGTGAATAGGAATGTGGATAGCTTCATGAATAACTAATTTTAGAAACAACGAGATTTTGCAAAAATAGTTGTTTGATAACACGGAAACCATTTAAATGAAAAACTAATGAACAGAAGGGCGTTAGTTTGTTTTTGTTTTTAATTTCGGGAAATAGAAAATAAAGAGCCCGCTTTTTAGGGCGGGACTTTCAGCAAAATGCTATAGGTATTGTTTAATTATTTTTGTCCAGGCTTTTATTCTTACATCCGTTAATTCAGGTTCGTTATCTAAATCAAGTGCCAATCCGTAAAAATGGTCGTTTTTTATTCCATCTGAGTCGGAAAATTTATATCCTTCAACAGGCCATTGTCCGATTACCTTTATTTTCCTTTTGTCCATTTCCTCCTGAAAAACGCTCAAGCCATCCACAAAATGATCGGGATATAATACCTGATCGCCCAAGCCAAAAAAAGCGGCCGTAAAATTTAACGATCCTTGTTTGTCAAGTTTTCTAAAAAACCGGTTCCATTCGTTATCTGCTTTGGCATCAATCCAATTCTCAGCACCAATTGTCGAGCTGCCAAAAATCATCAGTTTATAATTTCCCAGCGTGTTCATATCAAAACTGACCACATCGGCTATATCAATCATCTCGCGATCAAACATCGAATAGACCTTTCTGGCAGCATTTTCAACATTGCCTCCCATTCCCCAATAAAGCAAAATAATTTTTTTCATGGTTTTCATCTTTTACAGACAGTAAAAATACAACTAATTGCATTTTGATTATTTTGATTGCTCAGGATTTTACCTATTTATTTCAAATACAAATAAAGTTGATTTTACGTTTTCAAGCCAATGGATTCTTTCTCTATTTTTGAGCCCTAATTTAGGTAAACATGAGTTGGCACGAAATATTGATTTTTGGGGGTTTTTTAGTCCTCGTTACCTTTCTTTTGTTTCTTGATATTGGGATTTTTAATAAAGAAAACAAACCGGTAACCTTTAAAAGTGCTCTGTTTTGGACCTCGGTATGGGTAAGTTTAGCCCTCATTTTTTGGGGGTTAATTTATTTTTTCGGTAATCAAATCCATGATCCGCAAAATATTGAAGATCTTACACAATTGATTACAAAATATAATCATCCAATAAAAATAGGCACTGATCATTTTGATGCGGCCCTGATGGTTTACCAACAAAATCTGGGCTTGGAATTTATTACTGGTTACCTGATTGAGTATTCCCTTTCGGTGGACAATATTTTTGTGATCCTGATGATTTTTTACTCATTTGGAGTTGAAAAAAATTATTATCACAAAGTGTTGTTTTGGGGGATATTGGGTGCCATTGTAATGCGATTTTTGTTTATCTTCTTAAGCGCGGCATTAATTCAACAATTCTCGTGGATACTCTATGGATTTGGTCTATTGTTGGTGTTTACCGGTATTAAAATGTTTATTGAGAGAAACAACGTGGGAAAAATCGATACGACCAACCATCCGGTTATCCGGCTCGCCGGGAAATATCTATCGGTGGATCATGAATACAAAGGGGACCGGTTTTTTATAAGGAAGAATAATAAATTATACATTACAGGTTTGTTCGTGGTTTTGTTGGTTATTGAGTTTACCGATGTTATTTTCGCTGTAGATTCCATACCCGCCATTTTTTCGGTTACACGCGATCCTTATATTGTTTACTTTTCAAACATCTTCGCCATTATCGGGTTGCGTTCCTTGTTTTTTTTAGTCGAAAGCATTATTCAACGGTTTTGGTTTATTAAAATTGGTCTGTCTTTATTACTGGTTTTCATTGGCATGAAAATGTTAATACATCCTTTCTATGACATCCAAACCATGCATTCGTTGATCATTGTATTGGGCATATTGGTAGGTAGCGTTTTGATCTCTGTATTCTTTCCAAAAGAAAACCCGGTCATTTCTAACCAGGTTGAATAAAAAAATTCATTTATAGCCCCGCTACTTTACCAGTTTTCGTTTCATTAAATTCTGACCATCAGTAACTTGAATGAAATAAATTCCCTTTGATAAATCCATTGTATTCATTTGTATTTTATCAAGTTCCGTTTCAAAAGATCGAATCAATTTACCCTGAAGGTCTGTCAGATTCACTTCGCGTGAATGATTTGACTTGTTGGGAAAATAAATAGTAACATAATCGGTAACCGGAATGGGGCCCAGGGTAAAATAAGCAGGTGAATCCATTTCGTTAACATTCATAATGATGCTGTTCACTTTTTCCATTGTCCATTTCTCCGGATCTACCAGAACCAATCCGACTTCTTTTCCTGTTTCAATTTCATAGGTATTCACGTTGGCTGTCTGCTCAAGTTTAATAATCGTATCCGTACCATCGAGGAAAAGGAGTTTGTACTCCATGATCATTTTGAAAAATGGAGTGGATGAAGAAGTCGATTGCGTTGAAGTAAGGAAAAACCTGGTATTGGTTGAATACCAATCTAAATCATACATAGGGTATCCTTCACCATAATACCACTGGTCGAAGAAATAACCGAAATCCATACCGGTAACCTGTTCTGCCGTATTTTTAAAATCTTCACCTGTCGCGGTACTCCCGGTAAAATCAGTTTGAAAAGTACGCATTATTTCAAAAAACAAGTCGTCGTTTTGTATCTCATGACGTAACATGTGAATGATGACGGCACCTTTGTCGTACGACAATCTGCCGGAAAAAATACGCCATTCATTACCCGGATATACTTCGTCTTCAGGAACATATACGCTTCCTCCCGGTGATGACATTGCGTTTGATTGTGCTGATGAAATAAAGCTCTTCCCAGCTTCCCAGCCTAAAATAAACTCGTTGGCCAGGTAATCAGAATAAGTTGCAAATCCTTCATTAATCCAGATGTGGCTCCAGGTGGCACAGGTTACGTTGTCGCCAAACCACATGTGGCCAAGTTCGTGGGCAACAAGATGAAAAGAAAATCCGCCCAAGGTGGTCATGGTTTGATGTTCCATTCCTCCACCCAGCTCAGTAAGACAATGTCCATATTTCTCCTCCCAGAATGGGTAAAGGATGTATTTCTCGGAAAATAACTCGATAAATTCAGCCGTTTTATCAATTCCTGCTTTGTAGTTTTCAAGACATCCCGGCGAGTCGTATATGAAATTCTGGATAAGTATAGAGTCGCCCGCCATTTCTGTTGGATGTGCATATACATTATATTCCTGGTAATCTGCCACCGCAAATGAAATCAGATAATAATCGATGGGGTAATTTGATTTCCATTCAAACCGGTGTTTTCCGTTTCCAAGCTCAACCACATTGGTTAATAGCCCTTCGGAACCAGCCATGTTATCGGTACTGGTAGTGAGAAATACCCAGCATGAATCAGCCTTATCTTCTAAGTCTTGTTTTACCGGAAACCAATCTTTTGCTGCAAACGATTCTGACAGAGTCCATGTTACCGGCTGATTATAAGTACCTGAATAGTCATTGGTTACGCCAGTAAAAAAACCGCCGGTAGGAGGCTCACCCTGGTAAAACACTTGCGCTGAAAATGAATCACCGGCATTAATTTCAGTAACCGGAACCAACACATTATTACCGTCACGATAAAAATTGGTGTATTGAATTCCATTGAACCACAATGAATCGATATTCTGTTCCGGAATTAGTTCGAAGGCAAAAGTATCGAGTGGTACCAATGCAATGCCGTTAATTGTCCCATTCCCTTTTATATAAATTGAGGTGCTGGACACTTCAATATCTAAGCCATAAAAGGTAACATCGTAATCCCACAGATAAGGACTTTGCCAATCATAAAGGCCAAAATGATTTAGTTGTTGAGCTCGTTGCGGAACATGAGAACATTTTCCTTCCATATTGGGATCCTCATTCCATTGCGCAGAGAGGCTTATCGTCAAGATCAAAAGAACGAGTGTTGTAATTTTACATTTCATACAATATAATTATAAGTATTATTTGATTAAAACATGAATATTAACGCAGGGTCAAAAAAAAGCAATCAGCTAAGATAATACTTTTGACGCCACTGAATTTCTATCTTTGCCGTTAGATAGAATAATGACATGAAAATTCCCGTAAAAGTTGTCAATGAAAACCAGTTACGACATATTAATTGAAAAACTCAGGCAATTTATCCTGAAGTACTATAAGAATCAAATAATCAAGGGTATATTACTCAGTGTTGCGCTCATTATTTCATTTTTTCTTCTTATCAATCTGATCGAATATTTTGCATGGAGCAATACGGTCATGCGCACCGGACTGTACTATTCATTTTTTACCACTACCCTTTTGGTGTTGGGTTACTATGTTTTAATTCCGGTTTTAAGGATGTTTAACATGGGGAACACACTTTCTTATGAGGAAGCCTCAAAAATAATCGGAAGACATTTCCCTGAAGTGAGCGATAAATTATTGAATACGCTCCAACTCCATGTATTGGACAAAACAGGTCAACTCGAACTGATAACAGCCAGCATCAACCAAAAAGCGGCCGAGTTGGAACCTATTCCGTTTAAAAGAGCCATTAACTTTAAGGGAAATAAAAAGTACATGAGATATGTACTTCCTCCATTGCTTGTTTTGCTTCTGCTATCAGCCATAAGCCCATCTACACTAACAAATCCCTCCCGACGGATATTAAATTACAATACACATTTTGAAAAGCCACTTCCTTATACCGTGCGTTTATTAAACACCAACCTTACCTCGATCCAAAAAAATGATTTTACAGTGGAAGTTGAGGTTGTTGGAGATGTGTTGCCTTCTATGCTCGAGCTCAACGACGGACAATACGCTTATAGAATGGGAGAAACCGCTGCAGGGAAATACCAATATGTTTTTAAAACGCTCAATCAGGATGTTCATTTTACAATAAATACTCCTGAATATACCAGCAAAACATATCATATTCAGGTGTTTCCAAGACCTTTAATTTATGGTTTTCAATCCAATTTAAAATATCCATTGTACCTTGACAAAGAAGACGAAACTATTGAAAACACTGGGGATTTGGTCGTGCCGGAAGGAACCACCATTCAATGGAAGATTTTTACAAAGGATGCGGATTCTGTTAAAATGCAACTTGATGATCGTTTTATTTGGCTAACTGCTAATAACAGCAATACATTTGAATACCAACAGCAGGTTTTCAAATCATTTAATTACACTATATCGCCAATAAATCATTATGTTAAACAACCTGATTCACTGGTGTTTACCTTGCAGGTAATTCCGGATGAGTATCCGGAAATAAAAGTTCAGGAATTTCGGGAACAAGGATATTACTCACAAACGCATTTTAGCGGTGAAACTAAAGATGATCATGGCTTTTATAGTTTGAACTTTTTATACCGCAAGGATAGTTTACCGGAACAACTATGGAAAATGGTTTCTCTTAATCAGGAAAAATCAATTTTACATCAGTCTTTCGATTTTAGTTTTAATCCGCATGAAATGGGTTTTAGTCCGGGAGAAAGCATCACCTACTGTTTTGAAGTCCGTGATAATGATGCATTAAATGGATATAAAAGGAGCCGTTCTTCCATGTTTTATATGCAATTACCAAGTGCGGAAGAGCTTAATGACAAATCAGAAGCACAATCTGATGAAGTGAAAAAGAAACTAAATGAATCATTGATTCAATTAGAATCGCTCAACAAGCAAATTGAAAAGACCGAGTTAATTCTATTTGAGAAAAAAGATTTAAACTGGATAGATAAACAGAAGATATCAGATTTGCTTGAAAAAGAAGAAGCCATAAAAAACCAGCTTGAAGAAATAAAGCAACTAAA
Organism: Bacteroidetes bacterium GWF2_41_31; assembly: GCA_001769215.1. Lineage (GTDB taxonomy): Bacteria > Bacteroidota > Bacteroidia > Bacteroidales > F082 > UBA6244. The sequence goes on from MEOL01000050.1 coordinate 94,470, forward strand.
TGAAGAAATTAAAGAGCTTGAGTCACTGATTAACAAAAAAACAGATCCTGAATTAGAACAAAAACTCAACATGCTTCAGGAGTTGTTTGATCAACTCATGAACAATGACCTGGATAAAGAGCTGGAAAAGTTAAAAGAACAGTTGGAAAACCTGGATAAAAATAAGCTGGAAGATTTTTTAAAGGACATGAAATTGAAAAACCAGGAGCTAAAAGATAACCTGGAACAAAATCTTGAACTATTTAAACAATATGAGGTTGAAAAAAAATTGGAGGAAGCCATCAATAAATTGGAGGAATTGAGTCAAAAACAACTTGATCTGGCTGATAAAACGACCAAAAAAGAACTTGAAAACAAAGATATACTGGAGCAGCAAAAGGAAATACAGGAATCATTTGAGGATATTCAAGAGAAACTGAGTGAAGCCGACTCTCTTGACAAAAAATTAGATGACCCCTTTAATATTAAGAAAGACACGGCGGCCATCAATTCTATTGAAAAGGAGATGGAAGAAGCCTCTGAGAATTTAGAAAAAAATAAAGAAAAAAAGGCCGGCGAAAACCAACAAAAAGCCGGTAATGAAATGAAAGAAATGGCAGAAAGTCTGAGTATTACTTTAGAGGGAGCTAAGGCTGAGCAGATGGGAGAAGATGCTGAACAGGTACGTGCTCTTCTCGACAATTTGCTTGACATGAGCTACGAACAGGAAATGCTGATTAATAAAGTCGCCGAAACATCACAAAATGATCCATTGTATATCGACAATACCGAAAAGTTAAAATTGTTGCAAACCGATTTTATAGTGATCCATGATTCGTTAAAAGCATTAAGCCAACGACAAATCATGATACAACCATTTATTCTGGAAGAATCAGGTAAGATAAACAACAACATGGATAAAGCGATGCATTCAATGCAAGAACGTCGTGTAGGTGAATCGTTAGGTGCGCAGCAATATGCCATGACTTCCACTAACAATCTATCATTAATGTTGGCGGAATCGCTTAAGCAGATGAAATCATCCATGAAAATGGCCGGGCAAAAAAGCGGAAAAGGAGAATGCAATAATCCTGGAGCGGGAAGCAAACCTTCTCTGGAAGATATAATGGATGCTCAAAAAAAACTGGGTGATCGCATGAAAAAAAATGGAAAAAAAGAGGGTAAAGAAGGAAAAAACGGTCCGGGTGGCGTTAATGGAAACAGTCAGGAACTGGCACGAATGGCAGCCATGCAAGGAGAGATCCGAAGACAATTACAGGATTTAATTAACGAAATTGAAGCTTCTGGCCAAAAAGGAACTGGCTTAAATAAGATAGCGGAAGAAATGCAAAAAACTGAAAAAGATCTGATTCAACGACAATTTCGTCAAGAGACACTAGAACGACAAAAAGAAATAGAAACCAGGTTATTACAATCGAAAGAGGCCCTTCAGGAAAGAGAAAAAGAGAAAAAAAGAGAGTCCAACGAAGGAAAAAACCGAGAAATAAGAAACCAAAATCAAGAACTCAAGTATAACGACCAAAGAACACGTCAGGAAGAAATACTTCTTACCGTGCCCATTGAAGTATCGCCCTATTACCTTGACTTGTATAAAAAATATCTCTTTAAGTTAGAAAATGAAAAATATGAACCCAAAAAATGACCAAATAGTAACTGTTCATTCGAACAGAAATAATATTCACGATATTGAACAATTCGCAGAAACTTTGTGCGATCACCTAATGATAAATGAAACCTATTTTGGAAATATCCTGACTTCATTAAGTGAGCTTTACCATATCTGGAATATTAGCAATCCCTCTGACTCAATAAAACTAATTTATCATACTGATTTTAAAACACTTAACATAATTATTGACGGGTTTGACCAAAAAATTATTGATCAAATAAACATTCCAGAAAACCTGGATCACGAAGAACATGGTATGGTATCCGATAAGGTATTTGTGATTCAACGCCTTACCGATAGTATTGTTATTAATGAAGACAATTCGGTTCAAATATCCTTCGATATCAGCGCCATTCATAACAGGATATATCATGAAAGGGCACGTTTACTTCGTGCTTACCATAATGGGGTTAATGTAACCAAGGTAGCATCAAACGATGATCACGTTTAGCTATCTTTTTCATCTCAACGACTTCAGGAAATATGAAGTTTACCTTAAACTATGGATTACTCAGGTGATCCTTTTTGAGAACAAAAAAAGAGGGGACATCACCTACATCATTTGCGATGATGACCAACTACTCGAAATAAATTTAAAGTTTTTAAATCACGATACGTACACCGATATCATTTCATTCCCTACTTCCAACAACACCAATATTATTTCGGGAGAAATTTTTATCAGTTTACCACGGGTGATCGAAAACGCTAAATTAAACCAAAGCAAGCCTTTTGATGAATATTCCCGGGTAGTTATTCATGGTATTTTGCATTTGATAGGATATAACGACCATACCCCTGAGGAAAAAGAGGAAATTCGCGCCAAAGAGGATTATTACTTAACTTTGCGGCCTTAAACTACATTGTTCCACGTGAAACATTTCCTATGTTTGAATTATATGACATCATCGTTGTAGGAGCCGGTCATTCGGGTTCGGAGGCTGCCGCTGCTGCCGCAAATCTGGGCTCGAAAACCCTTCTTATTACGATGAATTTACAAAGAATCGCACAAATGTCCTGCAATCCGGCAATGGGTGGAGTAGCAAAAGGTCAAATTGTGCGCGAAATTGACGCCCTCGGTGGGTACTCAGGCATTGTCACCGACAAAACCATGATCCAGTTTCGCATGCTGAACAAATCCAAAGGACCCGCCATGTGGAGCCCGAGAGCTCAAAGCGATCGAATGCTTTTTGCTATGGAATGGAGACAAATGCTGGAGAAAACTCCAAACCTGGATTTTTGGCAAGATACCGTTACTGAATTAATTCTTGAAAATAATCTGGTAACGGGCGTGGTTACAGGAATGGGCCATAGAATTTTTTCCAAAGCAGTAATCTTAACTGCGGGTACCTTTTTAAATGGTAAAATTCATATTGGACAAAAACAATTTGGCGGGGGCCGAATGGGTGACTCTCCTTCTTATGGTATTACAGAGCAACTATTTCATATTGGATTTGAAGCGGCACGACTTAAAACAGGAACCCCTGTTCGGGTTGATGGCCGTACAATCGACTTTTCGAAAATGGAAGAACAAAAAGGTGATGAAAACCCCCAAAAATTTAGCTATACAGATACTCCACACTTAACTCAACAACGGAGTTGCTGGATAACCTATACTTCAAAAAAAGTACATGATATTTTGAGAATGGGTTTTTCCGATTCTCCTATGTTTGCTGGAAGAATTGAAGGAAAAGGACCCAGGTATTGTCCTTCGATTGAAGATAAAATAGATCGATTTTACGATAAAACAAGACACCAATTGTTTGTAGAACCTGAGGGTTGGAATACCATTGAGTATTATGTCAACGGATTTTCATCTTCTCTTCCGGATAACATCCAGTTACAAGCATTGCGCGAGATACCGGGATTTGAAAATGCAAAAATATTCACACCCGGATATGCCATAGAATACGATTACTTCCCTCCTACTCAGCTTAAAAATACACTTGAAACGAAACTGATTAACAACTTATATTTTGCCGGTCAAATTAATGGGACTACAGGATACGAAGAAGCTGCAGCTCAAGGAATCATGGCAGGTATCAATGCGCATTTAAAACTAAATGAAGAATTGCCTTTTGTGCTAAAACGTCAAGATGCATACATTGGAGTGTTAATAGATGATTTAGTTACCAAAGGTGTTGATGAACCTTATCGGCTTTTTACCTCCAGGGCTGAATACCGGACTTTACTGCGTCAGGACAATGCGGATATCAGGCTTACACCAAAAGGATACGATTTAGGATTGGCATCACAAGAAAGGTTTGATAATGTAATAAACAAGTATAACAAAATTACCGGGTTTATTCAATTTCTAAAAGCAGAAGGTGTTGCACCAAAAGAAATAAATCCTTGCCTCGAATCATTAGAGACCCCAATTTTACGACAACGAGTTAAAGCCTCGGATATACTTCTCAGGCCTCAGGTAAACCTCTTTGATCTAATTGATTCTGTTAAATCAATAAAAACTTATGTTAATACAAATCAGCTTAATACAGAAGAAATAGAAGCGACTGAAATCCATATTAAATACGAAGGATATATTCAAAAAGAATCAGACGTGGCAGACAAATTATCCAAATTGGAAAATATTTTGATCCATGACAATTTTAATTTTCACCAACTCCAATCTCTATCCACAGAGGCCAGACAAAAACTAACAAAAATCCGTCCATCCACCATTGGCCAGGCATCCAGGATTAGTGGCGTATCCCCATCGGATATCAATGTATTGCTTGTGTTTTTTGGAAGATAATTCAATTGTTCCACGTGAAACATTATAAAATGAAATCAACAAATGTATGCCCGGTATGTGGTTCTTTTGAAATAAATCATTTCATGAAGACAAAAGATTACTTCCTAACAAAAGAAGAATTTTCCCTACTAAAATGTGATCGATGCAGCTACGTTTCAACCAGTCCGGCCCCGTCAGAAAAAGTACTTCCAAAATATTATAACTCGAATCAATATCTTTCGCATACCGCAGCAAATAAAGGGGTATTAAACCGCATATATGAGGTTCTCCGAACAATCAATATCAAAAGAAAATATACGCTTGTTAAATCCTATAAACCGATTGGTTCCATATTAGATGTTGGTTGTGGCACAGGTGAACTCCTTAATTATTTTTCAAGACATCACTGGTCAACTAATGGTATTGAGCCAAACAGGGAAGCCAGAGAATTTGCTCAAAACTCCTATCATCTGGATGTTGATGATGAACCTCAGTTGTCGGAATTTTCACCTGATAGCTTTGATGTTATTTCAATGTGGCACGTTTTAGAACACGTTCCCGATTTTAATCAAAGAATAATTCAGGTTATTAAACTACTCAAACGAGATGGAATCATAATGATCGCGCTTCCAAATAACAACTCTTTTGATTCCCAGAAATACGGTGTGTTTTGGGCCGGTCTGGATGTTCCCCGGCATCTTCACCATTTCAACCCATCATCATTCTCTGTTTTGGCAAAAAAACACAAATTGAAAATTATTGATATTATTCCAATGAAGATGGATGCCTACTATGTAAGTCTGCTGAGTGAAAAATACCAAAATAATTCTTTCCCGGTTTTTAGGGCATTCTTAACAGGATTCATTTCAAATCTTAAAGGCGCTAAATCGAATAACTATTCAAGCATGATTTTTGTAATGAAAAAGGAGTAACGACCTTCAACGGGCTTTATGAGTAAAAATATCGTCAATATTATTACAGACAGAAGAAATTATATTACCTTAATTTCTATCTTACTCATGATCGCTTTATTCATTTTCAATCAATTCTTAAAAAAGGAATATTCAGTAGACAAATTAAAGAGTGATATTTCGTATTATATTGATAATGAGCTTATTGAAATTACGAAAGTGAACGATTCAGTTCGCCTCGCATTAGAAAGGGATGCTCAATTTTCATGGAATAATCTTAATAATATAACTAATTCCGCAAAGCTCGGATGTTACATTTATCATCACGATAGTCTTTGCTATTGGAATACATACACCGTTACTCAAAACATTCCACGTATATTCAATTCTCAGAAAGATACCATTGTAAAATTAAACAATGGAATCTATTTAATCCATCAACAAGTTTTACATTCATACTTAATTATAACATTTAAAGCGCTCCAATATGAATACGAAGTAGAAAATTCATTTCTTAAACCATCTGTTAACCCTGAAATTGTAGTAAACGATCAGGTAAATTTTTGTTTGGATAATGAATTTAAGGATAATTCAATTTTAATAGAAAAAAAGGGCATTTACAAACTGTTTGGAGTACCAAAGAAAACAATTATACTTAACAAGACAGATCAGTTTTTTCTTTTCCTTTTGTATCTTTTGATGTATGTACTCATCATATTAACCATTTTATCGCTATACAGGCGTCTTCATGTGTTTCCCAATTCAAAAATACTATTTTATATCAGCTTCGTCATTAATATAATTCTCATTCGATTAGCTGACAATTATTTACATTTTTTACCTCTTCTGAAAAATAGTACCCTTTTCACCTCTTCTATTTCATCCATTCCCTTTTTTCAATTTCCGGGAAATATCATTACCAATTCTCTGCTTTTCTTCTTAATAGTATATCTATTGATAAACGATTTAAAACCTCCCTTCTATAAAATAAAATCTGTATACCGTATAGTTGGTTATTTTTTAGTTAGTTGGTCTTTGGCCATTCTCGTTTACTACTTTATATTAAGCGTATTATTATACAACGAATATACGTTTATTACCACTTTAGTTCCAAATTATCAAACAGAGTGGATTCTTTTAGTCATTATTTTATTTTCAAATGGAATTTTGTTTTTTCTACTTTCCGGTTTTTCAATAATTAATCGTCGGCAACCGCTCAAAAAGCTTTACATTTTTATCATCCCCCTTTTATTTCTTCCATTTATTTTTATATTCAGAGATGAACTTTCCGACATATCTATAGTTACCTGGCTTATGGTAACTATCGCATTTTTAATTGGTTCAACCACCATTCGTTTTCGTTCCTCTATTTTAGAAGTCTTGCTTTTATTGATGCTTTTGGCTGGAGCAAGCGCCTGGATTATAAACAAAACCATTGACGTTAAGGCAAAGAAAATGCAAGAGTTTACGGCTCAAATGTTATCGCAAAAAAACGATCCATTATTAGAATACGAATTTTCGCTAATGGTAAATAAAATTGAACAAGATGATCAGCTAAAATCCCTTCTTTCTTCTGAAATAGAAACGAATCCATTGCGTATCGAACAATTGCTGATAGATAAATACTTTAATTCAGCATTTGAAAAATACAAAATTCAGGTTACGGTTTGCGACTCATCGGATCTTTTGGAAATTCAAAATGAAACGGATCCTATTTCATGTGCATCGTTTTTTAACGAGTTTAAAACCCAATCAGGAACTCCGGTTCTTGATTCTACATTATATCTAATGGATACTCATACAGAAAATATCTATTACCTGGGTATATTAACAATCAAGTTAATGAATATGTCTGTTAAAAGAGTATACCTTGAAATCGTTGCGACCTATGCTCCGGAAGGAATTGGATACCCGGGACTTTTAATTGATCAACGGGCCCAGGCATATAACCTTACCAACCTTTCCTACGCCCGTTATTATAGCGGAACTCTTTTCTACAAATTTGGAGACTATCACTATCCGATTATACTTTCTCCGGAAAACTCAAAACTGACAGATGTATTTTACAATTCCAATGGTTATCAACATTACAATATTCCAATCACTAACGAAGAGTATGTTATTGTCAGCCAAGCTTTGAAAAGCAACAACATGATACTTTTCCCCTTTTCGATGCTTTTTTTGCTTTTTGCTTTGATAGCCGCCTTTTTATATGCAATTGAGTTTATAATTAAAAATGGATTGATTCATTCCGTTACATTCAGAAACAAACTTCAATTATTTATCATTGGTACAATCATTTTTACAATTGCATTACTGGCCGTGGTAACTTTGATTTTTATGAAAAACAACGCCATTGATGAAACAAAGAAACAACTTGAAGAAAAAACATATTCTGTTTTCATTGAGTTACAGCATAAATTAGCAAATGAAATAACATTTTCACCTGAAGAAAATGTCCACCTTGAGACCTTACTTAAAAAATTCTCACAGGTATTTTTTTCCGACATTAATCTTTTCGAACCATCAGGAAAACTTGCTGCCACATCGCGTCCGGAGATGGAAGAAAAGGGTTTATTGTCGAAGGTTATAAATCCAGCGGCATATCAGGCAATCATGATCAATCACCAGCCTTCGTTCATTACAGAGGAAAAAATTGGATCGTTGACTTATTACTCTTCATATTTGCCCTTGTTTCTTTCACAAAATAAACCCCAGGCCATTATCAATCTTCCGTATTTCGCACGTCAATCAGAAATATCACAAACCTATTTCGGTCTGCTTGCTACTTTCATTAACCTGGCCGTATTGATTGGAATCATTGGGACAATTCTAACGCTTATCATCTCGAGATTTCTCACACGACCACTCTTTATGCTTAAACAACGAATGGCCTCCATACAAATAGATAAACCCAACAAAATGATCTATTGGCATAACAACGACGAAATAGGTGCGTTGATTAATCAGTATAATTTGATGGTGGAAAAGCTTGAAGTAAGTGCCGAGCTTTTGAAACATTCAGAAAGAGAAAGTACCTGGCGCGAAATGGCCCGACAAATCGCCCATGAAATAAAGAACCCGCTTACGCCAATGAAGCTAAATGTTCAGTATTTAGAAAAAGCATATCAGGAAAAACAGCTAGATTTTCCGCAAAAAATTACCTCCATAACCAAATCGTTAATTGAACAAATCGAAACTCTCGATAATGTAGCCAATATGTTTAGCGAAGTCGCGTCAACACCTTCAAAAACTACAGAAGCAATTAATATGGGAGACTTAATATCGGGCGTGTTAGAATTATTTATTAATCAAACTGATGTTGTTTTTACTATTGAACTTCCCGCATCACCATGCTATATCAATGCAGTAGAAAAGGACATGATCAGGGTAATGAATAACCTGTTAAAAAATGCGGTACAATCGTTTTCAAATCAAACAGTGAAAAAAATAGCCATCATTTGTAAAAGCGAATCGGATCTGTTGACTATTTCAATTTCAGACAACGGGAAAGGGATTGATGAAACAGCACAACAAAATATATTTAAACCCTATTTTACAACAAAAACAAGCGGAACAGGATTAGGTCTTGCCATTGTTAAATCGATCGTTTTAGAGAGCAATGGGCGCATCTGGTTTACATCCAAACCAGGTCATGGAACAACATTTTCCTTGTCGTTCCCTCAACTAAAAAAATTGGATTTCCAAGGATAATGATAGAAATACAAATAGACTCAGGTAAATCTGTCATCAGCAAACCCTTTATCTCCAAGAGGTGAATTTAGCTACATTTGATCCGTGAAAATGCCAATAAACCCAATTAAGCGATTGGCCGGAGAAACGGCAATCTATGGTCTTGGAACGATGGTTCCCCGCTTCCTGAATTATCTTCTTGTTCCCTTTTATACCATCATGATATTCAATCAGGCAGAATATGGTCAGATAACTGTTCTGTATTCATGGGTCGCGCTACTTTTGGTTCTGTTAACATACGGAATGGAGACTTCCTTTTTCAGGTTTGTAAGCAAAAGCGATAACGCTGCAGACGTTTTTAATACGGCAACAACGGCCTTGTTAGTTACTTCAATCGGGTTTATTCTGTTGGTGGTGGTATTTACTCAACCCATTGCCCAAATCATCGATTATCCGTCAAATAAAGAATACATCTTATACATTGGACTTATCATTGCCATCGATGCATTTACAGCACTGCCTTTTGCTCAGTTGCGTCACCAAAATAAAGCCAGGCGATTCTCGACAATCCGTATATTAAGCGTTTTGTTGACCATCGCCTTTAATCTGATATTTCTCTGGGTCGTTCCGAAAATAGCCGGAGATAGATTAATTGAATTACCTCTTTACAAAAGTACAAACCTCGTGGCATTCGTGTTCATCTCAAACACATTGGGAAGCCTGGCAACTTTGGCGATGTTAATACCTGAATTATCTTCATTTAAAATCACCATTAACTGGCCATTATTACGAAAAATGTTAGCCTACGGACTGCCTATCCTGGTAATATCGTTAACTGGTATGATAAATGAAGTAGCGGATAAAATTCTCCTGAAATATTTTTTGCCGGATTCCTCAACAGCAGAGGCGCAGCTGGGAATATATAGCGCCAGCTATAAACTGGCCATTATCATGATGCTTTTCATTCAAATGTTCAGGTATGCAGCCGAACCATTTTTTTTTGCTGAAGCCGACAAAAAAGATGCTAAAAAGATATATAGTCAGGTAATGACCTACTTTGTTATTTTCTGTTGGATCATTTTTTTGGGAGTAATGCTGTTCATAGACCTATTCAAATATTTTATTGGACCCGGGTTTTGGGCGGGCCTGACAATTGTTCCGATTATTTTGGCAGCCAAGTTGTTTCTGGGCGTTTTTTATAATCTTTCGGTATGGTATAAGCTTACAAACAATACGCTCTATGGAGCCATTATTGCCATTGTTGGTAGCTTAATCACCATTGTGCTGAATGTTGTCTGGATACCAAAATACGGTTATATAGGGGCCGCCTGGGCAAATTTCGTTTGTTATTTTGTTATTATGGCGATCTCATTTATTTGGGGTAGACAAGTTTATCAAATTGATTATCAATACAAAAGAATTTTTTTATATTCAATCCTGGCCATTGTTCTATATTTCGGATCGTTGCTTTTCCCCAACACACCATCTAATTTTCACCTTTTGGTCAATGCTTTCTTATTCATTGGTTTTGCATCGACGGCCTATTTTATTGAGATTAAGAAAAGCGGCGGTGCTAAAAAAAACGCCAATTAATTAACTGATGTTAATCCATTCCTTAACTTTGTGCTCTGGTTTTGTGCCAGATATTAATGAATGGCCAATATTCTATAAACCAAATTTTGTTCTTTATGTTCTCGTTTTTTAGCAAATTTAAAAAGAAACCACTTCAAAAAAATTCAGCATTTTACTATCGTGAAAATCAAATTCAAAATGTTGATGATTTAAAGACCGTTTTTAACAAAACAGTTTCTGTTTTAACAAAACACCCAATCCTTTATCAAGGTTTAACTCTCGACAAAATATTAGCTGTGGAGCGAGAAAAACAATTTGCTGAAGAATCCTTTATGCTTGATCACAACGAGGTAATACCCGGTCACATGATCTATTTTTACAAAAAAAGTGTAGAAAAATATGCTCTGTTGATGCAATTGCACTTCATCAACAATACTTTCATTTTTGCAAATACCAAGGTCGGTTCCGAGTCGCTCGTTTCAGATAAAGACAAACAAAAAATTTCGGATCAATTGCTACACCATTATCCGGATGTGGTAGTCCCTAATAACACTTTTGAATATGAATTTATGGATACACAAGGCAACATCATTTCAACAAGAGACCATATTTATTTGTATATCAGCTATTATGCCAATAATCCAGCGGTTGAGAAAATAAAGCAACTGTCTGAGAATACCATTTCTGCTAAAATCAGTGGAAAAGAAGGCGCCGATAAGCTGGACAAATTTATTTAATATATATTTAACAGAAATGGAGTACAACATTATATTTTATTTATAGTTTTGCGTTACGGAATGTGATATTCTTTGTCATGCTGCCCGAATAAACTAACTTGATCTGATTATGTTCTCTCTATTTGGTAAACCTAAAAATAAATCTCTCACAACAAATTCATCACAGTACCACCGTGAGAATAATATTCTCATTTTTGATGATTTAAAGGCGGTTTTAAATAAAAAAACAAACAATATAACCAAAAACCAAATTCTTTATCAAGGGCTCACGCTGGATAAAATAAATATTAAAGATCTTGAAAAGTATTTTGACAAAGAAACATTTTTACTCGATCACACTGATAAAATTCGAGGGCACAAAGTATATTTTTATCGTAAAAATGTTGAAAATTACAAACTGACCATTCAGTTACATTTTATTGAAGATATTTTCTTTTATGCTTCAACAAAAGTTAGTTCTGAGTCGCAGGTAACAGATAAAGACAAACAAAAAATATGTGCCACATTGCTTGGTCACTATCCTGATATACCCATCTCAACGAATTCGTTTGAATATGAATTTATGGATACACAGGGAAATATCATTTCCACAAGAGACCATATGTATTTGTTTATTAACTATTATCCCAATACTACAGCGGTTGATAAACTTAGAAAGATGATTGAAGACCCTGACTTTAAGGTAAGTTCAGTTCAAGCAAATGAAGAAAAACTTGAAAATTTTCTATAATTTTATCTGTAATAGGAATTTTTGACCTGTATACTTCTCTTCGTTTTATTTAAAGAATTGTAATCCAATTGACCTGATTTTTTAATCAGGTATTTTATTTATCTTGCAGCAAAACTGATACCTTCAACATGGCCGGAATATATATTCACATCCCTTTTTGTCGAAAAAAATGTCACTACTGCAATTTCTATACGGTGATTTCTCAAAAATACAGAAATCCATTCATCAGCAAACTTTTACAAGAAATAGAATCTCGCCATGATTATTTGAATAATCAACCGGTCAACACCATTTATTTCGGAGGAGGAACGCCTTCGGTACTGGAACCTTCAGAAATCAATTTGCTAATTAACAAGATTAAAAGTCACTTCACGGTAATCGAAAACGCGGAAATTACTTTGGAGGCCAATCCTGATGATCTTTCGATCGAGTATTTGAAAAAATTAAAAGACGAAACACCCATCAACCGTTTCAGCATTGGTATTCAAAGCTTTTTTGATGACGACCTCACCTATCTAAACCGTTCACATCATTCAAAACAAGCCAGACTGGCTATTGAGAATGCACTTTATTTAGGCTATAACAACATGACCATCGATTTAATTTATGGTATACCAACACTTACCAATGAAAAATGGAAGAAAAACCTGGACATCTTTTTCGAATATGGTCTTCCTCATCTTTCTTCCTACGCGCTAACGGTAGAACCAAAAACAAATCTCGAAGTCCTGATTAATAAAAAGAAAATAGCCTCAACCGAAGAAGATCAAACAGTGCGTCATTTTGAAATACTTCTTGAAGAAACAGACAAGCAGGGATACATTCATTATGAAATTTCAAATTTTGCCAGGGAGGGCTATTATTCAAAACACAACAGTATCTATTGGCTTGGTGGTCATTATCTTGGACTAGGCCCATCAGCTCATTCGTTTAATGGGATAACCCGGCAATGGAATGTTAAAAATATGAAACAATACTGCGAAGCAAAAACGACTGATACAATGGTGTTGGAAAAAGAAATATTATCTGTTGATCAGCAATATAACGAATACATTATGACCAGCTTGCGTACAACCTGGGGTTGTGACACAGAACATATTTTTAATGTTTTTGGAAATGAATTTCAGATCGGTTTCGAAGAAGATATTATTCCATTTATTCAACAAAACAAAGTGAGGAAAATAGGCAATAATTATCAATTAACCAGCGCAGGAAAATTATTTGCTGATGGAATAGCCGGAGCCCTATTTAGAGGTTGCTAAGCTATCAGAACCAAAATAGGTAATCAGATAGCCCAAAACCGGAGAAAACATCATACAGAAGAAAAAAGACCATTGTACGCCTAATTTCTTTTTGCTTCCTACTGATTCAGACACGATCATGGAAAATGTATACCATAGAATAAAAATCAGAATGATCAGGTATTCGTTCATGATGCTAATAAAAATAAATCATTAAATAAATAAACGGTATAAGAATGCCGAGAATGACCATCCAGGCACCACGGCCTGTGATGCCCTGTCCGCCACGAGGAATAAACAACCCCGAAATTCCCAATACAATCAAAGCCCCACAAAAGATATCTGAAAACCAGGTCCAATATTTTATCGGGTTATAATGCAAATAATTTACTTCTCTAAATAAGGGACGTCTGGTAGATTTCTCAATTAGCCCTTCTCCAGTAGTCAAATTTACATAGACCGTTCCATCCTTAATAAAAATTTTAAGGAAGTCGCTATTGGGGAAATAATGACTTTTATAGTTGCCCGATTCATCCATATCGTTCAGCCAATTTTTTATCAGCTTTTTATCAGGTTTCTGACCGGTAGTATTAACCTGAACCTCTTCGGAAGTTACCACATAGTTTGGGTTCCAGTCATTTATGTGATTTATGGCAATCCCGGAAAGCGCATAAATAAGTGTCATGCCAAAGAACAGATAACCAAAATCCCGGTGGATGGCCCTATTCCATTTGCGCCATTTAAAATTCATGAAACAACTGTAACAAATGAATACTAATTTTCTATGTCTTCCTCGTCGTCTTGTTGATCGACAACCTTAAAGGATGTACACATTACCGAATAAAATGAAAGGTGATCGCTGCCTGAATCGAGCAAAGACTGACGAAGGTTATTTACTTTTTCCATTTCTTCATCCAGATCGGCGCCTTCACCTCCTTTTTCCACGTTTCCACCCAGGTGAGTTCCTTCTCCTTTATCGTCTGTAGTTAAAGCCCCGGCCTTAATTTCCTCTTCCCATTCTTTGATGTAAGATTCATCAATTCTTTGTTCTTCTACCACACCCACAACAATCACCTGGCTCCCTTCAAGTTCTGTATTAAATGCCGCGATCGTTTCGTCAGGGGTAATTTTTACGCGCGTATCGGATTCAGGAACCACAACAAAGGCACGTTGTCCACCATGTCGGCAAATATGATCAATGGTACCTTCCAATTGAACCTTTTTCCCAACATAAATGCTGGCAAGGCTATCAAAATCAGCAAGGCTGATCAGTGCAATTTCATCTACCGCAATTTCGGTACCTTCCCCGGCTGTTGCTTCGTCTTTGACTTCATTATTAACACATGCCGCGGCAAACAAACCCAATAAAACAATGCCTAAAAAAAACTTTTTCATGATTTTATGTTTTTTGATTAACTTTTTTGTGACTTAAAATCCGGGCGAAGATATAAAGAAAGCCTGATATTGATACAAATACTTGCTATTTAGATTTAATCTTCCAAAAGTTTATTCTTCCATGTCAGAAGAAATGCCATCATATTTAACTTCCTTTCCACCCTTGTAATCTATTGCAATTAGGGTGGTTCCATCATCATTATATTTTTTCAATTCCCCGCTTTTACGACCCATGACAAACTCTGCTTCCATCTTAAGTCGGCCGTTGGGCCACCACCACTGGTGTTTTCCATTTGGTAAATCATCAACATACTTGCCTTCAAATGCGAGACTTCCATCGGGATAGTAGGTTTTCCAGATTCCACTTCTCAATCCTTCGCTATAAGAGCCTTCTTCTCTGGAATCACCAATTTCCAAAGTCCAGAAGCCCTCCATCTTACCCTCCAAATATTCTCCTGTGGTAATTAATTTCCCCTGATCATCAAATTCACTGTACACCCCATCAGGTAAACCGTTGTAAAAATGCTCCTCACGCAAAGTTTTACCGTTTGAATGGTACCAGCGCCAAAGGCTGTCTGGCTTTCCGTTGATATACTTTCCAATCTGCTCCAATTGACCTTTTTGATAATAAAACTCCCAAACCTTTTCTCTCAAATCGTCCATATAAATTCCCGTGGCTTTTAATTTACCATTGGGATAAAATTCTTTCCAAAAGCCTTGACGTTTACCATCGTCCGTCAAAATTCCTTCAGCTACTATTATTCCTTTTCTGAAAATAAATGATTTTTCAACTTCCCCGGCTTCGTTATATTCACGGCGCACTCCTTCAGGAATGCCGTCTTTGGTGTATGTAGACACTACCTTTGTCTTCCCACTTGGAAAATAATCGGTACGCATATCCAATTTAACCAATTCTTCGGCTTTTTCCTGTTTTTCACCATCCACATATTTTGTCGCCGAAATCAGGTTTCCATCCCTATCATACTCTTTCCAATAGCCGTTCTCTAACCCATTATTGTATGATCCTTCTTTTTGTACTGCTATTTCATCATCAAAAAACCACTTCCATCTTCCATGTCGCAATCCATTTGAATTAGTTCTGTTTATGCGCTCTCTTTCAACAACATAACCCTTTTTATAATAAACCAGTTGAATAATATTTCCTAAAGTATCATAGTCGCGTGCTATTCCCTCTTCCAAACCATCAACGAAAGGTATTTTTGATTTGATCTTCAGGTCAGCGGATAATACATAGCTTTCTCCTTGCTTCACATCTTGTACAAAACGTTCACGGATAATTTCATTGCCTTGATAAGTTGAGCGAAAGCCGTTTTTTTTACCCTGCTCGTAATCTATTTCAAGAATAAGTTGGCCTTCTTCACTATAAAAACGCCAAATACTGTCAAGTAAAAAATTTTTTCTGTTTCCCTCCGATTTCAATATTCCATCAGTATAGTAGTTTTTCCAATACCCATCAGGTTTACCGGAAACCATGTAACCTTCACTAATGACAACGCTGTCAGGCGAATAAAAAACGGTATATCCTTCACCTTTCAACTCTCCGGTAGTTTGTCCGGTGAGGTTTATTTGAATCAAAATGATTGTTATTAAACAGAAAAAAAAAATTCTATTCATGTCCTGAAGAAACTGTTCTGCCTTTTAAGATTCGCTTTTGTTTTTCAAACTTGCTAACATAGTCTTTTGCAACCATTAACAAAGCTCGGCTTGACGAGGGCGTGAGATAATAAATAGTAGTATCGTATTTAACCTGTCCATAATTTCCTTTCCAGGATAGTGCAGACAATTGATAATAACCATCAGCATTGCATTTGAACGACAATTGTCGGTTTTCACCTGTCTCAAAAGATATATTTAAAAGATCTTTGGCTTGATGCACAGCCACTCCCGGTGTGTTTTTAGGAATAACAATTTCTTCAACATATTGACCATCTTCATATCGAATTTGACCCCTGGCTATTTGGGTTTCAGCATAAGAAAGATTTCTTTTAAGCACAATTTTTCCAGAATTAAAATATTGTACTTCAATTTCTTTGAGTTTATTTTCCAATAGATTAATTCTCATTTCTTTTGTAAATATTACTTTATTGGAGCAGGAAGAACCTGCCACCAAAATAAATATCAATGATAATATTAAAAGTTTTTCTTTCATTTTTAACTAAATAACTAAATGATTCCCAACTTTTTTGAAATGTCAAGCATGCGAATAATAGGCTTCCTGGCCAATTCAATAGTTTCAGCGTCTAAAGATATGGCAGGTTTTCCATTTTTCAACGCAAGATACAACTTTTCCATGGTATTAAGTTTCATATATGGGCAATCGTTACAAGAACAAGTGCTATCGGATGGCACAATATAAAATTCCTTTTCCGGAGAAAGCTTTTTCATTTGATGCAAAATGCCTGATTCAGTAGCAACAATAAATTTTTTTGAAATATCTTTTTGCGTAAAATTAATCATTCCTGTGGTGGATCCAATATAGGCTGCCAATGTCAAAACGGCAGCACTACATTCCGGATGCGCAATCACTTTGGCATCCGGATGTTTTTGTTTCAATTCGATAATGGCCTCGGTATTAAGAATATTATGTACTTCGCAGGTGCCATTCCATAATATCATATTTCGTCCGGTTAATCGGTTGATATAGCCACCCAGATTTTTATCAGGAGCAAAAATAATTTTTTGATCTGTTGGAAATGACTCTACAATTTGAACGGCATTTCCTGAAGTACATACCACATCAGTAAGCGTTTTAATGGCCGCGGTGGTATTGATATAACTAATCACGATGTGATCAGGATGCTGTTCTTTAAAACGTTTAAAATCTTCATAAGGACACGAGTCGGCCAATGAACAACCTGCATTCAGATCGGGCAAAACGACGGGAATACTGGGATTAAGCATTTTTGCCGTTTCGGCCATAAAATGCACTCCGGCAAATACAATCATGTCAGAATTGGCTTCAGAAGCTTTTTGCGCCAGCCCTAAACTATCACCAACATAATCAGCTATATCCTGAATTTCCGGAATTTGATAAAAATGCGCCAGAATCAAAGCATTTTTTTCTTTCTTTAGTCTCAGTATTTCGTTTCTATAATTCATCTCTTTTTTACTATGAACAATTAAGCCTTATTATATTTTTTATTTAATTAAATAAATGTTAATATTTATAGCACTGTTCAAATGTTTGATTACTTGTATCCAATTTGTTTGGAAAATTGAAAAAGACCATATATTTAACACTGTATTAACAAAATAACTTTGTTTAAATATTTTTAAATCAAAGGTATAATCACTTATTAACATCCTCTTAATTTTTGATTGCAGTTATAAAAACATCCTGTCGATTGAAGAGTAAAGTTGTTCATTAAAATGGGAAACTATTTATAACTTTTATTAAAAAATGGAAAACTTTAGACTGACAAATTTTGATGTTAATAAACCTCGATTTACAAAGTAATTATCAACAAAAATAAGCAGATATTAACAATAAAATAGTGAAAACCGATAAAAATTTGAATGTAAATACATTAGGATAAGATGAACTAAAAAGGTAACTGTTCAAAACAAATGGTTTTCAGTTGATTTAATCATTGCCCTTTAAAAATGTCTAAATTTGTAGCATATTTTTTCAACAATGACAGAAAACAGCATGATTTTAACTATGGCATCCGATCATGGTGGATTTGCCATGAAAACTTTTTTAAAAGAGAAACTCGAAAGATCGGGATACACCGTGTTTGATTTTGGGACCAATTCGGATGAAAGTGTTGATTATCCTGATATGATTCATCCCCTCGCGAGTGCTATTAATAAAGGAGAGTTTAAACGTGGAATTATTCTTTGCGGAAGTGGCAACGGAGCTCAGATGACCGCCAACAAATATCCCAACGTGCGTGCCGGATTGTGCTGGGATGTATTACAGGCAGAGTTAATCAGACGGCACAACGATGCGAATGTTTTGTCGTTACCAGGCCGGTTTATTTCGATGGAAGAAGCCTGGAAAATAACGGAAATTTTTCTTAACACCTCATTTGACGGTGGGCGTCATTTAACTCGTGTTAATAAAATAAATAGGTTAATTTAACTTTTTTCAAGTGGAAATAAATACTGAATACAAAGATTTTACGGAGCGTGCACTCCAGGTAATAAGCAACCCGGAGAAGCAGGAACAAATTGTTTTAGCCATCAATCAGCACGAAAAAGCTATCAAAGACGGATTAAATCAGTATGATAAATTATCGGTGGTTCGACAACGAGCAGGCTATTTAAAAAACAAGGTTATCAATGAACTAGATCGATATCTGATTGAATTTGAAGACAACTTTTTGAGCAATGGAGGAAAAGTAATTTGGGCACGCGATGCAAATGAAGCCAAGCTTGAAATAAAAAAAATAATTAAGAAAAATCAAATAACCAGGATTGTAAAGTCAAAATCGATGGTTACGGAAGAAATTTCGCTTAACCAAACCTTGAAAAATGCAGGAGTTGAAGTAATTGAATCTGATACTGCTGATTTTATTGCCCAGCTGGCAGGAGAGAGACTAAACCACATGGGCACACCCAATCGGGTTTATTCAAATGAGGAAGTAGCCGAACTTTTGCATACTAAATTGGGTGCTCCTGAACATTTGACATCATTGGAAATCACAGGGTTTACCAAGGAGTACTTAAGTGAAAAAATAGCCAGTGCCGAAATGAGCATTACAGGATGTAATTTTCTGGTAAGTGATATAGGGGGGATCGCTATCACTGAAAACGAATCCAGTGCATTAACCACCATGTCATTACCTAAAATTCAGTTGATTGTAGCCGGAATTGATATGTTGATACCTTCAATGGAAAACCTGGATTTGTTTTGGCCTTTGCTCGCATCTTACCAAGTTGGTGAGCCGGTTACAGCCTACAACAGCATTATTACCGGACCAAAAAAAGAGGGCGAACGTGTCGGTCCGGAAGAACTGATTCTGGTTTTGATAGACAATGGCAGATCGGATGTTCTTGAACAGGAAAAACAACGACAGTCACTTACCTGTATTGGTTGTGGGGCTTGTGCAAATGTCTGCCCCGTTTATAAATTAGTTGGTGGTGATACCTATGGCACTACTTATCAGGGACCTATTGGTGCGATCATCACACCCTTTATGAAAGATTTTGATGCCTTTAAGCACCTCAGTTATGCCTCCACCCTTTGCGGGAAGTGCGACGCTGTTTGCCCTGTTAATATTCCGTTGCATAACTTGTTGTTGTATAATAGAAACTTTGCCATTAAAAAGGGTTTTGTTACTTCAGGGGAATCGCGTAGAATCAGGTGGATGACCAAAGCCATGTCATCGAGAAAACTATTGGATATGCCGGGAAGTACCCTGAAAAACATGTTCATCCGGTTTTCAATGAAAAAGAGCTGGGGAAATCAACGTCATTTACCTACAACAGCACCTAAATCGTTTAATCAGCTTTTGAAAGAAAAAAGTTAGTAATTTTATCTTTTTAAAACAATAAACTCATGAAATCAAAGACATTATCAAACTGGTGGGTACTTGCGTTTAATGGTATTATTGCTCTGCTATTTGGCTTGATGGCTATTTTTTCACCTCTTGAAACCATGAATGTGATTGTCATGTATTTTGGCTTTGTGATGATAATCGTTGGTATTGCCATGGCTTATGGTGCATATATCAACATGAAGAATCAACTTCGCTACGGAAGGGATTTAATTAGTTCCTTAATCACCATTGGATTGGGGATTGTACTTGCTTTTTTTACTGAACGTTCGATGGAGATACTGGTATTGGTGGTGGGTATTTGGGCCATCATTCTCGGAATCAGTCAATTGATAATCATGATGAACATTCATTCCCCGGGTGACAAAAGAATGTTGTTAATCAATGGAATCATTACCATCGCTTTTGGGATTATTTTGTTTTTTAATCCATTTGCATCGGCTGCTGTATTTATCGTGTTAACAGGAATACTGGCGGTAATGGTTGGTATAATATTAATAGTATTGTCTATCAAATTGAAAAATTTAGTTTAAAAGTAAGGCAGACGGACTAATCAAATTTCATGTCAAGAATTCGAAGTTGCAGGGAGGTGTTTCCCAGCCAGGTGTTTTCATCGATGTGATAGCAGATGCTGAAAGGCTTTCCCTGCTGTACTTTTTCAAGATATTCACCCATGTTGAAAGCAATAGCCGGGATTGGATTTCCGGTTCGGTCGGGATGAACGACAGACAGTTTAAGGTGCTTCACGTCTCCTTTTCCCACCAATTTTACATATCCTGTATCAATAACATTATCTGTTATAAATGCAGGGGCCATGTTTCCGGGACCAAAGGGGGCAAATTGTTTAAGTATCCGATAAAATTTGGTGCTGATATCTCCGATATAAAGATCTCCATCAATTTCAATTTCCGGCACAAGCATTTCATCGGTGAGGTTTTTGCCGGCATATTCCTCAAATTCGTCGGTAAATTTTTGTAAATTCTCTGGTTTTAAAGCAAGTCCGGCCGCGTAGGTGTGTCCACCAAAATGCTCCAGCAGGTGGTTGCAGGATTCGATGGCATCGTAGATATCAAAATTCTTAATGGATCTGGCAGAGCCGGTAATTAACCCATCTGACTTGGTTAACACGATGGTGGGTCGATAGTAAGCTTCTATCAGGCGTGAGGCCACAATACCTATAACGCCTTTGTGCCAGTGTTCGCTATAAACAACAGTCGATTTTTTTTGAAACTTGATGATGTCGCTGTTTAATATCTCCATGGCTTCCTGTGTGATGTTGGTATCGAGGTCGCGGCGGGTGGTGTTGAGTTCGTTTATTTGCTTACCAAGTTTTTCGGCATAAACCATGTTGTTGCTAATGAGCAACTTAACTGAATCCGTAGCGCTTTCGATCCTTCCTGCAGCATTGATGCGCGGTCCCAGCAGAAAAACAATGTCACTGATGGTAATTTCCCGGTCAAAAAATCCTTCGTTGTCGAAATTATTCTGTTCATCTACACCTGCTGATTTTAGCAACGATTGAATTCCAACGCGTGGATTTTTATTGAGTTGTTTTAATCCATAATAAGCAAGAATTCTGTTTTCACCAATGATGGGTACAATATCTGCGGCAATGCTGATGGCCACCAGGTCGAGGCATGCGAAAGAGCGTTCTTTGCTAATTCCTTTTTTTTCTGAAATGGCCTGAACAAGTTTAAAACCTACCCCACATCCTGATAAATCTTTGAAGGGATAATGACAATCGGGTTGTTTTGGATCGAGTACGGCAATGGCATCAGGAAGTGTGTCGCCCGGCCTGTGGTGGTCGCCAATAATGATGTCCAGCCCCTTTTGGTTGGCATAGGCAACTTTGGAAACTGCTTTAATTCCACAGTCGAGTGTTATCATCAACTTGTAGTCGTTTTCAACGGCATAATCGATGGCCTTAAACGATACGCCGTACCCTTCGGTATATCTGTCGGGAATATAAAAACCAACTTTTTTGTAAATGTCTTTCAGAAATGAGTACACCAATGATACGGCTGTAGTGCCATCTACATCATAATCGCCATATACCAATATCTTTTCACCGTTGTTGATGGCCACCAACACCCGGTCGACGGCCTTATCCATGTCCTTCATCAAAAAGGGATCGTGGAGGTTTTCAAGTTTTGGTCTGAAAAATGTTTTTGCCTCCTGATAATTTGTCATCCCGCGCTGCACCAACAAATTCAGCAGTTTTTTATTGATATTCAGAGATTGTGACAGTTGCTCAACTACATCGTTATCAGGCTTATTTTTAAGCACCCATCGCTTTTCCATTGATTCACTTCTTTGAAGGGTAAAAGTAACCAATTATTGGTCATATCAGCTAATCAACACCAACCTTTCTGGTAATTAGGGCAAGAGAGCTTGTTAACGAATACAATACCAGCTAATTATTTGAATATATTTAACACCAACTAGACATTAAAAATTCGAACGCATGGCATCCACGGGATTAAGCCTTGAGGCTGTCCAGGCCGGGACAAATCCTGAAATAAGACCAATAAAGGCCGACACCAAAATTCCAAGCATAATATTGGCCAACGTAAGTGTTAATGTGAAACTAAAAACAGATGAAACCACAATGGTGAGTGCAAACACAATCAGTAAACCTACCAGACCTCCCATCAAGGAAAGAAAAATGGACTCGAACAAAAATTGCAGCAATATAAAATAGTTTTTAGCGCCAAGGCTTTTTTGTATACCAATTTGGTTGGTCCGTTCTTTAACACTGACAAACATAATGTTGGCTATTCCGAAACCACCAACCAACAACGAAAATCCTCCAATAAACCAACCAACCATGGCAATTACACCAAACAACTGATCGAATCCTTTACTGATAATATCGGTTTCGTTTAATGCGAAATTGTCGTCAGCTGCTGGTGACAGCTTACGGATCGAACGCATGATTCCGGTAAGTTCGTCCATCATTTGCTCATTGGAGATATGCGGTTTGGCCATCACCATGATGGTGGTACCAATGTTATTAAAGTCCAATAAGTTGCGTGCATAATTAACGGGAACAATAATCCAGTTGTCTTTGGAACTTCCAAACACATCTTGTCCTTGTTTTTTTATTACGCCTATTACCACGAGTTTACGGCCAAACACCTTGATGCTTTGACCCAGAGGATCGAGACCCTGGTAAAGATTTTGTGCAATATCTGCACCAATGATGGCAATATTTTTGCCTCCATGCGATTCGATGGGCGTAAAATAGCGACCTGCCTGTAACTCAAAAGGCATCACCTTGTCATAGTCTTGCGAAACTGCCACCACCGGAACATTTTCCATGTTGTTGTTACCGTGATACACATTGCGGGTTACGCTGACCATAAATGCGGCTGATTCCACCGTGCTTGTTCGTTTTAGCAGCTCATCCATTTCACTTATTTTGGCTTCAGGCCGTTGGTAATATTTCCACCAGGGATAATCACCTCCCATGGCCCAGGGCCACTTTTGTATAAAGAGTACATTGTTGCCGAGTGAGTTTATTTCGCTTTTAATGGCATACTCCAAACTGTCGAAAACGGTGAAAACAGAAATAATAGAGAAAATACCAATGGTAATTCCCAGAAGGGATAATAAAGTTCTTACTTTGTTAACAACCAGCGCGTTAACTGCAAACAAAAAACTTTCGTATATCAGCTTGAATAAGATCATTTTTATCGGAATTAAGCCATTATTTTTGAAATTGATTAATTGTCAATTTTCATTCAAAATAGTAGGTAAAAGTATAATAAGTTTTAATTAATTCATGTTATTTTGCAAAACAGTAAACGGATCAAACCAAATTTTGATAACTAAACCCCAATGTTGCTTTGAAAAGAATTAAAACAGCACTTATTAGTGTTTATAATAAGGATGGGCTACTTCCTGTATTAAAAATGCTGGACAAACTTGGCGTCAGGATGCTAAGCACAGGAGGAACCTATGATTTTATCATACAAAATGGCTTCCCGGCAGAAACTGTTCAATCGCTTACCGGTTTTCCCTCCATTCTGGGAGGACGTGTAAAAACCCTGCATCCCGTCATCATGGGAGGTATATTAGCACGACTCGACAATGATAGCGATCAACTCCAGTTAAAAGAATACAACATTCCATCCATCGATTTAGTGATTGTTGATTTATATCCCTTTGAAGAGACGGTAAAGTTGAACAGTGAGGAAGGCGAAATTATTGAAAAAATTGATATTGGCGGCATTTCGCTTATCAGGGCGGCCGCAAAAAATTATCAGGAGGTACTGGTTGTCGCTTCTTCGGCTCAATATGCCGGGTTGTTGCAGCTGATGGAAGAGAAAAATGGGTATTCCGGCCTGGATGACCGCAGCTATTTCGCCGTTGAGGCATTCAACGTAAGCTCGCATTACGACACAGCCATTTTCGGATGGATGAACAAAGGCAGGGTAGGAGCGTTCAAGATTAGTCAAACACTTAAGCAGCCTCTTAGATATGGTGAAAACCCACATCAAGAGGGCAACTTTTTTGGTAAACTAGACGATGTGTTTGAACAAATTCATGGAAAGGCCATCTCCTACAACAACCTCCTTGATCTGGATGCAGCCATCAACCTGATCAACGATTTTGAAGAGACTACCTTTGCAGTAATCAAGCACAACAACGCCTGTGGTATTGCTTCGCGTGAGCAACTGCTTGATGCCTGGAATGATGCCCTGGCCGGGGATCCTGTTTCCGCCTTCGGCGGAGTTTTGGTTACCAACCGGGAAATTGATGTGGCCACTGCGGCAGAAATCAATAAAATCTTTTTCGAGATTATTGTTGCTCCCGGTTACAGTACTAAGGCATTGGAAATACTTCGGTCGAAGAAAAACAGGATTATCCTGAAATTAAAACCAGTAAATTTACCTGTGATACAATTCAGGTCGCTATTAAACGGGATTATCGTTCAGGATAAGGATCTGGTAACAGAAACCCCTGAAGGACTGACTCCGGTTACCCGCCTTGAGCCAACGCTGCAACAAGTTCAAGACCTGCTTTTTGCAAATAAAATAGTGAAGCATACCAAATCGAACACCATCGTTTTGGCTTACAATAAACAATTGGTAGGTTCGGGAACCGGACAAACATCAAGAGTGGATGCTTTGAAGCAAGCTATTGAAAAAGCATGTACCTTTGGGCTGCCACTAAAAGGTGCTGTTATGGCTTCAGATGCATTTTTCCCTTTTGCCGATTCGGTCGAAATGGCGGATAAAGCAGGGATAAAAGCTGTAATACAACCCGGTGGCAGCGTTCGCGATCAGGAATCGGTTGACTATTGCAATGAACACGACATGGCCATGGTGACCACCGGAATCCGGCATTTTAAACATTAAAAGAAACTACTAAAACTAAGAATATGGGATTTTTTTCATTTCTGACCAAAGAAATTGCCATCGACCTGGGCACTGCCAACACCATCATTATTTATAACGATAAAGTGATTGTTGACGAGCCTTCGATCGTTGCATTGGAAAGAAATACCGGCAAGATTATCGCTGTTGGCAAAAAAGCCATGATGATGCATGGTAAAACGCACGAAAACATCAAAACGATCCGCCCGCTCCGCGATGGGGTGATTGCCGATTTTCAAAGTGCGGAATATATGATCAGGGAAATGATTAAAATGATCGGTATGAAAAAGACCCTGTTTCCTACCGCGTTGCGCATGGTTATATGTATTCCTTCCGGAATCACGGAGGTAGAAGAACGTGCTGTAAAAGATTCGGCCGAACAGGCCGGTGCCAAGGAAATCCGCCTGATTCACGAACCAATGGCTGCGGCCATCGGAATTGGAATTGACGTTCTGGAACCAACCGGAAACATGATTATCGATATTGGCGGCGGTACCAGCGAAATTGCCGTTATCGCGTTGGGTGGAATTGTAAACAACACCTCCATCCGAATTGCCGGAGACGATTTCAATGCCGATATTGAAGAATATATGCGCAAACAACACAACATCACCATCGGTGAGCGGACTGCCGAGCGCATCAAAATTGAGGTTGGGGCTGCTATTACCGAACTCGACAATCCACCGGATGATTATGCTGTTCACGGCAGGGATATGCTAACCGGTATCCCCAAAGAAGTGATTGTAAATTACAAGGAAATAGCCAGTTGTCTGGATAAATCCATTTCAAAAATTGAAGCTGCCGTGCTCAATGCCCTTGAAAAAACACCCCCGGAGCTTTCAGCTGATATTTTCCGCACAGGAATTTACCTGGCCGGTGGAGGGTCGATGCTGCGCGGTTTGGATAAGAGATTACATCACAAAACCAAACTGAGCGTTCATGTAGCCGAAGATCCATTGCGTGCCGTTGCCAGAGGTACGGGCATTGCCCTGAAGAACTTCGATAAATTTACCTTCCTCATTCGTTAGAGGTTTTTTCAACTTGATAAATAATGCGCAACCTATTCCTATTTTTATGGCGTAACCAGTTTTTCACCTTATTTATCATTCTCGAAATAATTTCACTTTTGCTATTAAGCAATAGCTTTTCTTATCACCGTTCGTTAAGATATAATACAGTAAGCGATTTTACCGGTTCCGTTTTTTCAAAATATACCAACGTTACCGGGTATTTCTATTTACAAAAGGAAAATCAAGATTTAGTGGCCGAGAATGCACGGCTGCGGTCGTTGATACCTCCGGTGGCAGAAGGTTTGGATTCGTTGCACTATTATCCCGACAGCCTATATGGATATATTCCGGCCACTGTGGTCAGCAACACTGTTTCGAAACCTAACAACCTGATTATGGTAAACCGTGGCTATAAAGATGGGGTGGAAAAAGAAATGGGAGTCATCTCATCAAGTGGTCTCGTGGGTATTGTGATAGGCGTTTCGGAACACTATTCGGTGATCATGTCGATGTTGCATCAAAACATCAGGATAAGTGGGCGGATTAAAAAAAATGATCAATTGATTAATGTGGTGTGGGATCAAACTGATTACCGATTGGGAACCATCAGCGATATCCCATCACATATACAGCTTCAGGCGGGTGACAGCATTGTTACAAGCGGGAATTCGCTGATTTTCCCTAAAGACTTATTGATTGGCGTTGTAGAAAGTCATGACAAAGAATCCGGGGGTCTTCTCAGTAAGGCACTAATCCGGTTTTCTACAGATTTTAACAGTCTTCGCCATGTTTACCTCATCAAAAGTTTTATGGCTGTTGAGCAAAAATCGTTGTTGTCACAAATTCATGAATAATGCCCGGGTTACTTATAAAAAACATCGTTCGGTTTATACTGCTCATCTTGATGCAGGTATTGGTATTTAATCACATAAACCTGGGAGGATATCTGAATCCTTCGATTTACGTGTTGTTTATTTTGCTTTTACCAAATGATATTAAACCCAGCCTGCTGCTCATTGTGGGGTTTTTTACCGGATTTACAGTAGATTTTTTTACCAATACTCCCGGGCTGCATGCGGCTGCCACCGTATTGTTGGCGTTTTTCCGTCCCGGAATCATCAGGCTGTTTTTTGGTAGCCTGGAGTTTGGTCCCGGCGAATCGCCCGGATTGAACAAGTTGGGTGTAACCGGATTTTTCAGGTATGCACTCGTGCTGATTTTTATTCATCACCTGGCCTTGTTTTTGCTCGAGGCGCTGAGCCTGAGCCACATACTATTTACTTTGTTCCGCACCTTGTTGAGTACAGTATTATCTTGTTTAGTGGTTCTTATTCTGGTATTATTAACAACCGCCAGGAAAAAAAGGTGATTGGCCGGTAGAAAAAATTAATTTTTTGTTAAATATTCCCGATATTCCAACAGGCTGATTAGCTTTGCTCTCTTGTTTACTTTTGTATAATCTTGAATTCAACTCTGATGAAAAAACTCTCTTTTTTAATTTTGGTTTCCATGGTGGTGGTATTTGCTGCTTGTACCAAGCCCCACAGCCAGGATAATTTTAACATTCAACTTACCTTAACGGGGTCGGATGGCGACAGCGCGTTTCTTAGACAACGCGTTGATGGCGAAATGATTACCTTTGACTCCGTTGTTTTTTTCGAAAACAAGGCGCAATTTAGGGGAAACGTAAACCTTCCCGAGTATTTTTACATTACTTTTAAAAACAACAAGGGAAATATTCCGGTTTTTGTTGAGCCCGGCGATCTGACTATTCAAGGTGAATACGGTGATCTCGAAAATGTAACCATCACAGGATCGAAATCACATGATGATTTAAAGCTCTTTTACGAGAACTCCGACATTTTTGATGTACAATTGAACCAGCTTGGTCAGCAATATGGTCAGGCACGTCAGTTGGGCGATACCGTTAAGATGGCCGAAATTGATGCCGAATATTCAGAGGTAGATGCTAAGAAATCAGCTTTTGTTACTCAGTACGCATTCGAGCATCCCGATTTGGTGGTGTCTGCATTCGTGATTATGAATAATTCTTACCAATTTGAACTTCCAATGCTCGACAGCATTGTTTCAGGTTTTAGTCCCTCCATCAGCCAATCGTTTTATGTAAAAAAGTTACAGGATTATGTCAAGACACTCAAAAGTGTAGAAGTAGGTCAGCCATTTGTTGATTTCAACCTGAACAATCCTGATGGAGTACCTACTCCATTGTCATCGGTGATTGGAAAAAACTATGTGCTGGTCGATTTCTGGGCTTCCTGGTGTTCGCCTTGTCGTGCCGAAAACCCCAATGTGGTGGCCGCATACATAAAATACCACGATAAGGGATTTGATGTGTTTGGGGTTTCATTTGATAAAAAAAGGGATGCATGGCTTAAAGCCATTGCAGATGACCAGCTCACCTGGACCCATGTTTCTGATTTAAAATACTGGAATTGCGAAGCCGGTAAGTTATATGGTATTCAGTCGATTCCACAAAACGTGCTGATTAGCCCGGATGGCATTATCATTGAAAAAAACCTGAGAGGGCAAGATTTACAGGACAAACTGGAAGAATTGTTTGATTAAAGAAGACCCTTGCGTTTTGCGAGAGTGACCATATTCGAACCAATTAATCCACGAAGGCACAAAGGACACAAGGAATAAACACTTCGTGTTCTTTGGGTTTCGCAACTTCATCAGCGATATCTGCGGGAAATAAAAAAAAGGAGCCCATCAGACTCCTTTTAATAATTCAATACAAGTTCAACTTCTTAATGGGAACTTCCCGTAACCTTAAGTTTGTCTCCGGTTTGTCTTACAATGAATTTATAAGTTTCAGGACTATAACCTGGCTGACTTACTTCAGGAGCAATATAAATATATCCTTCAGGAACGTCTTTTTTGGTTTTGATGTTACCATCCATGTATTTCATGAAGAGGTATTGATACAAGTCTTTCCAGATATTGAACACATCGGCACCCACTCCTGCAGAATAATTGGTGAGGTAGGCAATGGCAGCCGTTTTATCTTTGTCGATTAAAGCCAGGGCCCCGGCATCAACAGCCGGTACTGTGTTGATGAAACCAGTTTCGAGATCTGTTTGAACCTTTTGAATTTCAGGATGGATGGCATTGTAACGGGTGTAAGCAAAGTTTTGTACCTGGTTAAATATCCAAAACCCTGAAGTTTCTGACCATTCCATCATGGAACCATTGCCCACAGCATAGTTGATTGGAACTTCGGTAATGCTGGAATACATGGGCATATATACGCTGCCTGAAGCATCGTCAACCCCAAACCAGAAAATTCCTCCAATGGCATCAGGAAGCCAGCTTCTCGACTGTGTGACGAATGAAAATCCAGTCTGTTGGGTGGCTGTAGCGCGCTCGTTACAGTAGGCTACACTATCAACTTCCCAGGTGAGTGGACGCCAGCGGTAAGGAACGCCATAAGCTCCGGCACCTACATCTTTGCTCATATCCAGCTCTGTATTTTCGAGGTGGTCGCGCATGAAATTCATCATGTCGTGAACACTCACTTTTTTTTCGGGTTTTATCCATAGCGGCATGCGGTTGGTTGCATAATGGTTGGGATTGGCATCGCCGTTGGCAAACTTATCCTGATGTTCAACATTCCCTTTTACGTATTCCCAGTAGTTGTCCATTCCACCGGCAACCTTGTTAAACATGCTCCATACACGAATTTCACAAAAGCGTGCTCCTCCAAAATTGACCGGTGCATAGGTATCACTGAACGAAAAATCTTTGTCATCACCGGTATACCAGCCTTTGCCGCGGGCAAAAGAAACCACATCAGCCGCGTATACACATTCAATTGCAGGATCATTAATTTTATCCAACTCATTGGAAGAAATGGCGTTGTCTTTCAAGGATTGTGGAAAGGTGGTAATACGTGCCTGGTTGGCATGGCCCGAAACATATCCATCAGGAATAAGCAGGGCTACCCAAACAGCTCCTTTTTCACCTTGTCCTTTGCCTATCATTTCTAAAATCCAGACTTCGTTTTTGTCAGAGATGGAAAAAGACTCTCCTGAACTGGCATATCCATATTCAGACACCAGATCGCCCATTATTTTAATGGCATCACGGGCAGTGGTGGCGCGTTGAAGGGTGAGATATATCAGGCTGCCGTAATCAACAATGGCTCCAGGTTGGGTGGCCAGTTCTTCGCGTCCGCCATAGGTAGTTTCACCAACAGCCACCTGATGCTCGTTCATGTTGCCAATCACGTTGTAAGTTTGTAGTGCTTGTGCTATTTTACCCATGTATTTTCCTGTGTCCCATTCATACACATCAAGCATGGTGCCCACAGGGTAGGTGGCCGCAGGCCAGTGGTACAATTCGCCATACAGCACATGTGAATCGGCGGCATATGAAATCATGGTAGAACCATCAGTGGAGGCCCCTTTGGTAATCAGATAATTGGTGCAGGCAAAGGTATGAGTTGAAAAGGCAACCAATACCAGGGTGGCCATAAAAAGACCGGTGAATTTCTGTTTCATATTCATTTATTTATGTTGAATTACTTTCAATTGACCACAAAAATAGTGGAAAAAATCACATGGTAAGTTTTGTAGCCAAGGGTAGTTTTTTTAAGAACCATCTCCCAGATGAGAATTTACAACAAGGTCATGGCCTTTATCTTGTCTTTGGCCAACTGTATCTTAAGGGCATCAAGACTTTCAAATTTCTTTTCGTCGCGCATGCGATCGACAAACGAAATGGTGATTTCCTGTCCGTAAAGGTCCTGATCAAAATCAAAAATATTCACCTCAATGGTTAGCTCACCATGATCGACCGTTGGCCGAAACCCGATGTTACTCATACCTTTGTAAACCACGTTTTTATGGATCACCCGGCAGGCATATACACCTACCGCAGCGATGAGTTTGAAATGATCGGCCACTTTGATGTTGGCGGTTGGAAATCCCAAATCACGGCCAATAGATTTTCCTTTTACCACGGTTCCGGTAATCGAATATTCGTGTCCAAGCAATTGGTTGGCTTCCCTTACCCCGCCCTCTTTGAGCAGATTTCGGATTTTTGTGGAACTAACGGTAGTTCCGTTGATACTTTGGGCTTCCACCATATCCACATCAAAACCAAATTCCCGGCCCAGGTTTTCGAGCAACTGTATGCCACCGGAACGGTCTTTGCCAAAATGGTGGTCATACCCGATGATAAGTGCTCTGGGCTTAATTTTTTCAACCACCAGTTTTCTGATAAAATCTTCGGAAGAAGTGGCAGCAAATTCCCTGGTAAATTCTACCACAATGAGGTGATCGATTCCGGCTTGTTCAATTTCATGGATTTTACGTTCCTGGGTTTTAATAAATCGAAGTTCGGTATTTTCAGGTTCGAGCACGATGCGCGGATGCGGATAAAAGGTAATCACAACGGTTTCTCCATCCAGCTTTTGTGCTTCTTCTTTCATTCTTTCAAAAATGGCACGGTGTCCCAGATGGGCACCATCAAAAGTTCCGATGGTTACAACCGGGTTATGAACAGGTTTAAAGTCGGCAATACAATGATAAATCTTCATAAGTCTAAACCAGTTTTTTGAAAAGCAGGAATTCGGCAATCTGGACTGCGTTGGTTGCTGCCCCTTTGCGCAAGTTGTCGGAAACTACCCACATGTTCAGGCAGTTTTCGCGTGAAGTGTCCCTGCGAATACGGCCAACAAACACTTCATCTTTACCTTCGGCCAGAATGGGCATCGGGTAGAGATTGGCCCCGGGAAAGTCAAGAACCACCACGCCGGGCATACCTCCCAACAAACGCTTTACTTCAGGCAAGGTAAAATCATTTTCAAATTCAATATTAACGGCTTCAGAATGACCTCCTTTTACAGGAACGCGCACAACGGTGGCAGTTAACAAAATAGCCGGATCAAGTATTTTTTTTGTTTCGTTAGTGAGCTTTATTTCTTCCGATGTATTTCCATCATCATCAAAATCACCGGCGTGCGGCAACACGTTCATATCAATTTGATGTGGATAAAATTTGTTGTGCGGGATATTTTTACGCTCGTTCATCAACTGATCGATTCCCTTTTTTCCACTTCCCGAAACGGACTGGTATGTGCTAACAACAACTCGTTTAATGCCATATTTATGATGAAGCGGAGCCAGGGCCATCACCAGTTGGATGGTTGAACAGTTTGGATTGGCTATGATATGATCATCCCTGGTCAACACGCTTCCGTTCACTTCCGGAACCACCAGCGGGATGTTGTCGTGCATCCGCCAGGCCGATGAATTGTCGATAACTTTGGCGCCGTAAGCCGCAAATTGAGGTGCCAATTCCAACGAAACGCTTCCCCCTGCGGAGAACAGCACGATTTCAGGCTTTTGCCTTAATGCTTCCTCAGCTGAAACCACGGCAATGTCCTTCCCTTTAAATGAAACGTGCTGCCCGACAGATCCTTTTGACGCCACGGCAATTAACTCGTTAACCGGGAAATTTCTCGATTCCAGCACTTTTATCATTTCGCGGCCGACCAGTCCGGTGGCACCTACAACAGCTACTTTCATTTGACTTTACTTTTTTCAGAGCGACCTGAATTAATTGCAATTCGGATTATTTAGCTCTTTTAGAAGGAAATTCTTATTTCACTTGTTGAACTATCAACGCGAAGTTGTATATTTACCTACCCAAAAAAGTTTCAGCAAAAATATCAAAAAATGAAACAACTTTTTTTTATCCTGCTGTGGTTTCCCGTCTTGCTTTTTGCACAGGTTTCGGATGATTTCTCGGATGGTAATTTTACCGAAAACCCGGTCTGGACCGGAGACCAGAATAAGTTCGTTGTAAACGACAATTTCCAGTTGCAACTCATGGATACGGCTGCAGGAGCCTCCATGCTGGCAACGGCCAATCAATTTGTTGGAGAAACCGAATGGAGGTGTTTCATCCGCCTGGCCTTTAGTCCGTCTTCGAACAACAATGGACGGTTTTACCTCATTAGCAACCAACAGGATCTGCATCTGCCTTTGCAGGGATATTTTC
Source organism: Bacteroidetes bacterium GWF2_41_31 (assembly GCA_001769215.1). Taxonomy (GTDB): domain Bacteria; phylum Bacteroidota; class Bacteroidia; order Bacteroidales; family F082; genus UBA6244. The sequence goes on from MEOL01000050.1 coordinate 128,094, forward strand.
TGCAACTGGGAGAATCGGGAAGCAGCGATGCATTGGAAATCTTTCGTCAGGATGGAGAATCTGTTACTTCTGTATGCCGTGGTACCGAAGGATTGATCGCGTCTTCTTTTTCAATCCGGGTAAAAATCACCAAAAGTACCGATGGTTTGTGGAAAATGTATGTGGATCCGCAAGGCGGTGAGAATTTTCAGTTCGAGACTCAGGGAACTGATAACACGTTTCAGCAAACCAACGCTTTGGGGTTCCTATGTATCTATACCGTGAGCAACGACGATAACTTTTACTTTGATGATGTGTATGCCGGTCCGGTCATTGTCGACAATACACCTCCCGTCTGGCTTACCACTTCCGTCACTTCCGACAGTACCTTGTTGCTTGGTTTTGATGAGTCGCTGAATGCAGCAAGTGTGGCAACACTCACAAACTACGAAGCTAATAATGGCATTGGTAGTCCAGCTTCTGCGGAATTGGTAACCGGAAATCCGACCAACATCCAACTGGTATTTAGTCAGAAATTTCCATCGGGACAGATGAACCGGCTATCGGTATCCGGCATTCGCGATTTGGCTGAAAACCTGATGGATCCCGGGTCGCAGGACTTTGTTTTTTACAGGGCACAAGCTGGTGATGTGGTCATCAACGAAATTATGGCCGATCCCAATCCTGAGGTGGCTTTGCCTGATTTTGAATACCTCGAGTTACTCAATCTCACAGCTAACAGCATTGATTTAACCGACTGGACATTAACCCTTGGTACCACAGTAAAAGTATTTGATTTTGTGGTGATTCCGGCCAATGGTTATTTAATTGTATCGAAAGAGGAAGCAGAATCTGAATTCACCTCCTATGGACTATTTTACGGATTTAGCAGCGTGGCCCTCACCAATGCAGGGCAAACCGTTACGCTGGCCAACAATGAAGGCATGCTCATCAACCAGGTTACCTATTCGGACGATTGGTACAAAGATCCTGATAAAGAGGATGGCGGCTGGTCGCTGGAGCAGATGAATGCTGACAATTATTGTTCCGGTGGAGAAAACTGGAGTGCCTCTATCAGCAATCTCGGGGGAACACCCGGAACACAGAACTCCGTTTTTAACGATCAAATCCTAATTCCGGCACCCTTAAAACTGGTCATCGTGGCCAACAACATCCTCCAACTGACCTTTAACCAGATGATGGACGAATCGGCTTTACAGATATTAGAGAATTACGAAGTGGATCAGGGCATTGGAAACCCGCAATACACTTACCTTGTGGTGGATGATTCCCGAAAAATAGAGCTCTATTTCGCCGATCCATTCGTCGATGGTCAACTGTACGCTTTGACCGTAAAGCAAAGCCTGATGAACTGTGCCGGAATACCCATGAAATCAGATACCGTAATTTCGTTTGGGTTGCCCGAAACAATAGCGGCTCAGGAGATTGTAATTAACGAACTGCTTTTCAACCCCTGGACCAATGGTTCAGATTATGTGGAGTTGTACAACCGTTCGCAAAAAGTGCTGGATTTGGCGACCCTCCTGCTGGGAACCATCAAACAAAGTCCGCCAAATCCACCCGACACAGTTTTTTATCCATTGCTGGAAGAGCAACAATTGATGGTACCCGGTGAATATTTGGTGTTGACGGTTTCGCCCGATGTGGTGAAAAATCAATATTACACCCAAAATCCGGAGGCCTTTTTAAAAGTGGATCCCTTCCCTTCCTTCAACAACGATTCAGGAACAGTGCTGTTGATCACCAATGAGAACATGGTAGTGGATCTCTTTAAATACAATGAAAACATGCAGTTTCCATTGTTGAGTTATGTGGACGGAGTGGCTCTGGAACGCATCAATTCAAATGTTCCCACAAATCAAACAAACAATTGGCATTCGGCTTCCGAAAGTGTGGGTTTTGGAACACCTGGCTATCTAAATTCACAAGATGTTAGTCAACAGGTTGAAGATAAATCCATTCAAATAGTGCCGGAGATTTTTTCTCCCGACAACGATGGTTATCAGGATGTTTTGAACATCATGTATACATTTGATGAACCGGGATATATGATGACCGTGAAGATTTTTAATGCCTGCGGATATCCTGTCCGCAAACTGGTGAACAACCAATATCTGGGTACTTCGGGAATGGTGAGCTGGGATGGAATTCAAGATGACCATTCGAAGGCTCCTGTTGGAATTTATGTGTTTTATGTGGAAGTTTTTGATTTGAACGGAAACGTTAAAAAATACAAAAAAGTCGGGGTATTAGCCACTAAGCTATAGGAAGTTAACTCTAAAATAAATCGGGTATGATTTCCGTGAAATAATTGCCCTCAAATATATTTGTTACTTTGTGTTTTTATCTTTGTTTATGACCAGTAACAAATTGCCTGCATCAGCGTTCGAACAACGCCTTAACCGATATGAGGAAAAATTAACTCTGATAAAAAAGCAGATACGCACCACCTCTATCCTGCGTCTGGTGGTGTTTTTCTCTACTGTGGTCGGAATTTATAGTTTGTCTTCGGTGAGTTATATACCCGTTACCCTGCTGGGAATAGCCGGTTTGGCCGCTTTTGTTTATTTAATCCGGAAACACCAGGCTCAGGAACTTAAAAAAGCGCGTTATCAGGCTTTTGTTGAAATTAACCATCAGGAACTTGAATTTTTGAAAAAGAATACCGGGTCGGCAGATCCGGGTATCAACTTTGTGCCATTGGACCATCCTTATGCCGATGATCTGGACCTATTTGGAAAACGCTCATTATTTCAGCTTATCAATCGTTCCGCGCTGGTATCTGGAAAAAACAAGGTGGCAGAAAGACTGTTAACGCCCATTTTGGACGAAAAGTTGCTTTTACAACGACAAGAAGCCATTGCCGAATTAAGCACCAAACTATCCTGGCGACAGGAATTTCAGGCTGTAGGCCTTCTATCAAAATATTTGTCTGGTGAAAAGCCGGAAGATCAAAATGATTTGCCCGGTTTATTAAACTGGGTAACAGAAACCACGAAAATCTACGACACCTGGTTTTTTCGTTTTTTGTTGGTACTAAATCCATTAATTGGATTTTTTGTTGTTTTTGCCATTGTTTTACATTGGATTCCACCCGTTTACTTTTTACTCTTTTTGATGCTGCCTTTGAGCATACTTGGACCTAAGTTGAGTGAACTGGGCCGAATACATGAACGGCTCACAAAAAAGAATAACCTGCTCAGCAAATATGCACGCTTATTCAGGATGGTTGAAAATGAAAAGTTTACATCGGATTTAAATCAGGAAACCCGCGACATAATTGTTGAAAAGGAAGCCGAAGCAGGTAAAGAAATTGAACATTTGTCGGCTATTGCGGCAGCTTTCGATTACCGGTTAAATATCTTAATGGGAATCTTGCTGAACGTCTTCTTGCTTTGGGATATACTGCAAACCATCCGGCTTGAACGGTGGAAGTCAAAAAACCAGCAACTTATACATCAATGGTTCAACGCGTTGTCAACTTTCGATGAACTCAGCTCGTTTGCCGGGTTTGCCTTCGGAAATATCGAAAGCACCTTTCCATCAATCATTTCGGGTGATTTTAAGGTGGAAGGTCACAACATAAAACATCCCCTTATTTCTTCAGAAAACTGTGTTGGCAATCCTGTTAAGTTTACCGGATGGCAACAGTTTCAGGTAATTACCGGTGCCAACATGGCCGGAAAAAGCACCTATTTAAGAACCGTTGGAATCAACCTGGTTTTGGCCATGACAGGTGCTCCTGTATTGGCAAAATCGTTTGAATTTAAGCCTGTTCAGTTGTTTACCGGAATTAAAACCAGCGATTCGTTGCAGGATGGCGAATCGTACTTTTATGCCGAATTAAAACGGTTGAAGGAATTAATTGATCGCTTGAAGAGAGACCAATCACTATTTATCATTCTGGATGAAATTCTTCGGGGAACCAATTCTGCTGACAAGCAAAAAGGATCCAAGGCATTGATCACACAATTGATTTCTTTTCATTGTTCTGGCATGATTGCAACTCACGACTTGACATTAGGCGAGCTGGCTCTTAGGTTTCCGGAATATGTTTCTAACAAACGCTTTGAAGTGGAGATCCAAAACGACAACCTGAAGTTTGATTATTTGCTGAAGGATGGAATTTCCGAAAATCTAAATGCCTCATTTTTAATGAAAAAAATGGGCATTACTGTATAAACAACTCGATTATTTTTCCAATAAGCACAATGTTTCCTTTCTGGTATGCGTTTGCATTTAAAACTGAATGTAATTAACTTTGCATTCTAATAGATAGCATATGGAAAAGCAAGGAAATGAAATAAAAAACAGCCCTAAAGGGAATTCCAGTTTATGGATGTACATCGTCCTGGGAATACTGGCTGTGGTCATTATTGGCCTATCTGTTTGGTTGATTTCGGTAAAAAGCAACATGAAGGAGTTGCTTACTGAAAAGGAAATTCAAAAAATAGAATTGCAAAATGAACTTGATTCAGTAATCCTTCAGCACGACAGAATAAAAGCGGCTTATGGCGAGATTTCTGATTCGTTGGTGTCGATGGATAGTATCATTCAGGCCAATGCCAAGGAAATCAAGGAAATGTTGAATTTTAAATGGGAATACTACAAGATTAAAAAGAAGCTTTCGCGTTTACAAGTGGTGGCCCAGGGTTACGTCCGCCAGATGGATTCCATTGTGACAATCAATCATGAACTTACCGAGGAGAATTTACAGATAAAGGAAGAAATAATTATTGAAAAGCGAAAAAGTCGCCAGCTTGAAGAAAAAACAGAAGTGCTTACCGGAATAGTTACCGAAGCCGCTGTTTTAAAGGTGTATAACCTCACCGCTTCTCCGATGCATGAAAAAGGAGGTGGAAAACAAGTGGAAACTGATAAAATCAAACGGACCGACCTTGTAAAAGTCTGTTTTACGCTGGGTGAAAATAGTGTTGTGGAACCTGGAAACAAGGCGCTTTACGTGCGTATTGCCGAGCCGGGTCAGGAAATATTAACCATGGGAAGGGGCGAAGAATATTCGTTTATGTTCAAAGGCGAGCAATTGCAGTATTCAATTACTGAAACAGTGGATTATCAAAAAATTGCTCAGGAAGTATGTATGACATGGAATAAACGCGCCAGCAAAGAGTTGAAACCCGGTTTGTATCATGTGGAGATTTTCCAGGGTGATAACATCATCGGACACACCTCTTTTACCCTGAAATAGCAATTTAGTACAACCTATTCTGAACGCCGGGCAGATATTCCAACACTGGAAATGCCCGGCGTTTGTACTTTCGACATTTTATTCTCAACGCGTACCTTACAAATACCCGATGCTCCAAACTTCATTTGTTTACGAATTGAAAATACCTGACTTTTTCCTGGTACATCAGATAGAGATTCTTTATCGAGTTTAAAGGTATAATCCGATGAAAGCATGCTGCCATCAGGTGGATAAAAGGAAATGTTGGCGGTTAGTTCATCCCAGGGATATTCTTCGGTATATCCGACAATCAGGTCGAAATCAAGTAATTCATTTTCGGTTACAGGAACTTCAAACATCAGAAAGTTGAAACGGTTCCAGATATTGTGGTCCATCTCCACTTTTCCTTCAAAAACAGGAGTCTGAGTGCAACTAAATAAAACCAAAACAAGATAAATCAACAACCCTATTTTTATCATGATGCAGGATAAATATTGTTCTTTTCAAGATATTGAAAAACAGTTTCTGCCTGGTGCGATTTTTCCAGGGCATTTAGTGTTAGTTGTGTATTTTGTGGAATATCGTATTGCATATCAATGCCCGGGATATGCTGAATTTCACCACGATCAGCTTTTTCGTAAATTTCATATTGATCATTCGATTTACAAAAATTAATTGTTGCTTCCAGGTAGATCAGGTGGAATTTATCCGGTCCGATAATTTGAGCAATTTGTTCCCGGACTGCATTATCGGGCGATACAAACGAGCAGATCACCAACATTCCCTGATCGTTGAGCAAACGGCACATATGGGCCACACGGCGCAAGTGTTCCGCTCGGTCAGAAGGGGAGTAGTCCAACTCGCGTGAAAGACCTGCCCTGACTGATTTTCCATCCAGTAGAATGGGTGTAGCTCCCTGTTGGAATAACTCCCTGTATAAAGTATAGGCCAGCTCATTTTTCCCTGATCCGTGCAGGCCTGTTATCCACAAGGTGTGCGCTTTTTGGTTAAACCGTTTTTCCTTTTGAGCAGGATGGATCAGCAATTCACCCTGAGCCACTTTTTGTAGTTCAACTTCCGTTATTCTGTGTGTTTGACGGGCACTGATTTTGTCTATAATCATACCTACAGCCACAGTGTGGTGTGTCCGGGGATCGATGAGGATGAAAGCACCGGTTTGCCGGTTTTTTTTGTATGCATCAAAAAACAGGGGCTTGGCTGTGGTAAGGGTTACGTTACCGATTTCATTTAATTGAAAGGTTCTTGCGTCAAAATTTTCCAATGTATTGATATTCACCATGTGGTTGATCGAATCAATGCGGGCTTTGGTGTTATTTGTAGTATGTTTGATGAGAAATTGAGTGTTCAGATCCATTGGTTTTTCATCCATCCAAACCAGCATGGCTTCAAAATGTCTGGAGATGCTGGGCAGGTTTTTCGGGTGAACCAGCATGTCGCCGCGTGAAACATCAATTTCATTTTCCAAAGTAAGTGATACCGATTGAGGTGGAAAAGCCTGTGAAGGAGAGCCGTCGTATGTAACTATTTCTTTTATCCTGGAAGTTAATCCAGAAGGCAACACCATCATTTCCTGGCCTTGTTTTACTATGCCGGAAGAAATTTTGCCGGCGAAAGCGCGATAATCATTGCCGGGGCGCACAACATATTGCACCGGAAAGCGGAAATCTTCAAAGTTACGGTCGCTGGTAATGTGAATGGTTTCAAGGTACTCGAGTATACTCTTACCATGATACCAGGGCATTTTATCGGAGAGGTCTACCACGTTTTCACCCTTCAATGCCGACATCGGGAAAAATCGCACGTCCGGGATTCCCAGCGGAGTGATAAATTCTTTGTAATCATCACATATTTTGTTGTACACTTCTTCGCTGTATTCCATTAAATCCATTTTGTTAACAGCCAACGCCACATGCTTTATACCCAGCAACGAAACCAAAAAAGTATGCCGTTTGGTTTGGGTAATGACTCCTTTTCGGGCATCGATCAGGATGATGGCCAGGTTTGCCGTGGAGGCGCCTGTTACCATGTTTCGGGTGTACTGTTCATGCCCGGGCGTATCGGCTATGATAAACTTACGTTTGGCTGTGGAAAAATACCTGTACGCCACATCGATGGTAATGCCCTGCTCACGTTCGGCTTTCAATCCATCAAGTAACAAGGCGTAGTCAATTTCTTCGCCGGCGTGCCCCTCACGTATGCTGTCGCGCTCCAACGCAGAAAGCTGGTCTTCGTAAAGTTTTTTGCTATCGAAAAGCAATCGTCCAATCAGCGTTGACTTTCCATCGTCCACACTACCGGCTGTAAGCAACCGGAGGAGGTCTTTTTTTTGATCCTGGTCGAGAAATTCTTTTATTTCCATGTTGGGTTAATATTTCCTGTTTTATCTTAAAAATACCCTTCTCTCTTCTTCTGTTCCATTGAGGCTTCCTGGTCGAAGTCGATGACGCGGGTGGTGCGTTCGCTTTTGGTCACGGTCATCATTTCTTCCACAATTTTTTCGATGGTATCTGCTTCCGATTCTATCGCTCCTGTGAGGGGATAGCAACCCAACGTCCGGAATCGTATCATGCGCATTTCTGCTTTAGCTGCCATTTCTTTTGGCATCCGGTCATCATCCACCAAAATAAAATTTCCATCAACGTTTACCACAGGTCGCATTTTAGCGTAATACAAAGGCACTATCGGAATGTTTTCGAGCCGGATGTATTGCCAAATATCCAGTTCTGTCCAGTTGCTGATAGGAAATACCCTTATACTTTCGCCTTTCTGCACTTTTGCATTATAAATATCCCACAATTCGGGGCGCTGGTTTTTGGGGTCCCATTGGTGAAATTTATCTCTAAACGAGTAAATGCGCTCCTTGGCACGTGATTTTTCTTCGTCTCGACGTGCTCCGCCAAAAGCGGCATCGAATTTATATTTATTCAGTCCCTCGAGCAAGGCCTGGGTTTTCATCACATCCGTGTGTACTTTACTACCGTGGGTATATGGTCCAACCCCTTCTTCAAAAGCTTTTTTGTTATAATGCACAATCAAGTTCCATCCCATCTCTTTGGCATATTTATCGCGAAAAGCAGTCATTTCCCTGAATTTCCATTTGCTGTCGATGTGCATGAGCGGAAATGGCACTTTACCTGGAAAAAAGGCTTTTTCGGCCAACCTCACCATTACTGAACTGTCTTTTCCAATGGAATAAAGCATCACCGGGTTTTCAAATTCCGCGGCCACTTCACGGATAATGTGAATGCTTTCAGCCTCCAGTTCTCTAAGGTTGTTAATATGATAAGAAGGTATGTTCATGTGCAGACGTTTAGGTCTGCAAAAATACAATTCTTTCTTGTTTTTGTTGGATGATATTGGTTAAGCTACTTGATTACCTTTAACTTGTTTTTAGGAATCTGGAGCGTAATGGATTTATTCACCACATCGATGCGGATTTTTACTCGTTCTTTTCCGTTCAGCTCAATGAGTTCGCCTTTTAAACCTGTCAGATTGCCCAGAATGATTTCTACTTTCATTCCTTTTTTCATTTCCATCTCATCTACTTGTGGAGGGTTTATTTCTTCCAGAAAGTATTTAATGGCTTCAATTTGTTGGGGCGGAATGACTACTGCTTTACCTTCAAATGAAATATACCGAACTGAATTTGGGATGTTTATTGCCTTGTAAAATTCAGATTGGTCGATGTTTACGAAAATATAAGATTTGAAAAGAGGTTCTTCGATCCATTTTTTTCTGTCCGACCATGTTTTCAACACCCTGATAATTGGAAGATAATAATCGATACCGGTAGCATCGAGCTCAATCGCAACCTTTTTTTCGGATCGGGACCTCACATAAATGGCATACCAGTTTTTATTGCTTTCGATCATGGAGGTTAAAGCAAGCTTTTTAGTAAGGGGTGATAATCTGATGTTTTCCCGGAGATTTGCGCATTTCGGATGTCGTGTGCAATGTTGATGCTATTGCGGGCATGTGCAATTCCAAATCCTTTGCCAGCCAGAATTTCCTGGTAGCTTAATGTATGGAGGTCGGTAAAACCTCCGCTAAACTCAATTTCTTTCCCATCTACCATGATCGTTCGATAGGTAGACAGTTGTTTTTCTTTTGCCGGAACCGGAAGATCGTTTGCATCGATGCTTAAAAACCATCGAACATTGGCATTTTTTAACTGCAGTAACCCGGACGCTTTGTTGTCTTCCATCAAATGTACCGTGTTGGTAACCGGCTCTCCAAAAATCCAACTTAACATATCAAAAAAATGAATTCCAATATTGGTCACCACACCTCCGGATTTTGATTTATTGCCTTTCCAGGAATAATGATACCATTTTCCGCGCGAGGTAATGTAGGTTAAATCAACATCATGAACACGGGATTTTTTTTGATCGAAATCGTTTTTAAGTTGAAGTATGGAAGGATGGTGCCTGAGCTGAAGAATGTTAAAGATTTGTTTTCCGGTCTCGTGTTCTATTTCCTCCAGGTTATCAAGGTTCCAGGGATTTAATACCAGGGGCTTTTCGCAAATAGCGTGTGCATCGTTGCGTAGAGCCATGCGGATATGTGCATCATGCAAAAAATTGGGGGAACAAATACTCACGTAGTCGACTTTACTGATTACAGATCTGCGTAGCTTATCCAGGTGCCGGTCCATCCGTTCCGGTTCGATAAAAAAATCGGCATCCGGAAAAAAACTGTCGATAATTCCTACGCTATCTTTGGGATCAAGTGCCACCACCAGCTTGTTCCCGGTTTCTTTAATCGCTTTCATGTGCCTCGGGGCAATGTAGCCGGCGGCTCCAATCAACGCAAAATTCTTTTGAAGTTGTTCCATGCTCATAGCAGATAAAGATGAACGTGCACCCGAAGATAAACTGTTGAGTTTTATGGTATTAAACCAAACTCAAACCGATTCCTTCTAAAGCTTATTAAATAATCGTTTGGCAAACGACTTCTTTTTATCCGGTTTATCATCGGTATAGTATCCGTATCCATAGCCGTACCCATATCCATATCCGTACCCGTAACCATAGCCGTATCCATAGCCGTAACCATAGCCATAGCCATAACCGCCCCCGGAGAGTTTTATATCGTTGATTACGATACTCATTTTCATGCCACGGGCCTCTATGTCACCAATGATGGAGGAAAACACTTTTTTATGAGTAACTCCCTGACGTACAAGGAAAATATTTACATCGGTATGTTCCATCAAAAGGAAAGCATCTGTCACCAGACCAACAGGAGGGGTGTCGATAATGATGTAGTCGTAGCGTTCTCTCAGTTCTTTAAACAGTTGGGTACATCTTTCTCCAGCAATCAACTCCGCAGGGTTAGGGGGCACGGGCCCGGCCATAATCATGTCCAGGTAATCGTTAACCCCGGAAGGCTGGATGATATCATCGATGGTGGCTTTGTTAATCAGGTAAGTGGTTAAACCTTTGCTGTTCGACAAACCAAAATCCTGATAGATTTTTGGTTTACGCAGGTCGAAACCAAGTAATACTGTTTTTTTACCATATTGGGCGTAAATACTGGCCGTATTGATAGATACAAAGGTTTTTCCGGCACTTACCATATCAGCGGTAACCATGATACAAAGCTGATCTTTTCCTTTGGCTACATATTGAATGTTGGTTCTCATGCTTCGGAACGCCTCGCTCACACTCGATTTAGGTGATTCCAATACCACGAGTTGAGTTTCTTTGCTGGAGTGGAGAAGTTGCCCGATAATGGGAAATTTGGTTGCGTTTTCGACATCTTTTTTCTCGATAATGGCATCGTTAAAATAGTCTTTTCCAAGCACATATACTACAGGAAACACCAGACCCAAAATGAGGGCGATCATGTAATTGAGTGATTTTTTAGGAAATACCTGTTCTCCAAGTTCTTCTCTTGCCACGTCGATCACTTCATTATCAGGCAGGTTGGACGCTTTCGTGATTTGTGCTTCAGAACGCTTTTCTAACAGATAAGTATAAATATTGTCGGCCAGTTGAAACTCGCGCTGAAAGCCAATCAACTTACGTTGGGTAACAGGTAAATAGCTTGCCCGGTTGGTGACCTCAGTGATTCGCTTATCAATTTCCGCCAGTGCCTGATTTGAATTTTGGATGATGTTGTTGATGTTTCCCAGAATGGCATTTTGCGTACTTCTGATCTGGGTGTTCATACTTAAAATGGTTGAACTTTTCTCGGTTAAATAGAGTAAGTTCTCGGTTTTTTTATTGTACAAGGCAATCAATTCCCCAACAAGGGTATTCAAAACAGGATCTTCTATTCCCATGGCAGAGGGGGCCACCAACTCATCTATATTTTCCGAATTTTTAACAATGTAGTTCTTGAGGTTATTGTAATATCTTGATTTTACTTCTAGCTCGGCTTGTTGTTTTTGCAGGTCTTCGATGTACTGAAAAACCTGTTGGGCCTGAAAGCTCATGTCCATCACCTCGTTTTTAGACTGAAATTCCTGAAGATTAATCTCGGCGCTACTTAACGAATCGGAAATAATGTTGAGTTGATTATCAATAAAACGGATGGTATTGTCAGCAATTTGATTTTTTTGCTCCAGGCTTCTGGTAAGATAAATATAGGTGAGCATATTTAGAAAGTCCACCGCCTTATGAATATTGTCTTTTTTCATTTTAATATTTAGGATAGAGGCTTCCCTGTTGATGGGTTCAATATCAAATCCCCTGAATTGCTCCGTCAAACTGTAATAATCACTGAAAATGAAGTTATAGTTTTCTTTCAGGTTTAATTCTGGATCAAACGAATTGGTTAGAATCACGGTGAATTTCGCGAATGGAGTTTCAATGAGCTCCCCAAAAGCATATTCTCCCGACCAGTTGATCCGTTCGATCACCCCATCATCATATTTATTGGTACCAAACACGTATTTTTTAATCAGCTCGGCCTCGGCATCAATCTTGAAAGTATTTTTGTTGATAAATTTCAGGTCATATTTCAATCCAACGGCCTGGGCTACAGAAGTATCGAACACCACCTCAAAAGGAGAATTTTTATATAGTTCCTTGCTCACCAGCCCTTCATCAATAAAATACGAGACTTCAAAACCGAGATTTTGAATCGATCTGTATGTAAGTGAGAACGAGGAGAGAATCCCGATTTCGTTTTCAACGTTTTGTTGGGTATTGCTTAATCCAATTCCAAGCATTGCTGAAGGGTCGAGTTTAGATTTATCATCTTTAACCAGGACGGAGGTGCTGACTTCAAACACGGGATTCGTGTATTTATTGAACAAGAAAGCCACCACGAAGGCCACAAAAACGGTGAGGGCAAACAGGTACCAATACCTGACGAACTTATAAAACAGAGCCCTTAAATCAATGGTTTCTTCTTGTGGCTGAATACCGTCAAAATTTTCTACTGCCATTTTTTTTTAATTGATGGTTACTTAACAAAATTAATGATCAGGATGGTTGATGAAATAAACCCGAATAGAATTGCATAGGGGAATTCGGCAAAAGTAAACTGTTTGCCTTTAACAGGCTGAACATAAACGATGTCGTTGGGTTTTAGGTAATAATAGTCTGAAAGCAAGATGTCGCGTTTGGTCAAATCCACATACACTACTTCTGATCCGGTTTTGTTTTGTCGGATAATAGCTATTTTATTGCGGTTGGCATAATCGGTCAGGTCACCCGACATCGAGACGGCTTCAAACAAGTTGATATTATCCTGATATACTTTATACTGCCCGGGCCTGCTCACCTCGCCAAGCAAGGTAATATTGTAATTCACTAGTTTTACAATCACAACAAATTCCTTCAGGTAAACCCTAAGTTTTTCCTGAATGGTGGTTTTTACTTCATCAATGCTCATGTTTTTCACAAAAACCTCCCCGGTCATTGGAAAATCCAGATTGCCATCCTCGCTTACGGTATAACTAGTGAGATAAATAGAAGCGTCTGATTGACCAATATAATTGGAACTACCTCCTGATAAAGGGTTTAGCAACAGAGTTGTCTGTTCATCCAATGTCACCACCCTGATATATAAGTTGTCACCCGGTTGTACGCGGTAATCAATTTTACGTTCGTTGTTAAATGAGGATAGGGTATCCGCTTCATCGTGGATTTGCAGGTAAAGCATCTTCTTTTGCGGAATGCAAGATGCAAACATGAAAGCCAATATCGTTATCCAGATGAGCGATCTGAACGTGATTAAAAAAGAATTCTTCATGAATGATTAGTTTCTAGGGTTATAGATAACATTTGGAAAATTTTGGCAAATGTACCGTTTTTTTTAAACAGGCAAATACATTAATAGACGTGACGTCCTTTTTCATCAGATTTTGCATGTTTATCATATCAATATGGTGATCATTCCTTTAAAATAGTCGATTTTTAAAGAGATGTATTGCGGGTGCAAACATAATACAATCGAACCACATTTCCTGAAACAAACAAAAAGGTTGTTATTGATCGCGTACAAGGGTTAGTATTTAAGTATATTTGATTGTCGTTAAACCCTGATACCCATGCATAAATTTATTTCCTTTTGCATTATATTCTCTTTGTTTGAGATTCCAATAGGTATTGTTGCCCAATCTTTCCAGTTGAATCAATTGGTTCCATCGGTTTACTCTGGCATCCTGCCTGACAAAAACGGTCAGCTTTTCTTTCTGCCGGTTACTTCGGGAGATACCAGCTGGATCAAAAACGATTCTTCATTTTATGTTCCCAATCACCTGATGACGGAACCAAAAGGAACACAAAAGGGTTTGTTCTTCGACTTCAAAAACAAGGATTTTTATGGAAACCTTTATTACGGACCATTTCCTGATGAGCCGACCCGGTTTTCATTGCCCTTGTTTTCAAAAAGCACCCGAATTATTGCAGGCATCGCCAATCTTGATTGTTCACCGTTTTTTGACCCAAACACATCCGATACTCCCCAAAATATAAAACTCGCCTTCCGGATTGCTGATCAATATGGTCAAATGTTGTATGATGGAACAATCCGCGTCAATAAAGAGGAACAAATAATACCTGCAATCTCGATTACGGAAGGACCTTTTGTTAATAGGGTTGATCACCACAGTGCTTACATCTCATTTACCACTAATCAGCGTTGTAGTTCCCGGGTAGTTGTTGATGGTCGTGAATTTAGAACAGTTAGTATGTTGGCCAATGTGCAGGGAGATAAAATTCATGTAATCAAAATCGATCAGTTACTTCCTGAAACCAACTACCAATATGAAGTTCATTTTGGGAGTTTTGTTGAGACCTATTCTTTTACAACAGCGCCAATACCCGGAAGCAGAAATTCTTTTGTGTTTGCTTTTACTTCTAAAACGCAGTCCGGCTTTGGTGGTGGTGAGAGCGAGTTCCTGGGAGTAAATCGGCTTTTGTTACAAAAAGCATCAGTGTTGGCAGCTCATGAAAACGCCGTTTTTTTTCAATTCTCAGGCAATCTGATCAACGGGTATGTTTCGGAGGTGGGGGAGGCCGATCAACAGTATTTTAACTGGAAAAAGGCGGTGGAACCTTTTGGGCATTATATACCATACTATGTCGGTTTAGGCGATCACGAGGCGGTGGAGCACGTTTTCGACGATGGCAGCAAATATGGACTGGCAGTTGATAAGTTCCCTTTTGCTTCCTCTTCTGCGGAGGCCATTTTTGCATATCATTTTGTTCAACCCGAAAATGGTCCTCAAAGTGAAGATGGTTCTGTTTACGATCCTCATTTAGAGGCAACCGACTTTCCTTCCTATAAGGAAAATGTTTATTCTTATACCTACGATAACCTCGCTGTAATTGTGCTCAATTCAACTTATTGGTACACGCCTTCAGCCAAAGCGGTGTCGATGATAGGTGGTAATCCTTCCGGCTATATTATGGATAACCAAATCAAATGGCTGTCAACTACCATCGATCAATTGGAGCAGGATGATCACATCGATCACGTTGTGGTGGTTATTAATTCTCCGGTTTTCCCAACCGGGGACAACAGCAAATCAGGAATGTGGTATGCTGGTAATAACGCCGTCAGGCCGATGGTGGCTGCTGAAAAAGTGAGTAAAGGAATCATTGAACGCAGGGACGAATTGTTAGATGTGCTGATCAACAGGAGTTCAAAAACGAAAATCATTCTATCCTCTGATGAGCATGGTTATTCGAGGTTGGCCATCCATCCGGAACTGGATTTGTACCCTGAGGGCTACCGGGGTAAGATTTTACATCTGAGTCGCAGTTTAACTCAAATAACGTGTGGATTGAGTGGGCAGGTTGACGAAAAACTGACGGATTTACCCTGGTCAGGTTCTATTGAAAAATCGTCTTCACAACCTGCAGTTGTCTTTATTCAGGTAACAGGGAAACAGATTTTGTTGCGTGCAATAAACCCGCAAACCATGGAGAAAATTGAAGAAGTTAATGTTAAGTAGCAGAAAACGGACTCAATTGAAATGTGTTGATTGTTAACTGGTTTTTTTGGTAAAAATCAATCTTTCTGCCCATCAATTCAATTTATATTACTTTTGCAGCTTCAAAAAATACCTTTAATACAATCAATTAATCGTTAAAGATGGCAAAAAACCTCGTGATTGTCGAATCACCGGCAAAGGCAAAAACAATTGAAGGTTTCCTTGGGAAGGATTTTGTGGTGAAATCCAGCTTTGGACATGTGATGGACCTGAACAAGACGAAACTAAGTGTGGATGTTGAACAAAATTTTGAACCTAAATTTGAAGTAAGTGCTGATAAAAAAAAGCTTGTTGCGGAGCTGAAAAAATTGGCTAAAGAAGCCGAAATGGTTTGGCTGGCCTCCGATGAGGATCGTGAGGGAGAAGCCATTTCATGGCACTTGTTCACCGCATTGGGATTAAAAGAAAACAAAACAAAGCGCATCGTTTTTCATGAGATTACCAAAACCGCCATTTTAACTGCAATCGAAAACCCGCGAAACATAGACCGAAACCTGGTTAGTGCCCAACAGGCACGCAGGGTGCTCGACCGATTGGTTGGTTACGAACTTTCGCCCCTGCTCTGGAAAAAAGTAAAACCTTCGCTCAGCGCAGGTCGCGTTCAGTCAGTGGCCGTGAGGTTGATCGTGGAACGCGAAGAAGAGATTAAGAATTTCAATAGTAGTCCTTCGTACCGCACTGTAGCTGAATTTGTGTTGTCTGATCAAAAGGAAAAGCAAGCCTTTCAGGCAGAATACCCCATTCGTTTTGAAAAGCATGATCAGGCCCTGGAATTTTTGCAACAGCAAATGAATGCCTCCTTCGTGGTGAAACAGGTTGAAACAAAACCAGCAAAGAAATCGCCGGCAGCTCCATTTACGACCTCTACTTTGCAGCAGGAAGCAGCACGCAAACTTGGCTTTTCTGTGGCCAACACCATGCGGGTGGCACAAAATCTTTATGAGTCAGGTAAAATCACCTATATGCGTACCGACTCCGTAAATTTGTCCGGCTTTGCTATTAACATGGCTAAAGATGAAATTACTTCGGCTTATGGTAAGGAGTACGTAAAAACACGAAAATACACAACCAAAACAAAAGGTGCCCAGGAAGCCCACGAAGCAATAAGGCCAACCTATATGAATCAGTCGTCTGTTAGCGGAAATGCTGATGAAAAGCGGTTGTATGAACTGATCTGGAAACGCACCATTGCATCCCAGATGAGTGATGCCGAACTGGAAAGAACCCAGGTAAAGATTGCCTCCTCCAAGGCAAACGACCTATTTGTTGCTTCTGGTGAGGTTATTAAATTCGATGGTTTTTTAAAGGTCTACCTCGAAAGTTCTGATGATGAACCTACTGATCAGGAAGGCATACTTCCGGCTATGAGAGCAAACGATTCGTTAGACCTGATCCAAATGACTTCCCGTGAGCGGTATTCAAAACATCCGCCACGTTACAGTGAGGCAAGCCTTGTTAAAAAAATGGAGGAACTGGGAATAGGCCGTCCTTCTACCTATGCTCCTACCATTTCTACCATACAAAAACGTGAATACGTTGTAAAAGAAACCCGTACCTCTGAAAAAAGAAGCATTCAACTGCTGGTTTTAAAGGGGAATAAGATTTCCGAAAAAACACTTTCTGAGAATGTTTCATCTGAGCAAACCAAATTATTCCCAACCGACGTTGGATCGTTGGTAAACAAATTCCTGATGCAGTATTTTGACGATATCATCGACTTCAATTTTACTGCCAATGTAGAAAAGGAATTCGATGAAATAGCGGATGGGTTAAAAGAATGGAACCAGATGATCAAGGAGTTTTATGGCCCTTTTCATAGTAAAATAGAGCAGACAGAAGAAAACTCAGGGAAATTCAGTGGCGAAAAATGTTTGGGAGTTGATCCCGAATCGGGTAAAAAAATCTATGTGAAAATTGGACGATTTGGACCACTGGCACAAATAGGTGATACCGATTCAGAAGAAAAACCCCGTTTTGCAGGTCTGCGCAAAACCCAAAGTATCGAAACCATTACTTTGGAAGAAGCACTCAAACTATTCGATTTCCCAAGAACTCTTGGAGAATATGAGGAAAATGAGGTTTCTGTTGCCATTGGACGCTTTGGTCCCTACGTGAAATTCGACAGCAAATTCTATTCTTTGAAAAAGGATGACAACCCGGCCGATATTTCGTTGGACCGTGCCATCGAAATTATCCTTGAAAAGCAACAGGCCGAAAGGGAAAAGCTGATCAAGAAATTCGATCAGGATGAAGATGTACAGCTACTTAATGGCCGTTATGGCCCGTATCTTGTGATTAAAAAACAAAATTTTAAACTTCCCAAAGGAATCGATCCCAACTCGCTGACGCTTGAAGAATGTTATAAAATTTCAGAAGACCCTAAAAACATGCCTAAAAAACGGTTTGTGAAAAAGAAAAAATAACCCCGGTTCATCGGGTTCATAATTTATTTATTTTCGTTCCTCAAAGCATGATAGCCCTGTTATGGAAATAAACCACTATTTTCAGCCAATTGATGTTGATTGGATCGAGTCCCTGCAAAATTCAGGAAGGAAACGACTTGGGGATGTGATTGTTGCACATACTTCTTCAGGTGCCATGCCCGATCCTGAACAATTTAGCCTGGCCATTATCGGTGTTCCCGAAGACCGGGGAACCGTTACAAACATGGGTTGTGCTCAAGCTCCGGATGAGGTGCGAAAACACTTGTACCGTCTGTTCTCCCATTGGAATCAGGTGTCTATTTGCGATTTGGGCAACCTGAAAAACGGACACCGGCTAGAAGACACTTATTTTGCTTTTAAGGAAGTAGTGGCAGAACTTGTCCGCAATAAGGTGATCCCAATTGTTATTGGTGGGAGTCAGGATTTAACTTATGCCAATTATCTGGCGTACGAAAATGTGGGCAGAGTAATCAATATTGCTGCCATCGACCCCATGTTCGACCTGGGCCATGATGAACATGAGTTGAACAGCCAGAGTTATTTGAGTCGCATTATCTTGCATCAACCCAATTTTTTGTTCAACTACACCAACATTGGATATCAAACTTATTTCGTTGATCAGGAATCGCAAGTGCTGATGAAAAATTTGTATTTTGATGTGTTTCGCCTGGGAAATGTTCGTGCTAACATGGAAGAGGTAGAACCAATGGTGCGCAATGCCGATATCCTGAGCATCGATTTGGCTTCCATACGCCATTCAGAAGCCCCGGCCAGCGAGCAATCGTCACCCAATGGATTTTATGGTGAAGAAATGTGCCAGATTTGTCGCTATGCCGGATTAAGTGATAAACTCACCAGCATCGGGTTTTATGAGCTAAACCCATCGCTCGATCATCAGGGGCAATCGGCCTTCTTATATGCTCAAATGATCTGGTATTTTATTGATGGATTTGTGAACAGACAACATGATTTTCCTGAACAGGACAACGATGATTTTGTGAAATTTACACTCCACGTGGAGGATTTTGACGAGGAACTGCTCTTTTTGAAGAGTAAAAAATCCAGCCGATGGTGGATGGTGGTGGGTGTAAAAGATGTGGTGAGCAAGAAATATCGCCGACATCAGTTTGTTCCTTGTTCATACGACGATTATCAGGCAGCACTTAACCAGGAAATCCCCGATCGCTGGTGGAAGGTGCAACAAAAATTAATGTAGGTTATTTCTTTTCACGGGATGGATTGTCTTGCAAGAATGATTTCCATCCGCTATAACTTTTTTCAGAGGAGGACGTTTTACCCTGGAAAAAATGACAAACAGCCGCGGCCAGCCCATCCGTAGCATCCAAATATTCCGGATCTTCAACAAATTTAACCAGATTGGCCAGCATGCCGGCTACTTGTTCTTTACTCGCATTCCCGTTTCCGGTGATCGATTGTTTTATTTTTTTTGGTGAATACTCAAAAATAGGAATGTCTTTATAAAGACCGGCGGCCATGGCTACACCCTGTGCCCTGCCCAGTTTTAACATCGATTGTACATTTTTTCCAAAAAAGGGTGCTTCCAGGGCCATTTCGTCAGGATGGTACTGCTCAATTAATCCTAGCGTTCGTTCAAAAATCTTTTTTAACTTTAGCGCATGGTTTTCGTACGATCCCAGCTTGAGTACACCCATGGTTACCAATTCGATGGCGTTTCCATGTTGATGTATGAGTCCGTAACCCATAATGTTTGTCCCGGGGTCAATGCCAAGAATAATCCGTTCCACCAGCCGATTGATTTTTAAATGATGATTGCAAAACTACGTAAAACAACCAACACGCTCATCAAACTTTTGGTGGTTGTACTCACATTGGTGTTTTTATACGATCAGCTGTTTATTCGCCACGACATGGAAAATATCATGGCCTTTTTTCCATTGATTTACGAAAAGCAAAACGTGTTTTTCTTGTTGTTGCTAGTTGGTTTGTTGACAGTACTTAATTTCTCACTCGAAACACTGAAGTGGCAGCTTATTATTTCAAAACTTGAAGAAATACCCTTTCTTCGCTCCGCGAAAGCAGTCCTGGCTGGTATGGCCGTGAGTATGTTTATGCCAAACCGGGTGGGCGATTATTTGGGCAGGGTATTTATCCTGAAACATGCAGACAGGATACAGGCAGTACTGGCTACCATTCTGGGAAGCATGGCACAGCTGATAACGACCTTATTATTTGGCATGGTCGCACTCTTGTTTTATTACCCTTTTCTATTTGATGTGCATGTCCTTTTTCATGGATGGATTTTTTCCGGATTGATACTTGGAGTCATGGTCACCTCTTTTTTAATGGTATTTGTTTACCTCAATTTCAATTCGTTTTCTCTTGTCATCAAGCGAATTAGTGGGAGAGGATACCGGAAAATAAAAAAATATGCCGAAGTATTTTCGATGTATTCTTTTGGCGAACTTTTTGGCATATTGCTCATCAGTATAGCAAGATACATGGTGTTCTCGTTTCAATTTTATTTGTTATTAAAGGTCTTTCAGGTACCGGTGAATTATCCTGAGTCCATGATGTTGGTGAGCATGGTCTATTTGTTTATGACCGGGATCCCTACCATTGCATTGACTGAATTTGGTGTTCGGGGTACGGTGAGTCTGACCGTTTTTGAACAATATTTTGTAGCAATAGGTTGTTGGAATGAAGATCTGACACTTGGCATCGTCGCCGCATCGTCCATGTTATGGGTAGTCAATATCGTCTTCCCGGCAGCTGTTGGTACCGTTTTTGTTTTTAGTTTACGATTTATCAGAAGAAACCATGTGGATTGAACTACTTTCTATTGTCGTGTTGGTCATAAGCATGGCTTATCTATTGGTCATGATTATCATTACGATCGGGTGGTTTAGTCTTGACAAGTCAGTTCCTCTGTCTGGAAATGCCCAAAAGAAGGTGACCGTGTTAGTCGCCGCGCGAAATGAAGAACACACGATTGTAAATTTGCTGAAAAGTCTTGAACAGCAGCATTATCCCAAAGCTTTATTCAAGGTAGTTATTGTTGATGATCATTCCACGGATCAGACTTTTGAAGTGATTACAAATTTTGCGCAAACTCATGCGGGTTTAAATATCAAGGTGATAAAAGCCATTGGGCATGGGAAAAAAGCTGCTCTTAAGCAAGGGATGTCTCTTACAAAAACGACTTATGTAGTAACCACCGATGCAGATTGTATTGTGCCCCCGGGTTGGTTACAAAATTATGCCAATGCATTTGATAATGAAGAAGTTTCGTTGATATTGGCCCCGGTTGTTTATCAGCAAAAAAGGAGGATACTTCAAAAATTGATGACTCTTGAATTCTTTAGCCTGGTTGCCTCAGGAGCAGGAGCGGCAGGAATCCGGTTGCCTTTCATGGGAAACGGGGCTAACATGGCCTTTACCCGCCAGGTGTATGAGTCGGGGGTGGAAGATAAAGGTTATCATCGGTACACCTCGGGCGATGATGTTTTTCTAATACATCATACATTCAGGTATTTTGGAAGAAAAAGTATCCGTTTTTTGCTTAAAAAGGAAGTGCTTGTTGAAACACCACCTCCTGACTCGCTGAGTCAGTTTATAAAGCAAAGGTTAAGATGGGCATCAAAGGCCAAAGGCTATCAATCGCCTGTTGCCATAGTAGTTTCTTTGGTTGTTTTGTTGACTAACAGTATGTTGGCCACCTTGTTTTTTTCCGGCTTTTGGATGAATTGGCTATGGTGGATTTATACTTTGCTGATGTTGATGAAAATATTAATCGACATGCCGCTGGTATATGGCTATGCAGGTTTTGCTCAACGAAACGACCTGAAAAAGTGGTTCATTCCATTTAGTTTTATCTACCCGTTTTATGTCGTTTTGGTCGGTATGGCCTCGCTGGTGGTTAGCATTAGCTGGAAAGACAGGAGGTTTTCAAGATAGACTTACAAAGCTTTTTTTACTCTGTTTTTCAGGATGATTTCGGCCATTTGTAAGTCATTGGGTGAGGTGATTTTGATGTTTTCTGTTTCCCCTGGAATTAAGATGACCGGGTATCCCAAACTTTCTAAAACGGAGGAATCGTCGGTAAATTTTTCTTCCCATGATTGCCTGTAAGCCTGAAGAATCAGGTTACTTTTAAAAACCTGTGGAGTTTGAACTGCCCTGTATTGCTCGCGCGCAACCGTTTTGTTGTGAGGCCCGGATACATACCTGATGGAATCAGTGAAAGGGATAACGGGAACCGCACAGCTCTTAAACTCCGCAATTTTGAAACAGGATTGTATTAATTCAGCCGACACAAGTGGACGAACAGCATCGTGTATGGCTATCAACGAAGGATTTGAAACCAACGTGAGCCCGGCCTGTACCGAATGAAAGCGGGTGAGACCTCCTACTACCAGGCGGTGTGGGATTTTGAAAGCGTATTCCTGACACAGATTGTTCCAATGTTGATGCCAGTCCTCGTTTAATATTAAAACAAATTCAGCATCTTCAACCTGGCTGAATGCTTCAAAAGCATGCATTAACATTGGCTTTCCGTTCAATAATGCGAACTGTTTTGGTAATTCCGACTCAAAACGTTTTCCTGCCCCTCCTGCTAAAATCAGTATATATTTTTTCATTTGATAAAGTAAAAAGAGAAAAACCCGGTACAGTAACCGGGTTATAACGAAAATTTTGTTTTTTTATTGACCTAAAGAATCAACATGGCATCGCCATAAGTAAAGAACTTGTATTTTTCTTTAATGGCGACATCGTAAATTTCTCTCAGAAAATCATATCCAGCGAAAGCCGATACCATCATCATCATGGGGGACATAGGCAGGTGAAAATTAGATACCATCGAGTCGGCAGTTTTAAACTCATAAGGTGGATTGATAAATTTATTGGTCCATCCTCTATAAGGTTTAATTTGTCCGGTAATGCTAACGGCTGTTTCCAACGCTTTCAGGCTGGTGGTTCCAACAGCACAGACCTTATGTTTATTTTCTTTGGCAGTATTGATAATATCGGCCATTTCCTGCAGAACGAACATCTCTTCGGAATCTACTTTGTGCTTTGTCAAATCTTCAACTTCGATGGAGCGGAAATTTCCAAGCCCGGTATGCAGGGTGACTTCTGAAAAGTTAACGCCTTTTATTTCCAGACGTTTCATTAGTTCACGTGAAAAATGCAGCCCGGCGGTAGGAGCGGCAATGGCGCCTTCGTGTTTGGCATAAATTGTTTGATAACGTTCGTCATCAACGGGTTCGATGGGTCTTTTATGGATTTTTGGAAGCGGTGTTTGTCCAAGAGCCTGAATGGTATCTTTAAATTCATCATAGGTGCCATCGAATAGAAAACGCAACGTTCTGCCTCGCGAAGTGGTGTTGTCGATTACCTCAGCAACCAGTTCTTCGTTTTCACCAAAATACAATTTGTTACCAATGCGGATTTTTCGGGCAGGATCGACCAACACATCCCACAAACGGCTTTCCCGGTTAAGTTCCCGAAGTAAAAAAACTTCAATTTTTGCTCCGGTTTTTTCTTTTTCACCATAAAGCCTGGCAGGGAATACACGCGTGTTGTTAATCACAAAAACATCCCCCTCAAAAAAATAATCCTGGATGTCCCTAAATATTTTATGCTCGATGGTGTGTGTGCTCCTGTTGATTACCATCATTCTCGAATCATCTCTGTTTTTTGGAGGATGGTCAGCAATCAACTCCCTTGGTAAATCAAATTTAAATTGGGATAATTTCATGTATGAATATTTAAATTACTTTTAGTACCTTTTGTCCCTTCAGGGGAAAAAGTTTGCAAAGATACGGTTTCCTTGCCATAAAGTCAAGTAAAGTAATGGTAAAAACCTATTTATCAATCAAATGGTTTGATATTTCTATGATTTTCGGTAGATTTTATACCAGGTGAATGTCGCCAGGGAACTTAGTATCAATACCAATAAAAACCAGCCGGCCAACTGCATCAAATGCTGTGTTTTAAATAGGACGGTGGAGATATTTCCGATAATCAGCCACTGGAAAATATAAACCGAAGTTACCCTTCTTCCAAGCCATTCAATGAAATTTATTGCCACATTATTGACATGAAGTGTGGTCTGGTGGAAGGAAATTAACCAGAAAAGCATAAAAACGGTGGTGAAACCAAAAAACAACATTCCATGATGATAGTATTGCTCCAGGTGTGAAGAAATGTCGATTCCATATCTTAAAGTAAAAACTAAAACAATGGCCGTTACAGCAAAAATTGGCCATTTGAATTGATAATAGATTGTCTTCAGGTTTTCTTCGAGGAGATTGAAAAGAAGGCCTGTCAGGACATAGGCAAGCCATGGGACAACCGGAAAATACGACCACCAGCTTTCCGAATAAACATATGCCCAAAAATACGCTGAAACGCCATCTGCGGAGATGGGTTTAAACACTTCCGGTATCGCAATGGTAATCAATAATAGAGCCAACCAGGGCCAGATTTTGTTCTGAAAGAAATGTTTTATCAATCCAATGATGATGACCGATAATCCGGCTAAAAAAAGAATGTCCACACCAAATAAATATTCCCAGGGACTCAATTGAAATGCACCTGTGTAGATGTGATAGAAAAGGTTGAGGTTAAGCCCGATATTCAATGCAAAACCCCAGATAATTAGTTTGAACCCTCGTTTAACGTCGAACAGCAATCCTCTTTTCGAGAAAGCCAGAAAATAACCCATTACCGCCATAAACACCGGGGCAGCAGGTGGCCCGCCAAGGAAAAGCAGGAGTTGCCCTAAAAAGCTGTCGTAAATTTCAGGCGTAGCAAAAAGTTCTACCAGATGAACCTGAATCATCAGGATTACAGCCATGCCTTTGAGTAAGTCGGCAGTTCGGACGCGCATATAGTTGATTACTGAACAACAACGGGTTCAATGAAAGCCGCATTGGTGTTCACATCAATAACTTCATCCGCATGTCCCGGTTTTTCACTTACCAGCGTCATTTCATCAATCAGGTTTTTTGCACCGGCAAATTTATCGATGATGAACAACACATACCTGATATCCACATTGATGGTGCGTTGTAATTCGGGTTCAAAAGCAATGTCGCCACTCATGGCTTCCCAGTTGCCGTCAAAAGCAAGTCCCAGAAGTTCTCCATTTGCATTCATCACCGGACTTCCGGAATTTCCGCCCGTAATATCGTGGTTGGTCAGGAAACAAACCTTCATTACCCCGTCATCACCATAAGGGCCAAAATCCCTGGCTTGGTATAGTTCTTTGAGTTTGGCAGGAACAATAAATTCAAAATTATCGGGATCTTCTTTCTGCATGATACCGTCCATGGTAGTGAAATATTCGAAGTGGATGGCATCGGCAGGATAGTAATCCTGAACGGTGCCGTAGGTTAAACGCATGGTGAAGTTGGCATCCGGAGCGTAATTTGTTTCAGGGTTCATTTCGCGTAACCCGGCAATAAGCAAGCGATTGCCTTTGGCCAGGTTGGCATAGGCCTCTTTTGTTTTGGCTGCCATGTTGCGATAATTGTCAAAAAAGGCGTTAACGGCCTCAAAAGCAGGATCTTTATCCAGCACTTTTTTATTGGGTCTTGCCAAAAATGCAGTTACTTTTTCTTTGCTGGCGAACATAGATTTAGCAAAAACATGGTCGGCATATTTGTTATAATCGCCTTTAAATTTCTTATCCATCTTTAAAAGATAAGCAGGTTGTTGATCCAAGGGTACATTTTCATGGTACATGCGCATCATGGATGCAAGCAGGTTGCGGTCGATGGCATCGTTATAATCTTTAAAATATCCGTCAACACCTTCTTTTATTTGGTTTACGGCCTCCTGAATAGCAGCAGGATCTTCCTTTTTGGCATGAAGTAATTTAGCCAGTTTATTAAACTTGTTGGCAGCTCCAAGTATTTCAGGTCCGCGATAAATGGCTTCCATAAAATAGTAACGTGCCGGAACGTATCCCCCAATCACTTCGTAGGCATTGGCAATCAGTGTGATGGCCTGACCATATTTTTCTTTTTCTATTGGGTTGTGATTCAGCCAGTTTTCGAATTCAGCTTCCAGCTCTTGTTTTTGTCCCTTTACATTCAGTCGTTTCAGCCCTTTGGTTTGTCCGATAAAATATTTCCAGTAATTGGCGGTACGTGCATATTTCGATGAATATTGTAACCTGACGGCCTCATTGGCATCCATCCCTTCGCGCATGAGGCGAAGTTTTTCGGCACGGATATCCACAATGGTAGGATTGGATAGGTTGATAGCCTGATCAACACCAAAGGACGACAGATAACGGTCGGTACTGCCCGGAAATCCCATAATCATGGCATAGTCACCCTGATCCACGCCGGCAATGTTGATTGGAAGGAAATGCTTCGGTTTCATGGGTATGTTTTCCATGGCGTATTTAGCGGAAGTTCCATCGGGTGCCGTATACACGCGGAACATAGAAAAATCGCCGGTATGACGGGGCCACATCCAATTGTCGGTATCGGCTCCAAATTTTCCAATAGATTCAGGAGGAGTACCTACCAAACGTATATCGTTATATACTTCATATACAAACAGGTAATATTCATTTCCACCGTAAAACGATTCCACAATTCCCCTGAACTTGGTGTCTTTGGTGGCCTCTTCAATAATAACCTTGTTGTTTGCATCGATCATGCTGTCGCGTTGGGTCAAGTTCAGGTCATTGGTAACTCCTTTCAGGCTTTCGGCAGTTACCTCTTTCATGTATTGAAGAAATTGTACTTTAAGCCCTTCAACAGGGATTTCTTCGTCTTTGTTCATGGCCCAGAAACCATTGTCCAGGTAGTTGTTTTCGGGTGTGCTCACTTGCTGAATGGAACCGTATCCACAGTGGTGGTTGGTCAGAATCAGACCTTCGGGGGAAACAATTTCTCCGGTACATCCACCACCAAAAATGATGACTGCATCTTTCAAACTGGAATGGTTAATGCTGTAAATGTCTTCAGCCGTGAGTTTTAACCCCAGTTTTTGCATCTCAGCCATATTTTTATTGATTAACAGAGGTATCCACATGCCTTCATCGGCACGAGCCAAAGTGCTTATTCCCATGGAAATGGCCACTATGATAACGAGAATTTTTTTCATTATTTATTTAAGTTATTGATTTAAACGTATTTTTCTCCTTTTTCCACTTTCACATCGGTAACGATCTGCCGGATTTGCTGCTCATCTTCTTTGCGACAAATGAGCAGTGTATTGTCCTCTTCAACCACGATGTAATCACGAAGCCCTTGCAATACCACCAGTTTGTCCTTGGGCATATTGACAATGCAATCTTTGGTATCGTATAGCATTACCTGGTTGCCCACCACTGCATTTTGGTTGACATCTTTGTCCCGGATGGTATAAAGTGATCCCCAGGTACCCAGATCCGACCAACCAAAATCCACCGCCAGTACATACACATTGGAAGCTTTTTCCATGATGCCGTAGTCGATGGAGATATTTTTACAAACCGCGTAGGTGGTTCGTATAAAGGCGGTTTCATCAGGCGTATTGTATTTTCCGATACCGGCAGCAAAAAGTGAATCTACCTCCTCGAGCAAGGTGGAAAATGCAAACATGATGTTTTTTACCGACCAGATAAAAATGCCTGAATTCCAAAGAAAATCACCACTGGCTAAAAATGACTCGGCAATTTCAAGATTGGGTTTTTCGGTAAAAGTTTTTACTTTGTGAAGCATGGGATTTTCCGGGTAAACCTGATCATCCGTAAACTGAATATATCCGTATCCGGTATCGGGCCGGCTGGGTTGAATTCCCAG
Source organism: Bacteroidetes bacterium GWF2_41_31 (assembly GCA_001769215.1). Taxonomy (GTDB): domain Bacteria; phylum Bacteroidota; class Bacteroidia; order Bacteroidales; family F082; genus UBA6244. The sequence continues at coordinate 155,988 of MEOL01000050.1, forward strand.
AGTTAACAGCCAATCGTTTTCTTTTGCTGCCTTAAGGGCGGTTTGTATATTGCGTACAAATTCTTCTTCTTTAAGAATAATATGGTCCGAAGGAGCCACTACTACCAACGCCTCTGGATTTAATTCTTTGATTTTATAATTGGCATAGGCCACACATGGTGCGGTATTCCTGCGTGCAGGTTCGCACAACACCTGGTTTTCCGAAAGAGAAGGTAATTGTTCTAAAACCAGGTCTTTGTATATATCATTGGTAACCACAAAGATATTTTCAGCGGGGCAGATTTGAGTAAAACGCTCAAAGGTTAACTGGATGAGTGTTTTACCGACTCCCAGAATGTCGATAAATTGTTTTGGTCGCGAGGTCTTGCTCATGGGCCAGAAACGAGCTCCGACGCCTCCCGCCATGATCACGCAATAATGATTCTTTTTTTCCATTTCTTTTGGTTTGACGTGCTTTCCAATATATTGGTGAAGCAGTATTTAAATCGTTTGCAAAAATAGTAAAGTCGTTGGTTTATTACTTGTTGTGTACTGGCTTTATTTGACTTTTGAAATTTTTTTCAGCTCTGCTAAAGTTGCTTTTCCAACACCTTCTGCCGATTGAGGGTTTTGTCCTGTTACCAATCTTTGGTCAACCGTAACGTGCTTTTGCCAAAGTCCTGATTTTTCAAAAATGGCCCCACGTTCTTTTAGTTTACTTTCAAGAAGAAAAGGAACTACATTTTCCAGTTTTACTGCTACTTCTTCTTCGTTAGTAAAGGCATTGACTTTTTTCCCGTCAACGAGATATTTCCCATTGCTTAGTTTGATGTTTACAAGTCCTGCCGGACCGTGGCAAACAGCACTTACAACTCCGTTGTTTTCGTAAATTATTCTTGCTATTTCAGCAATTTCTTTGTTATCCGCAAAATCCCACATTGTTCCGTGTCCACCTGCATAATGGATAGCAATGTAGTCATTTGGATTAATTTCAGATGGTTTTAGGGTATTTTCAATCTTACTTCGATAGGTAGCATTTTCCCAAAACCTTTTATTGATTGGGTCGTCCATATTAAATCCATCAACAGGTGCTTTCCCGCCTTTTGGACTTACAAAGTCAATTTCATAACCTGCGGAATGAAGTACTTCCCAAGGGTGTGATACTTCGCTTAAATAGTATCCTGTTTTTTCGCCGGTGTTGCCTTTTTGGTCGTGACTTGTAACCACGAATAGAATTTTCTTTTCCATTTTATTTTGATTATTTGTCTGGGAGGTTGTCTTGTTGAAAGCGGTAAAAATGGTGCATCCAACAATAACCATTAAACCTGCTGAAATTGTTTTGATTAACTTTCTCATCATTTTTATTTTTATTTATTGTCAAGTTTCACAAGGTTGTTTATGATAACTTGTGTTAAATTTCTTTTTCCGGGAAAACAGGAGTCAGTGCATGAACTAGATATGTTTTTTTGTTATTCATATTCATGCATTTATAACGGGTTCTTCTTTTTTCCCCTTTTTTGAAAACCATTCCGTTTTCGATCAAAAACAGGCTTCCTTCCGAGAGATCTTCCAGCAACGGCATGCGGAATCCGGTATCGTATTTCTTTAGCAAGCGCGAAAGCATTATTTCAGAGGTGCTGGCCGCCTTTGAATTGAGGATGCTTTTTTCGAGTTCCAGACGGATGTCATCCGGGAACGAACCTGTATGGATGATTTGTGTCATCAGATCCCGATAAGCAGCTTTCCATTCTTTTCCATGTGGCTGGGCTTTTCGCTCATGTTTTTCCCAGGTGAGCAAATGCGCATATTCGTGCACAAAAGTGATCAGAAATGAATAAGTGTTTAAGTTGTGATTTACGGAGATGCGGTGGTTGCCATGACGAATGGGAGGACGGTAATCACCCAGTTTGGAGCTGCGGTCCTTGCTGATGCGAAAATGCACCTTTTTATGCTCGATCCACTCAACAACGGTGTCAATCGCTTGAACAGGAAAGTATTGGACGAGTTTTTTTATGTCCTCAGGATGCATAGTAGATTGCTATATCAGACAAATGAGGCTGTTTTTGGTGTTGGTTGTAAATTCAGAGGCAGATAACTCCAGCGCGGACAATCGCAGTCTTTTTTCGAGCGCTTGGGAGGACGATATCCTGTTTTTTGGGTGGCACACGAAGCACTCAAAACAGCTATCAATACAATGGTAATCAAGAATCCTGGTTTCATTTATCTTACCTGTTTACTAACCTGCGACAAAGATATACTCTTTTTTGTTCATGAGGTTTCTATCGAAGGGTTTATCAGTCTCTCAGGAAAGGGAGATTGTGAAGCAATTTCCTGTTTTATTTTTTCCAGGGTCCAGGCGTTATCAACCGAAAAATCTCCAATCAGGGTGCGGCGCAAGGCGGTGAGGCAGGCTCCATTGTTTAAAGTTTTACCAAAATCGTATACCAAAGAACGGATGTAAGTGCCTTTGCTGCAATGTACCACGAAGTCTGCATCAGGTAAGTTGATGTTTAATACAGAAAACTGACGGATGGTCACCTGGCGCGATTTCATGACTACTTCTTCATGATTACGGGCATATAAAAAGGCCCGTTTTCCGTCAATTTTTAAAGCTGAATAGATGGGTGGTATTTGCTGGATATCTCCGATAAATGAATTCGTCGCCTGAACTAATTGTTCCGGTGTTAAACCGGAAATATCAAACGTCTGATCAATTTCGGTTTCCATGTCGTAGGTTGGGGTTGTTGCACCCAATCTCATGCTTCCCTCATACACTTTGTCGAGTCCCTGATAGGTATCAATGTGTTTGGTTAATTTTCCGGTACAGATGATCAGCAAACCACTGGCCAAAGGATCCAGCGTTCCGGCATGACCCACCTTTATTTTTTTAATGTTGTAGGCTCGTTTGATAAACGACCGCAAATGGTTTACCACATCAAACGAAGTCCACTTCAGTGGTTTATCGATGAGCAAAACCTCTCCTTCTTCAAAATTGAACGTCATTATGAAATGGTTAAGTCAACACCAACAAAATACAGTACCAATATGATTACTCCGATTGCGATGCGGTAATATCCAAAAAGTTTAAATCCATGTTTGGTTAAAAAGGTGATAAACGATTTGATGGCTATGAGGGCAACAATAAAAGCCACCACGTTACCAAATATCAGGATATCAATGTTTTCGGTGGTGATGGAAGTGTAATTTTTCGTTAATTTATAACCCGAGGCGGCAAACATGGTGGGAACTGCCAGGAAAAAGGAAAACTCTGCGGCAGCTTTTCTGCTTAATTTCTGCGACATCCCGCCAATGATGGTAGCTGCTGAACGCGACACACCCGGTATCATGGCAATCACCTGAAACAAACCGATTTTTAAAGCTATTGGATAAGTAATTTCCTGATCGTCACTTACTTTATTGTACCACTTGTCGATAAACACCAGGACAATTCCTCCCAGGATGAGTACCACGGCTACCACATACACACTTTCAAGTAACATGTCGATGTAATCGCTAAGCAATAAGCCAAAAACCGCAGCGGGTAAAAAAGCCACAAAGAGTTTATAATAAAATTTCATGGTTTGAAAAAAGCGTTTCCAATACAGGACCACTACCGATAAGATGGCTCCAAACTGAATGTTAATGATAAAAGCCTGAATAAAATCATTGCTTTTCATTCCCATGATGCCTTCTGCCAGGATCATATGACCAGTAGAGGATACGGGTAAAAATTCGGTGATACCTTCTACAACAGCGAGAATAAATGCTTCGAACCAGGTCATAATTATAAATTGTTAGCTAAAGAGGCTTGTGAGCAAACCATGTTTTTAAAGATAAAATGAACAGGATCATTAATCAACAGAGCCATTCAAATCCGGTTGAGTTGTTTATAATGACCTCCACAAAGGCAAACCAGATGTGGGTCAGGCTTCTTGGGGGCGGTACATAATCGCAACAATCTCAATTACATATCCCAACAATATCAGGATGGGGGAAAGGGTCAGCCTGCCAAAACTAAACAATCCTTCACTAAAAACATCGGGATCTTCTGAGCCTCCGCCAATCATCAGTAAGAATCCCAGCAGGAGCAAAATAAGCCCGGTAATTAACAACAGGTAATTTACTTTTTGAAAAGCAAAACCGCGGATTTCTTCTTTGTTGGTGTTTTTTTGCACATTCGTTGCCATGGTATTATTTTTTTGTCAAAAATAGCAGAAATAACTTTTCACCGTTTCTTCCCGGTCGATTTTACATAGAACCAGTTCATAAAGGTTGTTAAAAGGCTCCGTTGTTAACCATAAAACTGATCCGATTTCATGTGAAGAAACTTTGAAACGGCCACATAAGTCGATACCGATGTAATAATCATCCCGGTGAGCAAAATGAAAAGGTAAAGATAAAGACGGGTTACAGGACCGGTAAGCACCGAAAGTTCAGGTACCTGGTTCAGTAAGGTTTCCATTATTCCATATAAAAGTAAACCAGCCAATATGGCACTCACCGCACCCTGAGCAATTCCGATGAGTAAAAACGGTCTCCGTATAAAATTTTCAGTAGCTCCCACCAATTGCATGCTTCGGATAATAAACCGCTTGGAAAACACCGATAGCCGTATCGTGTTGTTTATCAACGCCAAAGCAATAACGAACAACAACAAACTGAAAGCGATGAGTGCCAGGGTTATTTTATGCAGGTTGTTGTTGATCAGGTGCACCATTGACTTTTGGTAGTAAACTTCCTTTACCCGCGGGTTGGCCAATATCAGCTGCTCAATTTTAGCGATGCTGTCGCTTTTGGCCCAGGCGGCTTTAAACCTGACATCGATGGAAGGCAATAACGGATTGTCGGCATCACCCAAAAATCCGGTGAACTCTTTCCCTAACAAGTCAGTAAGTCTTTTGGTGGCTTCTTCTTTGGTGATGTATTCAGTCGATTTTACAAAAGGTTGTGCATCCAGTGATTTTTGCAATTGCAGGATTTCCGCTTCTTTCACTTTGTCAGTCATGATGATTTCGAAACCGATGTGCTCCAGGATATAATCCGATAAATTTTGGGCATGTAACAGAACCATCCCCAGAAATCCCAAGGTAAACAACACCAGCGTTATACTGATAGCAGAGGTAACATAGGCGCTGCTGACACGGCGTTGTTGGTTGTGATCGTTTTTAATACCCATAGTGGTGGCTAAAGTACTAAATTATTAAATAAGGAATTGGCCGGTAATCATGAAATGAATCGTTAAGGGTTGACCGCAAAAATCGGCTTATCATCTTAGGTGTATTTTTCATTATTCATATTTAGACCTTGTATAAATTGACCCTATCATGCATTATATCATATCTAACTATGTGAATATGAGCATTTATTGAAGTTACTTTATCAAATATGAACTAAAGCCAATGAAATGAATGTTAATTTGAGAAGTAAGAAGAGCAGGAAAAACGATAATACCTTGTTTATTTGGAACTTTAAAATAATACTTTTTTCATGCATATTCCTTTTCTTTAATAGCTGCAGCAGAGATAATTCCATCATAGAGGGTAACGAGGAAAACAGAACCCTGCCTGAAATAATGAGGTCTGATGCGATTAATCAAGGTGATAATTTGTATGCTGTGAAGGCTCCTCCTTTTTCCGAAGACATATTCCCCTGCTCGGGATGCCATGCTGACGAGGAACCCAATCCAAACAGAAGACAACTGGTTGATATGCATGATGATATTGATGCCATATTTAGTCATGACAGGGAAAATAGGTGGTGTCTTGATTGTCATAGCATCGATACCAGGGATTCATTAAAGCTTGCAAGTGGAAAACTGATCGGTTTTGACGAATCGTATAAATTATGTGGACAATGTCACGGCGATAAATTAAGGGATTGGAAAGTAGGGGTTCATGGAAAACGCACCGGCGAATGGAATGGGAAAAAACAATATCTTCTGTGTGTGCATTGCCACAACCCTCATTCGCCTAAATTTAAAGCAATAAAGCCGTTACCTCCTCCGGTTCAACAAAAGGATATTCAATTATAACCCGATCAAAAACCAGATAAATCATGTCAAAAACCAGCCACACGCCAAGAAGGAATTTTTTAAAAATGATACCCGCGGCGCTCATTTCAATGGGTGTATTTTCGTTTTTCAAGGTTAAAAAATCCATTAAATATTTAGATGAGAGTTTTCATGGTTTGTCAAAGTTTGAGGCAGATGAGATTATCAGGAATAACCAGTTCCCGGTTTCGACGCGAATGAAACCCGCACCGGCTCCTATGGCACAAAAAAGTATTCAGGGATAATAATTTCACTATGAACCCAATTTCGCAAAGTATGCAGAAAGAAGAAAAGAGTAATTCACGGCGGGAGTTTTTGAAAAAATTACCTGTTTTGGCTGTCGGGGCTGCCGCATTGGGAGGTTGTAGCCCGGAAGAGATTGAAGAATATTTCCAACAAAATTTCAAAACATTATCGAAGGAAGAAAAAGACGAAATCGTAAAGAATCTGGAGAAAAAGTATTCTGAAAAATATGGAAAGGAATTCACTGTTTCTGATTCACCTGCAACCGAGGGGATTTTATTTGGATATGCCCTCGATTTATCCCGATGTATAGGATGCAGAAAATGTGTATATGCCTGTGTTGAAGAAAACAATCAATCGCGTGACCCTCAAGTTCATTGGATTCAGGTGCTTCAGATGGAAAAGAAAAAAGGCATCGACCTGGTTCATGCAGATGTTCATTATAATCCGGAAAAAGTTCCGGAGGAAGGTCATTTTTATATGCCGGTTCAATGTCAGCAATGCAGGAATCCCCAATGTGTATCGGTTTGCCCCACAAAAGCAACCTGGCAGGATGAGGATGGGATAGTTGTAGTAGATTATAATTGGTGCATTGGGTGCAGGTATTGCATGGCGGCATGCCCTTATGGTGCAAGGCATTTTAATTGGGGCGAGCCAAATATACCCGATGAAGAGATCAACCCGATCACCCATTATTTAGGAAATAGGCCCCGGACTAAAGGGGTTGTCGAAAAATGCACTTTTTGTATACAACGCGTCAGAGAAGGAAAATATCCTGCCTGTGTTGAGATATGCCCGACGGGATCAAGGAAATTTGGAAACTTATTGGATCCGGACAGTGAAATAAGATATATACTCGAAAATAAACGTGTGCTTGTTTTTAAAGAAGAACTGAACACCCAACCAAAATTCTATTATTTCTTCGGTGTATAATTTTATACTTTTTAAGTCATGAAATACCTTTAAAATTATGAATTTCTTACGGTTTTTATTCGGATGTTTTAAAATCATTACAAAAGGGGGAAGGGTATATTACTCCAGCTTATTTTTTCTTCTCGTATTAATTGTATGGGGCGGATTGGGTTATCTTGATCAATTGCAAAATGGCTTGATTATGACCAATATGAGAGATTCTGTTTCCTGGGGCTTTTATATTGGAAATTTTACATTCCTGGTCGGAGTGGCCGCTGCTGCCGTTATGCTTGTGATTCCTGCCTACATTTACGACTGGAAACCAATAAAGGAGATTGTTATTTTTGGTGAGATACTGGCTATTTGCGCTGTTATCATGTGTTTGTGTTTTATCGTTGTGGATATTGGCAACCCGCTTCGTTTTTGGCACATGCTTCCATTTGTTGGCACCATGAATTTCCCTTATTCGATTTTATCGTGGGACTTCTTTGTATTGTTTGCTTATTTCCTTCTCAACATAGTAGTTGTCACCCATTTGTTGTATAAACAGTTTTTTAAGAAACATTACAACAAATCAATCATCCTGCCATTGGTACTATTGAGCATCCCTGCTGCCATTGCCATTCATACCGTTACAGCATTTCTCTACAACGCTTTACCGGCACGCCCATATTGGAATAGTGCTTTGCTTGCCCCCCGGTTCCTGACAACGGCTTTCTGTTCCGGCCCGGCCGTACTCATACTCCTCTTTCAGGTACTTCGAAAAACCACGAAATTTGAAATTAAGGATGAAGCCATTTTTACCATTGCAGAACTCATGGTTTATGCCATGTTTATCTACCTGTTTTTTACCATTTCTGAGTTTTTCAAAGAATTCTATTCGAATACCGAACACATCGTTTATTGGGATTATTTATTGTGGGGAGCTGAGAAAAACAAGGAGATTGCTATCTATAGTTGGGCCTCCATTATTATGGGCACCTCTGCGTTTATCCTTTTTCTAATACCGAAAACCCGGAAAAACCTGCTCACATTAAATATAGGTGCCGTGTTAATTTACTTTAGTGTTTATTTGGAAAAAGGCATCACGTTAATTATCCCCGGATTTACCCCGGATACACTGGGACAGTATTTCTTTTATGTTCCTTCTGAAACAGAAATACGCACCGCCGCCATGATATTCTCAGGGGGGGCGTTGCTCTTTACTTTTATTTCGAAAATTGCCATTGCTATTCTTTTTGAGGGATTTAGTATTGATAGTTTAGAAAAAAAAGCAATCACTGAATTGAAGAATAAACCGGTTGCCTTATGACCTGGTTTAGTTTGGTAAACAGTACTTTTTTATTTCAGAATCAAATCAACTCGTTCATAACATCCATTAAACCTAACAATTTGACGCAACTTAATCATTTAAAATTCAATTTATTATGCCACTTCAAGTAAAACGATTATTGCTGGTGTTTGCCATATTTATCGGGATCATGTTGGTTCTGAAATATGTATTAACCCCCGATTCATGGAGGGAGTATGGGCCTTACCGCGGGAATGCCATTGGTGAAATAGCCAGTCAACAGGCTAAATATGTACAAAAAGAATCCTGTGCCGATTGTCATGACTCCATTGCCGAAATAAAATCCCTGGGCGAGCACATCAATCTCCAATGTGAAATTTGCCATGGTCCCGGCTACCAGCATGTTGACGATGAAAATTTCAAGATGGAGATTACTAAAAACAATGCACTTTGCTTGCGATGTCATACAAAGAATGCCGCCAGCCCTAAAAATATCATTAAACAGATTGATGCTATTGAGCACAACGAAGGTGAAGAATGTATAACTTGTCATAATCCACATCAGCCATGGCTATAGAAAAAGAAAATTTCTCAAGACGCGATTTCATTAAGAATTCGAGCATGTTTGCAGGGGGAGTCGTGTTTGCCTCCCTAATAAATCCATATAAATTCGTGTTTGCCACAAAACAACCAAAAGGAAAAGGAAAGTGGTACGGAATCGGCATTGACATTGAAAAATGCATTGGCTGTGGAAGTTGTGCCAGGGCCTGCAAAATAGAAAACGATGTGCCTGATGATCCATTTTTCTTTCGTAACTGGGTGGAACAATATACCATAACGAATGATGAAAGGATATTGGTTTCTTCTCCCAATGGGGGTATTGATGGATTTAAACAGCCTGTTCCCGATGAAGACATCTACAAAACCTTCTTTGTGCCCAAAATGTGCAACCATTGCGCAAAATCACCTTGCACACAGGTCTGTCCCGTGGGAGCCTCTTTTGAATCTCCCGAAGGGCTTGCCTTAGTTGACCAGAGTTATTGTATCGGTTGTGGTTATTGTGTTCAGGCTTGTCCTTATGGTTGTCGGTATATTGATCCTTTAAAAGGGGTTGTTGATAAATGCACCCTCTGTTACCACCGTTTAGAAAAAGGGTTGGATCCTGCATGTATGATGGCTTGTCCTACCGGGGCGAGAGTGTATGGTGATTTAAATGATAAAAATAGTGCAGTGTCTCTTTTTCTAAAAGAGCACAATTGTGCTGTGCTAAAACCACAATTAAACACCGAATCAAAATTATTTTATAACGATTTAAGTCAGGAGGTACACTAAATGGATAAAATTCAATCACTGTATGAAGCACTCACCAAAGTAGATGGCTTTATTTATCCCAACGAACTTGCTTTAAACTGGGATATGCTTATTGTAATGTACCCTTATATTACAGGACTCGTTGCCGGAGCTTTTATCCTGGCCTCCTTAAACAGGGTTTTTGATATTAAGGCGTTACGACCTACTTATGAGCTTTCTTTGCTAACGGCATTATCCTTCATGTTGGTGGCTACCATGCCATTAATTACTCACCTTGGTCAACCATTTCGGTTCTACGAAATGCTGATTACACCCCATCTGACTTCCGCCATGGCCATTTTTGGTTTCGTGTATTTGTGGTATTTGATGGTCGTTTTATTACTTGAAATATGGTTTGATTACCGTTACGACATGGTAATCTGGTCGCGTGAGAAGAAAGGGTTTATGAAGTTTTTTTATAAAGCACTGACTTTATGGGTCAGCGATACCTCACCCGAATCGAGAAAAACGGATGAAAAAATCGGCTATTTTATTACCGTGGTAGGTATTCCCTCTGCATTTTTATTGCATGGATACGTGGGGTTTATCTTTGGTTCCATTAAAGCAAATCCCTGGTGGTCAACCGTTATGATGCCCGTTATTTTCCTTTTTTCTGCCATGGTTTCAGGCATTGCCCTGGTGATGTTTATTTATATGGTGGTTTCATATCTGCGAAAACAGAAAATAGACATGAATGCATTGGATACCATTGCAAAATATTTATTTTATATCTTAATTATCGATTTTACCCTGGAGAGTCTGGACCAGATACACCGGATTTACGAAGCGGATGAATCGTTTGATATATTAAAAATACTGGTTCGTGGTAAACTGTTTTTCACTTTCTTTATCATGCAGATTGGGGTTGGGGTAGTCATCCCTCTGGCTACTTTAGGTTTTCTGCAATTTAAAAAGCCACGGGTAAGAATCAGAAAGCTTATTTATTGGATTATCAGCATCTGTGTGTTGGTTGGCATCTTCTATATGAGATGGAACGTGGTAATAGGTGGTCAGCTCTTTTCAAAAAGTTTCTATGGTTTCACCAGCTATAAGGTCAATTTAATTGGAGGTTCAGATGTTACCTTATCCTTGTTGTGGTTCATTGTCCCCTTCTTTATTTTGGCGTTTTTGCTTTGGTTGTTACCGCCATGGAAAAAGGCTCCCCCAATTGAAATTCCGGAGGAATAAGGACTCAGATAGCGATCGGGGGAAGTGATTGAATATTGGCCCTGATTATTATCGGGGATTATTAACGTGGATAATGATCGGGGCCAACACTGCAATAAGAGGTTTAACATATAATCTATGCCTTATGGACTCAGACTCTACTGAATTGAATAACAGTGAAATAACACGAAGACTCGATGCGCTTGAATTGCGCATTGCACAGCTTGAGTCGGTTCAAAAAATGGTTCCTGCAAAGCCGTTAGAGAATGATGAACCGGAGCTTTTCGATCAATTTAAAGGCCTGTCAGTTGGATCGCTGCTTGAATCAAAAGTGGGCGAGTACGGACTTTCGTGGCTGGGCAACATTGTCCTTTTCTTTGGAATTATTTTTCTTGTTGAATACATTCAAAGTCAGGGCTATCAAATTGCGTCTTCTGTTTTTGGATTTATAGCCGTTGCCGGGATCTTTCTTTTAGCCCGTTTCATGAAATCAATGTATCCGAAAATAGCCGCCGCCTTTAGTCTGAATGCGTATTTACTTCTTTTTTACGTCACGCTAAGCCTGCATTTTTTTACCGCTACCCCGCTTGTCAACGACAAATCAATTGGGCTTCTTTTAATTACCCTTGTTGCATTGATCCAATTGGTTAGTTCGGTCAGGAAGAAATCCACTTCTTTGGCAGGAGTAGCTTTGGTACTTTTAAGCATTGTGGCCATCATTGGCGATACAACACATTTTACATTGTCCATGTCAGTTGTGATAGCCTCCATTGCTGTTTTCTGTTTATTTCGTTACGGTTGGATCCGATTGCTCATGTTTTCAATTTTTCTGGTTTATTCAATCCAATTGTTTTATTTTTTGAATAACCCATTGATGGGACATCAGTTACAGGCTATAAAGATTCACAACTTTGGAACTGTTTATCTTTTCGTTATCGCGGCCATATACTCGCTGATGGCTTTGGTAAGGAAATCGGAATCATCCGCTGATACGGGAATTGTGGGATCTGTTTTGTTGAATGGAATGGGTTTCTCGATGCTGTTTGCATTGTATGTGGCTTCTTTTTTTAAAACCGATTACATGTTGTTAATGGGTTCTGTCTCTGCATTTTGTCTGCTTTTTTCTGTGCTGCTGCAGCTCAAATCCGATTGGAAGATAACAGCAGCGTTCTATGCCTTATTTGGTTTTGTCACCATGAGCGTGATGGTTCATGGCTTTTACGATTTTCCACGCGCTTATTTCTTTCTGGCTCTTCAAAGTTTCCTGGTGGTTTCGATGGCCGTTTGGTTTAGGAGTAAGTTTATCGTAGTGATGAACACGTTGCTTTTTTTGACAATTGTATTGCTTTATCTGAAGACATCCGAACTTATCGATGGCGTAAATATTTCTTTTTCGTTGGTTGCCCTGTTGACAGCAAGGTTATTGAATTGGAAAAGAGATAGTCTGACAATCAAAACCAATTTATTGAGGAATGTATATCTCATTATCGCTTTTTTCATGGTGCTTTTAACACTTTATCACCTCATTCCCGACAGGTACATCACGTTATCCTGGACAGTGGCGGCCGTTGTTTATTTTGTGTTGAGCCTATTATTGAAAAATGTGAAATACCGCTATATGGCACTTGGCACCATGATTGCCGCGGCCTTTTACTTTTTCATTATCGACCTGGACCGCGTCGAATTGGTATTTAGAATCATAGCCCTGATGTTTCTTGCCTTTATATCCATAGGACTTTCCATTTATTACTCTAAAAAAATCAAGAAGAAACAATCAAATGAGCCAGAATCTGCGCAACAATGATTTTGTTTCAGGGTTTTCAAGTTTGAAGCTCCCAATCGTTCATCAACTTCTGATGAATTTGAAAGCAAATTTCAATAACAGCATCAGATTGATTGTTATGTAATGCTTTATTCATCAATGGTTTTTCTTTCAAACTCATAATCCGTTTCCACTTTGGCAATGCGGGTTTTAAACCTCTGGTACCAGACATTTCTGCCTTGGTTCCTGGCAAAGGTGTGTTCAGTATTTTTTTTCCAATTTTTTATGGATTCCAGGTCTTTCCAATATGAAACCGTTATGCCAACTTCCTCTCTGGCAGATTCAACTCCCAGAAAGCCCTCCTGGAGGGCAGCCAGCGCAACCATTTTGTCGGCCATTTCGTTATAACCCTGATCGCCAGGCGTACGAACCGATGTGAAAATCACGGCATAATAAGGAGGAGAGGGTGTAGAAGCAATCATATTTGTTTTCTTTTAAATCATCGAATGGTGAAAGTCTTTATTCTTGTGAAACCGTTTTTTATCATAGCTTTCATACAGGTGTTTGATGAAAGGGGATATGATAGCAAAACTAGTCGATTATTACATTGTTTTAAATGAGTATCCGGTTCTGTACCTAATCGATAAAAACAAGGCAAAAGATTTTACAAATTCATCCGAAGCTTTAATTTACTCACTCTACCCTCCTGATTTTCTGGCGATGTCTCCAATCTTCGCGAAAAGAGGGGCCGGGGGTGAGTTGAGTGAAGTCAGTTTGAATGATTAAGTGCTAAAACGGATACTCAAATTATTTATATACATATAGGGTTTTTTATATTGGATTTATGACCCCTATCCCCCGCCTTTCCCCAAAAGGGAAAGGTGATAATTTATTCTAATTTGAACCATTAAACCTTAATAAAATACACTCATAAGCTTAATATACAATGTTTTATCACTCCTCACCTTTGGGGAGGAGCGGGGAGGAGGGGTTATAAACCAGCATATTTTTTTTAAATGAGTATCTGGTTCTGTACCTAATCGATAAAAACAATGCAAAAGATTTTACAAATTCATCCGAAGCTTTAATTTACTCACTCTACCCTCCTGATTTTCTGGCGATGTCTCCAATCTTCGCGAAAAGAGGGGCCGGAAGTGAGTTGAGTGAAGTCAGATTAGAATGATTAAGTGCTAAAACGGATACTCAAATTATTTATATACATATAGGGTTTTTTATATTGGATTTATGACCCCTATCCCCCGCCTTTCCCCAAAAGGGAAAGGTGATAATTTATTCTAATTTGAACCATTAAACCTTAATAAAATACACTCATAAGCTTAATATACAATGTTTTATCACTCCTCACCTTTGGGGAGAAGCGGGGAGGAGGGGTTATAAACCAGCATATTTTTTTTTTAAATGAGTATCCGGTTCTGTACCTAATCGATAAAAACAATGCAAAAGATTTTACAAATTCATCCGAAGCTTTAATTTAACTCACTCTACCCTCCTGATTTTCTGGCGATGTCTCCAATCTTCGCGAAAAGAGGGGCCGGAAGTGAGTTGAGTGAAGTCAGTGTGAATAATTAGGTACAATATCCGATACTCATTTTGTTTTATACATTTTCAGTATAAGTGAAACGACTAAATTTTTTTTGTTTAGGTCGTTCGTTATACAATTATATATTTTATATTTGAAGCGTATTAGCCCTGACGCTATGCCTAAACTACTTACTTCCAGAACTACTAACAATTAAGATAAAGTGACATTTGGTGATGTAAACAGAAATAAATGAACATCAATGAACCTTAATACACGCACTCATGAAGAATCCTGCGTTCTTGCCTGTGTGGATATTTACATTAAGTGAGAACATTTACCAGGAAGGCGAAAATTAAAAGATAGAACAGTCAAACTAAGGGCTGACCTCCCAAAGTGACAAGATAAAAGCAAAAGTGGGGACCAGAAACCACTTTAAACCTTTGGATAATAACCAATGGTTTGAAAAAACAGGGATGACTCTTTAAAGCCAATTGAATACAAAAACTTAAAAAAAGTACCATGAAAAAACTGATTATTTTTATTGCTGTAGCCGTATTGTTCACCTATAGTGCAGATTCGTTTGCTCAAACATTTGGTGTTAAAGCTGGATTCAACCTGACAAACATGTTATCAAAAGATGATGATCATACCCTTAGTGATGAATTCAAAACCATAGTGGGTTTTCATATTGGCGGAACAGCCGAGTTTGAAATAACAGACATGTTTTCGTTCGAAACAGGTCTTTTTTTGATGACAATGGGATATAAAACTGAGGTAGATGTCGATTTTTTACACTCCGACAACAATTACACAATAAACCTACTATATCTGAATATACCAATTACCGCAAAAGCCAGGTATGAGTTAGATAATTTTAGCCTGTATGGTCTTTTCGGCCCCTACATTGGCTTGGGTTTAAGTGGTAAATACAAGGCTGATGATAACAGTGAGGATATTAAATGGGGATCTGGTGATTCAGATGATATGAAAAGGCTTGATTACGGATTGACCATTGGTGCCGGTATAGAGTATAAAGCCTTTATGGCAGGTTTGTCGTATAACCTGGGGTTAGCAAACATTGCCGCTCAGACAGAGGGTGGTTATATGGCAAAAAACCGGGCATTTTTGATCTCGGTGGGATATAGATTCGGTGTAAATAAGTAACGGTCCCTTACTAAAGTGTAGCAGTAATCAGGGTGGTTGAGGGATTTAAGCTCCCCAAGGAAGCTATCGGGATTTCCCGGATATACAGTTTTTTCGGCGGATCAGAACCAATCTCTCAACCACCTTTCTACTGTTACATATTGCGCCGTTTACTAAAACCCGGTTTATCCAAATTTGAAAAACTTACTCCAAAAAAAAGTAAATCTCTACCAGGTTCTTGACCGACATATCGGCATAAAAACTGCCGGGATGGTAAATTCGATAGTATCCGCTTTTATCTGCATGATCTGGCGTGGCCAGAATGGGTTTTACCTGATCGACTCTGTTAAACAACTCACTGTAGCTATAAATAACCCGGTACCCATCGATTCCCGTGAAGCATACCAAACCACTTGCCATCCAACGCGTGACATCTTCAACTATTTTCTGTTCAATCAAGGTTTGTAACCCAATTCCATTAAAAACAGGAATTGGATGATAGCCCATCCCCATTCCATAAAATACCGACTTGTATTCCTCTTGAGGCGCGGAAAGGTTGTTGGGTTCTATTGTCATTACAAGTTGGTTATTTACCATTACATCCACCTGTTTGCTGAATGAATTTCGCAATTCCCTGTTGATGGCATATTCCTTTTTGTCGAATGTTTTAACAGTAATTCTTACCGGATTTTCAAGCATACGTCCGTTTACCAGGTCGTTTGCTGAAACCACCTTCCAAAGCATACCAGTTGGATAATCCACTTCAAACCTGTGTGGTTCAATAGGTGCCGATTCGGTGGCAATGATGATCTGGTGTGGGATATTGGTGAAAAAAACCTCGGCCCAGGAGAAGGTCACTTTTTCACCCCGATCGTTCTCGATGATGATGTATACATCAATTTCAGGGCGAAAAGTGTCAGCGTTCTTTTTTTTCAGGATAAAGCCATTTAACAAGTCGAAAAGCGAGTAGCCGCTGTATCTGTAGGCTCCTACAAAAACAACTTCTCTCTTATTGTCATACTTCGCTTCCTTGCAAAACACCTCACGCTTGTAAAAACTCTCCAGACTAACCTTTCCCGGATTTTCAACCTCTCCTTCAACCAGGAGCTCACCCACTTTTAAACTGGTTTCCTCAGTTCGGTGATACAGGCTGTTCCCGGTTTGTTTGTAGCCCGATGTAGCTCCAGATACGGCATCGGGATTTTGATTGTAGGATGCCAGCGTCGCGGTTATGACCACTACCAATAAAAATACTTTTTTCATGTTCCCGGGATATTGATTGTTTAAGAAGACCTTTAATTTTTTATAAAATGAATCGAACTGGCCTTGAAACTTATCCAGACCTGCT
The DNA here is from genome assembly GCA_001769215.1 of Bacteroidetes bacterium GWF2_41_31. Lineage (GTDB taxonomy): Bacteria > Bacteroidota > Bacteroidia > Bacteroidales > F082 > UBA6244. The sequence goes on from MEOL01000050.1 coordinate 172,775, forward strand.
TTCCGACACGTAATTGCAATTTCTCGAATGAAAAATTGGAAATTTTTGCGGTTAATTCAACGCCAATATCCACCACAATTTCCAATCCGCTTCGGGTTTGATAAATGTCTTTTATGGTTCCCCGGAAGTTGTTTATTGCACTCGAATGAAGCATTTCGTCTGAAATGAAAATTGCTTCACCCGGAATCATAATATATCCTTCGGAGTTTTCTTCTTCCCTGGTATTTGTAAAGAATTTTATGTCAGAGGTTTTGAAAAATTTAAGATCTGACTGATGTTCGGAGGCTAGTATCTGTCCTTTAAAAAAATTCCCAATACCAATAAAATGAGCTATAAAAGCTGATTTTGGATGTTGAAAAACTTCCTGTGGTGTACCTGTTTGAATGATGGATCCATGTTCAATAATGGCAATTTTATTCGTCAGCGAAAGGGCTTCCTCGTAATCGTGAGTGACGTGAATGATGGTTTGCCCTTGTTGGTTTAGTTTTCTTAATAAGGCCAGTATTCCCCGTTTTAGCTGAACATCGAGATACGACAAAGGTTCATCAAGCAAAAGAATTTCAGGATCTGTTGCCAAAGTGCGGGCAATCGTTACCCGTTGCATTTCACCTCCTGATAAGCTGCCTATATTTCTTTTTAAAAGATGGGTGATTTCAGTATCTTCAGACAATTGCTTTACCTTGATTTTAATTTCTTCCTTGCTGAACTTTTTTATTTTTAAAGGATAGGCGATATTATCAAAAACCGACATGTGGGGGAAAAGTGTGGGTTTCTGATATACAATGCCCAACTTTCGTTTTTGAGTGGGCGTATTGAGGATACTTTTTTTATTCAGTAAAATATTCCCGCTGTCAGGAGCAATAATTCCTGTAATAATCTCTAAAAGCATCGATTTACCAGCACCCGATTCGCCAATTAGGGTAAAATAATCGCCTTTACCGACGGTAAAATCAATATCGACAAGTGAAAAGTTACCTGCCTTTTTATTAATTTTCTCCAGTTTCAGCATGGTTGGTTTTTTTAGAAATAACCTTCATGGCTACGAAAATGGCCAGACAAATAGAGATAAACAGCACAGTGACCGGTGTAGCGTATTGTAACCCGTAAGAGCTAAACCGTTCAAAAATCATAACGGGAGTAATCATGGGGTGATAGGCGATAATGATAACGGCCCCAAATTCACTTAATCCCCGTCCCCACATCATGATTAATCCGGTGAGGATGCTCCTCCATGCCAGGGGCAATGAAATAGTGAAGAAAACCCTCGACTTGGAAGCTCCCAATGTGAGGGCTACTTTTTCGAGCCGCTCCGGCACACTAATAAAACCATCTATGGCAGCGTTTATTAAATAGGGAAGACTCACAAAAGCCATGGCAACCATGATTCCTGCAGGATTGTTGACAAAACTAAACCCCAGCGACTCTGCGATTTTACCCAACAGGGTATCTCTCGAAATAATTCCCAACAAGGCAATCCCTGCCGCCGAGTGCGGTATAATCACCGGGATATTGATGATTCCTAGCAAGACTCTCTTGAAAATAAATTTCTTTCTGGCCAACAAATAGGCCAGAGGAATGGCTCCTATAGAAAAAATGAGGGTGGCAGCCATGGACGAAGAAATGGTTAACCAGATGCTTTTCTGTACTTCCGGTTCCAGTGCTGTTTCAAACAGGCTGAAGGGAGTAGTTGAAAGAAACAGCCCGATTAGGGGTGCAAGGATAAACAACAAGAGCAAACCTGCCAGAAAAATAAAGACTAAACTGATATTGTCAGTTTTTTTCATTATCGAAATACTATGGATGAATGGTTCATTCTATTTAAAATATTCAATTTCCCTTTCCAGGATATTTACTGCTTTCCCCTCATCAAAAGTTGTTTTTTTTATCCAGTTGTTCTGGTCATCATATTCATAACGATATACAAATCTTCTGCTTAACGAGTTATCTGGATTAAAGGATGATTCATCAATGAGGTTATTGTGTACATCGTAGTGAAAGGTGGTTCTCCTTTCCGGATTTCCATCGGAACCAAAAAGGCTGGTTTCAATTTTGTTTCCCGACCCATCGTATTTGTATAGATATTTTTTACCCGGTTTTCCATCTTTTCCGTAACTGTTGTCTTCGGAAATATTACCATTGTCATCATAGGTAAAAATGATTTTTTTACCCGGGTTACCCTCTCCGTCTATGCTGCTGTCTTCAATTAAATTTCCATTTAAGTCATATTTGTAAGAGATGGTCCTTAAAAGGTTCCCGCCGGAATTAAACTGGATTTCCTCAATTCTTCTGTTATTGCTGTCGTAGATATATTTGTAGTCCCTGGCGACTTCTCCATTTGGTAAATATTCGGTGTCAACAATCTTATTACCAAAATGGTTGAACTCATTTAAGTAATAATATTCAAGGGTATCTTTTGTGGCGTGATCGCTTTTAACAGAAAAGGAAGTCTCTTTTATCTTCTTAACTTTTGCTTTTAGGTTCCACCTGGAGTAATCGTTTTTTTGACCGCAGGTAAACAGGGGAATCAAAAAAATTAAGAAGCAAATTTTGAATCTCCATGCTATTTTTAAACTCATTTTATCTACTATTTTTTTGTTTCTGATGCAAACGGTTTTAGTTCTTCAGGTAATCTATCGTAACTTTCTGTGGCAGAGGGAACCACTGAAGGTTGTCCGAGTAGTTCCATTATTTCCATTCCTTTATCTTGTGTTAGTAGAAATTTCAAAAAAGCCGTGGCAACTAATTTATTCGGTGCCTCTTTTGGTATGGTAATTCCATAAACCATGGGTTCACCCTTTTGAGTAATTTTCTCGGTTGGTGTTTTCCCGTTTATTTCGACCGAAACGGATTGGTACAATGTAAAGTAGGTAGGGTTTTTTAAATTGATTTCGTCGGGGAGCAGGATGTAGCTAAGGTGGTGCTGTTCTGCCACCGAACGGTATAGAAAGATATAATCCACATTTCCTGTTTCAAGCAAGGCAATCAGGTCCGTTTCTTTAGGGCGGATATTGTTCTTGTTTTTAATTAATAGCTGATCGGCTAATGTGCTCTTTTTATAATATTTTTCCGCCAATTTAGAAACGAGCACTGCCCTGTAACCACAAGGGTCGGAATTGGGATCGGCACGGCCAATTTGAATGTTTTGGTCCAGCATGATTCGATACCAGTTGTCCTGGTTTATTTCATTGCTTCTTCTTGATTTTTCGGTGAAAACGATGGCCATTTCATTGGATGCGAACCTGATGTTCCAGTCGGCAAATTTTGGTATCAATAATTTGTCGATGATGGTATAATCGGCCGATGCCATAATATCACATGGTTTTTTCAGTTCAGTAATTTTACGGGCACATTCAACGCTGCCGGCAGCTTCCAACATCACGTTCACCCCGGGGTTTTCATTGGTAAAGGCTGCGGTTATTTCTTTCATTGGAACGGATAAACTTCCTGCATGAAAAATAATCAGATCGCCTGATAAAGAATTACTAATTCCATCGCTTCTGTTGGGAGTCCCCACCTGGGCTTGAACACAAAAAAGTGACCATAGGAGGACAATAAAGAGGCTTACCGTTTTCAACACATTTAATTTTAGCGATATGAAAATGATTTCATAACGACAAAAATATGGAATTTTTGTTGTATTTCAACCGCATAAATCTAAAGTAAGGCACTAAGGATACCAAAGATAATAGCAAGCCAAATTTTTCTGAAGCTCAGGATCAGGGGCTAAGTTCTGATGGTACTCCACTTTTGTAGCAAATTAATTCTATTAAATTAAAACGATGGAACAAAAACCTAAAAGGTGATTATCGGCAGTATCGTTAAATGTGAATTCGTGTTGATTAACATCATATTCTCCCAATCAACCCATCTTGGACAATATTGTAAGCTAATACTGGGTCATAAACAGAATCAGGTCTTAGTATAGTTTTCGTATCGCCTAAGATCCATGAGAGTAAATTTTTGCACAAGGTAGTGATTTTCGATACTTATCGCAAAATATTACTTTTTTTTCTGCTTTTATAATAGGTAAACATACATGACAAAAATAGAATTTATTGAAACATAGTCGAAATTCATATAGTCTCAGGAAGTATAGTTAAAGATAGGGTCAACCGTAATCCGGGAATTTGCAATTAAGGGTCACACAATAATTTGTACCCGAAAAGGGTATGACCTGAGTATTTTGCGCATATTTATACCCTAAAAGGTATAATACTTAATATTCTTAATAAACGCATACCCGAAAGGGTATATTTATACAATATTGTATTATATTTGTACCCAAAAGGGTATAAATATGAACTTGGCAACTTTTGTAAAGGAAAAACGTAATTCAGTTCAGCTCACACAGCCGGAGTTGGCAGAGAAAGCGGGTGTTGGCTTACGTTTTATAAGAGAACTGGAACAAGGAAAGGAAAGTATGCGGTTAGATAAAGTAAATCAGGTGCTGCTACTTTTTGGATATGAAGTAGGCGCTGTTCCTGCTAAAAAAGAAAATGAGTGATGAGAAAGGCTGCCATAAAAATAGATAAACAATTGGCCGGATGGCTTACGCAAGATGAAGGTGGATATCATTTTGTGTATGATAAAGCCTATTTAGTTACCTCACATCCCAGGCCGGTTAGTCTTACATTGCCCTTGCAGGAAGCCACAACTACCTCCAATGTGTTATTCCCGTTTTTTGACGGTCTCATTCCTGAAGGATGGTTGTTGGATATAGCTGAAAAAAACTGGAAGCTAAACCCCAGGGACAGAATGGGTATACTGCTGGCTTGTTGTAAAGATTGCATTGGGGCTGTAAGTGTGGAAGAAATTAAGGAGGATAACGAATGAACCGTTGTTTATACTGTTACAAGTTGTTGGAAAATAGAGAACAGGACTTTCACTCCTCCTGTTCTAAAAAAATATTTGGTCAACCAAACCCTCCGGCATTACTTTATTCGGAAGCAGATTTAGATTCTTTGGCAAGAGAGGTGATACAAAGCCAAACGGCTGTAACCGGTGTACAGGCAAAAATATCGCTACACATTACAGGAAATATGAATGATCAGAAAGGACGAAGGTTTACCATTGTAGGACTGTGGGGTGGTTATATATTAAAACCACCTACTGCAATGTATCCTCATTTACCAGAAGTGGAAGATGTTACCATGCACCTGGCTGAGCAGGCAAAAATAAGAACAACTCCGCATAGTTTAGTTCGGCTGGCATCGGGCAATCTGGCGTATATCACCAAACGGGTCGACCGGACAAAAAATGGAAAACTGGCCATGGAGGACATGTGTCAGTTAACAGAGCGGCTTACAGAAGATAAATATCAGGGTAGTTATGAGCAAATAGCTAAGGCGATTCAGAAATACTCATCTACACCAGGTTTGGATGTGGTGAATTTTTTTGAGTTGGTACTATTCTCCTTTTTAACCGGTAATGCCGACATGCATCTGAAGAATTTTTCCTTGTTGGAACAGCCGGGTTTAGGAATGATTTTATCTCCGGCCTACGACCTGGTTAATACAACACTGGTAAATCCTGATGATGATGAAGAGTTGGCGCTAACTTTAAATGGCAAAAAGAAAAAAATAAAGAAACAGGATTTTGTTGCAGCTATGAACACCATGAAAATGGAAGAAAAACAGCAAGAGAATATTTTTAATAAAATGGAAAAGGTTCAATCCAAATGGATGGAGCAAATAGAGGTCTGTTTTTTGAGTAATGAATATAAACAGCAATATAAAAGTCTCATTTTGGAAAGATTTAACAGAATGTTATAAGAAGTGAGACAACAGATTTTAATCCTTCCTGCGACCTTGCTTTGTCATGGTAATCGCTTTCTCGTTGCTTCCCGTCACCCGTAGATCCCCCAGCATTTGAAACAGCTTTGCAAGCAGATTCAAATTCTGACGCTGCTCATAGTTTATGCTCGCCTGCGGTCGCTTCCAGCTGCGTTGCTGTCATGGTTTTTGTACTACCCGAGGCTTACCCCAGAACAAAAACAACGCCAGCGCCTTGCGTAAACGTAGTGGAAAACGCCTTCGGCTCCCTTTTCCACACCGGAAGCTCAACTCGCGGGCGGCTCACGTTGGGAATATTAAGTATATTCGGCAGCGTTTTCTTCTTACAGGTGTTTGTATCGGTAATATTTTCCACGCAGTATTGTAGGTTGGTTTTTTGTAAATGTCCTTTTATTATGTTTAATTTAAACATTTATGATAATTCATATAAAACTGATAACCAGCGTATATCAAATGTATGATAAAATTAATATTAACTTATGGTTAAAGTTATTGTTTTTTGTCGTATACTTGCAAAGAATTTTATTGAAAGGTGGATGTTATGAGAAACTCTTTTGTTGAGAATGATTTAGTGACCCTTGGTTCCTTGGTTTTTAATGAATCACTGCCTTCATATGATTGTGACTTACGCGAAAATATCTTGCATTTTAGTGTGGCAAATAGGGTCTTCTCAAATAGTTTTCCTAGGAATGAGGAAGTATCATTCAATTTTCCTTTTGTCTTTCATGATCTTAAGAAAGAGATTCCCTTAGCACCATTTTTTAAGAAAAATCAGCTCGCTAAACCGGACGATACTTCTAATTGGTTTGTTAAAAGTAGTGATGTTGAAAACAGCCAATTTATTTATGAAAATCGTAGTTTACTTGTAAAGCTTGAGGAAAAGAAATTAGAAAAGCAAAATAGACTATTGCAGCAAAGTATTTCTGAGCTTAATTCTGATTTCTTTTTTCAAGAGAAGCATAATCAAAATGACTATTATGCTTGGAACCCATATTTTAGTATCCATGAAGCTAAGAGTTTCTTTGAAGCCCTAACTGAGTTTATTTGTTATAAGGTAATTTCCAATAGGGATGAAATTAGTACTCTTAAAAGTCTTTCTAAATGGCTTAAGATCAGCCTTAAAAAGATCGCCTTAAGATTTAAGCTGTTATGTTTAGATATTAGATCCACTTTCAGAAAAATTATTCAAATTATTTTCAAAAATCTGGATGATTCACATGATAAGTTTGTTGAAAATTTTGAAATCAACAAATTAGTAACATTTAATCTGATACCTTATCATGAAAAAAATAAAGAAAGAACTTTTAGTTAATGCTCTTAACTCAATAATAAATAATGAAAACAACAGTGTTTCAATTAATGATAAAGAAATACTCAAAATATACAGAGATCAGTTGATCTTTGAAAACAATATCGATAAAATAACCAAAATTGTCCTTGCATTAAGCAAATGGTTTGTGTTGATTATGACTAATGATTAAATTTATAATGATATGAATGTCGGAGCGACTATTAAACGTTTAAGGAAAGACAGAAATTGGACTCAAGAATATTTTGCAAGTGAGATTGGTATATCGGTGACATCACTTTCTCTAATTGAATCTGGATCAACACGTCCAAACAAAAGCACAATGAATAAAATTTGTGAAGTTTTTGGCATCGCTGAATCATTTCTATATGTAATGAGTATTTCTGAAGAGGATGTTCCAGATAATAAGAAAGAAGTATATCGAATATTAGCTCCAAATTTGAAAATTATTGTTGAGCAGCTTACTGAAGGCAATTGATATTTATTGTGTTTATACCCCATTTATGTTAAGACATATCTCCCAGTCGGATTTCATCCTCCCTCTGGAAGACCCTCCCTCAGTCGCAACGGTCGCAGGAATAGTTAGTGTCAGGAGAGGAATTTGAAAGACAAATCTTCCTGTCCACTACGATTTATATTTGGAACTAAAATACTCATTTTCATAACGTAACCCGCCATAAAATATAAGCACCTTCAATATTACAAGCGACTAACTATCAAAAAAGTATCACCTTCCGATATATGTTTCTATTGTTGATTACAAACTTCAAGTAATAGGTTCCTGTTGGATTGTTGCTAATATCAATTGTAATCTCAAAGTTATCAATTGTGTTTATTAATTTCTTTTGAAGTATAATCTGTTCTACGGAATTCATCACGATCAGATCAACATCATCAGTTGTCCCTTTGATTGCAATATTAAAACGACCATCGGATGGGTTTGGTGAAATGTTAATTTCAGGCTCTTTGATGCTAAGATCTCTAATTGTAACAGGGCTAACACTTATTCCTAATGTATCTGAAAATTCTTCTCCACATTCATTTATTGCTCCAACATGAACGTACGCAGACAGACCAGCATAGCCAGAATTCCAATATACCGTTCCAATAGTGTCAGCACCTTCAATTATTCCAGCCGTGTAAGGCTCAAGAAACCACTCATAACTTGTGGAATTTGTAGCTTGCGTAATCGTATACTCAGAAGTTTGTGTAGCATCCAGATCGATTGCTATTGGTCCTGCCGGGATTTGAGGTTGTTCGGGATAATAGTTGAAAAAGAGTTCTAACGTATCAACTTGTTCACCTATACAAGGTAAATTAGCATAAGCGATTAGAACAAGATCAACAGTACCGGCGTTAAAATCATTCGTTCCGGGATAATAAGTAGGTGTTAATATTCCTGGATCATCAAAAGAACCATCGCCTGAAGTTGTCCAATAAATGCTTGAATAGTTCCCTGCATCTCCGGATAATAAGATTGAATCACCTTCACATATCTGAACATCTTCCCCGGCAAAGGCTGTAGGTGGATGTTGTAAAGTCAGGTTCAATTCAATAATGGAATCACATCCTGTTGAATTGGGAAGTACGCAGGTAGCTGAATCTATACTTTCGTAATAGGTAATTCCATTGATCCATACCAGAGAATCGCAGGCTATCAATGTATCATAACTGTAGCTGGTGTAATTTACAATTAGGTTATATCTTATAACACTGTCGCAACCTGCAACAGTTGCAATTGTATCGAAATAAGCTCCGGTGCTGTCCCAAATATGTAAACCACTTGGTGACAGAAAGGAATCACATATTGTGGTATCGATTTTCATAATATTACTTTGGAAAACACGGATCTGGCCTGATTGGTCTCCATTTCCATCATTGTGTGGAGCACTAACTGCCAGGATATTTCCCTCAGCGGATAGGCCAATGGAATATCCACAAAGATCACCTTCGGCATCACCAAGTATACTTCTGCCTAATTGTACCCAATCATTATTAATATTTTCAAATACTCTGACTTGACCGGAGTTGGTTCCGTTCTCATCATTATTATATGAATCCACTGCAACTATTTTTCCATCAGAAGACAATCTCACATCCGTACCCGACCAATCCTGTATACCTTCTCCATCTATATCCTGACCAATTTGCATCCAGGCATTATTAGCATATTCAAACACCCGAACATGACCGGATCCTGACCCATTTTCTCGATTTAAATAACCACCTACGGCAACTTCATTTCCATCAGAAGATAAATCTACCGATATTCCAAAGTTTTCACCTGCGTACTCTCCATCAAGGTCCTGACCAATTTGCACCCATGTTCCGCTAACAAATTCATATATCCTTGCATGACCTGACCGAGGACCGTTACCGTCATTCTGCACGGCACCAATTGCCACCCTAAGACCATCACCGGAAATACTCACAGATGACCCTGAGCCATCACCTGGTGCTTCTCCAATTATGTCCTGGCCTAGCTGATCCCAGGATCCATTAAGAAATTCATAAACTTTCACACATCCTGAACCAATACCTCCCCCATCATTACCTGCAGCACCAACAGCCAATATATTCCCAACTGAAGACAAAGAAACTGAATTTCCAAAGAATTCATATGAAGCTTCCCCATCAAGGATTTGTCCCATTTGAACCCAAACACCGTTAATATACTCAAACACATATACCCTGCCCGTAAACGTTCCAACGGTATAATGATATATTGCGCTAATTGCCACAATATTTCCATCTGCTGATAAACTTATGGAACATCCAAAATTATTATCCGTTTGATCTGTAAAAATCTTCTGACCCATTTGTACCCAGTTACCATTTACCCTCTCCATAGCTTGAACATAGCTTGAATCATGAAGTTGTTGGAGTTCAAACATACTCCTATAGGCCATTATATTTCCATCTGAAGACATATCAAGTGCAAATCCAATTTTACTGTTTTCCTGATCTCCATAAATATCCTGACCCAATTGTCGCCAATTATCTGATGATTTGTTCACCGCAAGATTTATCATGATGATGCTATCGCAACCCAACATATTGTTCAGGGTATCATAAAATATACCACTATCCAAAAACTTTTTACCACTGGGAGAGATATATGAGTCACAAACTACAGGATAGATGGTATCATAGGAAGTTGAGCAGTTATCAAAAATCTCAAATAAACAAATATCTTTATCTCCATAATTAAATGGTATATCGCCCTCATAGGAATTTGTGATTCCAATAATTGTGTAAATATTTTCTTCAGTTTCTAAAACATCACTAGACCTATCATCACCCCAACCTCCAATACATTTTTGCCACATTATATCGTGTTGGGAATCAATCTTTAAAATCCAGATGTCAACTTGACCATGAAGCCCAGATACATCACCATCATTTGACCACGTATTACCTGTTATTATTAAATTCCCATCTATAGTTAAACGAATTTTAACTGGTTGATCAGTTAGGCTGCCACCATAACATTTTTGCCATTCGATATTTCCAAGATTATCAATCTCAAAGACCCATAAATCATATCCACCATTATTGTTTGTTATATCGCCATCTTCAGAACCTGTATATGCAGCTACTATATATCCATCATTCCCTTTCCTAATAATATCAGATGAGTAATCATTATCAGAACCTCCAAAACATTTATTCCACTCTATATTTCCTGTAGCATCTAGTTTTAAAATCCAACAATCAGTTCCTCCCTTGAAACCAGTAACATCACCATCGTTTGAATAAGTCGTTCCAGCAACAAGGTATCCTCCATCATTTGCTTCCATTACATTATTCATGACATCTTCGTGATATCCTCCATAGACTTTATACCATTCAATACTGCCCAAACTGTCTAATTTCATGATCCAACTATCAGAACTACCATTATTTCCTGTAGCCGTTCCATTAATATAATTTGATCTGCTTGATCCAACGACTAAATATCCACCGTCATTAGTTTGACAAATGTCTTGGAAATATTCTGATTGCTCTCCCCCATAACACGATTGCCAAAGAATATTCCCATCTAGGTCTAATTTTATAAGCCATCCATCATAATCACCATGATTTCCAGTTACATCACCATCGTTAGATTTTGTAGTTGCAAGCACCATATAACTAGTATCATTTAGATAGAATATTTTGCTTCCGTGTTCCCAATCAGAACCTCCAATGCATTTTTGCCATTCTATTTCCCTTTGGCTGGTCAATTTGACTACCCATACATCTCTTTCTCCGTTATTGCCAGAAACATTTATATCATTTGAGTGTGTCCAACCGATAAAAATGTATCCATCATCGATTGTTTGCTGCACTTCTGAAGATCCATCCCAACCGGTTCCTCCATAAATATCTATCCAAGTAATATCCTGCTGTCCATATAAATTATTAATATGAAAACAAACTATGATTATTAAAATGTATATATGTCTCATATGTCTTGATTTGTGTGAATTTTTTATCTTATCGTTTTTCATGATTTAGGCTATTATTATTTCACTAGAAGTTAATTTGGTATTTTTAAATGCGCTCCTAACGGGAAGCATATGCTTTGTGGCGACGAATTCCCCATAAAGTTTATGTATAAACTGCTCTGCATGATTCCTTGGTTAATTCAGTTTGTTCAAGCCCTGTTCTAGTCGGTTAGTTTTGAAGCAGAACAAATGTAGTAATATTTAGGATGTGCGTATGATTTCAGATGAATTTTCTCATATTCCCCTCTTGCAACATGCGCCTGAGAACTACCACATTATACCCACAAACATTTGTAAATAGATTTTGGCTTGTTGACGTTCGGAGGGAGTGATCGTGAGCCCGTGATTTGAGTACTCAGAAAGATTTTACCCCTTGCGTGTTTTAATAGCCAGACACTCTGTGCCGGAAAACCAAACTCATTTTGGGGTATAAATTGTATCGTTGAAGTGACGATTTCACCTCTGTAAGCGAAGATAGCTGCGTGCGGCCATTCCTCAAGGGTATATGAATGCGGTTGGAAGAGTTGGTGAGATGGTATTGAAGAGGAGATAGTCGCACCCTTGACCAATAGCCTCACTCCGCAGGAAGGATGCTAAGAGGTGAAATCGGAAGAAGTGTGAATTTATTAATTTTGAATTTTTATTACTAACCAGTCTGGTTCTTTGAAAAGAATTTCGGAACAAATTAGGGTCAAATCATCCCTTAACTTGAACCGTACCTTGCACGCAAGTAGCTTAAAAGATGCAGTTCTTTAGTTAAAAGATTGATATTCAGTCTCCCCGACAGGGCTTCCCGATATCGTACCTCATCGGGACAGGCTTCTCGCCCAGATAATTATTCTTAAAAAGTCTCCCCGACAGGGCTTCCCGATATCGTACCTCATCGGGATAAACTTCTCGCCCAGGAGTTTGTTCTTAAAAAGTCTCCCCGACAGGGCTCGAACCTGTGGCCCGCTGATTAAGAGTCAACATTTTTGTGATATTACTTGAATCAATAGAATCTAAAATAACTCATAAACAGTAATTTATAATTCATATTATTTTGTATTTGTTCATATTATTTGTACTTTTGTGTGCAAATGGTGTGCAAATGATAAGGATTTGCACACACCTAAAAGGCAGTATATGAGTACAAATATAAGGATTGTATTAGATACAAGATTCGAAAAAGTAGACCAAACCTACCCGTTGATCATTAGAATCTCGCATAACCGGAGAAATGTCTCTATTCCATTGGGATATTCATTGCTCGAAAAAGACTGGAATGAACAATCCAAGGAGGTGAAAAGTTCTTTCAAAGGAGTGTCAAATGTCACCCGCTTAAATAAACTTATCCAGCAAAAAAAAATCAACGCAATGGATATTGTAAATCAATTGCAAGATAGCGGTGAAATTGAAAATCTTACGGTCAAAGAGATCAAATCTCGCATTATTAGCCAGCAGAGTGAACAAACAGTTTTTTCATTTACCGAACAACTGATCGCTGAATTAAAAGATGCGGGACGCTATGGATATGCAAGATCAATAAATAACACTTTACAAGCAATTAGAAAGTTCTCTTCAGCAAAGGACTTCACATTTAAACAACTAAATTATCAGTTTTTAACGAAGTTTGAAAACTCCTGTCTTAAAGACGGTTTAAAGATTAACTCCATTGCCGTATACATGAGAACCACAAAAATGATATACAATCGGGCAATAAAAGCAGGTATTGTAAAAAGAGAACTGTATCCGTTTCTGGGGTTCACTATTAAAACAACAAAAACAATGAAGCGGGCTGTAAGACGTGAGGTTATTGAGCTGATCGAGAAATTTGAACCTGCGGTAAATACGCGAATTTGGCATGCCAAAAATTACTTCTTGTTTAGCTTCTATGCGATGGGTATCAACTTTGCCGACTTAGCTCGTTTAAAAAAGAGCAATATTGTTGAAGGACGTTTAGAGTTTACCAGGCAAAAAACAAAAAAGGATTACAGTATAAAAGTCAATAAGGCAATTCAAGAAATACTTGACCTTTATTGCACCAATAAACAAGAGGATGACTATATCTTTCCAATTATTACCAGAGCGGGAAATCGCGAATTAGAATATCGTGATGTATCAGAAAAGCGCAAGATATATAACCAAATGCTCAAAGAAATAGCCAACCTTTGTGGAATAGAAAGCAATCTGACCAGTTATGTTGCCCGCCATTCCTGGGCAACCATAGCAAAAAGAAAAGGAGTTCCTGTTGCCGCCATAAGTGAGGGAATGGGGCATGGAGATGTCAAAACCACTGAGATCTACCTTGATAGTTTTGATAAAGAAGTTCTGGATGATTTTAATGATTTGATTACCGGATAAAAAAAATGCCCTATTCAAAGGGCATTAATCCATTATCTGCAAAAGAATATTGAGATTCGTCTGTGAGAATGATGTGATCCAGAACTGAAATTTCCAGTAGTTTGCCTCCTGAAATGACTTTTCTTGTGAGCGAAATATCTGCTTCACTGGGAGCAGTATTTCCAGATGGGTGGTTATGCGATAGGATTAAACCACTAGCATTGGCTTTTAATGCAATTTGGAAGATCATCTTCGTATCGACAACTGTTCCAGAGGTTCCTCCTTTGCTAATGAGAGTAAATCCCAAAACCCTGTTTGCCCTATTGAGTAGGAGGATTACGAATTCTTCACGATACTGCATTTGATCACTCCATACTGAGCGTAACAGATTCACTGCATCCCCAGAACTTGAAATTTGTTTCATTTCACGATACTTAACTGGATTCTTGTACAAAACACTGATTTCTGAAATAACTGAAAGATTACTCATTGATATTTGCCGTTGCCCTACGGACTTATGTTGGCATCTGCCTATTTCGGCAGACAGGTCTGGCTCGCCGGTTATGAAGAAAATTTTCGGCGATTCACTAACCGGAGCAATCATTTTTGAACAAGGATTCATGTCATGATTTTCTTTTTCAGAAAATCTGAACGAACCCGAAGGGCAAGGAAAGTTGTCCTGTTTCCTACAACTTTCCGCAGTCATTAGAGAGAAATATTATTGTGAGGTTATCTTTGCCTTAAAATTATCTGCATTCCCATCCTCACCACTTGTACGTTTTGTATCATTATTAGGCACTCAAAATATTACTAATCTACTTTTAATGCAGGTCTTGTGGCGGATTTGAGATGTACTGATTTAAGTAATATTCTTATTAAGACTTATTCTATATTTCTATTATTAACAAAATAAATTTGGATCGTAATTACAATACACAGTATATTTGATTCTAATTAGAAAAAGGACAAGGAGATTATTCTCCTAACAATTGGTATAGCCGACATAAATAAATAACAAGCGAAATCCAGATTTTCGCCTTCATTGTATAACAACATCATAAAACAATGATGTTAATGGCAGAGAAATAATCTTCAAAGATGTCACAATAATTAGAATAATAGTATGAACCAACAATTAAACAAATGAAAAAAATCAGTTACAACAAAGTAGTAAAAACGACAATGTTTATAGGGGGAGCGGTACTGCTTCTTGCAGGAATCGTTTCAACAAACGGGTGTAAAAAGGACACCAACAAGTTGTCGGAGATTAATGCCAATTCTGATAACTTAAAAGCTTCAATTGTAATGACAAAAGAAGACAGCCTTTTCAGCAAGAAAATTATGTGGTTTGATAGTATTATGAACAACTATAAAACAATACCTAATTATTCGCTTAACAAACAATTTAGCATCGACTCAGCAATCTATTATCTGGAGACATGGTTTAATGCAAAATATGCCTTTCCTGATGAATCTTTTATTAATGTTGTACACAGGGATACAGCAATTAGTGTTTCATTGAGTCAGGGGTTAGTTTCAATGGATGGTATTTACAATAAAATAACTTCTGTTAAGAGCCTGACTACAGACAAATATAGTGGATTAGGGTTTTCAAAAAAGGCATTGATTCTTGTGCATTTGAAACAATTAAGCACTGGTAGTTTAAATCAATTAAATTTTGAATTACAGATGACTTTTGGTGAACTTGGGACAAAGGATCACTCTTATGAACCTTTTGGTGATGACGATGCCTGGAAATATGGTGACGAATTGGGAAAATGCCATGCTACTGGGTTTGAAGGAACCGATGCTGCAGAGTTGATACAAGAAGAAATTAATACTAACAGACCATTGGTTTCACCTCCTCCGGGTTATACATGGACATATGGTCCAAATGAAGACATTACAGTGATGGGGTATGAATTTGATAATCCAATTGATGACACTCCTTATGACAATGATCTGGATAAGCTTATTTTTTACCGAACTTCCGAATACACCAATTTAAGCCCATCAACAGCGGATGGACAATGTCTGGAACCCTATACGATGAATTTTCACTATTTCGGAGAATTAGACGTTATTAACCATTGGTTACCTGCACGGGAAAACAAACCCTCTAATTGGGCTTTTATGACATGTGATTTGTTAGGTGAACAATACCCTGATGGTAATAATAATGTAATCATTCATCATAAAAGTATCCTGACCTTTGCGTTGCGCTATCTAGTACGTGAGGACTGGATACAAGAGGAAGGAGTATATTGCACTAAATGATGAAGTTATATATATTCGTTATTTTCCAAATTTTCTTCGGAATATCTGCTGTTGCTCAACAATCATTTGAATTTACATACGGAACTAATGATGATGAAGAACTATTTGATGGCATTCAGGATTCCGAAGGAAATTTTATTTTGTGTGGACGCATTGGTAATTATATGCAAGAATATAATCCGCTAATAATTAAGGTTTTCCCAGATGGCACTTATATAAGTAGGAGATTTCCCAGCAATGACACACTTGGGTATTTTACTCTTGTAACCCAAACGCCCGACGGAAATTATTTATTTTTTGGCAAATCCAGTACAACAGATTATCACGAATACAATTATCTGAGGGTAGTTAAGACCGATAGCGATTTAAACACTATTTTTCAAAAACATTACTTCATTGAAAACAGCTTGTATCACAATTGTAATCTGCATCAGATCTATTTTGATCCTGATTCAAATTATATTGTCGCAGGTAGTCTAAGCTATAAAGATACAGGCACAGAGTTTGGTGATCTATGGATGATCAAGTTCAATATTGATGGTGACACTTTAATGACAAAAACACCACAGCATAAGCCATGGACCTCGCAATGGGCACAAGAACTAACCTCTGTTCCGGCCACGGGTGAATATATGGTGATTGGAGGGAGTTTTGATTCATACACATCCGATGTTGAGCTCTTTCGGATGGACAGCCTTTTTAATAAAACAGGGTTTACCAATGTGCCAAAACAATACCCTAATAAATACATACGTGGGATTGAAGCAAGTAGTGATATTTGGTTAAACGATACAGTTTTTTTACTTTCTACAAAAGCAAAAGATACAGTCGGGAAACGGGTAGATGACTGTAGCCTTGGGGTTTTTGCCGTAGATACTGCCGGTACTATTCTAAAACAATTAATTGTAGGTAAACCTGATACGTCAGATTACCCGGCTTATCAAAACAGTATGGCCACCGTTAACGATACCACCATTTATATTGGAGGATATGTGAGCCATTTGGCTTTTTTTCCGGAACGACCTAGCCTGATAGAATTGTATTTAATCGATACGGCCCTTAATTTACTGGGATATAAACAATATGGCGGGGACGCCATGTACTGGCTGAATGGAATCATCCCGGCTTCTGATGGTGGCTGTTTATTATATGCCATGAGGTATGACTATCTGGTAAATAACAATGAGCGTGATGTGCATATTATAAAAATGCAGCGGGAGGATATGGAATTGATAACCAAAATATCCCAAACTAATGATAACAACACTGATATACTTGCTTTTCCGAACCCGGCTAAGGAACAAATAAATATTCCTCTGTCGGGTATGTTAAAGCAGTCGGCACGAATTTTAGTTTTTAAGCAAGATGGGAGAAAGGTTTTTGATAAACAAATTGAAGGTCCTGGTAACTTGATTTCTCTCGGTATTACAAATTTATCGGAAGGCCTTTATATTTATAAAGTTCAGCAAAATGATCAGGTAATTCAAAGAGGTAAGTTTTTAAAAGGTTCATTTTAATAAATCAATGATAATGAAAAGAATAATTTTTTTTATAGTATTTATATTTACTTACACTATTGGAGAAAGCCAATGTGTTAACTGTAGCGGTGGAACTGTAAATACAACGGGTTTTGCAACTCGAATGGGGCAAAACAACAATGCAGATGGAGTATCCTCGATTGCTGGTGGGTTCGGATCAAAAGCTATTGGTGATTACTCTATCGGATTGGGATACAGGGCTATAGCTAATGTGCAATCATCCTTTGCCATCGGAGTAGATGTATTTGCAGGTGCTTCCAATTCGTTTGCAATCGGCAATTATGTTGAAGTAAATGCCAGTAAGTCTTTCGTCATTGGTAGAGGTTATGACAACACCCACCGATTAATTAACGAGACACCCTCCAGCATGATGATTGGCTTCATGAGTACAGCACCTACGTTATTTATAAGCTCGTCAGATGGAACCTTAACAAACTTGAACCGAACCGGTAAAGTTGGCATAGGTAACATAACTGCCCCTGAAGCCAAACTACATATTAAGGCTGATGAAGATGAGAATGCAAAAATCTTCTTGCAATCGTATGTTTGGGACAACAAAAGCATTGCAAGCATATTTATCGGAACATTAGGTCATGGGGTAAGTGCGAGTGCCGTTGATGGTCTAACTTTTAACTCAGAAAAGAATTATCTTTTTGGAGCAGGTGACGTTGGTTTCGGCCTTGATCTGGAAGAATTACCAGCAGCCAGGCTTCACATCAAAGCCGCTACAGCGGAAGTTGCTTCGGTGTTTATCGAACCTGCTGTCTGGGATGATGGTACTACAACAGGTGGTGGACTTGAAGGAACTAAGGGGGCATTAACTCTCAGTACTTATGGAGCCTATTTATTATTGGGCAATCAACTTCATGGTATTGGAGCCAAAAAGAACGCAGGACTTATATTCAATACAGAATCGTACTATGTTTTTAATGATGGATACTTAAAAATCGGAAAAGATGCACGTATAGGGTCTGTTTTGGCATGTACTGATGGTGTTGGTACAGCAACATGGGTTGATGCTACGGTAATTGGCAGATGGCTTCCAAGTGGAGTTAGTGATATTTATTATAATCAGGGCAAGGTTGGCGTAGGCACCGATTTGCCAGAGGAAATGTTACACGTGGCTGGCACAATTTTAACAGAAGGCTTCAAAATGCCCCAGCATGGAATTGAACAAGGTTATGTTCTAACGTGTGATATCAATGGAAAAGGATATTGGGTCCCAAATCAAAATCAATGGAAGGAAGGTATTGGTGATGATATTTATCGGGAATTTGGCTATGTAGGAATTGGAATAAACGTCCCTACTGAAAGACTTCATGTAAGTGGCAACATTCAGGTCGATAATGACATTAAGGGTCATCGTACATCCTATCAACCTTTAAAAATTCTGGCTAACTCTTCAGATATTGATGGTGCTGCTATAACGCTTGCGGGTATCAGTGATAACACAGGATCAATTAAACTTTATGCCCGTGGTACAGCCGGAAGAATTGAATTTCACAATCAAAACAGACAAATAATGTCAATAAGGGCAGATGACAATGTTTATTTGGGTGATCCAAACAATCCGTCTGATTTATTTGTTAATGGAGAGATTAATGCAGATCTTATTAAAGTAACGGCCCCAACATGGTATGATAATGTTTTTGCTCCGAATTATCAACCTATTTCATTGTATGAATTAGAGTTATATATAAAAACAAATTCTCACTTACCAGATATACCTACCGAACAACAAGTGAAAGATAATGGAGTAAATGTGGGTGAACTAAATGCACTTCTATTAAAAAAAATTGAAGAGCTTACTTTGTATGTGATTGATCTTAAGAAGGAGAATGATGCTATAAAAAGTGACTTAAACAAACTTAAAAACAAATAAGTAATGGAAAGAAAAAAATTATCCTCCATAATAATTGTTTTATTTTCAATTATTATGTTTTTAGGTTCCTTATCAGCTCAAGATTTTGCAAAAGGAGAAAGGCTTAAACTAGTTGGCGAGTATAAAAAATTTGACAGTTTATTATTGCATCATGGAGAATTGAGGGAAAAAAGAGCCTCAATCGTTATCAGTGATGAATATGTATACTTTTATGGCATAGCGGCTTCTATGTCACCTAAAAAAATTAAAATAATAAAAACACCCTTTACATCGGAAGATATTGCAGAATTCAATAATCCAAATAGAACAAGAAAAGTTACAAAAAAAGAATATTTTTATGAAATAATCGATAACGTCTCCTTGTTTGTTTCTAAATTGGAGCTGGAGTATAATTCGGAAACAGACATTAGTAGGTCAAGTAGAATTAGTAGTGAATTGTATAATTCCGAAGGCGAACTAATTACCACGTTTGGATCATCGATAAATGAAATTATATTCTCATCCGACGCTAAGTATTTTGTTGCAACAGGAACAGGTATTTACCCCAATGACACTTTATTTTTTTACAACAACCTTGGTCAGATTATGGGGTATCAAAAAACTGATAGGCCCATTCTTGAATTCTCCTCAAACAACAGATATTTAAAAGTAAATAATGAAGAGGGACAATTTTGGTTATACTCAAATATAGGTAACCTTCTATTACATATAGATATAAGAAAAAAGTTTCAACAAGGGTATTTAAGCAAATGTTTCGTTGTGGATAGTTTGGATTATCTACTTTTTTCAACATTTGTTCCAGTAGATAAAATTTCTCTCATCAATATGTATGGTGAAATATTATGGGAGAAACCCTCTAATTTAGTAAATCGTTGCTTGTATTCAAACAAAAATCTTTTGCTCTTATATACTATAGATGAAAAAGATAAGTATTTAGACGAAAGCAAAAAGTCCATTATCGTGTGTTCACTTGATGATGGAAGTGTTTTAGATGAAATCCACAATTGCAATTTAATTGATTTTCATGACAACAAACTAATTATAATGAAAGGAGGAGTTTATTATGAATATGAAGTCAATTAAGAATCTCTTCTGTATTTTATATTTACTGCTTTTTTCTAATGTGGTATTTTCACAATCCTGGCCCATATTACAAACTGATGATCCAACAGGATACTATAGAATTAGCGCCCATTTTGGAGAAGTACATGGCGGAACTCACTTTCATGAGGGTATTGACGTTGATTGCAACAATAACAATATAACAATTAGACCCATTGAAAATGGCACTGTAATTACTAACCAAAATGAAACAATGATAATTGGGCATGGTGCTCTCATTGGTACACATTACCCTAGAAAAACGGTAATCCATGAGTTTACACCTAATCCAAGTCTAACTCCTGGCTCAACAGTAACAGCAGGTGTTACGAACCTTGGGAATGTAAATACGTCAGGACATTTACATTTCGAAATGTGGCATTATGATGGACAAAATGAAAACCCGGTAAATCCATTTTCAAATAATGTAAACTGGACACTTACTTTACCCACTGGGCATGCAGATAATTATAACCCAGAAATTAATGACATTTTTGTTGAACCTCTGACGGGTTTGTCAAATGGAGTTGGATCAGGTTACGAAATAATTGCTACCAATGGAGGGATTACTAATTTTAATAACAACTTGTATTCTAGGATTCACGTTGCTAACACCACTTACAGTAATTTCTCCCTTGGAACTATTTTTAACAGTAATGTCGATAAACTTGTTATTTTTGGCAATATCGGGTTCATTTTAAATTTACGTGATGTTGGCGTAAATACTGTTCCAACTACATATTCAGGAGAAGGGTTAACAGTAAAAAAGGTTGAATACTTTATTGATAGAAGCACTACAGACCCTCCTCCTTGGGGTAATGACCCAAAATTTGTTGTTGACTTTTCGATGCTCTCACACGCCGAAAGCAATCAGATTGGACAAGTATTTCATCTGGTATTCAACACATTAACTAACACTCCATTCATTAACGGTAATAATGATTTTATTGAACTGCGTAGTACAGATGAAACTTACGTAACTCCACAAACATTAATTGATAATATTCAAAGCAATGGAATTTGGTGTACAAAAGCTAATGAAGGTACTGCACATATCTTTAATACTACTCCAGGGGCAAATGATATTGCCCACGTTAATGACGAAGCAAAGTATAAAGACGGGGAGCATAATTTAAATTGTATAACTGAAGATGCTGCATTACAACAACTTGAACTTAATGTTCCTTTGGTCCTTGATAATTTCTTACCCTATATAAAACAAGTTGAAATTACTTCCCAAAACCAAATTTATTCGGAAAATTGGTCTTGGGATAATACGGGATCTGGCCAATTGATTTTTTCTAATAATAATATTGGTGGAGTAGCTAATGGTCAAAGTGATGTCATAATCCAAATCACTACAAGTGAGCCCGTGCAGTCTGTTGAGTTGTCAATTAGTGATTTAAGTATATATAATGTACCATGTACAACTGGCTCTTCCAATAATGAATGGCAGTACACTGTTCCAACTCAAACTATACTTAATGCCTCCAACGGTGATTATATCATCAGTATTAATGGGATTGATTTAGCGAATAATTTAATTGAGGGGTTTACTCATACTTATAACTTGCCAGCATCTGGAATTTCACATCGACTGGATAATGGCACATGGAGTCCGGCAGCATCTCCAAGTCCTGATATAATTCATGTGCTTTCGATTTTAAAGGGGAATCCCTTACTTGCAAATTTTTCTGCCTCTACTACAACCATTAGTACGAATGAGGAAATTCTCTATACAGATTACTCTACTCCTCCATCTAATATTACTTCTTGGGAGTGGGTATTCGAGGGTGGAAATCCGCAAAATTATATAGGACAAAGTCCCCCAGCAATAACGTATAGTAATTCTGGTCTTTATGATGTATCCTTAACAATTGGAAACAACAATGGTGATAGTGATAGTGAAATAAAGACAAATTATGTACAAGTAGGATCATTTTATGCAGACTTTAGTTATAATCAGGTGACATACGAACCCAACTATGAAGTAGATTTTGTAGATCATTCAGTTGGCAACATTAGTTCGTGGTTATGGACTTTTGGCGATGGATCTATTTCTTCTCTACAAAATCCATCACACAAATATTATTCCATTGGTAGTTATCCGGTTTCTTTAACCGTTACCGCTCAAAATGGTAATAGTGAAATATCAGAACAACTGGTAGATGTAATTGATAATCAAAATTTGAACATTTCGATTAACACAAACGATTATCCATTGTGGGATTATAATTATGAATTTTACGTTGAGGTTGATGATCCTATTCCATCACATACACATAATATTATTGTAAATTTTGGAGATGGTTCGTTGCCTGTTCCTGTCAATAACTATCAAACCATTACACATAACTATGGTGAACCTGTTCAGTTAACCAACTTTTACCCATTTGCAAAAGTAACCACTAAAAACTCATTTGGTCAGACAATTGATGTGCAAACTGTTGATTTCATGTGGATAACATTGTTTCCCTCTTCTTATGTATTAGATATTTCAATTCACCCAATTGAACATATTACTCCTGGTTCATGGGTGAATTTTACAGCCTCGACAACCAACGCTGTTGGAAAAGTATTTTGGACTTGGAGAATAAATGGAAGCACAGATGATATTAATGGTATTTGTAGTCCGATTAGTTCCCCTAGTTGTTTTTCAGAAATAGGGAACAGCGCATCTAATCAACCCTACACAACAGATGAGTATTATTTTCAAGGTCCTGGCACTTACAAAATAGTAGTGTGGGCAGATGATTTGGCTGGAAAGCAAGGATATAAGGAGTTTCTAATTAGTGTTACTGATGAACTAGACCCTTGCATATATGTAGACTTTGTTCAAACTGAATGTGAACGTTCAGTTGAATATAGTTTAAATACAGAACTCATGCTTGATGATCTGGCTAGTACAATTGTATATGCATGTTATGATCCAAATACTGGTTATCCATATGATGATATAAAAGAAATAAAATGGGAGATTGATGGGAATGTTACAGATGATTTTATTTTTGAATGGGAAGGAGACTACGGATCAACTAATAACGTATTTGGCTGTTTTAATTTAAATTCTTTGGATAAACATATTATTAAATTGACAGCCTTTGGAGGATACCTTGTTTATGATTATAATACTGGAAGATATAAAGTTGAATATTATCCTGGAATGCCGAAGAGCACTGTGTCAAAACTATTTGACGTTGTCGATTGCAATTCTAATATTTCAATTACTTCACAAACTGAGTTGGATAATTTTCATGGTCATATTGTTGCAGGAATTGTTAATGTTAATCCCGCTACTGGAACAGAGATCCTCATTGATGGTTATGCAGAAATTAATATGGAAGCCTACGATGAGCTAATTCTGCATCATGGTATAACAATCAGTAACTCTTCTATTTTCGTTGGAATGCATAAGCCATGCCCTGAACTTGATTGTGATTGTTATACAACCAAAGCAAGTGAATTTCATAATGATAATTCCAATGAAAGTTCGCTGTCTATTTATCCCAATCCTACCAATGACAAGTTTAATGTTTCCTTCATATCTTCTGATGATGTACTAAACAGTATTGAAGTTTATAATACGCTGGGGGAAAAGATACATGAGATACAGAATATTTTCTCTTCTACATATAGTATTGATATTTCAGGTCAAACACCCGGGTTATATTTCGTAAAAATAAGATCATTAAATCAGACTTTTAATAAAAAAGTAATTAAACTATAATCTTGATAATGTGACTTAGTAAGTTTTAAGCCATTCTATTAGTTCGATTTTGCACTGAATTTCATCCCGAAAAAAGAGAGTCAATATTAAAATGCTGGCTCCCATTTTTAATTGAATACATAGTCAAAGAGAAACATTTGTTACAATTCAATATATTCATGAAGAGGTTTAGAAAACCTGTATCTTTTCGTGCACTCAATTTATTAATCGCCTTTTTCCCATTAAGATATTTTTTGAACAGTTTCAAATACAACATATACCAATTCATTGTAACCTGATAAGCCACCATTTTGTGGAGAGATTTTGTTGTGCCAGAAAATTTCAACTAAAAATACACTTTTCGAGATACGCAGAAAAGGAAGATTTTTATTGAAATTCCCGGAGGGCTTGTTCTTGCTCAACAAAATATCGGAGGATACCTTTGCTTATTGGGTTCAATGAGTCATTTTCTCTTTCAGTTCCGCAAACCCAACATCTCTTTCCCGATTTTCACGAATAAAATGAAGACAGTAATCAAGTTGGTTTGAATTAATGGATTGACTTGAAATGTCCCATATCCCAAGTGCTTCCAAATCTTCTATTCCAGTAGTATTACTGCCTGTTTGTTTTAGTTTTCCGAGATCCTTTTCCAGTTGATAAATGTTGGATTGAGAAAGAATTTGATCAGTTTTGTAGCCCAATCCGTTCAAAATCCGGCTTCCAAATATTCGTTGTTGTTTGTCCGGAACTTCTCCATTCTTAATCTTTGGTGTAAAAAGTGTTTCCATTCCCAACTGACTAAGTATCTTATATGTAAATGCAAGATTGATACTCAGCATGTTTTTACGTCCCATAAACAAAGCATTTTCGGGCAGTTGAATGGTGAACTTATTCTCTCCAATTTCTACACAACGACTACCATCCGGATTCAGTTTCGCTGAAACCCCATCCCGTAGTATGAAAGAGACTTCTTGTGGCTTTTTTGTCTCCATGTCAGCAATTGACCTTTCCGTTTGTTCCAAAACTTGCTTTTTCAGGTTTAAATTCGTTTTCAGTTTTTCACGTTTGGGGTCATCCATCGGTAAATTGCCCAGTTCATCTTCCATCGTTTCTATTTCAGAGAGCAAAGACGTCTTTTCAAATTTCTTTTCGTTAATGGCATCTTCGATTTTTGCTTTCTTCGACTTCAATTGTTTCAAAGCTGAATCCATCGCGCTAACGGAGGAAATATTTTCACCTTTAAATTTCTGAGAGATTTCAAGTTTTGTTTCTGTGGAAATTTCTGCACTGTTAGCGATTTCCGATAATGAATTGGTAAAAGCATTTTCATTGGAGAAATCTGCTTTAGCAATGATATTTTGAATGGCTTGACGTTCAGTGGGCGGTTTGTTTTCGGCTAATTCATGGAGTTGGAGGAAGCTTTTCCAGTTTTCAACCCATGTACTGACAGCTACTTCCTTCTCGTATTTCGATATTAAGATTTGTAATATCTCAGTTGGTGATTTTCCTTGTTTTGAAAGTTGTTCTTTGTGTGCTTTGATTTTGTCAGCCGTGGAAAGTTCATGTTCGTTATTGGTCAATTTAGTAATTGATCTTAATAGATACTCTTTATCAACTGAAAATCCTAAAGAAATCTGTTCGTTAAAATATTTTTGAGCAATATCATTTGCCTGAGTATTGTTTGGGAAATTCTTCTGTAGAAAATCTGACAGATCCTTTTGACTGGAAATATTGAGAGCTAAAATCTCATTTTCCAATCTTTGATCAGCTTTATCACGTTCTTCTATCTCAGATTTTTTTTGTTGGTTGCGAAGATTATTGATAAAACTAGAACGTTCAATATAGCTTGAAGTGTGATCCCTCTTTGTTGAATTAGCTGTCTCTTTCGAGACAACTGATAATACCGCAGGAATCTTTTCGCATGAATTTTGCATCATCAAAGTATACCATGATTTGCAAGTGATTTCAATTTGAAAGAATCAATCGTATTATGGAGATAAATCTTTGAAAAATTCCCATTGCTCACAGGATTTTTTGTGGGCAGTATTATCTGATCTAAAAAATAAAAATGCCTCTTGAAATCGACTTTTATCTGTCGTAAGTATCCCAAGTTTTGCAAATTCTGCTTTGATCTCCAAAGGTTTCATTTCTTCAGCTTGTTCGTGTGTAAGTTTCACAAAATGCCAGAAGATTACTTTTTGGTCACCTTTGAGTGTGTCTGGGTTAAGAATGTTACTCTTTATTGAGTAATCGATTCTGGATTTTTTCTCTTGAGAAAATCCGTTGTGTAAATAAAATCCTCCAATCAAAGTGAGGATTAAAATTGCTTTCTTGATAGCTTGGCGGCTTTTTTTGGTTAAAGGTATCATTTGACCTCCTTATTTAAGTTCCTGAGGCACTTGGGAACGGTTTATAATGAAAGTGGGTGTGCCTCGCTCCAGCTAACCAAGGAGAGCCGCCAAGCAAACCCCGTAAAGACTGATAACAAGAACACACCCATGATGGTGCATCAAACTTGTTATCTGATCTTTACTAAGTGAGATTTGGCGGCTTTTTGGTTAGTCAGATAAACCCTTATTTAATACTGTTTTTTATATGTCTTTAATGTCATCTATGTATAGGCAAATCGTTTTTTGATTGATACAAAAATAGAGAAATTTTTCATGATACAATACCCTATAGTGTATAGTTCAGGATGCCGGGAAAGGAAGTGTATTTGTTTTGGATTTTTGTAAAAATTCAAACGAGGCGAAACTTCCTTCTTTCCCCGGCTATTTTCTATCCATTTTTTTCCATGGAAAAAGATCTTTTTAGTGAGCCATTATTCCGAAAGAAAGAGACTCCACAACAACAACCAATTATTGAAACAGAATTAAGCACAAAGCGAGCAGTTGAAAAAATTATTTCCGGTAAGGATTTCGAAAAGCTATTCGATAAGATAAGCTATGGATTATCTGAATGGAGGGTCTTTAACGACTTTCTGGACATGTGTATTTATGCCTTCTCCCTTGGGAAATATGAAGAGCAGTACCTTGAAATAGTGAAACGTTATCCTAAGGAGAAAGTGAATCAACTGGCAGAACTTTTGAGCCTTTTGATTCTCGCTATGACCGGAGAAAGTAGCTCTAAAGAAGAAACGGAAAGTAACTATTCCGCCGGAGCGAAAGATATTTTGGGAGAGCTTTACGAACTGAGATTCTCCAATAGCAAATCGGGACAATTTTTTACCCCTCAACCCATTGCAGATTTTATGGCAATGGCTAGTTGTGGGGATTCAAAAGAGTTTGAACACAAAACCGTATGTGATCCTGCCTGTGGCTCCGGAAGAATGCTGCTGGCAGCCAAGAAAATCAATCCATTCAACCACTTTTATGGTGCTGATCTGGATGAAACCTGTTGCAAGATGGCTACCATAAATTTGTTCCTAAATGGAGTAAAGGGAAAAATAGCCCACATGAACAGCCTTTCTATGGAGTTCTACAAATCTTATAAACTTACCGGAATGCCTTTCCCAAGTTTAACCATCAATATCAATAAAGCTGAGTCTGTATTTTTTCCAACAGTTGAAAAGATAAAAGAGAAGGAGCCGGAAAAGTTTCAGCAGCCGTTTGTTGCTAAGGTGGGGGTCGGTGGGCAGTTGGAATTGTTTTAGACTAATATCAATATAACTTGGGAAGACACTCCTGTCATATTTTTATTGGGTTCTCCTTTACTCTTTGCAACTCTCAATGAATTTAGAAATGATTTGAGAAGAAATATAATCCGCAAAAATGGTCCAATAATAGCTGGGTTTCTTTGCTCTTAATCGTCGAAAGGAACAATCAAATTAAGTGTCTTATGGAACTATGTTCTTGAATCCTTTTTGTCATTACAATATTGTTGAAGTTCTGTTTTTATTTTTTGATATTCTTCCTTGGATACTCCCTGTGGTTCAATATGCTGAAAATCATCATCAAAATCAACAAAAAATTCTTGTGAGCAATTCCATAGGTCTAAACTTGTTTTGTAGTTTTTTATAGCTTCCTTTCTGTTCTCTAGAATAAGTATGCAATGACCTAAATTCAAATAAGCATGTTTATTTTCCCCGGACTCTAAAACTATTTCAAACTGTTTTTTCGCATCTGTGGTTTGCTTTAAAGTAAAAAGCAACCGTCCTAAATTGTGTCTTATTTGTAGATTGTCAGAATTGGAATCAAGGGCTTTTAAATATACTAGTATAGCCTTCTCCGATTTCTCCATTTCGCATAAAAGCCTCCCCATATTTTCTGCTGCCCTAGCATATTTTGGATTTGCTTTTATTGCTTTCTGGTATGCTTTTAAGGCAAGATCCTTTCTGTTGAGATCATTTAGAACAAATCCCCTATTATTCCACGCTTTTGCATTTTTGGGATCTGCTTTTGTAGCCTTCGTAAATGACATTAAAGCGTCTTCCTTTTTGTCCATTTTATATAAGAGCAGTCCCATGTAATACCATGTCATTGCATTCTTTGGATTTGCCTTTGTTGCATTTTTATAGACGATTAAAGCTTCCTCTTTTCTTTTAGTTTCCACTAAAATACTTCCCATAGCAATCCACACATATTCATTTCTTGGCTCTACATTTGCTGCATATTCGAAGGCTATTAAAGCTTTTTCTTTTTTGTCAAAATTAACCGAAAGATATCCTATTCTAATCCATGCGGATACATTTTTGGGATCTATCTTTGTCGAATTCTCATAAGCTATTAAAGCCTCCCTTTTTCTATCGAGTTCTTCTAAAAGAATTCCCAAATTATTCCATGCTTCTGAATATTTAGGGTCTACCTTTATTGATTTTTCATCGTCCGAAACAGCCTGCTCTTTCATCCTAAATTCTTCTATGAGAACTCCCATGTGGTTCCATGGGTATAAATTATTTGGATCTATCATTACGGCATTTCTGTAAGCCACTAACGCCTCCTCTTTTTTGCCCATTTTTTTTAAAAGTAGACCCAAATTATTCCATGTTTTAGCATGTTTTGGATCTAACTTTGTTGCTTTTCTATATGCTGAAATTGCTTGCTTATTACTGTTGAGTTCCTCTAAGACACTCCCCATCTTTAACCACGAATATGCATTTTCTGGATTTGCCTTTGTTGCATTCCTGTATGCCTGTAAAGCATGCTCTTTTCTATTTAATCTATTTAAAACAATCCCCATGCAAATCCATACATATTCATTTTTTGGGACTATCCTCGTGGCATTCTCATAGGCTATTAGCGCTTCCTCGTTTCTGTTGAATTCCAATAAAACAAACCCTATTCTAATCCACGCATAATAGTTCTTTTTGTCTGACTTTATTGTATTCTCATAGGCTATTATAGCCTCCTTTTTTCTGTCGAAATTTTCCAAAAGAATCCCCATGTTAAACCACGCTGTTGCATATTTCGGGTCTGTGTTTGTTGCATTCTCATAGGCTATTATAGCCTCCTTTTTTCTGTCGAAATTTTCCAAAAGAATCCCCATGTTAAACCACGCTGGAGCATATTTCGGTTCTGCTTTTGTTACATTCTCATATGCCATTAAAGCCTCCTCTTTTCTGTCTAATTCGAATAACAAATTTCCAATATCGTAACAAATACGAGAGTCTTTTCCCTTAAAACTTGCATATAGCAATTCTTTTTTTGCTGGCATAAGTTTAAAGTAACGATGATACGGGAAAAACTCGGAAACGGAAGTTGAAATATAAATGCTATTAGTGTTTCGCAGTAAATTTTTTAATACAACCTCTTTACTTTCAAACTTTCCTAATAAAGTTTGAAATTCGTTTAAAACAGATTTATAATGGTATTCAAAACTAGTGTATATATAGTCCTTCTCTGCTTCTTTGTAATTTTGTTTTTCTTTGCTCAAAATTGATATCAATTCACTATATTGCTCATTCTTCAGATTATTTAATTTAATTAGTACTTCCATTTTTTCGTAGTAGTCTAATGAAATGGAACCGTTCAAAAGTTCAAAAAAACTACCTTCCTGCTCTTGCGAATCAAAAGCTAAGTTATTTAAAGGATAATATGAAACGTTAGAATGGGGGGGTTCAAAGATTTGGTAATTTTCTGTATATTTTATCATTTCAAATATATCATCACTGGGTTTCTTTTTTATATTCTTCCCCCATTCTTTTAAGAAAAAATACAAAGTTTCGAAGATCCCTGCCACATAATTTATGTGTTTGCGTAATGGCGACATTTGTTGCACAGTTGTCTTGAAATCTATTGGGTTTTTAAAAGAAACGAGTAGTGATAGTACCAGACCAATAATGGCTCGTTTTGAAACATAAGGCTCGTTGTCATTTTGAGCCAGTTTCATCAAATACTCCACTTTTTTAAAATCCCAATATTGTAAAACTGAAAGACATAAGGCACTTGCTAATACTGCTCTATGGTGCCAATCATATTGTATTGTCGGATCAGTATTAAAAAACAGTTCAATTTCGTTTTCAAGCAAAGGTCTTTCAGACAGGTTTTTGCATTCTAGTATGGCATTAAATTGTTGAGCCAGGGTTTGATTTGGATTGCCTTTTGATTCTTTAATATGCTCAGACTTGTGTTGATTTGCAAGACTATTAATAATGACTTCGCGAATCTCGTTTGTTGTCTTTGCAAACAAACTTGAGAAAACAGTAGGGTCGTTGGATATAATTTTATCCAGTCTGCCTGTAAACGAATGAATTTCATGTATTTCCTGAGAAATGGGCATCTCGACATTTTGAGAAATGATTTCATTGCTCTCCTCAATTAGTGGTCTGTAATTAGGAATCTTAGATTTATCTCTATGAAACCCTTCCCAACCCATATAACCTAATGAAAGAGCTATGGCATGCACAATTCTCATTTGTGTGCTTTTTTGTCTTTCCTTCTTTACTGCCGAATAAATATCTGCCAATCCATTTATCGAAAATTGTAGAGAAAATCTTGTTGTTTCTTTGTTTTTTACAAATGTCGGTTCTGTGCAATCTTTCTCCAATGTGTTAAACCAAGCCGAGGTTTCTTCCGAAGTATTCTTTAGGGCTTTAAATAATTCATAGTTTGCTTCAGCAATCTTTAAAATTCTCTCTTGTGCACTTGTTCTGGATAGTACCTCTCCATTTGTTGAGGACGAAATATATCCTTGCTTTAATAGAGTAAATAATTCTTGAAGTAATACTGTAAAATTAGCGTAATGTGCTCTGGGAAGTGATTTTGCCATATGCCCCGTGTTTTAGACAAAAATAAAAAATAAACTTGATTTATTTTCAAATCATGATATAAGCATCTATGCTTCCTATTTACCTAACTATGACTTCAAAAGAAGAATCCGCTTGGAGATATTCTCCTAATGATCGTCTTGGAGATGCTAAATTTGATGGACTTCCTTGTCCTACGAAGGAAGCGGTTAAGAAAATTGGAATTGAAGGGGTGAACAGAATTGATGCCCTCATAAAAGAAATGATTGAATGCAAAAAGAAAATATACGGTGTAGACTCTAAGCTGCTTGGATTTTTCCCGCACATGGCATTCTTTAATACAGAGACAAAACAATCTGTTGGATGTAAAGAACAGATGTTTATTGCGGATGATCTTAAAAGGTTCTATGCATTTCCGGAAAGGGCGGTTCCGGGGAATTACACCATATTTGAGTAGATATTTGTTGCTCCCTATTATTTGATATGAGTTTTGTTCATCTCAAGTCATATACTTTTTGTTTTAAGGAATATCAGATGATATCTAATAAACTGCTTGGATATTGATCCGCTCTTGTGCGCTCACGCACGATTTCGGCTATTCCTTTGCCGTATGCTTTTCAGAGAGATGAGCTGTTTTAAAAATCAAAAAAAATAAAATTATGGGACACTCAGGATTACCCGAACAAATTTTAGGTATAACTTTTCACAAAGGTGTATCGCACTCTCCTTTAAGGACAGGAAATAGACAAACCTTTTCCAACACAATCTTTTTCGCTTGGTTTATCGGTATTACCATATACATGATTTTACTGATTATCGGGCTTTTTTTTTCAACTCATTGATTATCCATCAGGGGGAAGGGGAATTGCTCCTCTTCCCCATAAATCTGACTAATATGATATTTATTAACCCTTTTTTACTTAAAAAGATCGATGTCCAAATGACAATCCAAAATCCGACATCAAATACCCTGAATTATTCAGTACCCAAATCAAAACAATCTACTCTTTTGGGCTACCAATTATTTTTCATCTATTTCATTATTACTCACGGGTATTTATCCCTGCTCATAATTGTACTTGTTCTTCATCAAACAGGCACATTTCAAAATATAGACTGGCCAGTTCTAATTATTCATTTTTTATTCATTTAATACCTAATTAAGATGCTTTTAAAAAGCCAAAATCCGGTATTGCCTCACGGAGGCACAAAACCGGTGGTAGTTTCAGAAACTACCCCAATTCAAAGTGTTAACTCTTTGTCCAACGTCCCTTCAGGAGTATTTTTCCTTAAAGAAGGAACCCTTTCCGGAGGCGAAGAAATCAAGCCAGGCGTATTGCATGGCGGAGAGGAAGTCAAACCGGGAGTCCTTCACGGGGGTGAAGAGATCAAACCAGGAGTTTTGCATGGAGGCGAAGAAATTAAGCCGGGAGTTCTCCATTCAACAAATTTTTCTCCTGCTACCTACCGGACAAAGGACGGCATGGGAATCTACAAATTTCGATTTGTAGATTTGGGCGGAAAATTCGAAATCGACATTGATTCTCAACCTTCTTATGGAGTAAGGAATGACGGTAGTAATGCAACCCACCGTCTTCCTTCTGCCCGTGGTGGAAAGAAAATCTGTATCAGTGTTGGTAAAGAGCCCCAAACTATCGAATCCGCAAAAAAGATTTGCGTGGAGTGGGCAGAATTGACCCAAACCTATATCAACACTGGAAAGTCAATTGACTCCCAGGTTGCCGGGAATGCCAATCCGATTAACAAATTATGGAATAACCTTTTGAATTAGTAACGAGAAAGAGGGGCGCAAGCCCCTCTTTTTAAAATAAAAACAGAATGAAAACTTTAACAAATAGAATACAAAAAATGAAGATCACAGAAAGTGCATTTAATGCAGTGGTCAATTACATGGGTTCTCGTCCGGCAGAAACTGGTGGAGCCCTATTTGGATATGAACAGGATAACGTGATTCGGCAGTTTGTTCCTGATGAGGATGCAAAAACTACGCGATCTTCTTATTCTCTGAATACAAAATATCTTAACCCCATTATTAAGAAATATTGGGAAGAGTACAAAATGTCCTTGGAGGGAATCATTCATTCGCACCCCATTGGTCATAGTCACTTGAGTAAACCGGACAGGGATTATTTTGAGGATTTACTTCAAGGAATGCCCCGAGAAAAGTTCTTTACCCCCATTTTGCATACCATTCCTGACGGAGGCTTTAGGATTTTCCCCTATGTGTATATCAAGGGCAACAATGCCCCGATGCCAGCGCAACTTGAAATCGTACCCGATGACTATAAAGAAGAACAGGAAGCCCCTATTAAAAAAGTCGAAGTACAACCCAAAGATGAACGATCAGATAAGGAAACTTCAAACACCTACTTTTTTGTTGTCAATCCAAAGGCTAAAAAGGCCTCACCACTTCCAAAGAGCGTTTCAGTACTCTCTTTTATAGTGCTTTCCATAGCTTTAATTTACAGCCTGGTATTTTTCGGGACTTTTTATTTACTCCCCATTTTCATTGAATCCATCTTAAAATTTATCGCCTTATGAGACAACAAGATTATTCCAGAATAGAAGGAGCCGTCAGTATTGAGCTCCTTCAAAAGATTCACATACTCGCAATTGGTGCCGGAGGTGCCTACAGCTTCTATGATGGCCTTGCCCGAAGTGGCATAGGCAAACTCACTGTGCTTGACTTTGACGAAGTAGAAGTCGTAAATCTCGTTCGCCAAGGTTATGAAAAAGCCGATATAGGCAAAAAGAAAATAGATGCCTTAGGGGAACATCTTAAAAAAGTAAATCCCAGTCTGCATTACAAAGGAATAACAAAGAACTTTCTATCAATGTCCCAAGACGAATTGGACTCAATCTTTGCCGATGCTGATATTTTTGTATTCTTGACCGATTCTTTTCCGGCACAAAGTGAAGGGAATACTCTTGCGCTTCTTTACAATAAGCCAGGGGTATGGGCAGGATACTATGAAAAGTCACAGTGTGCAGAGATTGTCTTTACCATTCCAGGGGTGACACCTTCCTGTTTCAGGTGTGCCGTTAGTCCACGGTATGAAGCTCAAAACAACAGCCAGGAAGAGATTAAAGCCAGCTCCAATTGTAATACCATTTTTCACAGTCAGTTGCTGGATTCGTATACCGGAATGATTGTGTTGGCGATTCTTCACAACAAAACGGTCGGCTATGAATTTTCCAACTGGTTTGGTACGTACTGGGAAAGGAACCTGATTCAGATTAAGGTACATCCTGAATACAGCAACGAGGAAGGGAATCTCTTTCATCGGGTGTTTGCTCCCTCTGGGGGTAGAGCATTTACCTTCAATGCCATCTGGCAGAAGATAGAACCGGAAGTTCCACCAAAATATCCACTCTGCCCGGATTGTAAGGGTCTATTACAGGACTTAAGTGAAAAGGATACCGAAAAGCTACATCCTAATAAAGAGAGTTTTTCAAAAAACAGAATCCCTGATGTGGAGAAGGTATATTTCCGTACTGGTTTCCCCTCTTGTAATTCTAATAATCTTTAGGACTATGGTTAATCGAAGACTAATTGATTTTACCGAAGAGGACTTAATTGTCCTCTTTCGGTCCCTTCTTGATGAAAAACTTACAGCTGACCCAGAAAGATTCATCAACGAAGAAGAGGCTATGAAACTACTAAATTGTGGTAAAACTCAGATGTATTACTACCGTGTAAAAGGGATTATTTCTTATGTACAAGATAAGATGCATCCCAAGATGATCCAGTATGATCGAGAATCAATCAATGAATATTTGGGAAGAAACCTTGTAAAAGCATTCAACAAATGAAAACTATAGATGATAATATCATGGGATCAGATTTAACAAACTTCCATTCCGGCGTAAACCTGGGATATTCTCTGGGTTCGTGGAATGACGATGCAGATATAATCAAATCAGTGAATTCAATCGCCGAAAGAAATTCACATTCTCCTTTTTGTCGTGGAATTATAACAGGATATGAAAGAGCCATGCTTGACCATCGGCAAGAAAAACATTTTGAACGTGATCAACGGCTTAAAGAACTCCACAAAGCACAGGATCATTCCAAAGATCAAAAAGAATTGGAGCGATAAACATTTCGGGGATGGGAAGACCTGTGTTATAAACCCCAACCCCTCTTTTTTTATTTTTTAATTCCATCATTATGAAGCTTATTTCGAGTGAGATACAGAAGCGTTTTCGTGAAATTGGCAGGCAGGATGTGCCAAATCCGATAGTCGTTGCCAAGTTTTTTAACCCCTGTGGTCCAGGTACTTGGTATGCAACAGAATATGATGAAACAAATCAAATTTGTTTCGGATATGTTACAGGACTTGGTTATGACGAATGGGGTGACTTTTCTATTAAAGAATTAGAAGCCTTGAAATGCCCTCCACTGGGTTTGCCTATTGAGCGTGATTTATATACATCTGAGAGAACCATCACTCAGCACTGTCCTGAATTGAAGGAAGAAATTGAAAGACGGCAAGAATTGCGCGCAATTGAATTCCAACAAAAGCAAACACGTGATCAGGAACTTGACCGCTAAGCCCTATGGAAAGTCTATACCAATACCTCCATAGAATCGGTTTGTTAGAGCAAGAGACGTCCCCGGAGGAACTTGCTCAGGCAAAACGAGAATACCGTAAAACCTATCAAAGAGCCTACCAGAAAATCTATAGAGATGCGAATATCAGAAAGGATATTTACTTTACTCCAACTGAACACAAACAGCTCTCGAAAATTGCCCAAAAATATCATCTGTCTGTTCCGGGACTCTGTAAGCAGCTCACCTTTGCCTATCTCAAAACCCAGTTTGTTCTTCCTGATGATCAGCAAGTTCGTGGGCTTGAACTGTATCTTCGTGGCGTCACCAACAACCATAATCAATTAATTAGGTACATTCATCAGAAAAAAGACCTGAAAATCAGTGATATAGAAAACTTGAATGAACGGGTAAATGCCATGGAAACAAAAGTTTCCCAGGCGTTACGCTCCCCTATAAATTTACAGGAATATCTGGAAAACGAAATCCAACAAAAACCGGAAACTCTTTCTCTTCTCCAATATCTTCTTGAAACCCATTCCAAGCAATGATTATCAAAACGAAACGGTCTTATACAAGCCAACGGTATAAACAACTGATTGACTACATCCTCAGTGATAAAGGGAGGGCGGATCAGCAAAACACCTTTACCATTCTGCATAACCTGAAATCAACCAATAAAGACGAAGTCATTCAGGAGTTCATTGAAAATGATCAATACAGGAAGAAAAGGTCACGTGGAGTTGTTTTATATCATGAAATCGTTTCATTTCATCCGGATAGTAAATCAGAACTCAATTTGGAAATTCTTGAAGATATTGCCAATGAATTCATTGAATTACGGGGTAAAAATGCGCTCTGCTTCGCCAAACCCCATATTGAGAACGATAATATTCACATTCACTTTTGTTTTAGTGGCACAGAATATAAGAGTTCAAAAACCATAAGACTTGATAATACGGCTTTTAAGTCTGTTCGGATCAACATGGAGTTGTATCAACAAAAATATCAAGAACTGGATTCATCGATTGTATATCTCAATAAATGGCAAAAGAACCGCTTGATGGAACAAGGGGCAACCAAACAAAGTGAAAATGAATTCCAATTAAAAACCCGTACTGGAAAACCATCAAAAAAAGACCTCATTCGCGCTCTTGTCAGTGATTGTTACATTCAATCCTCCGGTAAAGAGGACTTCTTCCAACTACTTATTCAGCAAGGTTTGGAATTGTATAAATACCGAGAAAAGATTAACGGTTTGAAGGATAAAGAAGGCAGAAAGTACCGTTTCAGCAGTCTTTCCCTGGGAGATAAAGAAATGGCTTTGTTAGAAAAGAATTCTGATCGTATGTTGGAATTACAGCACATACAAAAGCACAAAGAAAAGAGTCGTTTCAATGAATTGGAACGATAAAAAAACCTATTCACTCACAAAAAAAAGACAAAACTATGTTGTGGAACCTCATACAATGGATTTTTGGTTTGAGTAAACAGCGGGGCATCTATGGCTCTGCCCGTTGGCTCACCGGAATATCAAAATGGCAACTGCTCAACCGATGGAACAAAGGGCTTCTTCTGGATGGAAGAAGCGCCCGACTTTCATTGGATCGCTCCTATACTCACCTGGCTTTGATTGCCCCTACGGGAGCCGGTAAAACAGTAAGGTATGTACTGAGTAATGTTTTAAATATGAAGGATGTATCTTGTGTGATTACAGATCCTTCCGGTGAGATTTATCTCAAATCAAGGTGGTATCTGGAATCACAGGGTTACCAAGTGAAAGTATTCAATGTCTCTGATGTTCAGAATTCTCTTCGTTACAGTCCTGTTTATCGCTGTAATACGTTCTCGGATATTCAAAAACTTTCCCAGTTAATGATAGACACTACATATGAGAACTCTACTGGAGATATTTTCTGGTCAGAAAGCAGCAAAGGACTCATCAATATACTTTTACGGATTGTTATTCAGCTACCACAAGAAAGAAGAAACCTTGGGGAACTGTGGAGGTTGTTGAACCTCTTTGGATTTCGGCAACAGGAAGTAAACCGATTAGCCTCCGATTTATTGGATGAGAATAGTTTTATCGAATATGGGTCGTTGATAAGCCAGCCCGAAAAAACACTTTCCAATATTGTTTCTAGTGCCAAATCAGCCGTTAACTTATTCTCAGACCCTGATATGGTCGCATTGGTAGAATCTGAAACACTTCGTTTTGAGTCCCTCAGGGATACAAAAACGGCTGTTTTTATTATTGTTCCCGAAGGTGATAGTCACAGGTATAAATTCCTTGTTTCCATTTTATACACTCAGTTGCTGGACTTCTGCATGCAATTGCCACAAATCAACCAACCTTATTTGCCAATTTTCTTCTTTCTTGATGAATTTGGAAACGCAGGTAAGTTATTGAATTTCAGCACTTTGATAACGACACTTCGCAAAAGAAAAGTCTCTTTATCCCTCATCCTCCAGGATGTAGAACAATTGACCCATGTATATGGAAATGCCGATGCATCGGTTATTTTAAACGGAGGCTGTGCCACCCGTTTGTTCTATCCAGGATTGTCCTTTTCAACCTGTCAGGAATTATCGAATATTCTAGGAAATCAAACAATAGTGTTTCGTGAATCAGGTTACGATGGAAGAAGTGGGCTTTCGTCCGGGAGAGACCGTGAGGTGGCAAGAGCGCTTCTCACTCCTGATGAAATCAGAACCCTAAAGCCAGACCAGGCAATCTTGATTCACTCAAGGGAATACCCGGTCATGCTTAAAACGACCCCATGGTTTAAAAACTACAAATTGAAAAAAAGAGTGAGAGGAGGTCAGTTTTGAGTGCAATCCTATCCCTTGTTTTGTTGTTTTTCTTTTACCGCTGGATACTGCAATTCATTTTCGGCAAAGTAAACAACCAGATACTTTCCTTTGCCTTTTTTAAACAGATATTGTCAGTATTAAAGCAGATCGTTATTACCCTTTTCCGGTTTGTCGGATGGGTAATAAAGCAGTTTTTTCAACTCATTGTATGGATTACCAAAACCATTTTGGTAATCCTCAAGGGGTTGTTTCGGATATTTATCTACAATCCAAGGAGATAATTCTCCTTGGGCGAGGGGGTATTAAAAGGGGGATACCTCCCCCTTTTGCAAGATGCGATTATTCCGGTAAATATTTTTGCTTCCCGGTATAATTGCGTTCTTGCTACAAAAAAGTTGCACTTTTTTGTGCGTTCCACACCAAAGGTGTAGGAACCCCAAACTAATGCGAAGCATTAGAAACTCTACTGTTGTCGAAAGACAACAGGCAACAGGAAATACCATCGCAATGAATTGCGAAGGTTTTTCCTGTTCTTACTTTAGTTGCTAAAAATTGCTTCAAGCAATTCTTTAGCAACACCATAAAGTTCTTTTATAAGCGCTACCCAAAACACAATTGATTTCAGTCTTGATTTTACTTTTTTGGTCAGATGAAATCTTGATACATTTCCTTTGCTCTTTCCAGCGTTCTTTTTTTGTTTTTTACACTTTTTCATGGTTTCCCGGATTAAAAAAAATTAATCCGCGGAATCGCTTCAAATGTACGGTCAGAAAAACCGAAACGAAAGGACAAAAAAACGCACTATTTAACTATCAGTAATACAGACGTTTATGAAAACACGCATTTAGTGATGTGATTTTTTAGGTTATTCAGGTGTGGTTTTGCCTTGTTTGGTAGCCGAAAAAGCTCTCCTTAATCAAAATCGTAAGCCACCATTTTGAGAGTTTGAGAAGATTTCCAAAAGGAAACGGATAAATAGAGAAATGGAAAAATTGGAAAGGTTGATGTGGGCTTTCAAGAAGTGTTTATTGGAGGTACGGAGATAAAATCTTCTTGAAAGAAAGCCTGTGCGGTAGGTAAATCAACTTTTTCGATTTTGGAATGAACGGTTTATGCCGTAGTCTTTTGGAAACCCAGAGGGCTTGTCTTCTCAAAATCGGGTAATTTTGCTTACGGAGTTTGATTAGGATTTTTAAGATTTTAATTTGAATTTCTAGATTAAACTTGAGTAATCGTAAATACAAAACTAATGATAATTTGTAACAAGATTTTATTATCTGACTACTGTCTTAAAACACCATCCAATTGAAGTTTTTCGATTATTCTTACTTGCTTCACTGTGAAATGTTCCAAATTTTTTTTTAGTAAATCTCTGTATTAGAGTAATTTTTTTAATTTTACACAGAGTATTGAATTAAAAACAAATAAAAATGGTTAGGCCTATTAGTTTTCTTAAACAGAATTATATGAAGCTTACTCCGTTAATTAAGAGAGTTGGATCCCTAATAATTTTTGTTGCTACAGTACTAATGGCGTATATAGCGTGTGATGGTTATTTATTTAACAAGTACTCAGAGTTTAGTCTAAATGGCGATATAACAACAATCGGAAACGATCCGATTGAGGGCGCCATCATTACCGTGATAGGTGATCGTATAAGGGACGATAAAGTAATTGCAAAATCAGATTCCGATGGTAGATTTATTTTAAAAGGGGAGTATAAAGGAGACTGCTCAATTACTATTCAAATAGAACACCCTAAGTACAAATCTGAAATTAGAATTTTGACCTTGTCAGACTACAGAATAAATAATCCCCATAACTATATTCTTTCTCCCAGATGAATTATTTTAAGTTCGCATTTATTTTAGTGTTAACATTTTGTGCTGTACATAATTCTATATATGGCTCTACAGAGAAGAAGTTGAGAATATTATTTGTCGACCAGAATCACCATCCTGCAAAATTTGTTCTTATAAGGATAGATGGTGATGATAAAAAGACTAGTGATTTAGGATATATAACGTATATTACAACACATGAAAAGGTTAGCCTGTTTGTTGATACAGAGATTTACTCGTTGCCTCATACGGAAATTGAAATAATTAAGGAAGAAGTTGACACTCTGATTATTTTACAAGAGAAGCAGATTCAAGGTGAAGACAACGGGGTTTTCGCTGCCCGCAGATCATACAACTGTTACAAAGAACTTAAAGCTGGAAGTAAGCCTAAGAAAGAGCTTGACCCAATAAAAGTCAGGAGAATTAAACCTAAACCCACCTTTCCTTTTCTCAAAGAAATACCTAAGTATTATAACAATTACATCATTAGTGGAGATAAGCAGAGGCTAAGTATGTTTTTATATGAACTAAATCTGCCAGAAAATTCAGATAAGCTAAGCTATTCTGAAAGAATGGAAAAATACAAAAGGAATAAAAGTTTAGCTCATTATAAATATGATGCCTTTTTATCAACTAATCTTTTAAGATTGATACTCTTGTCGGATGAGTATGATACGAATAAAGACTCAATTCACGAATTAGTATCTTACATTGATAGTCTACTCCAATATGACATCCCCAAAAACGAGAGTTCTTACTGGGAAAAGTATCATTTTAATTTAAGAGAACTTTGTAATGAAGCAATCAGAGATGCATTCAGACTACCACGTTGCAAATTGCTAAATAAAAAAGCAAAATTATTTGAACTTCAGAATCAGCAGACTAACCTGTTAAACATGCTAATTTTGATACTAAATGACAATTGTATAGAAAGAGATTCCCTATATTCTAGATTAGATTCCTCATATGACAGAATAGAGAAATCCATAAGGCTATGTCAAGTAGGTGATAGTTTAGTCAGTATTAGAAAATTTAATTTGGCAAAAGAAAAATACAAAGAAGCGCTCATATACAATTCAGGTAATATAAGCGCAATAAATAAGCAAAATTTGCTTTTAATTGGTGGTACCCCTACTTCAACTAAAAAATTTCGCGATATTAGCGTAAATCTAATTGAAATGGATTTACAGCAGACAATTAATTCGCTAGCAAGTACCCATAAATTTCCAAATATTAATTCTCAAGTAATAGATAATTACGAAAGTGATAAAACATTGGATATTATTATTCAGTATGGTATGGATGATGAGGATAGGGTTCAGAATTCATTGTTTTATAATTATCCTTTAGGTGAGTATACGTATAATGGTTCTACAGAGGCTGTAAAATTTATTGTTTCATCAATTGATATGCTAAAATACCGGTTCAAAAATTTATATCAAAATGAGTTTGATATCAGCATTATCGGTTCATCTGATGCAGTGCCATACTCAGGAAAGTTTAGATATAATTCTGAATATGGTAATTTAAAAGATGATACTGTTGTAGATATTTATGGAAACCACTATAATTTTAAGTCACTTCTTATAGGGAGGTCAGAGAATAAAAATTTAGCATTAGCTTATTTGAGAGCAATACAACTCAAGTATGAATTGAAGAAAAGAAATGACTTAAAAATAGACAAAATGAATATTAAGGTTTATCAATCCGATTATCAAGGAGGTGAGTATAGAAGTGTTAAAGTTGAACTAAAATTTAAGTGGAAGGATGATAAAGATTAAAGCACAAAAAATATATATACATATTGAAGTAAACTATTTTTTAATTGGGGCGTAAAATAGTCCAATAATATTAGTTGAAAAAACCCTTTATTATTATCCTTTAATTAATGAATATATTATTCACAATTTTTCTAAAGTATTTTTAAAACACACAGTAAAGACCTTCTTAGCATATATTTGTCTTATAGAAAATCATCATTGAAATCCGATGCATTGTTTGAATTTTACTTCTTAATAACCTCCTTCACCTTATTACTCCACTCATCCGCCAAAAGTTTTGCTTGTTGGAGGATATTTTCTGTGGCGAGCAGTTGCATGTCAGGCGGATATCCATATTTGCGCAAGGTTCGTTTCACAATCGTTCTGAGCTTCGCCTGAACGCTTTCCTTTATTGTCCAGTCAATGGCGGTATTTGCACGAACCCGCTCCACCAAAACGTGGGCTAGTTCCTTTAATATTTCATCGCTCATGACTGCCTTGGCACTGTCGTTATTTGCCAAGGCATCGTAAAAGGCGACTTCATATTCGGTAAGTCCCAATTCTTTGATTCTGTCGTCCTCTTTGCGTATTTCTTTCGCCAATTCAATTAACTCATCAATAATCTGTGCTGCTGACAGTAAATTATTCTGGTATCTTTTTATTGCACTTTCCAACATCTCCGAAAGTTTTCTGCTTTGGATAAAGTTGCGCTTTGTTCTGCCCTTTATCTCGTCGTTTAGAAGTTTTTTCAGCAATTCCAGGGCTATGTTCTTCCGTTTCATGTTTCTGATTTCATCCATGAATTCATCAGACAAAATAGAAATATCAGGTTTTTTAATTCCGGCAGCATCAAAAATATCTACCACGTCATCGGCAACTACAGCACGATCAATAATCCGGCGGATGGCGGATTCAATTTTTTCATCACTTTTCCCACTGCCAGTTGGTTCAAACTTTGTGAGGCGGGCTTTTATTGCTTGAAAAAAGCCAATGTCGTCTTTGATTTCCATTGCCTTAAGATGTGGTACTGACAATGCAAATGCCTTTGAAAGCAATCCTACCTCTCTGGTAAACCGATTCTTTCCATCATCTAAACCCAAAATATGTTCCTGGGCTTCCAGAATGATCGTCAATTTATCATGTGTCCCTGATGTGAAATACCTCTCGT
The DNA here is from genome assembly GCA_001769215.1 of Bacteroidetes bacterium GWF2_41_31. Classification (GTDB taxonomy): domain Bacteria; phylum Bacteroidota; class Bacteroidia; order Bacteroidales; family F082; genus UBA6244. The sequence continues at coordinate 216,531 of MEOL01000050.1, forward strand.
AGTTAAACCTGTCAAAAAGCTGACAGACAACCTCTTGTTTTTCAAGCATCATAGCCACAGCCTCAGCTTGGTCAAAGGAAGGTTTTCCCTGTCCTCCACTTTCCGTATAGGTCGCCATGGCATTCTTTAAGTCGGAAGCAATGCCAATATAGTCCACAATCAACCCACCTTCGATATCACCATAAACACGATTTACCCTTGCAATGGCTTGCATGAGGTTATGTCCTCGCATGGGTTTATCCACATACATGGTTTTTAAACATGGGGCGTCAAATCCGGTAAGCCACATATCTCTTACAATTACCAGTTTTAATTGGTCTTTGGTGTCTTTTAACCGTGTTCCAAGTGCTTTTCGTTCTTGTTTAGAGGTGTGGTGAAGTTGCCAATTTTCCGGGTCGGATGAAGTGGATGTCATGATGACTTTGACAACCCCTTTTGTTTTATCTTCACTGTGCCAGTCTGGTCGCAATTTGGTAATTTCTTCGTATAGTTCCACGGCAATCCGGCGGCTCATGGTCACAATCATTCCCTTTCCATCAAAAGCTTCGCGCCTTTTTTCAAAATGATCAACAATGTCTTTTGCTACAACCCGTATCCGATCACGGTGACCAATGATAGCTTCCAATTGTGTCCATTTCGCTTTGGCTTTTTCACTGGCAGTTGATTCTTCACCTTCGGTAATGGAATCCACTTCTGCATCCAGCTTCTCTTTTTCGTCTTCTTTTAAGTGGATTTTTGCAAGTCGTGATTCATAGTAAATCCGAACAGTAGCACCATCTTCAACGGCTTGTTCAATGTCGTATACATCCACATAATTTCCAAACACAGCAGGTGTGGATGCGTCTTCTTTTTCAACCGGCGTGCCGGTAAAGCCAATAAACGTAGCGTTTGGCAATCCATCGCGCAAATATTTTGCAAACCCGTAACGGGTGAGCATTTCGCCATCCTTTTCAATATTTTTTGCACCAAAACCATACTGTGTGCGGTGGGCTTCATCTGCGATAACAACAATGTTTTCACGACCTGAAAGGAGGTCAAAATCATTTTCACCGTCTTCAGGAGAAAATTTTTGGATGGTAGTGAATACAATTCCTCCACCAGTCGTTTTCAGGAGTTTTTTTAAATCAGCCCGGCTGTTTGCCTGTATGGGTTCTTGACGGAGCAACTGCTTGCACCCCGCAAAGGTTTCAAACAATTGTTCGTCCAGGTCGTTCCGGTCGGTAATTACCACCACCGTCGGATTGTTAAGCTCCAATACAATTTTACCTGTGTAAAACACCATCGACAGTGATTTCCCGCTTCCCTGTGTGTGCCACACCACTCCGGCTTTGCGGTCACCAAAGGCTTGCTGCTCAACGCTGGGGAGCCCATAGTGTTCAGGTTTTTCGCTCACCAGAGAATTCATCCCAACCGCACGGGTTGTGGAAATTACCGCTTTGTTAACCGCATGGTATTGATGATACGCTGCAATTTTTTTTACAGTTTCAACCCGTACCATTCCGGTTTTAGGGTCTTCGCTTTTTGATTTCTCAAAAACCGTGAACTGCTTAATCATGTCCAGCAACACATCCGGACGTAATAACCCCCGAATCAAAGTGTCCATTTGTGGAATAGTCGATTTGTCCTCCTTTACCCCATCAACTGTTTTCCAGTTCATGAACCGTGAAAAACCGGCAGTTAGTGAGCCTGTTTTGGCATCCAGTCCATCGGAGGCGACCAAAATACTGTTGTAATAAAACAGATTGGGGATGGCATTTTTGTAATTCTGTAGTTGAGTAAACGCCTTTTTTACCGTGGCATTTTCATCGGTGGGGTTTTTAAGCTCAATAACCACCAATGGTAAACCATTGATGAGTAAAACTACATCGGGACGTTTGTTGGCGTGATCCTGAACTACGGTAAACTGATTGGTTACAACAAGATTGTTTTTTTCAGGATTTTCAAAATCAATCAATTGAATCTCGGCTCCCCGGGAGTGCCCGTCTTTCAGGTATTCAACTTTTACTCCTTCGGTAAGCATGGTGTGGAAAAGTTCGTTGTTTTCCACAAGATTTTGCGTTGCAAGGTTTATTACCTGCTTGTAGGCGTATTCCAATGCATCTGCCGGAATTCCTGGATTTAAAGTGTCAATGGCATGTCTCAGCCGGTCTTTTAGAATTACCTCTGGAAGTTCTCCGCGTTCGGTTTCCTGATCTTCCGGGGACAAATACCGGTACCCCTGCTCTTCCAGCAGTTCAATACATAGTTTTTCGACGTCGGATTCGTAGAGTGGGGTCATGATTTTGTAGTAGATTTATTAAACCAGATATCTTCCAAATTAACTGTTTCACTTCGGGGTTGCTTCTCTAAGGGAAGCAAATCAATGTCTACTTTGACTGGTATATCAGATGCCAGCCCGGCAACAAAACAACTTCCAATTGATAAAATTGGAATTGATTCAAAAGACAATTTATCAAGGTAGGCGATTGTTTTCTCAATTGCTCTGATATCATTATCGTTGATAAGGCGGTGAATAAAATAATTATGTAACTGTGAAATAATTGTTGATGATATATCGTAGGGTCTTTGGCTTGAAATCGTAAGAAAAGTACTAAACTTTCTACCTTCTTTAATTATTTCTTCAAAAGTCTCTAATCGATAATCTTTCCATGTTTCACTTTCTCTTTCTGACGATGATGAAAGAATGTTGTGTGCTTCATCAACAATTAAATGGAGTGATTTTTTTTCAAAAGCTGCATCCCCCTTGTGTTCGTCATAGAGCTGTTTGCAAATAATTAAGGGTAGTGTTTTTTTCATTTCAAGGTTTACATCTTTCAAATTAATAACCTCAAGATTACTAGATGCTTTGTCAATAACTTCATCTTCGCAAACTTCTATTGTTTTGGAGAGCATGTCAAATTTTTTAAACATCCTACCGATTAACGGTCTAATATGCTCCTGGTTTGAGTAACCATTAATGATTTCATGATAGTACTGCGATAAAATTTTGAATTTTATTCTGTCAAAATTTGCAGAGTTAATTTTTAAATCTCCAACCTTTCCGAAGAAATTTGTAAATAATCTATCCAAATCACCATTTGAGAAAATCCGGCTTGTGCCTTCTCCAATATAGTATGCTGAATCCCTTGAATGATATTTCAGTTCTCCTGCCTCTAATTTTACTAAAACATCTCTAGCTATAGTTCCGAATTCTTCTTCAACCCCTTGAAGATGACTAAATAGTTCAGTAAAGATAGAGGTTGATAAAGTACTATCTGCTTTTTGTAAAATATCCCTGATTAACTTAATAACATTTCCAGTTGCCCTACCTTCAAAGTCCTCTTCTAAATATGAGTTCTTCAAAGCTCTACTTAAAAAAGGTTTTTGTGTTTTTTCAGTGGCTTCTAAAAGCACGGAAATAACTTCAAGTCTTTCAATATTTGCCCTTTTTATTTTGTATTTGTTTGATGAATCAGCTCTTGTAGTTAAATTGTAAACTACTTTATTCTTGGAGATCATTTTCTCCTTAGTGTATTCACCGTTAAAGTCAATAAGTACAAATTTTGAGTTTAAAACAAAGTTTTCGTTATCACCGTATTCATCGAATAGCTCCGAATAGACTTTAGCCAAAGTATTTGATTTTCCGCTTCCTGTGTTTCCAAATATTCCGATATGACTGGCAAAAAGTTTTTTGATACTAATTTTGATTTCCTGTGATGGCTCTTCTGTAAGTGTTCCAATTTTAATTGATCTTTCATCTTTGGGAAAAAATTGATGTAATTTATTGAACTCATCTTTGTCTAACAGGAAACATTCATTGTCAATCAATGGCATTTCTTTAATTCCCTGTTTGAATTTTTCACTTTCAAAATGACCAAATAAGGATACGTCAAGGATTCGAACAATTTGTATATCATCCTTCTTATACTCATGATTGAATGTTTTTTCTCTTGTTATATATTCTCCTTCGACTTTTCCAATTATTTCAATGAACCCTTTAGTTATTTTAATATAGCTCCCAACAGATACATTTTTAATAATTTTCCCCTTATAAGAAATGTGAGATAAGTTTTTATCTTTATTGACACGAATTTTTATTTTTCTGCCTTCAACAGAAGAAACTTTCCCGATTATAAATATGGATTCTTTTAAGATTGTATCATCTTGGATGCTATGCTTTATCATCTTCTCCAATATTATCATTAGAACTGACTTCAGTTTTGTTTAGCGTATTTTGAGGTATATTATTATTCCAAATATCTTTAAAGATTGTTTCAGTGATCCTGCTTAAGCCAAGACGTTTTTCATTATCTATGTTTTCAGGTGCCACAATTTGGATATTAGGATGTTGTCTAACTTTTAATTTTTCCTCCATGTTTTCTTTATCCTCAAATTTGTAACAAAACACATAGATTCTTAGGGTTGGGTTTGATTTTGCTGCCCTTAATGTAATTTCTTTTATGTGTCGATCCTCCATGGAAAATCCCATTACAAATAATACAGCATTTTCCTTCTCAAGTTCACTCGAATACAAACGCAATAACTCTGAATAATAAACATTTAATACAGATTCCAGATGTTTTGACTCTTCAGGATTTACCACTAAAATTCGTCTATAGCCCTCTAAAAACTCTGTGCCGGATTTTTTAAGAAGAGATTTGTTAATATGGCGAAGATTTGAGGAAAATATTATTTCTTTATCACTTTTCTCTGATTCATATATCCAGGTTAGAGACCCGTGTATTTTAATTATGTTAATAACTGGGATTTCAGAAATATGGTCAAAATGTAAACTTCGCTGCTGAACAGATTTCTTGAAATTTGCAATTCCAAAAGTAGGATTAAGCCGACCAGAAAATCCATCATTGTATTCAATTTTTAGATTCTCAAGTGCCGTCTCTAAAAAGACATCAATGTTTGTCGTGAAAATATTCGCTTGTTTACTAAGAATTGTATTTTTCCTCCTTAGCAAAATGCTTGCAATAGTGCTTACAAAAGTTTCATAATTACTTTTAGTTTCTAAATATTTAACGGAGTTCTCCTTTGCATGGATAATGCTTCTGTTTGGGATCATTACATGTTCTAGATATTCCTTGTAAATAGCCTCTTTATCTTCGCTTTTTGCTTTGTTTAAACGATTTTCAATATCTCCTAATATTGGTAAATATGGAGTTGATAACCCTGCACCAAAGAGAAAATTTAAATTTGAACTTTGGATGACTTCTGAAAGTTCACGTCTTTCTAATTTATCCATTACTTTTTAAAGTTAAATGTCTTGACCCTCAACTCCCCACTCATTAATTTTGGCAACAATCTGTCCCGAAACTGAGTGAGTGTCTGTATTTGGGTTTCGTTAAATTCTTTCTTCTTAAAAATGGTTGATACAACATCATCAAATGTTTTCATTATTTTGTTATCGGGGATAATTATTTTTATCCCATTTAACAAATGGGTCGTTAAGCTTGGTACAGCCGAACCAACATCCATAGAAGCCAAGTTAAAGGTTTTTAAAAGAAGAAAACAGAATTTCCCAAATTCCTTTTTTCTAATCTTACTATAAAACATTGTATCAACAGTCCAGAATGGTGTTTTGATATAAAAGAGATTGCTCAGTGTGCCTTTTCTGGGTATTAGGATTGATTGATCCGAATAAAGAGGTTTATTTGCATACCTCATTATTCCTCCTGAACCATAAACCGGTATTGTGCCTTCCTCCAGATGCTTATGGTCCTTTCCATATTTTATTTCAATTAATTCTTCTAGCTTTCCCACTTTCCACCCTTCCGGTATCATCCCCAATTCTGAATCAACCATTTTGCCTGCTCCCGGGAAACGAAAATTCACAAACCATTCTTTAAACAGCGTTTGTGCCATTTCTTCGAGGGTTTGGTTTTGTTGGAGGAGTAACTCGATTTTCATGTCAATTTTTTCTAGAACTTTTCTGATTTGAATTTGTTCTGTTAAACTCTCGGGATATGAAATAACAATTTCATTTAAAGTCTTAACAGTTAAACTAGGAATTGCCGAACCTTCGTCAAACCTAGATAATTTAATGCAAGACAGTAAGTAAAATAAAAATCGGGGGTCAATTTTATTAGCATCGATTTTAGTCCAAAATAGTGTGTCAACAGACCAAAATGGTTTGTCTGTAAAAAATAAATTTTCAATTGAACCTTTTCTTGGTATCAAAACTGACGGTTTGTCATATATAAAACTTTCTACATATCTCATTATACCGCCACTACCGTATAATGGATATTTCCCATCATTCAAAATTTTATGATCTTTTCCATATTTAATTTCAACTACATCTCCGATATTTGATTGTTTCCAATTATTCATCCTTTTTCCCTTTAGCATTTAATTTCCCCAACATTTCAATGGCTCCGGTTTCCATTTTAGAAAAAGCAAACCATTTCTTGCCCAGGTCTTTCAGCGATGCCCCAAAATGGTACAATTCACTTTGATCAATAATCATGAAACGGTCATGGGCGTTTTTCAACTCTTTCAGTTCAACAGGCGCATATTGGACATTGTGCTTTTTTACGTCCAACAATAACTGTTTGCTGATTTTGCTGGTAAAAATGGTTGCTGATACTCCTTTTTTACGTTTGATAAGCAGGGTAAGTATCGAATCGTCAATATAATTGTCAATTAGCACAATCGAAATTTTCGCACTTCTAACCAGATCGGAAACAAAGGTATAGGCGTCAAATACCTGACCGTCAAAGAAAATCCCTTGTTTGGGTTTAATGCTATTGTCTTCAAGTGCTTTGTACACCATGTCCACTTTTTCATCGGTTCGTAGGATTTTTTGTTCAAGCGTATCCATGCGCAAGAACAACTGCGAATTGGCTGAAATGTATTTTCGCATTTCAACAAAAGCCTGCACTATCCTGATACTTGCCTGAACTGCCGTTTCTGACTTAAGAACACTTGCGAGCATGATAGCTCCGTGTTCGGTAAAAACGTATGGGTTTGTTCGTCGCCCTCCCCAACTTGAGGTCGCAATTTGCGACTTCAAGTCACTTTTCTCTAAGGTCGCATTTTGCGATCTTAAACCTGGTTTTTCTAAGGTCACATTTTGTGACTTTAGAAATTCATCTCCACTTGAGGTGCCCATTTGGAACCTCAAGTTTTCATACTCTTCATCAGTGAGTTGAAACATGAATAATTCGGAAAATCGATCAATATTTCTTTTTACCTGTTCGTTTAACCTCCTGGTTTCTACACCATAAATCTCGGCAAGGTCGCTATCAAGCATCACCTTTTGATCCCTGATGATATAAATCCTGTTAACCAAGGGCTGAAATGCGGATATCTGATTTTCTTTTGTCATTCAGTAGTTGAGATAAAACGATGTTATATTTTAAAACCAATCTTCGAGAGTTGCTCTTTTATTTCTTCATCCAACCCCTTCTCTTTTTCCATCTGTTCTGCCAGTTTACCGATCAGTTCAGCCATTTTCACTTCAAATGAAATTCCGTCGTCTTTTTCATCAGGAATACCAACATATCTTCCCGGTGTGAGCACAAAGTTGTGTTTTTGTATTTCATCAACTTTTGCTGACTTGCAGAACCCCTTTTCGTCCTGATAATTTCCATTTGGTTGTCGCCAATTGTGGTAAATATCCACCACCTTTCGGATGTCCTTTTCGTCAAAAACCCGATGGGTGCGATCTTCCATAACGCCCAATTCCGAAGCATCAATAAAAAGCACTTCTCCGGTACGTTTGCGGTCGCCGTTTCCGCTCCGTTTCCGGGAGATAAACCATAAACACGCCGGAATTCCGGTATTGTAAAACAATTGTTTTGGGAGAGCCACAATACAATCAATCAGATCATCTTCAACAATGCGTTGTCGGATTTCTCCTTCTCCACCCGAATTGGAAGATAATGAACCGTTTGCCAGCACCAATCCCATGATTCCTTTCGGTGCCAGGTGATAAATCATGTGTTGCATCCAGCCAAAGTTGGCATTTCCGGCAGGCGGTAAACCATATTTCCAACGTGGGTCGCTTTGTAGCACGTCACGTCCCCACTCGTCTTGGTTAAAAGGTGGATTCGCCAGAATAAAATCGGCTTTCAGGTCAGGATGGGCATCTTTCAAGAATGAACCCTCACTGTTCCACTTTATTTGTGTGCTATCTATTCCGCGGATAGCCAGATTCATCCGGCTAAGCCGGTAAGTGGTCTGGTTACTTTCCTGTCCATAAACGGAAATATCATCAATTTTACCTGCATGTTCCAAAATAAATTTCTCACTCATAACGAACATCCCCGAAGAACCACAACAGGGGTCATAAACACGACCTTTATAAGGTTCTGTCATCTCCACCAAAAGTTTCACGATGGATTTGGGGGTATAAAACTGACCTCCCTTTTTTCCTTCGGCATTGGCAAATTCTCCCAGGAAGTATTCGTAAACCCTCCCCAGAATGTCTTTTGACTTTGCCGCTTCATTTCCTACAGCGGTGTCTCCAATAAGATCGATTAAACTTCCCAGTGCCGTTTTATCAAGATTTGGTCGTGAATACACTTTTGCCAAAATCCCTTTTAGCGAAGGGTTTTCCTTTTCTATGGCTTCCATGGCATCGTCAATGTCTTTGCCAATAATTGGAAGTTTCGATCGTGAATGCAGATAATTCCAACGTGCGACGGGAGGAACCCAGAAAACATTTTCGCCTTTGTATTCGTCTTTGTCCTCGGGATCAGCCCCTTCAAACTCTCCTTTGCCTTCTTTAAGCTTCTGGTATAGTTCTTCGAAAGAGTCGGAGATGTACTTTAAAAACACAAGTCCTAAAACAATGTGTTTGTATTCAGCAGCATCAATATTTTTCCTCAGTTTATCGGCGGCTTTGAAAAGTTGTTTTTCAAACATGGCGGTACTCTTAATCATATGGTAACTATACTAGCAGAAAGTTAAATCTACAAATATAAGTAAAGCACTGTAATAGAGATAAGTTTCTAAGTTTCCTTTTAATCGTTTCTGGCAACAGTAAAAACCCTTTTTAAAAGGCGAATTGCAACAATACTTTGTAAGTTCTGCCAGTGTCCGGCAGGAGAGTGTTTTTCTTTTGGCTTTTTTACTAAATATTTCGGGCAGAACATGAAATGTGATATACAGAAAACAAAATTAACCCCAAGTCGATGGAAAAATTTTCCAGCACCTCTTTTCGTGAATCTGAAAATCAAGATTCTTTGAGTAAACAATTGAAAGTTGTTAAGAAACCATATAGAAATGAGTACGTCCCCGGTTTTAATATCCAGGGCAAATACCTTGAAGCCTTTGGGTTTAATAAAGGCGATATGGTAGATGTGTTGGTCTCGGAAAATAGAATTTTAATTGAAAAGATTATTGACAGAATAGATTAGTTGAAAAAAGAACCAGAGAATGAGCGTTAGTTGTTTTTCTTGCAATTGATGGTGAATGGATAACCTCACGGCATGCTCAATTTTTCACCCCCATGTTTTTCGCCAAATAGTTGTGAATTTTTTCCAAATTCTCGAGACTTAATCAAATCATTTCCTGTTTAAGAGTGTGAGATTATTTTTAAAATTACTTTGACGAGTTTATGAAATATATCGATTTAATTTATCTGTATAGATTTTAAATTACTGATTCTTAACTTTACTTCGAGTCCTTCATTAACTCTTTTATTTCGTTCATCAAATCTTTAGCTTCATTAAGATCCTTATTACCCTCAGGAAGATGATTGGAAAAAATATTAATGCTTTTCTTCACGTTATCGAGCGCTTTAGTATAACCCCCTTTAGATTTATAATATCGAGCTAAACTTAAAGTACAATATGCCATGTATATATGAGATTCACCTAGTTTTGTTTGAATAATCTTTTTTGATGTATTTAGATAATAAAATGCCTGACTATAATTACATTTTTCCAAGTAAACCTCTCCGAGATTATTATAAATCGGCACGAGATCAGGGTGTAAAGAGTCAAAGGCTAACACGTTAATATGTAGCGCTCTTTGTAAATAATGGATGGAAGTGTCATAAAGTCCATTATAATAATATATAGCGCCAAGATTTAAATATGCTTTTGCAAGATTTGGGTGTACAGAATCCTCTATTGATCTTTTGATTTTTACTGCTTTCTGCATATATTGAAGGGCGGAGTCATATTGCTTCTTTTGTAAATAAGCGGTGCCAATATTCATATATGATCTCGCAAGATCAGGATGAAAAGGATCCAAAACACTTTTTTGAATTGTAAAAGCCTTTAGTAAATATTGAATGGCCGAATCAACTTGTCCTTCAAAAATAAATACTGTACCAACATTCATATATGTTCTTGCAAGGTCAGGATGAAAAGAACCTAAAACACTTTCTTGGATTGTTAAAGCCTTCTGTAAATATTGGGTGGCTGAATCAAATTGTCCTTTATAAATATATATTCCACCAAGATTCATATATGTTCTTGCAAGATTAGGATCTAAAGGAATCAGGATGTCTTCTTGTATTAACAGAGCCTTCTGTAAATATTGAACTGCAGTATCATATTTTCCTATGAACCCATATATGGTGCCAATACTCATATATGTTCTCGCAAGATCAGGATGTAATGTATCTAACACACCCTTCTGGATTGAAAGTGCTTTTTTACAATAATTTATTGCGTTGTAATAGTCTCCGCTAAGTCTATATGCAGAACCCATGTTAGAATATGTCCAAGCTAGTTTAATATTTAAAGGTTGTAAAGTGTTTTCTTGAATAGATAACGCTTTTTGGAAATACGTTAAAGATTCCTTTCCTCGTGCAAACTCATAGTATAATTGACCTAAGCGCAGATATGTATCAACATTAAGAGTATCATTATTCGTAATTTTAATTATTTCATCAAATCTTGAAATAGCTTTTCTAAAATCACCTTGCTTATATGCGCTCATCCCCTCAACCCAATACAAAATATATTCAATATCTTTCTGCAAATATCCCTGTCTAAGTTGATGAAGATTGTTTATCGACTGCATCTCAGTATCTCCAGCAGTACTTATAGAAATAACATCTAATTCTTTTACAATATTATACCGCACCCTAAGTCCTTTCAAACCATTAACACTTTCTTCATAACTACCCCATATAACAATATCCGCACCTTCATTAGCACCTGCCTCTATTGCTTCCCTATCTGAATAAATACAGTAATTTCTTTCTGGGAGAATGATATTTATTAAAAGACTATCCTTTTCTTTTTTTGAAGTGAGATGCTCGAGAAATTGCTTTTGATAATCAATGTCTAGTTCTGTACAATTAATATCAGGAGTGAATGGAAAGAGTAATATTACAAGATTTGAACTATTGTCTTTAAGTAGAGATTTTTGAGAATCGGTTAGAATCAAGGGAGCTGTACTTTTTATAAGCTGATCTATTCTTGGTACCCAAAGAAGAAAAATCACACCGAATAAAAATAGTCGAGTAGCGAAATTAAAACCTTTAATTGTTACCTTATTTCCTTGATTAACATTCCATTGTATTCCTCTTCTCTTTGTGTAGAACTCAAGAATTACCCAACAAATAACAATAAAAACTGTTCCCAAATAGGTGATATTAGGCGTAATAAGAGATATAGAGTTGTTAATACTACCAACAATAGCACCAAGATAAAGAATCCCTCCACTAAAATACCCAAAATATTTATAAGATTTTTGTATCAAGATACTGTATATTTATTCGTAAATAAAGTTTATGATGCTCTGTACATCAATCATTTTAAGTATGATTAAAAAGAAAGCCAGGGTTAAAAAAGATATTTTAATTTGATCCCCTGTTTTCCAATCATAAAAGTAACTAATTCTTCATTATAAATATGTTTAGTTCTCTTTGAATTTAGCAAATCCTTTTCTACACAATTTTCATTTATTACCTACTCATTTTATAAACGGCATGTTTGAAGTATTTTATAGTTTATGATACAATGTCAAGAATAATAGGATACAAAACATGAAAATCATACCTTCTCTTTTACTTGACAAAATAGAAAAACATCAAAAATTTCAAGATTTGAGACATCAAGAAATACAACAGAAAAAAACGGCGATTAACCAAATTGCGTTGCAAGAGAGAGCCGAATTATATGGAATAATTCGGCTCTCTACAAATTCTATTGAAACAGGGTTTATTCCAAAGGAAAAATTAAAGAATATTACTCCTCAAGATAAAGTCAACTTTGGAAAAATAAAGATTCGGCAAGCCAGGGAAAGATTGTTTAGCAATAAGACGATTCAGATAATAGAGAAATGTGATAAACATGATTTAAATTCAAAACTAGTTTTAATGGGTCAAGGAGCCATTCTTGAAGTTTCTCCAGATGATGAAATAACTAAAAACATTTTAACTATTGGTTTAAATGGTTGTACGGCTACTATGGTTTTCGTTGAGACAAAAGATGGAAAGAGAATTTGTGTTCTTACGCATTTTCCCCCAACTCAAGTTGTAGCAAATTCCCGCCTCCTAGAAAAACTAATACCTAATATTGCTCCAGAAGCAATAAAAATTGCAAGAGCAATCATTTTATGCCCTGGAGATTACCATAAAGATAAAAATGGGAATTGGTTGTTAATACCGAAAAAAGAAACTGACAATGAAAATACATTGTTAGAAAGTATTGTTCAGAGAGCTTTAGCAGGATGTGCATTAGTTGATTGCATAGGATACTCCACACAACTTGTAGTAGGAGAAAAGGATCAAGGAATATTAGTTGTTACAATTCCGCCAGTCGGGGAAGGTGATGTTACATATCGAATAAATTCCTGGAAGGACAATGCGCTCACGAATTCCGTTGATACAGATCTGTTACAAATTGAAAGTGAATTTGAAGAGTTGGGAAAATAGCAACCTTTTGGTCTACAACATGTTATTAGAAATCCAAAGGAAACCGTAGGACATTATTTTATTGTTTATTAGTGAAAGGCTGGGTTTTGTGGTTTCATATTCACCTGTAGAAAGGGAAACAGTGCAGACAATCAAACGAAAGGTTGAAATGCATTTCTTGCCCAGACTTTCCTGTGATATAGGTGGTTCCCAATAACCTTATTCTTAAAGCATGAATGTACGCGATCTCCTAAAGCAGTTTAAAAAATACTGTCTCATTGAACGAGGAATGACTCCTCGAAATTACATAAGTATTGTCCGAAGCCTGGAAATGATTGCCGACTATGCAAGTACAGAAAACATTAAAGAGCTTAATGAAAATACAATTCGTGGATTTCTTGTGGATATGAGTCAGCAAAGAGGCTGGTCACCTAAAACTTTTCGAAACTATCTTCAAAGCCTTTCCTCTTTCTTTCAATGGTGTGAAAAGAAAGGATTCGTTGAAAACAACCCGACAAGAAAGATTGAGAAACCAAAGATTCCCAAAAGACTTCCACGCTGTATTACAAAAGAGGATTCTATTAAAATACTATATCATACTTCATGGTATCCCTGGTATTACAAGATCGAAAAAGTAAGAAATGAAGCAATAATTACTATGTTTCTCTACACTGGTCTACGCCTTCGTGAATTACTCAATTTGAAGTTCACAGATGTCTGTCTGGAGAGTGAAGAAATACTGGTTCGACAAGGGAAAGGGGGGAAAGATAGGTTTGTTCCCATTCACCCACGATTGGCATTAGTGCTAAGAGGCTATATACAAGAGCAAAAGAAAACCGGAAAAATAGGTCAGTGGTTCTTCACGAGTGTTCGGTCAGAGAAACAGCTTAATGAAAAAAACATCTATAGAATTTTCCGAACTGTTTCAAGGGCAGCTGGTATAAAGTTCACGCCTCATATGTTGAGACATACCTTTGCCAGGCTCTCAATAGATGCAGATTTCAATCTGTTTAAGCTAAAAGAAATAATGGGGCATAGTTGTATCAGTACTACTCAAATCTATCTATCTGTTTCCCGCAAAGGAATAAAGAGAAGTTTTAATGAATTACAACTGTTTTAAATGCCCATAGGATGTTTGGTTATTTGTTCTTGAAGATGCGCCTTTGTAGCCGAGAGATAAATGGTTGTTGTCTTAATATCGGAATGACCCATCATTTGAGAGAGGGCAAACAAATTACACCCTCCTTCCAGCATTAACGTGGCAAAAGTGTGTCGAAGTAGGTGGGGATAAAAACAAATTCCGCTTTTGTCCCGGATTTTCTCGACAAGTCTTTTAATAACGAGTTCTCCCATGACCGAATCTTGTCGCATTGCTGTAAAAAAGTATGGACATGATTTTCCAAGTCTCTTTCGCTCTTTTAAATACCGTGTTAGTGCTTCAATTAGGGTGTCATGCAAAGGAATTATCCTGTCCTTGCTGCTTTTGCCTTGTTTCACAAACAAGGATTTGCTTGTCAGATCAATGTCATCCAACTTCAAATTCATAAGTTCTGCTTTGCGAATACCGGTAAACAGGAAAGTTGAAATGATGGCAATTGCCCTATACTTATCAAATTTGTATATGAAGGGATAGTTTTTAACCCAATCCATAAGTTTTGCTGTTTGTTCGGACGTTAGATGCTTTGGGATACTCTTGGGTAGTTTAGGTCTTGGTATTTTCTTACAAGGATTTTCTGTAATGTAGCCTTCCTGTAAACACCAATCTAAAAACAAGCTTAGGGATTGAAGTCTAAGGCGTACCGTTTTGGCAACCCATTTTCTTTCCAATTTTCCATAAAGAATCCAATCTTCAATTTGATGCTTCGTAAGCTGATCTAATCGTTCAATCTTGGCAAATCCAAGAAACCAACGAAAATCAGTTTTAAACCAATCAATTGTCCTGGGAGTATTTCCTTTGAATACAGAGGAGTATTGACAAAACCGGAGGTGAAGATTTTCAAGTTCAGACATGGCCAATGACCTTAGGGCTTTGCCCTAGGGTCATTGAAGCGTCAAATAACACAATTTGTGTTCAGAGATTTCCGCTCTATATCTGGTGTAATGGTTGCGGAGGGAGGATTCGAACCTCCGACCTTCGGGTTATGAGCCCGATTCCGGGGTAAAAACCTTCGTTTTTTCGCTCTATTACTACCGATTTAGACTTTCTCTCGGAATCTCTCAAATTTGATTCAATGCCCTAAGGGCACCTTTATTATATATGTGAGAAATAGAAAGTCAAATGGTTAAAACTTATTGAAAACCTAACGATTCCAGATGTTAGGTATTTAGCCCATTACAAGGTTTGATTTGAACGAAAAACCTATTTAATAGGCATACTTTATTCAAGTATTCAATTAAAAATTGAAGAATATATTTCGGATATCCTTTTCACTGGTATAGAAAAGAGCCCGGCAACAGCCAACCCCAACCGCAGATCAACTCCAGAGAAATGACTCTGTGGGAGGGTCTTTTTTTTTATCCCCTTTTTTCATGAAGTACCGAGTGAAAGTTCTCAAAACCATCAAAGCTGAGAAAACTGAAATAGGAGCGGGCGCGACGATTTTACTAAGGTGTACATCCAAACCCATTATAAAGCTGCTAAGACAAAAGTATAATGAAGAAAATACTTGTTTAATTGGGGATATAAGATTCCTTTTCTCTTTTGATGGGATTGGGCTAAGTGATGAGGAAAGATATTTTCAATCAATGTAGGGTTATTTTGTTTTCCAGGTTTAATAGCACTCCGTGTGCAAGTGGTGTGCAAATAAAAAAGCCACTTACGATTTATTTTGTAAGTGGCTGATTATCTTGTCTCCCCGACAGGGCTCGAACCTGTGGCCCGCTGATTAAGAGTCAGCTGCTCTACCAACTGAGCTACGGAGAGAACAATAAACATTCTCCATATCTAACAACCAGGGCTGCTCTACCTCCCGATTACTATCGGGAGAGCTACGGAGAGAACAATAAACATTCTCCATATCGAACAACCAGGGCTGCTCTACCTCCCGATTAATATCGGGAGAGCTACGGAGAGAAACGGGTGCAAAAGTAAATCATTTTAAGCAATGCGCAAACCATTGACCTGGTTTTTTAGCAAAGGCATTAGCTGAACTGGTCATATCCAAAAATCGTATCTTTGCCACAGATTCACCTTGCTTGCAGCTATGGAAAAAGATGACCACCACCACAAGGCAGAAAGTGCACTTAAAGTGAACGAAGGTATTGAGCAGCCTGCGTCAATTAACCCCATGCTTGAAAATGAGATGATCCGTTTCAGGAAAAACAGGCCATCGGTTAAGGATTTTCTGTCAGGCATCAGGGCTGGTAATCGCAACATGCTTGGGCAGGCGATTACACAGATCGAAAGTGCCAGGACCGAAGATCAGGTTATGGCCACTGAACTCATTAACGCATGCCTGCCATTTTCAGGTAAATCCATCCGAATTGGAATTACCGGCGTGCCGGGGGTAGGCAAAAGCACCTTTATCGAAACTTTTGGCCTGTACCTGATTTCACTGGGAAAAAAGGTAGCCGTATTGGCCATCGATCCCAGCAGTACGCGCACAAAGGGAAGCATTCTTGGTGATAAAACCCGGATGGAGGAACTCAGCGTTCATACCGATGCCTTTATCCGTCCTTCTGCCAGTTCAGGAACACTTGGGGGAGTTACCCGGTCGACCCGTGAGGCGCTGATCTTGTGCGAAGCCGCCGGATTTGACGTGATACTGATAGAAACGGTTGGCGTGGGACAGTCGGAAACGGCGGTATCGCAGTTGGTTGACTTTTTTATGTTGCTCATGCTTGCCGGCGGAGGCGATGAGCTACAGGGCATCAAACGCGGGATCATGGAGATGGCCGACTTAATCGTGATCAACAAAGCAGACGGCGATAACATGCTAAAAGCCAATTTAGCTAAAAGGGAATACGAAAATGCGCTCCACCTGTTTCCTCCGCTTGCCAATGGCTGGATACCGATAACAGTTACCGCTTCGGCCCTGAAAAATATTGGAATTGAAAATACCTGGAACATCGTGGATGAATTTGTAAACCAAACTTCAACCAATGGGTATTTCCAAAAGAATCGCCACGAACAATCTAAACATATCCTAAGAGAAACTATTTCCCATGCTCTAACCAATCACTTTTTCAATAATGAACAGATGACAAAGCGGTTGTTTTTTTTGGAACAACAGGTGATTGCCGACAAGATGAACCCATATCAGGCAGCTCATCAACTGTTGGAAGAATATTTTCATCTTAGATAACCCGTTCAGAAAAGATACTTCGGTGTTTATAAGGTGAATATTTCTAGATTTGCACCCGTTTTTCTTTAGGATTGCTTAATTTTATCTTTTTAATGATCAGCTAATGAATATTATCATTGCAGGTGACGGGGAAGTTGGATTTTATCTTGCCAAAGCGCTGGTTGATTCAAACCACAACATCACCATTGTTGACCCGCATGAAGAGTTGTTGAAAATGATTGAAACCCATGCGGATTTGATGACAATCGTTGGCGAATCAAATTCTGTTTCTATTTTGAAACAGGCCAATGTATCGAAAGCCGACTTGGTGATTTCGGTGTTGCACGATGAATACATCAATATTCTCACGGCCATTTTGGCGAAAAAACTAGGTGCTAAACAGACCATCGCCCGTGTAAATACCCTCGAAAATGTGAGCGAGGAAAACAAAAAAATCTATGATGAACTGGGTGTTGATTTTTTAATTTCACCCGAGGACATCGCGGGTCATGAGGTGATCAACTTGTTACAACAACCTGCCGCTACCGAGATATTTGAATTGTCGGGAGGCAGCCTGTCGGTGTTTTTAATTCGGATTGAACCCGATGCCCCGGTTATTAACAAATCGCTGAACGACATTGCCATTGAGCACCAATTGCTTAATTTTCGTGCTGTCGTTATTCACCGCAATGGCAAAACCTTTATTCCAACCGGCGATACCGTTTTCATGCCCAACGATCTGGTATATGTAATTACCAAACCTGAAGCCATTCAAAACCTGCTTAAAATGGGCGGGAAGAGAAAACTGGAGATCAACAACATCATGATTGTAGGTGGCGGTCGGGTGGGGAAAGTGATCGCTAAACGGCTGGAGAATGAGCTGAATATCAAGCTTATTGAACAGGACCGCGATCGCTGCATGAAACTCAGCGACATCCTGGAAGATACCTTGCTTGTTAATGGCGATGCCCGCGATATCACCCTGCTTGAAGACGAAGGCATAGAAGGGGTGGACGCGTTTATTGCCGTGACCAACAGTTCCGAAACCAATATCCTCACCTGTCTTCATGCCAAAAAATTCGGGGTAAAGAAAACCATTGCACTGGTCGAAAACCTGGATTACATCGAGATTTCCCAAAATATTGGAATCGATACCATCATCAATAAAAAGTTGAGTGCCGCCAGTTATATTATCCGGCATAGCATGGGCGATGAAGTCGCGTCACTGAAATGCCTCAGCGGGATTACTTCTGATGTGGTTGAACTGGTGGCCAAGCCCGGATCACCTGTAACCAAAAGCAAAATCCGCGATCTGCACATGCCCGAAGGAACCATCATAGGGGGCATTATCCGTGGTAAGGAGTCGTTTATTGCTGTTGGCAATTTTCAAATCATGGAAAACGACCGGGTGGTGGTTTTTGCCAGCCCTTACATCAGTCAGAAGCTGGAAAAATTGTTTTTAAAAACCCATTTTGGATTTTAGTTGACTATTATGCCAACACGCCACATCATCCATTATTCCATTGTCATGAAGGTGATGAGCTTTCTTTTGATCGTGGAGGCTCTGTTTATGCTAAGTAGCTTGCCTTTTGCATGGTACTATGGCGAAAGCGTCCGGCCCATCACCCTTTCGGCACTGATTACCGGATTTATCGGCGGAGTTGGGTGGATAGCTCAAAGGAAAAAAGACCGCAGCAGCATTGGTAAACGCGAAGGGTACCTGATCGTCGCCCTAACCTGGATCGTTATATCGCTGTTTGGCACCCTGCCTTTTTTATTCAGCGGCACCATTTCGAATTTTACGGATGCGTTTTTTGAAACCATCTCCGGCTTTACCACTACCGGAGCTACCATATTAACAGATATCGAAGTCCTGCCTAAAAACATCCTCTATTGGCGCGCCATGACCCATTGGATTGGAGGCATGGGGATCATTGTGCTGACGGTGGCCATCCTGCCCTTTTTGGGTATTGGCGGACTTCAGCTGATGATTGCCGAAATGCCCGGCATCACCCCCGATAAACTTCATCCCCGCATCACCTCAACAGCCAAGCGGTTATGGGGAATTTATGTGGGCTTTACCCTGGTGGAAATATTGCTTCTGTGGGTTGGTGAAATGGATTTTTTTGATTCGGTATGCCATTCCTTTGCGACCATGGCAACCGGTGGATTTTCTACAAAAAACACCAGTATTATCGGGTTTAGCGCTTACTCACAGTACGTGATCATCGTTTTTATGTTTTTGGCCGGAACCAACTTCACCCTTCACTATTTTTTACTGCACCGGCAGTTTAAAAAGGTGTTTTCCAACGAAGAATACCGATTGTATTTTTGGATTGTGGCTATGGTAACAGTGTTTATCACCGTGGGATTGCTGGTTTATGGCATGCCTGATGTGGAAAAAGCTTTTCGTGATACACTGTTTACGGTGGTCTCCATCGTTACCACTACAGGATTTGTTACGGCCAATTATTATGCCTGGCCTTCCTATTTGTGGATGTTGATTTTTGCCCTGATGTTTATCGGGGGAAGTGCCGGTTCAACCGGTAGCGGTGTTAAGATGATCAGGTTCTTGTTGCTGATCCGCAATTCGTGGCAGGAGCTCAAACGATCGATTCACCCACAGGCCATTATACCTGTTAAATACAACCGGAAATCGGTTTCGCAACAGATGATTTTAAATGTGATGGCCTTCTTTTTAATGTATGTGCTGGTATTTTCGGCAGGCACCATCCTGTTGTCGTTGCTGGGTGTTGGTTTCGAAACCGCAATAGGTGCTTCCATTGCTACGTTGGGCAACATAGGTCCCGGAATAGGACATGTGGGACCTGTTGACAACTACGCCTTTTTCCCGGATATGGCTAAATGGGTACTTTCGTTTTTAATGCTGTTGGGCCGACTGGAATTATTCACGATTCTCATCGTTATTTCCCCGGCATTCTGGAGAAGATAAACTACTTGCTGTTTTCGCTGAAAAGCATCAGGTAGGCTTTTATAAAAGCATCCAGATCGCCATCCAACACATCCAGTACATTGCTCGATTCCAAACCGGTACGCACATCTTTAATCAATTTATAGGGATGTAGTGTGTAGGATCGTATTTGTGAGCCCCATTCAATTTTCTTTTTGTTTCCTTCAATCACGTCGATGGCTTCCTGCTTTTTGCGCATCTCAATCTCATAGAGCTGCGAGCGGAGCATCTGCAGGGCTTTTTCGCGGTTTTGTCCCTGTGAACGGGTTTCCTGACATTCGATCACCAAACCCGAGGGTTCGTGCCGCAACCTGACTGCCGTTTCAACCTTGTTCACATTTTGTCCACCCGGTCCGCTTGAGCGAAAAGTGTCCCAGCTGATGTCGGCCGGATTTACCTGAATGTTGATGGTATCATCGATAACAGGATACACATACACAGACGCAAAGCTGGTATGGCGGCGGTTGGCGGAATCGAAGGGTGACAATCGTACGAGGCGGTGGACGCCATTTTCGCCTTTCAGGTATCCAAAGGCATATTCTCCCTCAATCTGCAAGGTGACTGATTTAATTCCAGCAATGTCACCTTCCTGGTATTCCAGTTCTTTTACTTTGAACTTGTTGCGTTCGGCGTAACGGAGATACATGCGCATGAGCATTTCTGCCCAATCCTGGCTTTCGGTTCCCCCTGCACCCGGATTGATTTTCAGAATGGCGTCAAACGCGTCTTCTTTGTTGCTGAGCATTTGAAGGAACTCCAGGTCGTCGATGCGAGTTTCCAGTAAATGATACAGAGCGTCCAACTCTTCCTGGGTAGATTCGCCTTCACCGTAAAATTCGTGCAGCACATTCAGGTCGTTGTAGGTTTCCTCCGCTTGGGAGTAAGACTCTATCCAACGCTTTTTGTCCTTTATCTTTTTAAGTATTTGCTCGGCATTCTTTGAGTCGTTCCAAAAGTCAGGCGATTGGGTTTTTTCTTCTTCTTCTTCAATCTCTATTTTTTTGCGGTCGACTTCAAAGGTACCTCCTTAAGGCGTCGAGCCTTTCTACAAGTACTTTCCTGCCATCTGTTGTAAACATAGGTTGTCATTTTTTGCAAAAATAGCCATTTGGTTACAACGGTCAACATCAAATCGACTATATCTCACCCCGAATTACTTTCCAGGCGAGAGAAGCCTGAAATCCTTTTTGCTGTGCGTAAGCCGCCAGCTTAGTCTGTTCATGAAAGCTGAGGGCTTCAGTGGTTCTTTTTGAGGAGATAACAGCCTTTAGTATGTTGAGGTATTCCTCTTCATCCAGGGAGTTGATGGCCATTTGAATGTATAAATCAGGAACTTGTTTTTGATGAAGGGCAAAGATGATTTTGTTTTTCCCCCACTTGTTGTGGCGCAGTTTTCCCAGTGCAAACGCCATGGCATAACGCTCTTCGTCAAGATAGTTTTCTTTTCCGAGTGCCTGGAGAATTTTCATGGCAATGGTTTCCGAAACTTTCCAACTATCCAGTTTTGCCTTGATGTCAAAAAGACAACGTTCCTGATAGGCGCAGTAATTTTTTGCCTTTTCGAGTAAATATAAATGTTCGGGACTCATCAGGTAATTTTTTTTACTAAAGTAAAAAGAAATTCAGGTTGTTAGTTGCCTGAAGAGCTTTTTATATCAGAATTATTACACCGGGATATTTATTCTGAGAAATAGTGCCGTAAACTACACTTTAAAAGAGAAAACATGGTGAAAAAGCTGAAAAACCATCTTTATGTGCACTAAAATGCACTATTTGTTTTAAATCTTATTATTTTATCTATTTTTGTATAAAAAAGAGCTGTAAAATGCACTTCGAAAAATTAATAATTACTATTAAAGAACGCAGAGAGGTTTTGCAAGTAACACAAGAAACCCTGGCTAAACTATCAGGAGTCGGGTTAAGAACCTTAAAGCAGTTTGAAAGTGGAAAAGGTAATCCAACATTGTTGACTCTACAGAAATTAGCGGATGTATTGGGCTTGGAAATTGGCTTAAAAATTAAAAAGATGACCCGTAACGATGAGACAGGCAAAAATAGTATATAAAAATGAAGAAGCTGGATTGTTAATCCAACACAATGATGGTACATTTACTTTTCGTTACCATGATACCTGGATGTCAGACAGTAAAAAAAGCGGAATTAGCCTGACTTTACCTAAAAACAGACAGGAATATCATTCAAACATTCTATTCCCCTTCTTTTACAATATGCTTCCGGAAGGTTCGAATAAACAATTAGTCTGTAAATACAATAGAATTGATTCAAATGATTATTTCGGATTGCTTATTACCATTGCCAAAAATGACAGTATTGGTGCAGTAACAGTTATAAAAATTGATGAAAAATGAATTTGCCGGAAATAAAATACTGTCCCGGGACATTAGCTGAAGGATATAACACTTACAGCAGTGCCTGTTTGAACAGGGTCTTTCAAGGCAAAAAAGTATATCATGTATTACCATACGATTCGCCTGCTTCTAATCCTGAAACGGATAAATTATTTGAAGAAAACAGAAACAGATTATCTATTTCAGGAGTTCAGGAAAAGTTTACTGTTATTCTCGAAAAAAACAGGTTGAGACTTGCTAATGAAGGAGAAAGAGGTACATACATCTTAAAACCTATTCCGGGAGTTGGTAGAAAACCAGACCAAATGCCAGCAAATGAGCACCTGACTATGCAAATTGCCCGTCAGGTTTTCGGTATAAGCACTGCTGAAAATGCACTGATCTTTTTCAATAATGGCGCACCAGCTTATATTACAAAAAGATTTGATATTGATATTAATGGCAACAAATTGGCTCAGGAGGATTTCGCATCACTTGCAGGGAGAACACCCCAGACTCATGGAGAACATTATAAATATTCAGGAAATTATTTGGAGTTGTTTCAAATAATGAAAACTGATGTGCCTGCATACAAAATTGAAGCACCTAAGCTCTTAAAAATATTAATGTTTAACTATCTGTTTTCAAATGGTGATGCTCATTTTAAAAATTATTCACTACTTGAAACTTCAATGGGAGACTTTAGGTTAAGTCCGGCTTACGACTTATTAAATAGTCGTATTCATATAGAAGACAGAGATTTTGCTCTGGAAGAAGGCCTTTTACCCCGAAACTTAGCACAAGGAAAAATTGGCCAACAGTTTGCTAAAGTTGCAGAGCTCGCTAATATCAATGAAAAAATTTATCAAGATATTCTGAACCTTATGACTGGTCAATCACTTTTGGTAGAAAAGTTGACAAGGTCTTCGTTCCTGGATGAAAAAACAAAAAGAAACTACCGACAGTCATATCAGAGACGATTAAAACATTTGATGTAAATTTGAAAAATCAAAATGTGAAAACGATATAAGCACAATTTTAGCCAATATAACCTACTAAGAAAAAGATTCTACTTCCATAATTGATTGTGATTCTTTATTCATGCAGTCTGGCTTTAGCCTACTGCAACCCCCCCTTCTGTTTAAGCAATGTATCTGAGCCACCCGGGATTGAAATCCCGGGTTACAGGATCGGCCATGCCTACGGCATTCACTTTGCAAAAGAATAACTAAACATCTTCACTTTCTCTGTGTTCCCCTGTGCCTCGTGGTGTAAAATACACACGCATAAAAAACCTCACCATCCATAATATACAGATGATGAGGTAATTATTTTACGGAATCGGTTTTATTTCAATCCCCTGTTTTTAAGCAATGGCTCCACCGATGGATTTTTCCCCCTGAAGTCACGGTACAACTGCTCGTGATCAGAAGTACCGCTTTTTTCCAGGATGTTCTTCCTGAAACTGGTGGCGGTAGTTTTGTCGAACAATCCGTTTTCGCGGAAAGCTTCGTAAGCATCATGATCCAGTACAGCCGACCACAAATAGCTATAGTATCCGGCTTCGTAACCTCCCACGATGTGTGTAAAATAGGTGCTGTGGTAGCGAGGCTCTATTTGTTCCAACAAACCGAGTTGACTAAAGTAATTCAACTCAAATTGGTTAATATCAATTGCTCCCGTATCCGAAAGCACATGATATGACATGTCGAGCAATGAAGCGGCCAGAAACTCCATGTTGTTGAATCCGGTGTTGAAGTATCTGCTGTTGTTGATTTTATCAATCAATTCATCTGGTATAGGTGCTCCTGTTTCATAATGTACCGCATACATTTTCAGTACTTCTCGCTCGGTAGCCCAATGTTCCAGAATTTGTGATGGCAATTCAACAAAATCGGTAGGGATAAAGGTTACGGGATAGGTGTTTTTTGCGAAAAGGCCATCCAGGGCATGTCCCAACTCATGAAACAGGGTTTCAACTTCGTCGAAATTAATTAATGAAGGCATGCTTGCCGAAGGGCGGGTAAAATTATAGACCACGGTAACTACAGGATGTATCTCTTCGCCATCAGGCAATACCTGATGCACACGGTATTCACCTTGCCAGGCTCCGCCTTGTTTGCTTTCGCGTGGGAAAAAGTCCATGTACATGACTCCAAGGGCACTTCCATCCTGATCGTTGACTTCGTAAGCCTGTGCATCAGGATGCGGAAGCGGAATGTTTGAAATGGGTTTGAAGGTGATTCCGTAAAGTTTGTTGATCACCATAAAGGCTCCGTCGCGAACATTTTCGAGTTTGAAGTAAGGGCGCAACTCGCTGTCGTCCAGGTTGTAGTTTTGCTTACGCAATTTCTCGGCATAGTACCACCAATCCCAACTTTGCAGTTTAAAATCATCCCCCTCATCGTCGATGATTTGCTGCATTTGGGTAGCTTCGCGCCGGGCAACAACCAGGGTAGAATCCCAAACCTGGTTTAATAAATTTAACACGTTTTCAGGATTTTTAGCCATCCGTTCTTCCAGCACATAAGCCGCGTAGTTTGGATAACCCAGCAGGTGCGCCTTCTGAATACGCAGGTTGATGATGTCGGAAAACAGTTTTTTATTATCGAGTTTGTCGTTGTTATTGCCCCGGTTTAAGTATGCTTTGTATAGTTTTTCACGCAGATCGCGGTTTTGGGCGTATTGCAAAAAAGGAACCATGCTCGGTTTATGGACTGTAAACATCCACTTTCCGGTCATACCGGCCTCATCGGCAGTCTGGGCAGCCATGCCGATGACGGATTCGGGCAATCCTGCCAGATCATCTTTATTATCGATCACCAATTGAAAAGCATTGTTTTCGTCCAATACATGCTGTTCAAATTTCAAAGCCATCATCGACAGTTTTTTATTGATTTCAATCAACTTTTGTTGCTGTTCACTATCGAGATTTGCTCCACTGCGCACGAAATCCCGATAAACATTTTCAAGCAAATAGGCTTGTTCACCGGAAAGCGAATCATGTTCACGGTTTTCATAAACGGCTTTTACCCTGGCGAAAAGTTTTGGGTTCAGGCTGATGTTGTCGGCATGTTCTGATAGCAAGGGAGAAATTTCTTCAGCAATCTTTTGAATTTCAACATTGGTATTGGCACTCATCTGACCAGAGAAAACGGAGGATACACTGCGAAGCAATTCCCCGCTATAAGCCATGTCTGCCAGGGTGTTTTCGAAAGTAGGCGGTTCCGTTTGATTGATAATGGCCTCTATTTCGGCATTATGAAGTGCCATAGCATCGATAAACGCAGGCATATAATTTTCAGTCGTAATGCTCTCGAAAGGAGGTACCTGATAGGTTGTGGTAAACTTCTCAAGTAACGGATTTTCCCCTGAAGACTGATCTTTTTTCTTGTTTTGGTCGCATGAACTCAATGTCATCATCATGGTAATGGTAAGTAAATAATAAAATTTTAACATAGGTTTGAATTTTAATTGAAGCATGCAAAGGTATTAAGATTTGGGTTGCAACTGATTGCTTTTGCATAGATTGGGGCAATAATAGTCTTACAATTCTGACAGGATTCAAAACCTTGTCAGGATTGTAGTTTCACTTCGAATCCGCTATCGACCAACTGGTTTACCAGCAATACGACTTAACTCCGGAGAAGATTGCCATTATTGAGGAGTCGGTAAAATAGCAACATAACCCTATCAGGGTTCAAAACCCTGAGAGGGTTGTTGAAGAACTTTGCCGAACTCTGATTATTAATCATTTTAACTTGTTTTTGATCAGTTGTAACACTACCTTTGATGGGTTTTCTGAGCAGCATCCGATGTACGATTGCAGGATGCTGGCTGTATGCAATTGGTAATAGAGTTTTCAATAAATGATGGGTGCTTCTTATCGGTTATTGTGGCTGGCCAAAACAAAACCCTGGTGGTTTTCAATTCTCCTGTGGCAAAATTTCCTCTTGATATTCCTTCCCATTAATTCTGGCTTGAAAAGATTTTCAAAAAACACTTCACATCATGAAAACTAAAGGTATTTTAATTGTAGCAATGCTACTGCTTGTATGGTCCTGTAAGAAAAATAATCCTGCAGACCATACCGACTACACCCAACAGTTGCAGTATGCCCTCGACACAACGTGGGCATCGTTTGTCAGTCAGGTGCCTCAGGCAAGTGGCGGGCTGGGTGTTTACATTGTCTGTCCCCAGGGCAGCTATTTTGTCTCGAAAAACCTTGATGAAGGAGCCGGTCCCGATGCGCACTTCAGGGCCGCCAGCCTGACAAAGACCTTAACAGCAACAGCCATTATGCTGCTCGATCAGGACGGTAAATTGCGAATTGACGATACCATCAGCCATCTGATGCCCGGCACTTCGCAGCCCTATCTGCCCGATGACAGTTGTTACCAGATTCCTTACAAAGACCTGATTACCATCAGGCAACTCCTTGACCATCGGGCCAATGTTTTCGATCAGGTTAACTCAGTCGTTCCGGCAACAGTTGATGCCTGGTATGCCGGTCAGGTCTATAGTTTGGCAGTAATTACTCAGGTTGACCGCTATCACCAGTTTTCGCTTGATGAACTTGGCTACCTGATTTCGCATCACCAGCTTACCTATGGCCCTCCCGGAACCGAATACCACTACAGCAATGGAAATTATACCCTCTTGGCCAAGATTATAGAAAGGGTTAGCGGAAAAAGCTGCCAGGACTTTATTCACGACGAGATACTGACGAAGAACGATCTGAGCGAGACTTACATCCCCTACCTGGGAACAGACACAACGCTTGCCGCACCCTTCCTGCATGGGTACTTGTATTTAAATGATTTCAATATTGATGTTACCAACTTCAATATGTCGTGGGCCATGGGAGAAGGCAATATGGTGAGCAACTTCAGGGATTTGGCCGAATTTTTTAGCCGGCTGATCTCGGGCAAATCAGGACTAAATATGCAGCAGGTGTCAAGGATGACCGAATGTCCGATATCCAATGAATCATACGGTCTTGGTATTGAATATTTTGAGGGTCTCGGCTATGGTCATACCGGAAGCCATTTAGGTTACCTTACCATAGCCGCTTACGACCCTGAGACTGATTGGATGGTTGTTTCAGAAAGCACATTGTATCCCAATGATCATACACTGAATATGGCTGAAGCAAAAGCCATTATGGCCATGCTCCACAAAATGAAGCAAACCGTAGGCTACTAAAACATCAGTTATTGTGTGTTTCAGGCCTTTCCATCCTGGTTAAAATCAGGATTAGTTAACTATTTCCTAAGCTGCTATAGAATTGTAGTTTATCGATAGCGCAAAACATAATGACAGACTTACCACCCCCCCCTCGAATCCAAATCGACCAACTGGTTTACCAGTTTTATGGTTTAACTCCTGAGGATATTGCCATTATTGAGGAGTCGGTGAAATAAGAAATAATATCCTTCACAGGCTTTGTTCCGAAGAAAAATGCTGCCATCATTAAATCCGTACCAAACCAAAAAACAATACCCTGTCATTTCGAGACCCAACTCCCCCGGAAAAGGGGGCGCACATAGTATGATGACAAAACCAAAAGCACCGACCTGTCATATCGAAATCCGCTTTTTGCGGATGAGACCTGCCTACCGGCAGGTAGTTATCCCCCAGGAATTGATAACCTCCATTTTTGCACCAACCTAATATACAGTATTTTACCAAAAGTTGTCATTGGTACCGCAGGGAGACCTACCTGCCGTAGGCAGGATTCCCCCAGGAAAGGAGATGCTCTTGTGTCCGGGAGATTTCTCTCCGCCTAAGGCGGGTCGAAATGACAACCATGTGTTTTGGGGATTTGACTTTGCCTAACTCAAGTTTGTCTCCACTTTCCAATCCCAAATCGACCAACTGGTTTACCAGCTATACGAACTTACCCCCGAGGAGATTGCCATTATTGAAAGCGTAGTAAAGTAAAATCACACAATACCACAAACGAATAAAAAGAGTCAAAACCACCGAACGACACATTTGGTATATAAATTATCAAAAACAGACTAACTTTCAGTCAAATTGATTCAAATCTATAAGGTTTCAATTTAGTAATTACATAATCCTGCGAAGAATAAAATCTATATTAATTCCCTAACAAACCATACCCTTTTACCTTACCTTTGAGCAAATTAATGGGAGATAGCCCAATACCGAAAAAGTAGACTTAAATCCATGAAAATGTAATTGCTTGTTCATTAGCCAAATGAAATCCACCAAAATAGAATGGACTGAAACCACCTGGAACCCCACTACCGGCTGTACCAAGATATCTGCCGGATGTAAGCATTGTTATGCCGAGCGAATGTCGAGGCGGTTGCAATTGATGGGGGTTGAGAAGTACCAGGATGGTTTTGCTTTACGTACGCATCCTGAGGTGCTGAGAGAACCTTACTCATGGAGGACTCCCCGGACGATTTTCGTAAATTCCATGAGCGATTTGTTCCACGAAGACATGCCCTTCGATTTTATCAGGCAAGTGTTTAAGGTAATGAACGAAAACCCAATGCATACATTTCAGTTGCTCACTAAACGGGCTGAAATCTTACTGGAGTATTCCGACAGACTGCCATGGGCTAAAAACATTTGGATGGGTGTTACCGTTGAAAACCAGGATTATGTTTCGAGGATTGATTTTTTGCGTGAGACCGGTGCTCACGTAAAATTTCTGTCGATAGAACCTTTAATTGGAAGGATTGAAAACCTAAATCTCAACAGCATTGATTGGGTGATCGTGGGTGGTGAATCCGGTCCGGGAGCACGGCCAATACTTAAAAACTGGGTAATGGACATAAAAGATCAGTGTATTCTTCAGGATACTCCTTTCTTCTTCAAACAATGGGGTGGAACCAACAAAAAGAAAACCGGACGCTTACTGGAAGGCCAAACCTGGGACGAGATGCCGGAACGTGAAGAAGTTGTGTTGAGTTAGTGAACTATTAACAAACCAATCTGGTGAAATGTTTGCCGTTGAAAAAGGATAAAATACGTTATCCAGAAATCTTTCTTCTTGTTGCTTTTCCAGCCTGCCTGGTTTTCTTCACCGGGCTTTGATTTTAATCGCCAGCTATTTTAAGGTCAGAATGCTTATCAGCCTCCCAAAACCTTTCTATATCATCACCATGTAAAAAACGGGTTAAACATAAAGATGGTATAGCGAAGGTATAGTGAAGGTCACAGAATGCTAATCCTGTTACACCACAAGATTCTTTGTAGTCTGAATCCATTTTTACAGGCACTGAAACGGAAACAATTCATTTGGTTATAGTGGATGGGAAATGGAAAAATGACGGGTTGGCAATATGCGTAGGCCGGGATTTCGAAGCTACAACTTATCAAACCGTTACAACGGGCATGCATATGCTTTGTGGCGGACTTTGAAAGACAAATCTTTCTGCCCACGACGGTTTATATTTCATGCCTCCTGCCTCCGTTCCTACGGTAGGTAAACCGGCAGACAAGTGGAACTAAAATACTCATTTTCATAACGTAACCCGCCATAAAGTATATGCATGCTTGTTGGGCGCTGCTTTTATATTTATTTTAACTCGTCTTTTAATAATCTAAATATTTTGAATCCTACAAAATCTTCCTTTTTAGGATATTCATTCCTATAATAACAGTTCCAATAACTAATCACCCTATTTTCTGTAGTTTCTGCAAATTCAGGGTTCTCAATGATAACTTTAGTCAACTTATTGATATTATTTTCGTTGAGATTATTTAATATTAGCTGATCAAGTTCTAATACATATTCGCCAATTAACTGAAAAATGAAGGGGGAAGTCCATTCATTATCAGATTTAAGTATGTTCATCAGACACTTTTCTCTTATAAATCCGTTGTGGTGTCGTGTTAAAATACAATTTAAAATATCATTTTGTATTTTATTCAGACCTTTTGAATCAAACAATCGTTGTGATTCATAATATACGCGATAAGGTATTGCTAATTTTTCTTTGTTAAGATAGACTTGAAATGATCCAGAACTGTCCAATTCAGATTTAAAATCAACTGTGTTAATCATTGATGTTATTTCTGTTCTCAGTTCAGATGGGAAAGCCTGGTACAAAACGCTAAAATTCATTTTCATATTATCACAATTACTTGTCTGTGCTATCTTTTACAGTTGCCCCCAACGGGCATGCATATGCTTTGTGGCGGACTTCAAATGGCAAATCTTTCTGTCCACACAGATTTACATTTGAAACTAAAATACTCATTTTCATAACGTAACCCGCCATAAAGTATATGCATTGTTACCAGCAGGCATTATTATTTTTCGCCCTTTTCTTCTGAGCTCGATTGCTGACTTGAAGAGGTAGTGCTAATTTCATTCGAGGAATTTGTCGTACTCGAATCCGGTTGATTAGTGATAATAGCCCTTAGACTTTCAGGGATATCTTCAGATCTAAGTGACTTAATAATTCTGTTGTCACTTTCTGGTTTAACAATACGTTTTTCTTTTTCTTCCATTGTATTTAATTTTAAGTTATTAGAAATAATTTTATAGTTATTTAGGTTCGAGATAGTAAATATTACTACCAGAATGATTCCTATTGATATTAAACCAGCAACAATAAAATTGAAAATAGTTGTTGACTTATCGATTTTGTATTTCCCAATTTTCGAATGCTCAAGAACTTTTTTGTTGTGATTTATTATTTCAGATGAAATTAGAAATGATAAAAAACTTAATAGAATCGAAAAAGCAAAGAATGAAATTGAAACATAATACACCCATAGTAATATGCTCATGTTTAAAGGGACAATATCTTTGATGAATGTCAGACTTATAGCCAATGACCCGCCAGCAATGTAAACAGATTGTTTGTCAAATAATTCAATATTATATCGGTAATCTTTTTTAAGGGTTTCCAGATATTTTTTCAAGTCTTTTTTTTGTTCTTCTGTCAAGTCAGTCATTTTCTAAAATTTCTCGTTGGATAATTACTTTCTGGGCTGTCTTTTGTGCTTGCTGGTAACATCCACATACCACCAATTGTCGTTATGCCTATTATATAACCTTAGTTGTTAACATTCATTCTGCTATTCATTTAATCTCATTACCACTATATTATCCATTTTCAGCCGTTTAAAATCAGTTAAATCGGTTTCGGTCTTCTTCTTGTAATTGGATCATCGGGTGTTTGGTGGGGTAAATCTAGGAAATTATTTTATCGGTTTGACATTGGGGGTTAAGATATTATGGCGTTTTTTGTAAGGTTTTGTTTTTTCTTACAGTATCTTCTTAGTAAGGATTGATCTGATTTGGTTTTGATGAACCTATTGCTGTCCTGATTTTGATTAAAATTTAATCACAACAAAGAAGGAATCGATGGCCATCCTGTTAGCTTGTAAGAGGCATGGATTTTTTATGAAAGTAAGGAATGAGGGGGATGATCATCCGGCTATTTTTTTGGACGGACCGGAGGTCAACTGAGTTCGGATGTGGGGCCAGATGGTTTTAATGATAAAGTGGCGTAGTTACACTTATCTGCCGATTTACCTACCTCCGGTAGGTGAACCTGCCGATTTACCTACCTCCGGTAGGTGAACCTGCCGATTTACCTACCTCCGGTAGGTGAACCTGCCGATTTACCTGCCGAAGGCATGGAGGCATGGAGGAACGAAGGCAGGAGGCATGAAACTACGCCCGGGTGGGGGGTTGGTCGAAGAGCAGGATGGAAGAGGAGTGAACGGGTAGATCAGGTTGTACAGGTACTGACACGGAAAAGGTAAAAGCTTGTTTGTAACTCCGGTATGGCGGTACAACCTCAATCGGTACGGGTGGCACAATAACTACGGTATGGGTCGTAAAAATTGGAGCGGTATATCGATCCATCCAAACAGGGCTTCAATACATCAAAATTATCTTCTTGTTGCTTTACCAGCCTGCCTGGTTTTCGTATTCCACGAAATAAATTTGCTCTCCGTCAGAACTAAAAATGACCTTTACACATGTAAGTTTTTTAAAATTAATCCTTTAGTCATGAAAATCACTAATAGTGCCCAAACTAATACTTTATCCTATTTGCCTTATGTTTAATGGCCCCTCATACGGATGATTATATTTATTGATAATGTAACCAGCGAATCTCCACCGAATACAAAGCCTCACAGATTTTGAAGATTTATGGACTACTCTCCCGGAAGCAAGTTAATCCGACAAGTAGTAGATACGTAATCGTTTATTGATGAATTTGACTTCGTCAGTGATTTTTTTCAAAGCCATTTTTCAGTCAAGTAATATTTGACCACATAATTTTTATCCCGGCACCACAAACTGGTACCCTTTCCCCTTGAGGGTAATAATTTCGATCCGTGGGTCTTCACTCAAATAGGATCGAAGTTTTCGAACATACACATCAAGTGTTCGTGAGTTGTAATAGGAGTCGTCGCCCCAAATACTCATCAACATTGATTTGCGGTCGGTGGTTTGGTTGCGGTTGGCTGTCAATATGGTCAGCACTTCGGCTTCACGCATGGATAGTTTTCTCACCTGGTTCTTCAAAATCAACTCATATCGATCGGGTGAAAACAAATAGTTTCCCAGGGTAATGGGTGCACCTTTTTCTGTCCCTTGATGAGCCGACAGTTGTATGATATTCAGTTGGTTGTTGATGCGGGCAATCAGCTCTTTTATGCTAAACGGCTTCTTGATGTAGTCGGTGCCACCGCTTTCAAAACCCTGAACCAGGTCGTTGGTTTCAATTTTGGCTGTTACAAATATGATGGGGAGTTTGGGAAAACGACTCCGAATCTGTCGACCCAATGTAAAACCATCAACATTGGGCAGCATCACATCCAATATACATATCTCAGGGGTAAAGATGTCAAATGCTGACATTACGCGGGCACCATCACCAATAAGCAAAACCTCAAACTCCTGACTTTCCAGAGTTTCTTTTACAATCTTACCCAGAAAGGGTTCGTCTTCTATATAAAGTATCTTTCGTTTCATTGCTTTATTGCCGGAAAAATAAGTGTGAACTGACAGCCTCCTCTATCTAAATTCTTTACACCAATCCTGCCTTGATGCTGCTGCATCACCAATGCAGCATAATTCAAACCAAGTCCGTAACCTTTCGCATTGTGCAGGTTGGCGGTAGGCACCCTGAAAAATTTCTCAAAAACTTTGTCCAGATATTCGTCGGGAATACCCATGCCATTGTCTTCAAGAACTACCAAAGTTTCTCTGTTTTCGTGCTGTATTTGAATGGATATCTCCGGTTTTTTTGTGCAATATTTCAAACTGTTGTCAATTAAATTAACCAACACCCCATGAACATGAAACTTGTCAGCATTAATCAGGATTTCCTCCTCGTTCGCTTCCAATCTGACTTCAGCATTTGCCTGATCAAACCGTGTTTGCATGGAAAACAGAACTTCTTTGATAAGATTGGTCAGGTTAACACGCTCGATGGTAATAAATGGCCTCCCTTCCTCCAGGGCCGAGTTGTTCAGTACCTGATTTACCAGTAAATCAAGTCGGTTTATCTCGCTGTGGGCCATTTCCAGATATTCTTTGGTTCGGGTGGGATCTTTTTTCATGTCAAAATCCAGCAAAGCTTCCAGTGCTACCTTTACTGTTGAAACAGGGGTTTTTAGTTCATGGGTGATATTTGAAATAAAATCGTTTTTAAGTGCAATAAGCTTTCGTTGATTTTTCAGGTTGATATAGGCCATTCTGAATGCCAACGTTGTGATTAGTAGTAATATGATGGCAAATGTCAGCTGAGGGATAATGGCTTTCAGGAGATAAACATGGTAATGGCGGATGGTGGCAAGATACTTATTTTCAAATAATTCGCTTTTCACAACCATACCCGGAAATTGATGGTTGTTGACAGAAATACTGTCGTTTGCGTGCCACAAAACAGTAAATCCGCTGTATTCTTTGATTAAAAACTGGTTGAAAAGTGATGTGAGCAGTGTAGTGTCAACTTTCGCGATAAAATAAGTGGACAAACTTTGTTCCCCGGTGTTAATTTTTTCCACCGAATTAATTAGCAAACGGACACTTTTCAGTAACAACTTGTTACTTGTGTCTTGAAATGCCATGTTGAGGTAGGTCGTGTCATACCTGTCCGGGATACTGTCGTCAATGATAATTTTAATTTGACTTTGGGTTTCCGGTAAGCCCGTAAGTTTTACTGATTCATTTCCGGCATCACCAAGTTGCATAAATATTCTGCTCACCGTATCATGGTTGTAGGTATATGATGATGAGAATGTAAGCGAATCCATGCCTTTTGGCCTGAACATAAAAACCTTGCTGAAACTTGTGTCGCTTAATATGGGATCAATCAATTGCGTGGCCAGCATAGTATCCATTACCTGTTGTTCCGATTGCCTGAGCCCTCTTTCGAGATCCCTGGTCAGTAATTTTCTGTTTTCTTCATACTGCGTATAGAGCCAATAACCCAGAAAAAGGGTGAGTAATATCTGACTGCTAATCATCAGCCACCTGATATGCGATATATTTCTGTGTCTTTCCATATTAACTTTTCATCCACAAAAATACATTAAACAGTATTCGCAATCAATCGATTAACCTTAATTAACCTTAATTGGTTTAGCATTAACCTGCACCAACCTTCTGCCCCTTTATTTTTGGCTCAAAATTAATTCATGGAAATATCCAATAAAACTCAATCAAAATGAAAAAAATATTTTTAGCCATGGTAACAACTGTCGTCATGATGACGGTAAATGCTCAATCAGAAAAAAGTGAGGTTCGTACAGAAGGCACCATCACCTACGAAGAGGTGGTGAAGTTTGACATTGTAGTGGACGGAATGTCTCCCGAAATGATGGCAATGATGCCCAAAGAAAACCGATCCGGTACCATACTTTATTTCAACGATAAGGCCTCTCGGTATGAAAACCTAAACGTAGTAACCGATGGATCCATTGAAGAGGAAACGGGAGGGGCCACCGTAAAAATAATGATGAGTACTCCGGAAAATATTATGTACCGTGACCTGAAAAATCAGAAAATGGTTCATCAGAAAGAATTTATGACCCGAAATTTTCTGATAGAATCCGACATACAAAAAGAAGAATGGAAGCTTACCGGAAATCAGCAAGTGATCCTGGGCTACCCCTGTCAGGAAGCCTTGAAAAATGACACATCCGGAATGGTAAAAGTGTGGTTTACACCAGCCATTCCAGTATCTACAGGTCTCGGTGAATTTGGCGGTCTTCCGGGGATGGTGTTGGCCGTTGATGTCAATGATGGTGAACAAACCATGACAGCCAAATCGGTGGATCTGGTAAAAGTGGATCCGGACAAATTGCAAAAGCCCAATAAAGGAAAAAAAGTTAGCCGCGAAAAATTCAATTCTATTGTGGAAGAAAAGAACAAAGAAATGGGTGCTGAAGGTGGTGAAGGCCAAACCATTATCATGAAAATTAGTCAATAGTTCAGGAGGTGTCCAAATGAAAAAGATTGTTTTCCTTTTACTGTATTTTCCAGCCTTCATTTCCCTTGCACAGCAAACCATACTTAAAGGCGATGTAGTTGACGAGCAGGGCAACCCTTTGCTCTACGCCACCGCAGTGTTGCTTTACCCGGTCGATTCCACCATGACCTACTACGGTATTACCAATGAAACCGGACATTTCGAGATAAAAAACATACATCCGGGGAATTATATTCTGCAAACATCCTACATGGGTTATCAGTCGTTTTTTAAAAAGTTGGAATTGCCCCTTTCCAAAGGAAATTATTTGGGCGTTATAGCCATGCAACCGGCTTTATTAAATCTTTCAGAGGTAGAAGTAAGTGCTGACCGCATACCATTTATTATCAAAAAGGACACCATTGAGTACGGCGCCGGGTCGTATCAGGTAAAGCCCGATGCTGTTGCCGAAGATTTATTGAAAAAACTTCCCGGGGTTCAGGTTGACAGAGCCGGAAACATTAAAGCGCAAGGGGAAAATGTGCAGAATGTGCTGGTGGATGGGAAGGAATTTTTTGGCAACGATCCGCAGGTGGCCACAAAAAACCTGCCCGCCGATGCCATCGAAAAAGTTCAGGTTTACAATAAGAAATCGGATGAAACCGAATTAACCGGAATTGAGGACGGAACTTATGCCAAAACCATTAACCTGATTTTGAAGGATGGTAAGAAAAGTGCCCTTTTTGGAGATGTTTCAGCGGGTGTGGGTACGGATGAAAAATATCAGGCCGGGGCAAAACTCTACCGGTTTACCAAGAAACACCAGTTTGCAGCACTGGCCATGCTTAACAATGTCAATAAATATGGATTCTCCTTTAGCGACTACCTCAATTTTACCGGAGGACTCCAAAGTCTTATGAGTGGAGGGGGTTCCATCAGCATTGGTAGCGATAGCGATATGCCCATCAACTTTGGACAGAATATCAACGGACTGGTAACTTCAGGGGCAGCGGGGGCTAACTTTACCTACGAAGCACATAAAAACAATCGGTTTAATATCAGCTATTTGGGAAGTGGTGCAGACAAAAAACTAATTCAAAACACGGTCACCGATAACTTTCTCGAAAACGGTTCGTATATTCAAAACGAAGACCTAAGTCAGAATACCAGAAACCGCGCACACAGGATTAATTTTGGGTGGAAGAATAGAATCGACTCCACACAACATCTTAACTTCGATGGTGGTATCAATATAACCAATGGAAACTCAAAGGCAGTGTCGTTCACCGAAAGTACGGTTGGTGGTTTGCTCTCCAATGAGTTGAACAGTGCTAACAACTATGACCAATTAAATTATTCTGCAAAGCTGTCAGCTTTGTATATAAAGAAATGGGAAAGGGTGTTGAGACTATTTAAGTTAAAAGGTGGTTTTTCAGCCAAAAGCAATCAGATGAATTCTCAATGGGCCAATAATGCCCGTTTTTTCAATCCTCCTGATACCTCAGTATATCTAGGGTTTCAAAATGACGAAAACCGGTTGCTAAGCTATTCATTGGCTTCATCACTTACTTTCAAAATTGCTCATTTCTGGTATTTGGTGCCAAGTGCAAGTGCCGGAAAGAATGAAGAGTGGCTTAACAGGGTTCAGGGAATACCTCCCGGGGAACAGCATGTCACGGACTCGTTAAGTCCTGATTTTAATCGTCAATATCAATGGCTTCGGGGCGGAATTTCCGTTAAAAGGAATACAAAAAGGAGCCAGTTGAGCCTCATGGCCGAATTTGAAAATGCACATACCGGAAATACATTGAATAACCTGTCTTCACAGTACGATCGACTGTGGTATTTTGTGCCCGGATTTTCGTGGGATTACGATCTTGGTACAGGAAAACGTTTGGCAGTTAGTTTTCAATCTTCGGTAAATTCACCAACGGCGAGTCAACTATTGCCCACTCTGGACAATACCAATCCATTGCAATTGTATCAGGGAAACAGAGCCTTGAAGCCGGATTTCAACCACAATTTGCAACTCAACTGGATTTATTTTGACCAATTTTCACTCATCTCCTTATTTGCGAGGGTTCATGCCAGTTATACCAGCAACAAGATTAACTGGTCCAGAACTGTTATGCCTGACCTTAGTCAAATACTGACTTTGGTCAATGTGGCTGATGATTATCGTGCAGGGGCCAGCATTGATTTTTCTACACCCATCCGGCCTTTGAGAATCAATTTTAATGCTCGACTTAACGAAGATTGGAACCAAGGAATCAACATGGTAAATGGAGATCAGAACATCGTCACCAACTTTATTCATGCGCTAACACTTAAATTTGACAACCGTAAAAAGGAAAAATGGGACCTGACGGTAGGAGCTACCCTTCAGCTAACTGATGCCCATTACTCCATTCAGAAATCACTCAACAAACTGTATTTCAATTTTACAGCTTTTACTGATATTGTTTACACGCCATCTGAAAAATGGTATTTGGCACTCACTGCCGACCTTCATCGATACAATGGCCAATCGTTTGGCGAATCGGTTTACATTCCTTTATTGAAGGGGGAAATCACCCGATATTTTTTGAAACACAACAGAGGAGTAATGATCTTTGAGGTGTATGATTTACTGGATAAAAATACAGGAATAGAACGACTCAGTGAAATGAACTATCTCCTTCAACGACAATCTAATACAATTGGAAGATATGCCATGATAACGTTAAAATATCGATTAAATAAATTTGATAAAAAGTCAGGGATTGATATACAGATGGGGAGGAGGTAAGTGTTGTGTTGTCAATTGAACATGTGTCTCATCCAGAAAAAAGGTTTACAATTTTTGTTGATATTTTGGCACCCACTATCAGTACGAGACACTTTAAGTTAAAAGGGTTTTATTCCATTCCCCAATCTCCATTAATAATCTCTTTCCTCGATTTCACTCCCAACCTTGAGAAAATCTTATACACATGACTCTTTACCGTACTTACTTCGATGTTGAGTTCGGTGGAAATTTCTTTGTTGGAGGCACCCTTACGTAAAAATTCGAAAACCTTTTTTTCCTGCATCGACAGGGACTGAAGTAGCGATTTGTCTGTGATGTCAACTTGCTCTTGTGGGCGTTTTCGTCTTGTTGGCAGCAGCAAAACTGTTGGTATAAGTACCAATATCAAAGCTAACCACACTATTCCTAAAAGCAGAATCCTTCGGGTTGGGAGAAAGAAGGATATTCGAATTATTATTCATTATAAGATGGAGGAAATTTTCGTCTTTGCCACCAATAATGATAGTGTGTTTATTCGTCCTGAGCTACATCCACCTTAAGGGTTCCTGTTACATCTTTCAAGGAGACTATGATTTTCCATATGCCGGGTTCCGGGTCTGAGATCACTTTGCTAATCACTCCTTTGGCTCCTGTTGAGTTATGATTGGTGCTCGACTGGGAAAAGGTGCTGGTTTTGGAGGAGCTGCCAATGGACACATTACTCGAAGAACTGGCTTTGGAAGCTGAATTTGCTGACGAGCTTGAAGAAGTTCGGGAGGTAGTGGTACTTGTCGAGGTAGATTGCTCCACTTCATCGTCCTCGCCTACGGAAATATTCATGCTTACGTTGTGCCCTTCCGTTCCGTCACAACGTAAGAGGAACCCCGGAATTTTCTCGCCTTTGGGGCTATAAAGGGTCACTTCAAGGGTTCCTTTTTTAATAACACCGTCCAGATTCAGCATCATGTTTTCACTCTTTTTCTCCAGGTCGATATAGAGGGTTTCACTCTTTGTAGCTTCCTTCCAATTATAATTCTCTTGGATTGACTTGGGTGCTTTTTGTGCAAATGTGGCCATGGTACTCGTGAGGAGCATACAGATCATTAATAAATAAAAGAATTTTCTTGTGTTCATGATATTAAAATTTTCGTGAAAAATATTTATTGAAATCATAAGACAAATGTAAGGGAGGCAGGCAAAAACCGAGTAGTAATAATGGTTGGAAAAAAGTGAGTGTCAAGGTTGAAAAAAGTACTAATGGGTTTATAATCTGCCAAAACGAAAAATCAAATTGTACTTTACACTATTTGGGCTTATGAGATTTAAGGTCCCGGGCTGTTTAAATATTTCCTTGAAATGAGGAGATGACTATTTGCGTATTTTTTTGAACCCTTAAATGGGAGAGGACACAGAAAAATTAGAAGCTACACGCTTTTATAATTTTGTTTTAATAACTCTAAGGTTCCCTTGGGCCACTTTCCACACCAAATATTCTAAAGTTATTGACCCCAAGTTTCTTCTCAATGTAATCGTTCCAGTTGGACAAGCCTTGCATATTAAATCCTTGTTGCGTTTCTTTCCTCATGGACTGCAATTCATTGTGCAGCAATTTTAACTCCTCCTGATAGATGTTTGCAATTTCCTTCCGGTTTGCCGATCCCATGTTATTAAGTTTGTCAATTAAGATTCTTCGGTGAATCTCATACACGTCAAAATAGATATTCAGATAGACCAGTGTATATACATCACGGCGCATATCTTTAAAAAATGACAAGTTACGGTCGATGGAGGCTCTGGAATAATAGTACGTATTAGGGCCTTCCACTTCATAATCCAGAAACAAATGACCCCGTAAATAGCTGTTACCGGCTGTTTGATAGGCTATTACCAGAACTCCATTTTCATTGCCCTGGGGCAGTATTGGTTTTGCGTTTGGTATATCACTCCAGATCAATCGGTTGGCCTTGCTCCAATTCAAAAAAGGAGATTCAATATAGGGTGATTGTACGCTGATGGAATCGTGATTAATCAGATAACCATGGGTTTTAAAGAAGTTGGTGAAATCGATTTTATTTTGACTGATGGGCAGGTAATAATTGGCTTCCCAGAAATGTTTGTTAAAGGGATAAGATAGAATGCGCTGGTAATCTGAGCCAGGATTAACCGGTGCAGAAAGAGGCATTTCGAAAGGCGACCCATAATCATAGAATGCCAGTAAAGCCCTGGAAACTATCCGGTTCTGAGGTTGGCTCGACAAAATAAAGTCGTAATTGTAAATCATTGATTGTAATCGGGTACTGTTTTGATCAAAATTAAGTTCGAGTCTGATATTAAGCGAATCGACAAGTGAATTTTCCTGAATCGATTTCAAAAAATCCTGTTTGGTATTTTCTATTTCAAGCGTTAATTTCTGAAGCTCATTTCGATCGATATTGATGTAGATTTTGCCACTAAAATACAGCCCGTTATTTATTTTTGGACTAAACGCTATAACTGTGGTTTGCTCGTCCCCGTCATTTAATATATCCTCGATTTCAAGGTGGTATTTCGATTTTATGGCAGAATGATTCAGGTTTGTGGGACCTATCGGTAGTTTCTGATTCATGACTTTTAGAAAAGGGGAGAATTCGCTCAGGATGTCAGTCGTGTTTAAACTTACGAAGGCAAAATTGTCTTTTTTTATAAGCCCGGCTCTTCCGTTTTTAAGTTCAAGAGAAGTAATGCCATCGCGGGGATTTAATTCTGCGTTATAAAAGGCTTCAAAAATCTCCAACGGCTGATCCATGCTCGAATATAAACTGAAATAAGCCTTTGAAGGAATATTTTCCGTTTTTCCGCGGTATTTTTTAATAAGTTTTGTCAGCAAACCATAAGCATAGTTTTCCTGGTCGGCCAAAACCACAACCTCGTTAAGGGTGTGAACCGCTTTTTCAAGTGTAATGGTTAGGCTGTCATTCGTTTCATCTATTGCTATTTCTTTGCTTTTATATCCCATAAAATAAACGACAAGGGTATCCCTGATGAGCTTTTTCCGATTGATTAAAAACTCCCCGTCTTCATTGGTGATGGTTCCATCATCGGAACCTTTGAATTGAATGGAGGCATAGGCCAGTTTTTCATCATATTGGTTTATCACAATGCCGTGGATATACCCTGACTT
The DNA here is from genome assembly GCA_001769215.1 of Bacteroidetes bacterium GWF2_41_31. GTDB lineage: Bacteria > Bacteroidota > Bacteroidia > Bacteroidales > F082 > UBA6244. The sequence continues at coordinate 258,295 of MEOL01000050.1, forward strand.
TTCCTGAGCGTACAAACCTGTGGCAGAGAGTAACAATAGGAACGCAAAGCACTTGATTTTCATGGTATTTTAGTAATAGTAGTTTTTTTCAAAATCAATAACAGGGTGCATTGACTCAAAGTCTGATCCGGGTATTATCGTTGGAACACTCTGGTATCATTGCGTTATTCAAAATTATTTCCTCAATATCTCCCTCAGAAACACCAACATCGTATGATTTAATTCCTGTTTTCCAGATATCCTTTTTCCTTTCAATTACTTCTTTGGTGCCATCCAGAACACATGGATAGAAATATGATTCAGTTAATCCTTCAATAACCGAACAGAATTTCCGGCTATATTCCCACAACCGGAATGTTCAAAATTGTTATTAAATGTAAATACATTTCGAACAAATGAATGATCAGCGGTGTAGATCGATGAGGTCCAAAAAACACCCCATAAGTTAAGTTCTGTATAACCTCCCCAATAATCCCTGTAGCCTCCGGCTTTAGCTTCAAAACCGCTGCATCCTCCAACTTTTAATTTTGCAGCAACATCGCTACCCAGAAAAGTTTCAAGAATATCCCATTCTGCCTCTCCGGGCAAATGCCAACCTTCGATATAAGGTTTTTTAGCTGCCTCCCAGGTATATAAGCGCCCATAATTTTGAAGATAGCTTTCATCATTATTGTAAACGTAAGCTTCTGAAACGGAGGTTCCATCTGAGGTGAATTTTGCTTTTAAATTCTCCGCCATCCAGATCTGTGTGCCAATTTTAACGGTTTTGTAAATGTTTCCTTCAAAATCAGTAATTGGGTTATCCTCTGTTCCAATTATTGGGGTATCAGTATTGGGTTTTTCTTTTTTGCATGAAAAGAAACCGATACTAAATACGACAAATAGGATGGTGATACATGTATATTTCATCTTTTTATAGTGTGTTTTTTAATGTGTTCAATATTTTACTGATGCAAAATAATTGTGCTTAATCCAGGTTTTAATTGGTGATTATTGAACAACAATCATCTTTTGGGATAACCTCTCCCCATTTTCCAAAATCAACGTATAGGTATAACATCCCGATGGTAGTTTGGAAACATCAAATATAATTTCGTGCTTTCCAGTTTGATAGGTCTCATTTTTAATCAAATCAACTACTTTTTGCCCAAACTGGTTATGTATTACAAGTGATATACAAGCTGATTTTTCAAGCTCAAAATTGATGGTGGTTTGAGCCATACAGGGATTGGGTGAGTTTTGTAAATACTTCAGTTGCCCTAACGGTTTCTTTTGTTCCTTAATACTGACCACCGTATGAAGGCTATCGATGATTTCTGCACTAATCCAGTATGGATTATAACCCATATCTCCTGTTCTGGCTGTATTAAAGAAAAGGTATTGTTTGTCGAGGCTCACATATGGAAAGAAAGCTCCGGTAGAATTTACCTCGTATCCCATATTGATGGGTTCAGCCCAGGTTAAGTCTGCCTTCCTGAAACTGATATATAAATCAAATTGCTGTCCGATCATGCCCGGACGGTTGGATGAAAAAATCAGGTACTGGTCATCGGGATCAATATACGGACCCCAGTCACCATATTCAGAGTTTACTTCATCCCCAAGACTTTGTGGCATCTGGTAACTTCCATTCTGATACCTGGAAACATAAATATCTGGTTCAGGGTTGGCCTCAGTAGATATCTCAAGATAGATATCGCCAGAGCGGTTTACTGCTATTTCCCAACCAACGCCCATACCCGGTGATATTGGCACCTGTAACGTTACGGATTCTGACCAGCCGGTAGGTGTTCGGGTTACCATTCGGAAAAAACCTCCCGGTCGCGTGGAAACAAAATACAGTGTATCGCCTCCAACAGAGAAAAACGGACTGTTTTCATGATATTCAGGCATTGCGAAAGAAGGATGCTGAATAGGACTCCAATTATCTTCTACAACCTTCATAGTAAATAATGTCGTTCGATGATCATCCGGACCATATGTAACATACTCTGCCCAGAACATTTCAAGTCCATCGGGGCTAAAAACCGGTGAACCATGCCACCACCGGTTGTTGGTGGCAAGCAATGAATCCGGTGCAAACTGCTTTGCCCTCATTCCGGGAGGTTCCTGTCCAAGATAAGGGAGATTGTTTTGTGCCGGCAGCATCAGCGGTAAGAGGATAGTTAAGAATCCAACAATCAATATGATGAATGCAGTTCTCTTTTTCATTTTTTTAATCATTATGCGGTTAATAATGATTAAAATTAATAAGAGACTGCTGTAAAGTGTCAGCTTATTGTACCGTTGGTAGTTTTGACTTTACCGAATGCAAGTTGGAAAGCCCCACCTGCTGGTGATTCAGTTTAGTATTATCCATTGCTTTCAATAACATCCGTTTTATCATGTTGAAACAACTCTTTATTGCGATATTATTGTGAGAGCTATGCGCTGGATAATGTTCATGCTAATTCAGTTCAATTAACCAAATTAAAAATGATTGTCATTTATACATTGATTGATAATTGGGTTCCCATACGGCATTTAGGATTTTCCAACCTTTTTCTGTTCTGGCCAGATGAAGATAATCAACATATTCAGTGCTGATGCAGGTTACATTGGCAATATTTAGCCCAATTTCAGTAATCCTGATGGTGTTGTCAGATTGTGGTTTTCCTTTTTTTGATTCCTTTTGGTAAACCGTCCAGGTGACCATATCCTGATAGGAGGCTTCGAGCAGTTCAGTACCTTGACCGCTTTTTGCCGGTACAATTCCTCTCTTGACAAGCTGAGGATGAAGAGCCAGTGCCATGCGGGCCGAGTCGCCTGTTTCCCAGCCTTCAATGTAGTTCAATACGGTTTCCTGGATTGCCGTAGAATCTTGTTTGGTTTGTGCTTCCAGCGATGTGTGGAAAAAACCTAGCAAGCAAAGAATTAAGAAAAAGTGTTTCATTTTTTTGTTTTACTTTATGGTTGAGTTTTTAATCTTTCATCAATATCAAAGGCTATACCATGAAAGCCATGTGGTTGTTTATCTGCCACATAAATAAATAGTTATGGCTGTTTTTTATTGACAAAGTTATGCTATTGAACAGTTGGTGTACATTTTTGAACAGTGTTAATTTTTCATATATACTTCACCAAATGTATGATATGAATTTGATTGAATGTTATTATCACTTTTTTAGATTTCTGGCCACCAGAATCATATTCAACAAAGTACCAACATCTTTTGATGAGACAGAATTCTCCGGGAGAAAAGTATTTACTCTATGAACAAAAACCATATCATATTCAGGAATTACGACCACAAAATGTCCCCCCATTCCTCGTGCAGAATAGATTCCTTCCTTGAGTTTCACATTTGGTAAATGGGGAAATTTATTATGATCTTTTGCAACCCACCACATATAACCATATCCATCGCCTTTATATATTGTAGCATCCGAAAAATAGGTGGTACTTTCTTTGACCCAACTTGCAGGTATTACCTGTTTATCGTTCCATTTCCCATTTCGTAACATCAGCAAACCGAAGCGCGCCAGATCGTGGGCAGAAATAACAAACATATATGCCTCATGGATTGATCTGCCCGTTTTGAAAGACATGCCATTCTCAACCGAGAAATTTTCCATTTGTATAGGGTCAGCAATATCATCCTTAAAGGCTTGAAATATTTTCTTTCCGGTTTGCTGTTCAAAAATTGTTCCCAACACATTAAAATCCCAGTTATTGTAAAGCCAAAACTCGCCTGGTTTAAACGTATCCCTTAGCGGTTTAAGCTTATGCATAGCATCATTTTCAGCCTCAGCGGTGTGAAACACACCTGAACGAGCTTTTAAACAATCTCTTATCGTTGCTGTTTTTTCTTGATCCGACAAAACTGGCTCATCATCAATTCCAAGTTCGGACATGGTTTTGTCCAGATTAATTGTGCCATCTTCCACATATTTTCCATACAAAGCACTTAATGCGCTTTTACGCATCGAATGGGTAAAGAAAAGCGAATCCACATCACCCCACTCATCAAGAACCACTCCATTTACAATGATCGTAACGGCAGCAGTTTTTAAGGTTTTTGAAAATTCCTGAGCCTTGGCAAGTTTCTTTGAAGAGTATCCAAGATCTTCAGGTTTATTAACTTTTTCCCATGTTTCCCCAGGGTATTTATTCGTCGATTGGCTGAAAACAGAAAATGCACTAAAAAGGATCATCAATGCAATTGCCGTATATTTTCGGATAATTTTTGTTATTGTCTTCATTTCTTGTTTTTTACGAATTCAAATCAACAATTAAAATTCTCTGGTATTATTTTCATACTTAGTTTCAGGAATAGACTCATCATTTAGGATAAGTGCTTTAATTTCTCCTGCGGGTATTTCAATGGAATACGATTTAATCCCGGCCTTCCAAATATCCATTTTCTTTTTAATCACCTGCTTTGTTCCGTCAGCGTATTTTACAGTCAGGATTACGGGAATCGGATATCCCCCCAAATTTTCAATGGTTACTGTTTCAGAATCGGTTCCCTTTTCAATTTTACCAATAGCCAGGTCGGCATAACCCAACTCAAAAAACCAGGGTTTCCAGAACCAGGCTAGATCTTCACCGGCAACTTCATTAAAAGTGAAAAACCAATCATATGGAATGGGGTGTTTGCCTTTCCACCGATTTGTGAATTCTCTGATTGCCTGATAAAATTTTTGTTTTCCCATATAATGGCACAATAAATTAAGTGCGGTTGCCATTTTCACATAAGAAATAAAACCATGCGTATCTTCTCCCATATCATAGGAAACCAGCATGATAGGGACATCGACGGCTTGATATGACGCCATATGTGTATAGTTCCTAGTATTTTCATCCAAAATAGCCAGTGTGGTATCACCCATTAGATCGGCTAATGCAACTAATCCCACAAATAGCGTAGTTCCTTCATCCATCCAACCGTATTTTTGTTCATTAACACCCACATTGAAAGGGAAATAGGAATGTCCAATTTCGTGGGTGGTCGCAAAAGCCGTCTCCCCGGGATTATTGAATTCAGCATCGTTAATCATTCCCGGAAATTCCATACCACTAATGCAACACTGAAAAGCAGTGAGATGTGTATTGGGAAAAGGTATTGCCGGAATTTTTGTTGAAAAGAAGCCGATGCAATTGCGACTAATTTCAGTAACGGTTTTAAAATATTTGCTTTTAGGACTATATACCGAACTTACCGGAATCCTTTTGTCTTCAACTATAACACTGGCTCCATCCCACAAATAACTATTGCTCACCCCAAAAGCAAAATCTGCCTGATTTTCGGATTTAAATCTCCAGCTATGTTTTTTCCCTGCTTTGGTTATATGTTTTTCTTTTCTGTCAGTTTCGGTAATAATATGAATCACACTATCCGATTGTGATGCTTGATTAATTCGTTCAATAAATTTTCCGGTATAGATTTCATCCGCGTTCTGCAAAACTCCAGTCGACCATACGTTGTATTCGGCTGGTACGGTAACTTCAACATCAAAATTTCCGAAATCGTTATAAAATTCAGCAATACCGGCATGACCAACTACATTCCAGCCGTCAATGTCATCGAAAACACAGATTTTTGGATACCAATAGGCAATAAAAAAGTTGGTTTTATCATACGTTCCTTGTCTTTTCCCAAGAGTAAAGGGCATTCTTACTTTCCATTCTATTTCTATTTTCATTTCTGACTTAGGAAGCAACTTTTGTGATAGTGGAACTTTCATGATTGTTGTGAAATAACGTAATTTTTTTAGGTCAACCTGAGTTTCATTTACCATAACCCTTGTAATTTCAACTCCATCATGAATATCAATTTCGTTAATATCTTCATCACGTGTTACACCTTTTTTATAGAGGTTTTGGTACAAATTAACATAGAGGTTCGATAGGGTATCATTACTATTGTTTTGATAGTTAATAATTTCGAAACCTGTCAGGATATTTGTTTTCGGAAAGAATTCTGCATTAACAACATAATCAGCTCGGTTTTGGAAATAGTCAGGGCCCGGTTTGCCATCATAACCGCGGGTTCCATTGGCATAGGCTTTTCGTATTTCAATGGGTTGATAAAGGTCTTTGGTATTTTGTGCGAATAATTGGGTATATGCCAGAAGCAGAATTCCGAGGGTTAAAAATACAAGTGATTTCATAAAGTTGTGTTTATTTTAGGTTTTTAAATGAGTCATTTTCCATTTGTCTTCGCTCCTTTTAGTTATCTCAAATCAGAAATTCTAATTGAAATTTCAGAGATGTCGAAAAGAACAATTGTATTTTTCATCGCTCGATGCGTTATTTAAATCTTATAAATACTTTAGCATAAATCATTTACTAAGTCGTAACAAAATCTCTTTTGCACGCTGACTATCTGGCTTTAATTCCAAACAATGCTCAAAACTCTCGATAGCCATTTCTTTATTGTCAGTTTTTAAATATGCATCGCCAAGCCGATAATGTGCATTGGCAGAATTAGGAAACAGTTCCACATTTAATTTATATAATTCCAGTGCATCATTCTTTTCATAATTCATTAAATAATAAGCATATTCATTGATTCTGCTTTCCAGATAATCGATTTCATTTGCCTTATTTTGAAGTAATTCTTCTTTTTGTATGTTGAATTCCTGATAATCTTTCTGTACAAGCGCAATTCTCATTTTCTGGTAGGACGAAATCTTTTCAGGTAATTTAAACTCCATAATCTTCATGTCATCTGTAACCAATGAATTATAGATATGAATTACTTTTTTAGGACCAACACAAATTGCATTAATCAGCGAATCACGACCCAGCTTTTCATCAATTGTTTTAACCATAAAAGCTCCGGCAACATAATAGGCTCTTTTTTGTACACCTATTTCCCAAGACATTTCTGTCATTTTTTTTTGTGGTACAGACCCTGCTTTTGAAAAAAGTGAGTTTACATTTGCCAAATGCTTTTTTACAGACTTTTCGTTTTCCAGCATGAGATAATCATCGAATTTATGATTGGGATAAATATCCTGAGCCGTATAAGAAACATAATTGGCTAAACCTTCAGAAAGCAAATAATCAATCATGTAATCAAGCATTTCATTTTCGAGTTCAAACTCAGTTCGGTGAATTATAACATATGCATCGCCAACGTGAAAAACTTCGTGAACGAGTATATTCAGGATTCTTACCGGGTCACGATTAAAATTGGGTGAAGCAACATCCATAACTATATCATTTGGAATTGCAAATGCATAGGGAACAGTCCCTGTTAAAAGATAAATATTTGTGTGAATTTGAGGTGTTGATTTGGGTAAAAACGAACAAATATGAGGAATTGCTTTTTCGTTAAAAGTATTATTACTTTCAATAATTTTCTTCGCATTTACAAACGCAATTTGTTGTGTAATATCGTTAGATGAAAGTTTCGAAAGTTTTCGAATACTCTTTTTCCATCTTTCGTAAGGGATTTCGATGTTATTTTGGGCATGCCATTTTTTAGTTAAGCTGAAAGCTGTGTTATTAGTCCAAAAGGAATCAACGTTGCTAAGAACATCTTTGGGATGCAAATAAATTGCTTCAATTGCCGAATTGTCGAAAACGATTTTTGAATCGTTACAAAATGAACTTCGTGAAGGTGATTTTATATCCGTATTTTGAGCAACCAAATACGAAATCTGTAATAGAACAAACGCAACAACAGGGAATATTTTATTCATAATTACTGTTTATTAATTTTTTACACAACGAACCGATATTCCATCATTAGCCTCAATGCCATCGATAACTACAGTTGAACTATTATTTTGTAATAAAACTGAGGAATTTGTTGTGGAGGTTGTGAAGATACAGGCGGTTCCTTTCCAAGTATACTCACTTAAATGAAAATAAAAACCTGCAGGCAAAGCATTAAACATAATTTCGTTAGTGCCTGTATTAGGTTCTAACCAATGAACTGTTCCGGATTCTTTTAATTTACTACCTGCAACGCTACTCCCACCTAAATAATTAATTAGCTGTTGCCATTCAGCTGTGCTTGGTAAATGCCAACCAACTGGCGCTATACCTTGTGTATTACCTGGGTTCGCATTACTGCTTGCTGCACCATTCATTGCGGCCGACCAGGTATATAACCTTCCATAAACACTAACATTGGCCTCATCATTATTATAATTGAAGAACTGAATTGTTGATCCATCGGAATAATGCGTACTCCTTAAATTCTCGGCCATCCATATTTGATTTCCAATCTTCACTGTTCGATAAGTGTTTCCATCATAATCGGTAACTGAGCTATCTTCCGCTACAATTATTGGGGTATCAACTTTTGGTTCATCCTTTTTACAAGACTCGGCATATGTAATTGTCGCAACTAGCATAGTCACAACAAATAATGTTGACAAAATTTTCTTTTTCATAATTATTATATGCTTAATTATTTGGCTTAGATTATATTAAATATTTTATTAAACTAAGGTTAACAAAGACATACCGAGTATAATAATTCATCCTCGGTATGCCCCTTTTTGTGGATTAAAGTTTTAATGGATTTTCAATAAGAATCGGATTGCCTAATCCAACATCTTTCAATGCTTCAAATTGCGTTTCCTTGTCGCCAACAACTATGTAAATGAAGTTACCCTGATCAAGGGTTTTGGAGATAACACCTTTTATCTCATCCAGGCTAACGCTCTGAAGTATTTCCTGTTCTTCCTGAACATAGTTGGCCGGTAGGTTGTAAGTACTAATGGATTGGAGAACACCAAGAAGACTCCAAAGGGTTTCAAAAGCCATTGTATTATTCCTTATTAGCGCAAGCTTTGTTTCAGCCAGCAAGTTCTCAGTAAACTATTCATTATAGGTTGAAATTATATCCTTGAACGTGTTAACCGCATCCTGAGTGGCGGTAGCCTGAACATTTGAATAGGCATAAAAAGTACCATAGGTTCTACCACCTTCGAACTGAGAGTATGCTCCATAAGTGTACTGTTTTTGAAGACGAAGAACGTTAAAGAGAAATCCTCCCGAATTGCTGCCCAGCTTATAGTTGGCTATTTGTGTATGATAAAAATTCTTGTCGTTTCGCTGCAAAGACTTTTTTCCGACAATAATATACGATTGCCTTGCTCCAGGCTGATCGATAAAGTATAAGCGAGAGTCATCCGATGAGCCACTGCACTCATAATCGGGTAATCGAACATCTTTGGCAATCCAGCTTTTGCTAATTGAGGTTAACGACTTCATTGTGTTGGCTTTTGAGACATTTCCTGCTATATGAAAACTTGTTAGAGAAGGTGAAAAATACTTGTCATAAAGCCCCTTAACATCATCAAGGGTTATTTCGTTTATCGACTTAACTGTTCCGTTCACAGGTGCGGAGAGAATATGATTTTTGCAAAATATCATTCCTGTAATAGCACTCTGTCCTATACTGCTTGGGCTTGCTGAGGCCTGCTGTATTTCGCTAATTATCCCTTCCTTAATTCGCTTAAATTCATTTTCGTCCCATCGTGGGTTTGTTAACATCTCTTCAACGAGAGAAATCAAAGCTTCATAATTCTTCGAAAGACAATTACCATATATGGTTATGTATTCCAAATTTGTGTAAACATAAATTGAAGCACCCAGATTCCCAATTATATCCTGTACCTCCTGAGGCGTTTTTGTTTTTGTTCCTTCCTTTAAAAGTTTCCCAAGAATATTGGCAGTTCCGGGCTTCGACAAATCGTCCAAGTAATGCCCACCCATTATACGAATGCTGAATTGTACTACTGGTAGTTCGTTATGCTCAATTCCATAAACGGCCATACCATTCTTCAACTTGTCAGACCATATTTTTGGGTTTTTAACCAGTGGTGTTGCTCCCAATTGGGGTTCAATGCTCCGGTTAATTTTAGAGAGTGTTCTCTGAAACGATTCGTCCTTGTCTATCTTCGTGTTGGCATCGCCCATTTCCTGATGCTCAATCCTATCTTCTACAACCTCAGCTTTAAGCGATTTTTCTATTGCCAAATTTTGTTTTCCTTTTGGAACAATGCTAATCACTAAATGGTTTTTACCCTTAATATACTTCTCATAAACCCTTACTATATCCTCTTTGGTTACAGCATTTAAATTCTTTAAGTAATCGGTTGCAAACCCAGGGTTTGAGGCAAACACATTGTAAGTAGCCATTTTTTCGGCTTTGCCAATTGTGCTCGATATTTCGTTGAAGTAATCTGTTTCGGTTAGGTTCTTTAGTCGCTGAAGGTCGCTATCCGAGAAGCCTTCGGTTTCAAACATTACAAATGCCTCCTGAATTGCAGCATAGGCTTCATCAAGATCGATATTGTTGAAAGCATTTACCTTAAAGTAGAAAAGACCAGCTAATTCCTCTGCGCTATTCCATGATGAGGCTTGTGCAGCAATTTTTTTATCTTCCACAATAACCTTGTAGAGAGGTGATTTTTTGCCTTGCGACAATATTTCACCTAAAAGAGTTAACGCGTATGAATCCTCGTGGTACTCCTCGCACGATGGGTAGGCAATCGTAATCTGAGGAAGCTGGGTAAAGTTATCTTCATGTACCAACATCTTGGTTGCATCGAGCTTTGCAGGCATGGTTTTCAAGGGTTTAACCTCTTGCTTTGCTTTAATCTCGGCAAAATATTTCTCAACCCACTGCTTTGTTTGGTTCTTGTCAAAATCGCCAGCAATTACTAGGGTTGCATTATTTGGACCGTAGTAATTGTCGTAAAACTCAAACATGTCATCAAGTGTTGCTGCCCTTAAATCCTTTGAGGTGCCTATTGTTGTCCAGCTATAAGGATGATCCTGAGAGTACATATTTTTCGCAATAATTTCATTAAGAAAACCATAAGGCTTATTATCCACGCGCTCGCGCTTTTCATTAATAAGGATATCCTTTTCCCTTTCGAGTGCTGCTAGGGTAATGGTGTTCCTCATAAATCCCATTCTATCGGACTCCATCCAAAGTACAACCTCGAGAGCATCGTTGGGAACAGTTTCGAAGTAGATTGTTCCATCTCGCCATGTGCCACCATTAAAAGTGCCACCTAAATTGTTAATCTTTGTAAAGAACTGACCTTTTCCTACATTCTCGGAGTTTTGGAAAAGCATATGCTCAAAGAAATGAGCAAATCCCGTTTTGCTAGGTCTTTCTCTGTTCGATCCAACGTGGAAAAGGATTGCAACCGAAACAATTGGGTCAGATTTATCCTCATGCAAAACAACTTCTAACCCGTTCGATAATTTATACTTCTCGAACTCAACCGTAAACTCTCTTCCTTTCTTGTTTGTATTTTGCATATTACAAGACATTAAGAGAGTTACCATTCCAAAAACAACTAAAATTAAATTTCTCATACTGTTCAATTTTTTTTTTACTTGTATAATATTCAATTCTTTACAAATCTTACGGCAAAAGCATTTCCCGATGTTTTATCAACAGGGCTAACTTCTGTGACTAAATTTGCTGTTGTATTATAAACATAAATACAGTATGGGTCTTGGGCATTGTTTGCTGTTCCCCAATAAGATCCATGTTCCCCAAGCACATAATAAACTCCATCGCCTCCACGAAAACCGCCGGCAACTGCTGAAAATCCTACAGAATTTTCTGCGCCAGTATTCGGACTATTCCAATGAGTTGTACCACTTTCTTTAAGTTTTCCGCCGGCTATGCCTGGACCTCCAACTGAGTTGATCAATTCTTCCCATTCTTCTTTTGTTGGAAGATGCCATCCTTCCGGAGCAGCCATTACAGCAGCTGACCAGCTATATAATCTGCCATAATCATTTGAATTAGTACTGTCGTTATTATATTCATAAACCTCTAGCAAGCTTTGTCCATTTGATGTTTTTGATGCATTAAAATTTTCGGCCATCCAAACTTGATCACCAATTTTAACTGTTCGATAAGTGTTTCCATCATAATCGGTAACTGAGCTAACTTCCGCTACAATTATTGGGGTATCAACTTTTGGTTCATCTTTTTTACAAGATGCTGAATTAGTAATAGTTATAGCAACAATTGATGCGATAAAAAAAGTTTTTAAGTTTTTCATTTCGTTAATTGTTTTCTTTTAATATTAGATGTGAAAATCAACTATTTAAATGCCGGAATAATCAGATTTAAAATGATATCCATGGTCTGATTCCATTGACTATTTGCCCATATAAAACAGTTAAAAATAGCATTACGATAGTTTTTGGTTTTATAGTTATTTCCATTTCTTTATTTAAAGTAGTATTTGTGTTTCGCCAGATTACTTCCTGTAAGCAATAGAAAAACCTGTCTGGATTCATTAATCCGACAGGTTTTCTGTTATTTCAGCACAATTTTTTTTGTAATGGTCTTCTCATCGGTAATGATTTCAATTATATAGATTCCTTTGGAATATCTTTCCATCATTATATTTTGAGAAAAAAGTGAAGGTATATTCCCAATTTTTCTGGTGAATAACAGTTTCCCTGTCACGTTGTACACATTTATGAAAACTGTTTTGGAACGAATACCATTCAATTCAATTGTAAAATTGCCGGAATTTGGATTAGGGTAGATATTTACTTCCTTGTTATTATCAACTTTCGGTATGCCGACAGGATTTACGCATTCAATTGTAGCAGCCCAGCCTGAATCATTAACTCCTCCATCGGAATGAAAGACAAATGTCAGGGCACCTTCTTCATTCGTCGCAGTGATTATTTCAGGAGAAGTCGGCCCACAAAATTTGCCAATCAATGTCGCGGAAGTATTTATGCCGTCATATATTTCGAGGTAATCAAAAATACATGTCATTTCAAATTCCAGGTTGAAGGAGGTGAAATTGAACTCGAGAACCTTTCCTGGCGTAGCTGGCAAAAAGGTGATCACGTAATCTTCAACATCTTTGTAATTTTCATCCGGACCTTGTGAGTCATAGAATGTTCCTGAACAAGTTGTAATCTGGTCAGTAGTCATGTAATAGTCTGTCCCTACAATAATGTATTCTGTTTTTGTTACGGTGGATGTGCCGTTGGCATTGGAAGCGGTAAGAGCTACTGTGTAGATTCCCTGAGCATCGAATTTCACGACCGGATTTTGAGAATTTGCATCTGTTCCTGATAAAAAAGTCACATTTGAAGGTTCAAATACCCATACCCAGGTATTCGGATTACATACGGTTTCATCATAAAAATTCACTATTCCACCCTGATAGGTAACATTTTTGTTGGCAGAGAATTCAACGATGATATCTGCCTGTTTGATATAATTTTCCTTAGTGATTGCGGTGCTTCCGTTGGCGTTTGTCACTTCAAGGGAAACAGTATATTCACCTGCCTCATCAAATCTTACATCAGGATTTTGAGAATTTGCATTTGCTCCGTTCATAAACGTAACTGTGTTTGGAGTAAAACTCCAAATCCACGAAACAGGCGAATATAAAGAAGCATCGGTAAATGTGATTGCTTCATCACCACATGCAATCACCGAACTTGCCGTAAATTCGGCAAAAGCAGGATTTGTACCATCGTCATAAATATCTGATTCCCATAGCCCCCGTCCGTATGTTCCAGCCCTTAATTTTTGAGCGTTATATTGAATTTCAAGTTCTGTTACTATTACATTTGGCAATCCTTCAGAGTAATAGATCCATTCCGTAAGGTTGTTATCGGTATAATAAATCCCAACATCAGTTCCCACATAAATGCCATCGGCACTGCCAGCCTGACTGGTTATGCAGTTTACCGGTAGATTGGGTAAATTATTTGAAATGTTAATCCAGGTATCTCCTGCGTTTTCTGAACGATAAACCTTTTGACCTTCATTAAAACCACCACGGGTAATCCAGATTTTTTCCGGATCGGAATTTGAAATGGCAATGTCCGCGATAAAACTACCTGGCAGACCATTGGTGATATTTTCCCAGGAGCTCCCTCCATTTTTTGTTCGCCTGATGCTATTTGCAGTAGAAGTGTAAATATAATTATCGTCAGAATATGCAACTTCGAGTGTAGTTAGAAGCTGACCGCCTACAAGATTATTTGATATTTTCACCCAATTATCTCCTTGGTCCTCACTCTTATACACATCTGTATAAGCAAAATATAAAGTGTTTGCATTGGTTGGATGCATAATAAAAGGTTGTAACCAGATGTCGGCTCCAATTCCAGAAGGATTGATCCCTGTATAAGTCAGTCCTGCATCTTCAGAACGTAACAACCCACCGCCAAATCCGCTTGAATACACTATGTCAGAATTGGTGTAATCGATAAAATGCTCGCCTGCTTCACCGGTAAATAATGCGCCCCAGTCATCGCTTGTTTTATACATCGCAAATTGATCCTGGCATCCAACAACTGCAATATCTGCATTTGAAGCAGAATTTCCAATCTTGTAAATCTGAAGAACCTCCAGCCCATCGCTTATATCGGTCCAATTATCGCCCTGATCAACAGATTTATACAATCCACCATCATTTGCATCGTAGACCACACTGTTTAAGGGGTTAATTTTTAATTCGTGGTGGTCGACCCACATATAATCGACTCCGGGAACAATATTTGGTGTTTCATGCGTCAAAATCTGCCAGTTGTATCCACCATCATTCGACTTCCACATATTAATTCCACCTGTGTATATTTCATTTACATCCGTTAGTGAAACGGCAATTGATAAGTTATACCATGCCTGCGAATAATCATCACTTCCATAAGGAGAGCGTCCCAGGATATTGAGCGTATTCCCGGAAAGTGTTTGCATCCAGGTATTTCCGCCATCTTCAGACTTGTATAATCCGATAAGTTTTGTGTTTGGAAATCTGCCGCACGCAATTGCATATACATAGTTAGGATTTGCAGGTGAAACTGCCAGCGCAATTCTCACTGTTTGAGAAGGTGTGAGTCCCGTATTTATAATTTGAGTAAAACTTTCTCCCGCATCCGTTGACCGATATAATTTTGCTCCACCGTTAAAATTAAAAGTGGTAGCATAAATAACGTTTTCATCACCGGGTTTATAGGTTATATCCTTATAATTTCCGTTGGTGATAAAAATCCAGCTTTCGCCAGCGTCGCTGGATTTGTAAATCCCAATTTCCGTGGCTGCAAAAAGGATATCTGGATTTAAAGGGTTAATCAACAATTCATTTATTACAATGTTATCCTGAATCTGATGAATTAAACCGGTCTGGTTCCATGTTTCGCCACCGTCGGTTGAATTTAAAACGCCTATACTGAAAGTGTTAAGCCCATCCCTGTCTCCGGTTGAAATGTAAAGTGTGTTTGGATCCTGAGGGTGAACAACGATATCACTAATTCCGATACTTGGCAAATCGTCGGTCGTAGTGTACCATGTTTCGCCACCATCAGTGGTTTTCCAAAACCCGCCTGAATGGGCTCCTATCCATATTATTTGGTCATTTGCAGGGTGAAATTCAATACACTCAATCCGACCGGCACCGCTTCTTAAACCCTGATTTGCTCCCATTGTAACCCAGAGTGGTGTTGCAAATGGGCCCATAGGAGTCCAGTTTGCAGTAGTACTTCTCTGACTCTCTTTGTTTTTAATAATTTTCTGAGATTCGTTCCACCAAATCTGGGAGGGGAAATTTCCATTTTCATTTATACGTGATTGTATAAACCATTCCCATCGTTTGAACTTTTTAAAAGATTTTTTATCTTTCCCGTTTGTTTCAGTATTATACTTGTAAAAAGCATTTTGAATATCGAAGAAATTCGGACTCGCCTGTTTTTCAGCCGGTATATTTTCCATCCAGCCCTGACCAAAACTGTTTATTATCCCTAACATAAAAACAAACGCAATTAAAAGTGAAATTTGTCTTTTCATTATTTTTGATTTTAATTTTTGATTTTTATTTATTGGGTTCCTATATTTTAGGCAGTGTGCGCTATCAATTAACTGCTTTAAGTATATAATTTGTTACCAGATTTATGGGTGAAATGCTACCGGTGTTCAGATAATTACCACCATTAAACTCGATAATCATGTCGAGTTCGGGGATAATAAACAAGTATTGATCGCCCCATCCGGCAGCAAAAAAACATTTATATGAGGTGCCTTTCGCTGTAAAATGAGTAATCCACCATTGGTAACCGTATGCCGTATTTGGGAGATATCCGGTTGAAGCAATGTAGGCGTATTGAGAATCGTTAATCCATTCAGAAGTAATATATTGTTTTTCTTGCCACATGCCGTCGTTAAGAAAAAGTAAACCGATTTTGCATAGCTCTCTTGCTCTTAAATAGAGACCACCCGATGCCATTGGAAGCCCATTGTTCAGCATGATCCATTTGCCACCTTGAATGTTCATAGCATCAAAGAAGTATTCATTGGCATAATCAAAAAATTGCATACCCGATTCTTTTTCGATAATTGTTGCCAACACATTCGTTGAACCTGTATTATAATGGAATTGTGTGCCAGGAGATGATGCTATTGGTTTAGAGAGCACATATTCAATGGGATCGCTGCTATGCATCATCTTATAAGTATCACTACGGGAGTCAGTATAGGGATATGTATTTTCATCATATTCCAGGCCAACACGCATCGTAAGAAGATGTTGAATGGTAATGTTTGCCTTTTCACCGGTCATAATACCTTCATATTCGGGAAAGTAGTCAATAATTTCTTTATTGAGATCTGGTATTAACCCCCGATTTATTGCCACACCAGTAATTACTGAGGTTACGCTCTTGGTCACTGAGGCCATATAATGATCTGTTTCCCGGGTGTACTGCATGATTGGGCCATCAAGTCCGGCAGCGGTAAAGCTTAAGGCATAACCTTGAAAATACTCTTCAAAAACCAATCTATTATTCTTGGTAATCAGAATATTATGGATGCGATGCTGATCAATTGAGTTGATATAATCCATCATTCCCTTGATGGGTGTCTCATCCAATCCTTCAAGCTCTAGAGTGCTAACCTCCAAATCATCATTATAGGCTACAGGTGCGGAATAAACATATACAGGTTTGACCGGATTGTCTTTCTTATTGCATCCAATAAAAAGAGTAATCATTAACAAAACCAGTGCGGGTTTAAAGTTCATGGCTATGGGTTTAATAGTTATATGACAACCATCTTATTTGATATCATATCACCTTTCTTTGTAACCAGGGTGTAATGATAAATTCCGGACTGAAGTTCTGAAACATCAATAATAACAGAGTGTTTACCTTGTTGGTAGAATTTGTTTTTAATTAACTCAACTACTTTTTTCCCTGATAAGTCAGTTATTTCAATTGATACAATTGATGCTTTTTCAATCTCAAAATCGATGGATGTATGCGTGTTGCATGGATTTGGCACATTCTGAAATAATTTTATTTCTTTTGTTGGCGTGGATGTTTCACCAATTCCAAGATACGGGTTCAGTTTTGTTACCACCTCAGCATCTACCCACCAAATATCACCATTCAAATGGAAAAACAGATACTTTCCATCAGGCGAAATGTAGGCTCCTCCTGCCATTGCATCAAATCCATGGTCAACCAAATCGATGGCTATATTCCATATTCCATCCGGCCCTTTAAAACTGACAAAAAGATGACTACCTCCGTCAATATCAAACAGTAAATAATTCCCATCAGGTGAAATACCGGGATGGGCTTGGTAGCCATAATTAGGTTGAATAGTGATTCTATCGTAACTTTCAAAGACCCCATTGCTGGTCATGATTTTTGCCAGATAAGTTTTTCCTGTGGTAGAAACGGAAGACATATCTGTTGTATATAATTGTCCGTTTGCCTCCGATGAGAGCCACATTCCCTGACCTGCATGAACCGGGTCGGACAATCCGTTTTCCGTTCGTTCAACAAAATAGTATTCAGGAAAATCAAATAAGTCATTGTCCCAAATAAAGTATAATTTTTGATTATTTGGCGTAAAACAAGGTTCTGACGCTGAAAAGCCGGTTGAAAAATCAACTTCTGACGGAGCTGTCCATGCGCCATTTTCAAAAGCGCAGGAATATAGTGTGCAGTACCAGTTTTCATCTATCCGATAGAAATACATTTCCGTACTATCCGACGAAAAAGTGCATGACCATTCAGTGGTGTTTGGGGTTGAAACTATCCCCGGAGCGAATATTTCAGGTGTTATTCCCGGTGGCGATTGCCCAAGATAGGGTTCGCATGTTTGAGCCTGAATATTCAGATTAGCGGTTATTATAAAACAGAATACAATGATAATCGCTCTTATGCCGGAGGGAAGAAATTGATTTTTCATGAAAAGAAGATTATATGTCTAATTTTTATTTATGGTTATTTTTACTCAATAACAAGCATTTTTTGAGAGATTCTCTCGCCACTTTCCGTAATCAAAGTATATGTATAACTCCCTGATTGTAGTTTTGATACGTCAAATATAATTTCCTGCTTTCCTGTCTGATAGTTTTCGTCTCTAACCAAATCAACTATCTTGCAACCAGACTGGTTGTATAATCCAATGGATATTTTTGTTGGTTTTTCAAGTTCAAATAATATGGTAGTTTGGTCACGACAGGGATTGGGTGAATTTTGTAATAATTTCAATAGTCCGGTTGGTTTCATTTGTTCCTTTATACCAACTACAGTATGAAGGCTGTCGATGATTTCAGCGCTTATCCAGTATGGATTGTACCCTATGTCACCCGGTCTTGCAGTATTAAAGAAAAGGTATTGTTTGTCAAGGGTAACGTAAGGAAAGAACGCACCGGTGGAATTTACTTCAAATCCCATATTGATGGGCTCTGTCCATGATAAATCCTCTTTTTTAAAGCTGATATATAAATCAAATTGCTGACCGATCATGCCCGGACGATTGGATGAAAAAATCAGATATTGGTCATCGGGATCGATAAATGGACCCCATTCCGCATAATCAGTGTTAACCTCTTCGCCAAAGTTTTGTGCCATTTGATAAGTTCCATTCTGATACCTGGATACATAAATGTCTGGTTCAGGATTTGTCTGGGAAGACAGCTCAATATAGAGGTCACCATAGCGATTAACCGCAATCTCTAATCCGAAACTGAAACCTGAAGGAATTGGTACGAGTAATGCAACAGGTTCCGACCAGCCAGATGAAGTACGTGTTACCATGTGATAAACACCTGTCGATTTCATAGAGAAGAAGTATAATGTATCGCCAGTGACAGACAATACCGGATTGTTTTCAAAATAGTCTATGTTTCCAAAAGGAGGATGCTGGATGGGACTCCAATTATTGTCTTCAACCTTCATTGTAAATAAGGTTGCATGTTCATTTGTCGGACTGTAATGAACGTATTCAGTCCAGAACATCTCCAGTCCATCTGGTGTAAATACCGGTGAGCCATGCCACCACCAATTGCCGCCTGCCAGCAATGAATCCGGTGGAAATCGCTTAGCCGTCATTCCGGGAGGTTCCTGACCAAGATAGGGGAGGTTGTTTTGTGCTGGTAGCATCAGTGGTATCGGGATAGTTAAAAGTCCAACAATCAGTATGAATGCATTTCTCTTTTTCATTTTTCTAATCATTAAGGGATTAATAATTATTAAAAATAATATGAGACGGCTGTAAATCATCGGTCGATTGTACCAATGGTGGTTTTCACTTTACGGAATGCAATTAAAAGTGTTTTACATGATACTCATTCGATTTCGTTTTAATAATTAATTGAAGTTTTAGCACGGAAAGTTGACCCGTATTAAGGTAATCTAATCCTTTACACACCGCACCGAGAAACCATAATTTTTGGGATACCCATAAAAGTGCGAAGCCATAAACCAGCCAACTTGAGTGCCTTTGTAGCTGAGTGTACGGTTAAATGCAAGGTAGGTAAAGCGAAAGTATTCTGTAGATGTCCAGAAAAGAGTTATCTGGGATAAGCCGTTGAAAGTTCCCATGACCCTCTGACCCCCTGGGAGCGCAGAAAATCCACTAATATTGTTTCCATCACCGCCATCATACCACCCACTGGTTGTCTTCAATTTGCTGCCTTCATCTGTGCCTCTCCATCCCATGCCATAAGCTTCGTCAAAACTCATTCCTAAAAACATTTCCAATTCCATCCATTCGGCATCGCTTGGCAAGTGCCACTCACACGGACAAATTCCCTGAATTCCACTAGGGTTTTCATCGCTGGTACTTTCTCCATTCATTGCGGCTGCCCAGCTGTATAATAAGCCATAAAATGTTGCATTTGTCAAGGAGTTTTCATAGTAACAATAGGCTATGTCGGTATAGCTAAGATTGGTCCATTCTGTATTGTTTTTCACCAGAGGAATTTTCGTTCCATTGGCCATATGTGTAGTTTTTAGATTTTCTGCCATCCACCATTGGTTACCTATTTTGATTGTCTTGTAAGTATTTCCATCGTAGTCGGTAACTGTTCCGGTTTCTAATTCAATGGTTGTTACCGTGATAAACTGCTCCTTTTCTTCTGTATCATTGCCATACTGATTTGAAGCAAGTAATATTACGGTATAATGCCCTGCAACTGAATAAGCGTGCACCGGATTTTGTAAGGTGGAGGTATTTCCGTCTCCAAAATCCCAGAACCAGCTATTTGGTAAGTTTGTGGTAAGATCGGTAAATTGAACCGATGATCCTGAAAAAATCGCGGTTTCATTTGCGCTAAAAGCAGCAACCGGATGGGCCAGAATATTACCGGTTTCTGTTAAATATATGGTTATCTCATCAGAAACAGTGCTGCCCAAATTATCTTTTGCTATGGCACTAATAGTGTGATATCCTGTGTCAACAATATGCGTATCCCATACAAAATT
Source organism: Bacteroidetes bacterium GWF2_41_31 (assembly GCA_001769215.1). Classification (GTDB taxonomy): domain Bacteria; phylum Bacteroidota; class Bacteroidia; order Bacteroidales; family F082; genus UBA6244. Next base: position 279,025 of record MEOL01000050.1, read on the forward strand.
ATAAGGTAAGCTTGACAAAGATCCAAGAGAAATTCCGTCAGTTAGAAAATTTATTTCGCTAATTTGTCCATCCTTATCATTCGCGTCAGCCAGTATAGTTATGAGTGCTCGCTGTTCAGTTATATAACCCTTATATGGGCTTGTGATTTTACATGTTGGGACAAGATTTGGGATTTCTGTGGTTTTTTTGCAGCCGTTATTAACTGTCATGATGAGGGTTGCCAGCAATGTGGTAATTATTAATGTTTTTTTTCCTGTTCTTCCAATTGTTGAGCCAGACTGATGAGTCCAAAAGTGTATTGCACAGGCCAACCATGTTGTAATTATCACCAGCGTTTTCATGAGTGTCTTTTTAGTTTTATTGGAAGCGCTATCTGATCATGATGACTTTTTGTGTTTGAATGATCCCATTCACTGACATCCGTAAATAATAAGTTCCTGATGAAACATATTTCCCCGTGCTATCCTGACCACACCAGATTTCTGAATAGTTCCCTGCATCTTTATCCTTATTTACCAATGTTACTATCAGGTTTCCTTCATAATTGCATAGTTCCAACCTCACATGTGAACGCTTGTTCAAATCGTACCTGATATTAAGTTCAGTATTACTTGGATTTGGATAAACGGGGTATAATATAAACTCATCAGGTGATTTTTGTGAATAGACCCCTGTTGTTGTAAGGGGAATCCTTGCCCATGTATTCAATCCATAGTAGGTGACCAGGAGTGAATGATCCGATGAATCATAGGTTGGATAAATTATATGGGCACCCGGAAAAATCAATTCGGGTTCGTCGCTGAAATCAGCATTCATCTGATAAACACCTGATAAAGAATATCCCCCGAGATAGTGATACCCGTATTTGTCTCTGGTAATTCCATCCGTACTACTGAAATCCAATGAGTCAAGTGTTGAAACCGTAGAATCACTGAGGCTGATGGCCTGAATTAATGATGGACTGGGTGAATCGCCAATGGTCACAATTCTGTTTTTTTCTTTTTCCAGCAGTATACCGTTTGGGGTTCTCAGGCCTTGATTGCCAGCAAAAACCCAATAGGACTGGTCGCTGATACGTAACTTGTAAATTTCGTTTAATGGAGGGGAGGAGATAAACAGGTGACCTGCCGAATCAGATGTGATACTCGATAAATGTTTGGAGGTATTTCCCGTAATGGTAATACTCCACAGATGTTCCCTTGTTTCTAAATTGTATGCATGTACTTTACGGTGGAAGCCGATCCCATATATCGTGTCGCCAACTATTTCCAGTCCATCTATAAAATCCGCATTCTCAACAAAAAGAGTTTGAACTCCAACGCTATCGATCACAACAAGGTTTCCATTATTACCATTCGATACAAGCAGTCGGTTTCGGGGGGTATCAATGACAATTTTTTGAGGGCCGCTTAAATATTGAGCCATTGGAACCATTGCAATGAGCATAAACAAACTCAGTGTGATGTATTTTTTCATGATATTAATATTAGTGATGTGTTTAAAAATTCTTTAATAACTATGGCATCTTCAACATTGCGTTGGAATGCCGTTGCCTGAATCTGCTTTGTACAAATCCTGTTGAGCAAAACTATTAAAGGAAATAAACTTAGGGGTGTTCCCCTATCGGCTCGGACAACAAAAAAGCGGTTATGTGGGTAATCGCTGGTTTTTTTTGCGGTATTCTACAGGCGTGATGCCTTCCGATTTCTTAAAAAGGGTATAAAAGGTGGATTTTGAGCTAAACCCGCTATCATAGGCCAGGGAGACAATTTTTAGTTGATTGTACCCGGGATTTGATAAAAAATCTTTTACTTTTTCGATCCTGTATTCATTAACGAAATCAAAAAAGTTTTTATGCAGCGATTCATTGATGACCTGGGATAGTTTATGTGTGGAGACGTCCACCATCGCTGCGAGTTCCGACAAATGCAGTTCACTTTCAAGGTAAGGCTCCTCTTTCACCATCAGACTCTTAAGCTTACTCAGAATTTGAAGCGCTTCTTCATTATTTAATCCCGATTTTTGATACGATTGGTGATTTCGATCATCCTTCATATCAGAGATCTCTGGCAGATTCTGTATTTTATTTTGGTCGTCAATTATAGTGGAGTTATCAAATATCCCACGTTGTTTATAGCCATAGAACCCAATCCCAAAGATATACATAAAGACGGCTACCAGGCTGATACCGTAATTACCGAAGGGAAATTCCCATCCGAACACGGAATAAAGTATACCCCGTACGAGTAAAAAAAGGATAAAAATGGCAAAACCATGAGAAAGGTAGTAAAGCCAATTTAAGTCAACTGATTTTAAATAGGAAAAATGATCTTTAATGCTTTTTTGATGTTTTCGTATTGCGAGGATAGTTAGCAGATAGAAAAAAGGAGAATTCCAGAACCAGATATACCGACCGATTAACACCGTCATCGTCGGTGATTCCCAATTGTTAAACAGATCGGTGGGTGTCCCAAAAATATATCCTGAAAAACAGAGGATCACCAAAATTGCAGGAATTAAAGTGTACAAATAATTGATTCGCAAATGATTTTCTCCTCTTGTGATCACCAAAGTATAAATATACAATGTCGGACCCAGTAATACCCAGTAACATATATCTATGTATACTATGATAGGATAAGAATTATACAGGTCGTATTGAAATACATACTTGACAACCAGAAAATTACCCAAAAGCAAAATGAAAAATGACAATAGATAATCATGAACCTGCTTGTGTTTTTTAGAAAGAATCAGCGTAATAAAAAACAATGCAAGGATTAAACCAGCAATATTCAAACCAGTTAAAATTGTTGTCATTTCTAATAGATTGAATTCAAGAACCACACGACATAAATGAGCCTGTTATCTTGGGTAAAAATATATAATTCCTTGCATAGTAAATTTGTTCTATCAAATGAATAGGCATTTTTTACTTGAAATAGATGATATTTTTGCAATTCAGGTCTATGATGCTTCGCCAAATGGCAGGTGGTAGTATTCCTCCTGCATCAATTTCAGTCAGCGATTGTTTTTAGTAGCACTCTTTGCCATTACATTCTCCTGAAATCCGATTATTTATTTATCGTTAAGTGAAAATTGACGAATTCCATTGTTCTTCAATTTCGTTAACACTTTCATTTTACTTTTTTCCGACTTTCCTACAATGGCTTCCGGTATCACATACATTTCATAGCCAAGGTCCTTGCCAGCAACAACTGTTTCGTACACACATTCTTCGGCCAGCAGGCCAACCACTACGATTTCCTTTGCCTTGTTTTGTTGAAGGAAGTCGTTTAATTCAGCCAGGGTAAATGCACTCGTTTTTTCCTTTGTGAAAACCCGGTCGTTCACCAAATGCATTCTTTTATCCAACCGCATGGCCGCGGTATCACGTGATACATAAATAAAAGGATACGAAAGAGATAGGTTTAACAAATCATGTGTGCTCCTGATATAAATTACGTTGTTGGGATTGAATTGGTTAATTGCATAGTTAACAGAATCTATAATTTTTTGAGCTTCAGTTTCCGAAAGCTTGTGGCCGTTGCAGGTTGAATACTCCTGGATATTAAGTACAATTAAAAATTTTCCATCGGTTTGACTGTTGCTCTGTGCAGTACACCTTGATTCTCCAAAGAAAAATACTGAACAAGCAAGGGTGATAATGAGTATTGATTTCATGCTTAACCTGATTTTCTGGCTACAATTTTATCTGTATGATGGTTATTTGTTCAATTTTGACATCTGAACCAGAAAGAGTTCTCGTTTGATTCGTGAGATGGGAATTTGTGATCCATCGGTCATCTGAATGTAACCACCTTCCTGACGCACATATTTTTTTACAAACTCAAGGTTGATGAGGTGGGAGTTGTGGGGACGGAAAAAATTCCTGTCACCAAGTAAATCCTGGTATTCCTTCAGGTTCCTGCAAACCAGGTATTTGTTGCCATCTGTAAGATAGAACCAACAGTAGCTTCGGTCGGCCTCAATCCTGACAATTTCTTTTGTGTTTAAGTATTCCATCCCTTCAGAAGTTGGAATGGCTAATTTGGTGGGCAAAATGGTTTTAAGGTTTTCAAGCAGTTCGGCATAGTTCATGTTTTGGATGAAGGCGGCAGATCTTTTTTCAACTACCCTGACAACGGCAGCGATAAACTCGCTGATATTGATTGGCTTTAGTATATAATCCAGTGCACTGAATTTAATAGCCTTTATAGCGTATTGATTAAAAGCTGTAATAAAAACCACATCGAACATTTTTTTTGGGAATTGTGCCAATAAATCAAACCCGCTTCCATGGGGCATTTCCACATCCAGAAAAACCAAATCAGGATTTTCTTTTTGAATCATTAGTACTCCCTCTTTTACAGAATTTGCAGTTCCAATGACTTGCAATTCCGGACAATATTCAGTTATAATGGAACTGATGAAGTTCACGGCATCGGGTTCATCGTCAACAATCAGAGTTTTTATCATGACATGATGGGTAAATAAAGTTCAACACGGGTGCCACAGGCCAGGCTATTCTCATCTTTGAGGTCAGCAATAACTACCTTCATTTCTGTTCCGTAAATGGCATTTGAAAGATCAATCCGCGATTCGGTAATTTTAATTCCCAGCGACTGATGGGAAGCACTTTTTATCTTCTTGATTTCGAGGGCAGCTTCCCTACCAACACCATTGTCCTCAATCACGCAAAAAATGTAATTTTCCTTTAACGACATTTCCAACTTGAGCAACCCGTTTTCGTCTTTGTTCATCAAGCCATGACAAATTGCATTTTCAACGTAAGGCTGAATCAACATGGTTGGAACTTTATAACTCAGGGTGTCTATTTCGTCATCGATGGTTATTTCATAGCGGAATTTGTCTTTAAATCTCAAGGTTTCAAGCTCCAGGTATAGTTGAATCACCTCCAGTTCGTCTTTAATGGAAACAAACATTATCTGGGAGTTTTCGAGAATTTTACGGATCAAACTTGAAAACTTGGTCAGGTAGTTGTTGGTGGCCAGTTTATCATGCTGATACATATAGTATTGAATCGAATTCAAGGTGTTGAAAATGAAATGCGGGTTCATTTGCTGGCGTAGATTGGCTTGGGTAATTTCTGATAACCTGAGGCTCATTTCGCTCATTTTACGTTTGGAATTCACTCTCGACTGCCGTAAAACCAGTAAACCGATTATAAGCGCCAATCCGATGAAAGCAGCAAATCCGTATATAAAATATTCACGTTGTGCCAATTTCAGATTGAGCAATTCCAACGTCTTCTCCTTGGCCTCGGTTTCGTACCTGGTTCGGGCATCGGCCAAGCCTGCATCATATTTTGTGTTGACCAGCGAATCGCTGTAATTTTTGTACAGAACATAGTGTTGATAGGCTTGTTTGTATTCACCCATTGTGATGTACATGTCACTCATATCCTTATTTATCCAGGAAAGGTCGTATATGTCGTGAGTTTTTAAACAATATTCTTTAGCCAGTCCGTAAAAATGCTGTGCCTGGGTGTAGTCTTTTTTATTCCGGTAAACATTGGCAATATTTCCATAAGTATTGGCCATTCTCGTTGGGTTCTCAGAGGTAGCAAACTTCATGGATTTGGTATAATAAATAAGCGATGAATCAAACTGCTTGTTCAGGTAAAAGTTCCAGGCAACACTATTCGATAGCAACTGAATTTGGGAAGAATCGTTTTGTGATTTATAAATATCAAGCGCATGCTTATAACAGTCAATACTGGCGATAAAATTGCTGTCGACACTGGAATAATAAAAACCAAATCGTCTGTAGGCCCTGGCAATGATATCAGAATTCCCCTCCTTTATCGATTCATCCAAATACAATTGGAGAGCGACTTTCTCCTCCTGGTTATTTTTGAGCGTGTTGTAAACGTTAGCAATGCCCAGCCAGGCCTGAGGGATAATTTGTTTTAACTGGTTTTTTCTTGCGTATCCAATATTGGCCAGATAGATTTCAATGCCTTGTCGAAACTGGCCAGAATAAAAAGTGGAGTAGGCAATAAAGTTTTGTGCTTCAGCAATTTCCTGAGGTCGGTTTAGTTTTTCCAGCTCTTCAACTACTGGCTTCATCTCATCAATGGCCTTGTATGGCATGTCGAGAGCCGTTAAAAGCTCTGCTTTAATCCAAATTAATTTGTAAGGGATCTTGAGTTTTTTTTTGTCTGCTAACTCAAAGGCCTTTTGTGAATAATCCTTTGCTACAAACAAGGTAGACTTCGACTTTTTATAAAAATCGGCAAGGGTAATAAGTGTATTTAATCTGGTTGTGTCGTTTAACTCAGTATTGAGTGATTCTTCCAGCATTTTGATGGACTCCTTATCCTGTCCATATCCCAAACCCATTGCAACGAATTGACAAGTAAGGAGCAGGATAAATACCAGCCGGTTAATCATTTTGATTTTACTTAAGTAATTGTCACAAATGTATTAAAAAGAGGTTATAATTCTCCTATCACCTTGCAGTTATACCCTTTGCCTTTCCAAAACGATGGTTTGAATTGACAATGTCAAATTCATCAAAAAGAATCTGTAGGTAAGTCTAGACTAATTAATTTCGATATCTTTGGTTATTATGCTGGTATAGTCTATTCGTGGGTGTTTTACTGTTATTTTCGTTATTTGGTTATTCCAAACAGGTTTAAAGTGCCTATTTTCCATATAACTCAATTCCTTTTGAATAATATAGACTGCCTTTTTTCCAAGAAGGTAATTTTCCAGAATTGGCAATGGAACAACTCATTTCATAATAAGCCAGGCAAAATTTAGCCAGATAGGAATAATTAAAGTCGTCTCCGGCTTCATCGGTTGGTTTGTGAATGTATTTTAAAATCGCCTCATCAATTTTGTCAAATCCGGGACTAATTGTAATTGAAGGAATTCCCATTTCTGAAAAAATAATAGCATCACCTTCTTTAAATAAGTATTGTAATTCTTCAGGATAAGGTAAGCAGTTGATTCCTGAGCCTATTTTGTTTTTCCAGGGGTTTGCGGAAAAGTTGATTTCGTTTATGCCACCAATTCTAATCAACGTGGTGTCATTATATCCTCCGCCATCGTTGTTCAAAACAAAAAAGATGGAATTAACAGGCACAGGACATTTTTTAATAAAAAAGTCACTCCCCTGCATGCCTTCCTCTTCGCCTGTGGTTGCCAGGAATATAACCGAGCGTAAAGGTTTGTTTTTAGAAAACTTTTTTGCCGCACATAGCAAAGCTGTGATTCCCATACCATTGTCGCGTGCACCGTTGTAGATTGAATCGGATTGGGCATTTACCGTATCCGGTATTACTCCTAAGTGGTCGTAATGAGCCATTAAAACCATATATTCCTTTTTTAAAATGGAATCGGATCCTTCAATGTAACCAACTACATTATTACATGAAACTGTTTTTTTTGATGTTGATGTAAGAAGCTCTACAGGAACCGCTTGAAAATATTCGTTTGTAGTGCTAAAACTTTGCAAACCAAAGGAACGAAATTGTTCAACAAGGTATCGGGCGGCGATTTTCATTTCAGGCGTACCGGGTTTCCTTCCTTTTAGTTCATCCGATGCAAGAAACCGGATATGTGCCATCGCCTCCTGCTTTGCCCTGGCTATTTCAGGCTTTCTGTTTTTAGGTGCAATGCATGAAACCATTAAAACCAAAGTTAAAACTAAGTAGTTGAATGGGTACAATTCAGATTTCTTCATTTCGGGCTAATTATTTGAACCTCTGTGATTAGTAGGGGTTATTTCTTCAATAACTGGTCTGTTTTTAAGACGACGCGAACCGTCAATTCTCCTGCTTTAGCCAGGCTTTGCTTGTTTACTTTTTCAATGATATCAAGCGGCGTATGGGGATTTTCACCGGCAATTCCAATGGCCGAAGAAACCACTCCGGCAACACTAAACGACATTTGATCGGATCCCATATTCGTAGCATACTTAATTTCTAAACCCGATTCCTTTACCGATTCCTCAACAGCATTAACCAGCCATGCAGGATGGTTTACAGTTGTTATAAAATTCATTAAACAGGCTTCAGGCAATATTCTCCAAAGGCTTCGAACCCCTTCCCAAGGTTCTTGGGCAAGTTTTATCGAGAGGTCATCATCCAATGGCGCGGGCAGGTTGCTTATTTCTCCTTTCGTTTCAATAGATCCGGTTCCATCTCCACCAACATCATCGATATTAAAAAAGAGCGCGCAATTTTTTAATGATTCCTTGTGCACAGAAACATATTTTCTCGAACCCAGCACGCCCAACTCTTCCGCACCAAAAGCGACAAACATTACCAGAGCATTCAGTTGGTTTTCGTTTTGTTTAAGGAATCGTGCCAATTCAAGCATTACGCCAATACCTGAACCGTTGTCACTGGCTCCCGGACTATCACGATATGAATCCAGATGAGCACCAATTAAAATCTCTTTTTTATCGTCCGAACTTTTCCCGATTTGTGCAACAACATTGGGTGATTTTAACTTTAAATAAGTTCCTTCTATTTTCAAATGAAATGTTGTTTCTGAAACATCTTTCAGCTTCAAAAAATCAATGGAATCAACATAAATGATTAATCCAGGCTGATACTGAAGCAATTGAAAATGGTTGGACATGTCATTTGAAATGATAGTTTTCCCAATAATACTATCTGCTATACATTGGTCTGCGGGTGCTTTTGGGTCAACAATTATGGCCGTTCCCTGATAGGTTCTTTCGTTTTTATAGGGCGTGAATCCGAGCCCTGAGGGCGTTATGTGGCCATCAGCAATCTCTAGATCAAGCGATTGAAATTCGAATGATTCATATTCAAACATCTCAATTTCAGCTGTTAACCCCATTTCTAAAAATTGCTGTTGAATGTAGGTTGCAGCTTTCATTTCGTTACCCGAACCTGCCTTACGAAGCCCAAAAGTTTCAAGGTCTTGAATGTGTGAAAATGCTTTATCTGCGAAATCCAGCGGTAATAGTGGTTCGACTGATTTTTGTGCGATAGCCAAAAAAGGAATTGTAAAAATGCAGAGAATCAGGAAATAAACATCTATCCTTCTGTCATTAATCTTATAAAATTTTGTATGCATAATAGCTAAGAATAAGTTTTAAACTGCAATGGTAGGTTATAATGCCCTGACTTTTCACCCCTAAAAGTTGGGGTTTAAAAAATCCCAACTTAAGTGTGGTAGATTTTCAAGATGATAGGTTCAATACACCCGGTTGAACTGCTAAAAAAACAATAAGTTTGTACCATGGATGCATTAAATTTAATTGCCTGGATATTTCCATTTATTATCACTATTTTATCAGTAGCTGTTATCCACTATTTTTATAAAAAAGGCAAACAGGAAATTTTAAGGAATTTGTTTTTTGCTACGCTTTACCTTAATATGATTTGGTATTTTGGGTTACTGTTGCGATTCTCAAAAACGCTATCCGTTTTAAGCAGAAATCCATGGGCTGCAATCGGAATTGAAATAGTCCTTTCCACAGCACTTTTTGTTGTCAGATTTGCTTTCTTGTTGGCTTTCTTTCAATTATTGGAGCATATTCTTAATCGAAAATTTCAAAAACAGCTTTTACCCTCCGTAAAAATAGCAGCCCTGGCTTTAATTGTGATTTGGCTTTTAGGATGGTTGGAGTTGCCACTTCTGGGAACCAGAGGCTTAGTAACAAACCTGATGATTTTTACTGATATACTGATACTTGTGTTAATCGTCTCCGGGAGCATCTATATGTTCTATCATTCAAAAACAATTCCTGACAAGAATTCGCAAAAGATAGTAAAAGTATTGAGCCTGGTTTTTATTGTTCCAGTCATATTGGCTATTTTTAAATGGCTTTTAGGAAACAGCTTAAATAATAGCGCATTAGAGCGGTTCATGTTACATTTTTTTGTATTGATATTCAATGGTTTTGTAATTGTTTGGGTGTTTGCTTTTGCTAAAAAACTGAAGAATCAATTTGATTTTAATGATCTGAAAAATGGATCAGGAACAGCAGATTTTGTCTCACAATACAACATCACGAACCGGGAGATGGACTTAATTCGTTTAATTTACGAAGGAAAAACCAATAAGGAGATAGCTGAAAACTTGTTTATATCAGTTGACACGGTAAAAGACCACAACAACAATATTTTTCAGAAAACGGGAGTTAAGAACAGAACTCAACTAGCTAAACTCTACAATGATTTTCTAAATAAAAGCATCAGGTAGGCATTCTGCTCAACTTATCAAGAAAACAACGTAATAAATCTACTCTTTCGATTCCAGTTTTACTATTTCCCTAAAACTAGCCAATCTTGCATTGGGGATTTTGACGACGTCGGCTGCGAGGATATCGGGGTGGGGGAGGTTGTCGAGGTCAGTCGGCCAGAGATTTGTCCTTTAGCCAGGAGATGTCGAGGCTGGTTTTATCCCGGGCGATAATCTCCTCATAGGTAAATTTTCCCCAACGGCCTTCGGGGTTTGTTTCGGCATTAATTTGCTCTTTGCGCTTATGTTGGTTGGTGGGATTGTAACAGGCAATGAAGTCTTTCAGTACCTCAACATTTAATGTGTTTTTCACTGGGTTGGGAATGAAAAATTGGCAGATGATCATCAAATGGGGAGGTGAGTTGGAATATTTTGTTAAGATATACGCTATCGCTAAACGCGCGCCAATTGCGTAGGACGAGAGAGAGGGGTTAGGATATTATGGTTTTGTTTGTATGTTTTTGATTTCTTCTAAATGTTGTAATCCTGCTTCAGGAATGTCTTGAATTGGTTTAGTCTGAAACATTTGCTGCTGTCATTTTGATTAGAATTTATCATGATCAAGGAGGCATCGATGGCCAAACTGTTGGCTTGTAAGAGGCATGGCGTTTTTATGACAGTAAGAAATGAGGGGGATGATCATCCGGCTATTTTTTTGGACGGACCGGAGATCAAATGAGTTCGGATATGGGGCCAGCTGGTTTTAATGATAAAGTGGCGTAGTTGCACTTGTCTGCCGTAGGCATGAAACTATGCCCAGGGTTCAATCCAGCATTTGCGGGACTGGGCGCTGCGCGCCGCTCAGAGTCCTATTTATCGGGCATAATTTTTTTACCATTTTTCGATATGTATTCTATCTTTAGTATTTATAATTTTCTGCTGAAGTATTTTTGCATCATTTGCCTTATATCCAATTGGAATAATTGATGCTACCTCAAGTTCATTTGGAATATCAAGTTTAACTTTAATGTTTTCAATATTCTGAGGAATGTATGTCACTCCATAAACATCGTGTTCTGCAAGACTTAGTAAGAAATTCTCAATGCAAGCCCAAATGGAGGCTAAACAATTTAAGTCGTATATTCTCTTTGCACTTACAACTGTAGTTTTCGGCTTAAAAACAACAATAATGACAATAGGTGCTTCAAGAATCATTTTCTTCTGCTTTGGAATAGCATCCAAATACATTTCTTTCATTATTGATTCTTCATTCTGGAATGCATCTTCAAGATCTTTAAGGTCTATCGTCTTTTCAAGCTTCTCCGATTCAATTAATTTTAATTTTGATTCTATACTTTTGATAATGATAAAGTCCCAATCTCTTAAATGATTATATGTTGGGGCTTTAAATCCGTTTTCAATAGCATATTCAATAATGTTCATCGAAACTTCTCTACTTTGAAAATCCCGAATTGTTCTTCTTTTTTCAATTACGTCTCTAAATTCCATAGTTTTTTACAATTATACCCAACGGTAGCAATATGGCCAGTAAGCGATTGCGGGCTACTTTATTGACAAGATACAACGAAGTTTATGCGGGGCAGAATGCATGAATTACCACTGAAACCCTTATTGCATATAGCCTTTGTTAGCGGTTCGGGCTATTTCGTCATAGTTCTTCGGTCATTTTACCCAAATTAATTTTCTCAGCTTTTGTAAATGTTACATCTCTTACAAATTCCATTTTCCCCCACAAGTATCCATTTCCATTTAACCATTTAGTTGTTCGCATTCTAGCGTTCAGTCTTTTAATTTCAATGTCAGTAGCTTTTCTTCTATTCCCAAGTTGTCCATAAAGTTTAATTGCCGGAAAACTCTTAAACCGCCCGCTAAAGAGTGAAGACAACCAAAACAAAGTATTACTATTTACTCCTAATACACAAATATTTTTATTGTCTTTGCTGTTTTCAGGAAGTTTGGTCGGAAATTTCTCAAAGTAAAATCCTGTCTGATTGTTATTGAGAAACAAAGAACCAATTGGTGTTACTGTCGGGCTACATTCTTTATCAACAGAGGCAATAGAAACGTGAAAATTCGTCCTAAAACTTTTGTTGAAATGTTTTTTGATTTCTAACCAATTTAATCTAATATCCATCTTTTGTTATTGTTTTACTATATCATTGTGTGTCATCTTAGCCTGACAGCTATCGTTTTGCGTGTATAAGAAGTAGCGGATTAAAAAGCACTTCACTTTCAGTTTGGCACTGACTTTTAATACAAGTACAAACCTTCGATTTATCAATAAACCCGCTATTTCTTATACACGCTGTTAGGTGCTGGCGTTCTTTGCCTTTTATTTTCACTCTATTTTATTCCGTAAATATTTTTTCAATTGCGATATGTTTATTTACATCTGAAACCGCTTTCAATTCAGCTATAAAATCCAAAGTTGTAGCGGGTTGAAATGGGAATTTATGTTTTGTCAATAAATTACCTAAAGCTAAATTGATTTTTTCTTCACCGATAAGCACATACAATTCATACATTTTTACCAATCCTTTGTTGTAAATAACATTTATGTTACTGGGGGTTGAAGTTATTAAAGATTCCTCTCCGCTATATGCTTTTTCACTATCGTATAGGTCCTGATGTAAACAAACCATTTCTAACATTTTGTTTTTACCATATTCATTTTTGTATAACATTAATTGTGTGTATTGTGCCAAAGTTTCTATTAAAACACCGCTACCTTCTCTATAATCAGGATTGAGTTGAGCATTACCCCACCATTGATGAGACAGTTCGTGTCCAATTAATTCACTTATAATGTCTTGACCTATGCCTTTAAATAAGTCCATATGAAATTGCCTTTCATTAATAAAAATAGTTGCAGGATAAGCCGTTGCTGCAAAACCTGATGTAAATGAACTAATTTCTGCAAATCTAATAGTAGTATAGGGGTATTTTCCGAAATTAGTTTCACAATAGTGCAACGATTTTTTGATATTACTTATTAGATGCGGTATGTTTTGATAATGATTTGGCTCGTAAAGTACTTCCATGGTAATGTCGTTATAGGTAGATTTTTCAATTTCATATTTTGCTGATGAAACGGCAAACCGAAAAGGAATATCTTTAGCTTGATAATGAAAGTAATTCCGATTATTATTAGAATAACTGTTTACTAATTCACCAACAAAAAGTGCTGTTTGATACAATGATGTGGATACAACAGCATCAATATTTATAAACTTGTAATCGTATGGGTCTCCCATTGGGGCATCTAATTTTGTTAGTTCATCTTGCAATGGCATATTACGTTTTTTTCTTTCTAGTACATCTTCAATTTCATTGCCGGAATCATAGCCAATAGTTGGGAAGTAATTGCTAATTCTCATAAAAGCTCCATTTTCAACTATGGCATTAAAGGATTGATGGCCTTTTAGAGATTCTATTTTATAGTCAAATTCAAAACTGATTTTAATAGTATCATTGGGCAACATTCTTTCTTTGGTTTTAAATATGTATTGTCCAAATTCACCATCTTTTTCTGTTAGGATTAGCTGAGATGAAGAGATGCCCTTCCACATCAAATCATTTGACGTATTGATAAGTATTTCTGAAATTTTTGAATTCGTTTTATTTACTAGAAGGTACGTTCCAGATACTTTGTAGCTGTTTTTTTTAGGAAATAAATCAATGATGGTTTTTATATCAGTTATGATTGGTTGTGGGTTTGGTTCATAAATTTTGTATTTTTCTTCATATTGCTGTTTCCAATTCATCATTTCTACATTAGAATAAGAATTGCTTTTTGTAGAAATATATAACCCTGATGAAAGCAAGGCTATAATAGGTAAAATAACAATTAACATTTTCGTCTTTTTTGATGTAAATTCAGATTTACTAATGATTGAGATTGAAAAAAATGAAAGAAGCAAAACAAATGACAAGCTATATATCATTTTAATAATGAAAGCATTGGGATAATACCCAAAACCATTCATTTCACTATAAACATCAGGTAAAAAACCAGCAAATCGCAATAGTGGATGAGAAATACCCAATACTATTCCTAATGAAGTATTTGTAAGCATCAAAAAAACGACAGCGATAGATAAAGCTAGATATTTGCTTTTGAATATGTACTGCAATGCAACGATAAGAATGCTACAAATGAAAACTGGAAAGCCCATAAAATAGAATAATGAAAAATAAGTACCCCATTCTATTATGGGATACTGATACATTACCTGAAATAAGATGCCTAATAAAATACTGCTCAAAATCAATAGGAAGGATATCGAAGTTACTGAAACAATCTTTGAGATAAACACGGCAGAACCAGAAAATGGTGTCACATTTTCAATCGCACTAAAATTGGCACTTTTACTTTTCCAAATTAATTCGCTCCCATAAAACAGAATAGCAAATACCAATAGAAATGGAATACTCGTTAAAATTGTATTCATCATTAAAGCAGTTGTAACGAAATGCTGTGGCAATCTCATACCACCCGCAATTGTTCCGTACATTTCCATACCCAGAATAAATAAGGTAATACTAATGAGTAAAACAAACGGAAGGCTTTTGATCACTGACTTTAAATCAATTTTTAAAAAAGATAAAATCATGGAAATATAATATCTTCTTCCACTTGAGCTAGTAGTGGTTTTAAAATAGTTGTAATTTCTACCTTTCAAATCATTCAATACGGCAACTTTTCTTTGATGCCTCTTGGAAATTTTGAATTGAAATGATTTATAAGCCCACAGCAATAATAAAATGGCTAATAGCACGAAAGTAATTCGATTAAACAGAAGGTTTCCAGAAAGATGCAAAACCTCTGTATTTTTTTGTAATGAAGTCCAATGTTTGGTTTGCTCAAAAAATGCTGCCATCCCGAATGGATCTAATTTTGCTGCTAAATTCATTGCACTATTTGAAACAGGTGATGCTCCTGCAAATAATGGTGAATTTGAAAACAGTGAAACCACCATATACAAAGCATAAATACCCAATCCACTTAAATATATAAACATTTTGTTTTTGGAGAACCAAGCCGTACAGCAGATAATAACCGTGCAAAAATAAATGTTGGGCAACACAATAACCATGAACGAATTCATATAATAATTCAAGTGAAAAACGCCCCATTTTTCTGTGCTATCATTCCCAATTAAATGACCAAGTATGTTTCCAGCAAGAAATAACAGAAAAGTAAAAACTGCTACTCCAAGAACAAGTAAAAATTTACTTATAAAATAATTTCTAATAGTAATAGGTGTCGAATACAAAATCTGTTCAAAACAACTATCCTTTTCTCTCAACAAACTTTGCGAAGTCATTATTACAATAGGAAATAGACTAGCCAAAGAAAAAAGTCCCAATATAAAGTTGATTGCGTATGGTGAATTGTATTTGATATTTGGAAATGCAATATTTGTCGAAGTTCCAATTAAAATACCCAAACCAAAAAATGATGCCAGCATCACATAAAAAGAAATATTAGCTTTATAAAATTTCCATTCGAATAAAATTAAATGGCTCAACATTTTGTTATTTAAGGTTAAGTATTGTGGAAAAATAAACATCTTCTAAAATAACATCAGTTTGTATAAAACCGCTATTTGGGTTTTCAGACGCTAATACTCTAATGATTAATTGACCAGCTTGCAATTGGGTAGAAATGATTTTGTATTGCTCTTGATAAGAAGGTAATTGATGTTTAACTATTTTTTTCATCCAAACTTTACCGCCTAATTCTGAAATTAACTGTTCGGGTACTCCATAAAGCAATAATTCTCCATTGTTAATAATTGCCATTTGGGCACATAGATTTCTGACATCTTCCACTAAGTGGGTTGAAAGAATCACTATGATGTTTTCGCCTATTTCACTTAATAAATTATTAAATCGATTTCGTTCTTCTGGGTCTAAACCCGCTGTTGGTTCATCAACAATAATAATATTTGGATTTCCTAATAGCGCTTGAGCCACTCCAAAACGCTGACGCATTCCGCCACTATATGTACTTAGGGTCTGCTGATTTTTCAAAAAATCAATCATTATCAACTGATATTCACATCATTATGTTGATAAGTTCAATCTTTAAAACTCGTTAAA
>MEOL01000051.1:0-53840 GCA_001769215.1 Bacteroidetes bacterium GWF2_41_31
ATTGGCAGCTGCTTCAACTTCCTGGGCAATGAAGCCAATTTGTACTTCTGCCGCTTTCAATTGTTCACCGTTTTTAAGACGCAATGAATCAGGTGTTTTAGTAAAACCGGCGATGGCATCCATATTCAAATGATAGGTTACCGGACGGAGTTTCATGATAAAATCGAGCCCGGCCACATTTTCCTTCACATCGGTTTTAAAGCGGCCATCACTAATATTGGTCCAGTTGGCGTAGCCGCCAATAGAGGTAACGCTTGAATTACCAATGCGTGCCTGATTACTAGCCGATATATTTGCTGAGGATCCCAATGCTGTAGAATTCACAAAACTGCTTCCACTGTAAAATGCATGATATCCAAGTGCTGTATTATTATTTCCATCAGTATTGGTGTAGAGCGAATAAGTCCCCATCGCTGTATTTTCTGTTCCGGTTGTATTTGTCAGCATTGCATTAAAACCATAGGCAGAATTGTAATTTGCGGTTGTATTTGAAGTAAGGGCATACATACCAATCGCAGTATTACCTGTACCAGTGGTGTTTGCATAGAGTGCAACCAATCCTATTCCGGTATTTGCATTTCCTTCTGTATTCGAGTAAAGGGCATGTTTACCAAATGCAGAATTATTCCATCCCGATGTGTTTGTATAGAGGGCCTTGCTTCCTATTGCGGTATTCCCTGTCCCGGTGTTATTATTATACAAAGCAGAATCCCCAATTGCCACCAGATTACTCATAGTGCTATTTAAAAATAGTGCCTTTGCACCAATGGCCACATTTGAATGGGCCGTTGTGTTTCCATAGGAGGCACTAAAACCTATGGCAATATTGTTACTTCCTGTTGTGTTATTATAAAGAGCAAAATTCCCTACTGCGGTATTTTGTATTCCAGTGCTATTGTTAACAAGTGCAAATCGTCCCAATGCAGTATTTAAAGAACCTGTGGTGTTATCATTAAGGGCATGATAACCAAAAGCAGTGTTGCCAACCCCTTCTGTATTGGAAAAAAGTGCATCCAACCCAGCTGCGGTGTTTTGAGTCCCCATTGTGTTGGAATACAGAGCATAGGGTCCAATGGCGGTGTTGTAATACCCCGTGGTGTTGGAATAAAGGGCACCTATTCCATTTGCTGTGTTGTAATAGCCTGTGGTATTGGAATAAAGTGCTTTCGACCCGACTGCGGTATTACCTGTTCCTCCGGTGCTATTGTTATACAAAGCCGAGTCACCAATTGCCACCAGATTGCTTGTGGTGGTATTCATAAAAAGTGCTCTTACGCCAATAGCGATATTCGAATGGCCTGTAGTGTTATCTTTAAGAGCAAAAAAACCAAATGCCGAGTTTGATTCTCCTGTCGTATTCGAGACGAGTGCATGATTACCATTGGCAGTATTATTACTCCCTGTAGTATTGGCATAAAGAGTAAATGACCCTAACGCCGTATTGCTATTTCCTGTTGTATTTGAGTAAATAGACGCAGTTCCAACCGAAGAATTTTCAATACCTGTTGTATTCGAGTAATTAGATGACCATCCTATTGCAGTATTTTGATTCCCTGTTGTATTCGAGAACAGAGATGTTGTACCAATCGCTATATTGTCACTTCCGGATATGTTGGAATAAAGGGCTTGATAACCATTTGAGGTGTTGGAAAACCCAGTAGTGTTGGACAATAGAGCTTTAGAGCCAATTGCTGTGTTCTCAGTCCCCGTGGTGTTATTATACAAAGCCGAATCGCCAATAGCCACCAAATGGCTTTTGGTGGTATTGTTATAAAGCGCACTCACCCCAATGGCTACATTGGAAACTGCGGTGGAGTTTTGAGCCGCCGCATCACGACCAACGGCGGTATTATTGGCTCCGGTGGTATTCAGGGTAAGTGTCTGGTAGCCCATCGCCGTATTGTATCCTCCGGTGGTATTTGAAGCAAGCGAAGTGAAGCCGACGGCAGTATTGTGGGTTCCGGAAGTATTCGCCAATAATGTTCCTCTCCCCAGAGCAGTATTGAATGATCCTGTTAAATTGCTCTTCAGCGAATAATAACCATAGGCCACATTGCTCGACCCGGTGGTGTTTAAGGTAAGTGCATTTAACCCTGTTGCCGTATTTGAATTTCCTGTGGTATTGCTTTTTAGGGCTGCCCTGCCAAGGGAGGTATTTGAACTTCCTGTGGTGTTGGCTGTCAGTGTGTTGGCTCCAACAGCCGTGTTGTCAAAACCAGATGTATTGGCACTTCCCGAAAGGTAACCAATAAAATTGTTGTAGTTGGTTCCCTGAACAGCGGATGGTCCGGCACTCTCGCCAATGTAGATGTTTTTTCCATTGTTGTTTACCTGCAGATTCCCCTTATCCATGACAAAATATTCCGTGCCTGCCATGTCGAACCTGATCTTGTCTTCGTTGGCACTTTCTTCTACCTGAATTTTGGTGTTGCCATCGGCATCCTGAAGTTTAGCTGGTGCTCCGGTGCTTAGATTCACCCATACCGTTCCATCAAAAAACCAAAACCCAATAGTGTTGATATCAAAAACCAGTAAACCTGTTGCCGGTGAGGCAATTGAATTGCGTTGTGTAGTGGTCATTCGGGGAATCAACATTCCTTTGTCGGTACTTTGAACATGGAGCATAGACGAGGCAGCAGCTACAGTCCCGTCGATGTTAATGGCTACCTGTGCAATGGTAGTGCCTGTTACGAAAAGCATGGCCAGAAATAGTACAACAGTTTTTGTCATCGTTTTTGGGTTTTTAATTTGTAAATACTTTTATTTCATGATATAATCACACTGTTTTTTGGTGAAAATGAAAAAAACCGCCTACTACCCAACTCGTGAGATTAGGCGGGGTAAACCAAATTTCCTGCCTTTGATTTAAACATCTATTTGAAATGATCCCTTTTTCAAGTGTTGTATAGTTCATATATTAAAACTTCTTCTCAAGTTTTTCTAACCTTTGTATGATTTCTGTATTCATTTTTTTAAGCAACAAGTTTTCCTCTTCCAGTTCAGCATTCTTGCTGCTCAATTCCTGCACTGCCTTTACCAGGGGCACCACAAACTCGGCATAGCGGAGGCCATAATGTGAGTTGTCGTTGTTAGGTTTGTCAACGCCGTGAAAATCAAAGTTTAATGAATTGGCAGCTGCCTCAACTTCCTGAGCAATGAAGCCAATTTGTACTTCTGCTGCTTTCAACTGTTCACTGTTTTTGAGACGCAATGAATCAGGTGTTTTGGTAAACCCGGCGATGGCATCCATATCCAAATGATAAGTTACCGGGCGAAGTTTCATGATGAAATCGAGCCCGGCTACATTTTCCTTCACATCGGTTTTAAAGCGGCCATCGCTCACATTGGTCCAGTTGGTGTAGCCTCCAATAGAGGTAACGCTTGTGTGGCCGATGCGTGCCTGATTACTAGCCGATATATTTGCATAAGCTCCCAATGCTGTAGAATTTACAAAACTGCTTCCATTGTAAAACGCCTGATACCCAAGTGCTGTATTATTATATCCATCAGTATTGTTGTAAAGTGAATTAGTCCCCATTGCTGTATTATCCCTTCCTGTGGTATTTGAGGAGAGAGAATAATATCCATAAGCGGAATTTAAGTATCCGGTGGTGTTTTGGAGGAGAGAACTATAACCATTAGCAGTGTTCTGGTATCCATCTGTGTTGGAGTATAGAGATTTATTACCATTCGCGGTGTTAGAGTTTCCTGTAGTGTTATAGTAGAGAGATCGAAATCCATTAGCGGTGTTCTGGTATCCATCTGTGTTGGAATATAGAGATTGGGAACCATTAGCGGTGTTCCAGTTGCCCGTGGTGTTGGAGTAGAGGGATTCATAACCATTTGCGGTGTTGTAGGATGCTGTGGTGTTGGAGTAGAGAGATTGAAGTCCATTCGCGGTATTGTAGTATCCTGTGGTGTTGGAGTGGAGAGAATAATATCCATTCGCGGTGTTGTCGTATCCTGTGGTGTTGGCATTGAGAGATTCAAATCCATTCGCTGTGTTGGAGTATCCTGTGGTGTTGAAGGAGAGAGAATAATATCCATTCGCGGTGTTGTAATTTCCCGTAGTGTTGGAGTAGAGAGATTCATATCCATTCGCGGTGTTGTAATTTCCTATGGTGTTGGAGTAGAGAGATTGATAACCATTAGCGGTGTTGTTGAATCCTGTGGTGTTGGAGTAGAGAGAATTATTTCCATTCGCGGTGTTGGAAGATCCTGTGGTGTTGGAGTAGAGAGATTGATAACCATTCACGGTGTTGTCGTTTCCTGTGGTGTTGGACCGGAGAGAATACATACCATTAGCGGTATTTCGGACTCCCGTGGTGTTGAAGTAGAGAGATTGATAACCATTCGCTATGTTGTTGTTTCCCGTGGTGTTGAAGTAGAGAGATTGATAACCAATCGCGGTGTTGTTGTTTCCCGTGGTGTTGGAGTAGAGAGATTGATAACCATTTACTGTGTTTCGGACTCCTGTGGTGTTGGAGTAGAGAGAAGATTCTCCATTTGCGGTGTTTTGGGATCCCGTGGTGTTGGAGTAGAGAGAATACATACCATTCGCATTGTTGTAATATCCTGTGGTGTTGAAGTAGAGAGATTGATAACCATTCGCCGTGTTGTTATATCCTGTGGTGTTGGAGTAGAGAGATTGATAACCATTCGCGGTATTCCAGTTGCCCGTGGTGTTGGAGTAGAGGGATTCATAACCATTCGCGGTGTTGTCGTATCCTGTAGTGTTGGAGTAGAGAGAATAAGTTCCATTAGCGGTGTTATTGGATCCTGTGGTGTTGGAGTAGAGAGAATAAGTTCCATTACCAGTGTTATAGGATCCTGTGGTGTTATAGTAGAGAGATTGAAGTCCATTCGCGGTGTTGTAATTTCCCGTGGTGTTGAAGTAGAGAGAACGCACACCATTCGCGGTGTTTCGGACTCCCGTGGTGTTGAAGTAGAGAGCATAACTTCCATTCGCGGTGTTGTAATTTCCTGTGGTGTTGTTTTTTAGAGACATATAACCATTCGCGGTGTTTTCGGAGCCTGTGGTGTTGGAATAGAGAGAATAATATCCATTCGCGGTGTTGTAATTTCCTGTGGTGTTGGAGTAGAGAGTATACACTCCATTCGCTGTGTTGGAGTATCCTGTGGTGTTGGAGTAGAGAGATTGAAGTCCATTCGCGATGTTAGAGAATCCTGTGGTGTTGGCATAAAGGGCTTGATAACCATTCGCGGTGTTGGAGTATCCCGTGGTGTTGGAGTAAAGAGATTGACAACCATTCGCGGTGTTCCAACTTCCAATTGTATTGGCAAACAAAGCTTTTGATCCGACTGCTGTATTTTCCACACCATCATAGCTACCACTTGCCCCTAAGCCGTTTTTCCACAACGCAGAATCCCCTATTGCGACCAAATTGCTATTTACGGTATTATAATAGAGTGCTTCATTTCCAATAGCTACATTAGAATGTGCCGTTGAATTATAATAAAGTGTTTCTTTTCCCAGAGCAACATTCCCGTTGCCGGTTGACCAATAAAGTGCTTTATAGCCAATGGCAGTATTGTCACTTCCTGTTTGGTTAACGGCCAGTGAACTATTCCCCATGGCCGTATTATTTGATCCTGTAGTGTTACCGGTAAGTGCCCTAGAACCGCTAGAGGTATTATAATTACCTGTGGTATTATGGCTTAATGACTCAGTGCCGAATGCGGCAATTTCTGACCCGGTAGTATTTGAGTATAGGGTATGATATCCAACTGCAGAATTTCTATATCCGGTTGTATTTGAATACATTGATTTTGATCCGATGGCAGTATTATAAATTGATTCAAAGGTATAAGTAGCTCCTGTACCATTATTATATAAAGCCGAATCCCCTATTGCGACCAAATTGCTTAGTGTAGTATTTGAATAGAGAGCCTTCGGCCCAATACCAACATTTGAATGAGCCTCAGAATTAGAATAAAGGGCATGATTGCCAATGGCAGTATTATTTGATCCTGTAGTGTTAAAAAAAAGTGCCAATGAACCTACTGCCATATTTTCATTTCCGGTAGTATTAAAAAAAAGTGAAGAAGCACCTACTGCTGCATTGTTGGTTCCGGAAGTATTTAAAAATAGTGAAGTATATCCTAAAGCTGTATTATATGATCCGGTGGTATTGCTTTGAAGTGTTGATCCACCAAATGCAGCATTCTGCACTCCGGTGGTATTTGAACTTCCCGAAAAATAACCTACTGACGAATTATAGGTATTTGCCTGCGTTGATGCCGGCCCTGCACCTTCACCAATGAATACGCTTTTACCATTGTTGTTAACCAGCAGTCGTCCCTTATCCATCACAAAATATTCCGTGCCGGCCATGTCGAACCTGATCTTGTCATCGTTGGCACTTTCTTCTACCTGGATTTTGGTGTTCCCATCAGCATCCTGAAGTTTGTTGGGAGTGCCTGAACTCAAATCTGTCCAGGTTGAACCATTGTAGAACCAAAAACCTCCGGTTGTTGTATCAAAAACCAGTAAACCCGTTGCCGGTGAGGCAATTGCGTTGCGTTGTGTGGACGTCATCCGGGGAATCAACATGCCTTTGTCGGTGCTTTGAACATGGAGCATGGACGATGCAGCCGCTTCGGTCCCGTCGCCATTGATGGCTACCTGCGCGATGGTAAGGCTTGTCACGAAAAGCATGGCCAGAAATAGTACAACAGTTTTAGTCATCGTTTATGGGTTTTTGATTTAGAAATGCTTTTATTTAAAGAAAATGAAAAAAACCGCCTACTACCCAACTCGTGAGATTCGGCGGGTTAAACCAAATTTCCTACCTTTGATTTTATCTTTGTTCATTTAATATGCGTATATTTCTGGTTACCAGCAATAAAACATAGCGCAAATGTATAGGGGCATTATTTCCCAAAAAAGCCATATTCTAAATTCGGTTGGTTTTGGCAAGGATTTGGCCGTTTTGGTTTTGTTTTCGGTTTTTATGTACTTTGCAACCCTCTATTTTATCGCTTTTTATGGTTAAAATTGCTTGTAAATTACTGGCGCTTGTTGCCTCGATTGTTTGTGGTCAGGTAGCTTTTTCACAAAGCGGGATAAACGACAGCCTGGTTACCTTGTTATCATCACGAAGTGGACCGGAGAAGGCATTGCTTTTCAACCAACTGGCTGATGGGCTGACAAAAACGAATCCCCGGCAAGCCATCCTCTGGTCCGACTCCAGCCTAAACCTGTTGTCAAAATTTGAGTGGTCCAAAGAAAGAATACATGCCTTTTCAAATAAGGCCTATGGCTATTTCAATTTAAAGAATTATGACTCCTCTCTGATCATGATGAAAGAAGGGCTGAACTATGCCAAACAATTTAAGGAATGGAAAAGCGAAGCCACCATGCAGGGACAGATGGGTATGTTTTTCCTTCAAAAAGGGGAGTTTGACAGTTCATTGGTGTACAACATTAAATCCATTGCCCTGCTTAAAAAGGTTTACGAATCAGCCGAAGATACCAGCCAGCTTCACTTGATGAATATAAGCAAAGCACTTGGCAACACAGGCCAGATTTTTATCCGAAAAGGCGATTATGAAATGGGCTTTCATTATTTTGTAGATGCATTGAAATACAGGGAACTGGCCAAAGCACCTCCCGAATCGATGGCCAAATTAACCACCAATATTGCAGGTTTATATGCTTATTTGAAGGATTATGAAAATTCGCAGAAATATTACCTGCAAACCCTGTTACTTTATGAGAAAATCAACGACAGGGCCATGATGGAAATCGTATATGGAAATTTGGGAATTGTCGAGAAAAACCTGGGAAACAACGACAAAGCCATTCATTATTACACACTTGCGTTGAAACTGGATGAAGAACTGGGAAATGAAGAACAAAAAGTGAACAACCTGTGTAATCTGGCCAAACTGTATCTGGATGAAGGCGATTTGGATCGGGCAACTTTATCCTACCATCAGGCACTGGCTTTGGAAAAAATGATTTCAAGTAAATTTACATTGGCAGAGTTGCATTTGAACATGGGATTGATTTACCTGAAATCGAACCAAAATCAACTGGCCGGGAAACATTTGCTTAAAAGCCTTGGTGTAGCCGAAACAGAAGGCATGAACACGCTGATTTACAAGATTGAAGAAGCTTTGTCGCAGGTTTACAACAACACAGGAAATTATAAGCAAGCCTATTACTATCATGTGAGCTACCACAACCTATACGACAGCATCAACAACGAAAACAGCCGCAACCGACTGTCGGAACTTCAAACCCGGTTCGAAACCGAGAAAAAAGAGAAGGAAATATTGAGCCTCACAGCAGAAAAAACGGAACAAAAACTGGCCATTATAGAGCAAAAATCAAACCTCACCCGACAAAGAATGATCATTTTCACCATTTTACTCGTTCTGTTCCTGTCGGCAGGATTGGCATACTTTCTTTTTATAAGATACCGGTTGAAGCAAAAAAACAAACACATCGAACTGGAAAATCAAAACCTGCAGATTGAAAGCCGCCTTTTGCGTTCTCAAATAAACCCCCATTTTATTTTTAACGCCCTCAACTCCATTCAGCATTTTGTGTTGAACAACGAAAAAACACAGGCGAGTACCTATCTGATCAAGTTCGCCAACCTCATGCGCAATGTGTTAAGCATGTCGCGTAAAGAAATGGTTTCGCTGGAAGATGACCTGGAAACGCTTAAAATAAACCTGGAATTGGAAAAACTCCGATTAAAGGATAAATTCGATTTCGTTTTTTCAATTGATCAAAGTATTGAGCTTGATGCTATTTACATCCCTCCCATGCTCATGCAGCCACATATTGAAAACGCCATCAAACATGGTGTTGAAAAGAAAGAGGGCGCAGGAACCATCAGGATTGAAATTTCACTGCTGGATCATCACCTCAAATGTGTGATACAGGATGATGGAATTGGAAGAGAAAAATCTGCTGAAAAGCAAAAAAAAGGGCATGTTTCGGTGGCCGGAAAATTAACCGAAGAAAGGTTTGAAATCCTGAAAAAGAAAAGAGGAACCCATATCTCACAAGAGATTATCGACCTGAAGGACAACCATGGAAATTTCATTGGAACACGGGTTGAACTAATTATTCCATTTGAAAAAGATCAGGCCTGATTTTAGCTTGTATTATTCCTGAGCAACTTCGAAATTTTCAAATTTGAACGTGCCTGCCGGCCAGCTTCATCTTTTTCTTCAGGACTCTTTAAAATTTTAAGCTTCACAAGCCGCGACCCTGATATTATTTGCTAAAGTATAATCTAAAAGATGGGTTAATTTATAAGCTTTAGCTAAAAAAACCAATCCAGAACCCCTACCAAATAGTATAGGTAAGCCCCTACACATATAGGTAGTTGACTGCCAATGCTTTATAATTTAGTTTTACGCCCTGTACAGCAACAGGTAGAATGGCTATGCCTCAATACTATTAGTCTATAAAAATGTCATGCAAAAATTAATTTGAAACATGAGCAAACAACCAGGTCAATTCTTTCGGATACACAACATTTTTTATTTAGGAACCAACAGGTTCATTTTATTGGCCACCCCGGGTTCATTAACCTGTTTTCCCGCCCGGGGTGGCCATTGGCTAAAAAATCTTATTTTTGGAAAAACTACCACAGAAGTTTGTTGGTTATAGTAGTTGGGGTTGAAGGCGAAGGTAAAATGAAAGGTTCAGTTTCTAAAAGAATTCTATTGGAAAACGAACAATACATTACATAATAAAATTTTACCGATTGAGTAAGGTTTATCGATCATTAGTAATTAAAATAACAAGATTATGCGCTTTAGAAATCTAACATTCAGATATGTATTACTTACAATTACCTATTTATTGCTAAATGGAGCAGATTGTTCGAAGAGCAAAAATGAACCCACCTGTTATATCTCGGATGAGTTTAAATCATATGGGGTTTTTAATGAAGGTTCATACTGGGTATATCACGATCAGTTCAACAATATTGATACGGTTACTGTTAAATCAAGTATACACTCCATCATTGACGGACCCTATTCATTTCCAATGGAAAGGTATGAGATATCAACAATCTCAACAATTAGAGATGAAACCAGATATATAGCTCTATGCAGAGATAATCAATTGATGTGTTCAGGTTTCAGTATTTTGGAGACTATGAATCTTCCTTCCGTCCAATTTTTCTGTTGCTGTGATGAAGGAACCAGATATGAAAATCTCCAATATGTAAATCAACTCGATAGTATGGTGATTAATGACGAAACCTTTTACCATATCAAAATTTTTACATCAGATTCTGTAAATGTTCATTCATTAAGCAAGTTGTATTATGCTGAGCATATCGGTTTGATCCAATATGAAGATTATGAATCAAATAGTTGGAAACTCACGAAGCATAACCTATCCCAATCAAATTAATTATTACTTATTACTTTAATAGTTCCCACTCAAAAGAACTTCAATTTGATTTGTTAACTGAAGGAAGAAACGTATATATGCTTACGA
Organism: Bacteroidetes bacterium GWF2_41_31; assembly: GCA_001769215.1. GTDB lineage: Bacteria > Bacteroidota > Bacteroidia > Bacteroidales > F082 > UBA6244. The sequence goes on from MEOL01000051.1 coordinate 10,499, forward strand.
ACCAGGAAGAAACAGTACTTGAAGTCATAACCGCAAACAGTACTTCTACGGCAGGAATGCAAGCCCGTAACATACTACAATTTGTTTACGGACTCGATTATTACGATTGTTCCAACATGCCCGACCCTGTAACTTATAAAAGTGGCAATGCTTCCATTAACACTTTAATGGCCAATATGCTGGAAATAGAATCGTTTCCAAACCCAGCCAAAGACTGGACTACCTTTACATACAAACTACCCGAAACCGAGAATTCGGCGGTAATCGAAATAAGTGATGTAACAGGAAAAACAGTTCAAGTCATTCATTTAACAACGAACCAGGGCCAGGTGGTATGGGATACCAGGAATACCCAACCCGGCATTTACTTATATACTCTGAAAGCTTCCGGCACACAAAAAACCGGAAAGATCGTTGTTACCAAATAATGCTTAATTTTACATTCAATCTACCCTATAAAATGTATGGGGTAGATTGATTTTATTCATGTGCATGCGAAAAACATACTTGTGATTGATCGCAATAATATGCTTAGGCAAATTTGCGTTACATTTTTATTACCATTTTTCTGCAAGTAAAAAACAAAAAAAATGAAAAAGACAATCAGTTTAATAACCTTTACTCTACTTCTTTTAACCACCTATCCTCAGCAAGTGCAAATACAATGGCAACAATGTTATGGTGGCAGCGATATGGATAAAGGTAAAGATGTTGTTGTACTTAGTAATGGACATATTGTAGTGTTGGCAACTACCCTGTCAAACGATGGAGATGTGGGATCCAATCATGGCAACTATGATTTTTGGCTGTTCGAAACCGATGAATTTGGGAATCTTCTATGGGGAAAAACAATCGGGGGTAGTGAATGGGATTCAGGTAAGTCCTTGATCCAGGCACCTGATGGTGGCTATCTTCTTTTTGGACATACATTTTCCAATAATGGGGATGTATCAGGTAACCACGGAGGTCTTGATTATTGGCTGGTGAAGACAGACAACATGGGTAATTTATTGTGGCAACGCTGCCTTGGAAGCAGTATGAATAACCTGGCAGAAGATATGGATATAGATGAAGAAGGTAATATATATGTTATGGGTCTTTCGTTAGGAGTAGGTGGTGATGTATCCCAGAATAATGGGTTTTACGACTATTGGTTCGTAAAACTAAATCCAAATGGTGAGATTATATGGGATAAAAATTTGGGGGGTACATACACAGACAACGGATTATGTATTACTAGTACGGTTGACGGAGGGGTAATTGTTGGGGGCATTATTGATGATACTGATGGTGATATTACTTGCAACATGGTATTATGGAATAAAACAGCCTGGGTAATAAAACTTGATTCGCTCAACAACATCCAATGGCAGCAATGTTATGGGGGAACCTATACAGAGAGTGTGGTGGAAATTAAGACAACCTTGGATGGTGGGTACATCCTATTAGGGCTGACCAATTCAAATGATGGAGATGTTTCAGGGTTTCATGGTTATCCTGGAGAAGTAAACATATATGATATCTGGGTGGTTAAAGTGGATAGCATGGGTGCTATAGAATGGCAAAGATGCCTTGGTGGCACGAAAGATGAATCTCCAAGTTTTATTAAAATCACCCCTGAGGGCAACTACCTGATTGGAGGATTTACTTATTCAAATGACGGGGATGTTTCCGGAAATCATTCCTATTCAGGTGGAATTGATCATTGGGTGGTTAAACTTAACCCATCAGGCGAAATAATCTGGCAACAGTGTTTTGGTGGTTCCCCAGATGATTTGTTGCTTGGAGGCTATGTAATATCAGAAAGTGAGTATGTATTGGTTGGTAACCGCAGAAACCCAAGCACAAGCGGCAATATTGATTGTATTGCCATCGGTGGATTTGGTGATTATGATTTGGTGATGTATAAGATATTAGATACCACTGTGGGTATTAGCACAATAGAAGAAGATAAATTGCCTCTTAAAGTCTATCCCAACCCGGCCACCAACAGTGCCACCTTCAGCTACAGCCTGCCCGCCGGCACACACCAGGGAAGCATCGAAATGCGCAACACCACCGGGCAACTGGTAGCCTCTACCATGTTAAATGAGGCAAAAGGTGAGTGGGTTCTTCAATTAAATAACATTCCCCCGGGGCTTTATATCTATACTTTAAGTACCCAACAAAAGACCACTACGGGGAAATTGGTGGTGACGAAGTAATGGATGGCTTTAAAAACAACAAAAATGAAAAAAACAATCAGTTTAGTGATCTTTTCTCTACTTCTCTTAACCACCTATCCTCAGCAAGTGCAAATAGTATGGCAGCAGTGTTATGGTGGCAGCGATATGGATACAGGCAAAGATGTTATTGTGCTTAATAATGGTCATATACTGGTGTTGTCAACTACCTATTCAAACAGTGGAGATATTGGGTTTAACCAAGGGAAATCCGATTTTTGGCTGTTCGAAACCGATGCCTTTGGAAACTTCCTCTGGGGAAAAACTTATGGTGGAAGTGAAAATGAATATGCAAAGTCGTTGGTTCAAACACCCGATGGAGGTTATGTTATGTTTGGTGACACCGACTCCAACAACGGTGATGTGTCCGGCAACCATGGAAGTTTTGATTATTGGGTAATAAAAACAGATAATATAGGCAATGTATTGTGGCATCGGTGTCTTGGAAGCACCAAGCGTGATTTGGCTACAGGATTTAATATAGATGAAGCTGGAAATATCTATTGCATTGGGCTTTCATCCGGAGAAGATGGGGATGTAACCCAAAACAATGGATATGATGATTATTGGTTTGTTAAGCTGGATCTGGATGGAGAACTAATTTGGAATAGAAATCTGGGAGGTAGTTATGCTGACAATGGACTATGTATTTCCAGTACCAATGATGGGGGTGTTATTGTTGGGGGTATAATCAGCAGCATTGATGGTGATATTACCTGCAACATGGTTTTAGGGAATAAAACGGCCTGGGTAATAAAACTTGATTCACTCAACAGCATACAATGGCAGCAATGCTATGGGGGAACTTATACGGAAACTGTGGTGGAAATTGAATCTACTTCCGATGGAGGGTATATCCTTTTGGGTGCCACCAATTCAAATGATGGAGATGTTTCAGGATTTCATGGTTATCCGGGTGATGTAAACATATACGATATCTGGGTGATTAAAGTGGATAGCATGGGTGTTATTGAATGGCAACGGTGTCTTGGTGGTACGAAAGATGAATCCCCAAGTTTTATTAAAATTACTCCGGATGGCAACTATCTGGTTGGAGGATTTACTTATTCAAGTGATGGAGATGTTTCCGGAAATCATTCCAATTCAGTCGGAAGTGATCATTGGGTGGTTAAACTTGACCCATCAGGTGAAATTATCTGGCAACAGTGTTTTGGTGGTATCACAGAAGACGAGTTGTATGGAGGTTACGTAATTTCAGAGAGTGAGTATGTGTTTGTAGGTAACCGCAGAACCTCAAGCACAGGTGGCAATATTGATTGTAATGCCATCGGTGGATTTGGTGATTGGGATTTGGTGATGTATAAGATATTAGATACCACAGTGGGTATTAGCACAATAGAAGAAGATAAATTGCCTCTTAAAGTCTATCCCAACCCGGCCGCCAACAGTGCCACCTTCAGCTACAATTTGCCCGACGGCATCCAACAGGGAAGCATCGAAGTACACAACACCACCGGGCTATTGGTAGCCTCAACCAGCTTAAATGAGGCAAAAGGAGAGTGGGTGCTTCAATTAAACAATATTCCTCCGGGGCTTTATATCTATACCTTAAGCACCCAACAAAAGACTACTACGGGGAAACTGGTGGTGACGAGGTAAAATAACAGGAATTTCTCCAAGTTCTCAAATTAATCTGATAAACAAGCTGTTTGGTACAATGCTTGTATTGCTGACCACATAATCTTAAAAAATATCTTTATGAAAACAACTTTTATAAGTCTCATTTGTTTTATCACTTTTCAATGTGGGTTTGCGCAAAACGAAAATGCGAAACAAGTAACAATCGACACCCTACGGATTGTTAAAGAAAAAAACTATTATCAGGACACTTTATGGGTAATGGATTCAAGTCAAACTTATTATTCATTTGACTGGGAGCTATATTTATCAGGTAATTATAAAGTAGTAACCAGAAATGATCAGGGCAACAAATTAACTGCCATCAAAAGGATAAAGGACCGTTATTCAGCGTTATTTGAAAATTATTCATTTGATTCCGTTACTTATTTTAGTGGAAGTGACAAAGTGAAGTCCCTCAAAACTTTTGGATGGAATTTGCCCGATGGCAAGTGGATGGACAATATGTTCCAATTGTATGATGAAAATCACCAATTGCTTGATAGCTACGATAAATCCTGGCATAGAAGCCAATTCGAGTATGGTACCGGGCACCGCACCACAAATGAGTATGAAAATGAAGCGCTTGTATCAAGTGTCAAAAGTAATCTTCCATCAGGAAGTGTAGTATGGGAGCCTGACGAAAGGACTATCCATATATTAAATGAAAGTGGAATGGACAGCATCAGTCTGCACCAAAACTGGAATATGGATACAGAACAATGGGACAACTATTATAAATATGAATCGCATTACATCGATTCCCTCAATACAATAGACTACTATGGCTATATTTGGGATTCAACCGCATCGTATTGGCTCCCGGTAAATTTTACACACCAGGTTTCTTCAGAAAACGGGCTAAGGGATACTACCGAAGTTTACAAATGGGACAGCATCGGAAATTACTGGAAAATGTCTTATAAATCCATTGCATTGTTTAATGAATCGAATCAAATTTTGGAAATTGTAAATATGTTTTATGACGATGAAAACAACTTTTGGGTAAACAACAAGAAAATGACTTATTCCTATGAAGTCTATCTTCAAAATACGTTCCAGTATAAATGGGATACATTGTCCGATTATTGGAAGCCTGAATATAAATCCTATCGCTCATACGCCTTCGAAAATATTCCGGATACCACACAATATGATCAATGGGATACTATAGGCCAAAGCTGGGTTCCGATTTTTCGGTCAATTTCGGTTTTCGATGACCGACAAAATCAAATCGAAGATTTATTTCAGTTATGGACAAGTATCACTCCGGAAAGCTTAAAGGACTGGAAAACAAATTCGAGAACCATTTTTTTCTGGTCTCCTTTTAATCCGGAGTCTGTTATTGATAACGAGCTAACAAATATGAAGGTATATCCCAACCCTGCCAGGGAATATGTTATTTTTGAATCATTCGGTCAACAACCAACCAACCTATTTATTTACAACAGTTCAGGCAATCAAGTTGGGCACCTTTTTCTTAACTCATCTCCCCTGGTTTGGAATACCCCTGGTCTTGCACCGGGAATGTACTTTTATCATGGAGAGCAAGGTGATAAGATAGTGTCTGGTAAAATAGTGCTGGTGGGTGAATAAGCATTAAGGTTTTACTCAACTCTATATAATTTTCTGATGTTTAGCCTTCTCAAGTGCAGTAACTAGATTGTCTGTCTCTAATTTTCGGAAAATATTTTTACAATGAAAATTTACTGCATTGATACTGTTACCCATTTTGCTGGCGACGACCGATCTTTTAAAGCCTTGTGCGAGTAAATTAAGTGCTACTATTTCACTTTGGGTTAGCAATGGTTTGCTTTCATGAGACATGATGTTCAGGTTAACAATTTCCGCAACATGCTTTCCGATCACTCTTTGTCCAGACAACACCTGATGAATCGTGTCTATAATTACTTTCTTCCCGCACGATTTAATGAGTATGGCATGAGCACCGTTCGACCAGGCCTCTTCAAGAGAAACAGGATCCAGTTCTCCTGTTAGTATAATTATTTTTTTATCGGGGTATAGATCGCGAAATGACTCAAAATATAGAGTTCCTGACGGATATAATTTAGGCTAAATGGTTTTCGCTGGTTAATTAACGTGCTCATAATTGCTTTGGAAGAGCTGGAAGATTGCTACTGACTGTCTCTGGGTGATCGATCTTTTACTTGTTATTTTTATGAAACTTTTTCGAATTAATCAGGTTAGCAACCAGAGTGAAGATAATATATATAGTTTTGTAGTAAAACCATTTTACACGTGATAAAAGTTGCCATTATAGACGATGAACAGGATAGCCGGAACACCCTTCGACTGTATTTAAATGAGTTATATCAGGATATAGAGGTAGCCGGAGAAGCTGATGATTTAGAAACGGGGTTGGCTTTAATTAAATCGACCAATCCTGATCTTGTTTTCCTCGACATCAACATGCCGGATGGATCGGGTTTCGACTTGCTCGAAAGGCTCCCCCATAAAAACATCAACGTCATCTTTGTTACTGCTTACGACCAACACGCCATCAGGGCCTTCCGCTATAGCGCCATCGATTTTTTATTGAAACCCGTTGACCCTGAAATGCTGGTTAAAGCCATTGAAAAATTCAGAAAAAAGGTGGACTTTTCAAGCCTGCAGCAACGATTAGTGACGCTTCTGGCTAACAAAAACACACCCAAAAAAATTGCACTGCCAACCACCGGAGGCTACAAATTTGTATTAGCTGAAAACATCCGCCATTGTGTTTCGGAAGGAAATTACACCACTTTTTTCCTTTACAATGGAGAGAAAATTTTGGTATGCTATCCGCTGAAGGAGTATGAAGAGCTTTTGGAAGGAGACAATTTTTATAGAGTCCACCAATCGCACCTGATCCACCTTAAATACGTAAAAGAGTACAAAAAAGGAGAAGGTGGCTCCGTTATTCTGGACGATAACACCGAAATCCAAATTGCCAGACGTAGAAAAGAAGGCTTTTTGTCGGCCATGATGAATTATGGTAGTTGAGAATATGAATTTAGTTTTTTTACCTGCATTTTTATATATTTATATAGTTGATTTTCAGATTATTAAAAATATTTCTTTATATTATCTGCTTTTTTGCTTGCTTTTCTGCTTTTAATGTTCGTATGTTTGCACCCAATAAAGCTGACCAAATTTCCTACCTTTTGTTAGTTATTTAACTAAATACAAAAAAATGGTTGCTTTATGAAAAAAGTCTTTTTGATAGCATTCCTGTTCGGGAGTGCATTTTCAGTTTATTCACAGTTAGTACTTTCCAGTGGCTCCCAATTGGTGGTCAATAGCGGTTCTGTTGTGGTTGCCAATGACATTACCTGTTCGGGAGGAACCATCAAAAACGATGGCGAAATCACTATTTTAGGCGATGTAACCAACAACAGTGGCGCCCTGATGGATGCAACCTCCACAGGAACGGTTACCTTTGAAGGAACTTCGGCACAGGAAATCACCGGAACGGCTTCCTCCACTTTCTATGGAACCCTCGACATCAACAATGCCACAGGTGTTGCTATTACAAATACCACCACCGGGGCCGATCAAATCATTAACGGAACACTTAATTTTACCAGTGGAAAGCTCACCTTAAATGGGTTTAACTTAATGATTGGAGCAAGTGATCCAACCGGAGCAAGCACAACATCTTTCATTGTAACCAACAGTACAGGAAGTGTTAAAAGAAGTGTTCCTGCAGACGGCTCCACCAACGTCATCTATCCCATAGGAAACAGCGCCTACAATCCAATCACATTACAAAACAGTGTCTCTGCTACTACTGATAACTACAGCGTCAGGGTCGCCGATAGCAAACCGGCGGGTTTCTCTGGTACAACGCATATCGTTGATCGTTCATGGGTGGTTGGTGAAGATGTTGCCGATGGCTCTGATCTTACGACCACCTATCAATGGAACGTTGGTGAAGAGTTAACCAATTTTGATAGATCAGCAAGCACAATTGGCGTTACCTCTGACAATGGTACAACGGTATCATGGGGAAGTAATACCAGTGCAACAGGCAGTAATCCTTATACCAATTCAAGCTCTGGAATTACCTCAACCGGAACGCTGATGGTGGGCGACTACTTTTATAGTGGATTGGTGATTGACCTTCAGGCTTTTTTGGCCGGGGCCTACAATACCACCAACCACAACATGGACAACACACTGAATTCCATCCTCCCCCTGACCGACCCTTATGGATTGACTACAACTGTAGCCTCCGTTCCTGTAACGGCCGTAGATTGGATAAAAATTGAGTTGCGGGATGCAGGAAACCATGCAACAGTGCTTCACAGTTTCGCACGTTTTATCGACCAGAACGGACAAATCATTAATGAAGACGGAACCGATTGTAAAATGACAGGGGTGGCTGCTGGCTCCTATTATGTAGCCATACAACACCGCAACCATTTTGGGGTGGTATCCACTTCCACCGTGAATTTAGCCGGTTCACCAACTTTAACTTTTGTAGGAGCTCAAGCTACTGCCTGGCAAGACGGCACCATAATTACAAATGCTGCCATGAAGGAAGTGGAAACCAATGTGTTTGCTTTGTGGGACGGAGATGCCAATGGGGATGGAGAGGTAGCCTACAACGGTGCAGGCAACGATCGTTCGGCTGTTTTAACAGAGGTCGGAGTTGGCACACCTGGTAATACAGTATTAGATTCATACTCAGCAAATGATGTAAATATGGATGGGGATGTGATATACAATGGTGCAGGCAGCGACAGGAGTTCAATACTTTCTGTTGTCGGTGTTTCAACCCCGGGAGTGGTATTTTCAGCACACATGCCTGAGTAATAGATTTTTAAAGAAAATAACAAATTTAAATATGAAAAAACACATCTACAAACTAACATTATCTGTTTTAGCCATTCTGGGCTTCTTGTATTCAGAGGCTCAAACGTTTGAAATCCGAACTGTAGAAAACGACATTGGATATTTAACAGTTCAAATGAGAGAAACCTCAGGAACAGGAACGCCAACCACAGCTACCAATATTGTAGATATCACCTTTGTGGTAAGATACCCCAGCGATGCTGTGGATATTGATCTGCTCTGTTCATCAAACGATTATAATATGATTGATGGATTGGCAGGTGAACAAACATTTGGGGGCTATGATTATCACTATTGGAATGCAAGCAACACACCTTTCAATCCACCGTCCAATTGGGTACAAAATGTTTGGGAAGATATCGCTGTTTTTTATGCATCCGGAGCTACGGGAAGCGGGTTGTTTGAAATAGCTCCCAATAATTGGGATGGCAGAAGCTTAAACTGGAACCAGGGAGGAACCGATTATACACCAACAATTAATGGTGATGTTAACTATTCTTATCCAACTTTAGTTTATGATTATGTTTGGACTGGTGCTTCTAATACACAATGGGATAATGGTGCCAATTGGTTATCTGAATGTGGATCTGCAATTGCTGTTGCTCCTAATACAGGTAATAATTGCATCATTCCAAGTGGTTTATCTAATTATCCAAATGAAGTTAATTTGGCACAATTTGGCGGACATCAACCAACTTGTTCAAACCTAAAAATCATATCGGGGGCATCCTTAACTTTAGACGAAAAAGATGTTACAACCCTTGATCTTATTTGGACATTTGAGAATGTGATAGTTGATGGGGTGCTGACTTCAATACCTAAAACTCGTCTGACCGTAACAGGCTCGACAACAATAAACTCCGTCACAGGCATCATCATCCAATCCGACGCCACAGGCACAGGCTCCTTTATCGATAACGGAACCATCACCTATGGAGCAAGTGGTTCGGCCAAGGTACAAACCTATCTTTCCAATTCGGCAGGTTCAGGAAACTTTGATATTCATCTGGTAGGGCCTACCGTCGATGAAGAAAACTATACAGGTGCTGGTACCGGTGCTTACCTGAGCGCTTTTAATGTGGTGAACGGAAGTACCTACGCATATTCATGGGACGAAACGCAAGTCCTGCTCAACGGATGGCAAAACATCAACAGCTTAACCTATGAGGTTAGAACCGCCGACGGAATTGGTCTCTCCACCATTGACAATCTGCCACACACGCTGGAAATGACCGGTTCGTTAATGACAGGCGCCATTTCATCACCTGCCCTGACTTATAGCAACAACCATTATGAATTGATCAGCAATCCTTATCCTTCCTCCATCGATTTTGACGGGCTGGCTACTGACAACAGTGGCGTTACAAATGATGCCTACTGGATTTGGGATCCTGCTGCCAATAATTACGTGGAACGTGCCGCAGGCGTTGGTGGCACACAACACATCCAGGTGGGGCAAGGCTTTTTTGTAGAGACGAATTCGGCAGGTACCTTTAACTTTTCAAATGCAAGACGTGCCCACAGTACGGTTGCATTTAGGGAAACCATGACAAACATTCTTTCCATTGCAGCCGAAGGAGGTATGATTGGTTACCGGGACGATGCTATTATCCGGTTCGATGAGCAAGCTACTTCCGGCTATGATGTGAACATGGAAGCCGTTTTCTGGGAAAGCCAAAACTCAGATGCCACTTCATTGAGGTCGGTAGCCGAAGGCAACCTGGAACTGGCCATCAATGTGCTTCCGTTGGAAAGCCTTACCGGGGGAGAAATGCTTAGCGTCCCCCTGAATTTCGATTGTGGTTATGACAAGGAATACAGCTTGACTTTCACGGACATCGAATCCTTCGACATCGGCACCGAAATCTGGCTCGAAGACAAACTCACCGGAGGCGACTGGGTTTCTCTCAACACCCAACCTGTTGTTACTTTTACCAGTTCACCGGATGATGCCGCTGACCGTTTTATCCTGCATTTCTTTGGTCCAACCGGAACGGATGAACTCGCCAAACCAACGGTTGACATCTATTCTTCTGGCCAGCATGCTTACGTGCGCAACAACACCGATGAAAGCATCCGGGAGGTGAGGGTTTATAACTTGTCGGGATCGCTGGTTCGCAACCTGAAAACCATTGATCAAAAATTCATGAAAATTTGGGTGGATGATCAAATGGCTTATTATGTCATCATGGTTGTTACCGATCAACAAGTCTACACCGAGAAAATATTCATTAACAAGTAACCTATAACGACATGTGTCTTATGAAGAAGAAAATAGTTTCCGCCCTGCTAGTCGCTTCACTCCTCCTGTTCCCCTTAATTTCCATGGCCGAAACCACAGGACCGGGTAACCCTCCGGGAGAGCCCGGCGGAGGTGATGTTCCCATTGGCGGTGGTGCCCCCATCGGGGGGGGAAGCCTGATTTTAATGGGAATGGCGGCGGCCTATGGAGTACGTAAACTGTATTTGATAAAAAAAGAACACCTGGAAGAATAACCCAATCATGTCATTTTAAAAGGTCCAGGAATTTGGTTACATTAAAAAATACAGCTGTCAGATCTTAGTGTGACCTTTAAAAATTTGTGATTTGATTTAAAGTTAATTACAGATTCCATCCCTATTCAAAAATTCCCGTTGGCATCTCTGTGACTTCTTTACTCAGCTTTGTGTAACAACTTATGAGCTATGACACCAAGAACCACAAAGAAGCTACAAGGTGACACAGAGAATAAAATTTAGTTATATTTCATTAACTATCAAATGTAAGCACTCAGAAAAACACATGAGAAACTTGAGTCATGAATATTGTATTTGTATTTCACTTATATTATATTTGTGACCGTTATATATTTATTATCTCAATGGTTCTCGTTTTTTAACACCAAAAAGATCGCTCATGAAAAAATCAGTAGTGCTCCTTTTGCTTATGTTTTGTGCCATGATAGTCGCACAGGCCCAACAAGTTACAAAACATGATAAGTTAAATAGTCTTTCGACCGAATATTTTCAGGCATTTGAAGAAGGCAAACAAAGGGCCATTGATTATGCCCGGGCGAACAACATTCCCATGCGCATCGAAACCGACAGCGTGTTGATGGAACTCATCAATATCGATGAACGCGGAAGGCCTCAATATTATACCACTTTCAATGCCAACGCAGCAGCCACTTCATCCACCAATGAAGTTTACAGCGGCGGTGCAGCTGGATTAAGCCTGAGTGGTGCCGGGGTTACCGTTTGCGAATGGGATGGTGGCACCATCCGGACAACCCACCAGGAATTTGATACGCGGGCCACCAACATTGATGCCAGTGCTGTTAGTGGGCATTCTACCCATGTGGCTGGAACCATCATGGCATTCGGAGTCAATTCGGCTGCCAAAGGCATGGCTTTTGCGGCCGAACTGAAAGCCTACGACTGGGATTATGATAACTCGGAAATGGCCACCGAAGCGGCCAATGGAACCCTGATTAGTAATCACTCTTATGGCTTTGTCAGGGGATGGTATTGGAATGGTTCTGCCAATGTTTGGAATGGAGATCCGGCTATCAGTATTTTAGAGGACTATCTTTTCGGGTTTTATGATATATACGCGAAAAACTGGGATGAAATAGCCACCAATGCACCCTATTATTTGATTGTTAAATCGGCGGGGAACGACAGAGGGGACAGTGGAAATGGAACTTATCCTCCGGATGGTCCCTATGATTGCATCCCACAAAAAGGAGTGGCCAAGAATATTCTTACTGTAGGCGCAGTAAATGATATTACTGCTGGATATTCGCAACCCTCCGATGTGGTGATGAGCAGTTTTAGTAGTTGGGGACCTGCCGATGATGGCAGGATAAAACCGGATATTGTGGCCAATGGCGTCAACCTGACATCTGCTTACAGCAGCGCTGATGACGATTATGAAGTATTAAGTGGCACCTCCATGTCGGCACCTGCCACCACCGGATCGCTTGCCTTGTTAATTCAACATTATGAAAATGTAAAGGGTTCAGGAATGAAAATGCTTTCTTCCACTTTGAAAGCGCTGGTGCTGCATACAGCTGATGAATCAGGAACCAATGATGGCCCGGATTATGAATTTGGATGGGGATTGTTGAATACCCAATCGGCAGCAGCCAAAATCACCGAAGACCAGACTACAGATGTCATTTCAGAGCATGTACTGGTTAATGGTGAAACCTATACCCGCAACATCACCACCACGGGAACCAATCCCATCCGGGTAACCATCGTGTGGACCGATCCTCCCGGAACGCCACCGTCCGCTGCCCTCGATCCTGCTGATCCCATGCTCGTCAACGACCTGGATTTGCGTATTACCGAAAGTTCTAACACTTACTATCCCTGGAAACTGGATAAAGACAATCCTTCAAATGCTGCTACTCACGCTGCCGAAAACAATGTGGACAATGTGGAAATGGTGGATATCGCAACGCCCGTTACATCCACCACTTACACCATCACCGTGGATCATGATGGAACACTGGCTTCACCCCAGGCATTTTCCCTGATCATCAGTGGTGATATTGACAATGCAGTGGCTCCGGTGGCTGATTTTTATACCAACAACACAAACCCGGGTGTCGATCAGCCGATAAATTTCACAGATGTTTCGGCCAATATACCTTCATCATGGCTATGGTCCTTTAATCCAACTACAGTCAAATATGTCAATAGCAGCTCCTCCACATCCCAAAACCCTGAAGTAGAGTTTCAGGAAACAGGGATTTATGAAGTGGTACTTTACACTTCAAATGCCTATGGAAACGATACTGAAACCAAGAGTGGTTATATTACGGTAGGTGTTGCACCTACGAATTATTGTACAGCCAGCGGAACTGGTAATATTTACATTGAAGATGTGCAAATGGGAACAATCGCCAATTTAAACACAGGAAATGACGGATATACTGATTATACTAACCTAAGTACCGACGTAGTTGTCGGTAGTTCTTATAGTATTTCTGTCACTTTTGGCGCTGCATATTTAGATGATAATCTAAGTGTACTTATCGACTGGAACCGAGATGGGGATTTTAATGATGTCAATGAAAACCCGGTTTGTCTAAGTGTAACGGCATATACTGAAACAGAAACAATTATAGTTCCTACGACAGCAAGCATTGGATCCACTAGAATGCGTATTCGAAATAACCATGATGGCAGTTCATGTCTTCCATGTAACGAATCATATTGGGGCGAAGTAGAAGACTACACCCTCAACATACTGCCTGCCAGCACTACCTGGAATGGTACCACCACCAACTGGAATGATGCTTCCAACTGGCCTGATGGAGTGATTCCAAATTTATCTTATGAAGTAACCATTCCAACAACCCCTTCAGGTGGTAATTTTCCTGAAATTCAGGTAGGTACAAATGCCAAATGTTACAGCATCACACTACAAAATGGGGCCACCATCACCATAAACGGAACATTGGAGGTGGACAAATAAGCTATTCAAAATTTAGCTGTTCTTTTGCAGCTATAATTACCAAAAGGTAGGAAATTTTGGTTCTGGCGGGTTTTCAGTTAAAAACTGAAAACCCGCTTTTTTGTTCATATTGCAAAGAACTATAAGCAATGAAAGAACGACCAAATGATTAATTTTGACGCGTCATACATTTAATTCGATTATGATAAAATTAATTAAAGTGCTAATCATATTGGTGTTCTTTCCAACCCTGGTGTTTTCACAAAAAAAGAACAACCTTCCTCATCAGGATGTCGTTTTTCCTTCGGTGATAAAAACACCCATTGGTTTTTCAATTTCTGCCCCTTTAAGGGAGGCGCCCATTTTTATTGATAAAAATGATGCTGCCGAGGAGTTTTATATGAACAAACACCGCGACAGGAAAATTAATCCCAACATTTTTCCTCCTGATTTTAATCACATGCCCATGGATCCGGGAGAGCAAACAATCATGGGCGATGTTTTATCCGGGAGATCCCTGCAAAAAAACTTTCCTGGTCAAAACAGCAGTTCCAATCCACCTGACTGTAGCGGAACTGTTGGCTCAGACTATTATTTTCAGGTGGTAAATGTAACGTACCAGATTTTCAACAAATCGGATGGCAGTTCCGCTGCCGGACCTTCAAATCTTAATTCCATATTTAATAGTGGACTACCGGGGGCTAACTGCAATAGCGGCGATCCCATCGTACTATGGGATGAACAGGCCGACCGTTGGCTTTTTGCTGAATTTTCACTTTGCAACTCCAACGATTATATGCTGATCGCCGTTTCAACAACAAACGATCCAACAGGAACCTGGTACTCCTGGTCGTATGATGTGGCCGATATGCCGGACTATATGAAGTTTGGTATTTGGCAGGATGGATATTACATGGCAACCAATACTTCCGCGGGCAATGATGTGTATGTTTTCGATAGAGATGCCATGATTTCCGGCAATAGTAACCCTGTCATGATTGGTTTTGACAACCCGAACAGGCCAACTACTTTTGATGGGTTTCATTGTTTGCTTCCTTTGGATAACGATGGAGCATGGGCACCCGCCGGAACACCCGGCCAGTTTATTACCATTGCCGATGACGGCCAAAGCAATCCTGCTGACGAACTTAGGATATATGAGCTGGATGCCGACTGGACCACCCCCTCAAACTCTACCTTTTCGATGGTGCAACAGCTGCCTGTCAACGCGTTTAATGGAAACTTTTCAAATGATTGGAACAACATCCCACAACCCGGCACGGGACAAACACTGGATGGAATATCCACTGTTTTGATGTTCAGGGCGCAATACCGCAATTTTAATGGAACCCAAAAGATCGTTTGTAACCACACCATTGCCGAAAGTGCTACCGAGTCGGCCATCAGGTGGTATGAACTCGTAAAAACCACAGGAAGTTGGTCCATTGCTCAACAAGGCACTTACAATCCAGATAACGTAAGTCGCTGGAATGGAAGTATCGCCATGAACGACAATGGCGAAATAGCCATGGGATATTCAGTTTCTGATGGCACTTCCGTTTATCCGGGTATCAGGTATTGCGCGCAAACAACCAATGCACCCCAAAACACCATGGATGTGGCCGAAGTGAGTATTTGGGATGGATCCTTCTCTCAAACTGGGATTAACCGTTGGGGTGATTATAGCAACATCAGTGTCGACCCTGGTGATGGCACCACCTTTTGGTATACCAATGAATACAAGAGCAGTTCGTCGCATGGTACCCGGATCGCCTCTTTTACTGTTCCCCTTTCCTGTACCCCACCAATCGTTCAGGCTGCTGCTTTTTCAGTCGCCGCAATCCACGACAACGACCTGACCATTAACTGGACCAGGGGAAATGGAACCCATGTGTTGGTCATTGCCCGTGAAGCAGGTGCGGTGAACCAAGGTCCTGTTACGGGAACAAATTATAATGCCAATGCAAGCTTTGGCGATGGCGACGCAATTGGATCTGGCAATTATGTCCTTTATAATGGAACAGGTACCTCCGTTATCACTACATCCCTCCAGGCAGGAACTGCCTATCATTTTTCAATCCATGAATATTCAATCAGTGATTTCTGCTATTTGTCTCCCGGCCTGACCGGAAGTGCCACAACAAGTGGGGTTGCTCCATGTAATCTTTGTAGTTCAAATGGGAATACCGATTATGGAACAAGTACAACCTTTGTTGGTTTGAATACCCTTAGCAATGCCTCGGGGAAACCAGGAGCATACAGCGATTATACCAATTTATCAACTAATTTAGGAGTAGCAGGGACTTATCTGTTGAATGTGAGGGTGAACACAGATGGAGATTGGACCGTCAACACCATCGTGTGGGTCGACTGGAACCAGGATTGTGATTTTAGCGATACCGGAGAAACCTATGATTTGGGAACAGCTACGAATACTGCGGATGGAGCCACCAGTTTATCGCCTCTTAGCATTACCGTGCCTGTTGACGCCCTGTTGGGCAATACCATCATGCGTGTTTCAACAAAATATTATGCTGATCCCACCTTCTGCGAAACAGGTTTCGATGGTGAAGTAGAAGATTATACTTTAACCCTGATCCCCGGACAATCTGTATGGCTTGGAAATTCGATCGATTGGAATTTTACCACCAATTGGGAAAACGGGATCGTGCCAACGTCTTCCTTCGTGGTTACAATTCCGGCGACTCCAACCGGGGGTCATTCCCCCACCATACCTTTTGGGATCAATGCGGTTTGTTACAGCATCACACTTGAAAACGGATCGACCATAACAATTAATGGAAATTTGGAGGTTATAAAATAGAGAATGAACCAAAAGGTAGGATGTTTGGTCAGCGGTTATTGGATTTTTCCGATAGCCGCTTTGTTTTTGATGTCTGATATTTCCTGTAGGATTTGTTGGTAAATGGTGCGGCTAATACTCGCCATTAACTTAATAACGACTATATTACTTATAATGTTGTCTAAAATGGCTGGTCCTTCAACCAAGTTTGGGTAATATGGAATGTATTTTTCCGGAATATTATTTCTTTGTTTTGTTAATAGCTTTTAACTTTTTGTTCGCATTTTCAATGCTTGCAATAAATTGTTTTTCAACTTCCGAAAGTTCGTCAATTGCTTTGATCTGATAGGTTTCATATTCTGCCAATGCTTTTTTTTGTGCCAGATCGGCTGAAATTGTACCGGCGTTGGTCAGGATATCTTGTCTCGACATTTTAATAAACCCGTCAAGGACTTCAATCCAATCTCTCATGGTCAATGTTTTTCGCTGCATGGCATTCACTTCTGCTATATCAAGATAGGCCGAAACCAGTCGATTCAGAATTGCCAGTTCTTCCTCCTTTAGGTAGTTTTTGGCGACTGTAATTTCATTTTTAGTCGGTTTGTTACCTTTAAAAGCTGTTAAACCCATAAATGGTAATTGCGCATTTGCCCGTTGAAAAATAATTTCGGCAGCAGTATGGCCATGTGAAGCCCAATGCAGTTTGTTTTGTACCGTTTGAAAAAACAATTTGGTGGTTTCCACATTGGGGTTATAATCAACGCTCGTTGCATAAATTTCGAGAACCTTCCGATAAAATACTTTTTCCGATGAGCGGATTTCGCGAATACGTTCAAGTAATTCTTCAAAATATCCACTCCCTTTTTTCAGCAAATCATCGTTCATTGTAAAGCCTTTAATAAGGTATTCGCGCAGACGTTCGGTAGCCCAAATTCTAAATTGTGTACCCCTGATTGATTTTACCCTATAGCCAACTGAAATAATGACATCTAAGTTGTAAAGTGTGGTATCATATTCCTTACCATCAGCGGCAGTTAGTCGGAATTTCCGACATACTGAATTTTCGGATAATTCACCTTCTTTAAATATGTTACCGATATGTTCAGTGATTGTAACCCTGCTTTTTTGAAATAATTCGGCCAATTGAGCTTGTGTAAGCCAAACCGTTTCATTTTCCAAACGGGCCTCAATCTTGGTAATCCCGTCTTCGGTTTGATACATAAGTATTTCTGAGTTTGACTGTATATCAGACATATCTTAATCATTAAAAAAGTTGTTAATCTTTTTGTTCAATTTGGTGATGTTGGATACCCTGTTCTTGCTGTCTTGCAGATAAAGGAAGTCGGTTGTGTATTGGCCGGTGTTTTTCCAATACTTACCTTCTTTGGCAAAGCGGTTAATTACAAATTCTGTCAAGCCACATTCGCCATAGTAATAGATTTCCAATTGTTTGTTTTTTAAATCAGACAATTGCAAAGCCCCCTTCAGCATAGTTTCATGCCTCCGACTGACAAGTGCAACAACGCTGTTGTATCTATTCCCTGGTTTACAACACATCTATTTCTATAATATCATCAAGTTCTGAAAAATTCCTGGCACTTAAGTATAGATATTCATATTCAACTATTCCAGCCCTGACATGATTTTGGTGAATGGGTTCTATTCTGCTTTCAATCATTTCGTTACGGCCCCAATCTGCCACCCGGAAGGGTAACAAATGTACCGCATTTTGATCCCTTATTTGCTTACTTTCTGACATAATACAAAGATAAAAAACATAATGATAGAAAAGCGTAGATGCATTTGTCTGCCGATAGCCGCTTTGTTTTTGAACACGGATGAGACGGATCAATAAAGATTAAATCCGTGTTTTATCCGTTTAATCCGCGTCATCCGTGTTCCATCCCATAAGTCCGATTTGTATTTGCAGCGATCATTAGTTAGTTAGTTTAACATGCATCATTCGTGCCTATCGATCAGGTACGTTCCATCCTCCCCCTTGTGAAAATATTTGTTAAAATTTCACACAACTGTTGTGCACGCATAATTAATGTATTATATTTGCAATGCACGCACAACAAATAGATAGATGAATATTCAGGAAACAGTTGATTTTCACTTAAGGAGCACACTCTTCGCCATTCGCAGGATGTACAACCTGCTCGCTGCCGAAAATGGAATAACACAAGGCATCGGTTATGTACTGGTGAACGTTGGCAGAGAAGGGGTGCCGGCAACCAAAATTGCTCCCATGATGGGCATGAGTACTTCGAGCCTTAGCCGGTTACTTAAGAACATGGAAGATGATGGCCTGATTTACCGTCAATCCGACGAAAACGACCGCCGGGTAGCCAAGGTGTTTTTAACTCCCAGAGGGGTGGAACTAAGGGCGAAAGTGAGAAAGGTGGTCCTTGATTTCAACAACAAACTCTTTGAAAAAATCGATCAGGCCGAGATGGCGACTTTCATGCGTGTAAATGAGGTAATCCGTCAGCAAGTTTGCAACGACCTGGCTCACCTCACAGGAAACAATTGCGATGAAGACTAACTTTTTAAACCTAACCATATATGATACGTAGAATTAACAAAGTCGCGGTGCTCGGCTCAGGAGTGATGGGGTCGGGAATCGCCTGTCATTTTGCCAACATCGGCCTCGATGTATTGCTGCTCGACATCGTCCCACGCGAGCTCGATGAAGCAGAAAAAAGCAAAGGTCTGACCCTGAACGACAAAGTAGTCAGAAACCGGATGGTGAACGATTCGCTGACGGCGGCGCTCAAGTCGAAGCCCTCTCCAATTTACAAACAGTCCTTTGCCCGACGCATCCTCACGGGCAATTTTGATGATGATCTAAATAAAATAAAGGACTGCGATTGGGTGATAGAGGTGGTGATTGAACGCCTCGACATCAAGCAACAGGTATTCGAAAAGGTGGAGAAATTCCGTAAGCCGGGATCCCTCATCACTTCCAACACTTCCGGTATCTCCGTAGAAAAAATGATAGAAGGCCGCAGCGAAGACTTTCAACAACATTTCTGCGGGACGCACTTCTTCAACCCGCCACGCTATCTTCAACTGTTCGAAATCATTCCTACCAGTAAAACGTTGCCAGAAGTGCTCGACTTTCTGGCAGATTATGCCAGCCGATATCTGGGCAAAACCCCTGTGCTGGCAAAAGATACTCCTGCCTTTATTGCCAACCGGGTTGGAACCTTTTCCATCATGGAATTATTTAATAACGTTGAAAAAATAGGGCTTACCATCCCTGAAATTGACAAACTCACAGGTCCTGTGATAGGTCGTGCTAAATCAGCTACCTTCCGCACAGCGGATATCGTGGGACTCGACACGCTCGTCCATGTGGCCAACAACATCCGCGAAACAACCCTCGATGAATCAAACGATGCTTTTAAAATTCCAGCCTATCTGCAAAAAATGCTTGACAACAAATGGCTGGGTTCAAAAACACAGCAGGGGTTCTTTAAAAAAGTTGACGAAGGGGGTGAGAAAAAATTCCTCAATCTGGATTTTTCCACCCTGGATTATGTGGAGGCGCCACGTCCCAAATTCTCCGTATTCGAAAAAACCAAAGGCATCGATGATCTTCGCCAGCGGATGCCCATCCTCATGTCGGACAAAGGAAAAGCAGGTGAATTTTACCGTAGTTCTTTTTACAGTTTGTTCCAGTTTGTCTCCAACCGAATTCCTGAAATCACCGGCGACTTGTACAAGGTAGATGATGCCATGAATGCAGGTTTTGGCTGGAAACTCGGGCCTTTCCAGACCTGGGATGCCGTAGGCGTTGCCGACACTGTAAAGACCATGGAAGAAGCAGGCAAAAAACCGGCACCATGGATTTACGATATGCTGGAGGCAGGAATCACCAGCTTCTACACCGTAAAGGAAGGTAAAAAATATTATTACGATATACCCTCCAAATCCTATCTGGGAATTCCCGGTCAGGAAGCGTTGCTCTCGCTTGAAGTGCTGCGTACCTCGCACGTACTCTGGGAAAATACCGATACCACCATCTTCGATCTGGGCGACGGGGTGCTGAACATCGAATTTCATACCAAGATGAACACCATCGGCCAGGGAGTGCTCGAAGGACTCAACAAAGCCATCGACATGGCCGAAGCCGATTACAAGGCCCTGGTTGTATCCAACGAAGGCGAACATTTTTCGGCCGGAGCCAACGTAGGCATGATTTATATGCTGGCCATCGAGCAGGAATTTGAAGAGCTGGATATGGCCGTGCAATGGTTTCAGAAAACCACCATGCGGATGCGATACTCAAGTATTCCGGTGATTGCGGCTCCCCATGGCATGGCGCTGGGCGGTGGTTGCGAGTTGTGTATGCACAGCGACAAAGTGGTGGCTCATGCCGAAACCTACATGGGATTGGTAGAATTTGGTGTTGGCCTGATCCCGGGAGGAGGAGGAACCAAAGAGTTTGCCCTGCGTCTTTCGGATGAATTTAAGGAAGGCGATATCCGCACCAATGCATTCCTGAACCGCTACCTGAGCATTGGCCAGGCGAAAGTTTCCACTTCCGCGTACGAGGCCTTTGACCTGGGGTATTTGCGTCCGGGCATTGATGAAGTAATTGTGAGCCGGGCTCACCAACTGGCTTACGCCAAAAAAGCTGCCTTGAATCTGGTAGAAAAAGGCTATACCCGGCCTGTGCCACGTACGGATATCAAAGTGCTTGGTAAAGAAGCCCTCGGAATGGTCTATGTAGGAGCGGACGGTTTTGCGACGGCCAATTACATGAGTGAACACGACAAACTCATCGCCGAAAAACTAGGCATGGTCATGGCCGGTGGCGAAGTGTCGGAAGCCCTGACTGAAGTCTCAGAACAATACCTACTGAACCTGGAGCGCAAGGCCTTCATGGAACTCTGCACCCAGCGCAAAACACTGGAGCGCATCCAGAGTCTGATCGCCTCCGGTAAAATTTTGAGAAACTAATCCTATCACGAACCAGAAAAACGTAAAATCATGAATGCATATATAGTAGGCGGATATCGGTCACCCATTGGAAAAGCCCCCAGGGGTAGTTTTCGTTTTACCAGACCCGACGACATCGCCGCAACAGTCATCCGGCATTTACTTGCCGATTTCCCACAAATCCCACATACCCGCATCGATGATGTAGTGGTGGGGAATGCTTTCCCGGAAGCGGAATCAGGCTTCAACATGGGGCGCATGCTCTCGCTCATGTCGATGGACACCGTGGAAGTTCCCGGTTCCACCATTAACAGGTATTGCGCGTCAGGACTCGAATCTATCGCCATCGCTTCAGCCAAAATCACTGCCGGCCTGGCCGATATTATCGTGGCCGGAGGAGCCGAAAGCATGTCGATGATCTCAATTGGAGGATGGAGACAAGTGCCTAATCCTGACGTGGCCAAAAACCATCCCAAGTGGTATTTAAACATGGGACTTACCAGCGAAATGGTGGCCAAAGAGTACAACGTATCCCGTGAAGAGCAGGATCGATTTTCGGTGAAATCAGTTGAAAAAGCACTGGCTGCCATTGATGCGGGCAAGTTTAAACAAGAGATCGTACCATTCACCATCAAAGAAAACCTGGTGGTAAACGATAAACTCATCACCAAAGAAAAGATGTTCGACACCGATGAAGGCCCCCGCCGGGGAACAACCCTGGAAGCCCTGTCAAAACTACGTCCGGCCTTCGCGGCCAATGGATTCTCTACTGCCGGAAACTCCTCGCAGATGTCCGATGGTGCCGCTTTCGTATTGGTAGTCTCCGAAAAAATCCTCAAAGAATTCAACCTGACCCCCATCGCGCGACTCGTGGATTATCAGGTGGCAGGTGTGGAACCTTACAAGATGGGCATCGGGCCCATTGCCGCCATCCCAAAAGTGCTGAAACATGCCGGGATGAATCTCAATCAGATTGATGGCATCGAACTCAACGAAGCCTTTGCCTCACAATCCATCGCGGTAATTAAAGAGCTGGGACTGGATGAAAGCAAAGTAAACGTCAACGGTGGCGCTATTGCATTGGGTCATCCGCTTGGCGCAACGGGTTCCAAACTCACCGTTCAGCTGATACACGAGCTCAAACGCACCGGGGGGAAATATGGCCTGGTAACCATGTGTATCGGAACCGGTCAGGGTGGTGCAGGGATATTTGAAATGCTTTAACCCAAGTTAATTAATAGAAACAACTTAAAAAAATAATCACATGTCAGAAAATAAATCACTAAAAGGAGGAGAATTCCTGATTAAGGAAACACTGGCCGAGGATGTGTTCATTCCTGAAGAATTTAACGAAGAACAGCGCATGATAGCGCAAAGCTGCAAGGACTTTACAGAAACGCAGGTACACCCGCAGGTAGAACAGCTGGAAAAACACGACCGTGAATTGCTCACAAAATTACTCAAGGATGCCGGAGAACTTGGTCTGCTGGGTATTTCTGTCCCGGAAGAGTACGATGGATTTGGGCAAAAATTTGTTACTTCCATGCTCACCGTCGAGGAAATGGGCAAAGGATTCAGCTTCGCGGTAGCCTATTCGGCACATACCGGCATTGGAACCCTTCCCATTTTGTATTACGGAACCGAAGAACAAAAACAGAAATATTTGCCCAAGTTGGCCTCTGGCGAATTTCTGGGTGCTTACTGCCTGACCGAGGCAGAGGCCGGATCGGATCCGAACTCAGGAAAAACCAAAGCCACTTTAAGCCAGGATGGGACCACTTACTCACTGAACGGGGTAAAAATCTGGATCACCAATGGAGGCGTGGCTGACCTGTTGATCGTTTTTGCCAAAATCGGTGACGACAAAAACCTGAGTGCTTTTATTGTAGAAACCAACGCACCGGGAATTACCATTGGAGCCGATGAAGAAAAAATGGGCATCAAAGGGTCGTCCACCGTTCAGATCTATTTTGACAATGCAATCATTCCTGCCGAAAACTTACTGGGTGAACGCGATGGAGGTTTTAAAATCGCGCTGAATATCCTGAACCTCGGACGTATTAAACTCTCAGGAGCAACCGTTGGGGCATGCAAAGCCACCATAGATGAGGCGCTTCATTATGCCAACGAACGCAAGCAATTTGGAACACTCATCTCCTCCTTTGGTGCCATCAAGTGGAAATTGGGGGAAATGGCCATCCTTACGTTTGCTTCCGAATCGCTTACCTATCGTGCCAGCCAAAACATCGACGATGCCATCCAATCGTTTATTAAACAAGGTCTCGATAAGGGCAAGGCCACCCTGGAAGGCATCCGCCAATATGCCATCGAGGCCAGCATTGCCAAGGTATTTGGTTCGGAAGTGTTGGATTACGTAGTAGATGAAGCCGTGCAGATTTACGGAGGCATGGGCTATTCGTCCGAAACCCTGGTGGAACGCGCTTACCGCGATTCGCGTATCAACCGTATTTTTGAAGGAACCAACGAAATCAACCGCATGGTGATCGTGGGCGAATTGCTAAAACGTGCCATGAAAGGCGAAATAGACCTGATGACCCCGGCAAAAGCGGTTGGAGGAGAGCTCATGGGAATTCCTGATTTTGGTTCGGTTTCAACAGATTACTTTGACGCAAAGAAGAAAATGATGGTGAACTTCAAAAAATCCATCCTCATGGTGGCAGGTGCTGCCATTCAGAAATACATGGACAAATTTGCCGATGAACAGGAAATTTTAATGGCATTGGCCGATATGATTATTACCACCTATGCTGCCGAATCGTGTTTATTGCGTACTGAAAAACTCAGCACGAAACTCACCGAAGAAAAACTGGCCCTGTACAAAGACATGACGGATGTATTCTTTTACGATGCGGCCGGAAAAATCAACAAATCAGGGGTGGATGCCGTGAATGCTTTTGCAGCCGGTGATGAGCAGCAAGCCATGCTCATGGGGATGAAACGCTTTACCAAATCAGCCAATGTAAACTCCATTGCTGCCCGGCGCCGCATTGCCGACCGCATGATTGAAGACAATCGCTATTCTTATTAAAAATTAACATAGCTTTGTTCTTTACTAAAACCGGGGCATGGGATTCTGTGCCCCGGTAAATAAATAGGCTCACACCATGAACCAAAGAAATAAAACCGAAGCTTTAGCCAACAGTCATTGCAAGATGAGGCTATATATGCTTTGGAAACTACCACTGGCTTTTTTCGCCGGGCTCAGGGTGGATGAGATGAGCATGCAAAAGGCTTCGGTTTCGTTGCCTTACAACTACCTGAACAAAAACCCCTTTCGATCCATCTATTTTGCCGCCCTCAGCATGGCCGCCGAACTGTCGACAGGAATTCTCGCCATGGCCCATGTGGAGAAAAACCCCGTTCCCGTTTCGATGCTGGTACTGGGTGTAAAAGCCGAGTTTGTAAAAAAAGCCAAATCACGTATTATCTTTACATGCTTTCAGGGTGAATTGCTGGAGAAAACCATAGCGCAAAGCATTGCCGAAAACGAAGGCCTTACCTGTGAAGTTTTTACAGAAGGACTGGATGCCGACGGAGAGGTGGTAGCCCGGTTTTGGTTCACCTGGACATTTAAACCAAAAAATCAACAATAATTAACTAAATCCCTACGCACATGAATGTACTTAGAACATTTGACATCCTGGCACAGCTGGTTGAAAAATACCCCAAAGAAGATGCGCTGGCCATCAAAAGAAATGGAAAATGGGAAAAATTCTCAACGGTTGAATACAAGAACCTGTCCGACCAGGTGAGTTTTGGTTTGATGGCTTCCGGCTTTACCAAAGGTGATAAGATCATCACCATCAGCAACAACCGACCCGAATGGAATTTTCTGGACATGGGCATGAGCCAGATTGGCGTAGTGCATGTACCTGTTTATCCCAATATTGGAGATGAAGAATACCTGCATATTCTCACCCATTCCGACGCAAAAATGGTGATTGTCTCCTCAAAAGTGTTTTACGAAAACCTCAAACCGTTGGTAAAAAAGGTGGCCGCCATTAAGCATTTTTACACCATCGATCAGGTAGCCGGAGCTTCAAACTGGGAGGAATTGTTAAAGCTGGGTGCAGGAAATCAGGTTCCTGACAAACTGGAAGAGATTAAAAAATCAATCGATCAGGACGACCTGATGTCGATTATTTATACTTCCGGCACCACCGGAAGAAGCAAAGGCGTGATGTTGAGCCACCGGAACTTTATCACCAACGTACATGGCACCACCAACATTTTGCCCGTAAACGATACTGCCAGGTTTTTGAGTTTTCTACCTCTTTGTCATGTGCTCGAACGGATGGTGAATTATCTGGTACAAAACAAAGGGGCATCGGTTTATTATGCCGAAAGCATCGACACCATTGGCGACAACCTGCGTGAAATAAATCCGCAAGGATTTACCGCCGTCCCCCGCGTGATAGAAAAATTGTACGACAAGCTGATCCTGAAAGGAAAAGAGTTGACCGGCGTTAAAAGGGCCTTGTTCTTTTGGGCGGTGGATCTGGGCCTGAAATATGAACTGAACAAAGCAAATGGTTGGGCATACGAACTTCAACGTTCTATAGCCGATAAACTCATTTACAGCAAATGGCGCGCGGCCCTGGGTGGCAACCTTCAGGTTGTTATTTCGGGAGGCGCTGCTTTGCAGGAACGTCTGGCACGGGTATTTAACTGCGCCGGCATACCCATCATGGAAGGATATGGCCTCACCGAAACATCTCCGGTAATTTCAGTCAACCAAAAAAATTACCCTTTTATGCAATTCGGGACGGTAGGACCGGTGATTGACAATGTGCAAGTGAAAATTGCCGAAGATGGCGAAATCCTGATGAAAGGTCCCAACCTGATGCTGGGTTATTACAAAGACAAGGCCATGACGGATGAGGTAATCGATAAGGATGGATGGTTCCACACGGGCGATATAGGTGTGTTGCTCGACCACAACATTCTGAAAATTACCGACCGGAAAAAAGAGATCTTCAAACTAAGTACCGGAAAATATGTGGCGCCACAAGTTGTGGAAAATCGTTTTAAAGAATCATCCTTTATCGAACAGATTATGGTGGTGGGTGAAAACGAAAAATACGCTGCAGCCATTATTTGCCCGACATTTCATTTTCTCCATGCCTGGTGCAACAGATATGGCATCAAATTCCGCGACAACAAGGACCTGATTCAGAAACCTAAAGTAATCGCGCGCTTTCAGCAAGAAGTAGATAAAATTAATTTGAGTCTGGGAAATCACCAACAGATAAAAAAGTTTGAACTTACCTGTTCCGACTGGACTCCTGAATCGGGTGAGCTCTCGCCTACTCTCAAAGTAAAACGTAACTTTATAAAGGAAAAATACAAAATTAAATTCGACCGTTTATATGGCTATACCGATGAATCGGGACATGTGGGACTACCCGTTGATCCGGAATCCGATAGCGATGATAAAGATTAACAGATTATGGGAGAATGAATTATTCGCACACGAAGTGCCTTAAATGGTTAACACAACACATTTAATTAATTAACTTGACATAATGATGATAAGGCAACTGATTTTTCTAATCGTATTACTGATTACCCTGGTCGTGTTTGCCTACTCGATGAGGCGGTATTTCAGGTACTTTAAATTTACCAAAAAACACCCACTGGGAAACATCGGTCAACGACTCTGGATCACCATTAAAGTGGCTCTTTTTCAGGAGAAAATTTTGCGGCGTCCGTTAGTTGGTCTCATGCATGCCCTGGTTTGGTGGGGCTTTATCGTGATTTTGTTTGGCAGCGCCGAAATGGTGATCGATGGCCTGTTTGGCACTGAAAAAATCTTTTTCTCCCTGGGACCTGTTTACAGGTTTTTTATGGCTTCGGGCGATCTGTTTGGATTGGTCATCACGCTGGCCATCCTCGCTTTCCTGTTCCGCAGGCTGTTTATGCACGTCAAACGGTTTTATGGTCCTGAGATGAAACCCGTTTCAAAAGCGGATGCCAACCTGGCCTTGGCCATTATCCTGGTGCTGATGGTCAGCTTACTTGGAATGAACACCTTTTATTTTCACTGGACTAAAAGTGTTGGAGGGGAAATCATGGGTGCTTATCCCATAAGCCAATGGCTGGCCGGATTTCTTAAGAATGTTACACCCGAACAATCCTTATTGTGGTATCAAATAAACTGGTGGGCCCACATTGTCCTGATTTTCATTTTTGCCAACATATTGCCTTATTCCAAACACTTCCATGTGTTTATGTCTGTTCCCAATGTGTTTGTCAGCAAGATAAAACCACTGGGTTATATCGAAAACATGGATAGCATCACCAAAGAGGTGAAGTTGATGCTGGATCCTAACGCGGTTGTTAACGAGGCTTCCGGAGACGAAGGTGAACCCGAACGATTTGGCGTTAAAGATGTGCAGGACCTCAACTGGATCAACTACCTCAACTCTTTGTCATGTACCGAGTGTGGACGATGTACTGCGGTATGTCCGGCCAACATCACCGGCAAATTGCTTTCACCACGCAAAATCATGATGGACACCCGTGCACGCATGAAAGAAAAAGGCCCGGGTATGCTCAGGGAAGGTGTTGGTTTCGACGATGGACGGTCGCTCCTCACCAACTTTATTACCGAAGAAGAACTTTGGGCCTGTACCATGTGCAATGCCTGTGCCCAGGAATGTCCTGTGAATATCAATCAGCCGGCTATCATCCTCGATATGCGCCGCTATCTGGTGATGGAAGAATCGAAAGCACCCTCCGGGCTGAACAGCATGTTTGCCAACATCGAAAACAACGGTGCTCCCTGGCAGTTTTCGCCGGAAGACCGCATGAACTGGGCCGAAGGCCTGGAAGTCCCGCTGATAGCAGACAAAACAGAAAAACCGGAATTCCTTTTTTGGGTGAGTTCAGCCGGCGCCTTCGACGACCGCTATAAGAAAGTGATGCGCGCTTTTGTAGGCATCCTCAATCACCTGAAAGTGGACTACGCTGTGCTGGGCGTTGAAGAATCCGACAGTGGCGATGTGGCCCGTCGTACCGGAAACGAGATGCTTTTTCAGATGCAGGCCCTCACCAACATCGAAGTGCTGAATGGCTATGAAGTGAAAAAAATACTCACCTGCGATCCCCACGATTTCAACACCCTGAAAAATGAATATGGCGACCTGGGCGGACATTATGAGGTAACCCATCACTCTCAGTTCCTGCAGCAGATGATCGATTCGGGCAGAATCAATCCCATTCAGGGTGATCTGGCCAATAAAAAAATTACTTACCACGATCCCTGTTATCTTGGTCGTGCCAACGGTGAATACGAAGCTCCCCGTTCGGTACTCAATGCCATTCCATCCACTAAAACTGAAATGAAACGGAATAAAAGCTTTGGCTTGTGCTGCGGTGCCGGTGGCGGACAGATGTTTAAAGAAGCAGAAAAAGGCACCAAAGAAGTCTTTATCGAACGTACCGAAGAAGCACTGGCCACAGGTTGCGACATTATTGCCACCGCCTGCCCGTTCTGCATGACCATGATGACCGATGGCATCAAGTACAAAAACAAGGAAGAGTCAGTGAAGAACTATGACATTGCCGAACTGGTGAGCATGGGTATGGGATTGGGGTAGAGGACCCTGACCCGCCGGGTTTTTTTCAACACGGCGGGTTAATTTAAGGTGCGATAAGGAGCTTTTTTCTAATCCTGGAATTTCCTGATGCGATTTCAATATACAATCCCTTACTAAAGTACAAATTCCACTAAAAATACAAAGACACCAAAAATACCATGATGACCGTAACAAACATCGAAAAGGTATAAACCCCTCCCAGAAACAGAAAGTTGAATGTAGTCCTGAGGACAGAACGGCCATAGTATTTTTTCATTCCCAGCCACACATACATGGGGATCAGCCAGTACAGGTAGTTCTCCCAGTTGACTGATTTGTCGGGAAAAATCATTTTAATGACAAGGATCAGGGTAAAAACCAAAAAAATGGTAGCATGCAGGATCAGCGAATAGATAAAATGTGCCGAATAGTATTTTCTCTTTTTTCGGAAAAATAGCCACAACCAAAAGGCAAAAATCGGCATCACCAAAAAGAACGACCAGGATAAGTACTTGTAAAGCTTGGAGATAAAGGCATCAGGGTAATTTAGCATCTTTAAGGCGTTTTGTAATATTCGCTCCTCACCTTCGGTATGTCCTCCTTTGGCCTGTATCTTTTCAAGATAGGTTTTGGCTTTCGATAAAGTAATAATGGTTCTTTCTCTTTTTGATCCCTTGCTCAGTACCCTCAGGCTATCCTGCGCAAGGCTGTCAATGTTCCAGTTCATCTGAAGTAAGGATTGTTCGCCCGTATCCTCAAGACTATCTATTGTCAGACTGTCAGAAGTAAGGCCTTCCGCCAGGTTTAGATTTCGCTCAATCAAGCGATTGGTCTGAATGCTCAGCAGCAGGAAAAACACAAAGCTCACAAAAACATAAAACTGAAAAGGTTTCATGTACCTGGCCCGTTTTCCATTCATATAATCTGTTGAAAACCTGCCGGGAATAAAGAGTACCGTTTTAAAGGTCCTGAAAAAACGGGCATCGAAGGCAAAGATCGTACCCATGAAATCGTAGATCAGGACGCTGAAAGGCCGGTCGAATTCTCTGACGGCCTGACCACAGTGCGGACAATAGTGGCCTTTGAACTCTGTTTCACAGTTTTGGCAGTTGATCACCTGATCCATGGATTTTTCCTCTTTATCCTTGTTTTTCCATAACTTAGATAAAGCGCTGTTATCATATGAAATTTTCCACCCCATAAGCTTGAAATAAAAAAAATTAAGCCATTTCGCAAAACAAATATAGACAAAGATTGACCGGGCTTAATAATTTGTCAGGTTTGTTGCAAATCAGTATAAGATAATTTTTCAATTCATTTATGTACCTGATCCGATAGCTTTCTCGATTGAAAAATCCCATTTCAAAGTCCCGATGGCCATCGGGATAGGCACGACCGACATTGTAACGATGGAATTTATTCCATCGAAAAAACAAACCCCGACCCGCCGGGTTGTTTCCAACCCGGCGGGTCAAATCAGGACCAACAGTGAATTCTAAATCGATTGCATCGAGATCCGAACATTTTAAAATATGAGCAATTTTTGCTACTTTTGGATTTTTAAAACTACCTCCATGCAGTACGAAATACTTAAGACTGAAATTATCGATGGCATCGCCATCGTTACCATCAGCAGGCCACAGGCCATGAATGCCCTCAACACCCGATTCTTCCAGGAAATGGACATGCAGGTCCAGGAAATCGGACTGAATAAATCCATTCATGCCATGATCATCACCGGCGAAGGAAAAGCATTTGTAGCCGGAGCCGATATCGCTGAAATGGTGAACAAAAACCAGGACGAAGGCGAAGCCTTTTCGCGTCTGGGACAGAATACTTTTAGCAGCTTTGGCCGAATGGAAATCCCGGTGGTGGCGGCCATCAATGGTTTCGCTTTGGGCGGTGGTCTGGAACTGGCCATGGGTTGCGATTTCCGCATCGCCAGCGTCAAAGCCAAATTCGGCCAGCCGGAAGTCAACCTGGGATTGATTCCGGGTTATGCAGCTACACAGCGGCTGTCGCGCCTTACGGGAATGGGCAACGCCTTGTATCTGCTGATGTCAGCCGAGATGATTGATGCCGCAGAAGCACTTCGCATCGGACTGGTACAAAAGGTATTGGAACCAGAAAACTTTCTGGAAGAAGTTTTGAAAATAGTACGCAACATCGTTTCAAAAGGTCCGCAAGCGGTAAAAAAAGTTAAAAAAGTAGTCAGGCACGGCATGGAACTTACTTTTGCAGAAGGAGAAAACCTCGAAGCAGTTGAATTCGGAACCCTCTTCGGCGAAGGCCGCCAGGGAAAAGAGGGCATGACTGCCTTCCTGGAAAAAAGAAAACCCGAATGGAACAGAGAATAAATGAATCGATTAATAAACACCGAATAATAATATAAGATAACATGACTTACGACGAAAGACTACAACATGTTTCGGTATTGGGTGCTGCCGGCAAAATGGGAAGTGGTATCCTGCTGCTGACCGCCCTCGAAATGGCCGACCTCAGCCTGAAACCTGAAAACAAAGACAAATCCTTTGTGTTAAATGCAATCGACGTGTCACCAGCCGGTTTGTCCGGCTTGATGAAATATTTACGCGATCAGGTGCGCAAAGCAGCAGAAAAGAAAACGGTACTCCTGCGTCAGCTCTATGCCGACCGTGACGACCTGATCGAAAATTACGATATCATCGATGAATATATCTTCGATGTAATGAACATTGTCCGACCCGTTACCGGCATCGAAGCTGCCTATCAGTCGAACCTGATTTTTGAAGCCGTTAGCGAAAACAAAGACCTGAAGGTAAAACTCTTGTCTGCGATCGACAAAAACAACCCCAACCAGCCCTGGTATTTTACCAATACCTCTTCGGTGCCCATCAACCTGGTGGAAAAGGAAGCAGGAATAAAAGGCCGGATACTGGGATTTCACTTCTACAATCCTCCGGCCATCCAACGTTTGGTGGAGCTTATCCTGACCAGCAACACCACCCAGGAAGTGGTTGATTTTGCACATCAATATGCTAAAAACTTACGCAAAGTGGTGGTGCTTTCCAACGACATTGCCGGATTTATCGGAAATGGCCACTTCATGCGCGATGCGCTTCATGGCATCAAAGAAGCCGAAGAACTGGCCGCCGAGAATGAATTTTCGCTGTATAAAGCCATTTACATGGTGAATAAGGTAACGCAAGACTACCTGGTGCGTCCCATGGGGATTTTTCAGCTAATCGATTACGTGGGAATCGACGTGGTCAAGTTTATCCTGAACGTGATGAATCCGTTTGTAGGGGATGAAAACCTGCACAGCGATTTACTCGATAAACTGATGCTGCAAGGCGTAATGGGAGGCCAACTCTCCAACGGCGCTCAAAAAGACGGGTTTTTTAAGTACAAAAGCGGTCTCATCACTGCCGTGTGGGATATCCACAAACAGGAATATGTTGGACTGGAAGAATTTAAAGAAGATTGTGACGAGATGCTTGGTGAATTGCCCGAAAACAAAGTGGCCTGGAAAGACATAATGCGCGCGCAAGACAAGGAGGCTAAACTAACGGCTTTCTTCAACGATATGAAAAACCTGGATGCCCTGGGTGCCGCCATTGCCATCGACTATGGGCTGCGTTCAAAAGAAATAGGATTGAAACTGGTAAAAGATGAGGTAGCCCATACCCACAACGATGTGAATACGGTGATGCTCACAGGTTTTTATCATGCCTACGGACCCATAAATGATTTTTTTGATTGACAGGATCGCTCCGTCAAAAGGATGCATTCGCTTTGAAGCACATTAAAATTTGAGGATAAAATGAAAAAATTAAGAAAAAAAATATACATGACTGCCGGATACAACACCACTTCACTGGGAACCGGAAGAAAAGAATTCAACCCCAAGAAACCCCGTCCGGGTTTGGAACATTACATTAAAGAAGCCGGCAAAGGCGTCCTCGACCAGATCGGAGGTCCCGAACATGTGGATGAATCAGTCATCGGAAACTTTATGGCTGCCCGTTTCAACAAACAGGCCAACCTGCCGGGATTTATCCCGTACATCGACGAAGGTCTGCAATGGAAGCCTGCCACCAGTGTTGAAGGTGCCTGTGGTTCAGGTGGCCTCGCTCTGATGAACGGCATAAAAACCGTGCTTGCCGAAACCGCTGACGTAGTGCTCGCTCTGGGTGTAGAAGTCCAAAACACGGTTAAAGCCGTCTATGGAGCTGATATCCTGGCAGGGGCAGGCTGGTATCAACGACGGAAAGAAGGCCATGCCTATTTTTTTCCCGGACAGTTCAGCGACCGCGCCGGAGCTTATTACGAAAAATACGGTTACGACCGCGCCCGTAAAGGAATGGCCCGTTGGTATGCCAATGCCATCGAAAATGCGCGCCTCGACCAAAACGCGCAGGAATTCCAAAACCTCGTTAAAGATCCTTATGCTCAGGCCTATTCCCTGAAACCAAATGGCAGAAGTTTTGTTGATCACCTCACCATACTCGACTGTTCCAAGGTTTCGGATGGAGCTTCAGCCATCGCGATTTGCTCCGAAGAAGGTCTTGAAAAAATAGGGGTCGACAAAAAAGATGCCGCCGAGGTAGTTGGATGGGCACAGGTGATTCGCAACATCACCAACGATCCTGCCGAATTAACCGTGCTCGAGACCATCAAAAAAGCAAGCCATCAGGCGCTGGAAAGTGCAGGCATCACAGTCGATCAATTGGGAACACTGGAAGTGCATGATTGTTTCTCCATTGCAGGAATTCTGGTGATAGAGGCTTTGGGACTGGCCAAACCCGGCGAAGGGTGCGATTATGTGGCCTCGGGTAAGACATCGCATAACGGAGAACTTCCAACCAACACCACCGGTGGACTCATCGGATGGGGACATCCCACAGGAGCTACCGGTGTTCATCAGGCGGTAACCATCTGGCAACAGCTTACCGGAAAAGCAGGAAAAGCTCAAATCGAATTAAAAGCCGATAAACCTTACGGAATGACCATCAACATGGGTGGTGATGATGTAACGGTAATTGCGATCGTATATAAAAGAGGGGAGTAATCTCAAATTAAAATCCCCGCCAGAATAAAACTAACGGGGATTTTAGAAAGATCAAAATCCTGACAGTTTTATTTAAACCTGTCAGGATTTATTGCGTTAAAACCAGCCAAACTTCAGCGACAGGTTTAAGTTAAAGGAATCGAGGGCATCCTTTGCAATGATTTTTTGCTGTTCTATGTTGTTGTCATCGATGTATTTATAACGTAAATCAACACCGTTGGTCAACCGGTATGAACCTCCCAGCGCTACCCGGAAAAACTTTACAATATTGAATTCAATATCGATTCCCGGTTCAAAAACAAGGAATACATCATTGTCGTAATAGTAGTTGTTGTTGTTTTGATAATTGTCCCATTTATCGCGGTGTGTGGCTGCCACCCCACCAACGCCCAACAAAACCGGGAAAGAGATATGTACCGGAGATTTGGGCATGATAATGGGCTCTAACAACAACCCGCCATATCCACCAGCCAGTGAATAAGAACCCGGATCATCGTAGTTATAATTTTTATCCAGGTTATTAAAAAACCCGTGGCCGGCCAATCCAAGCGCAAAACTGTGGTTGGCAATCCATGCAAACTGTCCGCCTACCAGGATCGCATCCTGTTTGTCGATTTGGGTATATCCCACCGAAAAGGCACCGTAGCCGCCATGGCTGATATGTCCGCTCTTGTTGGTACGTGAGAATAAGGTTTTCATTTGGTCATTATCCTGTGCCTGAATCATCCCGACCACGCACATAATCATCAGTAATGTGAATACTTTTTTCATTTTAATGTTATTAATTGTTTCCGAATTTGTATCTGATTCCGACACCGAAATCATAAAAATTAACTTTTATGCTTTTAAAGGATTGAAGCTCGACAAAGGGCTTAAACTCCGCAAAGAGCGCCAGTGGTACCCTTACAAAATTGTATTCGGTACCAAATACGGCATCCAGTCCGAATACCGGCCCGGCCACGCGTCGTTCTTCCCAATAGTAACCTGAGGAATTACTCCATCGCCTGACACGGTTGTATCCGTTTACCCAGCCCACGTGGCCTCCGCCACCAAAATAAATACGCCATTCCTGGGCCCGTGAGGGGATGAGTGGATGATAGGATTCGAGCAATACCACCAGTTGCATGCCTCCCTGACGGAATCCAAACATACCAGCTATGGCCACTTTGTCGTCTTTGATAACCTTCCCCGAAATTCCTGAAGTATAACCTGATCTTACTCCAATCTGTCGTTCAAACCCCTGCGACATAAGCGGCGAGATGAAAAAGAGCAGAATAATTGATATAAGTCCTGATTTAATCATTGTTTTTGGTTTATTAATTTCCAGTCACTGTTCCTGAGCCTGTTATGCTGGTATTTACCACAGGAGATCCATGATAATAAACCGAGCCGCTTCCCGAAATGGTGGCATTCAGCCTCTCGCTTACCCATAGGTACATATTTCCTGATCCACTGATTTTACAATCGCATTCGTTGGTGAACATGGAATAGGAATCGATGTTTCCGGAACCACTGATCAGGTGATTGGCATAGGCTGTTGTTCCGCCCAGGCGGATGGCTCCCGATCCGCTCAAAGTGGTTTCCACCCGGTTGGTGTTGACGTAAAAGTCGATGGTTCCCGACCCGCTTAATACGGCCTTAAAAGTGCCACCGTTGCAGGTTCCATTCATGGTTCCCGAACCCGACAGTATGGCTGTAAGGTTCGAATCCGGCATGTCGTTCACTGTTACCGATCCCGATCCCGAAAGGCGTACCGATTGTACGGCAGGCATTCTTACAGTTACCTGGATGGTAACCATCGGATCGAGGTTTTCGCGGCTGTCGATGACCAGCGTATTTCCGTTGACGATGGTCCGAACGTAAGGAATCAGATTCGATTCGGCCTCGATGGTGATTTTGTAAACAGTATCGGGAATTACCGTAACAGCAAAGATTCCTTCGTTGATGACCTCGTTAAACGAGACATTCTGCCTGGTTTCGGTAATCACGTGGCCATTGCCCTCTATCTTTCCCATTTTGCCACAAGAAGCCAGTGAAAACACTGCCAGCAGGCTTGAGATTGTGATTATATTAATCCATTTCATGTGTTTGTGAGTTTAAAGTTTAATCAAATCATTACGAATCATTTTCGGTGGTTTTTTCCAAATCAAAAATCCTAAATCCTAAATCCTCCTGCCTATCGGCAGGCAAGAAATCCCAAATCCAAAAGACAAGTCAAATCCCTACCCGTTGCAATTTTTTTTTATTATTTCATTTTTAATGATACACGACCTGCTTCACAACTCAATTTCAGAGGAATCGCTTTGTGCTTTTTATCGCCAATGGTGTATTTTACCTGAATTTTTTTATCCGCGACAGGTTTATCCGGCGTATCAATATTGGTGATTTTTGCAGAATACAGCACTTCGGTTTTATCGTCCACCAACAGATCCAAACCATAGGTGTCTTCAGGATTCAAAGTCAGTGAAAGGTCGGTATCATAGGTGGTGAGGTTAACCATCGACACTTTTTGCCCGATATTTTTTAAATCCATGCTTCCGTAACGGGAATTCAGGCTGATCAACTCCCTCAGGTCATCCACTTCGAGGATCGAGAAATAGGTCGTCCCTTTGATATTATTCACTTTCCCCAGGTAAAATTTCGATCGTTTTGCATCCAGGTTGAGTTGGCTGATATGATCCGAATAAATACTGGCCGAGCTCGCACTGACCTGGATTTCGCCTGCTTCATCCAGGTGTAACTCGCCGTAGCTCAGGTCGATCTGCCCATTTTTTACGGACTGAACATCCAGGTCACCGAAATTTACCCTGAGCAATATCTCGCCGCTGAGGTCGTGGGCTTTCAGGTTACCGTTGGATAAATCGATGTTGAGATCTCCTGTAAAGTCGGTCATATATATGTTGCCGTATTTATGCTGAAGGCTGATATGTACGTTCGCAGGCAGGTGGATGGTATAATCGATGGAGGTTGAAGTTCCGGCCGAAAACAGGTTGTTGGCAATGTCGTTCACCTCCGACCAAAAGGAACCGCCCTGTTCAAAAACCGTTTGTGCGACGATGTAATAATCGTTGGCTTTGAAATTAAAGTCGATGAAATCGAATGTCTTATCCAACTTCGATTGTTTGGTGGATTTCACCTGCAGGCGGATATCGAACCGCACAGAATCTTTTTCCCACGGGATCAGGTGAATATCGCCGTACTTATTCGACACCTCTATTTCGGTTGACTCTTTCAGGGCAAACGAACGGCTGACAGTTCGCTCCTTTTCTACCGTTTGTCCTGTTCCAACGAGTGGAACAACGACTACGGCCAGCAGCACCATCAGGTTAAATGGAAACACTTTTATTTTCATGGCGAATGTTATTTTCTTTTTTCTGAACTTGTAGTTGCATGAGGGTTTCTTCGAGTATTTGAAGTTTTAAGCGGTAATTCTGAATCATGGCGGCAATCACTTCTTCGCTGTCGGTATTGTCGTGCAGGTCGTTCTGTAGTTCCAAAAACTCCCGATCCAGATCCTTCATCTCCTGCTGAATTTCGTCCCTTAACATGGGTTTTTCGGCTGCCAACAGATACACTTCTTCCGTTTTGGTGTCGATCAGGCTGGTATAGTAAGCCTTGGATTCCATGAGCTGTGTGAGCATTTGTCGATCCTCTTCGGAAGCAGACGATTGGATGGCCGAAATGCCTTTGGCGGGAGGGTTTATTAGTTCGTGAACATAATACGATCCGATAAAGATGACGATGACTGCCGCCACCCGGTACATCACCTTTTTCCATGAGATATGCATCCCGCTTGAAACAGGCTTTGGTGCCGAGATTTTGTTCCAAATTTCAGGAGAAGGTTCCATCACATCAAACTCTTCCCTGTGGTCGAGGATAAATTTTTCCAGTTGATCAGTTTTCATAGACTACCTCCTTTAATATTTCGCGGACACGCTGTTTGGCCCGCATATATTGTGATTTTGAGTTCGACTCGCTCACTCCTAAAATCTGTGCTATTTCACCGTGGTCCATGCCTTCGAGCAGATACAGCGAAAAAATCATCTTGCTTCCGTTGGGCAATGCTTCCATGGCTTTCCGGATCATGGGGACGCTCACCTCGGGTAACTCATCCTCTTCCTCGGTACGTTGTTGAAACAGGTGCATGTCTTCAAAGTACATGAGGTCGGCTTTTTTTCTTTTTATCTCGTTAATACAGTGGTTCACAACAATTCTTTTTAACCAGGCCCCGAAAGTGGCTTCATACCTGAAGGATTCAAGTCGGCGAAAAGCATCGGCAAACGATTCCTGCAACATGTCCTCGGCTTCCTCCCGGTTGCCCATCATGCGATAGCAAATGTTAAACATCGCTTTTGAATAAGCATGGTACAACACATACTGATCGCGTGCGCTGCCGCGTTTACTCTGTTCTATGACTTCCCTTTGTATTTCAGGCCCCACGTTCAAATAGCTTTCATTTAAGATTAAAGACAGGCAAGTAATGCCCGGGTTGCAATTTTATAAAAATAATTTCATAAAGTCTCTTTTTTGTCATATCGAGACCCAACTCCCCCGGAAAACCCCGATATTGATGCGAGGGCGCACATAGTATGATGACAAAACCCAAAGTACCGACCTGTCATCTCGATATCCGCTTTTTCGCGGATGAGACCTGCCTACCGGCAGGTAGATATCCCCCAGGAATTGATAACCTCCATTTTTGCACCAATCTAATATACAGTATTTTACCAAATGTTGTCATTGGTATATCAGCCCCAGGCTGATGAGACATCTCATTCCAACGACCTGATCAACCCTCTCAACCTATGAGTCAACTGCCCACATGGCCATCCACACAAAACTTGCGCCGATTAGAAGTCTCTTTTTGTCATGTCGATATCAGCCCCGGGCTGATGAGACATCTCATTCCAACGACCTGATCAACCCTCTCAACCTATGAGTCAACTGCCCACATGGCCATCCACACAAAACTTGCGCCAGTTACAAGTCTCTTTTTGTCATGTCGATATCAGCCCCAGGCTGATGAGACATCTCATTCCAACGACCTGATCAATCCTCTCAACCTGTAAGTCAACTGCCCACATGTCCAGCCATGCAAGACTTGCTCCAGTTACAAGTCTCTTTTTGTCATGTCTCATCAGCCCCGGGCTGATGAGACATCTCATTCCAACGACCTGATCAACCTTTGATATCACACGTTGCACTAACGCTAAACGCACACCAAAACAGGGGATTCCACCTGAAAATAAGAATAAACAATATTTCAAACTCACATTCTATTAAGAATAGATATAAATTACGAAAACCCAGGCATTTATATTAATAATTGTTAAATTTGTTTTGCCTAATATAGAAACTGTGTCCAAATAAAATTATATAGCTATGAAACAAAAATTACTTACAACATTTATGCTGGCATTAATGCTGGTTTGGGGAGGGAAGGATATAGTGGGACAAATAATTAGCCAGTATGTCGAAACCAGTTCCGGGTCAATCCCAAAAGGAATTGAAATATGGAATAATACAGCCACCTCTTTGGATTTCTTAACGAATAACCTGATAATTAAAAAAGGGACAAATGGTGGTGCACCAGCTGCTGATTACACCTTAAATAGTGGCACCTTAGCTTCAGGAAGTGTAATTGTAATTGGTACAAGTGATATGGAAGTAACTGCTACTGGAAATGGGGCAGCGTTTTTTTTAAAAGTGTTTACTTTTAATGGTGATGATGCATTAGAAGTCTGGTACGGTGCTACAAAAACAGATGTATTTGGTAACCCAGGCTCTGACCCCGGTACAGGATGGTCGGGAAATGGCGTACAAACATATAATCAAAATATAGCTCTTAAATCAGGATTCATTGATGGTGATACTGATGGATGGACTGATCCAAGTTTGAGATTTGAAACTGTTTGTTCAGATAATTGTCTAACGGGTTTTGGTATAGCTCCAGTTGCCTCTGGCACCCCCACCGCCGCCACCCCCACCTTCAGTCCGGCAGCCGGCCTTTATTACACCACCCAAAATGTAACCATTTCAACTATCACGCCTTTAGCAACCATTTACTACACAACAGATGGAACAGATCCTGACAATACAGATACTGAATATACAACCCCGGTTGCCGTATCAAGTACAACTAACTTAAAAGCCATCGCTTACGCCACCGGATTTGACCCAAGTACAATTGGCTCGGCCATTTATTCTATTCCAATTGAAGTTGCCGATATTGCAACCCTTAGGGGTGGTACAACAGGAACTACGGTTTACAAACTGACAGGAGAGGCTATTCTTACTTTTCAACAGACTTTCAGAAATCAAAAATTTATTCAGGATGGCACTGCCGGCGTTCTTATTGATGACCCATCCGGATTTTTTACCACCGTCTATAATGTTGGTGATGGAATAACAGGGATTTACGGAACGTTAACACTTTTTAACGGTATGCTTGAGTTTGTACCTGTGGCTGATCCGGGTGTTGCCACATCTGTTGGTAATGCAATTGTTCCTGTTATAATAACCGCGACCGAATTTTTAACCAACTTCGATAATTATGAGAGTCGGGTGGTGGAAATTCAGGATCTTATTTTTGCAGATGGAGGAGGTTCTTTCGTAGATGGTATTATTTATCCGGTAACGGAAGCTGGTTTAACGGATTTTAATTTCCGTACCACCTTTTTTGCTGTAGATTATATTGGAACAACCATCCCTGTAAAAGCGGTAAACATTGTAGGAATCCCGAATGAACGTTTTGGCAGTGCATACTATCTTACTGCCCGCAATGCAGCCGACATCACCGGTACCCCTGTGATTCCTCTGGGTACTTCAGGTATCATCCTGGCCATCCTTTTAATTTCAGCAGCCCTGTTTATCAGGAGAGGGAAGTTGTTTTAATAACAAATTATATGATAATAAAAAAGGCTCCCAAAAGGGGGCTTTTTTTAATTCATGGCTGTTACACTTCAAATACAGGAACCAAATGTACGAGTCACCCTTCCACCTGACCCGTCGCGTAAGACCTGCGCCAGTTAGGTGTCATTTGAGTTAATTTTATAAATGACCAATGGCATCTTACATGTCATCCATCGATAAACACAAATACTCAATGGCATAATCATTGAATTTCATCACCAATCCTTTGGCTTTTTGTTTCAACGCACCTATGTGATGACTTTCCCGCTGTCGTTTCACCTCCGCAAGCACGAGTCGTTTTTCGGTATCATTCACCGCTACAATATCTATTTCGTTTAGATTGGCTTTTTCCCAATAAGTACCTATCATCGAAAAGTTTTCTTCGGAAATCATTTTTTCGATAAAGTATTTTTCCAAAATACGTCCACTAAAGGTCTGATAATCCCTTCTCACAATTTCCTTCACATAATTCATATTTCCTATTTCAACTGCACCACGATATTTATAAACAAAGCGAAACCAGAAATTAAGGAAGTTATCGTTGATCTGATATTTTATTGAACGGCTCCCAGGCTTAGCAAAAATGGGCCTTACTTTACTGATCAAACCAAAATCTGTTTCTAGCCGATCCAGAAAGCCACCGATATTCATCCCAAGAACCGATTCCATTTCAATCCTGGATGTTTTGGATGAAGCAATCAATGAAAGGATGGAGAAATAGTTTGAATAATCCTTCCCGAATTCATCAATCAGCACATTCTTGCCTTCGTCAAGAAAAAGAGAATTGTCGGAGAAGATTTCATTTATTATGGACTCAAGTGTAAAAGCATCTGATTCGGTAAGGAGTTCAACATATTTTGCCACGCCACCTGTCGCCATATAAAAAGCGAGAAGATCCTCGGTACCATAGGCAGGGAAATGGTCGGAAAGGATGGTTTTCAAGGTGGCATTGTTAAACGCTTTCAGGTGAATCCTGTTGGTAGCCCTTCCAAAAAGAGGTTCCTTTGCATTTTCAAAAATCCTGTTCATCAATGCATAGATAGAACCACAGAGAATAAGATTGATCTTGCTGTCATTTTTACGGCTGTCCCAGGCATGTTGCATATCACTATAAATAACCGGATTAACCGAATAAAATTCCTGAAACTCATCAATGATCAGTGTGAAATGAATGGTTTTTGAAAGTTCCATTAAATAGCCAAAAAGCTCCTTGAATGATGTGAAGTTACCAAAAACGTCTACATTGAGCTGGTGCTTGATTTCCTCAACAAACTCGCTACAGAGCAGGACTTCATTCTTTCGTGCGACAAACAGATAAACGCTGTTTAAATGTTCAGTAGCTTTGACTAACAGGCTTGTTTTGCCTATTCTTCTTCGCCCGACAACGAAAGTCATCTGTGCAGTCTGTTGTGATTTTCTCTCTATGTTTTCGAGTAGGAGCAACTCTTTTTCACGATCATAAAATTTCATAGACCATCAGTTTTATTATTGCAAAAGTAATTACCGTAATGACCGTTGCGTTAATGC
Organism: Bacteroidetes bacterium GWF2_41_31; assembly: GCA_001769215.1. Taxonomy (GTDB): domain Bacteria; phylum Bacteroidota; class Bacteroidia; order Bacteroidales; family F082; genus UBA6244. The sequence goes on from MEOL01000051.1 coordinate 53,505, forward strand.
AAAGTTAAGTTTATTTTGTTGAGGTTCAGACAACCTAATCCTTTTATTAAAATTTTTGATCCTGATGCCTGGAAAATAGGGCAGTAGTATCTGGTCTCTAATTCACGACTTTAACTAACATGTGCAACAGGGACCAAATATTCTCTGGCTTCCAGCATTGCCCTCTGCATAAGACTTGCTCCAAATACAACTCCCCTCATTGTCATGTCTGATCCGCCCCGGGCTGATGAGACATCTTATTCACACGACCTGATCAACCCCCTCAACCTGTGAGTCAACAGCCCCATGGCCAGCCACACACGACTTGCGCCAGTTACAAGTCTCATTTTTGTCATG
>MEOL01000051.1:53883-72002 GCA_001769215.1 Bacteroidetes bacterium GWF2_41_31
GCCACACACGACTTGCGCCAGTTACAAGTCTCATTTTTGTCATGTCGATATCAGCCCCGGGCTGATGAGACATCTCATTCCAACGACCTGATCTACCACCTCAACCTGTAAGTCAACTGCCCACATGGCCATCCACACAAAACTGGCTCCAGTTAGCGTTTGTATCGGATCATCAACCTTCTGGATTGGAAAATCCAAAAAAAAAGCGGAAGGCCCTGCCTTCCGCTTTTTGTATCATCCTTCCCGGTTTTTTAAACCCGGCGAGACTAACGGTGTTTTTAACCCCACTATTCTTCCAGGGATTCCTTGTCCTCGGTATATAGGGTGTATAATTTTTTGCCGCCGTAGGCTGCTCCCATGGTTAATAATATCACCAATCCGCTGCCAATGGGTGCTCCACCACCAATGGGGTCGCCACCCGGATCGCCACCTCCCCCGGGCGGGTCGCCAGGGTCTTTGGTCTGGGCTGTTATAAACAAGGGAAACATCAGCAGGGCTGCAATCATCATCGTGGAAAATATCTTCTTTTTCATGGCTAACTCTTTTTTAATTCCTGGTTTAACTTACTTAATGAATACTTTGCGTGTGACGCGCTGGTTATCGCTGGTGATGTTCACCAGGTAGTAACCTCCGTGGTCCATGTTGATATCATGGGTTCCCAGGTGGGCATCCGTTTCTATCACCGTTTGCCCCAACATATTCACCACTTCCACAAGTGCATTCAATTCCATCGGAATAATGACCCTGATCTTTTGGTCGAAGCTATACACCCGGATATTTTCCAATTGGTTTTCCGAAGTACCCACCACCGTGAAGTAGATGGTAAAGCGGTCGGTTTGGCCTGCATCATAGATAAAGCTATAAGGCATTTCCATCAGGTTGGTTTGGATGCCCGTGTATTCATCGCTCAGGTAAACCTGTGCGAAGTCAGTCACCTCTTCAAGCGCGATGGTCATTTCATTTCCATCCAGGCCGCGCACATCCATGGGCACCATCACTGTTTCTTTTGGAAGTACGTTGATGGCCATGAAGTTGTTGGCTGTACTATAAAGTTGTGGTTGCTCTTCGCTCCAGCTGAACATCTTGTGCATGTCGAGCTGCCCATCGTAGCCTTCGGTGGCTTCGGCATCCAGACGGATAATACTTTCATCATACCGATTTCCATCGGAAAGTTTCAGTTTGATTAAATCAGATGGGGAAATGGCAGGATCTTTCATGAAGGCAACGTTGTTGTGTATCTGTGCATTTTCTGCAATCTGCAGAGTTCCACTGCCAGCAAAAGCATCTACTTGTACAAAGAAAGCTTGACCTAACGCTATATAACGGGTTCCACCGTTTAATCCACCAGAAGTAGTGCTGTATGTAACCCAGTTTATATTGGGATCATCCGGATCGGTAACATCGTTCCAAATCCAAATACCATCACCTAACCCTGTTGTTGTAGGTTCTATAACATTCCAATCAATTGATGAAGGGAAAGGGTTTCCAACAAAATTGTAACCATGATTTCCGTCTGCGTTAGAAATTACCATATTATCAACTGATCCAACCGTTCCGCTGCGTAAATCGCCTGTAAAATTAAAGTTCTGTGGTGTTGCTCCCCCTACCCAGACCATCCAGCCTTTGGCATCGCCCAGGTCGGTGGCCAGATCGGTTTCATAATCATATTGTCTGGTTGCCTCAATATAATACAACCCCCACACTTCAGGGTTGCCACCAAAATACAAACTGTTGAAATTGTCGTTGTCCAGCGGACCTGAGATACCATGCCATACGGCTGGTGTGGTATAACGCTGTATGGTAGTCGTGCCATTGACGGTTAAAAAGCCTTGTCCCATCAGGGAGCCATCACCAATAGCCGAGCTTTCGATGGTGAGGTTGTTGCAGGAACCTGCTGAGGTAAGTGTGGGGTAATTGGTCAGGCCAGTGGGAATGATGACATTTTGCAGCGCATCAGGAACACCATTGTTCCAATTTAATGCAGAAGCCCAGTCTGAATCTGTGCCACCTGTCCAGGTAGTGTAACTACCAATAGTTTGATTGTTGTTGATTGCCCCGGGTGTTTCAGCCAATGGGCTTTGCCAATAAAATTGGCTATACAAATTTCCATAACCGCCTAATTGAAGAGATTCTCCAATTGGTGAACCAGGTTCACTTACTCCAATGTCCGTGGATGTTACACCATTTGCCGGACCATCCGTTGCAGCAAACGAGCCTTCATAACTTAGAAATTGCCCAGAAATTAATGTTCCCTGATATGAAAGAGCTAATCCATCGGGAGCCCCGTTTTGAATTCCAACAGAGGTATAATCAAAATAATAAAATGTGAATCCGTCCGTGGTATTTCCTAATGTATATAAATCAAGCGTTTTTGTGCTATATGATGCACCATTGTATCCATTATATAAATCTACCTGAAAATCAGCAAGGGTATAATCTCCGGCATTTTTTAAAACAACTTCTACAAATTCGTCAACATCAGTACCCGCATTATCATAATGAAGTTCATTAATCCAGGCTGTTGGAGCAGTGGGTGCAACAGTGGTGGTGGCCGTTGCTTCAGGCACACTTCCATCCGTTTTGTAATTGATAGCTCCACCGGTTCCATTGTATGGGAAAATTTTAAAATAATAAGGTGTTAAGGCGGTAAGCCCTGTAAATTGGACTGTTTCAACACCACCAGCAATGTTTTTGACGAGCAATGCATCCACTTCGGCCACTCCGTCAACCGGTGCAGCTATATCAACATAACTTACATCACTTCCTTTAATCAGGTAACCAGCTGAGGCAGGGACGGCGTCAGTCCATGCAACGGTGATGGCACTCGATGAGTTTGTGGTGGCAGTAAAATTAGTGGCATGGTTGGTGGGTTCGGTGGCATCGGTGGTGGCATTGTCGGTTAAACCCGGTGAATAATTGATGCCATCATACGAAAAGGCTTTGTAGTAGACTGTTTGCTCAGGGGTTAGTCCTGTATGCGACTGAGGTGAAACAGCGCCACTATAAAGTAAGGTACCCCCTGCAAAGGGTTGTCCCGCCACCGGAGGAACTCCTGACGGGTCGGTAAAAGTACCATCCCCATTGTACACAATCACCACATCATCAGCATTTAGGTTGGTTGTAAAGGTGAGGTCGATCTGATCGGTACCTGCAGAAGCAGCGGCAAAGGCCTGCGGAACCGAAACAGTTACGCTCTGGATAAGGATGTCATCCACCTTCCAACTGGTTGGACTGTCAGTTGAATAATATTTAAAAGCTAAGTAAACACTGGTACCACTAATACCTGAAAGGTCTATGTTCCCTGAAGGAGTTGTTATAATAGTAGATCCGACAGCCCCTGGTGCAGGTTGATCAAATAATAATTCTGTCCAGGTAGAAGTGGTAGGATCACCAATTCCAAGATAATCAGCTGAATAAAAGAGTTTCAGATAATTATTTGCATCAATAGTGCCGTACTGTGCATAATTGGTAAAGGTCATGACTTCATTGTTATACGAATCGAAATCAATTCCCGGGATTACCAACCATTGTTCTTCGAGCGAGCTTAAGTATCCATTAGCCACGGCCTCTCCTGCGACCCAGGACCATGGTTTTGTACCGTCAACAGTGTATGGATAGCAAGCCCCCAAGTCAGCATCAAATGTTTCCGAATAGGGTAATGTGGTAAAGGCAGGATCGATAACCGAATAATTTTGTTGAAGGGAAGTGGTTGCTGCTGCTTCATTATCTTCAGCATAGACTACATAATACACGGTGGTACCATTTGCCTGGGCAGGGATGTCGGTATCTGTTGTGTAGGTACTTCCAGAACCCAGGGTCATATTGATGGTATTTGGATAAACACCGGTGCTTGTTCCCCATTTAAGCTGTGAAAGTGAAATGGTTCCATCAGCATCGGAGATATCGGCCGAAACGGATACCGTGGTTGAGGAAGTGATTCCAGAAGAGGGTGTTTGAACTATATTAACTATTGAAGGAGGTGTATTTCCTCCGGATGGAATACTTCCTACATTAGTAGATGTTGTCCATGTACCCGTAATAATTGAAATAGAAGTATTGTCGATGGCTCTAATTTCAATTTTATCAATTGTGGTTCCGTCCGGACAAACCAGTACAAAAGCACCAGTGCTTAATGTAGTAGCTGCAGCAGTAACAAGTGTGGCTCCATCAAAACCAAGTACGACATGTTTAATAGTATTATCATAACCTCCAAAACCAATGAAGGTTCCGGTAAGACTGAAAGGTGTTGTAATAGCTGTTGCAGCTGGTAAAGCCGCGGTTTTGTAATTTGTTCCATATCCAGGCCCCAATCTGTCTCTATATGAAGCGACAGTCGTATTGTTATTACCTCTTTGGGAAACGATCCAAAAGATAGAAGTTGTAGATGGTGTACCTGGTACTTGTGGCCCTGCTGAATATGAGGTTGAGCTTATATAAGCATCTGTTGATTCGTCCCAACAGTTGTATTGATTACCTCCATTGTACAATCTGTAACGAACATCATCTGAAGGATAAGCAGATAATGTCATTAACACTGCGCTTTCAGAGGTGGCTGATGTAAGATCAATGTGCGTTGGTCTAAGTGTAACTATGGCCGTCTGTCCCCACACTCCCTTTCCGAAAAACACCAGCATCACCGCCAGCATCATCGTTGTAAGTAGTTTTTGTTTCATAGCTTTATAATTAATTAGGTTTATGTATTTTATAACCGGCTAACTGTTCAAAAATATTTGATTGTCATTAACTTCATATTAATTTGCCATTAAACTTACCTGTGGAATAGTGCCATCCGGTTTGTAGTCGATGGAGGCTCCGCTTCCGGTATAGGGAAATATCGTAAAATAATATCCGACAAGCTGTGCAGCAAGGTTAACAACAACAAAAAATGAAAACAGGAACCACGTCCATCTGTTCAAACCAATTGTTTTCAACTGCTCATCCACTTCATTCCAACATTTAGAATATTACTAACCGATTCGTTTTAGGTCTTCCCACATGATTAAAGTCATACCTATTTAAAATAGGGACAGTAAAAATACTTTTATTGTTGTATGTCATGGGCTACTATCCTGAATATCATGGCAATTTATATTGATTCCGGATAACGGTTGATTTGAGGATTGACAGATCGATGAGTAATGAAACTCGTCTACCATGCCTACATACCGGCAGGATCAACTACCGATTTACCTGCCGATTTACCTGCCGAAGGCACGGAGGCACGGAGGCACGGAGGAAGGTAAGGTAAATTTTAACGTAATTATTTAACTGCCCTATTTTTAACCATAAATTTTGTCTCAATTCCTTTTCACCCCAGCCCTGAAGGGAGAATGAATTGAGACAAAATTTATTAGGTGTATCAATATAACACACAATATCAATACATTGATAACCCTTGTAAATTAATAATGCTGCTAAATAATTAACTTGAAACTTTCCCCCAATAAATCCAGGAACCACCCCTACTTCATCCACTCAAACACCTGGTAGTGGTCGCCGTTCATGCCTGATTTCTTGTACACTTCCTGCGCATTGTGGTTGGTGCGGTCCACATACAGGCGGATACCGGCGAAGGAAGGATCCTCGTTCACCATGCTTTTCACCGTTTCGTACAGGGCATTGAACACGCCCCGTTCTCGAAACCCGGGCAACACATATACCGACTGAATCCAAACCACCGTGTTGTTACGCCAGTCGCTCCATTCGTAAGTCAACAACAGCCCTCCGACAATTTGTTCTCCTTCAACCGCGACAACATATTTTCCTTTGCCGGGATTGCGGTACACATTCAACACCCCCTGGCTCACCGTTTCCGGGTCCAACACCATGTTTTCGGTTTCGAGGGCCATTTTTATTTGAAACCCGGTAATGACTTCCGCGTCCTCTTCATTTGACTGACGAATTTGAACCATCTTTTTATCTACTTTTGTGCCCACAAATATAACCATTCTCATTACAATGAGCGACCGGATTACCCATGAATGTGGCATTGCGTTAGTCAGGCTTCTAAAACCACTGGAATACTACCTGGCCAAATACGGCACCTCTGTCTATGGCCTTCAGAAGATGCACCTGCTCATGCAGAAACAGCACAACCGCGGGCAGGATGGGGCCGGGATTGCCGAAATAAAGTTTGACCTTCCACCCGGGGAACGCTATATCAGCCGTGTAAGAAACAATTCCGGAACACCCATCAAGGATTTATTCAACGAAATCTATGATAAGCTGCATCTGGTCACAAAGGACAATCCCACCAGGATGCATGATGTAAACTGGTTGAAACGAAATGCCGACTTTACCGGGGAACTCTTCCTGGGACATTTGCGGTATGGTACGTTTGGCAGCAATTCCATCAAAAACCTGCACCCGTTGGTGAGAAGCAACAACTGGAAAACCCGAAACCTGGTGCTGGCCGGAAATTTTAATATGACCAACACTTCCGAGCTTTTTCAGCACCTCGTGGATCTGGGCCAATATCCGGTTGAAACCAGCGATACCATTACAATATTGGAAAAAATCGGACATTTTCTGGACGAAGAAAACGAACGAATCTATCGAAAATACAAAGAGCCCGGCCTGCAGAAAAAGGACCTGACGGAATATATTACCCACCAAATCAACATTGCCGACATTTTACAGGAATCGGCAAAAAGATGGGACGGAGGTTATGTCATCAGTGGTTTGCTGGGGCATGGCGATGCCTTTGTGATGCGCGATCCCAACGGTATCCGTCCTGCATTTTACTACATGGACGACGAAATCCTGGTGGCTGCCTCCGAAAGACCCGTGATACAAACCGCTTTTAATTTAAGTTGGAACCAGGTAAAAGAACTCACCCCCGGTCATGCGCTGATCGTGAAGAAAAATGGCGAAATTACGCTGACCCCATTTGTCGATCCTCAGCCCGTGAAAGCGTGTTCGTTTGAACGGATCTATTTCTCGCGCGGTACCGACAAAGACATTTACCAGGAACGCAAAAAACTGGGATGGCTCCTCACCCCTACTGTTCTCGAAGAAATTAATTACGATTTCAAAAACACCATCTTTTCGTATATCCCCAACACGGCTTCTGTTGCTTTTCAGGGCATGATGGACCATGTGCATCATTTTTCAGCCGAGCAGATCAAGGCCGAACTGATCGCCGGAAAAGGCCCTTTTGACAAACAAAAGCTCGACGAACTGTTTGCCTTCAAGCCCCGGGTGGAAGCCATCGCGGTAAAAGATGTAAAGCTGCGAACCTTTATTACCCAGGACAAGCAACGCGACGATCTCGTGGGCCACGTGTACGATGTAACCTATGGTGTGGTTAGGAAAGGAATTGATACACTGGTGGTATTGGACGATTCCATTGTTCGCGGCACCACGCTTAAACAGAGCATTATCCGCATCCTTGACAGGTTAAGTCCCAAAAAAATTATTATTGCCTCTTCGGCACCTCAAATCCGGTATCCCGATTGTTATGGCATCGACATGGCGCGCTTAGGGGATTTTATAGCGTTTAAAGCCACGATTGAATTGCTTAGGGAAACCCACCATGAAAACATCATTAACGAGGTGTACAAAAAATGCAAGGCCCAGGAGCATCTTCCCAAAGAAGAAGTGGTGAACCACGTGAAGGATATTTACCGCCCGTTTACGGCACGGCAGATTTCAGATAAAATTGCCAGGCTGGTCACCGCGCACGAAGTAAAAGCTGAAGTTCAGGTGATTTACCAGAGCATAGAAGCACTGCACGAAGCCATCCCCAACCACTTGGGCGATTGGTACTTTACCGGCGACTATCCCACCCCCGGAGGCAACAAGGTGGTGAACCAGGCATTTATCAACTACATCGAAGGGGTGAACAAAAGAGCTTATTAAGCATTGTTGGATATAAAGTTACTTGTATTACTTTTACTCTTTCATATCAGCGTTCATGTCTCTTTTTTTTATGTAAAAGATTGAACAACGAGAAAATGTTAAACTAAATTGAACTCCATGATTGCTGCTGAACGTGGATACGATAAGTATTCTTTCCTGCCGGGAGGAAGTCCGTATTTTGATTTAAAAGCCACACTACATCTGCTCATTTCCGAAAAAAGATGGTCAAGCCTTAAGTTGGCTGCCGAAGACATGCTGGCGGTATATCCCCAATCGGCCATGGCCTGGTTTTCACTGGGATTGGCGCAGTCGAAGCAGGGATTTTATGCGGATGCTGTAACCAACCTCAAAAAGGCGCTTTATCACAATCCTGATATGGTAAGCGTCAGCTTTCAATTGGGCAATGCCAGTTATTATCAAAAAGAATACACCAAAGCCATTCACTATTATGAAGATGCCTTGCAAAAAGGGATGAATACTCATTATCTTCATTACAACATGGCCAATGCCTGGCTGAAGATTCACCACCACGACGCCGCTATCAAGGCCTATTTGCGTAGTTTGTCTATTTGTCATGAGTTTACACCGGCGGCATACGGGTTGTTTCGTGTATATTTTGTAAAACACGATTATCAAAATGCTGTTTCCGCACTTCGTCCTGTGATAAGTGATGAAAAACTACCTCACTATTTGTTTGCACAGGCCAAATTGCTTTATCAGAACGAGCCGGAAATCAATAACCACAAATTGCGTGAAGCGCACCGACTGCTCTCCTGCGCCATTGACCTGGATGCCGATTTTGCACAGGCCTACTACGAGCGAGCCTATATAAACAGCAAACTCAACGATCTCAGCGGATTTGCCCGCGATAGAAACACGGCCTTTGGATTAAGTCCTCAACTGCGTGAAGGGCATGTTTTCAATCTGTTTTCATCGCAATCTTTATAAAAATCACTTCACCTGAAATAGTTAAACCATGACATCCAATCTTGAAAAAAAGGACATTGCACAACTTCATACCCTTTTTCTGGTAGGCGGAACCGGCAGGTTTGTGGGCAAAACCACTTTCGTGGAAATGCTGATCAAAAAATTCTCCGGTGACCATCCCATTGTAGCACTTAAAATTTCGAATATCAAACCCGGCGATGAGGCCGTTCATGGCTGGCATGGCGATCAACTGAAAGAGCCTTTTAAAATCGAAGAAGAGTTGGTAGCCGACGACTCTAAAGATACCCGGCGGTTTCTGGCGGCCGGAGCCAACAGGTCGTTTTTCTTGCGTTCGTTTGAGGAATCGTTGCCTCAGGCCATGGAGGCCTTTTTTAAGCTGATCAGTCCCGGCACCTTGCTGGTGGCAGAGTCGAATACCTTGCGAAATCACATTCATCCAGGTGCTTTTGTTATGGTGACCGATGCCGGCAAGCCGGTGGACAAAAAGGAAGCCATCACCTTGCTGGATCAGGCCGATCGGGTGTTTACCCGGCTTGATAAGGACGAATTTCAAGAGGTAATTGATGGCGTGAGAATCAGTGAAAACGGCTGGAAACTAAGATCATTTTCTCCACCTCAGCGCTAACCTGATCGAATCCCCCCGATAGCCCTCGGGGTGGGGTACGGATGATCACGTTTACTATGATTGTCAATATTTTTTAACCCACTCTCCTTTTTTTTTGTCATGTCGAGTAAGAAGACCCCCGAAAAACCCCGATATTGATGCGGGGGGCGCACATAGTATAATGACAAAACCCAAAGCACCGACGTGTCATATCGAAATCCGCTTTTTGCGGATGAGATATCCCCCAGGAATTGATAACCTCCATTTTTACACCAACCTAATATACAGCATTTTACAAAAAGTTGTCATTGGTATATCAGCCTCAGGCGGATGAGACATCTCATTCCCCTATTCCCTCTGCGTCCAAAGCCAATCCTTCGAAGCGAACTGGCTAATAAAAGGCCCAATCCTTTGGAGAGTCGTCCTCCTCCGGTTTGCTTTTTGCTTTGGCACGAAGGGGCGTTGATTCGCTTGACTTAGCGGGTTGTAACGGAATCTCCTGGTCGTTTAACTGAAACGGGCCAAGACTGTCCAGCAGGTTCAGGGCTCTTAGTATCTGAACAAAAACCAACAAACTGGTATTCTCGCCTCGTTCAAAAAGACTTAAAGTGGAACGGGCAATTCCGATCTCCAGAGCCAGTTGTTCCTGCGATTTGTTTAACAGAATTCGGTGGTGTTTAGTAAAACCACCTATCTTTTGAATAATTTCAGCATCACTGAAAGCCTTCATGTCATTGTATGATATTTCGGTCATAGAAATAGATATATAAACTTAATGCATCATATTTCATACAAACATACGCATTTATTTTGGAATATTTTAAAGTATTATTATTAGTTGCATTAGAGTGAGATTGGAAAACCTGACAAAGCTATAAACGCGGTTGATTATGATTGTTGTGATGATCATGATTTTCTAACCCATCTCTTTTTAGTCATGTCGATATCAGCCAACCAATGACAACCTTTTTCTTTGGGCTCAACCCTGTCAAGGTTATTATTGCCTATTTCACCTACTCCTCAATAATGGCAATCTCCTCCGGGGTTAAGTCTTTAAGCTGCTAAACCATCTGGCCCCACAACCGAACTTATTTAACCTCCGGTCCGTCCAAAAAAATAGCCGGATGATCATCCTCCTCATTCCTTACTGTCATAAAAACTCCATGCCTCTTACACGCCAACAGTATGGCTCTCGATTCCTTCTTTGTTATGATTAAATTTTAATTAAAATCAGGACAGCAATAGTTTCATCAAAACCAAATCAGAGCAATCCATATTAAAGACATATTTAGACACTACTGTCTCGTTAAAAGAGGCTGAGTGATAGTTGTTTACAATTTAGTTCATTGACATTTTGATAATTGCATTTTGTAAGTAGTTCTTTTACAGGTGTTTTGTCGAGTAATGAAATGCCTGGAATCTGTAATATTTCGTAGGTTGATCTATCAATTTTCAGCTCTTTACCAATAATTGCGACTAGGCAGTAGCTGATAATCGCACAATAGAGTTGAGTCTTTACAGCATTTGGAGTGTGACCTCAGAAGCTTTTCACTTTCAAGTGTTGTTTTAAAAACGGCGTTTCTGGTGAAATTTTAATAAAAGATAATTTATACAATCCAACGGTAGCAGATATCATTGCAGGAAGTTGTAACCAGTAAAATCTGAACCCACGAACTACTGTATGCTACTGAGCTCGGCTAAGAATTGACTTTTGGGGGACGCTCCAATTTTTAACGATTATAAACTATGTGATCAATCAGCTCCAGATCAAATAATGGCTAGATTTATGGCCTTAAAGACTTCAGGCTCGGCTTATCTTTTTTAATGGCATTTATTGATGTGAATTGTTCATTACCAACATTTTATGTGCCTTACGTGACGAAGCTGTTTTTGCTGGCCAAAAGAATATGTTTAAGCATTCAAACAGATTTCCGGCGGTTTTAAGGTCTGATTTTGATATTGGAATGCAAAAACCAAAGGACAATCAGGTAAAATGACAGAAAAATAAATGATGTGGAGACCAGAAACCACTTAAAAGAACGGGGCGAACCTACCAAGCCAAATGAGTAGGTAAATAATTAAACCAAAAAAAATGAAAATGAAAAAAAGTAATTTAACCAAAGTGTTTTTATTAATTGTACTCGGACTAACCATTGTTAGTTGCAGTAAAAAAGATGACACAACCAATCCAACTAATGGCGAAATAGCAGGTGTATGGAATTGTACCGCTGTTAATTACACAGGAACCTCTGTAACAGAATACTTGGGACAAAGTATTACAACCAATTTTACGGGAGAAGGATATAATGTTGATTTTACCTTTACCATTAGTGAAAACCCAAATGTAGCTACTTCAAATGGTTCTTATAGTATAAAATTATCATCAACCACTATGGGACAAACAATAACTCAAAATATTGAAGACATTGAGTTTAATTTTACTGGCGAATGGAATAAAGATGGCAATACCATGACAGTTACACAAGGTGGAAAATCAAGTGATGCAAATATTGTAAAACTGACTGATACTGAACTGGAATTTAAAATAGCAAATGTGGAAACTATTGAAAACAGTGGTATGACAGCCACTTCCACAACAAATACAACTATATCGTTCACTAAGTAAGATAAATTAGTTAAAGAAGAATTTATTAAATACTGTTGTTGTACATAGTTGCGGCAACAGTATTTTTTTGCTTCGGTCATGATGCCTTAACGAACATACACATTTTTGGAACTAATATGAGGAAATTAAGATTATTAGCCATAATATTAATAACGTTTTTAACCACTGGTTACTCTCAGTCATGTTTGCCTGATGGAATTACATTTGCAACTCAGACTCAAATTGATAATCAATTGTTAAGGCTTTTTTCTTGGTATTCAATGACAAATATTTATTGAAGTAGTATTAAAAAAACCATTATGAAAAAGTTTATTTACATTATATTTTGTATTCCGTTTTTAGTTGCTTGTAAGAAAGATGATGACAGTATTCCTGCAGACCACAGGCGAATAAAGCAAATTACTATATCAAATACTGCAGATGTAGGCACCACTAAAATTTTGTATCGCTATGAAAATAACCTGCTGGTGAACCGAACTGCTGTAGTAAAATCAAATACAAGTTACAATACATGGGACACTACAGTTAAAATTACTTATACATATTCAGGCGATATTGTCACAGCAGTATCATATCTTGGTGATGAAGGCGAATTACACCTTAATGAGAAGATGGAATATGAGTTTACCGATAAACGTATGGACAGAATGAAATATTTTGAATATGTTGATGGTCAGTTTATAAGTCGTGGCGAATACTTCTTTAATTTCAATGGAGCATTGTTGGAATCGTTTAATTACTATTCTGATTTTGAAGATAATGGCATATTGTATGAGGTCAGCCTGGGCGAGTATACGTATGACGATCAAAATGTTACCAGGTTCAGGGTTAAGGATTTGTATTATGATCAGTATTTCTATAATGAGGATTTTGTTTATGAAAATGGTGTACTGGATAACTGGATTTCGTCTGAAAACTATAGGTTTACCAATTATTGGAATAAACTTAATAAAGAGAAATATGAGTATAATTCCGAAAATATTCTTGTAAAAACAAGTTTATATGAATGGCATAATTACTGGTCGTATAATTATTCTATTTCCTTCCAATATGACCAAGGTAATTTGGTTATGGAAGATTATGGTGTTGGTGCATTAAGAATTGATTATATATATGAAAATGAAATCGGTAATAGCGAGCAGTTTGTTTTCACTCCTATGGATAGAGTTTATAATAGTCCTGTAATAGAAAAAAAATACGACGGGTCGTTAAAAGCCAGATATAAGTTAGGAAATACACATAACTCAAATTGATTTTATACTATGATGTTTCATCATTACAGAGAATACACCGATCCAAAGCCAAAACGCCTTATTTTTAGTCAAAATTTGATAATAATTGCAATTTAAAGAGATAATCGGTGGTTTACAGACGGACTGCCGTTAGGACCAATCCAACAAATACCAAAGACATTGACTTATGAAGCAAACGGTAAATTTGGTAAAGTGTTGATTGTTAATGATTATTTAAAATGCATTATACTTTATGGCGGGTTACGTTATGAACCTGCCTGCCAGTAGGCAGGAATGAGTATTTTAGTTTCACTTGTCTGCCGTAGGCATGAAATATAAATCAGTGTGGACAGAAAGATTTGTCTTTCAAAGTCCGCCACAAAGCATATGCTGCCCGTTATGCCCAATTCTAGACACAAATAATAACGTTGAATATTTCCGTTAACTTCTATAAAAGATGAACAATCTGCAAGAACTATTATCAAATTTAGAAACATTAGGCAAATAATTAATAACGTTAGATAACTTAACAATTTAAATCCATATCCAGATGAACAAGTCATTTTTTTTATCCTTAATTCTAACATCACTAATTACCAATGTATTTGGCCAATATGAGACATTTTATGAAACCGTAAGTATCCCTTATGCGTTTGGTCGTATTTATGACATGAAAAAAATATCGGATAAGAATATTATTTTACTTGTGTCAAATCCGCACACTCCAAATCAATTGATGAAAGTTGATACAATGGGTGAAATAATTTGGCAAAAGGACCTTATACGTGCAAATAATGTGTCAGGCTTTCCATATTCTGTTATTCAGACCTCAGATAGTGGTTATGTATCTACTTCATCTAGGGATTTGCCACCACATGATATATTCTCCATTGTTAGGACTGACAAGATGGGGAATTTATTATGGGCAAAACAGTCGGAACATGAAAATTCAAATAATGTAGAGGATATAACCCCTGTTGAAAATGCTGGATTTGTTATGGTCACGGATGGTTGCACATGGAACGATATGGTTGCAAAAGTTGATAATGTGGGAAATATGCTCTGGAAAAATCAATATATGAATTATTACCAGCCATACACAATATATAAGAATATTATCCACAATAATGATCAGAGCCTTGTAATTGGAGGTATGACGGGAAATTTACCTTCTGATGGATTATGTCTATTTTCTCTGGACTCAGAAGGGAACCTTCTTTGGTATAAAACTTACCAATTCCCATATAGTATTTCCTTATCAAGTTTGATGCGTTCAGAAGATAAAGGTTATACAATTACTGGAAAATTGAATCCTCAAACAATACCCAAATATCCGTTCCTGTTTCATACAGATAGTGTAGGTAATTTCTTGTGGGCGAAAAAGTATAGCCATCCATTAAGCAGCTCATCAAATGATATAATCCAGCTAGCTGATAATGGTTATATTTTAACTGGAAATGTCTCCTATACTACTGATGAAAATGTTCAAATGTTGAATATAAAAACTGATCAGGACGGTAATTTCATATGGGGTCATTCATTTGGTAATGTGAGTTTTAATGGAGGAGGTTACGATGATCTGTTCTGTTCTGAGTGGATTTCAGGGAACTATTTTTATGTGGCAGGTGTAGGTGAAAATCCTGTTTTGGTTAAACTCAATGGAATCTCTGGAATTGGAAGCTGTAGTTATGATACTTTGAATTATTTCACGATTCCATTATCAATTACACAATCAGAACCTGCCATAAGTATTATTAATTTTCACCGTGAACTTGATGCTGATACATTTAGTTCAATTGACAATTATTATTCAAGAGAAATTATTTGTTCCACTCAAGTCGGAGTTGAAGAAATACCAGTTAATAATGATATTGTTATATTTCCAAATCCTTTCGAATCAATCACTAATATTGATTTTGGAAGAATTATCCATAATGCTAAATTAGAAATATTTAATGTAGATGGTAGGCTGGTAAAAAAGGTAAATAATATTTATGGTAACTCTCTCACTTTGCATAGGGACAATTTACCTTCTGGTCTGTTCTTCTTCCGAATATTAGAATACGATAAGGTAATCTTGAATGACAAAATTTTAATAGTTGAATAACAAAATCATTTGAATTAGGAACTGGGCATAACATATACTTTATGGCGGGTTTCAGTCTGAATATGAATATTTTAGTTTCACTTGTCTGCCGGTTTACCTACCGGTTTACCTGCCGATTTACCTGCCGAAGGCATGGAGGCATGGAGGAACGGAGGCAGGAGGCATGAAATATAAATCATTGTGGACAGAAAGATTTTTCTTTTGAAGTCCGCCACAAAGCATATGCACGCCCGTTATGCTGCATAAAATTAACTGAAACTGAGATTGAATTAAAAAATCTGGAAAAGTTTGCAAAAATTATTAAATGTACTTATATTTGTACTTAATTAATAACATTAAAAATTTGGACAATGATCGCAGCAAATTTCACAGAATTCAGAACCGGACTAAAACAATTCCTAGACAATGTTGAAAATAATCATGAGACATTAGTGATTAAAAGAAAATCAGGAAAAGGAACTGTTATGATTTCCTTAGATGAATACAATTCAATAATGGAGACTGTTCATCTTTTAAGTTCTAAAGCAAATGCAGACAGACTTTATGAATCAATTCAACAAATAAGAGAAGGAAATACAATAATTAACCCGGAATTAATTGAGGACTAATGAGAATTACTTTTTCTACAAATTCATGGGAAGATTATCTTTCTTGGCAAAAAGAAGACAAGAATATATTGAAGAGAATTAACCAACTAATCAAAGACATTCAGAGAAACCCATTCCATGGAATCGGAAATCCAGAACCTTTAAAATATGACCTATCAGGTTTTTGGTCGCGTAGAATTGACAGAGAACACAGACTAGTCTATCAAGTATTTGACAACGAATTATTGATTTATAGTTGTAAATATCACTATGACAAATAAATTACGCAGCATAACAATGCATCATACTTTATGGCGGGGTTAGTCTGAACCTGCCTGCCCTGACTACCGCAGGCAGGCGGTAGGCAGGAATGAGTATTTTAGGTCCACTTGTCTGCCGGTTTACCTACCTTCATGCCTTCGGCAGATAAATCGGTAGGTGAACCTACCGTAGGAACGGAGGCAGGAGGCATGAAATATAAATCATCGTGGACAGAAAGGTTTGTCTTTTGAAGTCCGCCACAAAGCATATGCTGCCCGTCAGACTGTCTAAAAACCATGCCTAACCATGAAAGTAGTTGGGCAGGTGTCTTTGAGAATATTCATATGCGATTCTCAGCGTGCTGAATTAGGTTAATAGACAGACTGCTGTTAGGTGTAAGCGTTAAAGACAACCGAGCCGTAGACAATCAACCGACAAAAATTCAAACCATTTTATCCGGCAATCTGAAGCACTAGAAAAATATGTCTGACGACTGTGACAAAGAAGCTGACTAAAAACAACAAATATATTAAATACTTAAAACGAACTATTATTATCGTTTTACAATAATTAATTATACATTTGCAGAAATAAATCAATTCATTCTCAAATGAAGAACATTAAAGTTATATCAGGTGTTTTATATTATATTACTCGGTTTACTGCCATTTTGTATTTTTTAGTAATACTTTATGCGCTTGTTTCTTTAACAACCCAATGGAGTTATATAACTTTTGATAATGGAAATTACTTTTCCATTTGTTATCCGTTTTCCGAAACGCCCTTTCTAAATGGCGAGAATAGTTGGAGTTATAAAATCTTTAATTTCATAATTCCGATAAGCTTTTATAGTGTTTTCTTTTACCTCATCAGCAATGTGTTTAAAGTTTTTAAACAACCTAAATTGTTTACAGATTATAATGTAAAACAATTACAATGTTTTTCTTTCACTAATATTTTCATTCCTCTTCTAATCATTTTATTAGCCAAAATGTTTACGGAAACTATTGAGGAAGGCTCAGGATATGTTACTGTAATTCATTTTTTCATAGGCATTTTTTCCTATTTCCTTTCGGAGATTTTTAAGCAAGGTTTGCATTTGCAGAACGAACAAGACTTATATATATAATTATGGCAATAGTAATAAATATAGACGTTATGCTTGCCAAACGAAAAATGCAAAGCAAAGAATTAGCAGAGATACTTAATATCACACCAGCTAACTTATCAATACTAAAAACAGGCAAGGCGAAAGGTTTTCGGTTTGAAACTTTAGAAGCCATTTGTAAAGCATTGGATTGTCAGCCTGGTGATTTAATGGAGTACGTTAAAGATTAAATTCAAGGTAACAAGAATTATTACCCAATCTTTAAACAAAAATAATTATCAAATTAATCATTATATGCACAGGTTAAAGATCACAAATATCAATAAAACATATCCAAATGGAATAAAAGCATTGAACAATATTTCATTAGAAATTGAAAATGGAATGTTTGGCTTATTAGGTCCAAATGGTGCAGGCAAATCAACTTTAATGAAAACAATAGTTGGGTTACAAAAGCCTGATGAAGGGAATATTTTATTCAATGATGAAAACATTGTTGATAACACAACATTTATAAAACAACAATTGGGTTATTTACCTCAAGACTTTGGCGTTTACCCGAATATTTCAGCTTATGAATTACTGAATCATATAGCAATCCTAAAAGGGTTAACTGAAAAAAAAACTCGAAGCGAACAAATATTAGCACTACTTGAAAAAACCAATTTAATTGAACAAAGAAATAACTCAGTAAGTAGGGTCTGCTGATTTTCTAGCTCACCAAACCTACATATTTTCGCGATAAATGATCGGTCCTTGGCAGAAAATATTTTTTCAGGTAATATT
>MEOL01000052.1 GCA_001769215.1 Bacteroidetes bacterium GWF2_41_31
TTCACGCATCACATTTTTATAAAAAGGGGTGAATCTGTATTTCGAATTCCATTCCTTTTCACTGTAAATCATAGGACTAATGACTTCACCGATGTCGAATTCAAGGTCATAAAGTGGGGAAGTTATTCCTTGTTCAACTTCATAAGATATTCTTTCTCTATTAAGCAAAATCAATAAGTCCCAGTCCGAGTCACTTCTCGCAGTTCCCTTGGACCTTGAACCATACAAATATATTTTAGCAGAAGGCTCTTGCTCTCTGACAATTCTCTTTATTTGTGATAGTATTTTGTTTTCAACATTATTCATGTTTCAAATGTAATCAAAAAGAATTTATTCTGTAAGCGAAGTGATTTTTTTTCTGCAATTGTGGGCAACATCCGCATAGAGTCAATTGACGCTAGCTTATTGTATATTAATTTGTTTTACTTCGTAATTGCCTGATTTAAAGACTATATAGCGCCTCCGACCCGCCGGTTTTTTTTCAACCCGGCGGGTCGAAATAAAAAAAACCGGGTTTCTGCAAAAGTGCAAAAAATCCGGCTTTTATGATGTTTGTCTAAGCTTAGTTCCCTACATACTCAAGAACGGTTTCCGTAATTTCTTTTAAGGTTTCTTCGGTGAGTTCGGTATGAATAGGCAGCGACATCACCGTTTTACTCAGTTGTTCTGTAACCGGGAAATCGCCTTCTTTATACCGCGGATCGAGATAGGCTTTCTGCATGTGCAACGGAACTGGATAATAAACAGCACAGGCAATCCCTTTGTCGTTCAGATGTTTCATCAATGCGTCGCGGTCAACTCCATTCAAAACAAGTGTATATTGATGAAAAACATGCGTGGTAAACGAAGCTGTTTTTGGATAGGCAATTTTATCTGTTTTCGAAAAAGCTTCATTATAGTAATTAGCGGCTTTTAAACGCGCTGCCCCATACTCATCCAGATGGCCGAGTTTAATATTCAGAATGGCAGCCTGGATGCTGTCAAGGCGTGAGTTTACACCCACCAAATCGTGGTAATAGCGAACCGTCATCCCATGGTTAACAATCACACGCATTTTTGCTGCCAGTTCATCATTGTTAGTAAAAATGGCTCCGCCATCGCCATAAGCGCCCAGGTTTTTTGATGGGAAAAACGAAGTACAACCAATATCACCAATGGTTCCGGCTTTTTTTACCGTACCATCCTTACAGGTAAACTCGGCTCCAATAGCCTGCGCATTATCTTCAATTACAAACAGATGATGGGATTTTGCAATCTCCATGATGGCACTCATATCAGCACACTGACCGAAAAGATGTACCGGGATAATGGCTTTTGTTTTGGATGTAATTGCATCCTCAATGGCCCGTGGATCAATGTTGTAGGTTTCCGGATCAACATCAACCAGTACCGGGGTTAACTGTAGTAAAGCGATGACCTCGGCAGTTGCAATAAATGTGAAAGAGGTTGTAATGACTTCATCTCCAGGCTTTAAATCGAGCGCCATCAAGGCCACCTGTAAGGCATCAGTGCCGTTGGCACAAGGAATTACGTGCTTTACTCCCAGGTAACTTTCCAGGTTTTTCTGAAATTTTTGTACAGCCGGCCCATTGATAAAGGACGCGTTGGATATTACCTCAAAGATGGCTTCGTCCACTTCAGGTTTTATTTTTTTGTATTGGCCAACCAGGTCGACCATGTTGTGTTTAATCATGTGTATTTTCTTAATGTTAATAAATTCACAAACAGGGTGCAAATATAGATAAAGTAAGCTAATTGACCAGATGAAACATAATTTTTCCCCGGAAATTCAGTTTATACAGGATCACAGCAAGGAGTGCTGATATTCAGTTTATATTTGCAACAAAATGTTTGAGTTATGCTTCATAAGTTTGGTATATTGGTTTTCATGGCGTTGATTTGTAAGGCTTCCTATTCTCAGATAGATGCTACCGACTCAGTAGTGGCGGCATTTATTCCTTCCATAACCTATTCGTACCAATTCGCAGGAGGCGATTTGGCCAAACAGTATGGAAATAATTCTACCATTGGTGGAGGTTTTAAGTATAAAACCAGCCACAACTGGCTTTGGTCGCTGGATGCCAACTTTATTTTCGGGAACAAAATCAAAAATGCGGATTCTATTCTGAGAATGGTTTTCACAAATGATGAATATATCATAGATGGTAATGGGACCTATGCATTGTATACTTTGTACGAAAGGGGTTACAATGTTACTTTTTCGACAGGTAAAATTCTCCCTGTGTTGAAGGTAAACCCAAACTCAGGATTGATGATTACAGCCGGGGTAGGATTTTTGGTACATCGTATGAAAATCGATAACCAGCACAAAACAGCTCCGCAAATTGTGGATGACTATGCCAGGGGATATGACCGGCTTACCGCCGGATTTTCGTTAAATGAGTTCATCGGCTATTTTTACATGGGCAATTCTAAACTGCTGAATTTCTATGCAGGTTTTGAATTTGTCCAGGGGTTTACAAAGAGTCAACGCGATTGGATTTTTGATGAAATGAGAAAGGACAACAGCAACCACCTGGATTTGTTTTACGGAATTAAAGTGGGCTGGATACTGCCCATTTATAACCGTGCCCCTGATAAATACTACTACAACTAAGTATGACCTGGTTTTATCAACTTTTTATTTATTTCTATTCATTTGGTGCACACCTGGCCGCTCTGTTTAGTCCAAAAGCCAGGCGATGGGTGAGTGGTCGCAAGCAACTTGTTGCCAGGATTAAGCGAGAAGTGGTTACCAGCCAGCCGATTGTGTGGTTTCACTGTGCCAGTCTGGGCGAATTTGAACAGGGGAGGCCTGTGATTGAAGCACTTAAAAACGAGTTTCCGGCAATAAAAATACTGCTTACTTTTTTTTCTCCTTCAGGTTATGAAGTAAGAAAAAATTACGACCAGGCTGAATGGGTGTATTATTTGCCAATCGACACCAAAAAAAATGCCCGTGAGTTGGTGGAACATTTACATCCGGCTTTGGTGGTTTTCGTTAAGTATGAGTTTTGGTTTAACTATATCGATGCTATTTACCTGAAAAAAGTCCCCATGGTCTTTTTGTCTGTAATCTTCAGACCATCTCAACACTTTTTTCAATGGTGGGGAGGGTGGTTCCGCAAACGACTTCATAAAATCACTTTCTTCTTTGTGCAGGATGAACTTTCAGCGAAATTACTTAAAAAGGCAGGAATTCATCAGGTAGAAGTGGCCGGAGATACCCGTTTCGACCGGGTGATGGCATTGTCAGAAAAAGTACGGAAATTTCCACAGATTGAGCTTTTTAAACAAAACGCTACCTTGATAGCCGGAGGAAGCACCTGGCCTGTGGATGAGGACCTGTTGCTGGAAGTGTTAAAAAACACCTCTCGTGATGTAAAACTTTTGCTTGCCCCGCATCTGGTGGATGATAACCACATTGTTTCCATCCAGAAAAAATTTTCCGCATTTAATCCCGTATTGTTCACCAACATGTCTGATGTGATCGACGAAAACAGCAGGGTCCTTGTGGTGAACACCATCGGTTTTTTGTCACAACTCTATCCGTATACCGATTTAGCTTACATCGGTGGTGGATTTGGCGTGGGCATTCACAACCTGCCCGAAGCAGCCGCTTATGGGATTCCCGTTGTTTTCGGTCCCAATCATCTTCGATTTAAGGAAGCCATCGATTTAAAAAACATAGGAGGTGGGTACGCCATTTCCTCCGAGAAAGAAGGTGTAGAGGTGATTTCAAATTTGTTGAACAACGATAATGAAAGAAAAACAGCAGGGGAGATCGCTCAAAACTATATTCGCCAACACACCGGGGCGACTTCTAAAGTGGTGAAAAAAGCAGGTGTTTTTCTTTCCTGATATGATGTAAAATCGTTCATAATCAGTTCCCCGGTGAACATCTTCCATCTTCCTGGCTTCTTGTTCTGAATCCGATTTACCTCAAAATTTCCCCTTCACTGATTCATTTTGTCTACATTTGCTGCCTTGTTAAAAGCTACATAGCATGAACACAACACGAGAATTACCAAAAATTACAACCCACGTGCTTCAGGAAATGAAGAAAAAAGGGGAAAAAATTGCCATGCTTACCGGATATGATTATAGCATGGCCCGTTTGTTGGACGAGGCCCGCATTGATGTGATCCTGGTGGGAGATTCTGCATCAAATGTAATGGCCGGGCACAAAACCACCCTGCCCATCACCCTCGATCAAATGATCTATCATGCTTCTTCGGTGATGCGGGCCGTGGATAGGGCACTGGTCATAGTGGATTTGCCTTTTGGTGCTTATCAGGGAAATTCCAAGGAAGCCTTAAACTCAGCAATCCGAATCATGAAAGAATCAGGAGCTAACGGTATTAAGCTGGAAGGCGGTCAGGAAATTGTGGAATCCATCGACAGGATACTGTCTGCCGGAATCCCGGTTTTAGGCCATTTGGGACTTACACCCCAGTCGATCAATAAATTTGGTACTTACGTAGTGAGGGCCACTGAGGAAAAAGAGGCTGAAAAACTAAAAAGCGATGCCCGGGTTCTGGAAAAAGCCGGCTGTTTTGGCTTGGTTTTAGAAAAAATACCTGCAAGTCTTGCTGCTGAAGTAACCAAATCTTTATCTATTCCAACGATTGGCATTGGTGCCGGTAGTGAGGTTGACGGACAAGTATTGGTACTTCATGACATGCTGGGTATCAATCAGGATTTCTCTCCCAGATTCATTCGCCGGTATGCCAACCTACACGATGAGATGATTAAAGCTTTCGAAGGATATATCGATGATGTGAAATCGGTAAGCTTCCCCAATAGCAAAGAGCAATACTAAACTGCTTTTTGGCAATTAACTCTTGAATCTTTTAAAACATGACAGACATTCCCAGCCCATGGGCCTTAGAAGGAAGGATACTTTTTGAAGATAACCACCTCATTATTGTCAATAAGCTGGTGTCAGAGATCGTTCAGGGAGATAAAACCGGGGATGAGCCTTTGAGCGAAACGGTTAGACAGTATATAAAAGCAAAATTCAAAAAACCGGGCGATGCTTTTTTGGGTATCATCCATCGGTTAGACCGTCCGGTGAGCGGAGCCGTTGTTTTTGCACGTACCGGCAAAGCGCTTTCGCGGATGAATTTCGTGGTAAAAAACCATGAAATGCACAAGATTTATTGGGCCATCGTGAAAAACCCTCCTTCACCTGAACAAGGAACGCTGGAACATTACCTGGTTCGTAACGAGAAGCAGAACAAATCCTACCCGTATCCCGGGGAAGTACCCGACAGCAAGAAAGCCGTGTTGAATTACCGATTGATGGCCTCAAGCCAGGATTATCATTTGATAGAGATTGAGCTGATTACCGGGAGGCACCATCAAATCAGGGCACAATTGGCAACCATCGGGTGCCCGATTAAAGGTGACCTTAAGTATGGATTTCCACGCAGTAACCCCGATGCTTCCATCAGTTTGCATGCCCGAAAATTGAGTTTTATCCATCCGGTAAGTCATGAATTGATTTCTGTGCTGGCGCCTCCACCTTCAGATAACTTGTGGGATTATTTTCTTAAATCCGTTACGTAGCGCACTATTCAGGCATTGCTGTCGTTATCTTTGCAAATAAAAGTCAATTGAAACCCATTGCCCGGAAATATTCTGATCGTGAAGAAGTACTCAATGTCATTACGCATGGTACCGGACTGATATTTAGTATTGTAGCACTTGTTATGCTGGTAGTTTATGCCAGTTTGTATGGAACCGCGTGGCACATTGTCAGTTTTAGTATCTACGGAGCCAGTTTGGTCGTGCTTTACCTGGCTTCCACGTTGTTTCACGCGGCCAGGAATCAAGAAGTCCGCAACTACCTTAACATATTCGATCACAGTTCTATCTACCTGTTAATAGCCGGAACCTATACTCCTTTTGTATTGGTTACGTTAAATGGCCCCTGGGGCTGGAGTTTGTTTGGTGTCGTCTGGGGATTGGCCATTACAGGGATTGTTCTCAAATTGTTTTTTACCGGTCGTTACGATTTGGCCTCCCTCATCGGCTATGTGCTGATGGGATTGATCATCCTGATTGCTATTGTGCCTTTGTTTCGTAATTTGCCGATCGGGGGGTTATTGTGGTTGATGGCGGGTGGTGTTGCCTATATCGTTGGAGCCTTTTTTTACATTTGGCATACATTACCATACAATCACGCCATTTTTCATCTGTTTGTTTTGTTGGGCAGCCTGTGTCATTTTGTAGCAGTGTTTTGGTACGTGCTATAAACAAACGGGTTACTTATAATCACTAAAATACTTCATAAACTGAAGTCTTTCATATACTTCAGGATTGACACTTTTCGCCTGGCTGAGTTTTCCACGAAACTGGTGCAGGGTTTCAAAACCCTTTTCATCCATCCAGTCAGAGACAAAGGCAAGCACTTTTTCAATATAAGCCGGTCCGTTTTTATAGATGGCTGAGGCCATCTGGACCACAGTGGCTCCGGCCAGTAATTGTTTCACCACCGCTTCGCCATCATGTATGCCTGTGGTGGCAGCCAAATCAATATTAACGCGTTTGGCCATCAGGGCCACCCAACGCAACGAATTGGCCATTTCTACCGGTGAACTGATTACATCAGCGACGGTCATTTTGATGTTGTTGATATCGATATCAGGACTTGTAAACCGATTAAACAAAACCACTCCGTCGACCTTGTTTTCTTCCAAACCCATGATCACCCGACCCAGATTGCTAAAATAGGGGCTGATTTTTACAGCCACCGGAATACGAACGGCTTTTTTCACCTTTTGAAGCACCTGGTAATAGGTTTTCTCGTTGCTCTCACATGAATTTTTCATATTGAATGGCATCACAAAAATGTTCAGTTCCAGGGCATTTGCCCCGGCTTTTTCCATGCGAGTTGCAAAGCTTGTCCATTCCATCGACGACAGACAGTTGATGCTGGCAATCACCGGAATGTGGACTTCGTTCCTTGATTTTTCAATCAAACCAAGATAATTGCCAATTTCCTGCTCCTTCACATGAACATCTGCGTAATCAAATGTTTCGCTGTACTCTACGAACAACCCGCCATGTTCTTCTGCCTTTCGCACCATGTAATCGGCTTCCATCAGAATTTGTTCCTCGAACATCGATTTCAGCACGATGGCTCCGGCACCGTGCTTCTCCAGTTCAACGATTTTATGTACCGAATCGGTGAGACCCGAACTGGCTATCACCAGCGGGTTGCGTAAGTTCAATCCCAGGTATCTTGTACTCAGATCTGCCATGTTTTTTGTGTTGTAGGTTAGTATCTTTTAAAAGCCTCTGCAAATTCATCATCAAATCGCTTCATCAGGTAATCGCATCCGTGGTTAAACAGGCGCTGTGGCGAATCGCTTTCGGTGGGCATAAATGCGATGGGTTGATCTTCCACAATGGGTAGATGTCCAATGATTTCAGAAAACACGTCACCGGCATTTGCCACACCATTTAAGTCAAAATGTTTTCCAAGCGATATCAGTTGATCGAGGTTAGTTTGGGCAATCTTAGGTTCAATTTGGCGATCGAATTGTTGTAGTATTTTTTGCGTATTGGTAAAACTTCCCGCTGATTCTATCGGGAATGATGCAGGTAAGATCAGATGCGCCAGTTTGGCCGTTTCAGTCATAAAATAATCCTGTACAACCATAAAAGGTAAGTCAGCCAGCCATTCCGTTACTTCGGATTTATTTACTGCGGTTCCAACAGGATCTTCACCAAAGATGAGTATATTGTTAAAGGCCTTGCGGCGAAGTTGCTCTTTCATCTTTGGTCGATCGCCTCTCGGGATATCAACACCTCCTGTTCCTATACAGCCAAACGCTCCCATATCGAACAAACCCTGAGCGTTGTTTTTCTCTTTGAGTGGCATCAATCCGCTGGAAGTTTTGCCCAGTTTTCCGGTGATCATGGCCAGGTTATACAACTCACGGCTGGTGTTGACGGTGATGTACTTTTCCGAGAAAACAAGCACGGCATTCATCTCATCATTGTAAGCACGGGCCCATGTTTCGAGCTCATCCACGGAGACTCCGGCTTTGAGGCACATGTCATGTAAAACCGATTCATGAATCGGTTTTACATACTCCTCAAAGCCTGTTGTATTGGCATCAATGAACATCTGGTTTTGCAACCTTTTTTTTACCAGATACATGTTGGCCGCTTTCACAAAGGAGTAATAATCCTTTATGACCAGATGGTTATCCACTTTATGTAATGAGCCTGGATTGGAGTTGGTAGAAATCAATTCCACTTTTACTCCCTTTTTAACCCGGGCATTGTTCACCAAAAAGCCAACATAATCGTGATCTTCAGTAAGCTCGGCACCAAATAGGTAAATCCTGGAAGCACCTTCCAATTGATTAAACGGAACATTTTTTTGTGAGTTGATTGCATATCCGCTACCTCTGCCCATGTAATGGAAGTTGGCAATATAGGGTGTTTTGATTCCCTTTCGTGCCCATTTCTGAATCAGGTACATTTCTTCGTTGGTAAGACGTGCCCCGGCAAACAAAGCTGTTTGTTCGGGGGTGGACGCTTTAATATTTTTCCCGATCAGCTCATAAGCTTCTTCGAAAGTAATGGGTTCAAACGCATTGCCTTTTTTGAGCATGGGAGTTTTAATCCGGGAAGAAGAATTGAGGTAACGGTAACCAAATTTCGCCTTTCGGCCGATACTTCCATTTTCGTTTACCGGACCGGGACGCCCTTCAACCCGCATCACGAAATTGTTTTTGTACGACATTAGGTTCATGCTCACACCTTCGGAACCGTAGTTATCGATGGCTTCCAACGCATTCTCCTTCACGGGGCCCGGTTTAAACAGGAAGTTCTCTGAAATAGCACCTGTCGGACAAGTGTCGATACACAATCCACATGATTGACAAAGGGTATCGGTGAGTTTACTGCCCAGGCTGGGAGCCACATAAGTTTTAAACCCCCGGTTTACTAAACCAAGAGCATTGTCTCCTGCCAGCTCGCTACAGATGCGGACACAACGGGAACAAAGGATGCATTTATTGGAATCAATTTCTATATAAGGATGTGAAAAATCAATGCGGTATTCGTTAAAATCACCTGCAAATTTCTCCTGATTCACACCGTATTCATCCGAATATTTTTGCAGATCGCAGTGTAAAAATTCCTGGCACCCACACTCCAGGCAACGCTGGGCTTCATTCCTGGCCACTGTTTCATCCGCGTATCCCAACTCTACTTCTTTAAAGTTGATGCGGTTATCCGGATTGAGGGTGGGCATTTCTTCCCGTGTTTGGTGAACATAACTGTCGACATAATCTGCCGGGATTTGCTTTTTGAAATGATCCTTTTTGCTCAGGAAGGGCCTTTTGTGAGGAGTCAGTCCTTCTCCGCTCAGGAATTGATGACAGGAGAGAGCCGCTTTTTTCGCCTGGGCGATGGCTTCGATGATGGTGGCCGGTCCTGTTACGCCGTCACCGGCGGCAAATACGTTGGGAATTCCGGTTTGAAGGGTATTTTTATTGGCTTCAATATCGCCCCAACGGGTAATCGCTAGTTGTCCTTCAGTAGCATATTTATTGATGTCATCGATAAAATTCACATCTGTTTTTTGCCCGATAGCGGCAAGAATATAATCCACTTCCAGCTCATATTCAGAACCTTCCATAGGCACAGGACGTCTTCTTCCCGAAGCATCGGGTTCACCCAATTCCATTTTTATCAAGGTGACCGATTTTAGCTTGCCTTCGGCATCTTTGTTTACCTGTACAGGATTGTTCAGAAACAAATATTCCACTCCTTCGAGCTTCGATTCGTGGATTTCGATGGGGTTGGCAGGCATTTCCTTTTCGGTACGGCGATACACGACTTTAACATCGGTGCTGCCGCAACGGATGGAAGTACGGCAACAGTCCATGGCTGTGTTTCCACCACCTACCACCATAATTTTCTTTCCGGTGAAATCGGCAGGCTTGCCGGTTATTTCCATGTTTTTCAGGAAATCGATGCCTGAATACACATTTTCCGCATCATCACCGGGCGTTCCTATTAAGGTGCCCTTTTGCGAACCGATGGTGAGGATGGTGGCATCATAATCCTTTGCAATGTCGGCATAGGATAAATTCACACCCAGATTCTTACCACAATAAATGTTGGTTCCCAATTCGGTAATGGTTCCTATTTCTTTGTCCAGCAGATCGTTTGGCAACCGGTACTCCGGAATTCCATAACGCAGCCACCCACCGGGTTTTGGTCCGGCTTCAAAGATATCACACTGATGACCTTTCTGTTGCAGAAAATACGCTGCAGACAATCCGCCTGGCCCTGCTCCGATAATGGCGATTTTTTTACCCGTTGAAGGTGCTATTTCAGGTTTGAAATGGTTGTTGGAATCCAGATCCCAGTCGCTGGCAAAGCGTTTCATGTAATCGATGCCCACAGGAGCGCCTTCATCCATCAGATTTCTCCGGCAGGCAGCTTCACAGGGTCGCACACACACACGACCGCAGATGGCGGGCAACGGGTTTACTTCTTTGATCAGGGCCACGGCTTCATGATACAATCCTTTGTCGATGAGGGATATATAGCCTTGGACATCCACGTTGGCCGGACAGGTTTGAATGCAGGGGGCCTGGCAGTCGGCATAGTGGTTGCTCATGATCAGGTCGAGTGCTGTCTGGCGCGATTGATGTACTTTTTCGCTGTCGGTGATGATGTTCATCCCGGGCTGGATGCGGGTTGAACAACTGGGATGCAATCCGCGCAGGCCTTCAATTTCCACAACACACACAAAACAGGACGAAAACGGATCCAGTCGGGGATCGTGGCACAGTGTTGGAATTTTAATGTTGTTACGTCGCGCTACTTCCAGGATATATTCACCCTTAGTTCCTGAAACTACGTTCCCGTTTAATTTTATGTTGATGATTTCACTCATAGTTTACTTCAGTTTAATGCGTTGACTAATAAACCCTGATGGCTTCGAAATTACATCCGGCAAAACATTCGCCACACTTGATACATAATTCCTGGTTGATAAAATGAATTTCCTTGCGGGAGCCATCGATACAGCTTGATGGGCATTTCACGGCGCAAACGGTACAACCCGTACAATTTTCAGCAATCACTTCGTAAGTAAGCAGTGCCTTGCAATTGATAGCCGGGCATCGTTTGTCATTGATGTGGGCTTCATATTCATCACGGAAATACTTGATGGTGGTGAGCACCGGGTTGGGAGCAGTTTGTCCCAATCCGCATAGCGACCCGTCTTTGATTTGTTGCGAGAGCTCTTGCAACGATTCGATATCTCCTTCTTTTCCTTTTCCTTGTGTAATTCGGGTTAGAATTTCAAGCATGCGCTTGGTTCCGATGCGGCAAAAGGTGCATTTCCCACAAGATTCTTCCTGAGTGAAATTGAGAAAAAACCTGGCCATGTCTACCATACAGGTTGTTTCATCCATCACCACCATACCACCCGAGCCCATGATGGCTCCTGTGGCATTTACAGAATCGTAATCCACTTTGGTGTCGATGAGTGATTCGGGAATACATCCTCCGGAAGGACCTCCCAGTTGGACGGCTTTAAATTTTTTGTTCTCCTGAATTCCTCCACCCAGATCGAAAATGATCTCACGGATAGAAACTCCCATGGGCACTTCCACCAGACCTCCATGTTTTACTTTCCCGGTAAGGGCAAACACTTTGGTGCCTTTACTTTTTTCAGTACCGTACTTGTTGTAAGCATCGGCACCATGAAGCAAAATATAGGGGATGTTGGCAAAAGTTTCTACGTTATTGATGTTGGTAGGTTTGTTCCAAAGGCCCCTTTCGGCAGGGAATGGCGGACGTTTGCGGGGCATTCCCCGTTCTCCCTCAACCGAAGCGATGAGGGCTGTTTCTTCACCGCAAACAAATGCACCGGCTCCTTCTTTTACGATGATGTCCAGATCGAAACCTTCAATGCCCAGTATATTTTTACCCAGGTAACCTTTTTCGCGGGCTTGTTTTAAGGCGATATTCAAGCGCTTGATGGCCAGTGGATATTCGGCCCGGCAATAGATCACACCGCCGGTAGCATTCATGGCATAGGCACCGATGATCATTCCCTCGAGTATAGCATGTGGATCGCCTTCCAGCAGCGAACGATCCATAAAAGCACCAGGGTCGCCTTCATCTGCATTACAGATAATATATTTTTCGTCGCTTTGGCTGTTGTGTGCAAAGCGCCATTTTAGTCCGGTTGGAAATCCTCCTCCACCGCGACCTCTTAGACCGGAATCAAGCACGGTTTGTATTACCTCCTCAGGGCTGACATGCTCAGTAGCTATTTTCCGGATAGCCTCATAGGCTTGGCGTTGTTCGGCTTCTTCGATGGATTCGGGATCCATATAGCCACAATTGCGCAAGGCAATTTTTACCTGTCCGGCAAAGTAATGCGATTCGTGACCCTGTATCACATCCGACTCCACCACGTATTCCTCAATTACTTCACCATTTCTTATGTGTTTTTCGAAAATTTCTTCCAGTTTCTTTACATCGATGCTGCCATAAAGGTAATGACCCCGATCGTCCACCACTTCCACCAGCGGTTCCTTATAACACATTCCAATACAACTGGTTTGTTTAAGAACGACATCGGTGTTTCCTGCTTCGATCAGTGATTGGGCCCTGGCATATACCTTGCCCGCACCGGCAGCAATGCCACAACTTCCCAACCCGACAATAATCTGTTTTTTCATCTGTAACTCTTTATCTCATTTACATTTTTCTATTTTGATGAAGGCCAAACTCCCTCATAGGGCAGTTACGGTTGGGTTTGATTCCGGCGAAGCTCTTTGATTACCCTGGCGGCTTTTTTGCCATTTAAACTACCGAAAGTTTCATTGCCGACCATCATGACCGGTGCCAGGGAGCAACATCCCAGGCAGGCGACTGATTCAAGGGTAAATAATCCATCTTCGGTGGTATGCCCGTCTTTAACACCCAACTCTGTCACGAGAGCCTCGGTAATTTTTGTGGCATTTTGCACATGACAAGCTGTGCCATGGCATACCTTAATAATGTGTTTGCCCACAGGGCTCAACCTGAACTGGGCATAAAACGTAGCAACACCATACATCTCGTTTAGCTTAAGTCCCATTTCCTCATTGAGCCTGATAAATGCTTCACGCGGAACGTACCCATAAAGGCTTTGAACACCTTGAAGCACAGGTATCAAATTGCCTTTCTTACCCTGGTACTTTTGGATGATCGGATTGATAAGAGAAATGTTGACATCAGGCGTTTCAACTGCTTGCAGACTGATTTTCTTCCTGGAAACTCTCATACGGTTGCACTTAATCTGGTTAAAGTGCGAAAATTACTAAATGTAGAACAACTTGAATGGAGGTTCCCAAAATTTATACTAAGTCTGAATAATGATAGATCCTCTATCTAATGGGGTTTGATGAAGTTAAGCGCTGATCAGATAAATCCGCTTACGGCCGTCCATTTTTATTTTCATGGGTGTTTTAAACCGGATGTGTTTAAAATATTCACCCTGGTAGATTAGTAGTTGATCATCCAGCGTTCTGTAGTTAATATAGCTCGTTGATAGTTCTGGTTGTACGGTGAAATATCCCACGCTCATGCTGGTTACATTGTGAAAAAAGTGAGATCCGGATGAAGCCTCAAGAGGAAAATCATCCATAGCGGTTTCAACAATCACGCGGGCGTTGGAGATCATGTGCCATTTAACCGGAATACCGATCCATCGGTCACGGGTGCCCCATCTTCCCGGGCCTATCAACACGTATTTTCGTTTTTGTTCTATCATGTATTGATTTAGACTTTCAATTTCCAGAGCCATTTCCTGTGTTTTTGTCTTGTCGAATTTGTTTAAATCAACATAAATAACATCGGTAACATCGTCAACAATCCCATTGCCCATTCCCTTTTCCGAATATAATAAGATGGAATCTTTATCCTCCTCTTCCAGATCGATCTGGCATTCCATGGTATTGGAAATAAGTGGTTTTATCTGAAGGATATAAAATGAGGCCCTATTGTGGTCATCTTTTTCCAGATCAACTGCAAATTCAATTTCAACTGCATTGCCCATGGCATCCTTTCCTAACCCAAGTACCAATTCGATGGTTTTTGCCAAAGGGATATAGTTGTATCTCACGACATTTGCGAAATTTACTATGCGTGGTCCGGCCTTTGAGAGTCCGGGGTACATGTTATCGTTTTCAGCATGATATACGGAAACACAATGCTTTAGTGATCCATGACGCTCGGCAACTTCAATATCCAGCTCTGCTAAACCGGCCATCTCACCCTCAAGCAAATTCAGGTTTTGCTTGTTTAAATCCACGGCATAGAAGTTTATCTGGGAATTGCGGAATTGATCTTTGGTGGAATTGATTTCCGTGCCGGGATAGTGTGGTGAAAACCGGTAGGCTTTGTTACCATCAACCACATACCGTCCCAAACCAAGAGCCATAATGGCGAACCCCTCTTCCGGCTTCATGTGGGCAAAAGGGTAAAAATTATACGATTGTGCCACTCCGCTTATATGAGGGTAATAGTAGTTATCGAAGGGATTGCCTACAACTTCCTGGATAACAACAGCCATTTTTTCATCTTCAATTTTATAGTCGATGGCTTTTACATAGCCTTTGGCATTGGTGCTATAAACCGACGCAAACACCAGTTTAATGGCATCAGCAGTTTGTTGGGTTCTGACTTTAATATCCGGATGGTTGTTTGGGAGCAGGTAGGTTTCAAAAACACCTGCAAACGGCTGTGTGAGTGAATCCTCAAACAAACCGGAAGACCGCACTGCAATGGGTTTGGTTATATTCGAAAGCAAACTCTCCAGTTTTGTCATTAAGGCTGAGGAAAGTTCGCCGCTTATAAATTGCTTTTTAAGCAAGTAAAACGATTTTTGAGTATAAACCTCCCCTTCAAGTTGATTATTCTTAATGAACATTTCAAATTCACGCGTTCCAACCACGAAAGTTTTTGGTGTGCGCACCCTAATGTCCGGAATAAACCGGTTGAAATCGTATTTATGGATGAGGGCATCGATAAACGCCAATCCACGACCTTTACCGCCCAAAGAACCTTCTGCCAGGGTGTATACGTTTTCCTCGGTCACTTCCATGCCCGGTTCATAGGGAATCACATTGCCGGACGATTGTTCATTGCGATATTCCTTGAGCATTTGTAGTAAATCGTGCCGTAACTCATGAGCATCCCTGAAATCAGCTACTTTTTTCAGGTTGATGATGCTGGCGGCCCTGATTTCTCCCCTGGCCATAATCCACATGGAGAAATGATCACGGCTGGCATGGTAAATCAACGATTCATCTGAAATTTCTTTCAGGGTTTTTTCAAATTCGCGCATATTGGAAGCACGGGCAATGGTGATGCCATTGATGTCTTTGAATTCAAAATCACCGAAACCCAGGTAATTGGTGATAAAATTCTCAAGGTCCTGATAAAGCGTGTCGGATTGTTTATGAACGAAAAGAGAATTGTGCTGCCGGGCAATGGACTCATAGGAGCTGTCGGACGACTGTAAGATGGCTGGTAAGTTACGAAGTTTTTTTCGTGTATATTCAAGCAGGGCAATGCCTGCATTCTCATCCAAAACGCCGTTTCGATCGAATTTTACATCGGTAACCAAACAGAGCATGTAATCCTGATAATTGTCGATTATTTCGAGCGCTTCTTCGTAATCAGAGGCCAGCAATATCTTGGGTCTTGCCCTCATTCTGAGCACCTTATAAAGTTCATCAGTACTAACGTCATCAATAATCCGTTTGGTTTGTTCCATCAATACCTTGTAAAGGAAACTCAGGTAGCGCGAATAATATTCAGGAGAATCCTCCACCAGCAAAATAACCCTTACCTGACCCAGTTGTGTGTCGTTTTCCACATTCAATTTATCCTCCAACATCTTGATCATGGCGAAAAAGATATTGGCGTCCCCATTCCAGGTAAACAGTTTATCAATATAAGGAATGTTTTGCAAAATCTTATTATAATAGGACACATCGCTGCTGTTGTTCAACAGCAGAAAAATAGGTATAAATGGGTATGCCTTATTGATTTGCTCACTTACTATAAGTGGAACTTTTTTTTCTGCCCCTACCATGTAAATGATTAGATCGAAATGCTTAAATTTCAGCAGGTGTAAGGCCTGGTCGAGGCTTGTGGCTCCCGTAATCCTTGGAAAAGAAGTTAGATTTAAATGTCCGTATTGCCCCAGCATGTGTTCTGTAAAACGCCCCTCACGCTCGATGGCATAAGCATCATACAGACTTGATATCAGTAAAATTTCGCCCACTTTATAGGGCATTAAATCATGATATATATCCCTGTTAAAGGTATTTGCATTTATAAATCGTTGTAAAAAACTGCTGGTGACCTTGCCGTTGGTTTCAGGCGCGGTTTTATGCAGTTGATTGAAGGCTTTTTGGTCGTTTCGCTCTGTGGAATTCAGGAACTGTTGGATGTTTCGTAATAGACTATCGAGTAAAAAATTTTGCTCCAAAGGCTTTAGCTCCTTTTCCTTATATTCCACCGATCCAAGGCAAAGCTGAATTGTTCCCACATTACCGGCGAGCGTGGCAAAATGATGTTGTTGGCAAACCACCTCATTCTCAAAAGCCGGAGAGCTAAACTCCTCATTGTTGAATGTCAGCCTCAAACGAATGGGTACTTCCAACACCAGGCTAAAAGGTACTGTGCTCACTATTTCGGTAAAGGTTTGTTCGATGGTTTTTTTCTGACGCAGGATTCTGTCCACTTTATTGATAATATCAAGCAGACTGATGTAGCGAAAGTTCTGGCCTTTGTTCATTCGTAATCAAATTAATTCACACAAAAGTAATTCGTTTTGTGATAAAGAAAAGTGGAAATGGATTAATCTAATGAATCAGGACATCATAATTTTTTTGTTTATAATCGTTTTATATTACCTGAAAACGAAAACCATCAGGCCAACATTTGCTATTTTCGCCCGATCACTCATGTAGAAAACCATGATTAGAGTTGCCCTGGTAGACGAACACCCCGTGGTATGTGATGCCATCAAAGCCTTATTGGCCGGTGCCGATGATATTGAGGTAACTTTTACTGCCACCTCCAACGAAGAGATGATCCGGAAAAACACCAATGACCCGGTTCATGTTTCGCTATTGGTAAAGTATAAACCCGATGTAAAAGATGCAGAAGAAGTAAAGCAACTCATGCAGCGCTTCCCCAGGATCAAAGTGCTGATCATGTCCATGTACAACGACGAGCCATTTATCCTCAAAATGATCAAAGCCGGGGCAAAAGGCCATCTGGCACGCGACACCAACCGATCGGAGATGCTGGAAGCCATTTACACCTTGCGCAATGGGTTTGAATACTACGCCAAGACCATCACCAATATCTTGTTATCAAGTTATTTGAGCGATAAAGACATCGACAATACCGAAAAAGAAAAACGTCAAAAAGACCTTTCTACCCGTGAGATGGAAGTGCTAAAATTGTTTGCCGAAGGCCAATCGAACCGCTTCATTGCTGAAAAACTCTTTATCAGCGTACGCACCGTAGAGACGCATAAAAATAACATCATGAAAAAAATCAACCTGAAAACCACGGTTGATCTGGTCAAGTTCGCCATTAAGAACAATATTATCAAGTTGGATTAAGCAAGCTGTAAAAAAGTCATTTGTGTTCTTTTGCATCCCTTTCCTCGTTCTTGTTTTTCTATGCAATTACTTACAGCCTACCTGTTCACCAGGTTAGTCAGTACATTCATCATGGTCTCGTAATCACCTCTTTTATTTTTTGTATTGCAATTTAATAAAGCAACATACGCCCTTGCATAATCTTTATCCCGGTAATACACATTGACTTTGTTGAATAAACTTGCCTCATACTTTGGGTAAATGGACAAACCGTAATCTAAGTA
Organism: Bacteroidetes bacterium GWF2_41_31; assembly: GCA_001769215.1. Classification (GTDB taxonomy): domain Bacteria; phylum Bacteroidota; class Bacteroidia; order Bacteroidales; family F082; genus UBA6244. Next base: position 17,948 of record MEOL01000052.1, read on the forward strand.
ATCAATGGCTGCTTTTGAGTTGTTCAACTCAGCTGAAACAATAGCCAGGTTATTTAGAACAGAAATATTATTAGGGCTATATTCGAATGCAATTTCGAGATCTTTTTTAGCCTGTTTGTAATTCTTCATGTTCAAGTCAGCCTCCCCCATGTGTAAATGAATGGGGGAAGAAAAAGCGTCGATAGGTGTAAGCTTATTGAATGCCTTATCACTATATTCGATCATCTTTTTCCAATTACTTACATTTCTATAGGCGATAACCTGGTGAATATTTCGTTCCATCTGAAGCAATGTCCAGGAATAATACAGGGTTGCAGAAACCAAAATAACAGCAAAGGCGTGAATTTTAAAATATTGATTGTTCAGATGATCAGGCGATTTGGAGGGATAATTCTGGTAATATATACCAATAATAGCGGCCATCATGATGGCGATGTACACCTGATGATTGATCCTTTCCATGGGAAAGTCAAAAAAAGCAATGGCTAAATATCCGATGATGCCCGAAAAAACCAATGAGGCGAAGATCAATTTATGCTTATCATTTTCAGTCCTCAGTATTTTGAAATAATAAAAACCTATTAGCATGAAAAGAAGTAAATACATGACCAGTCCTAAGAAACCTTTTTCGGACAATACCCATAGGTAATCGTTGTGAGGACGTCGCCAATTTTGGTAGGTCAAATCATAATTATAAGGGAAGTAAGGCGGGATTTCCAATTTCCAGTTTCCGGCACCAACGCCTGCTATCAAATGGTCTTCCGAAAGGTTTAAGGTAGATTCCCAAATTCTTAATCTCCCTTGATTATGATGCGAATCACTGTCAAAAATGGTGGATACTTTAAATTTAAGTGTCTGATAGGCACCGGTTTTTTGAACAACATAAATGCCGAGAAATAATACCAAAAGGAAGCCTGCAGTAACGATGACAGCTTGTTTTTTTGTCACCAAATTAAAATTCAATTGTTTCTTTACAAGAGTTGAAATAAAAAATAGAGCTAAACTGAAAATGAACGTTGCAATCCAAACTGATCGGGTTTGAAGTAATAAAATATTTAAAACAATCATCACTACGGAATAAATGCTGAGAACTTTCCACCATTTTTTTAAATTAATCATGCCAAAAATAACAAATGGTAGCATGAGAAATAAGGAAATGGCGAAGTGATTCTTATGAGCCATCAGACCTTTGATCTCATAAAGCGCGCCAAAAATATCGGAGTTTCCTTTTCCGGGAATAGTGTCAAAATATTGGTAAATACCGATTGAGGTAGCAAAAATGGAACTCATGACAATTCCCTGGGTCAGAACATCAATCCAATTTTTGTTGTTAATAAAAATTTGAGTGGCCAATACCAGCAAGAAGAAGGTGAGTAAAGTTTTTGCGATATCAAACAGCCCCTCTACAGGAGTTGTAGCAGGGATTATTGTTATTACCGACCAAACAATTAAACCAAGAAAAACGGGAAAAATGGCTAGCCTCAAGAAATTAAGTGAAGGTCGATCCTTCAAGGGCCTTAAGAGGTTGTACAACAAAAGTAAGCCAACGATTATGCCAAGCCCAAGCAATCGTGGAGCCAACGTGGGATCTAAAACCTTCTCAGAGTATACAAAGGGTAAAACCAATATGGTAGTAAAAATCAGCAAATACAGATCAAAAGGTTTTTTAGTCTTTGGTTTAAGTTTGAGTTTTTTATTTCTCATGTTCATTAAAGGTTAAGTTAAATGGAGTTGATAAAGCAAATTTAGAAAAATCAACACACCAACGTTTCCTTTGCGGGAATTATCTATCGACAAAAATTTTCATCGGAATTTCTATTGGCTTTAAAATCAATCAATCTTTTAGTGAAATGCTGTCATTGAAAATAAATCCTGTATAACCTTAAGATTTAAAGTATATTTTTTAACTTGCGCATGATTTATTATCCTGTCAGAACCCCTTTGTCCCCTCATTTTTGAATGAAAAAATTAATATTTCATGGGACTTAGAAGGCGAAGCTGTGTTTGGGAAATAATTACCGATTGAAAATTAATCCTGTTAGGTTCCAAGGTGTAATTAGCATTAATAGAGATAAGTTAACGTTATTAATGAACCTTAACTACATAATATAGAATAAATGCAATATGGTTTAATAATTTTGAAAATTTAGGGAGTTATGTTAAACATAAAAAGATTTCTCTTGTTCTTTGTAGTTCTTTATCAACAAAAGTACATCATAGGACAGCTTGTAAAGCGTGACTTTCAGAACAAATATCTGGCTTCATATATTGGGTTGCCCTGGGCATTTATTCAACCAATAATGAGTATTTTAGTAATTTGGTTCGCTATGACTTATGGACTAAAGGTTGGAAAAATGGAAACAGGACTATCGTTTACTGTATGGTTTATTTGTGGTATGATTCCCTGGTTGTTTATTGGTGAATCTATTACATCTTCATCAAATTCACTAATTGAGTATAGTTACTTAATTAAAAAAACAGCGTTTAAAGTGGCCATAATTCCATTTATAAAAATTTTCACAACATTAATCATTCATCTGTTTTTTATTGTGTTTTTAGCCGTGTTTGCAATAGCTTATGGTTTTTATCCTAATATTTATTGGATTCAAATAATTTACCTACTACTGGCAACCTTTATACTTTTAACAGGAATTGGTTGGCTAACCTCGTCAATCAACGTATTTGTTCGAGACGTTGGGCAAGTAGTCAATGTAGCGATATCAATTTTGTTTTGGGCCACACCTATAATGTGGCCCTATACGATGCTTCATGGAAATATGAAGTACATGGCTTTGTTTAATCCTTTTTTTTATATTATTGAAGGTTATCGATATGCTTTTTTAAATAAAATGTGGATATTTCAAAATGTGGAAATGACCATTTATTTTTGGATTTTCACTTTGACCATCTTTTTTGTCGGAGCCTTAGTTTTCAAAAAACTCACACCTCACTTTGCTGATGTGCTTTAATGTTTTTCAATTTGTAGTCTCGCATAAACCCTATTTAAATACAACAATCGTACAATAACAATGGCATTCAAAACTCAAAACCCAAATAGTGATCTTGCAATAAAAGTATCCTCTCTTTCTAAGGTATACCCATTATATAATACCCCCCGAGATCGATTAAAAGAAGCACTCCATCCTAAACGCAAAAAATATCACCATGATTTTTATGCACTAAAAGATTTAAGTTTTGAAATACGAAAGGGAGATACGGTTGGCATTATTGGGCAAAATGGCAGTGGAAAATCTACCTTGCTTAAAATACTTTCAAATGTCTTATCTCCCAGCGAGGGAAGTTACGTAGTGAATGGAAATGTTTCATCTTTATTAGAGCTTGGAACAGGATTTAACCCTGAACTAACCGGCATCGAAAATGTATATTTTAACGGAACCCTGTTAGGATTTACCCGGGAAGAAATGGATACAAAGATAGAGGATATATTAAACTTTGCTGATATTGGGGAGTTTGTTAAGCAGCCAGTAAAAACATACTCGAGTGGAATGTTTGTTCGCCTGGCCTTTGCAGTTGCTGTCCAGGTTGATCCGGATATCCTAATAATTGATGAAGCTTTGTCGGTTGGCGATGCAAGATTTCAGGTAAAATCGATGAATCGGATGTTAAAGCTCGTCGAAGGAGGCAAAACCGTAATTTTTGTGTCTCACGATACAGGTGCAGTGAAATCCTTATGTAAAAGAGCCATATTATTGGAAAAAGGTAAAATAATAAAGGATGCTGACGCATCTTCAGTAGTTGATCACTATAGTAATATGATGCTAAACGAAATGCACCAAGGAGATGATGACCTTCTAGTTCCAGTATCCGTAGAAATAAATAATGAATTATTAGAGAATTTTGAGGAAAATGAAGTGCCTGTAATGCTTGGGGAAAACAGTATAAATACTGGTGAAATTGATTTGATATCAACTGGATTTTATAATTCGAAAAAACAACGAGTTGAGATTATTACAAGTGAGGAAGATATAACTTTAGGATTCAAAATTAAAGTAAAAGCTGATTTTGCAGACCCCCATTATGGATTTATGATTAAAAACAGACTTGGTCTGTCTGCTTTTGAAACAAATACATATTGTATGAATATTAATACAGCACCTTTGAAAAAAAACGATACAGTATCTGTAGAATTTTTAATGAATTTTAATTTATCTCCTGGTTTGTATTCACTAACATTCGGATTTGCTAATAAAGGCTATGGAAAAGGATCATTCGAAAACTACCCATTCTTAGGTAAGGATGTAGCAATAATAAATGTCACGGAAAATCAAGAATCAATTGTTTATGCTGGATATTATAATATGAATCCGAAAGTAGCAATTAAAATAAATTGATATGGCCGATAGCAATAACCTCTCAACCAAATAGAAAACGCAATGGAATCTTTAATGATTTAATGTGAGATCTCTTCATTTATTTACAATAATATCTCATAAGCAGCATCATTAGCAGCAAAGTATGACCAAACAATTGGGAGTACTAAGTATGGAAAACTATTTAATTCAATAACAAAAATATGATATCGTATGCTCAAAATTTTGAGGATGTAATTCTCGAACGCTTTTTTAAAGATATTGACAATGGATTTTACGTGGATATAGGTGCAGCATGTCCTACATTTCACTCTGTTACAAAGCATTTTTATGATAAGGGATGGAGGGGAATCAACATTGAACCCTCACCAAGGTTATTCAATGATTTAATTAGAGAAAGAGAAAGAGACATTAATCTAAATGTACTAATCACTAATCATGATGGCCATGCCGAGTTCTTTGATTTGGAAAATACGGGATTGTCTTCTATCTATGAAAATAATGTTATTTCTGCTGAAAGAAATCAAAATCAACTAGATTATTTTGGGGGAAAGCTTGGTGGAATTAATAATTTATTGCTTGAATCAAAAAGGCTCACTACTATTTTTGAACAATATGCAAATAATACCGAAATTGATTTTTTAAAAATTGATGTTGAGGGTGCCGAGACAGAAGTCATTGAATCAAACAATTGGTCTTTTTTCCGCCCAAAAGTTCTAATTATTGAGGCTACTATACCTAACAGTCAGGTATCAAGTTTTGAAAGTTGGGATAAAATTTTAGTTCAAGCAAAGTATATTTTCGTCTATTTTGATGGATTAAATCGATACTACCTGCGTGATGATCTGTTGTTTCATAAAAATGTTTTTTCTTACCCTCCTTGTGTTTTTGATGAAGTTTTAAAATACTCTGAATTTCAAAAGCAAGTTCAGCTAACTGACCTTCAAACACAACATCAAGACCTTCGAACACAACATCAGGAACTTCAAACACAACATCAGGAACTTCAGACACAGCATCGAGAACTCCAACTAATAAATAATACCATGCTTACATCTTCTTCATGGCGTATAACTTTTCCATTAAGATTTATTAAAAAAACAGGAGTAAGGACTATAAATAGGATAAAAATTCGAATGATGATTTCTTCAATAAAAATAATCATTGAATTTATCGCAAATAGGTTATTCAATTTTTTAATAAGGATTCAATTCTGGCGCAGAAAAGTACTATTTAATATTGAAACTCCTGGTGGATCAATAGTGAGGCCTGTTGCTAATGAAGTCATATTTACAGGTTGGTGCTTTCAGAAAAACGAAGGTCAGTTACCTGATAAAGTTCTTGTCAAAGTAAATGAAATCTTTTACGAATGTGAAATGCAACCCCGAAAAGACGTTGTCTCATATTTTTCTACAAAGTATCCTGAATTATGGTTACATAATGGTTTTAAAGCAATAATTCAAATTCCCAAAGGTTTATTTCTTGTAAAAATAATTGCTGACTTTAAAGAAATAGGCCCTGTTAAAATTTCAAACAAAATCTTATGGGTTAAAAGCGTAGCAAAGGAGTTACCGAACACAGAACCTATTTTTATTAACTCAGAATTAAACGATTCAAATATTTCTCCAAGGGTAATGAAAATATACAAAGAACTCAAAAATATATATGATTAAAACTAATATTTGACAATCAAACCAAATGAAATAAAATGCGTATTATAATAGATTTTCAAGCTGCCCAGAGTACATCTTCAAGAAATAGAGGCATTGGTCGATATAGTAACTCACTAGTTAAAGAAATTGTATTAAATCATAAGAATCATGAAATATATTTAGTTCTGAACGGATACTTTGCTGAAAGTATAGAATTTATTAGAGAAGACTTTAGAGATTTGATACCCATAGAAAATATTAAAGTTTGGCATGCAATTGAATCTGTTGAATATTATAATGAAGAAAATGACTGGCGACGCAAAGTAATGGAGTTATCTCGTGAAACTTTTATTGCCAATTTAAATCCAGATATGGTAATTCTAACCAGTCTATTTGAAGGTTTAGGTGATAATGCAGTTACCAGCATAGATATTTCTGACAATAAACTCCCTACAGCCTTGATATTGTACGATCTTATACCATTTATCTATAAAGAAATTTATCTCAATAATTCAACAGTTAAAAAATGGTATGAAAATAAACTGGAAAGCTTGCGGCGTGCAGATTTAGTTTTGGCAATCTCAGAATCAGCAAGACAAGAGGCAATTCAACACCTTGGCATTTCTCCAAAAAAGGTGGTTAATATTTCCGGGGCTGCAGATGCTAATTTTCATCCTCTTAATATAGATGAGGAGACAAAATTAAGATTTACAAGAATTTATAGAATATCTAAGCCATTTATAATGTATACTGGTGGGATTGACTATCGTAAGAATATTGAAGGACTTATCCGTGCATATGGAAAATTGCCTAAGACAATATTGGAAAAACATCAGTTAGCAATAATCTGCTCAATCCAGCCTGATGCTAAAAAGGAACTAGAAAGCCTTTCTTTTAGACAAGGATTAGAACCTGGAGATGTGATTTTAACCGGTTTTGTACCTGACGAAGACTTGGTTATATTTTATAATTTATGTAAATTGTTTGTTTTTCCTTCATTTCATGAAGGTTTTGGGCTTCCCGTACTTGAGGCAATGTCGTGTGGCCGTGCCGTTGTAGGTGCCAATAACTCAAGTATACCTGAAGTTATAGGGCGAAAGGATGCACTTTTTGACCCACATAGTGATCATTCGATTACTGAAAAAATACTTCGCGTACTATCAGACGATTCTTTTCGCAAATCCCTTGAAGAACATGGGTTAGAGCAATCTAAATTATTTTCTTGGGAGAAAAGTGCTAACAGGTCCATTAAAGCAATTGAATTATGGGATTCTCAACAATTAGGTAAACAAGTATCTAACTTAACTGGCAAGACACTACCCAAATTAGCGTATGTATCTCCACTACCTCCAGAACGTAGTGGTATTAGCTATTATAGTGCTGAGTTATTGCCTGAACTAGCAAAATATTACAAAATCGATGTAATAACAAATCAATCAACTATTTCTGATTCTTGGATTAAATTAAATTGTGTTATCAGAAGCTATGATTGGTTAATGACAAATAAAGACTATTATGATAGAGTTCTCTATCATTTTGGCAATTCACCATTTCATAAACATATGTTTTCAGCCATTGAAATTATTCCTGGGGTAGTGGTATTGCATGACTTTTTTTTATCAGGAATTATTGGTCATTTAGAGCATATGGGATTAAATCCTCAACTGCTGACACGTTCACTTTATCAAAGCCATGGGTACTTACCGTTCAATAAATTAAATAGTTTAAAAGGTAAAGAAGAAATTATTTGGGACTACCCTTGTAATCTTGATGTATTACAAAATGCTCTTGGGGTTATTGTACATTCGCAATATTCCAGCAATCTTGCTTCACAATGGTATGGAAATAATGCAGCAATAGATTGGTCGGTTATCCCATTATTAAAAACCCCTCCTATATCTAAAGATAAGATTAAAACTCGTGGTAAACTTGGCCTAAAAGTAAATGACTTTATTGTATGTAGTTTTGGGATGCTAACTTCAGCCAAACTTAATAAACGATTGTTAAATTCATGGCTGGATTCTTCACTTTCGAAGGATGAAAATTGTATTCTTGTTTTTGCGGGTGAAATCCATGAGGGCTCTCATGAAAATGAACTTGTAAAAATCATCAAGAATAGTGGAATATCTCATAGAATTAGAATAACCAACTGGATCGATTCAGAAACGTACATAAATTATCTGGTATCTGCAGATATTGGTGTACAATTACGAGCCTTTTCTCGTGGTGAAACATCCGCCGCTATACTGGATTGTTTAAATTATGGATTAGCAACTATTGTTAATTCCAATGGCAGTGCTTCCGAATTAGCAGATGACATCATTTTCAAAATCCCCGACCATTTTAAAGACTCAGAATTAATCAATGCGTTGGAAACTTTATGGAAGGATGAAAAAAAACGAAAGAATATTGCAAACCGATCTCAAGATTATTGTCAAAAACATCATACTCCGTCAAAATGTGCTAAGCAATATTTTCAATCTATTGAATCATTCTACAATGATTCAAAAAAAACAAAAATAGGATTAATACAAGCTATCGGAAAGTTAAATATAAAACCTGTTAATGATAAGGAGATTTTTTCCTTGGCATCTACTATTGCTCAAAATTTTCCGCTTCATCCTGTTCAGAAACAACTTTTTGTAGATGTTTCTGAACTTTGTGTGCGTGATAGCAGAAGCGGTATTCAGCGCGTTGTTCGAAGTATTTTAAACCAGTTACTCAATAACCCACCTGATGGATATCGTGTAGAGCCTGTTTATGCGTTTGTAGATAAAACGTACCATTATGCACGCAAATTTACCATGCAATTTTTAATTGGCGCTGATACAATGTTAACAGACGATCCAATTGAATATCAATCTGGAGACTTTTTTCTTGGACTCGATTTTCAAACAGAAATCGTTTTTAGTAACAATAAGTATATACAAAATCTAAAGAACAATGGTGTATTTGTCTTTTTTGTTGTATATGATCTTCTTCCGGTTTTGAACCCAGAATACTTTTGGCCTGGTCTTAAAGATGGGTTTGAAAAGTGGCTACAAACTGTTTCTCAAAGTAATGGGGTCATCTGTATTTCAAAAGCAGTCGCTGATGATGTGGCAGGTTGGATGAATACGAATATTAATAAACTTGATAAACATTTCAAAATTGGTTGGTTTCATTTAGGGGCTGACATTAGTTCATCTTCCCCTTCAACTGGGCTGCCAGTTAATGCAGATGCTTTGTTAAATGTGATTAATGAATGCCCCACTTTCTTGATAGTAGGTACAGTTGAGCCAAGAAAGGGACATATTCAATCTATTGATGCCTTCGAAATACTTTGGAATGAAGGCAATAATTTGAATCTCGTAATTATTGGAAAACAAGGATGGATTACCGATTCATTCATTGAACGACTTAGTAAACACCCCGAAAATAATAAGCGACTTTTTTGGTTAAGAGGTATAAGTGATGAATATCTAGAAAAAATTTATAATATAAGCACATGTTTATTAGCACCTTCTATTGGGGAAGGATTCGGGCTACCACTTATTGAGGCTGCACAGAAGAAGATTCCAATTATTGCTCGTGATTTGCCGGTATTTAGAGAGATTGCAGGCGAAAATGCATTTTATTTTAATGGAATGAAAGCCTCTGATCTGGCTTCATCAATTAACGAATGGCTAATTTTATATAAAAAACACATGGCACCTTCATCTGAAAAAATGTCTTTCCTGACTTGGGCTCAAAGTGCAGAACAACTAAAAGATGTAATTTTTAATAATAAATGGTTACCACTTGCTTGATGCAAAACTTGGGATAATTGATTTTTTCATTTTTGTACTTATTATTAGATAAATAGAAAATAAATAAAATGTTTCGAAATATATTTAAATGCTTAAAAAAGATATCTACTGTTAAGTTAATTTGGATATGACGGATTATATTTGTATCTTTGCGACAAAAACGACAAATGGTACATTACACAATCAAGTTAAGTAAAAATGAGGTAGAAGAGCTCAATAATATCATTAACAAAGGGCGTCATACCTCACAAGCCTTTCGTACCGCATACATTTTATTAAATTGTGACAAAGGTGAATTTTCGGAGAATACGGAAATAAAGAACTCGGAAATCTGTAAGATTCTCAAAATAGGAGAGAGAACAATAGACCGCGTAAAGAAGAAGTTCATTGAAGAAGGATTTGAAAGTGTCTTAGAAAGAAGGCCATCTACCCAGAAATTCACCAAAAAGGTGGATGGGGATATTGAAGCAAAATTGGTGACACTTTGTTGCAGCAAACCACCAGAAGGTTTTGCCAAATGGTCGTTGAGACTTTTGGCAGATAAGATGGTGGAATTGAACTATGTTGACTACATATCACATGTAACAGTGGGTGAGGTTCTAAAAAAAACGAACTTAAGCCCTGGAAAGTAAAAGGTTGGGTTATTCCACCGGAACAAAGTAGTGAGTTTGTGGCCAACATGGAACATGTGTTGGATATATACAAATTACCGATGGATGAAGCATATCCGGTTGTTTGCATGGATGAATCTCCCAAGCAGTTGATCGAAGAGGTTGCATCAACGCCTATAAGACAAGGGCAGGAAGCCAGAGTGGACTATGAATATATCAGACACGGTATGGCTAATATTTTTATGGCAAATGGACCTTTAAAGGGTAAAAGATTGGTTGAAATAACAGAACATAAAACAAAAAAGGACTGGGCCAAATTTATGAAGCGAATAGCTGACGAAATGTACCCGGAAGCAAAGAAGATACGACTGGTTATGGACAACTTCAAAACGCACAACGCATCAGCATTTTATGAAACATTTGTACCAGAAGAAGCTAAAAGACTGTGGGACAGGTTTGAATTTATTTTTACTCCAAAGCATGGTAGCTGGTTAAATATGGCGGAAATTGAATTACATGTGCTTAACGGACAGTGTCTAAATTGTCATATAGCAACGATGCAGGAAATAACATCAGAAGTAGAAGCCTGGCAAAACCATAGAAATAATAAAACGTCTACGATCAACTGGCAATTCACAAATGATCAGGCAAGAATAAAACTCAAAAGGCTTTATCCGTCAATTTCTAATTAACACAACACTAGTTAATAGGACATCATTATTAGTAAAATGAATATTACCTAAGTCTCAAATTTGAATTATAAATTTAAAAAATATTATATGAAAAAAACAGCATTTATTACAGGAATTACAGGACAGGATGGCGCATATCTTGCAGAATTTCTTTTAAACAAAGGATATAAGGTATATGGAGGCTTTAGAAGGCTTAGTGCCCAGAATTTTTTGAGACTAGATGAATTAGGTATTACAAACAAGGTAACCCTAGTCGAGACAGATATGCTTGATGCAAGTAATCTTGTAAGAACAATTAAGGAAGTAAAGCCATTAGAGGTTTATAATCTTGCTGCACAGAGTTTTGTGGCCCATTCTTTTAAAAATCCCATACTTACTGGAAATGTTACAGGTCTGGGTGTTACCAACTTGCTCGAAGCCATTAGGATTATTGACCCGGATATTCGTTTTTACCAAGCCTCTACATCTGAATTATTTGGTTTAGCAAAGGAGTTTCCGCAAAATGAGAATACTCCTTTTTATCCTCGCAGCCCATATGGAGTAGCCAAATTGTATGGACATTGGATGACGATTAATTATAGAGAATCTTATAATATATTTGCCACCAACGGAATCCTCTTTAACCATGAATCACCACTTAGGGGCATCGAATTCGTTACACGAAAAATTACCAATGCCGTTGCTAATATCCATTTTGGAAAACAAGAATATTTTGATATTGGAAACATGGATGTTAGAAGGGATTGGGGTTATGCAAAAGAGTATATTGAAGGAATGTGGAGTATGTTACAGGCTGATGAACCTGGCACCTATGTGCTTGCCACCGGTGAAAATCATTCAGTACGAGAGTGGATAGAAGTATCTTTCAACTTTATAGAAAAAGAAATTATTTGGGAGGGTGAAGGAGAAAAAGAAATTGGCAGGGATGCGAAATCAGGAAAAATTTTAGTTAAAGTCAATCCAGAATTTTTTAGACCTGCAGAAGTGGAAAATCTGATTGGAGATTATTCAAAGGCCAAGAATGAATTAGGGTGGGAACCAAAAACTACATTTAATAAACTTGCCGAGATTATGGTAAAAGCAGATATTGAAAAAAATAAATAAAGAATACCATCATGAAAATACTAATAACCGGTATTAATGGTTTTGTTGGAACTTACCTTAAAAAAGAATTAATATCCATGGGACATGATGTTTGGGGTTTGGATATTGAAACACATTCCGACAAAACATTCGGGGCAAATCTTATGGATGAAAAAGCTATAGATGCTGTTTTAATGAAAATAAAGCCAGATTATGTATTTCATTTAGCAGCAATAGCTAATGTTGATCATTCAAATAAATCTTTGGTATATGATATTAATTTTAGGGGAACTTTGAATGTGTTGAATTCGTGCATACAATTAAAAAAGATACCCCGTTTTATTTTTATTAGTTCATCACAGGTCTATGGAAATGTTCCTGAAGACATACTCCCTATTGATGAATATTGCCCCGTTAACCCTGTTAATCATTATGGAGCCAGTAAGGCTGCTGCTGAAACTATTGTTAAAACCTTTAGTTATGAATACGGGATAGAATATGTAATTTCAAGATCTTTTAACTCAACCGGGCCAGGGCAAACAGACAAATTCGTTGTCCCAAAAATAGTTAATGCTTTTAAAAAGGGCGATAATACAATATCTCTTGGAAATATTGATACCATAAGGGATTTTACCGATGTTAGGGATGTAGTGAGAGCTTATGCAGGAATAGTTGAGCATTTCAAAAATGGCGAAACATATAATATCGCAAGTAATAAAGGAATAACAATTAGAAATATTATTGATAAACTGATTCATATTTCTGGGAGAGAAATTACAATTGAAAAAAAAGATTTTTTGGTGAGAAATAGTGAAATCCAATCAAACATTGGTAGTGCAGACAAAATAAAACTTGATACTGGTTGGGAACCTCAGTTCAACATTGATGAAACTTTGAGATGCATGCTCACTAACGTATAAACAGTCAATAATTTGTGCCCCATATCTAAATGAAATATTCTAGAAAGATTAACATTTTATTCAAAAGGTCGCTGCATCATTTTTTAATACGGTTTAGGTATTATGATCGCGTGTTTTTTATGTTGCTCAGGTATTTTTCCAGACCAGATTATAATGCTGATGGGTTTAATGTATTTGGCTATTTTTCTAAATATTTAGGACAAAGTGAAGTGGCAAGAGTATTTGTTAATAAACTTATTTCACAAGACGAACATTATACTTTGGTTGATTTTTATGATGGAACCCATAAGCGAATTACCATAGAAGAAGAAGAAAAGTACCTAAAACACTATTATAAAAAACTGAAATATAAAAATAACATTTTCTTCATTGATTTAATGGTATTAAGGGATTTAATGAAGCAAATACCTATATTGTTTCGCAATAAACACAATATAGTAACATTCTGGTGGGAATTTGAAAGTGGTTTTGAAGATAGAATACCTATACTAAATGAGTTTGATGAAGTATATGTGTTTAGTGATTTTATAAAAAATACTTTAACTAGAGTTGAGGATAGAAAGTTCAAGATCATAAAAATAAAATATCCATTTATAAAGAATTGGACAATTGAGGAGAGCCCAATGGCTGTAAGAAATAAAAACTGTCTTGAGAATAAATTTTGTTTCTTTTTCAACTTTGATTATCTTAGTAGCTACAACCGTAAAAACCCTGAAGCCATCTTAAAAGCACTTCATGAAGAATTTCCAACTGAAGAAGAAGTTGTTTTTGTTGTAAAAACCAGCAATACATTGGGATTTGAAGATAAGGAAAAAAAATTCATCTCTTTAGTCAAAGAATATAGGTTAACTGATCGGGTTATAATTAACAAAGACCAGTTAACCAGGAGTGGTCTTATGACTCTCCTTAATTCAATGGATTGTTATATTTCTCTTCATCGTGGCGAAGGCTTGGGGTTGGGGATTCTGGAAGCATTTGCACTTGATAAACCCGTTATTGCAACGAATTATGGGGGTAACACAGAATATATGGATCATCCTTTGGGTTATCCTGTACCATATACCTTAGTTAGAGCAAATGATGATTACCTTGCTTATCGGAATGTAATTAGTTGGGCTGAACCGGATATTGACTATGCTAAGAAATTTATGAGAGAAGTTTATATTCAGTATAAAATGAATAATTAATGTACTTTAAAATAATTAATATAGCAATTAAAAGCAATGGGGGAATAGTGAACACTGTCGTGAAATTATTCAAAGTAGTTAAAGAAGAGGGCCTTATAGGGATTGTTGAAAGATTATTTTATATCAAAGAAAGCAATAAAGGAGGATTTAGAATTATTGAAGGAACTTATATTAATGATTATACGGAATGGATAAAAAGGTATGATACCCTAACGGAAAATGATCTTGAGATAATAAGGATTAAACAATCTGAATTCGTTACAAAGCCTCTGATTTCAATTATTTTGCCTGTATATAATGCAAAGCCACAGTGGTTGATAAAAGCTGTTGAATCTGTTATTAATCAAACATATCCACATTGGGAACTTTGTATTGCTGATGATGCATCCACTGATCCTGAAATTAGAAAGGTACTTTTACACTATAAGGATACAGAATTACGAATAAAGGTTGTGTTTAGAAAGAGCAACGGACATATTTCGGCTTGTTCAAATAGTGCTTTGCAGATGGCCAGTGGAGAATGGATAGCATTGCTCGATCATGACGATTTGCTGCCTGAGCATGCTCTTTATTGGGTGGTAAAATACATTAACAAACATCCTAATTGTAAGTTGCTATATTCGGATGAAGACAAGGTTGATGAAGATGATAAAGGATCAAACCCATATTTCAAGTGCGACTGGAATCAGGATTTATTTTATTCTCAAAACCTTATAAGTCATCTAGGGGTATACAACGCTGCTATCGTTAACCAGATTGGTGGTTTTAAACTTGGGTTAGAGGGCTCTCAAGATTATGATCTCGCGCTGCGGTTTATTGAGCGTATTAATAGAAACGAAATTGTGCATATACCAAAAGTTTTGTATCATTGGCGTCTGCATTCCGAGAGCACCGCAAGATCTATAAAATCTAAGTCTTATGCTTTGGAAGCAGGAATTAGAGCAATTAATGAGCATTTCAATAGATGCGGAAAAGAAGCAAAGGCTGAGATAAATGAAATTAATAACTATAGGGTAAAGTATCAAATACCTCTGCCTTACCCAATGGTAAGCCTTATTATCCCAACCAATAATGGTTTACAGCTTTTAAGGAAATGTATAAACAGCATAATTAGTAAAACTACATATAAAAATTATGAGATTATCATTATCGATAATAATTCGGATGATAAAAGAACACTAAAGTATCTGGAAAAAATACAAATTGATCCCAGAATTCGCTGTATCAGAGATGAAATCCCTTTCAATTTCTCTGCACTCTACAATCGAGCTATTCAGTATGCTAAGGGTGAGTTTATTGGAATGATTAATAATGACACAGAAGTTATAACCCCAAATTGGATTGAAGAAATGATCAGTCTGGCTGCATCGCCTGGAGTTGGTGCAGTTGGTGCAAAATTGTATTTTCCAAACAGAACAGTACAACATTCAGGAATAATACTAGGCATTAATGGTGTAGCAAATCATCCGTTTACTAAAACATCACAAAGCTACTCAGGTTATTTTGGTAGATCTCGATTAATTCAGGAGTATTCTGCGGTTACTGCTGCATGTTTGATGGTTAAAAAGGACATTTATTTAGAAGTGGGTGGGCTGGATGAGATAAATTTAGCCATTGCATATAATGATGTAGATTTTTGTTTGAAAGTTAAAAAAGCAGGGTATAGAAATGTGTGGACTCCTTATGCCGAGTTATTTCATGCGGAATCATCAACCAGGGGATACGAAGACACTCCTGAGAAATTAGAACGATTAAGTGAAGAAACAAATTACATGATGAATAAGTGGTCGGAAATTATTTATAATGACCCTGCATATAGTCCTAATCTTTCCTTAGAAAGTACTGACTTTAGCTTGGCTTGGCCGCCAAGAATTGAGAAATATTAGAATACATCATATCTTCAAAAAGAAACTTCTGAGCAATCATAGGTCGTTTTGCAGTAAAACCAGCAGATTTCAAAAGTATTTTACGGAATAAGCAGCAAAAAACAAGTGATTTTAAGTAAAACAACCGGAGTTAATTTTTTTTATTTTTTTTTAAGGATAATTTGCCATGTTAAGCCAATTGCCAATTCTTAAATCTTATCGCCAACCATTGTAATACACAAATTATTAACAGTATAAATATTCGAGATGCTTTGTGATTGGGTTAGATTATTTTAGATAATCCGGTGATACTGCTCTCAAAAACGGTCATATTGCCACCCTGAGGTTTTGATTTCAAAGAACCTTATGCACAAATGACATTACAGTTTTTATTAAAAAAATTCATACTTTATATTCTGGGCAAGATGGATTCCTAGCATGGAAACATCGAAAGGGAAATGGATCAGAGGTAATATCGAAGTAAAACTTCATAAATGGTAACCACAAAGGAAACAACAACCAATACCATTGATATGAATGGGATTGCCTCTTTAATAGAATCAACCCTTTTTAGACCCCAAATAAAAAGCAATAGGGGAGCAGCAGGGATAAAATAGCGCCCCTGCATATTTGTTATCAAATTAGCACCGGGCTCTGCCCAACTGCAATACATCGTAAACGAAAAGGACAGAATTATAAGACCAATAATGGACAAAAAAATGATCCGGTGTAAGGGCTTGATCTCAATGGCAGAGTTGTTTCCGAAAAAAGCGATAATAATGATTATCCCAATAGCGAACAAGTAATAAATATTGGAAAAATAGAGTTCCATCCATCCTAAACACCCGATGTAGGATTTAATTATGATTCCGGAAAAGATTGAGAATGACTTGAAAATCATAACCATAAAACCCGGTAAATCGGAAAGGATAAACGCAATTTGTTTGGATGGGTTTATTAACGGAATACCAGGAGCTAAACCATATAATTGTTCAATCGGATTTACCTGACCGGATAAATACCCCACTATTAATGATGAAATACCTGATGCCAGTATGCATGCAACCAAGGTTACTGATACCATAGTCAGATATTTATTCAGGCTTCCAGTTTTGCTGATAGGGATGATGAAAATTAAAAAGGTAATGAAAAAGTAAATTGTTTTGGAGAAAGCAAGCAGCATTGCCATCCCTGCAATGATCATGGTTTCTTTAAGTCCAAATCTGCTGTTTTGTGTATATGCAATTTTGAAAATGTAGCTGATCAATAAAAAACTTATACCATTGGTAAAAGCGTCGGCACTTAACGAAGATGCGATGAATATCGACAAGGGTAATAGGGCCAAAGTAAAAAGCAGCCATTTGTTAATGGGGATAATTTTTAATTGCAGTATAAACCATGATAATCCAAAGAGCCAGATTGAAAAGTCGCCCCAAATATAAAAGAATAAGAGGGGGGAGGCTAAACAGTTTTCCAATAGAAATCCCTGTAGCCTGCGGTATGTATGGAATCGGAGAATAAAGAGCTGTGTTTGAAAACAACATAAAAGTTGTTTCATCAGGGTTTACCTTAACCCGGAGGCTTGAATCAATTAAAGCAAATGATAGCTTTTCTTCGGCATGATAGGGAATATTGGAGAAATTGCTTATCAATATCCAAAAACTGGACGGTAATTCACCGCCAAGAATGTTGTTTTTAACTTCAGGCATGAATTTAAATTGCGAAACCTGGTAAGCCCTGAAAAAGTGATTTGTTTCATCCGGTATCTGAAGAGGGCCAATAATGAATATCATTATCAACCCCCAAATGATTGCTATGAGCAAAAACATCCTGTGAGGAATCAGTCCTTTATAAAACTGCTTAAAGTATACACCCATGTCCGATTGCTAATAATTTCCTTGTAACACAAAAATATATTTTTTAAACCATCAGTGCAGAAAATTTCTGATGCAAAAGGGACGGTTTAATAAAACGATCCATCGATTAACAACAACATGCACCTCATTAGCTTCTTTAACCCGGTACTTTTCCATTTCTGCCCTAAGCTCATCAGGGCGGTCATTATACTCTTGTTTAACATGACTTTTTTATGAACGAATGATGCAACTTATTGAAATTCTAATCTCTATGGGGTTAGTTCCAATAATACCAAAATATATAATGTCTATTCTATTATCATAGCAAGAAGACAAACAATAGGGCTCAGACAGTAATTAAAAAACTGCCAGTTTTGAATCCCAATGATTCTTTATAATAGTACTAAGAATTGAAACATTTTTAATGGAAATAATTCTAAAGGGAATCCGCAATAGAAAAAATCAGTTTTACTGGATTTTTTTAGTAGTCATACCATTAGGTATATATTATTTTGAGGTATTTAGCATATCGCTAAATATCCCTATATGGGATGAATACGATCTAGCTCTGGTTTGGATGGGTGATTATCTTGGAGCGTCCTTTCAAGAGCGCTTGACCCTTTTACTCAGTAAGTCCAATGAACATCGTATGGTTCCATATCGATTAGCCGTACTAATAGATTATTTGATTTTTGGAGAAATTAATTTTAGGCATCTGATTATTCTAGGAAATATTGGATTAATCGGATTGGCCTTTGTAATATTCAAATTGAATCCAATCTTTAAAAAGAAACCATTACTTTTTGTACCAGTTATTTTATTGATTTTTATCCCGCAACATGAAATAATTGAATGGGGAGTTGTAGCAATCTCAATAATTTATTTGTACATATTTGTTATTACCTCCTTGTTTTTTTTAAATAAAAAAGGAAATGGGAACTTCACAATATCTATAATTCTGGCAATTATGGCTACTTTTTCATTTGGGAATGGCATGTTTGTGTTCTTTGCAGGATTTATTGTTATGTTTTTATCTCAGCGTAAGTCTACCATACATAAACTAATCTGGAGTATTGTAATGATCATATCCATTACACTCTATTTTTCAGATTATATATTTTTCACAGAAGCTACTTCAAGCCATGGTTTTATAATACGACCAGTATTAAACCTACAGATTTTCCTTACTTATTTTGTGGGTTTTTTGTCCCCTGTATTGAAACACTCCCCTATACTTTTCTCCATTGTTGGCTTGGTAGTTCTAGTTTACCTGGGTTTTCTGTTCTTGTTTAAATGGCAGTATATGAAGAATAATCCGGTATCGATTTCTATCTTGTTTTTTGTCTTATTAACAGGAGCATCTCTGGCAATTTCGAGAGTTGGGTTTGGGATTATTGCTGCAAGTGCACCTCGTTACATTCTATTGCAAGTGATTTTTATTTCGGTATTGTACATTATTAGCATAGACATTTATAAAGATGCAGGGACAAGGGTATTTAATGTTATATTATTTGCCAGTTTTGCGTTGTATGGAATACGGCTATATGGAAATATTCAGCGTCTGAAAATGGATAAAATGGAAAGAACTAATGGCCTTACTTCCTATTTTTTCAATCCAAATAATACATCTCTTGATTATCCAAATCAAAAAAAAGCGGCTTCAATTCTTGATATATCGATAAAATCAGGTTACTATAAACCAGAGGAATTTGTCCAGTTTGACCTAAAAAACAAAGAAAAAAAGTGATCGGGAATTAGTTTATTTGCCATTTAATTTTAATCAATAGCAATACAATTTAGTCCGAATATTAAAATACTATTCATTAATACAATGGAAGATCATTCTGAATACTCGCCAAATTTAAACATAATAGTACCTTTGTTTAACGAAGAAGAAAATTTTGACGATTTAATTCTGCGATTAAAGAAAATATTAAATGAGTCAAAAATTGACATAGAAGTAATATTGATAGATGATGGTAGTACAGATAATACATCATCAAAAATGAGAGAATTGTCATTACAGAATGAAAAATTCCAATCAGTATTTCTTTCCCGGAATTTTGGGCATCAATTGGCACTTAGTGCGGGTTTGAGTTATGTAAACGCTAAAGAGGCTGTTTTGATTATTGATGGCGACCTGCAAGATCCACCTGAAATGATTGGTAAATTCTATGATTTATTTAAAGAGGGGTATGATGTAGTTTATGCTATTCGTAAGAATAGAAAAAGTTCGATATTACTTAAAGGTGCGTATCATATTTTTTATCGTATAATGAAACGGTTTTCTTACATAAACATACCTTTAGATAGTGGAGACTTTTCATTAATTAGCCGTCGAGTAGTCGAACATTTAAACAGTATGCCTGAAGAAAGCAGATTTCTGCGAGGAATGCGATCATGGGTTGGGTTTAAGCAGATCGGTATACCATACAGCAGAGATGAAAGAGAAAAAGGTGAATCAAAATATAACCTGCTAAATTTGATCAGTTTAGCCTTAAACGGCCTAATTAATTTTAGTAAATATCCGATAAGGTTTACCATGACCGTAGGAATTATCTCATTAATAATCTCTTTTATTTATTTTATTATAACACTGTATAAAAAAGTTTTCATTGGGGATGTGCCAATAGGTTTTACTGCTTTGCTGTTTGCAATTATAATGTTTGGCGGCCTTCAACTTATTGCGATAGGAGTGATTGGAGAATACATTTTGCGCATATTTTTTCAAGTCAAAAAGCGTCCGCTTTTTATTGTAAAGGAACGAATTCAGAATTGTGAAAAAATGCAATGATAGTTTTAACTAGACATTACTTTTTTTTGGGCGATAGCAAACAGTGATGATCCCGAGATTGGATTTTTAATAAACATTGTTTCAAGGTTCATGATATGTAATGCTAGTTTGTTAAAAAGGGGATGTGGAATTCCAAATCCTTTTTCAACAATGTTTTTACGGTTCATTTTTAAATAGTATTTGCGTATTAATAAAAGTGGTATCATAGATAAACCCCAATATTTTGTTTCTATAATATCTAATTCCAATTCAATAAACAGTTGTTTTATTTGAGATCGGTTGTACCTCCTATAATGTCCAAGTTCTAAATCGTAATTCGAATATAGCCATTGATAAGCTGGGACCCCAACTATAATTATACCATTATTTTTTAAGTGCTTAAGTGCTGCTGATATAAATTCATTCACATTATCTATATGCTCTATAACGTCCAGCAAAAGTACTACATCATATTTGTCAATTAATAATGGATGTAACTCAAAAATATCATATTGATAAACATTGCCTGGTATTTTGTAGTTTATGTTTTTCAAAGCAAAACTATTAATATCGCAACCATCAATCGATACCCCAAGGTGATCATAAAATTGTTTCATTACAGTTCCATCACCGCAGCCTATTTCTAATATTTTGATGTCACCTGATAGTAATGGCTTTAGTAGCGTGTGTAATATCTTAAACCTCCATCTAAACCAAAAATGATTTGGATCGGTTAATGCATACCAATCATTTGACATTGAAGCAATATGCGAAGGTGATAACTTAATGATATTTTTCAAATTCATTGTAATAATATTGGTAGGTAAAATACTTTACAAGTATAGAGAAATAAATATATAACAACCAAAAATATCTGAGAGGACAAAACTAAGTTAAACCGGACTAAGATTGATAAATAATGCATCAAGACAAATCATATATTGAAATAGACTTTTATAAATTGTGGCGCTACATTAGGTTGACAAGGGTTCAAAAAGAAACTATTAAAAATATACTTTTTTATTCAATGCCATTTCTTTTCAATAGATTTGCTTCTTTTCAATATTGGAAGAATGCACTGATATTCTCTGAAAACAAGAAGTTTATTGTACCAAACCTAAGGAGTGTTGATGAAATAAAACTACCTGTTACCAGAAATGAAATTCCTAAACCAATTGATAGCCTTGCAATTGTTATGCATGTTTTTTATTTGGATGTTTTTAATGATATCCTCTCCATGATATTGCATATGGGGGAGATAAAAATAAAGTTATTCATCACTTGTCCCGAATATCTGAGTAAAGACGTACAACATACTTTATTAAACTTTTCATTCCCATTTTATATTATGTCAGGTGATAATAGGGGCAGAGACATTCTCCCATTTGTAAAAATATTACCAAAAGTATTAGAGGAGAATTGCGATTTAGTTTTAAAAATACATACCAAACGCTCAAATCATTTAAACAAAAAAAACTTATGGGGCACGGATCTATTCGAAAAACTTTTAACTAAGTCGAATTTTGACAATATTAGAAGCGTTTTTGAAAAATATCCTCAAATTGGCATGTTAGGTCCTGCCGGTAATATACTTCCGATGTCTTTATATTACGGAGGTAATGCAAAATTAGTAGAAAGCTTATCTTTGAAAATGGGGCTAAGCAGGAAACAATTAAAGAATTTGAATTTTGTAGCTGGTAGTATGTTTTATGCTCGATCCGTATCGCTACTACCTCTGTTAAATTTGTGCCTAAATGATAATGAATTTGAGTTAGAAAATAAACAGCTCGATAACACAATGGCGCATGCGATTGAAAGAGTTTTTGCGGCAGGACTGATTGTTTCAGGCCAATACTTGGTAGATTCATTAAGTACAGTAGATAAGGTTAGCTGTAAATTAACTTTAAACCATCCATGGTCAATTTGATTTTAAATTAGTTTTACAATCTGTATTTGTAAATGCCTATCTAAATTAATGCGGTTCAATTGAAATGAAATATTCCAGATACATACCATTTATTTCCGGCTTTGGCGATTTATTGATAATGAATATATGCTTTAATTTCGCGTACTGGTATTTTAAAGATTTCGATTTCTATAGCCTAACAAAAAACGCCATTCTCTTCTTCTTTTTTATAAACCTGGCATGGATCATCTCAGCAAATATTTTTGAAGCCTATAAAATTGATCATCATAGTTATAAAAAGGCCATTTTGTTTAATAATACCAAAACCATTATTTTCTTTTTCTTCCTCTTTTTACTCTATTTTCAAGTCCTTTCCTTTAACTATTATACCCGTGATCAGGTTAAATACCTGTTTGTAATATTTTTTGGACTTTTAATCATCTGGAAATTTATTCTGTATTACACCTTCCTCATCTATCGTAAACTGGGCTTTAACTACCGCAATGTAATTATTGTAGGGAATAATGCTACAGCTCATGAACTTAAAAATTATTTTAATAAAAATACCTGGACAGGATACAGGTTTAAGGGTTTTTTTACTCATAGTGCATCAGATATCAATGATTGTACTGATAATTATGATATCATGGAAAATTTCATCGATGACAATAAAATAGATGAAATTTATGTGATGAGCAATGATGTTCATCCCCGCGTATATCCTGTTATTTCCTCCATTTTAAGTAAATATCCCGTTAAAATAAGGCTTGTTCCTGATCTGTCTAATTTTTCGTACCGCAATATCGAGTTTGTTGAATACGGCTTGATCCCTGTGATGAAGATCAACCTGGGACCGTTAAATTTTTGGTATAACCGTTCCGTTAAGCGCTTGATGGATATTTTTATTTCTACATTCGTTATCATCTTTATATTGTCATGGTTAATCCCCTTATTATTTGTTGTCGATCTGTTGTCGGATGCGGCAGGAGTGTTTTTTATTCAGAAACGATCAGGAATCGATAATAAGGTGTTTAACCTGTTCAAATTCAGAACAATGAAAAAGAATGGAGAGGCACACGCTAAGCAAGCTACTGTTGATGACGACCGAATAACAAAAGTAGGCAGGTTTTTGAGGAAATCCAGTATGGACGAGCTACCACAATTTATTAATGTGCTCATCGGTGATATGTCGGTCATCGGGCCTCGTCCCCACATGTTAAAACATACCGACGAATATAAAAACATGGTGAATAAGTTTATGATTCGGCATACTGTTAAACCAGGTTTAACCGGCTACGCGCAAGTAAATGGCCACCGGGGTGAAATAAAAAAGACGGAGGATATTGAGAATCGCATTAAAATGGATGTGTACTATATTGAAAACTGGTCCTTATGGCTGGATATAAAAATTGTTTTTCTCACCATTCGGAATGTACTAAAAGGGGACGAAAACGCCTATTAATCAACTTTGTTGTTTCAGTAATTTCGGATTAGCTGACAAAAGAAATTATTTTTTATACCTGCTAATGACAACATTTTGTATTTTATGGATGTTGTGAGTTATAGAAAACTCCTGCAAACTGATGAATTTAACCCTTGTCGCACAACTTGATGGCAGGGTTGACGGCATATGGGCGCTGTCGTGCGATTTTTTGCTTCCGCCCACGAAATGTAGGCACTGTCAGAGTAATTTAATGCACTGTCGAGCGACTTTTTGCTTCCGCCCACGAAATATAGGCACTGTCAGAGTAATTTAATGCACTGTCGAGCGACTTTTTGCTTCCGCCCACGAAATATGGGCATTGTCAGAGTAAATTAACCCACAGGAGTGATGAAAGTAGCCACCGGAGCGATGAAAGTCAGTCTGGTCAAAGCATTGCGGTTATACAAAATGACCCGCGAAGGAAAAATAAAAAATTTTACCGGTATTGATGCGCCCTTTGAGCCTCCTGAAAATCCAGATGTTGCAATTATGACGGGTAGTCTTTCCATCATCGATTCTGTTCAAGTTGGGCTTGATCATATTTTGCCACTTGTTTCATTTAAACAATCTTGATTATGTATTTAATTAAAAGACATCAAAACAAATTGATCAATTCTGGTTTCCAGGCAAGATTCCTTGTTCCCATTGTATTTTTGCTTCTGGTTGTCTCCTGCGATCCTGCTTCCGGGCCTGATTTCAAAAGGGACAAGGAACTTCGTCTACAGATTAAACCCGTTTTGCTCATTGAAAATGAGTCCATATCACAAAAGGATATTGCTGCTATGATCAATAGCTCAACCATACGCAAAGGGGGTTATGTGGCCATTATCCCAACCTCTGCGATTGCGGAGGATCAGAATGCAAATAAACTGAGCGATCTTTTTTATAATCAGAAGGTAGAAGCCGTGCATATTTTAATTTTTAAACCCCAATCAGCAATTATGAATACCGATGTGCTCACCATTGAAAATGCAACTATTTTATGTCTGTTGGATGGCGATACCGAAAATTTTGTCGGGATGGCAGCGTACCCTGTTCTGAAATCAGCCATTTTAAATGCTTATAAAAAAGGAACTTTGTTGGTTATGAACGGCAAAGCCTGTTTACTGTCAGACGATCCCTATTTTACCTTTGGCGAGAAAACCATTTTAGGGAAGATCGACTAATCTTTTCTCTAAGGGGTAAATCAAAACCCGTTATATTTCAATGAAATACGTTTTCGGATGATTGGATATCCGTTTTCGTAGCAGGGCTTGAAAATTTCATGTGCACGATATTTAAAAATCAGAAATGCAACGAGATACAAATTTAGGTATGATTATGGCGGTTGCGATCCATTATAAATATTTTGGCGTTATGTTTAATTATTTTAAATAAATGATTGAAAATGTTTGCATTTTATTTTAAAATTACTATATTTGCTTTGTTTTTTAGCGATTGTCAACTTCAACCTAATAGTTCTTAATCAATAAATTAGTATTAACCCAAATAATTGTCAAAACTTATTACTCTAATTTAATCCTTTTATCTATGAAAAAATTATTACTTCTGGTGTTCACTGCAACACTTTTGCTGTGCTTAAGCCCCTATGCCATTGCACAAAATGGCATTCAGGTGAAGGTGGCAAACAACGCCGAGCTGATTCAGGCTCTGGATAACCCTAACGTAACATCCATCGAGATTACTCAGGATGGTTATTATGATGAATTATTTCTTAACGCTCCGCAAGGTACGTTGATCTTTGACGGAATCGGAGATAGTAGAGCTCCTGCCAGTTGTCAGTTCTATATTTATACCAGTAATGTTTGCTTTACAGCACCAACGACTGATAATACCGCAACATCTGGTGTTACTGCCACTGGAGGGTCAACCTGCCCGTTGCCAAATGAAGGTTACTGGACTGTTGTAAGTAAACCTACAGGTAGTACCGTTAATTTTATCGATCCACTCGATTCTGACATTATGGACTTTAATGTGGATATGGCTGGTATATATGAATTAAAAAATACATGGTACGCTATTCCTGGAGATGTAACCTCGGCTGTTTTAGGTTCTGCTCAAACTCAGTATTATTTTTATAGTAATCCTGTAATTACTTTGGCGCAAACAACTGCTACAACTGCTTGTGAAACTTATAGTATTGATTGGTCAATAGTTGATGGCGGATTCCCTGGAGGAACAACAGTTAACCAATGGGCAATTTCTGACGGTATACATACACCCGTAACAGGCACATTGAGCCCATCACCTGGTACTGGCACATTTGTTTTTGACCCAACTAGCTATCCGGGTTTCAAAATTTGTGGTGGCTTTACAATGACTGTTACTGCAACCAACGAAGCTGGTTTAATAGACCCAGGTTGCCCAACAACAGAAATTTTTGATTTCTTCATTTATGATACACCAACAGCATACATAGAATCGGTTACCCCGGATGTTTGTGGGCTTGGTACCACAATTACTGGTGGATTTAGTTATGAATGCTCCGTAACACCAACATATAACTGGACTTGTGATGATCCTGATGTATTAATCGGGTGGGTAACCGATAGCGAGTTTAGTTATGCAACTGTTACCGCAACAACATGTGGGATAAAACACTTTACCTTTACTGTAACAAACGGCGATTGTACTACCTCAACCACAACAACTGTTAATTTCTTCGATACACCTACAGCTTCCATTGCTGATGTGGCCGATGTTTGCGGAACATCTGATGTTGCAGGTTTTACCGCCAGTGCCAATCTTTTTGGTACTCCAAATGCAGATTGTCAAAATGGTACAGAATTCGGTATTAGTTGGACAACCATAAGCAAACCCGCCTTAGCAGATGACGGAGTTTTTGGATGGACAACAGATGCATCCTCGCCAACTGTCACTGTAACAACATGTGGTGAATATACATTTATGTATACGGTAACCAACGGTGTGTGTACCACTACTTCAACCACTACGGTTAATTTTTATGATACTCCAGGAGAAGTATCTGCAGGTGCTGATCAAGATGTTTGTGAATCAAGTGGTATTTTTAGCACCCCGCTTTTAGGATCATTTGTCACGCCAAGTTGCGGAACACCAACTTTTGAATGGACACATACCGGTGGTACCGGTCTTGGTACGATTTCTTTTAGTAATGCTTCTTCAATGCACCCAAGTGTTACATCAACTTTATGTGGTGAATATGAGCTTACTTTCTGGGTTACAAATGGCGCATGCACTACCTCCTCTACTACCACGGTTAATTTCTACGACAGTCCAACTGGTGTTACAGCAGGTATCGACCAGAGTGTTTGTGAAACTGTGACGGGATATACTGCTACCTTAGAAGGTGGTTTTAACACTGTTTTATGTGGCACTCCAACAGTAGAATGGACTAAAGTAAGCGGACCCGGTTCTATTATATTCGATCCGATAGATGCTAACACCAATACGGTTGTTATAACTGCAGATGCTTGTGGAGAGTATGTGTTTGCATACTGGGTAACCAATGGAGCTTGCACCACCTCATCTACTACCACTGTTAATTTTTACGATCTGCCCGGTAGCCTGGCTATTACAGCCGACGATAAAGTATGTGGTTATACTACCGACCTTTTGGGCGTTTTTAACGTTGATTGCGATAATGGAGGCACCCCTACCATGGCTTGGTCGGTTACTCCCGCAACCGGTGTTACTTTTGGCACAGGAACTGTAAGCTCAACAACAGTAACAGTTACTACTTGTGGCGAATACACCTTTACTTTCACCGTGAATAATCTCAGTGGTTGTGAAACTTCATCAAGTACAACGGTCATTTTCTATGAAACACCCGACATTACTGTAGCACAAGGTACTCCTGCCGGACCTGTTTACACCTGCTCCGAAGTAACCTACACGGTTACCAACGCGGCTTGTGGGGCTGATCTCTGGGATTACAATTGGACAGTTGCCGGAGGAAGCATTGTTGGTACTACTACCGGAACCACTATTACGGTAGAATGGGGTCAATATAGCGGAGTTGGTGCTGGTACAGTTACCTGTACTGCCAGTACAATTGGATTGATAGATTGTGACGATACTGATGCACTTTTGGTTGATTTAGTTGTTCCCACCTTCGAAGGTCAGGTTAAATACTGGAACCAATTCGAAACCTGCATGCCAACACCATTTGCAACAGATGATTATTCAACCATACCTGAAGACTACTTCTATGTAAGTCTTTATGTAAATTATTCTACATTAACTGATATTTTTGTAGAAAGGGTTACTGTTGAACCGCGTTTATTAGAAGATGAGGATGGCAATTTACTTGGTGATTATTTGTCGTATTTTGATTTCGATCTTCTTACAGACACCTATGGTTGCCTAGCTACTTACTACGTTAAAGTGTGGGATGGTGGATTTGAATATCAACCTGGTGCTCCAGCTGAAGAAAAAACGCTTGGCAATAACTATACCTACAACAACTGGGGTGGTGTTAACGCATCCGATGCTTATGCTATTTCTCAAATGGGTGGACTCGATAATACCATTAATACAGCTTTCCCTTGGGTAGGATTAACAACAGATTCACCTAAATACGGATACTACTCAAATGATATTGCTAACGTTAATTCATCTTTGACACCAGCTTTATCAAGTGGAGTTAGTGCTCTCGATGCTTTAACAGCGGTTTATCGTTCTGTTGGCATATTGAATACCTATCCGAATAGCGGTACAAATACGTTTAGCAAAAGTTGGGCTGTAACCGGTAAAATGGTTACTTCACTTACACCACTAACCTTTAGTACCATTACTGACAGTTATTTTGACGTAGCTAATCCTAATGATATTCCATTTGTCCACAGTGGTGCAGATTACATGTACTTCGATTTGGCTACTAATCATAAATACACATCCAATGTTATACCTTGGGCTGCTAAGGCTAACTATATGAAAATCTTTTATGCAGCGGAAGGTGACATTACTGCAAATTATGTACCAACCAATAGCTTTAAATCTCAATCAGCAATGGAGCTTGTTTACGAAAACGAGGTAGGTACAAAAGCGGATCAAATTATTACTTTACCAATCAGAGTTGATCGTGATGTCCAGGTAAATGCTATTTCATTATTCATGACTTTCCGTAACGACCTTATTGAAGTGTTGGGAACGAATTTCAATAAAGATATGGTAAACATAGACAATGAAAAAGGCATACTCAATATGGCCTGGTTTAGCCTTGACACCAGGGATGTTGTGGCTGATGAAGCATTTGCACAAATTAAAGTTCGCGTGCTTACCGACATTCCGGCCAATACTAAACTTTTTGCGCTAGCTGCTAATACCGAACTTGCTGACGTTAATGCAACTGCCATATCAGATATTACACTGAAGACGATTGGTGTTACCACTGATAAAATTCAATTCAGCGGTACTGAATTGGTGTCAGGTAACTATCCTAACCCATTCGATAACTCAACAACGATTGCCTATACACTTCCTGAAAGTGGACAAGTAAAAATTAATGTGTTAAACAGCATGGGAGCAATTGTTGCAACACTAGTGGAAGAAGTACAAGAAGCAGGTGCTCAGAATTATGTTTATAAAGCTGAATTGAAGCCTGGTGTTTATTTCTATTCCATCACACTTCTTGGAGAAACCAATACTTACTCTACTGTTAAGAGGATGATTGTTGTAAACTAATTCCAATTAAAAAAACTGTTTGGGGTATTTATACCCCAAACAGTTTATTATAAACTATAAGTTAGTACATTGTAAAGATTACTTTAAATGAAACTGCTGCATCAAATAACTCAAATTTCTAAATTAGCCATACTGACAATAGGACTTATGGCATTGCCATTTGGCTTATTAAGCCAGACCGCTTTGAAAATTGGGAGTTATTCGGGTTGTAGTAATTCAGAAATATTAATACCAGTAGAGATCGAAAACTTTAGCAATATTGGAGCTTTTACAATTTATTTAGCAGTAGATAGCAACAATATGGAACTTTTGGGCTTCGAACATTTAAACGAAGTCCTCTCTGATGGTAATTTCTATGGAAGCGAAAATATAGAGAACCAATACATTACCTTGAGCTGGTTCAGCCCTGCTGGCATTACCCTTGAAAATGGTGTGTTGTGTGATATTAGAGTGCTTTTGAAAGATAATTCTGTAGAGTTTAATTTTGAGGAATCTTGTGAAATTGCGAGAACCGACTTAACTATCGTTGATAGTGTTATATACACCAATGGTAGATTAATTGCATTAAGTTCTTTTATTCCTGATCCTATAACACAATCGCTTGCTGAAAATAGTAATGCTACCATTGAGCTAGCTGGACTGCCAAGCGAGATTACTTGCCAATGGCAACTGAATGCCGGTAATGGATGGATTGACCTGAATGAAAATCCCCCATATTTTGGCGTAAATACTTCTGAACTGACAATCAGTGGAGTTAATGCTTCAATGAATGGCAATAATTACAGAGGGCTTTTGTCGAATGGTGAGTGTATTGAAGGATCAGTAGTTAGTGAGCTTTTTATTGCAACCAGTGGAGTTGGTGATCATGACCAAACGGGTGCCGAATGTTACATGCGAATTAATCCCAACCCGGCAGATGATTATTTTAATTGTGTCTTCAATCAAAATATTCAAAATGCTAAGTTGATATTGATAAGTATGGATGGAAGTGTGGTACTAAAAAATAAAATTGGTAGTATAATTGCCGGGCAGTCGCTTTCTTTGAAACTGGAAAGCATAGCATCCGGATTGTATGTGCTAAAATTGTTTAATAATGACCAGCTATTGTCAAATTCAAAAGTAATGGTGCAATGATACATTATAGTTTTTTGGAAGTTTCTTATTTAAACAATTAAATACTCGAAAATATGTTAAAAAAAATATTACAACTCATAGTGGTGCTATTGTTCACTGCGTCGGGTGTAATGGCACAGACAGTAGACATTCATGAGGTTACAGTGTCACCAGGAGAAATCTCGGTACAGATGGACATGAACGGTTTTACTGACAACATTGTTGCTATTACATACTGGATTGAATTCGATTCGGATTTGATGGACTTTGTACGCATTGAAAATGAACAGCTTGCCGGTTCTTGGACTGCAAATTACAGTGCAGTTGTCGATAAATTATCCATACAATATTTTGCTAGTGGATCTGGTTCTCCAATAAACGGGAAGTTACTGGATATCGTATTCGCTTACAAAGGGGGGTTCTCCTCTGTAATTGCTTTTGATGAAGCAAATTGTATGATAACAAAAGCAGGTTTAGGAGAGGTTAGTGCAACATATCTACCCGGTTCAGTTACACAACTTGGCAGTGAAGGTACAATAAGCATGGCTCCTTTAACTGAACCAATTGGCAATACTGTAACAATGCCGGTAACTATCGATGGAACTGAGCCATTCACTGGTTTTAGCAGTGTTAATGCCATTACGCTAATGATAGCTTACAATCCAACTCAACTTGATTACGCTGGGTTGATAAATCCCTATATGTCGGGTTTTGTAGCCAATGCTGCAAATGGAGTTCTAACTGTTACATGGAGCGGTGCTGCTCAGAATTTTGCAAATCTACAAACCCTTTTCGAACTGCAGTTTGTATATAAAGGAGGCAATGCCGATGTAACCTTTATACCCGGTTGCGAAATTGCAAACGCCACTTTAATATTACCAGTAACTTATGTTGATGGTAGTGTTGATCCGGCAGCTGCAACTGCTGAACTAAACATTAGTGAAGTAGCTGGTGTAACTGGTAATACGGTGAATGTTCCAATAGTTGCCTCCGGATGGACCGGTATTCAATCGGGACCTGTAACTCTTGAAATTAATTTTGATAACTCAAAATTGACCTATACAGGATACTCAGCTCAGCAGCTAACAGGTTGGGTAGTTAACTCCAATTCAAATGGGCATGTTTCGATGCAATGCTCAAATGGAGTTGGTACAGCTATTACCGATGGTGCGCTGGTAACACTTAACTTTATCTATTTAGGAGGAGGTCAGGCCGTTATTGAGTTTGCTCCGGGTTCAGAAGTGAAATCAGTTAACCTGGTGACTATTCCGGTTACCTTTAATGATGGGTTTGTGGATATTGGATACACTGTTGATGGTCAACTTACTTATAATGGCGATGGCGCTAGGAAGATTTTTCCTGCAACTGTATATCTGAGAGATCAATCAACGGATCTTATAGTTTACACAACAACTACTGATTCTAATGGTGATTATGAATTTACCGAAGTATTAGCAGGATCCTACTATCTTGATGCTACGACTACAATTGATGGCTCTCAGGCGTATGACATTAGTGATGCCTTTGATATTGCCTTTATTGGTTCAACTTTGACTGGTTTGCAAGCACTCGCAGCAGATGTTGATCAAGTTGGAGGCATAGATATTACTGATGCTTTTCATGTTGCAAATAGTTGCCCCACGATAAGCCCATCGTATATAAAAGTCAGTGAATGGATAGCTCCTGAATGGATTTTTGAAAATACCAATGTTTTTGTTGTTAATAGTAACATTACTCAAAATTTTGGAGGGATATGTTCTGGAGATGCAAATGCTGTGGGGTTTTTATGGTAAGAATATAATTGTAATAATTTAAAAAAAAAATAGTATGAAAAAAATAATTATATTTTTAATGATGTCATTACTTTTAATAGTAGGAGTTAATGCTCAAACTCCAACGCTAGTTACGACAACCTCACAACCAGTTATAGGTGCCATTGATGTGCCTATTACTGTTGGTGATATTGGAAGTGTTTACACATTAACTGTTTATTTGGAGTATGATAATTCAGTATTATCTTATACTGGTGAAGGTGATTTATCTGTTCCTAATATAGTTGTTAGTAACTATTCTCCTACTTGCTTGAAGATTTTAGTAGGGACATTCCCAATACCAACAATTGTTCCTGATGGGTTGTTGTTGAATATTCATTTTACCTATAACGGCGGTTATTCAAATCTAACATTCTGGACAACTACTTATGGTTCATTTCCATCTAATAAACTTAATACAACGCCCTATGGAACATATAATTTTACCAATGCTGATGTAACCAACGGTGCAGTGCAAGGGTACTATGACAATACCATAAGCGGTGGTGCATGGGGTACTGCTGCCAACTGGTCTGCTTTGAAAGTACCCAATGCATGGGCTAATGTTTTTGTTGCTTCAGGTTCTGAAACAACCATTGCTTTGGCCGCACTGGCTAATAATTTGACAATTAACCAAGGTGGAAAGTTAAGTCTGAATGGTACTACCCTTGATGTAAGCGGCGATTTCTTAATTAAATCCAATGCAACAGGCAATGGCTCTTTTATCAATAATGGTACCCTGAATGTTACGGGAACCACTTCGGTAGAGAGCTATGTTACTGCCGGCCAATGGCATGGTATTTCAGCACCAGTTACCGGATTAACCGCTTTGGATCTGTACCTTGGAGGAGCTCCTGATGTGTGGATGAAATCGTACAATGAGGAAACTGACACCTATGATTATGCTTCTGATTTCGGCACTCCACTTGGAGACATGAAAGGCTGGATGATGTGGATAGGTGGTGCCGGATCAAATACCTATACATTCAACGGTTCATTGCGAACAGGCCCCGAAAGTTCCGCTGTAACTAAAAATGGTAATGGCTACAACTTCGTAGGGAACCCTTACTCCTCTGCCATTGACTGGCTTGCAGGGGGTTGGACAAAAACCAACGTGAACAACGCGATCTTTGTTTATAATGGGACTGATTGGGCGACATTTATAGGCGGCGTTGGGGTTAACGGAGGTTCACGATACATCGCCATGAACCAGGGATTTTTCGTGGAGGCTAGTGCCGCAGGTACACTTGCCATGACTAACGCAGTATGTGTTCATAATTCAGTTGGCTTTATGAAAAACCAGATGGAGGTTGGAAAAATTGTACGTCTGCAGGTGGAAGATGCCGGTTTGATTGATGAAGCCGTTATTCATTTTACCGATGGTGCCACTATTGATTATGATGGCGAATTCGATGCACACAAATTCTTTAGCTATACACCTGGTTTTCCTCAGTTATATTCCACGGCAAATGGCTTCATGGCTATTAATTCACTGCCTTCTGAATATAGAGAAAGCATCCCCATGGATGTTAGAGGTGCCAACGGAAATGAACTGACCATCTCGGCAACAGAAACCGGTGGTCTCGATAAGCTCTATCTGAAAGACGAATCTACAGGGAACGTGGTTAATCTGAAAGATGAATCCTATTCCTTTACTTATGACGATGCTATTACGGATAGGTTTACCATTTTGTTCAGCATCACCGATGTAGAGGAAAATCCACTTTCAGGTGATGCCAGGATTTTTGCTTCCGATCATACCATCCAGGTGGTATTGCAAGGCATGGATCAAGCCAACATCTCCGTGTACAATTTGCTTGGACAAGTTATTGATTCACGTCAGACCTCTGGAACAGTAACCCGTATACCTGTTCAACAATCAGGTTATTACCTGATCAAGGTGAGCAATGGTACACAGGTTTCTACCCAAAAAGTGTTTATTAAATAATTTGACAACCATAAAAAATAGAATAAGATGAAGAAAAAATTAATACCGATAATCTTGACAAGTTTCTTTTTTGTGTTGTCATTTGTTGTTATGGCTCAAACTCATGCCCCTGCATCTGGAGAACCCACCGATCCGGGTGGAGACCCTGGCACTGGAGGCGACCCTCCAATTGGAGGCGGTGGTGCTCCCATCGGAGGAGGAACTCTCATTTTGATGGGTCTTGGAGCTGCTTATGCCGGCAAAAAAGTCTATACCCTCTTTAAAGAAAATCAGGAAGCGTTGGAAGACTAATCTCCTGAATTGCTTAACACTTCAAAAACCCGGGTTAATTGTTAACCCGGGTTTTTTATCTTATGCACTTTTTTTAAAAAGTCTTCAAAAAGCTTGATGGAAATTTAAATAAATTTTTAACTTTACACAAAACTCAAAATCATGACTGCAAAATTAGGTTCTAACAGGTTTAACAGATGTATTGTTATCAATTCATTGGTCTATTTTATCATTGCCTACTATTTGGTTGTTTTCTCGTTTAATATTTTTTCATGTTTTCTTACCAGTTGGCTGGGTTTTGATGTGGAGCTTTATTATTACGGGTTTACCCATTCGGGTAAAAAGTGGACCACTGATTATATCCTTCTGGTTTTTTTTGTAGGCAATGCTTTTACCCTGGTTACAGCCGTTCTATTCGAGTATTTGTACCGGAAACAACGCAAGTATTTTAGAGGGGTCAAGCTATTGTATTTGTGGATTTATTTGATCTCGCTCATCTGGTTTGTGGGAAATATCATCATTGGTGCGTTTTTCAATTTTGGAATAGGAGCAGCTCTCAGGGCCTATGGCATCCCCTTTTTCCTGCGGTTAATATTGGCCATGATTGCTGTTGCGGCCTTGCTATTCTTCGGATATAAAGCCCAGAAGCACGTTTGCGTGTCAGCAAATTTGTACCTGCCAAAATTGTCGGGAACCAATGTAACCAGTTTTTTTATCAATCAAATGGTTCTTCCCATCCTCTTAGGCCTGGTGGTGATTATTTTACTCAAAATACCTCACCTGGGCATGTATTATTATGTTGATATATACCTTCTGTTATCCTTTGTGTTTTTTATTGGGGGCCTGTTTTATCAGCATAAGTCACTTAATTCCATCCGGTTTAAAACACATAGCGATGATAAAAAGCAGTTGAAGACAAAAAATTGTGAGCTCTCCTATTTTCCTATGGTCGTCATGGTTATTATATTAGCTTTGGTCAGACTGGGTTTAATGAATGGTATTTCATTTTAATCGGTCATGACCGGTGTTTTTATATACTAAGTTTGTATTTTTGTCCATCATCTGTTCCGCAGTACGTTTGGGCATATGCATTCGGAAACAGATTGAAAACTTATCAGTTTTTCAGAATTTAGGCTTTATTAATCAACCAGAATAATCGGGTAAATGCGCATTCTATTCCTTGTAATTGTTTTTTGTTTTGTAACAGCCTGGTCGGGCAACGTTTTTGCACAAAACAACATTTTCCGGAATTTACCAACGGATGCTCCATTAATTGATATACATGATGCTGTGGTGGCTCCCGGAGAATTGTACCTTCAGGTAGATGCCTTAAATTTTACCGGAAATCAGGGTCAGGTAGCGGCTATTACATTGCGCATAGAGTTTGATACGCTGCTGGTTGAATTTCTGGGCATACAAAATATGTCGATTCCGGGTAGCTGGCTCGCGAATTTCAATGTTCTATTAAACGAAATCACCATCACGTATACGGCCCCTTTTGGCACAGGCCATGACCTGAATGGAAAATTGCTGGATTTAAAGCTTAAGTATATTGGAGGGTTTTCGGCTGATTTGGAATTTAAACCCGGATGTGAAATCTCCAATAAGAACCTACAAACGATCACGGGAGTTGTATACGAGGGAGGGACTATTAGTCAAACTCCTCCGGTTGGAAGTGTTCAGCAGGATTCGGTGGTTGTAATTTCCAATGAGATCTTCCAAATGCCCCTGATTGCACAGGGAGCTGGTTATGATCTGGTGAATAAAGTGTTTTTGCGTGTGGGTTACGATAGCCTTCAGCTTCAATACAATGGTTATGTGGAATCGGCAATATCAGGTGTTTCTGTTAGTAATACCGGGGAGGTGTTAATTGTTGCCTGGCAGAACGATATCCTACCGATCAATTTTACCGAGGCAGACACCCTCTTGTTTTTAACTTTTAAGTATGTGGGTGATACCAATACCGTTACGTCCTTACTTCCCGGTTCAAAAGTTTACAGCAATGGCGTGGTGGTTGCGTCGGCATTTTATAATGGAGTAGTCCGCTCCCTTTGGGCTGTTGAGCTGCTGAACAATCCTGATACAGCTGGTATTGCTCTGGGAGGAGGAAACTATTTCATTGGTGACACGGTAACCATTACCGCCATACCCGAACCAGGATTTTACTTTACCAACTGGACGAAAGATACGGTTGTCGTGTCTGACGATCCGGTGTACACCTTCATAAAATCTACATCTAACGATACCCTGATTGCCGGTTACCTTGCTAACTCATACGAGGTTTTTTTAGTTGCCATACCCATTGAAGGAGGAAATGTATTGGGATCGGGGAGTTATAGTTATGGATCAATGGTTACGGTATCGGCCAATGCCTCAACAGGATACCATTTTATCTGCTGGATGATCGATAACGTTATTGTTTCGTATGAAGCAGATTATACCTTTGTTATGCCTCCCCATGATGTCAACCTGAATGCGGTCTTTGGAATTGATGTTTACACCATTTCTGCTGTGCCCAATAACCCGAATTACGGAACTGCATCAGGAAGTGGAGAATACTCATTTGGTGAACCAGTTACCGTGGTTGCAACCTCCTTTGACGAATACCGGTTCATTGCATGGACCGAAGGCGGACAGGCGGTTTCGTACGATTCCATGTATACTTTTATTGCCAGCGCGAATCGAAATTTAATAGCTAACTTTCAATACATCACCGATTGTTCGGCTCCCGTTGGATTGTTTGCGGATAACTTGTCAGAAACCAGTGCCCTGCTTTTTTGGTTGCCATCGGGAATCGAGCAAGAATGGGAGCTGTTATGGGGAACTACTGGTTTCGACACGATTACCGGCGGAGAGTTGGTTAGCAATTTAGTTGAGACGTCCTATCAGCTCGAAAATTTGAATCCCGGCACGGGTTATGATTTTTATGTCAGGGCAGTCTGTTCTGATTTGGCCGTAAGCAGATGGTCCGATCCAAGTACATTTACTACATGGTATGTGGGAATAACCCGACACCAGGAGCCCGGAACAACAAATGTTTATCCCAATCCCGTAAACCAGGTTCTTCATATTATTTGCCATGAAGACACTTATGGGATTTTAAATTACACGGTATTTAACACTGCCGGATTGCAGGTGATGGACAGTAAAACGGAACCGGTAAATGCCCTCTCGATACCCGTAGGACACTTGCCCCCCGGTGTTTATATTTTGCGGCTCGTTGTCGACAAGGCCCTGGTATCGAAAATGTTCATTAAGCAATAATTGCTATCAATTAACCTTTACCTGGTAAGTTTTCAGGCATGTTCAACGATCTCCAGATGAGATCCTTCAGCTCCATGATCTTATAGTTGGTAATGGAAGATATAAAAATATGGGGTATGGTGGCTGGCAGGGAAGGTGCGATTTCGTTGATTAGATCCTCATCGAGCATGTCTGATTTTGAAATGGCTAATATTCGCTGTTTATCAAGCAGTTCAGGGTTATATTGCCTCAATTCATTGAGCAATATCTGATATTGTTCGGTAATGTCATCCGCATCTGCCGGAACCATAAAGAGCAGGATTGAATTTCGTTCAATATGCCGTAAGAATCTCAATCCCAACCCTTTTCCTTCATGAGCACCTTCAATAATCCCCGGAATATCGGCCATAACAAACGATTGTTGATTGCGGTAAGCTACCATTCCCAGATTAGGTACCAATGTTGTAAAAGGATAATCAGCAATTTCGGGACGGGCAGCCGACAGTACCGATAACAGGGTAGATTTTCCCGCATTTGGAAATCCTACCAGACCCACATCGGCCAGTATTTTCAATTCAAAAACAATGGATGCTTCCAACCCTTCGTCTCCGGGCTGGGCAAACTTAGGAGCCTGATTAATGGCTGTTTTAAAATGCTCATTCCCCTGACCACCTCGTCCTCCGTGCAATAGCACGATTTGTTGACCTTCGGTAATGATCTCGCCCATCATTTCACCTGTTTCGTTGTTTCGGGCAATCGTGCCCAAAGGCACCTGAATCAATATATCCGGTGCGCTGGAACCGGTTCTTTGCTGTTTTGCTCCATTTCCACCGTGTTCGGCCCTCAGGTGACGGGTGTATCTTAGATGAAGCAATGTCCACATCTGGGCATTTCCAACCATGATGATGTCGCCACCTTTGCCTCCATCGCCTCCGTCGGGACCACCAAAAGGAATGTATTTCTCACGCCTGAAATGTACCGAGCCGCTGCCACCATCGCCTGAACGACAGAAAATACGGACATAATCAACAAAATTTGATGTCGCCATAATATGATCTTATTTCCAGTTCTTATAAGAGAACATTCATTTGCAAAAGTGTTAAATATAGTAACATGGAACGAAGATCCATGAAGATTTGATCATTTGTTTTCATGTGATCTGTTTATTCGTAAGAATTGGGCGAAGCGAATGCGGACAAATTATCGTACTTTTGTCAGCATAAATCTACGGTGTGAATTTGCTAAGAACTCTGTATTTTGTTCAAAACAATAAGATTTTCAGGATTGGAAAAAACTTCGACTTATGCAAAAAGGGAACCCGGTAATTGAAAAGGACAGGAAAATCAGGGTGGGGATTACCCATGGCGACCTGAATGGAATTAATTATGAAATTATTATTAAAACACTGGACGACAACCGGATATTGGAATTGTTTACCCCGGTAATCTATGGGCTTTCCAGGGTACTGTCGTACAATCGCAAAAACATGAATGCTGCTACATTTAATTATAACCTCGTCAGAGATGCTTCATTCGCGAAAAGCAACAAGATTAACCTGGTCAACCTGAACGACAGCGAGGTAAAAATTGAATTTGGAAAATCTATTAAGTTGGCAGGGGAATATGCATTTGAAGCGTTGAAGCACGCGGTAACTGACCTTAAATCGCACAAAATAAACGTCGTAGTAACAGCGCCCATTACCAAAGAGAACACCAGATCGGATGATTTTCCATTTCCCGGACATACCGAATATTTTGCAAGCGAGTTTAACACGGATCAGTATCTCATGTTAATGGTCTCCGACAATTTGAGAATAGGAACTGTAACCGGTCACATTCCATTAGCAGACGTAAAGGAGAAAATAACAGAAGAGATAATTACCTCCAAAATTAATGTACTACACGAATCATTGATAAGGGATTTTGGAGTTTCACGCCCAAAGATTGCCTTGTTGGGCCTTAACCCTCATGCTGGCGAAAATGGTCAGATTGGTCACGAGGAGGAAGAGATCCTTATTCCGGCCATGATGAAAGCAAAAAAGAAAGGGAAGCTTGTTTTCGGACCTTTCCCGGCGGATGGTTTTTTTGCAGGAGCCTATCAAAAATACGATGGAATCCTGGCCATGTACCACGACCAGGGATTGATCCCATTTAAGACGCTCTCTACCGGACGGGGAGTTAACTTTACCGCCGGGCTACCGATTGTGCGTACCTCCCCTGCTCATGGCACAGCTTATGATATTGCAGGTCAGGGCATTGCCTCTCCCGACTCTTTGCGTAATGCCATGTACCTGGCAGTAGATATTTTCAACAATCGGCAAAATTTTGACGAAGATACCAGCAATCCGCTCCATAGTGGTTTATTGCAGGAATCGGGCAATGGGAAAAACAAGGAGGATAGTGATGAAATTTCCCGGATGCAGGATTAAGTTCCGGCAACCATCTTTCATTTACCTTCAGTACCGTCTAATCTTACGATTGTATGCAGCATAGAAAATATACTGGTATAGAAATTGCAAACATCCTGCAGGCTAAGTTGGTTAGTCCAAATCCTGAAGATATTCAGGTTTATGATATTTTAATCGACAGCCGGCGGCTGATTGCGCCCGAAGGAGCCATTTTCTTTGCTTTGCAAAGTAAACGCAACGACGGCCACCTTTATATTGGTAGTTTGTATAAAAAAGGGGTGCGCAATTTCGTGGTAACCCGTCTGAATGATGAACAGGAAAGTTTTCCTGAAGCTTCGTTCTTTGTTGTAAACTCCACGCTCACCGCGCTGCAACGCCTGACATCGGAACACCGCAAGCATTTCAACATCCCTGTTATCGGCATTACCGGAAGCAATGGAAAAACCATTGTAAAAGAGTGGCTTTTTCAACTGATGCATCCAGATAAGAATATTGTCCGGAGTCCGAAAAGCTACAATTCCCAGATCGGCGTTCCCCTGTCGGTTTGGCAGATGAACGAAACCCATGAAATGGCTTTGTTTGAAGCCGGGATTTCGGAACCTGAAGAAATGCAAAAACTACAGCCCATCATTCAACCAACCATTGGTATTTTTACCAACATCGGTGGAGCCCATGATGAGAATTTTATCAACCACACCCAGAAGACCGGTGAAAAATTAAATCTCTTTACCAAAGTCGATACCCTGATTTATTGTGCCGATCACAAAGAAATCAAGGGATCCATCATCCGATCGGGTATTCTCAGCAAGATTGCCACCTTTTGCTGGGGCAAAGAAGAAAGCTGTAACCTCATCATTACCAAGGTGACAGTTAGTGAAAAATCAACCACCATTTCTGCCAGTTACCTAACCAATAACATTGACATCAGAATACCTTTTGTTGACGAAGCCTCCATCGAAAACTCCATCCATTGCTGGGCTACCCTATTGCTGTTGGGTTACGAACAAGCTATCATCCAGGAGCGCATGTTGCTGCTGGCCTCTATCGCCATGCGCCTTGAACTCAAAGAGGGCATTAACAACTGCACGATCATTAACGATGCCTACAATTCGGATTTTAATTCGTTGGTGATTGCCATTGATTTTCTAAATCAGCAAAACCAACACAAACAGAAAACGGTGATCCTGTCGGATATTTTCCAGAGTGGGCTTAACGAAGTTGAACTTTACTCAAATGTTGCGTCGCTGCTAAAGGAAAAAAATATCCACCAGTTGATAGGAATCGGGCCGGCCATCAGGCGGCAATCAGATAAATTTGAATCTGGCTCACAGTTTTTTGAAAGCACTGAAGACTTCATCAGGAATTTTTCGTTTGCCGGAATCTCGGGACAAACCATTTTACTAAAAGGTGCCCGTGTTTTCGAGTTTGAACAATTGAGCAGGATTCTTCAACAAAAAGCCCATGAAACTGTTCTTGAAATCAACCTGAATGCCATCATCAACAACCTGAATAAGTTCAGGTCGAAACTGCAGCCCAAAACGCTGGTGATGGCCATGGTAAAGGCTTTTTCGTATGGCGGTGGTAGTTTCGAAATAGCCAATGTGCTTCAATACCACCAGGTGGATTATCTGGCAGTGGCCTATGCTGATGAAGGGGTGGAACTGCGCAAAGCCGGCATCGATTTGCCCATTATGGTGATGAGCCCCGAGGAACATGCCCTCGACACGATGATCAGGCACCAGCTGGAGCCTGAGATATTTAACCTTCGGACCCTCAAATTATTGGAGAAAGCCATCAAACGCAATGTTATCCCCCAAAATAAACCGGTTAAAATCCACTTAAAAGTGGATACCGGGATGCACAGGCTCGGGTTTGGAATGGAGGAAATTCCTGAAATCATTTCTACCATTAAAAAGAGCCCCCATTTGTACCTTCAGTCGGTTTTCTCTCATCTCGCTGCAAGCGACAAACCCTCTTTCGATGAATTTACCCGCGAGCAAATCAAGCATTTAACGCTGGTAAAACAAATGACCACAGGCCAATTCGACCATAGGATCCTTTTTCATCTGGCCAATTCGGGAGGCATCAGCCGTTTCCCGGAGGCTCACTTCGACATGGTTCGCATTGGCATCGGCATGTATGGCATCGGCGACATGGAGATGCAGTTGGACAATGCAGTCAGGCTGAAATCGGTGCTGGTTCAGATCAGGGAGGTAAAAAAAGGGGAGAGTGTAGGTTACAACCGAAGCTGGATTGCTGAAAAGAATACACCTGTAGGCATTGTGAGTATTGGCTATGCTGATGGTTTGTTGCGTGCCTTGGGAAACCAAAGAGCCAATTTGTTCATCAACGGTTATCCGGTTCCCATCATCGGCGATGTGTGCATGGACATGTGCATGGTTGACCTGACCGGCATCGATGCGGTGGAAAATGATGATGTAATCGTTTTTGATGAAGAACACACGGTTAGCCAGCTTTCTGAGATTGTAAAGACCATCCCATATGAAATTTTAAGCCGGATCTCACGCAGGGTGAAACGAATTTATTACCACGAATAAACCGGGAAGATTGCTTTTGATTTATCCTGCGTGAGGATGAAATAACTCGAAACCATTCACATATTTTGAACTTTTCGAAAGCCTGAAAGGCAATGCATTGGTAACAGCGGCAGCCTTTTTATCTAAGTCGGCATTGTATTTAAGCTCAACAATAATATTGGCTGAGCTAAATTTCTCCAGAAAATGATCGTTTTGATTTCCAATGGCATAGTATGACAATTCATGATCGATGGTCAGCCGAAAATGGTGATCGAAACTCAGATAATACTCCCTCAGATAGCGGTTGAGCAACGCAGGTTTCAAAAGTGCCAGAACTTCTCTTACCCAATCCGGGAGAGTTGACTTGCGAAAAACCTCCTGCAAACTTTCACCCGAAAAGGCATCACCAAAGGTAAACGGATGAAGAATAAACGACAGTTTGTTACCCAACATGCCTTCACGGGTTTTAAATTCCAACACAGGGGTATGAACTTCACCTTTCAGGTCGCCATACCAGCGTATCCGGGCCTTTTTGCGGCTTCCCTTACCGGAAACATTGTCGAAATAAAAATCCATTTCGGTTGTATCGAGGTAGATATTGTTGATGTACCGGGGATAATGAATGGTATGAAAAGCAGCCGGATGATTTCTCACAATCTGTTGTATATCCCAATGATAAAACTCGCCTTGTACAAACTTACGCTCATACCTGGCGGTGTTTTCATCAAATGGAGGAAACAACATCATCTGATTGCAATTGTTTAAAAGGACTTGCTTTCGATGAAAGAAATCCGTACGTCATCGCCATATTTGGCCATTTCGCTTTTAAACGACTGGAGTTTCTCGGGTTTGGGCGAATTGACTACAAACGAGGCTTCTACCACCGATTTATTTTCATCATACCGCTTTAAGGAGTTCTTTCCAAACTGCCGATTCACGCTTTCGACTATTTGCGACAATTCAACGGTGCCAGCCTTTGCAGTAAAATTAAGATAAAGATTCTGGGATGTCCCTTTGTAGGACAGGAGGTGCCGACCCCAAATAATGACCATGGCTACAGCAAAAGCACTGACCACAACCAGTGTTTGGTTGGCACCCAGGCCCAATCCAAGTGAAATGGCGAAAAACAGATAGGCCAGTTCTTCCGGTTCTTTTATGGCAGCTCTGAAGCGCACAATGGAGAGTGCTCCGACCAAACCCAAAGACAATGCCAGTGAGGATTTTACAATGGAGATAATTAACATGGTGGTGAAAGCAATGAGCAAAAATGTTCCTGCAAACTGCCTTCTGTTTGAGATGGTTCTGCCACACCTGATGTAAGAAAATTCAAGAATAATGGCCAAAATGATGATAACACCTGAATTTACCAAAAAATCAGTCAATGACACCTGTTGTTCCTGCGTGATTAAAAATTTTTGGAACAATCCCCATTTATCGTTCATGTTACTTATGGTTTAAGTTTTCTTTAAGAATTTGCAAAGGTAGAAAAAAGTGTAAATAACGGCATCATACAAT
Source organism: Bacteroidetes bacterium GWF2_41_31 (assembly GCA_001769215.1). Taxonomy (GTDB): domain Bacteria; phylum Bacteroidota; class Bacteroidia; order Bacteroidales; family F082; genus UBA6244. Next base: position 62,603 of record MEOL01000052.1, read on the forward strand.
GTTACAAATGCCTTGATGAAGGGTTGTAAAAATACCGAATAAGTTGGGGAATGGACTTTATGTTCAAGAGAATTGGATAAACTTCCATTACCTGGCTTTTTTATGGTTCAAAAAGCCAGATTGCATCTAGTGTTAACATGGAATTAACTCTGATATTATTCCCAATTGCCTTTTGTTCTATTGATTCCATACACTGTTTATGATTACTTTTAGTTCATGTAGGCGCAAAAATAAGTAAATATCAGGAAAAACAATTTTAATGGATATCGTTTCGAGACTTATTATCCACAAATGCAACTACCATGTTGGCATTCGCAAGCTAATTTGGATGGGCAACTAATAATACAGAGATACAATATCAACAAACCCGCCATCAGGTTAAACTGTTGGCGGGTTTGTTGGTTTGATGATTTTAGGCAAAATGCAATAAAAAGCCTTGTGATAAACTCCTGACAGAATCAGGCTAGAGTGGGTTAGCTACAACTAAAGTACCGTAAAGGGTATGAAAAGTCAGGCTTAGGTCATCTTCATCTGTTTGCCCTGAAAATGTGACGGTGAATACTTTTTGGGCATCCAGGATATCTTTTAATTTATCAAGCTGTCCCGCTTCGTTGGTTAACGAAAATACACTGCCTTGAACAAGCGGTTCGTTAGTAAATACCCAATGGGCACTTGGCATATCCGTTGCTGTAATATTCAGGTCAGCTGTAATTAGTACGGCATTTTTATTAATCCAGGTAATGGTTCCTGTGGCTTCTTCAATCGTAATCGATTTAATCTTATCGGCATACTCGGCAAACTTGTCGTTTGAGAGGGGATCGATTGTTGCGGATTCACTGAATACCCCGTTAATTCCGGCCTTCATGGCATCAGGAGTAACTACAATATCCATATCTGCTTCGTAATCGGCACGAAATGTTACATCAAGAAGGTCCTTGGTTGCATTACATGCAGGAAACACCATGCTTGAAAGCATGAAAACGAATAATAAACGGCTTAAATTTTTCATGATTTTTAGTTTTAAATATTTCTCAGGTTTAAGTAGCAAATATAACACTAAAAAGCATAAAAAGGGAGGTTAATTATAATAATTTTAAATAGCCGTCCTTCTGAATCCTGATCAATAAAACAAATTAGATGCATCTTTCACAGAACCAGGTATTTCTGTACCATCTTTTATCACCATGGAGCCCACTTCGATCAGCATTTCTGTTTGGGCGTTTTGGATGGCTGATTGGTTGAAAATAAGCCTTCCGTGTCCGAATTCCGGTTTTTTCTGCAATAGGACCAACCCATAATTACAATCGAGCACCTTTGTTCCGGTTACCTCAACGATGGATAAATCTTTGCTTGCGATTCCGATATTGCATCTTCTGATGTTGGTGTTTTTTACGGTAAGATGCGACAATTCACCACCGCTAATTCCTTTATCAGAAGCTTTGTCGATGGTTACATCCTGAATGGTGATGGTACTTCCCGAAAAATCGATGGCATCGTTTCCGAGGTTGGTAAATTTACAGTTAAGTACCAATCCATTGCTGAAGTCCGAATCAAAGGCATCGCCCCAGATGTAGTCGAAGGTAACATCTTCTGTCAAAAACTTTGAGCGTATAATATTCAACCCGTCTTCGCATTGATTTCGGTACACCACCGAATGTATCATATCCACATCTGATTCGTAAAAGGTAACAGCTCCGGTAAGTACCCATCCCTTGTAATTCAATGTGTTGAGGTTTTCGAACCGGGTATATTCCACGTGTGACCGGCCTTCAGCCTGCAACACCGTAAATCCATTACCGGTAAAATCGGAGGAAGTGATGACGATAGGTGCATCGGGAGTACCTTGCATGATGACGGGGGAATAGGAAATAAACATGGCATTTTCAACCAAATTCATCACCGTTCCGGGTTCAAAATGAACCGTGTAACCTTCTGGAATTATAAATGGTTTATTGATCACCAGGCTATCATTCTTGATGTAGATATTATGTTTTACAATCCTTTCAATAAAAGGGTTGTTCGCCAGATCTATCTGCTGAAAGAGTTCTTGTTGCGGAGTTATTCCTGAGGGATATGGCCAACGATGGATAGGTATTTTAAAAATATCCTCTTGGTTCTTTAGTGTAAAAAAAACAAAATTGGAAACAGAATCCACTGTTAGATTCCTGACCACACCGTCTAATCCCTGAGAATAAGCCTCTATACTTGGCTTTGAATCGAAATAATTAAAGATAAATTTATCCTTTATGCTTGTCCCCACGAGTATTACTTCCTGCGGATAATAATTATGAATACCGATCACCATGCTATCACCCTCATGCGATTCCATGTAGGCATTCACAAAAAATTCAGGGGTGTTTTCAAAGGTACTGGTATCGGTATAATGTTGCTTTTGTATTTCAGGCCGCCCCTGGATGGTATCCAAATATAAGTTCAGCTTTACCGTAAGTTCCGGTAAATAATTTCTAATACCTTCGGCACTTCGCCTAAAAAAACTGGTGTCGTAACGATAGCGAACAAATTCAAGTTTTAAGAGTGAATCGTAGTGACGTTCTTCATTTGACAAAGAAAAAAGTATAGAATCGATGGATTTTTTATTGCTAAACTCTGCCAATTTATCCAGGTATTTTCCCACAAAAACCGAATCACGAAAAAAATCAAAATATAAATATTCTTCTTCCTTTAAATAGGTTGAATTCATAACAACGTTTGCCTGATTGTCACTGATGCTGACATCCGTTGCCGGTAGATCTGTGTACCCATCAAACGCAATTGGTTCCAGTTTGTTTAATACCGGATTGTAATAAAACCGCTGATTATGCCAGACCATACCATGGCGGGCATGTGTTAAATCGAGCATCGCAAAATAAGCAGCCAATTTATCAATATCAAATATCTGACTGGCAGGCATCAGATGCGCTCTGTATTGATACATGAGCTTTTGAGCAGTAATAAATTGACTAAATAACACTGGTGAGTCCTGAACTTTCCCTTCCCCAAATGGTTCAATTTCAGCTGCCTCAAAAAAAGGCAGGGTTTTCCAAACTTTTTTCTTGATAAGAATTTTTTGAATCTGCCACATAGCCTCTTCCGAAAACTTCACTATGGGTCCTTCGCGGCGATTATTGCTTTCTACAATTTGTTTTTCAAAATGTTCTTCCCAGGCATAGAGACCTTTTGATTGATTGTTTACGATGAGTGGTACAAACCCATATCGGGTGGTCAACACATCTTTACTTTCATAAAGTTTATGAGCCATCCATTCCATCATAAAATCACGAGCCTCGGGCGTTTGAACAGAGAATGTTCTCAAGCGATTCCATGCGTTTCCTTTACCTACTTTAATCCGGTACGACCACTTATCACCCCAAAGGTGATCAAGCCAATCGCCTTTCAACCGAAGCTTTACCTTCATCATTTTGGAATCCCCATACACAAATCCCTTCACCCAATCATTGTCGGAGCTTTGCAAAACACCTTCACTAATTGCTTCTCTCCGTTTGTTGTATATTTTAAGATAAGCAAAAGTATCCATTTCAATTACAAGAGGTTGCTCCCGATAATTGGGATAATCAGGTCTTTTCAGCCTTTTTACCACCAGGTCATCAAAAAAAACGGAATCAGTTCCATTATTCCACACATAAAACATTAAATCCTGATTTGAAAGAAGAGGAGAGGTTAAAACATCCAATTGTAGTTTTACCCACCCATTCGGTGTGCTATCAACAGCAGATGTTGTGGCCTCGTATAATAACTCAGTGTTATCAGCGGCAACAACAAGGGCACCTTTTCCGTTTTTGGATTTCCTCCACACACTTACATTAAAATACCAATCCGGATCCACACTATTTATTTTATATCCCATCGCAAAAGCCTGGGTCTTTGGAATGGTAAGTGCAGAATACTTTCCTGAATGAGCCTCCAAACTGCTTTGCGTGATTCCATTGGCAAAAAAGACAGTTGAGTCGTCCTTTGAAAGATATAAATCCTTCCCGTGATTTCTCATTTCGGCATTACAAATTACAATTTTTCCAGGTAAAAATTGATCTGGTTGTTTACAGGCAGATTGAAAAAAAACTACCGTACCAACGAGAAAGACTATCCCTATATAAGTATATTTGCTATTCCAATTCATGCTTACTGATTATTGACATGATTTACAACCGCAAAGATAGATGAATTCAAACCAACCTCAAATCAGGAAGAAAACATTACTACTTGCCTTTATTGGCTTAGTTATGGTTCATACGGGTATCTCACAAAATAATCCCGGGTTAACTTTTGGGGGTAGCAACAACGACAATGGTTATGCACTATGCCTCACTCAGGAAGGTGGATATATCATATCAGGTGCTTCAAGAAGTTTTACCAGCAATGCCGATGATATTTACTTGAATAAAATTTCTAACTCAGGAAACCTGATATGGTCAATGACTTATGGTGGTCCTCATCAGGATTTTGCACGATCAATCATATCTATTGATGGAGGTTTTCTACTACTTGGTGATGTTTGGGATGGCGGTGATCCAAGGACATCAATGTATCTGTGTAAATTGGATTTGGATGGGAACAAATTATGGGACAAACAATTTGGAACTGGATACGATGAAAAGGGTTTTAAGGTCAAACAGGCAGCCAATGGCGATTTTCTACTTCTCGGATATAGTCGTGGTTACGACTTGGTGGGCGATGTATTTTTAGTGAGAACTGACAATCTGGGCAATGAACTTTGGCACAACAGCTATGGATACGACCGTGAAGATTATGCCATGGATATTCTTGAAAATGAGGACGGAACAATCATGATAGCAGGCACCAAAAATGGCTTTTTTAATGATGTTCATGCAGATTATGAGCGCCATGACGCAGATATGTTGGTTATCAAGGTGGAATCTGGAGGTCAGGAAATCTGGAGACAGTTATATGGTTTGGACAATCATGATTTTGGTTATTCAATCAAAAAAGCTCAGGATGGCGGATATTATCTTTTTGGCTCATCCCAAAGTTACGGTGAAGGCAGTTTTGATATGTTACTAATTAAAATAAACGAAAGTGGAGTTGAAGAGTGGCACCAAAGCTATGGTGGCCCTGAATATGAGTATGGGATGTCTTTGGATTTGAACCAAAATAATGAACTGTTTTTGTTCGGAACCACTAAAAGTTTTGGACAAAATAGCAGTGCCGATTTTTATCTGATAAAGTCCGATGATCAGGGCAATGCACTGTGGGAGATTACAATTGGCGGTGATAATATTGATTATGGTTATTCTGTGGTAGCCACCGCAGACAGTGGCTGTGCTGTTGTAGGCAGCTCACAAAGTTTTGGCTCAGGCATGTTTGATGTTTTGTTTGTTAAAATAGATAAAAACGGGCTTATCGAGAACCTGATGAATGGTATTGATACATTATTGGATAATCAAATTGTGATTGCTCCAAACCCGGTCAGTAATACCGGGCACATCTTATTGAACGAAGCAAATATGACCGCATCAAGAACCCTGGAAATAAAAACAATCAATGGAAGCCTGATAAAAAAATATCGGCTTACTGCACCTGATTTGTCGTTCAATGTTATGGGTCTTCCGGCTGCAATTTATGTTTACACACTTTATTCTGATGACCCCTCAGCACAGGTATTTAGAGGTAAATTAATTGTCCGCTGATTTTTAATGGATCAGTAAAGAATCCAGATTATGAAACCCATAATCAAGTTGTTTATTTTCAATATTATAATTAAATATCAAGACATTATTATCAGGTTCATTGTTATAAAGCCCGCATCCTAAGAAATGGATGCCCTCATCCGAGTCCATTTGAAATTTTTTTGGACCAGCCCCCATATCTCCCATCACGCATATAACTTCAATTCCACGTTGTTTTACCTCCAATAATTTAGGGTAAACGACCTGAACAAAATTGGTGTTTACGGAGTCACAATTGGCATTCCAGTACCTTAGATCGCTTTGTCCATAAACCCCTGGTGGTGGCAAGCCAGGCACATCACGCCATAAACCATGATGCATGATCAAAATTAAATACCTGGATTCCTGAATGGTATCACAAACATTTGTAATAATACTGTACTCATTATCAATATCCTCGCAATTTGTAGGCACCAAATTGGTATTCAGAACAATTCGGGTAATTCCATATGAGCTATAAGCATAATAGGTGGATCTGCCCGTCAATTCTTCATACCACTCCCAGTTGCCATTTCGGGCGTCATGGTTTCCGAGTGTCCAGTGCGTTTCAGGATTTCCCAGATTAAATAAACTATCGATATATTGCATGGTAGAGTAATTCAACATGGCTTCGGAACACACATCCCCGCCAAGCCAAATACCTGCATAGGGAGTTTTATCCAATTGCTCAAGGCGATAATCGACTTTGTCTCCTGCTGTAGCTGGTTGATAACAATGCCCTGCAAACAGAAACTTAACTGTAGACTGAGCTTCTATTGAAGAACTGAATAAACAAAGTAAAAGTGCAAAAATCAGATGTTGAATGCGCATGAATGAAGTTCTTTAGTTTGATAGAATCTATTACAAATACAAAAATACATTTAAACTATTCAGAGGTGATAACCATAACTCTAAAAGTAATAATTATTGATGTTTTTCTTAACAAGAATGGCTGCGTTGAATTAATTTTTCTTTAAACCAAATATAAGCAATCAATAAGTTTACGCTCCTTACTAATTGACAACAAAATAAAATCAAGATACAAAGATCCGGGAATTACAAGATATCTCTGTTAATATAGAAAAATTATGAAAGCCCTTTCTAATAGAATTACTATTTTTGCTCAGAAAATTAATAATTACAAACCATTACCTGTCTATTAAGTATCTTTATTTACAACATTTAGTACACCGAAATACAGAGCGATTGCACTTGGATTACCTTGAGAAAATAATCCCAAAAGTGCTTAACTAATACTTTTATTTAAGATATCTAAAAAAATGGAACAAAAGAAACCAGACAGGCTGTATTACCCTCAATTTGATGCCATTCGATTTTTTGCGGCATTTCTAATTATCATTTATCATTCCTATATTGCCTGGGTAGGCTGGTTTGGTGTTCCTGGAATTTTGTCTATTGGTGATTACAAGAACCTCTCTGCCTTTGGAGGACATGTCGATAAACTCATTCGTAACATGCCAATGGGAGTTGACATATTCTTTTTCATTAGTGGCTATTTATTAACCATACTATTAGTAATGGAAAAACAAAAATACGGGAAAATAAACATTCCAAAATTCTACATTAGACGCGGACTCCGAATCTGGCCACTTTATTTTTTTCTTATTGCAATCACACCATTCATAATCAACTGGCTTGATGAAAAAAGTCCAGAATACATTTGGACCATTTTATTTGTTAATAATTTCCAAACCATTAAAACCGGCATCTGGGAATTTCCTTTTGCTCATTTTTGGTCAATTTGTATCGAAGAACACTTCTATATTTTCTGGCCTTTAATTATTGGTTTTGTTCCTATTCGTAAAATGATACCAACTGTTTTAATCCTTATTGGGGTAAGCTGGACATATAAAATTTATACCTATATCTTTCTGGTAGGCAATTGGTATGAGTTGTATTTAAATACTTTAAGCAGAATGGATGTTATCTTACTCGGAGGTTTGCTTGCGTTGATTTATATACGTAAACCGTTTGTTTTCAAATTAGATGGATATATCCAATTGGGTCTATTAGCAATTTTACTAATAATCCTTTCTTTTGATAATGCATCGGATATTTCAAATATGTTTAATGGGGTCTTGCGCCGTCCGGTTTATATAGTTTTATTAGCTATACCTATGATGGACTTGATGTTTAATCCTTCTCGAATAAATTTCTTTAGCAAAAGAAATCCTGTCCTCTATCTGGGGAAAGTCTCCTATGGGATATATATGTATGGAAATATCCTGGTACCCATCGTTATCAAAAAAATAATTATGCCATATGGACTCTATAATATTTACATTTATTTTTCTATTGTTCTAGTACTTTCGTTATTAGTACCAATCATAAGCTATGAACTGATTGAGAAACCATTTCTAAAGCTTAAGCAGCGATTTGCTTTGGTTAAAACAAGAATTTAAATTTCGTAATTTACCAGACTACAAATCGCAGCGATTCAACTATAATCCCCTTTTGATGAAACGAAACAAAATAAACCCCTGGTGTATAATTTGAAAGATCTCTTGTACTTGTTTCTTCGGTAAGCTCAAACTCATCAACCACAACGCCGATGCTATTGACAACTGCAACCGTGTATTTATGATTTAAAATGTTAGTGACAGAGGTCTGAATTTGAATAAACTGATCTGCAGGATTTGGAAATACTTGAAACAACTTTGAGGTTGATTGTTGATCGATTCCGCTATTAACATCCTGGAAACCATAGGAAATGAATCCATTTCTATTAAATTTTAACCAGGCATATTGAGGATTCTCGTTATCCATGATGCAGAATCCAATATAAATCGGCGTGGTATCAGCAGGATCCCACCACCAATGACCATAATTATGTCCTGATCCTGAATTCGGGTCATAATACCAATCAATAAGTACCGACTGATTATTCGTCCAGTTATAGCCCTCACCTATGCTTTCATTTTCTTTTAGTAGCTCAATCCAATCCTCATGATCGGGATGATCGCAAATCAGCACCTTGTTATCTCTAAGCGGCACTGTCTTATACACAATTCTGAATAAATAGGTGGATTCTTCATAAGTGAAATAAAAAGTGTAATCCTTTACCCCATCCCGGTTTAAATCCACTTCCACACTTGGTTCTACCCAATGAGTGGGTTTGGAAAAAAGCGTATCACACAGGTGATAATTGATGCCCTCTTCACTAGCTTGTCCCGCTCTGATTAAGTTATGATTCTGAAGAATAAACTTGCGCGACGGTTGGGATAATGCACTGGTTTTGGAAAAATTGCCGTCAGCCAAAGACAGAACATAAGCTTGATAAAATATCCCCTCCTGAATAATACTTCCACCTACAACCTTTTGACTGACATCGAGTGTTGCCAAAACAACACCATTTTGAGGAGCAACCGCTGTATAATATTCACCTGAAAGGGATAGGGCTGCATCAACATCAAAAAGCAGGCTGTCTGAGGCTAAAGTTACAAATACCCTGTACTCACCAATCAGATTTTCATCAGCAACCGGCGGGAAACTTACATTAATATCTGCCGTTGAATGGCTGTTTCCATTGTCCCATGCCACAACATTGTCAACTGGCATCGAAAAAGCTTCCAATTGAAATGTTGGAGATGGAATTGACAGTACATTATCTCCCGGAATACCACTTTCGGCTACATTCATCATGTGTAACCTGTAATCCAGGTACTTATCTATCAGATCACCATCCTTGTCAGTGGACTCTGTTGTCAGATAGAATTGAACATAGGGGCATTCATCAAGGGTATCGATCATGATACTGACATACCGATCTTCCGGAAGATGATTCATTACTTCCAGTTCATACGCAGAAGAATCATCTGCCTTTGCAAGCACCATCCTGTACTCAGAAAAAAGTGATTCCTGATGGGCACGGATAAAGGATGCACGGATGTCCCGGCCATCAAAATAATTAAACTCATCCCGCCCGAAAACAGAGGTGGCTTCCGGGGGCAACCCATCACCCGCAATAATGGGTACATTTGGTTGTGACTGACAGGCATAATCTACCGCCCACAGAGTTCTATCAGCGTGTCTTACCATTCTAATCCAACTGTAGTACAATTGTCCTCCTTTGCGGGTACTAACCCCAATAAAACCAGTACAGTTATAGGCAAAAGGTTGACTAATATATTGTTCTGTAAATTCCCAACTAAGATCTGAATTTATTGTGTCACCTTCGTTGAAACGTGCAGCATACCCATTTGTAACCACAACCTGGCTCATCCCCAATGGATCAATCCACAGACGAGAAAAGACACCCTCAGAAGAAGGAAATTTGATAATTAAGTTGAAATCAACCGCCCCGTTGTTGTCGATATCCGGACTCCATACCTGATCGACTCCAAGCACGAAAGTTGGGACGTTGGAATTATAAATCACCTGTGCAGTTATGGGATAAAAAGTGGACAGGAAAAATCCAAAGGTGAGGAATGAAATCACAGTTTCCTTTCTCTGATAAAAAAACTGTTTATAAACTGAGTTTACTGTTTGTTGGTAATTTTTCATGATGATTGTATTATAATTATCCTGATTAAGCTGAATCTAGCAATAGACAAATATAATAAAATCCATTGCCTTTCTTTGAGATAAATGCTATTCTTTAAAAGCAATAAATGAATATTGAGAAATAAAAACAATTGTTCTAGTGCCATTAACTTTTGTTGGGATCCCTCAATCTTAAAATTAGCTAATCTCATAAAAAATAAGTCATTAATGATTTTTAATGCAAACAATGCAAATGGATATAGAATAAAACATATGGATCAATCTAAAACCTGTCGACTCAGCCATTTCAAAATCGAAAAAAACACCAATCAAAACTCAATTAGTTTATATTTTAAATGACACCACCATTGCGAAAATAAAATCTCAGGTCTGGCATAAGGATTACAAGGGGAAAATTGAAGTATATTATTAACTTATCCTAACGAAATAGTGTTATACGGAATTTTATTCTATTAAGGATAGCGCTATATTTGCAAGGATAGCACTATATTTGCAAGGATATCACTATATTTGTAGCGAGCAGAATAAAAGACACCATACAAAACTGAAAATATGAAGTCAAGAATTATTTTATTAATTATCTTTTTTACATTTCTCTTCGCTTGTCAAAAAGCAACCGAGGTAGTTAATACCGAAATTGTTGTGGGAGAAAACGATAACATGACAATTATACAATATGACACTGTAATTATTGGTGATTATAATTCTCCTGTTAACTTTAATATTGACCTAAATAATGATGGCGTCGATGATATTCAATTTGAATGTGAAGAACAAGGATCACCATATGTAGGACTTTTACCCTGGGCAAAGATTAACGTATTAAACAATAATATAGGGGTTTTTGGACAAAGCGCCATTGATACAAATTATTTAAATATCACCAGTTATATTAATATAAATGCAGATAGCTCACTTTTAATTAACACATATTATAGATATACCTGTATCAGGAGGGATACCGCTGATCAAATTCAAAATATTACTCCTTCATCTCGAATACTTCCCTTGAGTAACAGTGATACAATCGACATTAGTGATAATTATGTAATTGACAGTGTATATATTGCCGAGACAGGAGCAACTTGGTTATGGAAAGAAGAAAATCATGGTGATACTACCATAAGATATTATAAAGCAACCTCTGATGATTGTTTTATTGCATTTCCACTTGAAACAGAAAGTTTTATTGGAGTAATGTTTTTGAATGAAAAAAAATTAGGTTGGATAAAATTCAACCTTTTAAGTAAAAATACAATCAAAATATTGGAAAGTGGAGTTCAAAAATAGTTTGCAGCGGACGACAAACTATAATGGAAAATAGCCACAGCTATAACATAAGCTTTTTTTAAGAAAAAATATATTTCAAATAAAATTAATCTATGAGAACATTAACAATTAAAACACATAAAGAGACTTTACAGAGTTTATTACTTGATATAGGTTCACTGGGTTTTATTTACATGGTTCCAACAATCTCTCATCTGTTTAGTCTGCCAATTTATCTAATTGAGCCAATGCGGTTAATGCTAATATTTGCACTTGTGCATACAAGTAAAGCAAATGCTTTTATAATTGCGTTATCGTTGCCAGCTTTTTCCTACTTTATATCAGGGCATCCCGTACTACCCAAAATGATCCTGATAAGTCTTGAGTTGCTTTTAAATGTATTACTATTCTATGGATTGGTGAAAAAATTTAAATTTCTTTTCCCATCAATATTCCTTAGCATTCTATTGAGCAAAGCAATATACTACCTGATAAAATTTGAGCTTATAAACCTCGCGATTCTGGACACAGAATTATTTTCAACTTCTATTTACCTGCAATTGATAATGACATTAATATTTAGTTTGTATTTGTACGCCTTTTATGATCGGTCTAAAATATCGTAGACTCCTTATCCCAAAATATTATGCAATATATAAATACTAAGTTCTATTCGATTATAAGAAAAACAAACTGGAAAAAAATTGGTCTTATCTTTCTTGGATTTATCGCTTTTTGCTGGTTTCTAATCAGAGTAATTCCAAAACCAAGCAGAGCTGCTTATCCATGTCAGCGTGCCGCATTTCCTCTTGCTTCGGCTTTTGTTATCTGGCTCACCGGGTTATTCACGTCTTCTTTCCTATTGTTAAAGTCCAGAAGAAATCTTAGTAAAAATAATCTGGTTTATGCATTTGGATTTATTATTTTGTTCGTTACATCTATTGTGTTGTTTCCTATAGTCAATCCTTATAGTAAGCTATTTGCAAAGAATACAGTAGACAACAAAATTGTAAACTGGGATGGAAACAGAAGAGTTGCCTCACAGAATAGCAATGTAATTACCACTTTCGATGAAGTGGGGATGGTTAAATCTACTAAAAGTGATGCCTCTGATCTGGATTTTGAAGAAATTGAATCTTTGGTAAGAAAGTCTGTTGAACTGGCCGGAGGAATAAGTGATTTGATAAGTAACGGTGATTATGTAGTGTTAAAACCAAACTTAGTGGAATTACCGCAAACTCCAACACCTGAATTTGTTGAGGTATCCGGAATAGCAACAGATTGGCGTGTTGTAAGAGCTGTAGCCAGGATGGTGCGGGAATTAAATCCTGATGGGAAAATATACATTATTGAAAGTTCTTCGGCCGTTTCAACCAGAGAAATTTTAAACTATTACAAATATACTTTGGAAAACATTCCCGAAGTCGATCAAATAATAGCATTAGAAGATAGTTGCGGAGCCTTTGAAAATTACGAAGATATTCATTTAGACAAAGTTTTCCTGAATGATACGGTTAGACTTTATCCTGACAACATGAAGCCAAACCAGTCTCCTGAATTTTATATCAACAAAGTTTATAACAATGCTGACGTTGTCATTAGCATCCCTGTATTGAAAAACCATAAAGTTGCAATCATCACCGCTGGTATAAAAAATGTTGCAATTGGCATGACTCCTCCAAATATTTACGGAATGTCTGAGTCATTTTTTGGCAAGTGGACCAAAATAGACCATGGTTACGAAAACTTAAATAAATGGATACATGATTTTTACCTGTGTAAGCCTGTGGACTTGGTTGTAGTAGATGGCCTTCAGGGATTTGATCATGGTCCAACCGGGCTTGATGGATTGACCATCGAAGAAATGCAGCACAACATGAGACTAATTATCTCAGGTAAAAAAGCATTGTCAGTAGATGCCGTATGTGGCCACATTATGAGTCTTGACCCTACTTTTGCGAACTATATGATCTATTTAGATAAGGAAGAGTATGGGGTTGGAACTATTAATTCAAAATTTATCAGAATTAACGGAGAACACGTTTCTAAAGTCAGAGAGGTATTTCCTCATAATGAACAGGTTGTTACCAACGCCATTTATTCTGATTATGAACCACCAACTATCAACATAAAATCCACGAAAGTTGAAGGCAATAATGTCATATTCGATATTGAGAGTGATGATGACTTAAATAAAGTGGAATTAAAAGTAAATGGGGTTTTGCTTCATCAAATTTGTATTGATAACTTTTCCAATACTTCATTTGAAGTAAATGAGGAACTTTTGCCGATCGATAGCCTTACCCTGGTAGGTTATGATAGATTTTTCAATGAGACTAAGATATCAATAGATTATTCAGCTATTGATGAATCTGAAAGTTTTATTGCCTGTCTGAATCAAAACTACCCTAATCCATTTTCAAGTACGACCAGTCTAAGCTTTGAACTAAGGACATCTACACATGTAACATTGTATGTGACTGACCTTAAAGGAAATATTGTTGATATGATCGTAAACAAAAAACTTCCAACTGGAAATTATCAGTACATCTGGGATAAAGATGTTGCATCAGGCATCTATTTATGTAATTTGGCATGTGATGGGAAAAAGCTTATCAAAAAAATGCTTAAGAAATAACATTTTTTAAGCCAAATGCTTTAAATGCTATTACATTTTGAAAACAAGAAATTATTCTACTACTTTCGCAGCCTTATTTGGGAAAAGTACTTTTACAAGAATCGAACCCTGTGGAAATTTGCTTAATATTCAATTTTTCGATTAAAGATCACAAGAACTTGTTCCAGGCTGAACTCTTTAAATAAATTTTCCAGATGAGCTATTCCAATTAAAATAATGAATGTGTCCTATATGTCTTTTGAAATGAAAAAAATAAGCTTAAAACAATTTGACCCATCCTATTGGGCAATATTGTTTAGTTTGTTTGTTGTCATTTACGTTAATTTTCAATATTCTGTCTGGGAATCAAATAACAGGGTAATTGTTAGCGATGTGAGGTTATATTACGCTTATTTACCTGCCACTTTTATCTTGAACGATATAAAACTTGATTTTATCAAGAAAGGAGAGAAGAAACTGGGAGAAGGATTTTGGGTAAAAAAAAGTCCAACGGGCAACTATTCTATCATTTATAGTTGCGGAATGGCAATTCTATACTTACCCTTTTTTGTTGTAGCACATTTTTCGGCTGAAGTATTGGGTTATCCTACCGATGGATTTTCTGTACCCTACAGATTTGCGTTGGTTATGAGCAGCATTTTTTATATGATGTTGGGAGCTGTATTTCTCCGAAAGTTTTTGATTAATTATTTTTCGCAGATTGTGGTTGGATTAACTCTTGTAATCATTATTCTGTCAACAAATCTATTGTACTACGTTTCTTTGGAAGCACCTATGACACACGCCTACAGTTTTGGCTTAATAGCGGTATTTCTATATAAAATTGATACATGGATAGACCATCCTTCTGCAAAAAGCACCATAATTCTGGGGCTTTTGGTTGGAATAATTTCTTTGATAAGACCAACTAATATTGTTATTGTGATATTTTTTGCACTATGGAAAACAACCACATGGAGCGGATTAACGGAAAGAATCTTGTCCCTTCTTAAAGAATGGAAGTATTTAATTCTCATGCTTGCAATGTCAGTAATAATATGGTTGCCGCAAATTATTTATTGGAAATATGTTACTGGAAGTTACTTCTATTACTCATATCCTGATGATCAGGGATTTTTCTTTTTAAACCCACAACTGTTTAATACGCTTTTTTCCTGGCGTAAAGGTTTCTTTATTTATACTCCTGTGATGATTTTTGCAATCGTTGGAATAGGTTGTCTTTATAAAAACAGAAAATACTTTTTTTGGCCCGTATTGATCTATACATTGATTACCTGGTACATAATATCCTCATGGTGGAGTTGGTGGTATGGAGGTAGTTTTGGGTTGAGACCATTTATTGATTCATACGCGGTTTTTTCCATAGGTTTAGCAGCTTTTTTAACCTGGCTTATAAAAACAAAATGGATCCCAAGATTAATACTGAGTTCCTTGTTTATACTTTTGACATCACTATCTGTATGGAATTTTCTCAAGTATTATGGAGGATCAATCCACTGGGTTGCAATGACGAAAGAAGCTTACACTGACTCCTTTTGGCAAAAACATCCCACAGCTGAATTTTATAAAAAAATTCGATTCCCGGATGACAAGCTTGCCAGAAAAGGAATATATAAATATGCAGATGAGACCAAAGATACTTTGGTAAAATAAATGCTGGTTAATTCAGTATTTTCTATATGCATCTTGATCTTTATTTATTAATCTACTTGTCTTTGAGAGTTAATCTTTTCTTTATAGTTTTGCGACCTACAAATTCATAAAAATGCCGCAAAAACTCTCCATTCTCATTCCTGCCTTCAATGAAGCCAAAACCATTGATAAAATCCTCGATAAGGTATTGGAAGTTACTTTAATTGGCGGAATAGAAAAGGAATTGGTTATTGTGAACGATTGTTCAACCGATAACACAGCTGTCGTAATTCAGGAATATATTCAAAAACACGAACATGTACTGATCAAATTGTTCGAACAGCCTGTAAATATGGGAAAAGGTGCCGCCATTCACCGGGGAATTAAAGAAGCAACCGGCGATTATATCATCGTTCAGGATGCCGATTTGGAATACGACCCCGAAGAGTATAATTTGCTGTTAAAGCCTATTTTGGATGGATTTGCTGATGTAGTATATGGTTCGCGTTTTATGGGTGGAAACCCTCACCGTATCTTGTTTTTTTGGCATTCCATCGGGAACAAGTTCCTGACCATGTTGTCAAACGCCTTTACCAATTTAAACCTGACCGACATGGAGACCTGTTACAAGCTATTTAAAGCGGATACCATCAAATCGCTGAAGCTAAATGAGCCCCGTTTTGGCTTTGAGCCGGAAGTAACAGCCAGAATTTCAAGAATTCCCAATATCCGAATATATGAGGTCGGTATTTCCTATTATGGACGCACCTACCAGGATGGGAAAAAAATTGGATGGAGAGATGGCCTTCGGGCTATTTACAGCATTTTGAAGTATAATTTATTTAACAGCATATAAATCAAGCCAAAACCCAAATAGTATGATGGAGTCCCGTATCACCAGCCGCATTATTTATTTTTTTTTAGCGTTAGGCCTGGTCGCGGGAGTAATGGTTATATTGTATACCCAAAACAGTTATGGTGGCGGAGATAACTTCTCGCATTACAAATTTGCCCACTGGGGTTGGAAATACCCAAACCTTTTGTTTAACCACTGGGGAAAACCGGTATTTACATTGCTGGCTTCCCCGTTTGCACAAATGGGTATCAATGGTGTCAGGGTTTACAATTTACTGATGGGTTTTCTCACTGCTTTAATAATTGGTGAATTGGCCAACCATTTTTATTTTAAAAACCGGGCCGTGGGTATACTTCTGGTTCTGTTTACCCCTGTTTATTTTATCATGATGTTCACCTCGCTAACAGAAGTGACCTTTAGTTTTTTTCTGGCATTGGGTGTCTGGTTGTTTTTTAAAGAAAAATATATTTTATCAGCTGTCATTTGGTCGTTCCTGCCCATTATCAGGTCAGAAGGATTTGTACTTTTTCCATTGTTCATCCTGGTCTTTGGTCTAAAGAAGCAATTTTTTGCATTGCCATTACTTTCCGCCGGATTCTGGCTGATCAGTTTCTTAGGAAATTTCTTTTACGATGATTTCTGGTGGCTGATAACCAACATGCCTTATGTAGGAAATAATGCCCGGGATATATATGGAAGCGGACCATTACTCCACTATATTCATCATACCGAAGGAATCCTTGGCTATCCCCTGGCAGGCCTGTTCGTTATTGGTTTTGGAGTCATGTTGCACAAATGGGTGACCACCGAAAGGAGAAAGCTGACCTCCTCATTGTATTTCCTGATCCTGATTCCCGGGTCGTTTTTTACATTTCTGGCGGCACATTCCATCGTTTGGTGGCTTGGCACAGGAAGCTCTCTCGGGCTGATACGTGTAATGGCTTCTGTAACACCATTGGTCGCCCTGACAGCCCTGCCGGGATTTAATTTTCTGGAATCCAGGTTGAAGGAAAAAAATAAAGGGGTTGGCCGTGTTTTTGTTGCAATTCTGCTCGCAGCGATTGTTTGGCTGGGTATCAACTCGCATTTGGGAGGATTTAGGGTTTCACGCGAGGATCGTTTAATGGATCAGGCGGGGGACTTTATTTTGAAAAACAAATTGGACAGGTTTAAACTCTATTATTTTAGCCCGCACCTGATTGGCAAACTTGGCGTAGACCCTTTTGATCAATCATTAAGTAAAGAAGGACTGCCCGACAAACAAAACCCTGCCCGCTTACTGCCTGACAGCAGTATCATTGTTTGGGATGCTCATTTTGGTCCCAATGAAGGTGGCATTCCACTGGAAAAACTTAAACAAAACGACCAATTGATTTTATTGAAGGAGTTCCAGCCTGAGGAACCTTTTAAAGTCCTGGGTGGTTATAATTATGCCATTTGTATTTTCCAGAAAATACCTGAATCAGGCAAAACAATAAATAATTAAAATGGGGTATCCAATCATCTCCCGTGCTGATTTTCAATTATTTTCATGATTCACCTTATTAGACCTGACTCATTAGTCAATGGGTGGAGCGGCATCCAAGTATATTAAGTATTGGTTTTGAGGGTGTATTTTGAGGTGCAGCGCACCGAAAATATTTATAGCCAATTTAATACCAGTAGATTCAAGGTGCGGAGCACCGCAATATTGATCATACGTTTAAATAAATAGGAAAATAGGACGGTGCGCTGCACCTTAAAAAGTGTGTTTTGGCCTTTCTATAAATATTAGCGGTACTCCGTACCTGTTGATTTGCAACTTTAAATCTTATAACGGGAGATGATCGGATACCCCATTATAATTAATGTAGATTTTATCCCCTACGTGAAACACGTAATCTCCTAGGCAATCCCCGTAATTACGCAGTGTTGCTGTAAAAGCCGCCTTTTTTCTTGTTAAGTTTGAAGCATCAAATCTGATTGTTTAATCAAACTTATAAAAAATGTCAAACGTATATGAACAAAAGGTAAACGACTTTATGGCTAAAGTCATTGCCAAAAATCCAGCTGAAGTTGAATTTCATCAGGCTGTTCACGAAGTAGTGGAAACTATTATTCCTTTTATCGAGGAAAATCCACAGTACCGCGAAGCAAAGATCCTCGATCGCATTGTTGAGCCGGAACGCACCATTATATTTCGTGTTCCGTGGTTGAACGACAAAGGCGAGGTACAGGTAAACCGTGGCTTCCGAATTGAAATGAACAGCGCTATTGGACCATACAAAGGTGGACTCCGTTTTCACCCGACAGTAAACCTGGGTATTTTGAAATTTTTAGCGTTTGAACAGGTATTCAAAAACTCACTCACCACATTGCCTATGGGCGGTGGAAAAGGTGGTTCTGACTTCGATCCCAAAGGAAAATCAGACAACGAAGTCATGCGCTTTACCCAAAGCTTTATGACTGAATTGTTCCGCCACATAGGACCAAACACAGACGTACCTGCCGGTGATATCGGAGTGGGCGGTCGTGAAATTGGATTCCTATTTGGACAATACAAAAGACTCAGAAACGAATTTACCGGTGTTCTCACAGGTAAAGGCATGGAATGGGGTGGTTCACTCATCCGTCCCGAAGCAACCGGCTATGGTGCCGTTTATTTTGCACAGGAAATGATGAAAACCCGTGGTGAAAGCTTCAAAGGCAAAACGGTTGTGATCTCAGGTTCAGGAAACGTTGCTCAGTATGCTTGTGAAAAGGCGACCGAATTTGGAGCAAAAGTCGTCACCCTTTCCGATTCATCAGGATTTATTCACGATCCAAAGGGAATTAATGCCGAAAAACTGGCTTATCTCATGCAACTAAAGAATATCAAACGTGGCCGTATAAAGGAATACGCCGTTAAATATGGTGTTGAGTTCCATGAAGGAAAACGTCCCTGGGGCATTAAGTGTGATGTGGCCATGCCATGTGCAACCCAGAACGAAGTGAATGAGGAAGAAGCCAAAGCCCTCATCGCCAATGGATGTTTTGTGGTATGCGAAGGAGCTAACATGCCTTCTTCACCCGAAGCCATCGAGGTATACCAAAACGCTAAAATCCTTTACGGGCTTGGAAAAGCATCCAACGCCGGTGGTGTTGCCGTTTCTGGTTTGGAAATGAGCCAAAACAGCATGCGCTTCAACTGGACCCGCGAAGAAGTGGACGAAAAATTACATCAGATCATGAAAGATATTCACTCTACTTGTGTACTTTATGGTAAAGAAGGTGACTATATCAATTATGTAAAAGGAGCCAACATTGGTGGTTTTGTAAAAGTTGCCGATGCCATGCTTGCACAGGGTCTGGTATAGTCAGAAAAATCAGTTGTTTTTTTAACAGAAAAAGCTGCCCGAATGGGTGGCTTTTTTTTGTTTGCCCGGGATTAAAATCCCGGGTTACAATTTCGGCCATCCCTACGGGATTGGGACATTCGCTACAGATCAGTGCCATTGGCACGACCGATATTGTATCGTTGGAATTTATTCCATCGTTCTGCAAACAACATTGCCAAAATGCCCGGGATTAAAATCCCGGGTTACAATTTCGGCCATCCCTACGGGATTGGGACATTCGCTATAGATCAGTGCCATTGGCACGACCGATATTGTATCGATGGAATTTATTCCATCGTCAAACAAACTACAAGCCCAAAAACCCGGGATTGAAATCCCGGGTTACAATTTCGGCCATCCCTACGGGATTGGATCGTTTGCCACAGATCAGTGCCATCGGCACGACCCATATTGTATCGATGGAATTTATTCCGTCGAATATGACAAATAAACATTTTTGCTAACTTTGGTCATTATCCTAAATCCATACACATGGCAAACACTTATCATCAAATACTTGTTCAGGCGGTTTTTCCAGTAAAGTACTGGGATGCCATTCTGGAAAAAAGCTGGAGAGGAGAATTGTTTTCAGTAATTGCAAATCTCATAAATGAAACAGGATGTCATACCATTATCATCAATGGTGTAGAGGATCACGCCCATTGTTTTTTTGGGCTAAAACCTTCAGTTTCTGTTTCAGATGTAATGAAAAATGCCAAGGCAAAATCATCAAAATGGATCAATGAAAGCGGTATCTTGGAACATAATTTTGAATGGCAGCCAGGGTTTGGTGCATTTTCTTACAGCCGTTCTCAACTGAATCATGTGTACCAATATATTTTAAATCAGGAAAAACATCACGAAAAGCAATCCTTTTTTGATGAATATATCGAGTTTTTAGACAAATTTGAGGTAGACTATGATGAGAGGTATCTTTTCAGTAAATTGATTTGAGATAGCTGTTTGCCCGGGATTGAAATCCCGGGTTACAATCTCGGTCATCCCTACGGGATTGGGAAGTTTGCCACAGACCAGTGCCATCGGCACGAACGACATTGTATCGTTGGAATTTATTCCGTCGACCTAAGAACAACAATACCACATTGCCCGGGATTAAAATCCCGGGTTACAAGATCGGCCATCCCTACGGGATTAGGACATTCGCCACAGATCAGTGCCATCGGCACGAGCCATATTGTATCGATGGAATTTATTCCGTCGCAATTTCGTTGCCCCCCCTAAAACGAAAACCCAAACAACATTTCGAAAGCTGTGTTATGATCATCCAGCCGATAACTGCTACGAACTCCTAAAGTAATCTCGGGCAACAATCCCAAAAAATGCCAGTCGGTATAAAGCTCTATCCCGGTGGAGGCAAAAGTTTTATTGATGTGGTGAAAATCCTGTCCGCTGGTGATATCGTAAAAAAGATGCGTGCTGATTCGTTTTAAATAAATCACCGCAGGTATATCCCAATCGGGGTAAGCCACCGGAAACGCATAATCTGCTTTCATGACGAACATTTCCGTCAATGAAATCCCGGTATATCCTCTGGACGAATTCAGCAGATTGCCGTAGCTGTAATTTCCGTTTTCCATCTTTTGATATCCGGTGGAAATTCTGATTCCGTGATGTTTCATGATGCCGGGAATATAGGATATGGAACTGATTGCCAGTTCGCTGCTCACCGAATCAGAAAAAGGAGTGTGCCTGAAATTCACCACAAGACCCTGTCCCCATTTTGGATACAAATCGCGTAGGGATCGTTTGTATTGGATGTACCCGTAAAATACATAATTCAGAGAGGTGACCTGATCCTCACGAAATCGAACCTGAACATCCTGATCCATTTTCAACAATTTTTCGGTAATCCCCACCAAAGGTTGAATGCCTTTCACCCATCTGCTACTTGTAAAATTCAATGGCACAGAAATTTCTACCGCCAGATTGGTTTCGCTCCACCGGGCTTCCTGCACCTGATGCTGATTGTCCGTATACGGTTGTTTTCTTCTTCCTGTTTCTGCTGAAAGGTTAATTACCGGATACCAGCCAAGGTAATCAATCCCGGCCTTGAGCTTTCCGGATTGTTCGTTTGGATCGTAATAATATCCGGCATAGGCTGTGGCAGTACTCAGTACATTCTGTGAAAGCAAGTTAATTCCGGGAGAAAATGAATAGTTTTGCAGATCAATGGCGGTAAGTCCCCAACTGTGGAAGTTAAACAGATGGCCCAAGCGGCTGTATTTCTTAACAGGATAAACGGAATCAGGCACGGTGACATCATCCAGATTAAACTGATCGGGCGATTGCAACCGATCTATAGGATAGCTTACTTGAATTTCAGCCAGATTAACAGGTTGATACAATTTTTTGGTCAGATTCAGGCTGGCAATCCTGTAGCCATCTGCGGTATAATCCACATAATACACACTATCACCTGATGGTGAAAATGCAGGATCAGAGACTCCATACCTTGAGGTGGTGAGTTTCCTTGTCACTCCCGTTGCCAGATCAAGGCTGTACAGATTGCTTGTTCCATCATAAGCCCCTTTGTATACCAGATTTTGATGGTGCAAAATCGGCTGGCTGATATTGATAAAGCTAAAGGGCACCAGTATCTCAATATTTCTATGTGCTATTTCAATCCTGATTACAGCCATCCCCTGATCTCCCAAAGCCACCATCACCAGCGACTTGTCATCGTCAGCCCAGGAAGGGAACATTAAAAACCAGTTTTCAGGTGTGGCGATATCGGTCACAACATGACCATCATGACCATCAATCAGCTGAAGATAATATTTGCTTTGCTCATCCGCCCGGATGGCGGCAATGGTGGTGGCATCATGCGAAAGCACCGGGGCAAACAAACTTGTTTTTTTGGTTAACCGACGTGTTTTTCCGGTATGGGCATTCCATATTTTAATTACTGAATAATCGCGGTTTGTCCATCGGGGATCGAACTCTTTTTCATTCCAGACCAACAGGCTGTCGTTGCCTGAAAGTGCTTGCATAAAATCAAATCCTGGAGTTTTAAGAATTCGTTCTTTTCCGGAAGCATCAATCAGTACAAACCGATTGATGTCGTCCATGCTCATTTTTTCTGCCACCATTTCTCCGCTTTTCAGCGGAAATGCAAACCTGTAATTGGTAAAATCGACAGGATTGGGTTGATGAATAAACCCGGGATTTGCTGGCGAATCCCCATCAGCTTTCCATTGTTTTTGTAAATCACCAATCACCTTTTTATAATAGCCCACCTTACCTGTTTCGGCAAGCCGCCTGATTCCGGTTGAAAAAGGCACCAAAGTAAATGGCTTTCTGGCCACCTGATTCAGGGTTTGATCCCACAATTCATTTCCATATTCTAAAAAACCGTGCAACACAAGTTGGTAACCCAACGTATAGTGATCGGGAACGTAATCCCGGTACGAACCGTATTGGGCTTTGTCGTATGAATACACTTTTTTCTGAGCAAGCTGAGCCTTCAAATCCATTGTAAAATCAGGGGACCTTCCACGACCACTTTTACTGTTAATGGTTTCACAAAATACGGCATCCCCCTCAATAAACCAAAAGGGCAAAAAACCTCCTATAATGATACCTATGGCCTGGTCACCAAAGGCCACATGCAACCCTTTGGTGAAGCCCTGCCTCAGCTTAAGCATCTGGACAACATGCCGGTATTCGTGCAAAGCCAACTGTTTTGGCCACCTTTGTGCATACGTAACCTGATCGGGCGTATGGTAAAAATTGGCATGAAAAGGGGTAGGCGAAACCATGGCATTTGAAAGGGTGCCGCGGTTGTGCATCACAATTTTTATGGTGTGTAATTTCGGGAAATACGGTGTGGAAACCGCTTTTCGAGAAAGTTCAATCAGGTTGGCATATTTTTGGGCAAGTTCAACTACTTCGGTTGGAAAAATGATCGTAGCCGATGTTGTTTTTAATTGTTTCCAATGAACAGAAGCCGGATCCTGACCGTTGACATAAAATTGGGATTTTCCATCCAAGACCACGAGGAACAATAAAAATCCAACGCCATATTTTACCAGACTTTTCATGGCGCAAAGATATTGCAAGAATGCGTATCAGTAAATGTTACTGATAGAAACTTCATTTTGTAGGTGTTTATCAATTTAAAACCAATCTAAATAGAATTATTTATGTAGTTTTGCATCCTAATTCATACTAAACAGTCGATTGTCATGAAAATTACTGGTAATACGATAGCCGAAGTGGCTTATAAAATAAAATTGGATGATCAACATGGTGAAATGATTGAGTTTGCTGACGAGCGAAGCCCACGTTCCATGATGTTTGGTTATCAAAAGATGATTCCTGGTTTTGAAACCCACATGGACGGCATGGAACCAGGCCAATCATTTGAATTCTCACTTAGTCCTGAAGAAGCCTTTGGGAATTACAATGAAAACCTGCTCATCAATGTTCCCAAAACCGCTTTTTTTGTCAATGGCAGCTTAAAGGAAGACCTGCTTTTTCTTGGCAATGAAATAGCCATGATGGATAGCCATGGAAATCCTGTAAACGGCAAAGTACTTGAGCTTACAGAGGAAAATGTACGAATGGATTTTAATCATGGCCTGGCCGGGAAAAATCTATTTGTAACAGGTCAGGTGATCAGTGTACGTGAAATTACCGAAGCCGACCTGGCTCCTCAAGGAGGTTGTGGATCAGGGTGTGGATGCAGCAGTAAAGAGTCCAAAGCCGAAGACTCGTGCTGTGGTGGTGGTGGCGGACATCATGAACATGGAGGTGGCGGTTGTGGCTGTAGCACGAAAGGATCGCACCATGATCATCACCACGATCACAAATATACTGAAGATTGTCCCGCTTGTGGCAACCCTGCCGAATTGCGTGGCAAGGGCCATGGCGATTGTCAGTGTGCGTAATATTTGATTAATCATTAAACCCTGCATAACATGCGGGGTTTTTTTATTTCAGGCCTTGTTTGTGTTTCTTTATTTAATTTTCATCGCCACAAGTCAAACCTGCTAATTCTCTATATTTGCAGTCAATTCAATACTCCCGGAAATGATTAATGCCAAAGCGGAATTGCTCAAGCAGGGTTTTTATGATAGTGATGCTGCGTTTATTAACCTGATGAAAAAGCGCATCCACCATGTGCTGCTTATATCGAGTGTTTACGATGCTTTTATGCTGGAGGAAGATGGCCGTATTGATGAACAAATTTTCCAGGAATACACTTCTCTGAGTCTGCGTTATCCTCCTCAGTTCTACAAGGCTACCACACCTTCAGAAGCTTTACTTGTGCTGAAAGAAGAAAAGATCGACCTCGTGATCACCATGCTCAGCACAGAAAAAAGTGATACCTTTTCCCTGGCCGAGGACATCAAAAAGGAGTTTCCGAAAGTTCCTATCGTGATGTTGACTCCTTTTTCGCGTGAAACAAGCCTGAAAATAACCAAGCTAAAACATGAGTCCATCGACTACATTTTTAGCTGGCTTGGAAACGCCGATATTTTGTTGGCCATTATTAAACTGATTGAGGACAAGATGAATGCTGAATACGACGTGATGGAAATCGGTGTTCAGGTGATCATTTTGGTGGAAGATAACATCCGCTTTTATTCCAGTTATCTGCCCATCATGTACAAAATCATTTTTAAGCAGGCACAAACTTTTGTGTCGGAAGGACTAAATGAGCACCAGCGAATGTTGCGTATGCGCGGTCGTCCCAAAATATTGATGGCCACAAATTATGAGGAAGCGGTTTCTATTTACGATAAATATAAACACAATGTGTTGGGTATTGTTTCGGATATTTCGTATCCCCGCAATGGTGTGATAGACAAGGAAGCCGGATTCAGGCTGAGCAAGAAAGTAAAAAAAGACAACAAGTATACGCCCGTGTTGTTGCAGTCGTCTGACCCAAAGAATCGCTGGAAAGCAAAAGAAATCAGGGTTGGGTTCCTGGATAAAAACTCGAAAAGCCTGACATTCGATTTACGAGAGTTTATTAAGGAGTATTTCGCCTTTGGTGACTTTGTTTTTAAAGATCCCCACATGGGACTTGTGGTGGGACGTGCACGCGATTTGAAAGACCTTCAGGAAAAAGTGTACAAAATCCCCACTGCTTCATTGAGGTATCATATCGAACGCGATCACTTTTCAAAATGGTTGCGGGCCCGAGCTCTATTTCCATTGGCAGAACTTTTCAGGGCATTTAAATCAGACGATTTCATTGATAGTGATGAGACTAAGAAGTTTATTTATGATTCTATTTCCGAATTTAGGATGGCCAAAGCCCGGGGGGTCATTTCTTCTTTCAATCGCGATAATTTCGATAAATACTTTAGCATATCACGCATTGGTCAGGGTTCTGTTGGTGGTAAAGCGCGTGGATTGGCCTTTCTCGATTCTCTAATCAACAGAAACAAACTATATCATCATTTTGATAAAATTGAAATAGCCATCCCTAAAACAGTGGTGTTGGGAACCGATGTGTTTGATGAGTTTATGGATCAAAATAAACTGTATCAGGTTGCTTTTAATAACGACCTTTCGGATGAGGAGATTTTGGCCCGGTTTTTAAATGCAAAACTGCCGCAGCAGGTTTATGGCGATTTATTTACTATTTCAGTAGCCATTTCAAAGCCAGTGGCTATCCGCTCCAGTAGCTTGCTCGAAGATTCGCATTACCAACCTTTTGCAGGAATATACAATACCTACATGCTTCCGCTTATCGATCATGATCGAAGTCAGATGTTTGAAATGATGGTCACTGCCATCAAAGCAGTATACGCCTCTGTTTATTATCACGACAGCAAGGCCTATATGACAGCGACTTCCAATATGATTGATGAGGAAAAAATGGCCATTGTCATTCAGGAAGTTTGTGGAACCGCTTATGGCAATCGGTATTATCCAACTTTTTCGGGTGTGGGCCGCTCCATCGATTACTATCCATTGCCTCCTTGCAAACCTGGAGATGGTACGGTGAGTCTGGCCCTGGGACTGGGAAAATATATTGTGGATGGTGGTCTTTCACTCAGGTTTAGTCCAACCTTTCCGAAAAATGTTTTACAAACTTCAACCCCTGACATGACCCTGAGGGAGACCCAGAAGGAGTTCTTCGCGCTGGACCTTAACCGAATCACTTTTGTGCCAACTCCCAACGACAGCGCTAACCTGCTTACACTCAAGATAAAATCGGCAGAGGAAGATGATGCCATACGTGACATTTCATCTACCTACGATATGCATAACCACGTGGTTCGTGATGGTTATGGTAGTAGCGGAAAAAAGTTGATCACCTTCTCAAATATACTCAAACACAATAGTTATCCTATAGCCGAAATTTTGCAAAAGGTACTTAAGCTCGGCGAGCAGGAAATGGGGAATCCGGTTGAGATTGAATTTGCCGTGGATTTGAACACGCGCAAAGGCGACAAGGCTACTTTTAACTTGCTCCAGATCCGTCCCATTGCCGTTAAAGAAGAAACGCTCAACCTGGAATTGAGTAAAATTAACCGGGAGAATACGCTGATCATTTCACAGTCAGCTCTTGGAAACGGAACCATTGATGATATTTTTGATGTTGTTTATATCCGGCCAGAGCTGTTTAATGCTGCGAACAACCAGAAGGTGATCCCTGACATTGAGCAAATTAACAATGACTTTTTAAAATCAGGAAGGAACTACATTTTGATAGGACCGGGCCGATGGGGATCAAGCGACCCATGGCTGGGCATACCGGTGAAATGGCCACAAATTTCAGCAGCCCGCCTGATTGTGGAAGCGGGTCTTGACAAATACCGCATCGACCCAAGTCAGGGAACACATTTTTTCCAAAACCTGACCTCTTTCAGGGTGGGGTATTTTACCATTAATCCCTTTATTGACGATGGATATTACGACCTGGGGTTTTTGGATGCCATGCCTGCCGTGTTCGAAAATCAGTATATCAGGCATATTCATTTTGAACAACCTCTGGTGATCAGGATTGATGGTAAACACAACCTGGGGGTGATAGAAAAACCAGTTCTCCCAACAATGCCAGGGGAAGAAAGTCAGTCGGTTAATATAGAAAAAAGTGAATGATTCGGGAAGGAATGTATGATATGAATCCCATCGTTACCCAATCGAATATGGCCGCAACATTTTGAGCTTAACATGATACTCAAATATTTCCTCCCGATTTATTTCTCGTAATAGCTGATTGGGTTCAGCAGTTTATCAAAAACATAATACTGGAGAAGTACAAAATCATCACCCCCATTTATCAATCCGTAAAATCGGTCATGATCCATTGGCACCAACTGATCGTAAGCCGCTTCCACCAATTCTTCAGGAACGGAACCCTTTTTGAACATTTTTATGTAGGTGGTGTCGTTGTTGAAATCGACCACGGTGAGTTCATATAAGCCGGGGGATTGAACGATTGAGTCGATACGGACTTTGGGGATCAGGTTATTCATCCTGGTTTCGTAGCGAACATCTGTAAAAGAAGTTAACAGGTTCAAAACCTTTAAGGTATCATAGTTATCAACACGGCTGTCATCTGTCAATCGCCGCAGATCGTAATGCCCGGATGCATCTATTACTTGTAGTGAAAACCCTTCTTCAGGCTTTTCTATCATGTTAAGCCGGATGCTTTTAATGCTTGAGAGGGTTTGCTTAAATACTTCATGGCTTTTCCAGTTATCGGGATCAGGAGAGAATTGTGCCGAAAGGTATCCCCTAAATCCTGGAATATAAGTTATGTAAGGTTGTGAAGCTCCTTCCATCAACATATAAGTGCCCAGGTTGTTGGAGGTTGCGTCACCAACATAAAATACCCTGGTGAGTTGCTCGTGAGGAAACAGTTTTATCTTATTGAACCAATTAATGTAATATACCTGCTGATAAACTTCTACCTTAACCCCGATGGAGGCCATCCGGCTAATCACGTTGTCGAAACTGATGGTTGAAACAGGTGATTTTACTTTTATCCTGTTCAGGGTAGCGAGCAATGACTCTACTCCCTGTTCATTGGTTTTGAATTTTCCATCCAGCAACCATCCTTTTGAGGTTCGTTGCAGGGTGATCGAATTGAGTCCTTTATCTGCAATAAACAGCTTGGTAACTGATGCTGTGTCAGCTACCGAAAAATCGGCTTCATTTTCCTTTAAAGTTGAATAGTGGTTTTGTGCCAGCAAATAAATGGCAATGGCAGCCAGTACCAACAAAACAATCAGGTAAATCCGGTTTATTTTCATAATCGATGTTTATAGTGCATATTTTCTTTTTCGGAGGTAAATTAACAAAAGACCTGTAAGGATGACGATTAAAACAGGTGCCAGCACGTTAAAAAACTGCCACATCATTTTTGATTCATTTACTTTGGCTTTATCCAGCAACCGCAGTTTCATTTCCCTTGAGCGAATGGAAATCAAGCCAGGACCTTCTGTCAGATAATTAATCGCGTTCAACACAAAATCTTTATTTCCAAAGGTTTCACGTGTGTATTGGTCATATCCCAGTGGCAACGGCTTCCCCTGCTGAAACTGATTTATGATTAAATCGCCATCCGAAACTACCAGCATCGCGGTAGAGACGCTGTTTTCTTTAAATCCGATGCCTTTGTCGTTCATTATTTCGGGAGGAATCCGGTTGCGGAAATCCGATAAAAAATTGCCTTCGAGCAATACGGCGATTACCTGTGGCGGAGTGGTGTATTGCCGGGGATCGGGTTGTTCGCGCAGAATAGACAAACTGATGAGTGCCGGGACCTGTTCGGTACGTGAGTAGGGTGAAGTTGAAAGCAGAACGGTTTTTTTTACATTTTTTGTCGTCAGCGTGTCGATGCTGCTCACAAATTGTGTTTTAATGGCATTCAGGTTTTTACCAATGGGATGTTTGGTGGTGGGTGTAACAATCGGAAAATAATACCATGGGAAAAATTCAATTTGTGGCTGGTTGCCCACCTGGCCTGTGCGGATAGGAATGGAGGCGGCACTTAAATCCATGATTAAGTCGTTGTTAAGGCGCACCCCGTATGTAAATAGCTGCGATTGTATATCCAGTTTTTTTTCGATGGCCACCGTGTTTTCTGATCCGCTAATGCTGTCCATGCTGGCTAACACCGGATCAAGAAACCACAATATTTTGCCGCCATACATCAGGTATTGATCGATGATAAAGCGGTCCTTGCCCGAAAACATGGAATCGGGTTTTGCAATGATAATGGCTGCATATTTGGGGATGATTTCCCATTTTTGGTTTACGGAATCAATTAACGTGCGGTTAACCAAGGCATTCAGGCTGCCTTGGATGCGAATCCTTTCTACATGATAATTTTCGTTTAGTGTTTTTGTGAGGTCGAAAGTCTCCTGGTCGTCTAGTTCACCTTGTCCTTCGATGAAAGCGATGGAAGGTTTCTTCAGTCGGGTAATTTTGTGGATGGCACTGGCGAATTTAAATTCCAGGTTTTCGATTGAATTATTCAATACAGCTTCGGGGGGGATGTTCATCTGGGCATCGAGCAATTCAATCGCTATTTCATTGTTGCGGTACGAGGCCAATGCTCCCGGAAAAATCACCTGTTGTTCCAGCCCGCTTTTTGTCTTCACTTGTAAATTGGTAGGTTGTAGCCCTTGTTGCACAAGCAATTGATAGGTGGCATTTCGCTCTTGTTGATTTTCGCTGGCCGACGGATTAATAAACTCGTAGGCAATGTTTTTGTTATAGGCCCTGAATTCATCAAGCAGCTCCTTGGTTTCACGTTTTAACCTTTTAAAACCGGCTGGAAATTCTCCTTCCAAAAAAACCCTGAAATAGACTATGTCATCTACATTTTTTAATAGCTCGCGGGTTTCAGCCGAGAGGGTGTAGCGTTTTTCGTTGGTCAGGTCCACACGCGTAAAAAGGAAAGAACTGATGAAGTTGCCCACAAGAATGATCCCGATAACCAGGAGAAGTTGCGACCACGATTGACGAACGATTGAAGATTTCTTTTCTTTCATGTTACACAAACTATTGGTTACCATTTTCTTCGCGCGAGCGAAAACTTGGTTAAAAACAAAAACAGGGCGATGGCACTAAGAAAATAGACTACATCGCGTGTGTCGATCACGCCACGGCTGAGTGAGCTGTAATGAGCGCTGATTCCAAGGGAGCGGATCAAAAGGTCGACCGGACCAAATAGTTCAAAAGAATAAATCAGTTCGAAACCCAGGTATAAAAAGGCACTCAGCAGACCGGCTATCACAAATGAAGTAACCTGGTTATCGCTGATGGAAGAGGTAAATATCCCGATTGAGGTGAAGGCCGCACCTAAAAACAGCAAGCCGATATAACTTCCCCAAATACTTCCCGAGTCGATGTTGCCCTGAGGAAAACTAAGCAGATATACGGAGATGTAATATAATAAGGTTGGCAGCAACGCGATAACCACCAGTGTAAATGACGCCAAAAATTTGGCCAGTATGAGCTGCATGTCGGTTAAGGGTCGGGTAAAGAGCAATTCGATGGTGCCGCTTTTTTTTTCATCGGCAAACGACCTCATGGTGATGGCTGGCACCAGAAAAATAAATACAAATGGCGCGATGACGAACAATCCATCGAGGTTGGCATATCCATAATCGAAAATATTGAAATCGTTTGGAAATACCCAGAGAAATAGACTGATGGTGACCAGGAATACCAGAATAATGACATAGCCCATGAGGGAACTGAGAAAACTCCGGATTTCTTTAAAATACAATGCTGACATCCTTATGGTATTTTATTAGAGTCGCAAAAATACTATTTTTTGGGAGAGCAGACAGGATTGAATTTGGAGAGAATTCGCTTTGTTAACGTCTTTTAGGACTTCATGGTGCAACGTTATTTTATTATTTTTACCAGGATAAAAAATCTAACTGTTTATGAGCTTCAATTCAAACCAGAATATACTACAAGAAGGCATCCAGGATGTGCTAGAAAATGCGCAAATACGGAGGGGATAAAAAGTTTGAGTATGATGAAAAGCAAGTGGCACATTCAGCTGTTGTGTGCATTACCATTAGCGGGATGAACTACAAAATAAAAGGGAAATGGGATGAAAAAATGACAGGTAAATAGTATTTAATCACAGTTACTTTTATTGTTCCAACTCATCCGGGTCAAGGGGTTGTTCAAGCCACTCTTTTGCGTACCTTTGCCGCCCCAAACTTATTTCTATGATTACTATTTCTGACTTGGCCATTCGCTTTGGAAAGCTGCCCTTATTTGCTGATGTTAATTTAAAATGTACTTCCGGTAATTGTTATGGTGTTATTGGTGCCAATGGTGCCGGAAAGTCTACTTTCCTGAACATCCTTTCAGGTACCCTTGAAGCCACCCGTGGATCAGTCACCCTGGAGCCTGGTGAACGGCTTTCTGTACTCAGTCAGGATCACTTTGCTTTTGATGAGTATCGTGTGCTCGACACGGTGTTGATAGGGCATGAAAAGCTTTGGAAGAACATGCAGGAAAAAGAGGCACTGTATGCCAAATCTGATTTTTCTGAAGCCGATGGCATGAAGGCCGCTAAATTGGAAGAGGAATTTGCCGATATGGATGGCTGGAATGCCGATAGCAATGCAGCTGAACTGCTTAGCGGACTCGGAATAAAAGAGACGTTGCACCCCATGCTGATGAAAGATGTAACCGGGAAAGAAAAAGTCCGTATCCTGTTGGCCCAGGCGCTGTTTGGTAATCCGGATAACCTGTTGTTGGATGAGCCTACCAACGATCTCGACCTGGAAACAGTGCTTTGGCTCGAAAATTATCTGGCCAATTTTGAGAACACGGTCATCGTGGTTTCGCACGACAGGCACTTTTTAGACAATGTATGCACCCACATTATTGATATCGATTATGGCCGTATCCGCATGTTCTCCGGAAACTATACCTTTTGGTACGAGTCGAGTCAATTGGCATTGCGCCAGCGTTCGTCTGCCAATAAAAAGGCAGAAGAGAAACGCAAAGAGTTACAGGAGTTTATCTCCCGGTTTAGTGCCAATGTGTCGAAATCACGTCAGGCTACCAGCCGAAAGAAAATGCTGGAAAAGCTGAATATTGATGAAATCGAACCTTCCAACCGCCGTTACCCCGGAATTATTTTTAAACCCGAACGGGCAGCTGGCGACAAAGTTTTGCTGGTTGAAAATCTGAGTTTCAGGCTTGAAGACGGCACGACGTTGTTTTCCGATGTAAATTTTCACGTGAGTAAAAACGATAAAATTGTTTTCTTGTCGCACGACAACCGCGCTGCCACTGCCTTTTTTAAGATCATTGGGGGCGAGTTGGCTCCTCATACTGGTACTTATGAATGGGGTGTAACCATTACACCGGCTTTTCTACCCATGGACAATACCGGTTTTTTCAACAAAAAGATTTCCCTTTTCGATTGGATTGGTCAATATTCGGATGATACAAGTGAGAATTTTTTACGTGGTTATCTGGGCAAGATGCTCTTTTCAGGGGAAGACGGAGCCAAAAATGCCATGGTGCTATCCGGAGGTGAACGCATGCGTTGCATGATTGCCCGTATGATGCTATTAAACCCCAATGTACTTGTTCTTGACCATCCCACAAACCACCTTGACATGGAGTCCATCCAGTCGTTTAACAACAACATGAAAACCTATCCAGGCAATATCCTGATGGCTTCACACGACCATGAATTTATTGAAAGTGTCTGTAACCGGGTGATTGAACTCACCCCCAATGGTATGATCGACAAATACATGGACTTTGAAGAATACCTTGCCGATGAGAAAATAAAACTGCAACGCGAGCAAATGTACCGGTAGTTGTGAATGGGTATGATGACCCATTAAAGATCTGAAAGCACCAACACGTGCTTGCAGGATTTATACTTTACAGATCGTATGTCTCAATACCAGCTTTCTGAAGAATGGAATAAACAGACCTTTATTTATTTGATCTACCGCACTCAGAGGTGAACATAATTGAGTTCGGTCTAAAAAGGTGAATCATGAAAAGTGATTTTCAGCCACTTCCCCTTTAGGGGACTCTTGCCTGCCGGTAGGGAGGAAGGGGTAAAAGTGGCTGAAATCGTTCTATTACCTTTTTAGACCAGGCTCATGTTTGTAATGCGAAATGCCTTACCTCACCAAAATCCGTTTCACCTTTCCAACTTGTGGCGATCCCAATCTCACAATATAAGCCCCAGGTTTGGCATATGATAAATCCAAATGGTACTGATACTTGCCATTTACATTGTGCACCCTGTTCTCAACCAGTTTTTGACCAAGTACATTGTGCAGGTTGATCATGAGGGTCTCGTTGATAGTGGTACTCTCCAGTGAGATGTCAAAAATATTGTTTCCAACGGTCTTTATCACCATGTCAGCATTGTTGAAAGGAATAGTTTCCACACCGATATGCAGCACCAGGTTTACTTTGTAGTCTTCGGTTTCTCCATAAGTGGTTGCATAGCAGGCATCTTCAGGAACCGGGCCGTTGAGGCTTGTTTTAGCCCTCAAAATATGTTCTCCCAGGTTAACGCCATCAGGTATGGTCAACGACATGGTTTCCACATAATACCCATTCGTCATGCCGGGTGCAATTTCGTAATTGTCTACAACCACCTCCTCTGTTTCGAACACGAAATTATCGTTCAGGTCGATCCATACTTTAATGTATTGACTTCCATAATAGGTGGCGATGGTTAGTTCGTTGATGCTGTTATTCTCCAATTCGGTTGAAAGTTCGGTATAATCTCCATACCCTTTTGGTGAACAATCGGTGGCCGTGTCGATGGTTCCCAGTTGGAACAGAAAAATTCCGCTTCCTGTGTGGCAATTTGATTGAGGCTGGCACAAGGTGTTGATTACCTCAACGTGAGTGGTGTCGTTTCCATCAAAAGCATCGCCAGGTAGCGAGGTGTAGGCAGCTAACTGATAGGCTCCAAGCGCCATCATATCGCCGGTTTGTGAAAAGGTGAAATTGATTGGTGAAGCTGGGGTCAAAGGCCCCGGGACCTGTTCGGTTACCAATACATCATTCAATTGATAGCTTACCTCAAAATTGGTTTGATCGGCTGTACCGAAGTTGCTGAGGGAAACTGTAATGTCTTCTTCGCTCGTCAACCCACTACCTGAAACGGGTGAAATGACACCGGTGACACCGATATCGTCAGGAAATAAATACAGGACACTTTTCGTGATGGTGTCGTTTGAACGGAATTCATCCCCTGCCAGATTGGTAAAAGATTTTATGGTATAGGTTGAGCCAACAAGACCCAGGTTGGCTGTGGTGTTAAACGTGTATTGCATGGATGTACCCGTTGCCAAAGGCCCCGGTATGATCTCACTAACCACCGCACCACCATCCAATTGATAACTCACGGGAATGTTTATCTGTTCATCTTCACCATAGTTAAAAACCGTGATGGAGATGGGTTCGGTTTCCGATAAGGCACCATCCACAGGTTCGTCGATGCTAACCGCTCCCATGTCCTGTGCATAGTTTGAGGCAATTTGAAAAACACCCACCACATCGGTTCTCTGGTTATTAATAAAATACTCAGCGATATGCCAAAAGGTCTTGTCGTTGGCCGGATCAACCGATATCTGGACATAGTCGGCAAGCCTGTTTGATGAATTATTGGACAAGCTCTGCGCGATAAGGGTTTCATCAACAGTCATTTGTCCCAAAGGGTCAGAGGCATATCGTCCGGTAAAATAAATGGCAATTTTTTCGGCAGAGCTAACAGTGGTATATCCCATGCCTATATTTCCTTGTCCGTCCATTACCATGCTTCCTGAAAAAGCATGTTTGTTGTTATATGGGGAAATATAGGTTCCCTCCTGATAAATTGTCCATGGATCGCCATCGTTGTCCTGACGCATTTCAAACCAGCGAATCCCTGCCAGTTCAGCTCCTGACCCATCTGTGTCGACCACAAAATTAAATATCGCTGAATTGTAACCCGGGAACCTTCGGTATTGAGCCTGGTTCATGATGGTTGCCTGAAGCACATCCTGATCGGGACCGCCTGGCTGGGGAACATTACTAAAAGAACCCCCATCAAACACAGATATAAAAGGGGTGGTAGGTATTTCCATGGGAGCAGAAATGGTCGAGTTGGCCACATCTGTCCAATCCACATTCACAGTCCACAATTTTAAATGGTCGGTCGAAACGCCACTCCAGGCATCATCTTGCATATAAACAACCGTTGCATTTCCGTCCGGTGGCAGGTCGCTATTGGTCACATTAAAAAACTGCGGGCTATAAAACCCTGAAGTTGAGATTCCTGTGAGAGGAAATCCTACAAATTGAGCCGCATTGCCCAGGAGCATTTCGGCACGTTCTATCGCAAAAACTTTATTGTTGGCGCCAATATTGGCTGTAACATAATACGCATCCGACCAAACAGAGAATTTGGTGTAGTCGGGAAATTGGCCGGTTCCAAAACCGGTGGTGTAAATATACCAGCCATCGTTTACGGGGTCGGGTCCCTGGCAAACGGCTACGTTAAAACCGTTTGGGTTATTATCAAATTCGGTGATCACAAAACGGTCGGCTTCTGCATCATAAAATACAATTGGATCGCCAGTATTATTGCCCGGGAATAAGGTGCTTAAAGAGGCCGTGGGTGTTAACGGGTTACCTGCTTTATCAAAGATTCTAAATCCCACGTTCCATCCGCCAACAAAATGGTTTGGTCCAATAGCCCCGGTGGGGTCAGAAGGGGTGTAAATGGCAGTATTGGCGTCAAAAACCAGTAATGGATCTTTTGCATCACGTTTAATTGATCGTAACTGATTTTCTACCAAGGCATCGCCTCCAACAGGAAGTCCTTTTCCGGGAACTGTGATGTTAGCTCCTCTTCTTTTGGGAGGACCCGGTTTAGTGGTTTCATTGGGATCAACACCGATAAAAGTACCATCCATAATTTGCCGGGCAATACTTGGCACCAGAATAGGTTTCTGGATCATTCCAAAAGTCCCGGCTTTTTCACCTCCACCGTTTTGTGCGAAGAGGGTAGGAGCGTGAGATAGGGTTGCGATTAAAAGGAAAAGGAGTCGAAATAGTTTCATGATCGAAATTATGTTTAAAAAGGGTGATGAATGGATCATTAATAAATGATGAAATGGCGGCTAAAGTAATTATTATTATATAATAGGTGTACTTGTTGATTCAGGTTAACCAAATATTAACAAAAAAAATCGAAGGTTGTAATCATTCAGGCCAGATGATTATTGATTTAAGAATACATTGGCTTTTTTTTAGATCAATATGACGGTGCGCTGCACCTTGAATGTAACTATATTATTTATTTTGTCTGAATAGCAGTTTGTTAGAGCTTATTTGCGACTGCAAGTTACCTCATTTTCATCATTTAACAGGACCTATTTGTATTGCAGAATCAGATAATCAAAAAATGATCCTTCAGCAAATTGGCCGTTAAACATGAATGAACTGGCATGATTCCCACCAGGTCTCCCGGTTTAAAGGTAAGCAATTCCTTTTCAGGCATGCTGATTAAACCATGTTCCTGTGAAAGTGAATGCACAAACGCGCCGGTGATGGGATCGCCCCACCGCAGGTTTTCATCCAGCCTCACCACATAACCATACAATTGAAATCCCTGATCGGCTTCGATGTGTTCTTTTGACAAATGAACGGCTCCCCCATAAATGGCCAATTCTTCACGCTCCTTAAGGATTGAAACTACCGGACAGGCCGTAACTACCGCGATATCACCCGGAGAACATGCTCCCAGGTGGAGCTGCATCACATCGTTATAAACAAAATTTCCCGGACGGATTTCATCAAATCCATGAAAATGGGTGGCCAAATTACATGAAGGCGTGTCTCCATATGAAATGATAAATTCGGGGTAAAATCGTTCATGGTGGTGTTTTAAGGAAATGAGTTGTTCGCGCGATTTTTCCATGATGTCAAGTATTCCATCCTTTTCTCTTGCCTGATACGTGTGGCCGGCATGGGTAAGAAATCCACCAAACGTTAATTTTGGAGAGGCAGCAACCTCTTTTAGTATGTCATCTATTTCAGGATCATGGGGTAACAGTCCGGTACGGTGATAGCCCGTATCGATTTTGATCAATACAGTCAGATGGTTTGAAGCCTGTTGATCCAGAAAACGGGTGGTGAATACCGAGTCAACGAGCAGGTTCAATTGAATTTTTTTCGCCAATTGGTTGATTTGGCTCATTTCCAGCAGGTTCACCGGAAAGGCTATGGTGATGTCCTTCCAGCCCTGACCGGCAAACTCTTCAGCCATCGAAACGGATGAAACGGTGATCTTACTTACCCCTTCCTGCCTGAAAAATTCGGCCACCTGAAGGTTTTGATGGGTTTTAAAATGGGGACGGAAAACAACGCCGCCTTCATCGGCTTTCTGCTTCATCCTGCGGATGTTGTTGAGGACTTTGTTACTGTCGATCAACAGGGTGGGTCGTGTTATGGATTTCATCGGGTGATTAGTATTTTCGTGACCAGTTGTTTATTATTTTGAGAACAAACCGCCAGGTAAAGACCGGGATAAAGTGAGTTTGGCAAATCTATTTTAACCCGGGCACCCAGGCGTATCTCGATATATTTTGTAAAAAGAATCCTTCCCTGAAGATCCATTAGCCTGAAGTATAGTTTGCCGGACAGGAGTGATGAGAGATAAAGATGGTCTGTCGCCGGAATGGGACCAATTTGTATGTTGTCGATTGTATTGTTTTTTGATATCCATGTGGTGATGGTATCGTATGGACAAACCGTAAGATTGTGCCCGTCAAGATAGCGCTGCTTGGCTGGAATAGTACCTGAACCGATTGGCATGGGTAAACCAATGGAAGGCCAGTCGCCGGAATGCCAGAACGCAGGTTGCTCCTCTAAATAGTAACTCGAATCAGGCAAATCGTCTGTTCCGGCAGGCGTGGTGATTCCTTTAATGTTGTTTCCAAATTCAAAATGATCTTCCCCTGTTAAAAAATACAACCCAAACAGCAATTCGCTATTGGTGACTTCGTTGCCCACAAAGTTTTGGCGATTTGTCATGAGTGTGTCACTACTTGTCATGACAATTCCGTACAGTTCCGCCCGGTTTCTAAAGAAGGTATTTTCAGGTCCTGAGGGCCCCCAGTAATGATCAATGATCAGGTTTTGGACGATGTTGCCTTCAAATAAATTGGCGTAGGCATAATGCCCATGCAGGCTGATGTCACCCGAAAAATCGGGAATGGGTTCCGTTCTGAAAGGTTCGATAGAATAGTTATAGGCGATGACATTGCCATTTGAGCCGGTCTTCACCATCATGGCATGGCGTAGTTTTCTGAAAATATTGTTTTGAACCAAACATTCGCTGCTGTGTGTGGAAAAGGTGACACCATAACCCCGCATACCTGTTCCGTCATAAGTAAAACCATGATGGAAATAGCAACCCTCGATGAGCAGGTAGGCCGAAGCGTTCACGTCGATGTGACTGCCAACACTGCTGTCGCTTTCCACACCACGTACCACGCAATTGGCCGCATAGCTAAAGCTGATATTCGACCCGGCTCCTTCGTCCGGGGCATCCAAACGTTTGATCTTTAAGCATTCAACACCCGCATTC
This sequence comes from Bacteroidetes bacterium GWF2_41_31, assembly GCA_001769215.1. Classification (GTDB taxonomy): domain Bacteria; phylum Bacteroidota; class Bacteroidia; order Bacteroidales; family F082; genus UBA6244. The sequence continues at coordinate 102,147 of MEOL01000052.1, forward strand.
TGGATGGGTTCGATGGGACGTACCTGCGGGTTGAGTTCCGGCGAATAATCGATTCGTAACGGACTTTCAAGAGATAGTTTTGAACCGGAAATTTCGATGATCCGCGTAATTTGCCCGACAGAATAATCGGCCCAGGAGATGGGAACCACATCCCAATCACCATTTTCTTCGCGTATTTCAATGGTTTGTCCTACTGTAAATGAGGAGGCGTTTTCCACCTGAATCCAAGGGTTGTCTTTTTCAAATCCTGCTGTAATAGGTACAAAATCTGATGATTGTCCTTTTTGGATGTTGATGCAGTTAATGGTCTGATGTCCCAGCCGGAACATCAAGGTGGCAGAGTCGGAGCTAATTCCCTGAAGCAACGTGCTATCGAATAATCTGATGGAAGAGGTGAAAAGATAGTTCCCTGATGGGAAAAAAACAGCTCCCAAGCGGCCATTGAGTGAATTGATAGCGGCCTGAACGGCGGGCTGATCGTTGGTGAGACCATCGCCTTGCGCTCCAAAGTCTTTTACATTGATTTGTTGATCAGGATTGATAAAATGATGGTTTGCAACAACATGGTGCCAGTCAACACGCCGATTCTCCGGTATTACCTGAGAAAAGGCAGTGCTAATTGTTGTGAATAAACCAACCAAGCATAATATCTGCTTCATGCGATCGTTTCTTTTTGGTAAAATTAATTAATTTTATGCCCAAAATCAACGTCATGAAAAACCTGACTTTATTTCTGTTTGTCCTTTTGATTGCTCTATTTTCTTCTTGTAAACAAGGAAGCCGGCAATTGGTAACAGAGAAAATCCAATACGATGTCAGCCTGATGTCTCCTGATCCCACCTACGATTGGTGGATACAAAATTTGGTGGGACCGCAACGGGAAAAATTGGTAGATATGATGATGCAAAGTGCTTTGGAAGGAGGAGTTCAGGCTTATGATTATTTTAATGAACCCATAACTCCATTCGACATCAAACAGATGTTATCTGATACAACAGTGGTTACCTTTCGACGGATTGAACCTCCATACGAACTTTTTGACTCATTGGTCATACATACCATTGAACGTGAAGACATCCAGCGCATCCGGTTTATGGAAGAATGGACCATCGACCCCGCTACCCTGCAAATGGAGAAAAAGATATACGGAATTGCACCCATTGCCCGCCGCATCGATGCTCAAGGCATTGAACGCTGGCAACCCTTGTTTTGGCTTTATACCGATAAAGACTTTATCAATCAATTGAAAAACTAACAACATACGCAAACCAATACTGCCAAATGAACCAATACTTTAAACTACCAATCCAATGAAAATTATTTCTCTCTCAGACGTAACCACCACCAAAGTCACCATGGAAGGTGCTTCAGGTGCAACCAAACAGATACCTCTTGCCGCCGAAGACGGTGCCCCCGTATATGCTTACCGGGTTTTCTCCCTGGAGGGTAAAGGGTTTACTCCTTACCACCAGCATCCCTACGAACACATGAACTATATTATTGAAGGCGAAGGCTTTCTTGTAAACGAGCAAGGCGAACAACAGTCCGTTAAAAAGGGCGACTTTGCCATGGTGCTTCCCAATGAAAAACACCAGTACCGCAATGCTTCTGCCAGCGAAAAGTTTGTGATGATTTGCGGAGTGCCGAAGGAGTTTCAGTAAGATATCTTCCTATCCGGTAACTTAATCCTTTTCCAATTTTCAATGAAGACCTAGCCATTGAACCGGCGATGATTTGGTCATTGTAAAAGGTATGTACTCGTTTTTGTTTTTCATTTTGAACTCCAGAATGTCTCCAGTATTCAGGTTACCGATTTGCATTTTTTGTAGTAAAATTCCCCGGAAATGGTTTGTCTGACTATTTTTGATACCTTTGAGACAGAATCACAGCACTGCAACAATAAGTATTACAGCGAACACATTTTTTGAGGATTAAAATAGACAAGGGATTGTTTGTGAAGAATGGCAGTGGAAATTGGAGTGTGAATAATAAGGAAATAATAACTATACCAAGGATAACACATACATTATGTCTTTATCAGGAGAGCCTCAAATACTTTTACCTTTAAGGACCAGGAGTCGTCTCCACAGGCCTGCTGACATACAAATTATGTCCTGATACATTATAATCGGTGAGATGTCCTGAACTGTTGTATGTTTTTTCCACATTGGTCTCACTTCCGGTAATGGTATTGAAAACCAGTATGCTGCGATCGATCACCCGGATGTAACCCGGGTCGTCGCGTTGCAGTTGTCTGTTAATTTCATCTTCCCTGGAGCCACTCAACCGGTCTTTAAATTTGTTCACCTGATTGCCGACAATTCTTGAAAACAGGCTTTTACGCCCGGGCCTAACTTCTCCGGCATCAGCCAGCATCATCGTTTGAGGTTCGAAATCAGGGATGCTTAATTTTTCAAAATCGTAAATATCAACCAACTCGGTGGTGAGGGGCTTTTGGGGCAGACTGGTCATGGCCAAAGGCTGGTTTTCGATGGCAACCACTCTTCTGACCGGAGGTTTAGCGTTGGTTGCCGGTTTCGATTCAGAAACATTTTCTTTAACCGGGGGTTGTTTTTTCCGTGGAACGATTAATTCAGAAGAACTGCTTTTGTTTGGAATCACCCTGGTGGTGCGATAAGCATAGGATTGAAGAATAATCTGGTTGCCTTTCGGTACGGGTTGATTTCTTAAAAAAAATGAAATCGCAAGAAGAAACGCCAGTCCGGCTGCCACCGATGACACCCGGGTTAGGGGGATCACTTTTCGTTTTTTCAACGAACTTTTTCCGGGAAATAAAATCTTTGTGTCTGGTTCAAGACGGAGTTTCTGATGCAGTTCGAACTCCTTGTGCAACATCGGGTTGATCGATAAAAACTGATTCAGGTGTTCGGTTTCTTTGTTGTTCAGGTCATTTTCAGCGGAAGCGATAAAATAAGTTTCATAGTTGGTTTCATCAATGCCGGCAACCTTTATGACAGGTATTTTTTTTAACTCTTGTTTAAAGTCGGCTTCAATGATAAGGGGTTCCAGGGTGGCCAGTTCGAGCCCTTCGAATTCGTCTTTCAGGTCAGGATGCTGGTCGAGAAAAGCAAGCAAAGCGGTTTCTTCAGCCTTCGAAAGCTGTCCATCGAGGTAGTCGATCACGAAAACTTCGTAATTCTTTAAATCGATCAGTGGTTGCTTTTTCATGACTAAAGTACGGTTTCGGTACTGATTAAATATTGTTTCAAACTCAAGCGTGCCCGGTAGATATACACTTTTACCTGTGCTTCGTTCAATCCGGTTATTTCTCCTATTTCTTCATAGCTGTAACCCTCGTAATCGCGCAGCAGCACAACGGTGCGCTGGATTTCTGAAAGCCTTGATAAAGCCACGTCAAGCACTTCTTTCAGGTCGCTGTAACCATGTTTTACCGGTTCACTTTTATGCTCATGGCCCTCCATGCGTGTCATCCTACTGTTTTTGCGAAAGCTGTCGATCATGGTGTGGTAGGCCGTGGTGAACAGGTATGATTTTCCTTTTTCCACCTGTACCTCATTCCGCCTGATCCACAACTTCATAAATGATTCCTGCACCAGATCACGCGCGGCTTCGGTGTCGCCCGTGTTTTTCAGCAGGAACCGGAAAACTCCGTCGCTGTGTTCATCTACGCAGTTGTTATATTCACTGACAGTCATGCGCTAAAAGTAAAAAACTTCCATAACACCTGTGACGGATAAGCATGGAAAATGTTACAGGTTGAGAAGAATATTTTTAATCGTTTATACACCGCCTCTTCAAGCGGTCATTTCCCTGAGTTTTGTTTCCAGTTCACTTAAGGAAACTACATCAATTTTGGGTTTCATGGCCCAGCCTTTTTTTATTGGGGCTGCCACGAAAGAGTGTGAAGGGTGAATATCCTGGCAGGCATAAAAGTAGCCTTTTGAAAGTATTGGGGCGACTGAGGCTATACATTCGATGGTAAATACCAGTTCTTTTATTTTCATCACAAAATCTACCTCTGCACCATTGCTCGTTCTATAAAAATAAAATGAGGCTTCAGGAAATAGTTCTTTCATGTTTGACAAAACAATTTGTTCCCAGATGCTACCAAATGAAGGATGACCTGCCATTTCCTCAAAATTGCGCAATTCCAATAGGGTGGAGGTAATCCCGGAATCGGTAATATAAATTTTAGGTGCTTTTACGAGACGTTTTCCCAGATTTGAAAAATATGGAGGTATTACGTCAACCATGAAAGTGCTTTCCAGTAAATCGATGTAATTTTTAACAGTGACAGCGGAAACACCCAAAGATTTAGCCAATTTGGAGTAATCAGCTGTTTGACCGTTTAAATGAGCCAACATTTTCCACAGTCGGTGCATGGTTGCCGGAGAAACTCCCCTCCATTGCAGTAAATCGCGTTCTAAGAAAGTAGAAATAAAGTTATTGCGCCACTCATAGGATGTTTCACTATCTTGTGCCAGTGCACTTCTTGGAAATCCTCCATGAGCAAAATATTTCTCAAGTGAATCAAAATCCTTTATCTCGTCCCACAAAAATGGCATCAACTTTTTGTAGGTAATTCTCCCTGCCAACGATTCTGAACTCTGTTGCAGAAGTTCTCGGGAAGCTGATCCAAGGATTAAAAATGATCCATTCGCATTCCATTCATCTGAAAGACTTCTGATCACTGGAAATAATTCAGGTTTGCGTTGAATTTCATCTAAACAAATCAATTTCCCTTTTTGAGTAGTAAAAAACCATTCAGGGTCTTCCAGTTTTTGTAAGTCAGAAGGACGTTCCAAATCCAGGTATATACTGTTTTTGTTGCCTTCGATTATATGTTTAACTAATGTTGATTTTCCGCTTTGACGTGGTCCTATCAATGCGACAACAGGATTATTTTTTAGTGCTTTTAAAATAGTTGCTTCTATTTTTCGCTGGACATACATAGGTATACAAAATTATCATCCATGCAAATGTAAAATATAAATTTGAATTTGCATGGTTAATAGTAATTTTGTTTGCCTTTTTTAAGAACTTAACAAGCAAATAAGTCAAATAGTGTTATTACAACACCCACCAATATGCATATAATATTACCCGTGATAATCCGTACAACCCGTGTCACCCGTGTTCTATAAATCCTAATCGTTTAGCTTCAGTACCACAAGAAACGCCTGTTGAGGAACTTCCACATTGCCTACCTGGCGCATGCGTTTCTTTCCTTTTTTCTGCTTTTCAAGCAGTTTCCGCTTCCGCGTGATGTCGCCACCATAACATTTGGCCGTAACATCCTTGCGCACTGCTTTGATGGTTTCGCGGGCGATGATTTTAGCACCGATAGCCGCCTGGATGGCGATATCGAACTGTTGTCTTGGAATAAGGTCTTTCAACTTGATGCAGATTCTCCGGCCAAAATCATAGGCATTATCCACATGAATCAAGGCAGACAAAGCATCAACAGGCTCCGAATTTAACAGGATGTCCAGTTTTACCAGTTGAGCAGGTTTATAGCCGGTGATGTGATAGTCAAAGGAGGCATATCCCTTGGAGATACTCTTGAGTTTGTCGTAAAAATCGAACACAATCTCTCCCAACGGCATATCCACAGTCAGTTCTATCCGGCTGGTGGTCAGGTAGGTCTGGCTTTTTAACTCGCCACGTTTGTCGAGGCAAAGCTTAATGATGGGGCCAATATAATCAGTTCGGGTAATAATCTGCGCCCTGATATAAGGTTCTTCGATGTGGTCGATGTATTTCTGCTCGGGCAATCCGGATGGATTGTGAACTTCTATGATTTCTTTTTTGTTGGTGATTACCCGGTACGACACATTGGGCATGGTGGTTATCACATTCATGTCGAACTCGCGTTCGAGGCGCTCCTGGATAATTTCCATGTGCAGCAAGCCCAGAAATCCACAACGAAATCCAAAACCCAATGCAAGTGACGATTCAGGTTCAAAAGTCAGCGAAGCATCATTCAACTGAAGTTTTTCCATGGATGAGCGAAGTTCTTCATACTCTTCGTTATCGATGGGATAAATACCTGCAAACACCATGGGTTTCACATTCTCGAAACCATCGATGGCCACCTTACACGGGCGGTCCACCTGGGTGATGGTATCGCCTACTTTTACTTCTTTTGAGGTTTTTATGCCTGAAATAATATATCCTACATCCCCTGTTCGCAATATATCGCGTGCTTCGGGTTTAAGCCGCAGTACTCCAATTTCGTTGGCCTCGTACTTTTTGCCGGTGTTCACAAATTTCACCTGGTCACCTTTGCGTATTTCGCCGCTAAAGATTCTAAAGTATGCGATAATGCCCCTGAAATTGTTGAAAACAGAGTCGAAAATCAAGGCTTGCAAGGGTGCGTCTTCTTCTCCTTTGGGAGAGGGAATCCGTGTGACAATGGCTTCCAGAATTTTATCAACGCCGTATCCTGTCTTGCCGCTGGCCTCGATAATATCCTCATAATTGCAGCCTAATAGGTCTACAATCTGGTCTTTCACTTCATCGGGCATGGCATTTTCCATGTCCATTTTATTTAAAACCGGGATAATTTCCAGATTGTTTTCGATGGCCAGATAGAGGTTTGAAATGGTTTGTGCCTGTATGCCCTGGGTGGCATCAATTACCAGCAAGGCTCCTTCGCAGGCAGCAATCGAACGTGAAACTTCATAGGAAAAATCCACATGGCCGGGAGTATCAATCAGGTTGAAGACGTAATGCTGGCCATCTTGTTCGTAATCCATTTGGATGGCATGACTCTTAATGGTGATACCGCGTTCGCGCTCAATATCCATGTCGTCGAGCACCTGGGCTTGTTGGTCACGCCCTGAAACAGTACCGGTGAGTTCCAGCAGCCTGTCGGCTAACGTGCTTTTACCGTGGTCGATATGGGCAATAATGCAAAAATTCCTGATCTCTTTCATGGGCGCAAAAATACGATTTTAACTGATTGGTTTGGTACTTTGTTATTGCCCGGTGAAAAGAAATATAAAGGTATTGACATATCTAATCCACCCTTTGTTATCGCTGATGATGTCGTTTTGTTTCGGCTTGTATCTTGTTTGGCAATTTCATCGACCTGATTCACCGAAGAAAACCCCCTGTTCGCCGAAATGTTGTTTGCCAGGTTTGCATTACACCCTACATTTGCCTCTGAAATCAATTAAAAATCAGAATTCGAAATTCAATCAATAAAAAAAATGGAAACTTCAAAAAGACTTTATCGCTCCTCAACCCACAAGGTAATTGGTGGTGTTGCAGCCGGGTTGGCTGATTATTTTCTCATCGACCCCGTATTGGTCAGGGTTTTATTTGTTCTGGTGGCATTTTTTGGTGGCGGAGGTGTACTGATTTATATAGTACTTTGGATTGTTGTGCCTATTCAGGTGAGCAATCCTAACGACATGTATCGTCATGCATCCACTCACTATAAGAGTGCCGAAAATACCGGAGTTAAATCGGATGAAACGTTCATGCCGATTGAAACTCCTCGGCAGTCGAATACGGGACTTATTGCCGGCATAGTACTTATTTTTATTGGCTTATTATTTCTTATTGATCGCCTGATGCCGTGGTACAACATCACTTCTTTGTGGCCACTTATCCTGGTAGCCTTAGGCGTTATTATTATAAAACCAGACTTATTTAAAAACTCTAAAAACCAAAGCAATGAAATTTAGAAATATTTTTTGGGGAATTATCCTGATCTTTTTAGGGATACTGTTTACACTTGAAAACCTAAACGTCCTCGACTTCGACTGGTACAACATGTGGCGCTTGTGGCCTGTGATTTTTATCCTATGGGGAATCTCCATCCTGCCCATAAAAGACATAATTAAAATTGGGTTTGTCGTGGTGGTACTTGTAGGAAGTATTTATTACATGTTGAACGACAATGTTCGCTGGCGAATGGAAGAAGACAACTACACGGAAATTAATTCGCATGCAGTCAATCAGGAATTTCAGGTTCCTTACAACGACACCATGACGATGGCCTCACTTGATATGGAAATGGCTGCCGGTTCATTTACCTTGTACCAAACCAGTGATCAATTGGTGAATTTTGTCAAAAGCGGCTCGTTGGTTACCTATAAATATATTGTAAAGCAAGAAGATACCATTACCGAAGTGCGAATTATGATGGAAGACGGCGTACGCCTCAATTCCAAAAAGAATAACCGTGTCGATGTTCAACTCAATTCAATTCCGGTTTGGGACATGGATTTTGAAATAGGCGCGGCAGAAGTGGATCTCGACCTGAGTCCTTTTCGGCTGAAATCGTTTCGTCTGGAAGGCGGAGCTGCTGACATCAACATAAAACTGGGTGATCAATACCCTGATACTTATTTAGAAATTGAAGCAGGTGCTTCCTCCATCGAATTAAGAGTACCCGAATCATCCGGGTGTGAATTGAAAATCAGCACCGTGCTATCAGGCAGGACCATCTCGGGTTTTAATCAGGTAGAACATGGTTTGTATCGTACAGGAAATTTCGACGAGGCCACCCATAAAATCTATATGGATGTAAATGCAGCCGTATCGAATTATTCGGTGATTAGATATTAATACCAGAAACCTGAAATACAATATTACATGTGGGCTTGGCGGCGTTTTCAAAAGATTTTGAAAGCGCCGTTTTTTTCGTGCGCCAGGAGAATGCTTTCAGTTTTATTTAATGAGTCCGATCTAAAAAGGTAATAGAACGATTTCAGCCACTTTTACCCCTCCCAGCCTGGCGGTAGGCAGGAATCCCCTAAAGGGGAAGTGGCTGAAAATCAGAACTCCCTTTAGTCCCGATGTCAATATCGGGAGGGGTTCATTCTGATTTTCAAATATTTTTATGATTCACCTTTTTAGACCGGACTCATTTAATTATAAAAGCATAAAAAAAACCTGTTTTGCATCACACTTTTTGGTTACTTTGCACGTTTCTTTGAATAAACATAATTTGCGATTATGAAAATTAGATACCTTCTTGTATTTTTATTTGTTTTTTGCCTGTCGCTCACACAAGTTTCATTAAAAGCCCAGGAGGCAACCGTTCGGGGGTTTTTGTATGAGGAAGAATCGGGCGAACCTGCCATTTTTGCCAACGTGGTACTTAAAGGAACCAACTTTGGCGCTTCCACTGATGTAAACGGGTATTTTTTAATTTCAAAAATCCCCCCCGGCGACTATACACTCATGGTCACTTATCTTGGATTTGATACCATCAGCGAATTGATCTCCTTGTCAAAAGGAGCATTGCTCAATAAAAAGCTGTTTGTAAAAAAGGGATCTTTTAATCTGGAGACGGTAACGGTGAGTGCCGAACGCACGGAAGCCCGGACAGAAACCAAGATGTCAGTGGTCAAGATTTCGCCCAAAGACATCAAGCAAATTCCAAGCGTGGGAGGCCAGGCCGACTTTGCTCAGTATTTACAGGTAGTTCCGGGAGTTGTATTCACAGGCGATCAGGGTGGGCAGTTTTATATCCGTGGGGGATCTCCCATTCAAAACAAGGTGATGCTGGACGGGATGACCATCTACAATCCGTTTCATTCCATCGGGTTGTTTTCAGTTTTTGAAACCGATTTGATCCGCAACGCCTCCATTTATACCGGTGGATACAATGCCGAATATGGGGGAAGAATTTCTTCCGTCATGGATATAACTACCAAAGACGGGAACAAAAAGCGCATGTCGGGTGTGTGTGGAGCATCTACTTTTGGTGCCCGTGCAATGGTTGAAGGCCCCATAAAAAAACAAAATTCACCCGACGAGGGAAGTGCTTCTTTTGTCTTGTCGTTTAAAAATTCATATCTGGCAGAAAGTTCAAAGGTTTTATACGAGTATGTGGATAAAGACGGGCTCCCGTTTAATTTTGCCGATATTTACGGAAAAGTAACCCTCAATGCAGCCAATGGCAGCAAGATAAGCCTCTTTGGTTTTAATTTCACCGACAATGTAAGCAACTATAAGGCTATTTCCGATTTTGGATGGAAATCGTTTGGTGGAGGTTCGAGTTTTGTGGTCATTCCCGGAAAAGCACCTGTACTCATCGAAGGAATTGTGGCCTATTCCAAGTACGAAACCAAGGTAAAATCAACCACGCTTAACGACAGAAAAAGTGCGATCAGCGGATTCAATGCGGCCATCAATTTTACTTATTTCATGGGTAAAAATGAATTAAAATATGGTGTTGAACTCGAAGGATACCGCACTGAATATCTGTTTAAGAATTTTGTGAATACGGAAATTAATCAAACCGAAAACACTACACAGCTTGGCTTATATGCCAAATACAAGTTTATCGTGAACAAGTTTATTTTTGAACCGGGCTTTCGCCTGGAATGGTATGCCTCTTTGGCCGAAGCCAGTCCTGAACCCCGGTTGGCCATTAAATACAATGCCAACGATTGGTTTAGGTTGAAATTTGCTGGTGGCGTCTATTCGCAAAATTTTATCGCGGCCTCATCCGATCGTGATGTGGTGAACTTGTTTTATGGATTTCTCTCGGGACCAGAAAACCTGCCTGATCAGTTTGATGGAAAGAAAAGAACCAGCAGGGTTCAGAAAGCCGATCATTTAATTCTCGGTGCTGAGTTTGATCTGAGCAACTCCGTAAGCCTGAATGTGGAAGGATACTACAAATATTTTCCGCAGCTTACCAACATCAACCGAAATAAATTGTACAACGAGTCGGAGGCGCCTCAGGGAGCTTCTGAGGTGGAATATAAAGATTTTATCCTTGAAAAAGGAAATGCCTATGGAATGGACATGGTGCTGAAGTATGACTATAAAAAGGCATATGTGTGGCTGGTTTATTCACTGGGGTTCGTCACCCGCCAGTTTGAAGACAAATATGGTGAGATGGTCAGCTATACGCCTCACTTCGATCGCCGCCACAATGTGAACTTTGTATTTTCTTACATTACCGGTCCAAAACTTGAGTGGGAATTTGGTGCTCGTTGGAACCTGGGAACAGGCTTTCCTTTCACCCAGGTGCAGGGATTTTATGAATCACTCACGTTTCCGGATGGCATCAATTCAAACGTTGGAACCGAAAATGGCGATCTCGGTGTGATTTACGCCGATTTATACAAGGGCCGACTGCCGGTTTATCACCGTCTGGACATAGATGTAAAACGGAACTTCTTCCTGAGCGCCAATACCAAACTGGTGGCCGACCTGAGTGTGACCAATGTGTATGACCGTAAAAATGTTTTCTATGTTGACCTGATTACCAGCAAGGTGGTTTATCAGTTGCCCTTTATGCCCAGCTTTGGTTTGAGCTTGTATTTTTAAGATATTTCAAATCGATTATCCTCTTTTTATCCCGGGAGCTTCCGTTTCCGGGATGATTTTTGTCAATAATCAAATCCAATCCGGGTATGAAATCACCTTTGAAAGAAAAGGGAGTAAGACGTTTTAAACAGGAGTTAGGTTTCAGAACGACAAAACAGTTCTCATCCTTTTACCTCATAAATCCTTCAATTTCATCCGGTTCAATTGGAATATTGGCCATCAGATTAATTGGCTCGCCCTCGGTAACCAGGATGTCATTCTCAAGGCGGATACCCAGGTTTTCTTCAGGGATATATATTCCCGGCTCGCAGGTAAGCACCATTCCCGGCGAAAGGATGCTCTCTTTTGGGCCAACATCATGCACATCGAGACCAAGAAAATGAGCCGTGCCATGCATAAAATATTTTTTAAATAAAGGAGATTTCAGATCTTGAGCCTCCAATTCAGACAAAGTAAACAAACCCAGACCGATCATTTCCTGTTCCATCAGCTCCTCCGTTCTCCTGTTGATTTGGTTGATGCTGTTTCCGGGCACATACAACTTGATGACTTCCCGTTGTACACGCAACACCACCTGGTAACAAGTACGTTGCCGATCAGAAAAATGTCCGTTGACAGGGATGGTACGGCTCATGTCAGCGGAGTAATTCGCATATTCGGCACCCACGTCCAACAACACCAGATCCCCGTCCTTGCATTCCTGATCATTCTCTATATAATGCAAAATGCAGGCATTCTTCCCTGAAGCTATAATGGGCTGATATCCATGACCATTTGCCCGGTTGATGGTGAATTCATGTTCAATTTCTGCCTGTACTTCCATTTCATTCATACCGGGTTTGATGGTTCTTAGTATCCTGCGAAAGGCTTTGTTGGTGATTTCGCAGGCTTCCTGAATCAACTTGATTTCCTCCTCCGATTTGATCATTCTTAATTGAGTGATTAATGGAGCTGCCCTATGATAGGTATGTAATGGAAAACTTTCTTTGAGAGCCAATCCAATTCGCTCATTTCTGTCTTTAACTTCACTAAAAAATTTAGGATATTCATTAAAATTCAGATAGATATTTATTGCCCAGGCAAGCAATTCGCGTAAAACCAGGTCATAATCTTCAACAAATCGAATTTGATCGACACCTGAAATTGCCCTGGCTTCTTCAGCAGTGTATTTATGTCCTTCCCATTGAGCCATGGTCTCATTGCTCCTGATGATGAACAAGACTTCCTGTAGCTGAGCATTGGGTGCTCCCGGAGCTATCACCAGTATGGTTTTTTCTTGTTCTATACCGGTTAGGTAGAACAGGTCCGACTGTTGACGAAAGGGAAAAAACTGGTCGCCGTTTCGTGGATACTGTTCGTTGGAATGAAAAATCGCCACCGATTTATTCGAAAGCAGGTTGGCAAATCGATTCCTGTTATCCGAAAAAAGTTTTGAGTGAATGGGTAAATAGCGCATAAGCTTCATAGTTTAAGGTTACAAATCTAATTAAACCTCTGATTTAACCGGCACATCGCAACCAGTTTCGGACACTATTTAACATTGTTAAAAATAAACAGTATGCCAAAAATCCGTTGAAAAGTTTCATACTTTTGTTGCATAATTAACACCTACGTTTACAAAAATCACATAAAAAGCGTAATTATGAGTAAATTTTATTCTTCGGTCACTAAGAAGATATGGATGTCGTTTATGGGTTTATTCCTGATGACATTTTTAGTTGTGCACCTGAGCATCAATCTTTTACTGGTTTTCGACCCAACCAAAAACCTGTTCAACGAAGCATCCCATTTTATGGGGACCAATCCTTTTATTCAATTATTTCAATGGGTTCTGTTTGCAGGATTTGTAGTTCACATCATCCTTGGCCTCATTCTGCAAATTGAAAACTGGGTGGCCCGCCCCAAAGGATATCGCGTAAAAGCGATTTCGGAAGATTCTTTTTTTAGTAAATACATGATCCACACAGGGGTCATTATTTTCATTTTCCTTTCCATTCACTTCGTGAATTTCTTTTTGGTCGCTAAAGGCATTATCGGTGAAATTCCCAAAACCCAAATCGACGGAAAATCCGTTGACGATATGGGCGCCCTGGTAATTGCCCTGTTTCAAATGCCTTATTATGTGGTTGGTTACCTAATCGCGCTCTTGATACTGGGTTTTCACCTCGATCATGGATTTCAATCAGCATTTCAGTCGCTTGGACTCAATCATCCAAAATACACACCTTTTATTAAAGGGTTTGGACATTTCTTTGCTATCCTCATTACCCTTGCTTTTATGTCGATTCCGCTGTTTATTTACTTTTCAAAATAAGATATTATGACAAAGCTAGATTCAAAAATACCGGCCGGACCATTGGCCGAAAAATGGACCAACTATAAAGCACACCAAAATCTGGTCAACCCGGCCAACAAACGAAAAGTGGATATCATTGTCATTGGTACCGGATTAGCCGGGGGTGCGGCCGCAGCAAGCCTCTCAGAACTTGGTTTTAACGTGAGTGTATTTTGTATTCAGGACAGTCCACGCCGGGCTCACAGCATTGCCGCCCAGGGTGGGATCAATGCCGCTAAAAATTACCCAAACGATGGCGACAGTGTCTATCGTCTGTTTTATGATACCATCAAAGGAGGTGACTACCGTGCCCGTGAATCCAATGTTTATCGTTTGGCCGAAGTGAGCAACAGCATCATCGACCAATGTGTGGCACAGGGAGTTCCATTTGCACGCGAATACGGTGGACTGCTCGACAACCGTTCATTTGGTGGGGCTTTGGTTTCCCGGACATTTTATGCGCGTGGTCAAACCGGTCAGCAGCTTTTGCTGGGTGCCTACAGTGCGTTGAGCAAACAAATAGGCAAAGGTGCGGTTAAGATGTACACCCGTCGTGAGATGCTTGACGTGGTTAAAATTGACGGACGGGCCCGTGGAGTGATCGTACGCAACCTGGTTACCGGAAAGCTGGAGCGTCATGCTGCCCATGCTGTACTATTGGCCACCGGTGGTTATGCCAATGTGTTTTTTCTCAGTACCAATGCCATGACTTCTAATGGAAGTGCTGCCTGGCGGGCTTATAAAAGAGGTGCATTTTTTGCCAATCCAAGTTTTGTGCAAATTCATCCCACCTGTATTCCCGTTCACGGCGACTACCAGTCGAAGCTGACGCTGATGAGTGAAAGCCTTCGCAATGATGGCCGCATCTGGGTTCCGAAGAAAAAAGAAGACGCTGAAAAAATACAAAAAGGCCAGTTAAAAGCCACCGATATTGCTGAGGATGACCGTGATTATTATCTCGAACGCCGTTATCCTGCTTTTGGCAACCTGGTTCCCCGTGACGTGGCTTCCCGGGCCGCCAAAGAGCGCTGTGATGCCGGTTTTGGAGTGGGTTCCACCGGATTGGCCGTGTATCTTGATTTTAAATCATCCATCGCCCGGCTGGGCAAAAATGTGATCGAAGCGCGCTACGGGAACCTCTTCCAGATGTACGAAAAAATTGTAGATGCCAATCCATATGAAACACCCATGATGATTTACCCTGCCATCCATTATACGATGGGCGGAACCTGGGTGGATTATGAATTGCAAAGCACCATCCCCGGCTTGTTTGTGGGTGGTGAGGCCAATTTTAGCGATCATGGAGCCAACCGTTTGGGAGCTTCGGCTCTGATGCAGGGCTTGTCCGATGGTTATTTTGTATTGCCTTATACCATGCAGAATTATCTGGCCGACCAGATTACAGTTCCTCACTTTAAAACCGATTCGGCTGAATTTGAAGCGGCTGAGAAAGAAGTGCAGGAGCGCATTAACAAACTCCTGGCTGTAAAAGGCGATCATACTGTAGATTCGTTCCACCGCCGTTTGGGTCTCATTATGTGGGACAATGTGGGCATGGCCCGCAACAAGGCCGGCCTGGAAAAAGCCATTGTAGAGTTAAAAGCTTTACGCAAAGAATTCTGGCAACAAGTTAAAGTTCCCGGAACAAACGATGGTTTGAATGTGGAACTGGAAAAAGCCTTACGGGTGGCCGATTTTCTCGAATTGGGTGAGTTGTTGGCTTATGATGCTTTAAACCGCAACGAATCGAGCGGAGGTCACTTCCGTGAAGAATACCAAACTCCTGAAGGCGAAGCCCTGCGTAACGACACAGAGTATATGTACGCCGCTGCCTGGGAATACAAAGGCGATGATCAGGAACCGGAACTTCACAAGGAACCCCTCATCTATGAGAACATCGAAGTGAAACAACGTAACTATAAAACTGCTTAATTAACATAAAATACCGGAACAATGGATTTAAAACTTAAAATATGGAGACAACCCTCCGCCCATGCTGATGGTAAATTTGTTGACTATCAGGTGCATGAAATTTCAAAAGATGCTTCTTTCCTCGAAATGCTGGATATCCTCAACGAGGAACTGGTAAACAAAGGAGAAGACCCTGTGGCGTTTGACCACGACTGCCGCGAAGGCATTTGCGGCATGTGTAGTTTGTTTATCAATGGACGACCTCACGGTCCCGATAATGCCATCACCACCTGTCAGTTGCACATGCGCAGGTTTAAGGATGGAGAAACCATTACCATCGAGCCCTGGCGTGCAAAACCTTTTCCTGTTATTAAGGATTTGATGGTTGACCGGAGTGCTTTCGATGAAATCATCCAGGCCGGTGGATTTGTAAGTATTGCAACCGGTGGTGTCCCCGATGCCAATGCCATCCCCATCCGCAAACAAAATGCCGATTTGGCCATGGATGCCGCAGCCTGTATTGGATGTGGTGCTTGTGTGGCAGCCTGTAAAAATGCATCGGCTATGTTGTTTGTGTCGGCGAAAGTATCGCAGTTTGCCCTGTTGCCACAAGGCAAGGTAGAAGCCAAAGAGCGTGTACAAAAAATGGTGGCCAAGATGGATGACCTGGGATTTGGAAACTGTACCAACACCTATGCCTGCGAAGCGGAATGTCCAAAAGAAATTTCTGTTACCAACATCGCCCGCATGAACCGTGAGTTTTTGGTAGCGAAGTTGTCGTAGCAAACTTAACCCTGCAAGGGTTAAAACCCTTGCAGGGTTACACCTTCGGTAGGTAAGACTACCGAAGGCATTAGGCATGAAACGCAAACGAGAAACGGGGACAAATAAAACAGGTTATATCCTTATTTAAAATCCGGGTCCTCTGGTCACGGAAACCATTTCCTGTAAATCGCCACGTAGGTTCCATCTGTTTTCGCGGCATCCAGCGCATCCTGCCACTGATTGACAATTGATGCTGAAGTACCTTTTGAAAATGCTATATAATAATCTGAGGACATCAGCACAAAGGCAGGTGTTACTTCATTATATTGATAACCAGATGCTTTAAGTATGTCAGGAAAGGTAACATCGGTACAAACGGCGGCATCAATTTGTCCAGACATGAGCTTTTCGACCATCACGGCCGGATCACCATCGGAAACCAGGTTTGTAAAACCATTCTCACGCAGATATTGATCAGAAAACCAGGAACTGACTGTGCCAACCGCGTTTAAACTCCTGGCTTCATCCAGGGTGGTGATTGAAATCCCCGAACCTGCCTTGGTGTAAAAATAAGTTGTATTGGTACCTATCGGACCAACCCAGTGGAACAATTCCTCGCGGAGTTCTGTGCGATCCATCGTGAAGAGGCAAAAGTTTGGATTATTCAGGGCTAGTTCATAACCATTGCTCCACAACGAAAGTTTTATTTCACAAAAGGAATGATTTCGTTTCATGATTTCATTCACAACGTCAGTGCCGAATCCGGTGATTTGTCCAAAACTGTTCCGAAATGACAATGGGGGATATTGTTCCGTATAAATTTGTAAGATCTCCGGGGCATCTGGTGATTGCATAAATTTCTGATAAAGTGCCTTCAAGGTGCCATTTAATTTCAAAGCATCAATCTCGTGCTGAAAATCAGCCACTACGGCATCGGGTGTATTTTTATTAAAGGCAAAATAAACCAAGTCGGTTCTGATGGTAAGCTTATCGGTAACATCGTATATCGATTGATTCAAAGCGTTTAATGCTGCTTCTGCAGTGATCTTGTCAGAAGGGTAAAGATCAATTTCACCTTTCAACAATTTATTAAAGGCATCGATGTTGTTTTCGCAGTAAACAAGATTGGTAAATCCCTCTCCAACCAGGTATTGTTCTATCGAATAATCTTTTATCACGCCAATAGTGGCAACCAACTTCGCGTCTTCCATCGAACTTATGAGGACCTGATTTTGTGAAGAAGCGTAAAATATCCAATCGAGGGAGGCATAAGGGCCCGCCCATTTAAACAAGTCCTTTCTTTCGGTATTCAGGATTGTTGAAAAAAGGACCGTGTTTTCATTGCTTTGAACCAATTCAAACCCTTCGGCCCATGGAAGTACTTTCACTTCATACGGAATTTCCAGCCGATTGCATATCTCTTTCAACAATTCGGGCGCCAGTCCGGTAAGTACTCCATCCTCGGTGTAATTGAGAGGCTTGTATTCCTCGGTTAAAAACTGAAACTGATATTGATAATTGCCGCCGTTTTTATTTGTACAGCGCGCAAACAGAACTACCATTACCGGCAACAGCAAAAAGAATAATAAGGTTTTCTTGTTCATGATGATGGTTATAGGATTGATTTAACGAATGTTGTGTATTCTATACGTTGTGGTTTGAGCTACCTTCTAAACCGGGTTAAATGTATTTTTGAAATGCGTAGCCATTTTAATTTATGCGTCAAAGTTAGGCTTTTTGCTTCAACTCAAATAAGTGGTTTAACGACATAATCGAATGAAGATGCTTATAGAATGAAATTTCCCGTGGGTCACGGCTCATTTATACCTGCCGGCACACACCACATATAGTTTTCCATCGCTGCCGGTGGTTAATTTGTAATACGTGGTCTTATAGTATAATCCGCTCTGGTCGGGTTTAGTATAAATATAATCTTCCCAACCGGTACCATGAGCAAGTGCCCCACTGACGATCTGATCGCGGAAAGGTTTTCCGGCAGCATCCGTCTTTCCTCTGAAATTTACACCTACCAACAGAGGATTGGTCGCATGTGCTACCATGGTCACGGCGGTATCGTATGCAAAAGCATATAGTGAAGGGTTTATGAGATCATGATAAGGAGCCTCTCCCGCGTTGATTTTATCCAGGGTAGCAACGGAGTTCTCTTCGAGGTGCTGCGAGGTTGTACTCACAAGATCAATCACCATTTGTTCTGTAATGTTATCCTCCACATGCTCAATGACCTGATATTTATTGAGTATCTTTTCATACACACTGCTCCCGTCTTCAGTTTTATCCAGTTTAAACTCATCCAGCACAGCCTGCATATAATCAACCAGTTCGTTGGAGATACCGGGATTGAATGCGTAATACAACTGTGTTACCTGTAAGTCATAAACGATATCGAAATCATCAGGATTGTAACCCATTGAGACCACTGCCAACCCATGGCCAATCTCCGAATAGGCAATACATTCAAAGGATTGGTTAGTCAGTCCTGCATACAAATCACTCATGCTGTTCACCTCGACGAGCATTGATTGCGGAACTCCCAGGTTGAGTAACAGTGTTATATTGCTGTATCCTGCTATCACACCGATGGTATGCGTCGCCAGGTCGGCAGCATTGGTAATGTTGAGTTGCTGTGATGATAAAGCAATTACCACGTCTTTTTGGGGTGCTATCGGCCCGACCCATTTAAACAGGTTTTCCCGTTCAGGAATCCTGACAACTGAAAACAGCATGGTATTGGGCTGATTCAGAGTCCTCTGATATACGGTGTCCCATTCATTTATTTCCAAAGAAATGTCGGTTGGTTCGATGTTCATTTTGGTGAACAATCCATGAAGGATATCTGCCGAAACACCATAAATCTCTCCCTCATTCTCGTAATTAAATGGAGGATAATTTTCTGTCAGATAGGAAATGGCTTTCATTTTGTCGGAATAATCCGGAGAGTCAGGGGTGTTCTTTTGGCAGCCCGACAACACAAATAGTCCAAAAGCCAAAAGCATCAATACGTTTAAAAAAATTATTCTTTTCATGCTGTGATATTTATAGGACGTCATTTTAAACTTTATATCTTGATTTACAATGGTTAAAAACCAGGGTAGCTAAATAATTACCAAATTTAACTATATATATGGATGTTTCAATCATCTCCCCGGATTATTATTTTCAGTAATGAGGGTACCTGCGATTTGGATTTAGAAGTGATTACTTCCCGACCTTTCCCTTGCAACCTCATCCCTTTTATCTATCTTTGAAGCCTCACAAAAGATGCCATGCAGTTTGAACACATCGTTGGTCAGCAGGAAGTTAAAGAACGGTTAATCACCAGTTTCCGTGGTGGGCGTTTGGCTCATACCCAGCTTTTTCTGGGACCGGAAGGCTCCGGGGCATTGCCACTGGCCATTGCTTTTGCTCAGTTTGTCAATTGTAAACAACCCACCGAAACCGACAGCTGTGGTGATTGCCCGTCCTGTAAAAAGTTTCAGAAATACGCCCATCCTGATTTGCATTTTTATTTCCCCACCACCACTACCGACGCCATTAAAAAAGAACCCAAATCGGAGCTGATGCTCACCGAATGGCGTACCTATCTGTCGAAAAACCAGGGTTATGCCACCCAAAATAGTTGGTACGATTTTCTGGGCGTAGGCAATAAACAGGGCACCATTTATGTACGCGATGCGGCCGATATCATTAGCAAGATGGCCCTGAAAGCTTATGAAGCCAGGTACAAAGTAATTGTTGTTTGGATGGTGGAGAAACTCCATGAATCGGCATCCAATAAACTGCTGAAAACCCTGGAAGAACCACCTGACAATACATTGATTTTGCTGGTGGCCGAGCGTTTTGAGTTGTTATTGCCTACCGTACGTTCGCGTGCTCAACTGGTAAAAGTGCCCAAGATAACTGACCCGGAGATTTTTCAATGGCTGCAGGATAAGTATTCAGATGCTACTGCTGCTCAATCGGTTACCCGACAGGCCAATGGAAACCTCAACGCGGCACTCGAAATATTAAACAATGTGGATGAATCACAATCAAATTTCATCCTGCTGAGTCAATGGCTCAGGCTGTGTTATAAACCGGGGAATTTCGTGCCGCTTCACCAATTCAACCAGGAAATGTCAAAACTGGGACGAGAGCGACAAAAGAGTTTCCTGAAGTTTGCCCTTGAAAGCATTCACAACAGTTTAGCCATCAATCATGGCAATGCACAATTGGTAAAGAGTACCGGAGAGGAGTTGACCTTTGTGCAAAAGTTTGCACCATTCATTAATAAAGCCAATCAGATAAAAATAGTCGGGATACTCAACCAGGCCATCTTTCACATCGAACGCAATGCCCATGCTGCCATTTTATTCACCGACTTGAGCTTTCAAATGGTAGATTTGATAGAGGCTGGAAAGAAATTTGTAAAAAACACGCAGTAATCATTTACCCTATAAAAGTGGAAACCGAATTCTTTCAACAGTTTAAAACTTTTATTACGAAGAACAAGCTCGTTTCGTTCAACGACAAAATTCTTTTGGCCGTGAGCGGGGGAGCCGATTCGGTAGTGATGGCCCACTTGTTTAAAGAACTTGAATGTTCTATTTCCATTGCACATGTCAACTTCCGGTTAAGAGGTGATGAATCGGATGAAGATGAGCGATTTGTTCGGGAGTTGGCCCATCAATTGAATATTCCGGTTCATGTGAAACTTGTTGACACAAAAGCCTTTGCCTACGAACATCACTTGTCAACCCAGGTAGCTGCCCGCGATCTTCGTTACGCGTTTTTTGATGAGCTCTGTCAGGAGAATGGATATACCCGGGTAGCACTGGGTCACCACCTCGACGATCAGGTGGAAACATTTTTCATCAACCTGATGCGGAGGTCCGGATTGAAAGGCCTTGGTGGGATGCCTCTGGCACGTGATAAATTCATCCGACCTCTGTTATTTGCCCGCCGCAGTGAAATTGAACAATATGCCCGGCATCAGGGGATTGCTTTTCGCAACGATTCCTCCAATGACGGAGACCTATACTTGCGTAATAAAATTCGCCACCACCTGGTTCCGCCTTTGGAGGCGAACTTACCCGGATTTTCTGAAGCCCTTGCCTCAGGCATGAATCTTTTGAAGGAAGATGCGGAACTCATTCAGCAGGTGGTTGCAGAAAAAAAACAATCGCTTTTCGAATTGAAAGGGGAGGAGAACCACATCCCTGTAAGTGAATTAAAAAAACTGCATCCGCTTTATTCCTGGCTCTATTACTTGTTGATAGAATTTGGTTTTAATTCTGAAGTTCTTCAGGCGGCTACAGAGGCCATTCTCAATTCCGAAAGTGGTAAATTGTTCGGGTCACACACCCACAGGTTGGTGGTCGATCGATCGGAGGTAATTATCGTACCTCTTGCTCAAAATCAGGTGGCACAAGCCATTTTGATTGATGTTGATCAAACGGAAGTCCAATTTCCGGTGCATCTCCTGCTGGAAGTGATGGAAAACTCCCCCCGGCTGACCTTACAAGTCTCAAACAACATGGCGCTGTTCGATCGTGACAAATTGCATTTTCCTTTGTTGCTACGCCCATGGCAACAAGGCGATCGGTTTGTGCCATTTGGCATGAAAGGGTCGAAGCTGGTCAGTGATTTTTTGATCGACCAAAAGATAAGTGTGGTAGAAAAAGAGCATGTTTTTGTTCTGGTTTCCGACGATGAGATTATATGGGTGGTGGGACATCGTGCCGGCGGGCATTCCTCAGTAACAGAGAAAACGCTTAAGGTGCTGAGAGTGAGTTGCAGGTGATTTTATTGTCATCAGTAAGTTGGTTTGATTTATATGGGGTATCCGATCATCTCCCGTGCTGATTTTTGATGATGTTTTCAGACGAAATAGGCTCAGCCGTTACCCACTGCTCAATAAGTCTCTGGAACAATAGCCCTCTACTTTTTGATGTTCATCGATTATACCTGAAATTAATTTGTTGGATATTTCATCCAACAAAGCTAATTATTACTTATGGGAGATGATCGGATACCCCACATATTTGTATACTTATAAGTTTTTTATATTGGATTTATAACCCCTATCCCCTCCCGAAAGCGTTCGGGATTCCCCACAAGGGAAAGGTGATAATTTATTCTAATTTGAACCATTAAACCTTAATAAAATACACTTATAAGACTAATATACAATGTTTTATCACTCCTCACCTTTGGGGAGGAGCAGGGAGGAGGGGTGAGTTGAGTGAAGTCAGATTAGAATGATTGAGTGCTAAAACGGAACCCCATATTGATATTTTAAAGGTTCTTCAGTTTTTTTTGATTTTTAGTAGCAGACTCAATATTCGATATTTATCAATAACCTGTCTGTTGTAAAAAGATAACATTAGCCATAGATTGAAAGAACCAGATCATCAGACCCTGTTCAAGTCGTCAAACCAATCCAATTGTTGGTTATCATCTATCAATTTCTTCGCTTTCCTGCAACATTATTTTGTTAAAGGTTGTCAAAGGATGCATATCTGAGCAAGTGACTATAATAAATGATGTTATTTTTGCAAACTAACTATTCAGAATAAATTAAGATTGAAATGAAGGGACGATTAATAAGTTTATTGCTGTTATTTTCGCTTTTTTCGCACCTGCAGGCTCAAATATTGGAGCCTGTAAAATGGAGTTTTTCTTCAGAAAAGGTGAGCGAAACGGAATATGACCTGGTGTTCAAGGCTACCATCGATATGCACTGGCACCTGTATTCACAAGATATTCCCATGTCGCCACCTGCCACCACCTTTAGCTTTACCGATAGCCGGGATTATTCACTGCAGGGACCGGTTATGGAAGAAAGTAAGGTGATTGAGGAATACGACCCCAATTTTGAAATGGTACTTAAATTCTTCGCCGAAGAAGCGATTTTTAAGCAAAGGGTAAAAATCGACGGAACCGGGCAGGTTACCGTTTCAGGATATTTAAACTACATGTGTTGCGACGACACCAAATGTCTGCCACCCGAAGATGTGGAGTTTAGTTTTGTCCTGAATCCGCAGGAAACAGCTACGGTGACGGCAGAAAAATCAGACGGTGCCGACCAGGAAACAATTTCCGCATCCGGTGGTGACCTTGAAAAATACAAGACCATGTCGTTGTGGGCGTTTTTCTTCGTAGCACTTGGCGGCGGTTTTATTGCCTTGCTCACCCCTTGTATTTATCCAATGATTCCCCTCACGGTTTCTTATTTTATGCACGGCAGCGAAAATAAATCCAAATCAATCTCAAAGGCCATTGTATATGGCCTCTCCATCGTGTTGATCTATGTTTTTGCCGGAACAATTGTGGCCGTGACGCTTGGAGAATCGTTCACCAATTGGTTGAGTACCCATTGGTTACCCAATATTTTCTTCTTTTTATTGTTCACGGTTTTCGCGGCCTCCTTCTTCGGGATGTTCGAGATTGTTCTGCCTTCCTGGATGGTAAATCGTTCTGATAAACAAGCGGATAAAGGAGGTTATCTGGGTGCTTTTTTCATGGCTTTTACCCTGGTGTTGGTTTCGTTTTCCTGCACAGCTCCCATCGCCGGATTTATTTTGGCCCTTTCCACTCAGGGCGAAGTCATCCTGCCCATTGTCGGGATGCTTGGGTTTTCGTTGGCCTTTGCCATACCGTTCACCATTTTTGCAATTTTTCCTGCAGCCCTCGACAATCTTCCAAAATCAGGCGGATGGTTGAACGCTGTGAAGGTGGTTATTGGTTTCATCGAACTGGCCCTGGGATTAAAGTTCCTGAGCGTGGCCGACCAGACCTATCACTGGGAAATTCTCGACCGCGAAGTATACCTGGCCCTTTGGATCGCCATTTTTACCATCATGGGACTCTATCTGCTGGGAAAGATTAAATTCGCCCACGACAGCGAAGTGAAATACCTGGGTGTGCCACGTATGATATTGGCCATCATCACCTTCAGTTTTGTGGTATATTTGATTCCTGGAATGTTTGGCGCACCCTTAAAGGCCCTTTCGGGATGGACGCCTCCCATGACAACCCACGATTTTGATTTAAACGGAGTCATCCGTGATAACGTAAAACTCTACTCGGTTTCGGGAGAGAGCAATCAACCTGTGGAGATTTGTGAAAAACCCAAATACAGTGAGTCGTTGCGTCTTCCCCTTGGACTGGAAGGATATTTCGACTTCAACCAGGCCCTGGCTTGTGCAAAAGAGCAAAACAAACCCCTGTTTATCGACTTTACAGGCCATGGCTGTGTAAATTGCCGCGAAATGGAATCCAACGTGTGGTCCGACCCGAAAGTATTAAAACGCCTTCGCGAGCATTACATCGTGCTGGCCATGTACGTGGACGACAAAAAAATTGTGCTGCCCGAATCGGAATGGTACACTTCCGATTATGATGGTAAACTGAAGAAGACGCTTGGTGCGGTAAACTTTGACTTCCAGAAAACAAAATTTGGCGTTAACGCGCAACCATATTATGTTTTGCTTGGTCATAATGGGCAGGTGTTGGCACAGCCAAGGGCTTATGACCTTGATATAGATGCTTTTGCTGAGTTTCTGGATCTGGGTGTAGAGCATTTTAAAAATGGGAAGAGTGTTGCTCAAATAAACAAATAGAGCATGCGACCATTTAAAAGGTTGGGTTGAAGTTGCAAGAAAGTAATGAGTTTATATCATCGATACAGGAAAAGTTATCATTCATCCATTTATATAAATAATTATTATTAAGTTTGACCCCTAAATTATTTTAAAGTATTGTTAAACAAAAAGTAGAATCATGAAAAAAGTGTTACTTATTACACTCACCTTGCTGGTGAGTATGTCAAATTATGGTCAGGATAAACGGCTTCTTAACCGTTTTGATGATACTCATCATGCCAGAGCGTTTTCTGTCGAGGGCCAAATTCCGGATTACACTGGATTGCAACCAAATGAGTATGTAGCCGACCGGGCCCAGGACATTATTTTTGGCAATTCATATTATGATGTGCAAACCAACTCAGCTATGCCGCGTCATCTTTATCTCTATCCGGATGGAACGATGGGTTCTGTCTGGACCATTGCACCTACAAATGCTGCTAACTGGCCTCAAAGGGGATCAGGATACAATTATTTTGATGGTTCATCCTGGGGGCCCCAACCCACCGCACGTATCGAAACAGTGAGGACCGGATGGGCAAATTACGCTCCCTATGGTGAAAATGGTGAAATTGTGTGTGCTCATTCAGTAAGCAGCGATGGATTAATCTTTAGCTGGAGAGCAAATAAAGGTTCTGGTGACTGGACCTATTTTAATCTTGTCGGCCCTGCTGGTCACGAAGATATTTTGTGGCCAAAAATCCTAACAACAGGCGATAACCATGAAATTATTCATGTACTTGCATTGACAACTCCAACCGGTAATGATGGTACTATCTATGAAGGAATTAATGGAGCATTGCTTTATTCCAGGTCAACTGATGGTGGACAAACATGGGATCCGGAAAACATAATGATAGATGGGCTTACTTCAGACGATTACGTAAAAGGAAGTGGCGATTCATATTGTTGGGCGACTAAGGATAATGTGATAGCTTTTGCTGTAGGGGGTGGACTTACTGATGGCATGATTTTTAAATCAGCAGATGGTGGAGACTCATGGGAAAAAAGCCTTTTCTTTGAGAGCCCTTATCCTCTCAACGATGGGAATACACCATTTGATGGCTATTATGGTGGCGACGAGGCACTGGATCTTATTTTTGATGATGAAGGAAAAATGCATGTTTCATTTGGGAGAACCTATTGGAGTTGGTATGAGGCTGGTCCATATGTAACTTTTAGTTATGGTGTCGATGGTCTCATATACTGGAACGAAGATAAGGCTGTTCTTGATTCAACAATACTGGGTGACCCCGATGCACTCGAAGCTGCCGGTTGCCTGGCTGCCTGGGTTGTGGAAGGCCCTGGACCTGGTGATACCTTAATGAATCTTACACCTTATAGAAATGGTATGACCAGTGCTCCTCAAATGGCATTTCACAGGGATGCAAATAATATTCCGATTGTAACCATATTTTATACCAGCTATGATTGGAAAAGAGTATTTGATCCTACCAACGAAAAAAAAACGTATCGTAGTGTATGGATGGTTACCACTGAGGACAATGGTAGTACATGGAGCTCCTTTACGAATCTGACAGGCGATATTTTCCATAAGTTTAGCGAGTGTGTTTACCATTCCATTGCATACTCACTTGCCGATGACACCTATCATTTGGTATTTGAAAACGGGATTTCTCCGGGAACTTCAACCGGAACTTCACCTGACCACCCAATTCAGGAAAGTAAAATGGTATACCTGCCTGTTAGTCCGCTTGCTGTTGATGTAAATGAGGTTTCAGTTCAGTCGCTCGAAATTTCACAAAACTATCCAAACCCCTTTAGTGGAAAAACTTATATTGAAGTAATACTAAATGAAGCTTCGAATGTAACACTGGAAGTATATACTTTGACAGGACAAAAAGTAGCCATGAGTGATTATGGTTTTAAAACTACAGGCTCGCACAACCTGACCATTGATGGCAGCCAGCTAACTACCGGTGTTTATTTCTATACCGTTACAGCCGGCGAAAGCAAAGTAACCCGCAAAATGATGGTTGATTAGTGCCAAATGCTTGAACTAATGAAAAGGCTTCTTTCGGGGAGCCTTTTTTTGTTATATAGTTTTTATGAAACATTAGATTTTTTATTTGTTTAAATGAAAGAATCCCCTATCTTTGTAGGTGTAAAACAGCTTTAGTTAATTTTTCTTTTTTACTGTCGTTTTCTACACAAAAAAGTAATATGTTCTATTTAATTGAAACCAAACATGGCTTTACCTAAATGTGGCTTCTTTTTTATCGAAATAAAAAGAAGCCACAAGATGAATAAACATATGTAAAGGGTAAATCTATTTCCCTTATGTGGAAATTAAATTATTAATTATTAAAACTTATCATTATGTCAAAAAACAATTCCAAATTCTTATCATTGGTACTGCCTATTTTCTTGGTTTCATTCCTATTGATGTCTTTCCTGCCAATAGAAAGTGGTGAGGAAATAGTAAAAATGAAAACTGTTGAAAAAATATCGGAGCCTATAAATTGTATACCTTACGCTAATTGGGATCCGGTTGAGTATGAAGTTGATATGAATTCATCCGGTGTCTATTATGTACCCTACTACGATCTTGTCGGTGTAACCGGGGATCCTCAATGTTATGTGCCGGCTGGTTGTGGTTATGTGGATATTGATCTATACACAGAAGGGTTTCAATGTGCTAGAAATGGATACGGTTTTACAGCTTATGCGTCAGACCGTTGTACATATATCGCTGTTCGTTCTACACTTACACCAACTCAAAGTGATCCTGTAACACATACAATAAACTTTAGAGTGATGGATGAAGATGGAAACGTTTCTGGTGAGGGTGGAAGAACACTATTGATTAAGTGGCGGCCATTTGTTCCAACTTCTGTCCAAGTATCTCCATGTCCGAGTATGTAGCTGAAAATTCTTTTAATTTAGAATCAGACTGTTTCAGAATGAAAAGGTTTGTATTTGATATTTGTAGTAGCATTTCCTTTTGATCATTGAGAAACCAACTAATAAAGTAATCTAGAATAAGCCTCCAACGTAAGTCTGGAAGTTTCACCGTAGCCGGACAAAAAGTAGCCATGAGTGATTATGGTTTCAAAACTACAGGTTCGCACAACTTGGCCATTGATGGCAGCCAGTTAACTACCGGTGTTTATTTTTATACCGTTATAGCTGGCGAAAATAAAGTAACACCTAAAATGATGGTTGATTAGTGCCACATGCTTGAACTAATGAAAAGGCTTCTTTCGGGGAGCCTTTTTTTGTTTTTTAAATTTCATCAATTTTGGATAATATAGGTTGGTTAGTGGTTTAGACTAAGGCGTTTTAGGATATTATTTATAATTGCTGTATAGAAATATTTGTTTTTTTGCACAATGCAACCATTTTCGATTGGTATGGTCATTTTAATCATGGTTCTTTTAGTAAAAAATCTTGTTTTAAGTATTGTGATCAACACATATTTTGTTCATATTTGCAAATCAAAAGGAAGAGAAGAATTGTTCTTGTTTTGTTTTATATAATTAATTAATAATAATTTAATCATGAAAAAAATTCTACTTATTGTATTTGCGCTTGGTTTTGTAAGCGTTAGTATTGCTCAGGTGGCTCAGATTAAGCCAGAAGCTTGGTACAAAACTGCTAAAGGGCCTGTTAACAGGCTAAAAATTGCAGAACAGGTACCTACCTATACAGGTGTGGTAAATCCAACAGTTGCCAATAATAGCAGAGCTATGGATCTTGTTATTGGAGAAACATGGTTCGATTTGGCTTCTAATTCTACCGTTCCAAATAGGATATTCTCTTTTGACGATGGAACGATGGGTGCTGTCTGGACAAGGGGAATGACAAATCCTTCCACTTACCCTGACCGTGGTACGGGCTATAATTATTATGATGGAACCAGCTGGGGTCCTTATCCTACCGAACGTATTGAAGGTGTTAGGACTGGTTGGGCAAGCTATGCTCCTTATGGTGCCAATGGAGAAATAGTCTGTACACATACTGGTAACATAAGTACTGGTTTGTTATTTAGCTGGCGTGAAAACAAAGGTGAAGGTACCTGGAATTATTTTAATTTGACAGGTCCTACCGGGGTTGATATTTTATGGCCAAGGATGGTTACATCTGGTGAAAACCATGATATTATTCAAGTAATTGCCGCAACAACCGATGTGTATAATGGTGGTGCAATTTATGAAGGTCTCGATGGTGCTTTGTTGTATTCACGTTCAACAGATGGAGGTGCTACATGGGATCCACAAAATATGGTACTTGATGGTTTAAGTTCAGATTACACAAATTCATGGTCTGCTGATGACTATGCCTGGGCAGCTCCAGTTGATAATACCATTGCCTTGTTTGCATTTAGTGGATTTAGAGATGGTGTTGTTATGAAATCAAATGATAATGGTGAAAACTGGGAGCGAATTGTTGTTTATGCCAGTTGCCAGCCGTTTTATGAAAACACAACTATTATGCCTGACTTTGGTGGTGGTGATGGTAATAATGCTGTTGCAATTGATGATGAGGGTATTGTTCATGTTGCCTTCGGAAGAAAAGTTTTTGTAAATGAGGATGGGGAAGGACTTGCTTCATATTATTATTCCGATGGATTGGTTTATTGGAATGAAACTATGCCAGCTTTGGATACTGCTATGATGCAGTCATATATTAGACCCGATGACTGGACTGACTGGACTACCACTAATCTGTATCAAAGTGGAAATTTGGCTGGCTGGGTGCAGCCTAATGGCGAAGATACCATTGTTGGTGTTGTTACCAATTCATATCCTAGCGGACTTTCAAGTATGCCACAATTGGTGGTATTCCGTGATGATTTAGGAAACAAAATTGTTCAGGTATTCTACTCTTCCATAGCAGTTGGTTACACTAACAATGATTATACAATGAATTACCGCCACATCTGGGGCCGTTTTACTGAAGGTGATGGAATTTGGAGTCCATTTACAGATTACACATCTGACATTTTCCATAAATATAGCGAATGTGTATACCCTAGTGTAGCTGCAAAAACAGTAAATGGTAAATTTCATATGATTTATCAATCAGACGGGGAACCTGGTAGTAGTATGTATCCAACAACTCCAGCGCATACTGCTAATTTGAATACTGTAGTCTATTTGGCTGTTACGCCATTGCCTGTAGATGTGGATGAAAACCCTGCCCAGGCACTTGAAATTTCACAAAACTTCCCAAATCCATTCAATGGACAAACTTATGTTGAGATGTCATTAAACAGAGCCTCCAACGTAAGTATGGAAGTATATACCATCACCGGACAAAAAGTGGCCATGAGCGATTACGGATATAAAACTACCGGATTGCATACCATCGCCATTGATGCAAGTCAGCTCAATACCGGTGTTTATTTCTACACCATTACTGCAGGCGAAAGCAAAGTAACCCGTAAAATGATAGTTGAATAATCTTTAATTGTTACAATAATGAGAAGGCTCCCGAAAGGGGGCCTTTTTTTTTGTAGTCAGGTGCAAAGAGCGGGCCAGCTGGGGGAGTATCTGGAGCGGTGCTCAAGAATTGATAAATTGCGCACCGTTGGTGCTTGTCTGTTTCAAAATCACTAACGATACCAAAGCCTCAAAGGGGCGTCATCCACTTGCTGTGAGCGCAGCTCACAGCAGATAGTCCGTTATATCCGCTCTATCAGCGCTCCCAGTTGCTGCAACCGACCTTCAATATTCTGGTATCCCCGGTCGATTTGTTCAATGTTGTCGATGATGCTGGTGCCTTGGGCCGACAAGGCGGCGATCAGCAAGGCTACCCCTGCCCTGATGTCGGGCGAACTCATTCGGATGCCGCGTAAAGGGGTGGAATGATTTAAGCCGATTACCGTGGCACGGTGCGGGTCGCAGAGGATAATCCGGGCTCCCATATCGATTAGTTTATCAACAAAAAACAAGCGGCTTTCAAACATCTTTTGATGAATCAACACGCTGCCTTCTGCCTGGATGGCAATGACCAGTACAATGCTGATTAAATCGGGTGTGAACCCGGGCCAGGGTGCATCCGCAATATTCATGATCGATCCATCGATAAATGTCTCGATGGCGTAATGTTCGTGTTTGGGCACCAGGATGTCGTTGCCTTTTTGTTCAATGGTGATGCCCAACCTGCGAAAAGTGGTTGGTATGAGACCCAGGTTCTCAAGTTGTACATTTTTAATGGTGATCTCCGACCTTGTCATGGCGGCCAAGCCAATAAAACTACCCACCTCAATCATGTCGGCAAGCATGGTGTGATTGGTGCCATGAAGCCTGTTTACACCATGGATGGTAAGTAAATTGCTGCCTATTCCTGCGATGTCTGCCCCCATGTTGTTCAGCATCTTGCACAACTGAACCAGATAGGGTTCGCATGCCGCGTTAAAAATGGTGGTTGTCCCTTGAGCCCTCACGGCTGCCATCAGGATATTGGCTGTTCCGGTAACAGAGGCTTCCTCGAGTAACATATAATCCCCCACAAGTTGTTTGGCTGTTACCTCATAGCTTTTTTTGTCAGGATGGTATAAAAAGGTTGTTCCCAATTTTTGCAGGCCAACAAAATGGGTGTCAAGCCGCCTTCTGCCGATTTTATCGCCGCCAGGTTGAGGCAAGGTTCCTTTTCCGAACCGGGCAAGCAAGGGTCCCAGAAGCATCACGCTTCCACGGATTGAGGTGGCTTTTTTATAAAAGTCTTCCGTTTCGAGGTAATCCATGTTAACACGGGCCGCCTTAAACAACCAAGAGGAACCATCGGTTTTTGTTACATCCACTCCAAGTCCGGCGAGCAATTCTATCAGTCTGTTCACATCACTGATATCGGGCACGTTATGCAGATGGACTTCCTCATCGGTAAGTAAAACAGCACAAAGGATCTGTAAAGCCTCGTTTTTCGCTCCCTGGGGAATGATTTCTCCGGAAAGTCTTTTTCCGCCAGTTATTTTAAATGATGTCATAGTACACAAATCTTAAACGACCAAAGTAAAGACGTCAACTCAAGCTGCAAACAGGTTTTTGGATGACAAGAAAGCTGTGCCGGCTTAATCGACAGGTTGTAAAATAACAAAAAAACAGCCACATAGGGACTGTTTTTTTTCAATTATTTATTTATTCAGGCAAATGCCGGAACGATTGGTTCGAAGGGGTACCTATTTGGTGTATTTTTTTTTGGTGTTGCTTCCAAAACCTTTTTGTGGTTTCTTCTTCATTTTATTGACAGGTTTGTTTTTTACAACCACTTCGCTCACACTAATCAATGGGGTCAGTTGATTAAAAATCAGTTTGCCGTCTGACATTTCTTCCAGGTGTTTTGCAATGGTGGCATCGCTTACCGATTCTCTGTTCCAGGTAAGGTACGAACGTTTTAAGTAATTGGCGATTGATAATATCAACGCGTCTTTTTCTTCGCCATCTTCAAATTCGTTGCTTTTGGCAATAATATTTTCGATGGTTTTTCCATAGTGCCTCAGGCTTATTTTTTTGTCGCTGTATTCAATCCTGTCCGGTTTACGCATCAGGTTTTCTTTCACAGGCTTTGGATAAGGGCTGTCGACATCAAGTTTGAAATCGGCAATCATGTGCATGTGATCCCACAGGGTTTGAATATAATCACTCGATTCTTTGATGTCAGGATTCATCTGACCCATAACACGCACTACAAATTGAGCCGACTTATTGCGTTTTTCACGATCTTCAATGCCAACGGTGTATTCAATCATTTTTTGGATATTCCGGCCGTATTCGGGGATTATCATGTGTTCGCGGGTTGTGTTATAATCCATTCCTATATTAGTATGTGATTTGAATCAATTAGTTGCCTTAACAACAAAGGCTGCAAAATTAATACTTTATTTCGCGATAATCTAATGTGACGAAGTTATTATTTTTTTGTGAATGATTTTTATACCTGCTAATTATGTACTTTTGCACCGAATTTCGAGGCAGCCTGCCAAACTTCAGTTCGAAGGAAGTTTGTAAACTTTATTCACAAATAAATGTTTACAAATTTGGTAGTTAGTGAAATAGTTTCTATTTTTGCACCCCAATTTTCAAGGCTTTTGATTAAACGGCTTAAGAAACAATTAATTAGATGGATACATTAAGTTATAAAACAGTTAGTGCCAATTCAAACACCGTTACCAAGGAGTGGGTGTTGATTGATGCTGAGAATGAAGTACTGGGTCGCTTGGCCAGTAATGTTGCCAAACTGCTACGCGGGAAGCTCAAGCCAAATTTCACTCCTCATGTGGATTGTGGCGACAATGTGGTAATTATTAACGCTGAGAAAATCAGGTTAACAGGTGATAAACTCAACGCTAAAGAATATATTCGCCACAGTGGATATCCTGGTGGCCAACGGTCGAAAACCGCGCGTGAAATACTGGCGACAAAGCCTCAAATGATCGTGGAAAAGGCCATTAAAGGGATGTTGCCAAAAAATAAGTTGGGTGCCCAACTTTACCGCAACCTGTATGTTTATGTTGGAAGTGAACACAAGCAGGAAGCCCAGAAACCAAAGAAAATAAATATTAATACAATCAGATAAAAAACCTATGGAAGTCATTAATTCATTAGGCAGGAGAAAAACTGCAGTAGCCAGGGTTTATCTTCAGGAAGGCACCGGGAAAATCACCATTAACAAGCGTGATTATAAAGAATTTTTCCCTACAGCTATTTTGCATTATGTTGTTGAACAACCTTTTCAACTGACCGAAAATTTAGGTAAGTTCGACATCAAAGCAAATCTGGATGGCGGTGGTATTACCGGTCAGGCCGAAGCCTTGCGTTTAGGTATTGCCCGGGCACTCGTCAAACTTAATCCTGAATATCGTCCGATTTTGAAGAAAAACGGATTGATGAAGAGAGACCCACGTATGGTTGAACGTAAAAAACCCGGCCAGCCTAAAGCACGTAAGAAATTCCAGTTTAGTAAACGATAGATTTCAATTACCACGGAATGTGTTTAGTATCCAAATTGTTGAAATTCCTTTTCATAATACAGGACTATTCAGCAGTTGAGTTTAGAGAATGTAAACAAAAATAATCAACATGGCAAAAGTTAGTTTCGACGAATTACTCGATGCAGGTGTACATTTTGGTCACCTGAAAAGAAAATGGAATCCGGCAATGGCTCCTTATATTTTTATGGAGCGCAATGGAATTCATATTATTGACCTGTACAAAACACAGGCAAAACTTGAGGAAGCTCAGAACGCCCTCAAACAAATGGCTATTTCAGGACGCAGAATACTTTTTGTGGCCACAAAAAAACAAGCCAAAGTAATTGTTTCTGAAATGGTTAAAAATATCAACATGCCCTACGTTACTGAACGTTGGCCCGGTGGTATGTTAACCAACTTTGCTACCATCCGCAAAGCAGTACGTAAAATGTCGAATATCGACAAGATGGTTACCACCAGTTCATGGGGGAACTTATCGAAAAGAGAACGCCTGCAAATTACCCGCGAACGTGCCAAACTTGAGAAAAACTTAGGAAGCATAGCGGATATGAGCCGACTTCCGGCTGCCATCTTTGTTGTAGATATCAACAAAGAGAAAATTGCTGTAGCTGAGGCCCGCAAATTAAACATCCCTGTATTTGCCATGGTGGATACCAATACCGATCCAAACCTGGTGGATTTCCCTATTCCTGCAAACGATGATGCTTCAAAATCAATATTTATTATTTTAGATGCCGTTATCCAGTCAATTATTGAAGGTTTGAACGAAAGACGATTGATCAGAGACAAACAGGATGAAGCTGATAGTGAATTGGATGATATGCAGGATGATGACCTGAAATCAAAATCTGATAACCTAAAGGTAGCTGAAGAAGAAGCAGATAAGAATGCTGAAAGGAAAGCCAAGTTAGGAGTAAAAGAAGTCGCCAAACCAAAACGGAAGCGCAAAGAAATTACAAAGAATTAGAAATAAAAATCTTCTGAAAAAAATTAATCATGAATATTACTGCCCAACAGGTAAATGAATTAAGAAAAGTAACGGGTGCAGGTATGATGGATTGCAAGAAAGCTTTGATTGAAGCTGAAGGCAATATGGAAAACGCCATCGACGTGTTGCGTAAAAAAGGACAAAAAGTGGCCGCAAATCGTGCTGACCGTAGTGCCTCTGAAGGTGTTGTACTGGCGAAAACCTCTGCTGATGGTAAATTCACCGGAATCGTGATGATCAATTGCGAAACGGACTTTGTTGCAAAGAATGCCGATTTCATTGGATACGTACAATCTGTTTTAAATGTGGCTGTTGAAAACAAGGCCAAAACTGCTGATGAATTGTCAGCCATGTCGTTAAACGGTCGCACCGTTGGCGAAACCATTGTGGACCAGACCGGCGTTATTGGAGAAAAAATCGAAATTGGTAAATATGCCTGCGTTACTGGCGAAAGTACCTACGCGTACATTCATCCCGGAAACAGAATTGCTACCATCGTCGCTTTTAACAAAGCTGGTCAGCAACTTGCACAGGCCGGAAAAGATGTGGCCATGCAGGCAGCGGCTATGTCGCCTATCGCACTCGACAAAGGTGATGTGACCCAGGATGTAATCGACCGCGAAATTGAGATTGGAAAAGATCAGGCCCGTCAGGAAGGTAAAGCTGAGGAAATGCTTGAAAAAATTGCTTTGGGTAAACTGAATAAGTTTTACAAAGAAAACACCTTACTCAACCAAACATTTATCAAGGATGCCAAGAAAAGTGTTGCAGAATACCTGACTGATACCGAAAAAGGTTTAACTGTAACTGATTTCAAAAGATTTGCATTGGGAGCGTAGACCTTCCAGTGATAAAAAAGGCCCGGCTTCAACCGGGCTTTTTTTATGCGATGCTGATTTTTAACTCAACAGTTTCTTTACAATTCCCGAGATGGTTTTGTTGTCGGCCTTTCCTTCAAGCCTGGCTGAGGCAGCACCCATTACTTTACCCATGTCTTTTATAGAGTTGGCCCCGGTTTCTTTTATGATGAGAGCTACAAGTTCTTCCACTTCCTGCGTGGTTAATTGCGCCGGCAGGTAGGCCTCAATAATGGTGGTTTGATACAATTCATCTTCTTCCAAATCAGGTCGGTTTTGCTCCTTATAGATGATGGCAGCCTCCTTGCGTTGTTTTACCAACTTTTGTAGAAGTTTTATTTCAAGCGTTTCCGGGATTTCACCGCTGGTCACATCTTTCCCTGTTTTTAACAGAAGCAATTCGGCTTTGATGGCACGTAGCGCATCCAATTTGCGTTTGTCTTTAGCAAACATGGCCACTTTGATGTCATTGTTTATGAGTATTTCAAGATTCATTTTAGTGCCTTAAAGGTGTTAATCAACGTTGTCGTGAAGAAACGAGTTGTCAGATTTGATGACGGGTTGGTTTTTCCCGTCTTCACCGAGTGTGTACCTTGATACATTGGATTCAGATGAATGGATAGTTTCGCCCAGTTCAACTTTTTTACGCAGATAGGCCGGTTGGTTTTCCAATTCGGCTAATTTTTCAGGTGAGCGTAAATTGATACTTAGATTTTTAAGTTTGTTAATTCGCTCATTGGCATTTTTTGAAATATTTTCTTCATCTTCATTTGGTGAGGGAGCGTGCTCGATGATTTTCTCAGCTTCTTTTTCTGGTAATGAAGAAATGGTATGGCCTACACTTAAATATGGATTCGGACTCTGGCGGATTAAATTGATGGGATTTTTGATTGAGGTGGACATGGTGCTCTCCGGGGCCTTTTCAGCTGAGGTTGAAAGGTCCATGTTATGAACAACTTTTTGGGTGGGTGCCTCAATGGTGGGTTCAGTTTTTGTTTCGGCTAATGGATTGATTTTTTTTACCAGTTTGATCTCCGATTCAACCTCTGTATTGTCTTCTGTAAATATTGTTTGTTGTAGTGGTTGTGGTGGTTTTACGTTGAACGACAGTCGATTTTGTCCAATGGTCCCAATCACCGTGTGTTCTGCTTCCACCTGAGGTTTTGTGTTTTCGAAACCGGTGGCTATTATGGTGATACCAATGGCTTCACCCAGCGTTTCATCTGAACCGGTACCCCAAATAATGTCGGCGTCTTCACCGCTTTCTTTTTGAACGTATTCGGTGATTTCGGTTATCTCATCCATGCGGATGTCTTTGGTTCCGGTCATAATGTACAGTAAGATGTCTGTAGCGCCCTTCACCTCATTGTCGTTGAGCAATGGTGAATTCATGGCTTGTTCAATAGCCCTGATGGCACGATCTTCGCCTTCGGCCCTGGCCGAACCCATGATGGCCTTACCGCTATCTTTTATTACTGTTTTAACATCTTCAAAGTCAACATTCACATATCCGGTAACCGTGATGAGTTCGGCAATACCTTTTGCGGCAGTTGTTAATACATTGTCGGCTTTGGCAAAGGCATCTGAAAGAATGAGATCGCCGAATTGTTGTCGAAGCTTATCATTGCTGATAACTAATAACGAATCCACGTATTTCTTAATTTCGGCAATACCCAGTTCGGCCTGTTTACGGCGTTTGCGGCCCTCGAAATTGAAAGGTAAGGTCACAATACCTACCGTTAGAATCCCCATTTCGCGTGCCAGCTTGGCAATTACCGGCGCCGCTCCTGTTCCGGTACCAC
Organism: Bacteroidetes bacterium GWF2_41_31; assembly: GCA_001769215.1. Classification (GTDB taxonomy): domain Bacteria; phylum Bacteroidota; class Bacteroidia; order Bacteroidales; family F082; genus UBA6244. The sequence goes on from MEOL01000052.1 coordinate 139,686, forward strand.
CGCCCATTCCTGCTGTAATAAACAGCATTTGTGTGGTTTCATCCGATAGCAACTCCTTTATTTTATCAAGAGAGCCTTCTGCTGCCAATTTGCCTACTTCCGGATTCGCTCCTGCACCCAGTCCGTTCTTGTTACCAATTTCAATTTTTATAGGCACGGGACTCGACTCCAGCGCCTGTACATCGGTGTTGCAGATTGCGAACTCAACTCCTGTAATACCTTGTTTAAACATGTGGTTTACAGCATTTGATCCACCACCGCCCACACCCAGGACTTTAATGATGGACGGATGTTGCTTTGGTTGAAAAGTAATCATATAAGATTAGAATTAATAGTGTTATAAAAATAGTTTATTCAAAATTGACGGGTAATACATCGTTCAGTAGTTTTTAACAAACGAAAGTTAATTGCTTAGGCCGACGTATCATTTTCAAACCAATCCTTAATGGTGTTTAAAAAACGGGAAGTACCGGAATCTGTTTTTGGCATTTTGGGTTTTTCCTTCTTTTTGCCCTTTTTTTCATCGGGCACCTCCTCAGGTGTAATCAGGTCGCCTTCTTTTCTTTTTTCATAGTCGTAGCGCCTGATTCCTTCAATAACCAATCCAATTCCGGTGGCGTACATGGGGATGGCCATTTCATCTGCTACATCGTTGGCCAGATGCTCATTTGGATAGCCAATACGTGTATCCATTCCGGTGGTAAATTCTGTTAGTTGGTCGATGTGTTTAAGTTGCGCGCCTCCTCCGGTGAGTACGATACCTGCAATCAGTTTTTTTTCAAAACCTGAGTTTTTGATTTCAAAATATACATGTTCAATGATTTCTTCCATGCGCGCCTGGATGATAAAAGCCAGGTTTTTAAGCGTAATTTCTTTTGGCGACCTGCCACGTAATCCGGGAATGGCCACTACTTCATCATCCCGGTTTTCGCTGGCCAGGGCCGATCCAAATTTTACTTTAAGCTCTTCGGCATGTTTTTTTATAATCGTACATCCTTCTTTAACATCCTCGGTCACTATATCACCACCAAAGGGGATCACGGCGGTGTGCCTGATGATATTGTCCTGAAAAATAGCCAGATCGGTGGTTCCGCCGCCGATATCCACCAAAACTACGCCGGCCTCCTTTTCTTCTTCACTCAACACCGCTTCTGCCGAAGCAATCGGTTCCAGAATCAAATTAACCATTTCGAGTCCTGCCTTCTTAATGCATTTATAAATATTTTTGGCCGCAGCAGTCTGCCCGATAATGATGTGGAAATTGGCTTCTAACGTACTTCCCAACATGCCAACAGGTTGTCTCACGCCTCCTTCGTTGTCGATGATATATTCCTGCGCGATGACATCAATGATTTCTTCACCGGGCGACATGTTAAGTTTATACATGTTTTGATTCAGCCGATCAATTTCATTGGTGTTAATTTCCTTCTCAGGATCTTCGCGCATGATGTTGCCTCGGTGTTGGTAACTCTTAATGTGTTGCCCTGCTATGCCGACGTTCACATATTTTATCGAAACGCCCGATTTCTCTTCTGCCGCCTCCACTGCCTTACGAATGGACTGTACCGTGTTTTCGATATTGGCAACAACCCCTCGTTTTACCCCGATGGATTCGGCTTTCCCATAACCGAGAATCTCAATTTTCCCGTATTCGTTTCTCCGCCCTACAATACAGGCGATTTTGGTAGTTCCTATGTCGAGACCGACGATAATTTCAGATTCCATATGATTATTTTTTTGTGCAAACTATCTGGTTGTTAAATGTTAAATTTATGATCTGGTAGTCATTCCATCCGCTTCGCAGGCTTAGTTCCTGATAGAAAGCCCTCAGGTTCTCAAATTTTTGATCCATGTTGGCCATGCTGCCAAATTTGATGATATGATCGCCAAGTTCAGGAACCAGTTCCCATTCACCAATACTGTTGTAATATAACTGCGCGATTTGAGCATTTAAAAATGCATCTTTACGGATGTAACTGACCAGAGTAAACAAGTCGTAAAGCGGAGTGTTGAAATAAGCACTGTCGTATACAGTGTTCAATTGTTTCTGTTTGAGATCGCCAAGATAGCCATTCGCGATCATCACACGCGGTGCGTAATTCTTGCCGATCGGGAAAAGAATGCCGTTTTCGTCCAAATAGTAACTCTGGTTGTTTTTTTCGTAAACCCGAACTACGGGGATTCTTTCTTTCACGTTGACAAACACTTCTCCCTCTAAACCCAAATAACAATCAACACGATCAATATATGGGTTTGATTTCAACTTTTTTTCGATGGATTTTTCACTAAAATCTGCCAGGCGATAATTCAGCAAAGCGCCTTCGGTATTGATTGTCTTTTCCAAATCCTCTTTCTTTAGAAACCCTTTACCATCGTTTCCGCATACCCTTACAACCAACTTGTTGACTTTTTGATTCGATCGCTTCATGTAGCTTGCCCCGACTAAAGCCAACATCCCGCCAATAAGGAGCACAACTACCGATATGGAGAGTAGTTTTTTTAGCATGGTTTTAGTATTTGTTCGATGGGTGTAACCAACTGTCCTATATCACCGGCCCCCATGGTTAGCAAAACATCGAAATCATGGGTTTTAATAAAATCAAAGAGATCGTCTTTTGCAATCAGGCTTTTATCCTTGTGATTCATCTCCTTCAGAATATTCTTTGAAGTGATTCCGGCAATGGGCTTTTCCCTTGCAGGATAGATGTCCAGAAGCACAACCGTATCAAGTGGTTCAAGCGATTTGGCAAACTCTTTGGCAAAATCCCGCGTACGACTAAAAAGGTGGGGTTGGAAAATCCCCAGTATCTTTTTATTGTCGTAAAGGGTTTTAATGGCGGCGATGGTCGACCTGATTTCTTCGGGATGATGGGCGTAGTCATCAATATATACAAGCCCATCGGTGTTGATCCTGATATCGAACCTGCGTTCAACTCCCGTGAAAGTATTCAACCCGTTTTTAATTTCTTCGGCATTTAAGCCAAGTTGCAAGGCTACACCCACCGCGGCCAGCGCGTTTTCGATGAAATGGGCGCCGGGAACCTGCAAGCAAATGTCGTTGATTTTTATATCAGCATGTTTGATATCAAAAACAAATCGATGGTCACGGATACGAACGTGGGTGGCCTGTATGTCGGCTTGATTATCAATTCCATAACTCAGGCACCTGTTGAAGTGAGCAAAATGTGATTTAAGCCTTGATTGAAATATAAGCGTTCCATCAGGGCTTACCTGCCGTGAAAATTGCAAAAATGCCAGAATCAGGGCTGCATGGTTTTCGTAGATATCCAGGTGGTCGGCATCCATTGAACTGATGACTGCAATAGTCGGGTGAAGCATTAAAAACGAATGGTCGAATTCGTCGGCTTCAACAACAAAGAATTCGGTTTTGTCAGATAGAATCAGATTGGTTTGATAATTTTTGGCAATGCCGCCTATAAAAGCAGTTGTATTTCTCCCCGCATGATGCAATAAATGAGCCACCAATGCGGTGATACTGGTTTTTCCATGTGTACCGGCGATGGCAATGGTGGTATACTCCTGACTTATTTTACCCAATAGGGCGGCCCTTTTGATCAAAGGCATTCCTGACTTACGGCAGAAAACCAATTCGGCATTATCGGGGGGTATGGCGGGAGTGTAAACCACCATCTCCGGGTTCGAAGGAATTCTGTTGACATCTTCCTGGTAATGAATTTCCAGCCCTTCGGCTTCCAGTTGTTTCGTAAGGATCGACGGGGTCAGGTCGTAGCCCGAAACCAGGTAGCCCAAATGTTTGAAATACCTTGCCAGTGCACTCATGCCGATGCCGCCAATGCCCAGAAAATAGATATGTCGTACTACCCTGGTCATTTTTCTGTTTTTTGGATGAGTGAAATCACTTGGTCTACTATTGATTGTGTGGCATTTGTATGATCAAAATGGGCCAGATTTTTGGTCATTTTCATCCGCTCATCCACATGCTTCATTAGCCTGATTATTTCAGTAGCAATCAATTCATTAGCGGCTGATTCTTTCACCAATATGCCGGCATTTTGATCCACTAAAGTCTGTGCATTTCGTGTTTGGTGATCCTCAGCTGCGCTGGGCAACGGAATGAAAATGGCAGGTTTTTTAACGGCGACAATCTCAGCAATGGAAATGGCGCCTGCACGGGAAACAATCAAATCGCAGCTGGCATAGGCCAGATCCATGCGTTTAATAAAGTCTTTTACGACAACGCGTTTCTGACTGTCAACATCAGTGGCTGTATCAAGGGCTTCTTTATAACCGCTTTTCCCTGTTTGCCAAAGAATTTGAATGTCATTCTTAAGTAACAGTGGTAAGTTATGAGCGATGGCCATGTTGATTTTCTGTGCTCCCTGGCTTCCGCCAATAATAAGCACCACTGGAATTTCCGGTTTAAATCCGAAATATAAACAGGCCTCTTCCCTGCCAGCCTTCATTAGCATGATTTCCTTGCGGATGGGGCTGCCTGTGATCGTAATTTTATTTTGCGGAAAGTAACGTTCCATATCAGGATAGGCCACACAGATGGAGTCAACAGTTCGTGAAAGTATCTTGTTGGTTAGTCCGGGATATGAGTTCTGTTCCAGAATGAGGGTAGGTATATTTTTCTTGGAAGCCGCACGCAGCAGGACCCCGCTGGCATATCCCCCCGTACCTATCACCACGTCAGGATTAAACCGTTTGATGATGCCTCCAATTTTTAATGTGCTTATCATCAGTTTCAATGGAAACAGGAGGTTGCTGAAAGTCAATTTTCGTTGCAATCCGCTTATCCATAAGCCAATAATGGGATACCCGGCATTTGGGACTTTTTCCATTTCCATGCGCCCGGAAGCACCAACAAAAAGAAATTCAGCCTCAGGCAACCTCTTTCTTAGCGCGTCTGCGATGGCAATAGCAGGAAAAATATGACCTCCTGTTCCTCCGCCACTTAGCATGATATGGTATTTCCTTTTATCCATTAACTGTTTGATTGACAGGTTGAACAAGTGCGTCCGCAGCTATTTGGTCATTTTCTTTACTCACGCTCAGTATGATGCCAATGGCTAAACTGGTGAACCAGATGGAAGTTCCTCCCATACTGATCAAGGGTAGAGGTTGTCCGGTAGTAGGAAGCAGCCCCACGGCCACTCCCATGTTGATCATGGCCTGGAAGACCAAAGAAAATCCCACACCGATGGTGAGAAACGCTCCAAAAGTACCGGGCGCTTTGGTGACAATTTTTACAGATCTGAAAAATAAAATCAAGTAGAGTAATACAACAAAGCTACCACCAACCAAACCATATTCTTCCACAATAATGGCAAATATAAAGTCTGAATAGGGGTGGGGCAAAAAATTTCGTTGGGTACTGTTGCCTGGCATCTTACCAAATATTCCACCAGTGGCAATGGCTATCTTGGCTTGATCGAGTTGGTAGTTTTCACCGCTGCTGCCATCAATATAGGAGGTAATGCGATTTTTCCAGGTGCCAACCCGTCCCTGTTGTCCTTCGGGAAGGGCGAATAGGATGGCTATTCCAATGGACATCACCACCAGGCCAATCCCGATCATCCCCAGTATGTACTTTATTTTAACGCCTCCTATAAATATCAGAACCAGACTTGTGACAAACAACAAAGCCGCGGTCGAAAAATTAGCCACAAAGATGAGCCCTGTAACAAGGATTACCGGAAGCATCAAAGGCAGGAAAGCAGATTTAAAGTCTTTGATATCTTCTTGTTTCTTACTCAGCATGCGTGCCAGGTAAACAATCAAGGTAATCTTTGCCAGGTCGGAGGTCTGAAACGTGAGACCAAAGGGCAAGGGCAAAACCCTTTTGGCATCATTTAAGTTGAGGCCAAAGAGCAGCGTGAGAAGTAGCAGCGGTATGGCTACGTACAAGGCTACTTGGAAAATCCGAGAATAATAAGTGTATTTTAACCGATGTGCCAGATACATGAAGAGCAGGCCAAATAACAATATCAGGGCATGTTTAAACATATAGTATTCGGTATTGCCTCCCTGGTATTTGTAGGCCAGTGTGCCGGTTGAGCTGTACACAGCCAAAAATGACAGTAAACTGAGTAAAAAAACGATTACCCAGATAACACGATCCCCTTTTATTTTTCCAAATTTCGATCTCATGTTATAATTTATTCACTGCTTTTTTAAACTGGTTACCCCGGGCTTCATAATTTTCAAAAAGGTCGAAACTCGCGCAAGCGGGCGATAGCAAGACAATGTCTCCTTTTGAAGCAATTTGATATGCTTCAGCAACAGCTTCTTCGGCCGATTCAGTATCCACAATGTAGGGTACGATATCTCCAAAGGCGGCATGAATAGCCCGGTTGTCAAGTCCAAGACAAATGATGGCTTTCACTTTCTCTTTTACAAGATTCAGGAGGGCACTGTAATCGTTGCCTTTATCAACACCCCCTACGATCCAAACTGTAGGCCGGTCGACATATTCCAGTGCATACCAGGTAGCATTTACATTGGTGGCCTTTGAGTCGTTGATAAAGGAAATACCATGAACACTTGAAACATATTCAAGTCGATGGGCAATGTTGTGATAATCAGACAGGCTAAGTTTCAGGGTTTCATTCCTGATGTCCATCAGCTTGGAGGCAACTCCTGCTGCCATTGAGTTGTAGGTATTGTGTTTTCCCTGTAATGCCAATTGTTCTAGTGTCATACTCACTTGGGTTTTATGATATTTGATGATTATTTTATTCTCTTTAATAAAGGCACCGTTTTTTAACGGATTGGTTTTAAGCGTGAAAGGGATTAATTGAGCCACACATTTTCTGTTGCTTAGTTCCCGGTTTAACACAGGATCGTCTGCACAGTAAATAATGGCATCTTCCGGTTGTTGGTTTTGTAGAATCCTGAGTTTGGAGGCAGTGTATAACGCGAAGTTATTTTCATACCTGTCGAGATGATCGGGTGTAATGTTGGTGATAATGGCAATGTTGGCTCTGAACTTTACCATGCCGTCCAACTGAAAGCTGCTTATTTCAAGCACATATACATCAAACTGGTTTTCGGCCACTTGCCAGGCAAAACTTTGTCCGATATTGCCTGCCAAACCTACGTTGAGCCCGCCATTTTTTAAGATGTGATACAACAAGAGCGTGGTGGTTGTTTTTCCATTGCTGCCGGTAACACAAATGAGTTTGGCATTGGTATAACGTGAAGCAAACTCGATTTCAGAAATGATGGGAATCTTTTTCTCGCGAATGGCTTTGATTATCGGTATATTATCCGGAATGCCGGGGCTCTTAACCACTTCAGTGGCCTGGAGTATCCTATGAGGCCGGTGTCCGTTTTCTTCAAATTCAATTTGATGTTTTAGCAAGATTTGACGGTATTTCTCACTCACGTTCCGGTTGTCGCTCACCAATACATCAAGACCCTGTTTTTTAGCAAGTATGGCAGCGCCCACCCCGCTTTCGCCGGCGCCCAGAATTACTATTTTTTGATCGTTCTGCATTCGTGGTTGATTGCTATCTGAGTTTTAATGTGATAATCGTGAGTACTGCCAAAAAAATTCCAATGATTAAAAACCGTTGAACAATTTTAGGCTCAGGGTATCCTAATTTTTGAAAATGATGATGCAAAGGCGACATCTTGAAAATCCGTCGGCCTTCACCATATTTCTTCTTCGTGTGTTTGAAATAGCTTACCTGAAGGATGACCGAAAGGCTTTCTGCAACAAAAATCCCGCAAAGGATGGGGATAAGTAATTCTTTTCGAATGATGATGGCAAACACAGCGATGATGCCACCAATGGATAAACTGCCCGTATCGCCCATAAATACCTGTGCAGGATAGGTATTAAACCAAAGAAAACCTACCGTGGCTCCTACAAAAGCAGCGATGTAAATAGTGAGTTCGCCCACATTGGGCAGGTACATGATGTTCAGGTAATCGGCGAAGATGATGTTACCCGATACCCAGGCCAGCAAGCCAAGGGTTAACCCAATTACTGCCGATGTGCCCGCTGCCAGACCATCCATTCCATCAGTCAGGTTGGCTCCATTTGAAACCGACACAATGATAAATATGACCAATGGAATAAAAATAAGAAAAGCCCATTTTTCGTAACCTGTTCCCAACCAACTAAGCAAACTGGCATAGTCGAATTCATTGTTTTTAACAAAGGGAATGGTCGTTTTAGTGCTCTGGAGTTGCTCGTAAGTAAACTTGGAGGCAGGTCCGGTCTGCTCAAGCGTAATGTATATTTCTGAAGCAGGTTTTGTTTTTTCGCGTACAATAACCTGTGGGTTAAAATACATCACCAATCCCACAATGAGCCCAAGCACTACCTGTCCAATAATTTTGTAAATACCTTTTAATCCTGTTTTGTCCTTTTTAAATACTTTGATGTAGTCATCAGTAAAGCCAATGGCTCCGAGCCAAACCGTTGTAAACAACATCAGAAGGATGTAAATGTTTGACAGATCGGCAAATAATAAAGCAGGTACCAATATGGAAGCCAGGATGATCAGTCCTCCCATGGTGGGTGTTCCTTGTTTCTCCAACTGTCCTTCAAGACCCAAATCTCGGATGGTTTCGCCAACCTGTTTCCGGTTGAGAAACGAGATCCAGCGATTTCCAAACAGCAAGCTGATTACCAATGAAGTAATCAATGCCATGGCGCCTCTAAACGACAAATAAGCAAATACTCCCGCTCCGGGGATATTAAAGGTGTTGTCTAAATATTGAAATAATGAATATAACATAGCTAGTTTCCCTTCATTAGTTCTTCTATAATTTCTTTATCATCAAAATGATGGCGAATCCCATTTATCTCCTGATATTTTTCATGACCTTTTCCGGCTACTAAAATCAAATCTCCCGGTTGTGCCAAATTCCAGGCAGTTTTAATGGCTTCCTTTCTGTTGACGATCACCATGGTTTTTTGCTTTTTTGAAGCATCGATGCCGGCCAGCATCTCATTTAGAATTTGGTCCGGGTCTTCGGTGCGCGGATTGTCGCTGGTGAGGATGACTTTGGTGCTTAACCTGGAGGCAATGCCCGCCATGATGGGACGTTTGGTTTTATCGCGGTCACCACCTGCGCCCGTAACAGTAATGAGCTGCTCGTTGCGTGTGCGCATTGCATTGATGGTGTTCAGCACATTTTCCAATGCGTCCGGCGTGTGTGCATAGTCAATAATAATGGTGATGTTGTTAGCTGATTTCAGCACTTCAAACCTGCCTTCTGCACTCTTCAGCCTGCTTAATTCTATCAGTACTTCCTCCTTTGATTGATTCAACAATAGGGCTGTTCCATAAATGGCCAATAGGTTGTAACAATTAAAATCTCCGGATAAGAGTGAATACACTTCATTTCCATCAATTTTGAGGAGCATGCCATCCATGTGATTTTCCATGGCCCTGCCTTTAAAATCAGCCGGGGTTTTAATGCCGTAGAACATTTTTTTTGCTTTGGTATTCTGGAGCATGATTTTTCCGTTTTTATCGTCGGCGTTTGATAAAGCAAATGAGGACGATGGCAATTGATCGAAAAATTGTTTTTTGGCTTCCAGATAGGCTTTAAAGGTGAGATGATAATCCAAATGATCGTGAGTGAGGTTGGTAAAAACACCTCCTGCAAAGTGCAGCCCAGCTATTCTTTCCTGGTCGATGGCGTGCGAGCTTACCTCCATAAACACGTATTCACAACCTGCATCCACCATCTCGTTAAGCAATTCATTTATTGTAACTGCATCGGGCGTTGTATGCGTGGAGGATAGTTCGCGGTCGCCAATTTTGTTGGCTATGGTCGACATCAATCCTGATTTAAAACCAAGCAGGGTGAAAAGATGATACAATAAGGTGGCGATCGTGGTTTTGCCATTGGTACCTGTGATGCCAACCAGGTGCAGTCTTTTGGATGGATTGTTGAAGAAATTGGAGGCCATCATGCCTAAGGCAAAGGAAGGCTTCTGAACACGAATGTAGGTAATGTCAGGATGTAACTTTTCGGGGAAATAGCCACATACAATGGCTTTTGCACCGGATAGAATGGCTTTCTCAATAAACTGATGACCATCTACATGAGTTCCTGCAACAGCCACAAACGCAGCACCGGGCATTACTTTTCTCGAGTCGAAAGCAATGCTGCTGATTTGGACATTCAGGAAGCCTTTGGTTTCCATCACCCCGCATGCGTAGATTATGTCTTGTAACTCGCTCATTTAGTTAGATATTTGATAATTCAAGATTAATGCGCATGTTGGGTGTGATGGAACTGCCGGAATTTATTGACTGCGACCTGACAACACCCCTACCCGAAAGGGTTATACCAATACCCATATTTTCGAGCAGATACACCGCGTCTTTAGCTTTCATGCCTTTTACATTCGGTACCGTTTTCCCTGAAAATCTTACCGCGTTAAACTCGGTCATGCCTTTTTTTTGCATGGTAACAACCCACTCTTCGTCACCCATGCTGTCCAAAAACGGGATGTTCAGACTGTTGTAAATCATGGAAAGGTCTTTAAAATGCAAGGGTCTTTTCACAAATGCATTGGTGATACTGTCTATTGGTTGCGTGTTGGCTAATTCCAGCGAAATGGAGGTGGCGAAGATGTTGTCGGCTATTTCTTTAAATATGGGTGCGGCAACACTTCCTCCGTAGTATTTTCCGGCAGAAGGGTTGTTGACCACAACAATGCATGAATATACCGGGTTGTCGGCCGGGAAATAGCCCACAAACGTGGCATTGTAATTTTTTTTGTTGTACTTACCCTGGACAGCTATTTGGGCAGTGCCTGTTTTCCCGGCGACTTTATAAGGGCAATCTTTAAAAATGATTTTTCCTGTTCCACGTTCAACTACTCCTTCGAGTAAGGAACGTGCCGACAGAAGTGTCGATTCAGAAACCACTTTTGGATTCAGGACTTGAATTTCAAAATGCTTTTTCGAAACGCCACCTTCCATAATGTCGGTTACAAAATAGGGCTTTACCATCACCCCATCGTTGGCGATGGAGTTATATAAAGTAAGTGTAATCATGGGTGTAACAGTCAGTTCATATCCAATGGACATCCAGGGCAATGAGGTGCCATACCATGTTTTCTTATTGGAAGGATTTTTAATATTTGGTTTTCCTTCACCTTGTATTTCAAGATCGAGTGGTGTGTTCAGATTAAATGAATAAAGCCTGTTGATGAATTTTGACGGCTCATCCTTGTAGGCATTGTTGATAATTTTCGAGATTCCTACGTTAGATGAAAATTCAAATGCATCACGGACCGTGATTCTGCCATTCCCAATTTTATGAACGTCTTGCATGCCGCGGTTATAATAGCTGGTGTATCCATCTCCTGTAACCAGGCTGTCGGTAAGTTTTACTTTTTTGTCTTCGAGTGCTGCCAGAATGGAGGCCAGTTTAAACGTCGACCCGGGCTCAATGCTTTCGCCGATACTATAGTTATAAATTTCTTTGTAGGTACCGTCAACACTGTCGTAACGCAGGTTGGCGTTGGCGCGGATTTTTCCTGTTTTCACTTCCATCACCACGGCACATCCCTGAAATGCCCTGTTTTCGAGCAGCGTTTTAAGTAAGGCATTTTCAGCTACATCCTGCAAGCGGACATCTAATGTGGTTACCAGATCCAATCCATCAATTGGTTCAACTTCATTTTCATCATGAATCGGTATCCAATCCCCCTGGTTTATTCTGCGCATCACTTGCTTTCCATCGCTGCCGTTTAGTATTTCTGTAAAGGATCCCTCGAGGCCTACAAACAGATTTTCCTCTTTAATGACATATCCAATAGTTCTGGCTGCCAATTCATTAAATGGATGGGCCCTCTGCGTTTTCTGAATGGTGATCAGTCCTCCACGGTTTTTACCCTCCCTGAAAACAGGCAGTTTCCGAATTTGTTTCAATTGATCGTAAGTTGTTTTTCTGCTGATCAGCAAATAACGGTTGCCTTTTTTGCGTGCTTTGATAAGGTCTGATTTGATGTCCCTGGCCGGTTTGTTAAGAATTTTTGACAGACCTTGCGCCATGGAATCTACCTTGGCGTTGAAGGTGGCCGACGAAATGGCCGGATTGGAAGCATCGAACCGTACTTCAAAAATAGGTACTGAGGTAGCCAGCAGACTTCCGTCGGAGGCCAGAATATTGCCCCGGTTTGCCTCAATATTAAATACCTGGAGTTCTTGTGTAAAGGCTTTCTCAGCTAACTCTTCACCTTCTTTTAACTGGATATATACAATTTTGCCGACAATGGCCAGTCCAAACAATAGCACTCCGAAATAAACCAGATAAACCCGCCACAATATGTCTTTGTTAATATCCATGTATTTTGATCAATCTTTTTTGTTGATGATGATGGTTTTAACGGGCTCCGTGTTTTCTTTGATGCCGGTTTTTTCGAGGCGTTTTGAAATGTGTGACTGTTTTTCAATTTGAGTAAGCTTCGATTTTGCGCTGATGTATTCGTAACGCAACTCTTTCACCTCTCTGCGAAGACGGTTTATTTCGCGGATTTTGTTTTCTGCCAGATAATTATTGGCTATGTAGATGAAAGCCAAGAAAGCCACGAACAATAAAAAGGGCATCATACTGAAGTTGCTCGCTGAAAGAAAATCACCACCCAGAATATCTTTGGTCGTCTTGCCAAAGCGTCGTTTTCCTGTCGAAGGTCTTGGCGTGACTTCAACAACCGGCTCCTGTATTTTTATGGTATTAGATTTTGGCATGGTTATTTTTTTTCGGCGATGCGTAACTTGGCACTTCTGGCACGAGGATTCTTCTCCATTTCTTCCGTTGAAGGAATTAATGGTCTTCCGGTAATGTTGATCATGTCGACCAGCACATTTCCGAAAAAATCTTTTTCGAGATGGCCTTCAAAATTGCCTGATTTAAAGAAATTCTTTACCAACCTGTCTTCGAGTGAATGGTATGAAATCACCACAAACCGGCCTCCTGGTTTCAGCGATTTAAATCCATCTTCCAAAAGCGTTTTTAATGCTCCCAACTCATCGTTTACTTCAATTCGCAATGCCTGAAAAACCATCGCCAGGTATTTATTGAGTTTATGTGCCGGGAAATACTGTTTTACTACTTCTGTGAGTTCTGTGGTTGTTGTGATTCTCTTTTGTTCGCGTGCTTTCAATATACCACGCGTGATATAATAGCTGTTTTTGAGTTCACCATATTCTTTTAAAATGGTGTTCAATTGCGATTCAGAATATCCATTCACAATTTCTTCTGCCGTGACAGAAGAACTTTGGTTCATCCGCATATCTAAGGGAGCATCGAACCGGGTTGAAAAACCACGCTCACCCACATCAAATTGATGAGAAGAAACGCCTAAATCGGCTAAAATGCCATCTACCGGTTCATCATGATATAGTTTTAGAAAGTTGGTGAGGTAACTGAAATTGTTGTTTACGAACAGAAAACGCTCATCCCGGATGAGGTTGTTTTTGGCATCGGGATCCTTGTCAAATGCGATTAACTTCCCCGTGGTAAGCCTCGAAAGAATTTCACGCGAATGTCCTCCTCCACCAAAAGTTACATCTACATAGGTTCCCTCCGGCACTATACGCAGGCCTTCGATACTCTCGTTTAATAATACTGGATTGTGGTACATGTAATCTTTATTCAGTTTCTAACTCACCCATCACTTCTTCTGCCAAATCGGCAAAATCATCCGGGTCAAAATCGACTGCCTTTTCATAAGCCTCTTTATCCCAGATTTCGATGCGGTTTACAACTGATGTAAGTACAACTTCTTTGGTAATACCCCCGTATTTCATTAAGTCTTTAGGTAAAAGCATCCTGCCCGTTCCGTCCAACTCAAGGGGTTTTACACCAGCCATAAACTTTGTAATAAATTCCGCGTTTTTCTTTTTAAACATATTGAGCTTGCTCACCAGGGCCGTTTCTTCCTGCCAATGGCTCACAGGGAATACTTCGAGGCACTTCTTGAAAATGCTGCGCTTTATGACAAAACCCTTCGAAACGGATTCTCCCATCTGCGTTTTAAACTGTACGGGAAACATCAATCTCCCTTTTAAATCCAGTTTACACTCGTATGTCCCTAATATATTGATCATTAAAAACTAAGAATTATGGCGTAAATGTACTAAGTATTTACCACAATTAGACATTATTTACCACCTTTTACCACATTGTTAAAAAAAAGTTGCGTTTTTAACAGGAAATAATTTTTAAATAATTCGTAAAAAGTTAATAAACAGCAATATAATACTCAGTATCGGCGGTGACCTAAACTTATCAACAACAAACCTTCCTTAAAAATGTTAATAACTCACACTATAGCTGCACCCAACTCATTGGTAGTTTTAACCTGGTATAGGATTGATTACACGATAACAAAGTGATTTCTGATTGGATATTTGAAAGCTTTTATTGAGAAATTTCAGGCTTTATTTTAGGACATCGTTCGCTTTGCCTGATGGGAAAGATTCTGTTGGAGAAATGAATCAAAAAAATGAGACTCTCCATAGTAAGAAATTTTAGAAGCATCGCGGAAAAAGTGATTAGGTGGAAATCATTGCATTCCTTGAATTAGATGACCAGGAATTTCATCTTCATCCTATCCGGCAACGAGCTTAGGATTGCTATCTTTGCCCTGATGGAACGTGTAACACTTTTTGCAGAGGTATTATTGCCGATTCCCGTAGCTGGCACATTCACCTACAGGGTTCCCTTCGATTTGAATAATGAATTGGCCGTCGGGCAACGTGTCGCCATTCAGTTTGGTAAACGCAGGGTGATGGCCGGGTTGGTCAAAAATATCCACGAAAATGTCCCAACGGGACACATCCCCAAATATATTCTATCCATTCTCGACAATGACCCACTTGTATTGCCCATTCAGTTTAGGTTTTGGCAATGGATTTCGGAATACTACCTGTGCACCGAAGGAGAGGTGATGGCTGCTGCCCTGCCTGCAGTATTTAAATTGTCAAGTGAGTCGAGAGTCGTTTTACATCCTGGTTTTGTACCTGATCGTGAAACACTTGGAACAACAGAGTATCATATTACCGAAGCATTGCTTCAGAAGAACAGATTAACCATCGAAGAGCTGACCGACCTGGTCGGCATAGCCAAAATTCTCCCAATTCTTAAAAGCATGATTGAGCATCACCTAATCGTGATGGAGGAAGAATTATCGGAGGCTTATAAACCTAAAATCGAGAAATTGGTCCGTTTGGCTGATTGGGCCATGGAGGAAGATAGCCTTCGTCAGGTGATGGACGATTTAGGAAAACGTGCCCACAAGCAATTGGAATTGTTGATGGCCTTTATTGGTTTGGCAGGATTTCCCTTAAGTGTTAACAGTCAAATAAATCAACAAGTCCTTTTGTCCAAAGCTGGTGTTTCATCGGTCATTTTAAAAACCCTGGTTGAAAAAACAATCCTGGTGGTGGAGGAGAAGGAAGTAAGCCGGATTGAAAAAGTTGCTTCAGTACCTGATGACATGGTTCAGTTAAGTCCGCATCAGCAGGAAGCTTACAACATGATTCTTAAAGAAATGCTTGAACAGCGCGTAGTTCTTTTGCACGGAGTTACCTCGGGAGGGAAAACAGAAGTGTATATCCGTTTAATGGAACGTGTTTTGGCCGAAGGAAAGCAAGTGCTTTATTTATTGCCCGAAATTGCACTGACAACCCAAATTATTCATCGATTACAAAAATATTTTGGCGATCGGGTGGGTATCTACCATTCTCGTTTTGGGAAAAACGAACAGGCAGAGGTTTGGCTTGGACTTAACTCAAATAAGCCCGGTTACCAGCCCGGTATTATTCTGGGGCCCCGGTCAGCGGTCTTTTTACCATTCGACAATCTCGGGTTGATTATTGTTGATGAGGAGCATGACGCCAGCTATAAACAATTCGATCCCGGTCCGCGTTATAACGCCCGGGATGCCGCCATTTATCTGGCTTCACTTCATGGTGCTAAAGTGCTTCTTGGTTCTGCTACGCCCTCTATCGAAACTTTTTACAATTCCAGCATGGGCAAATATGGATTTGCAACCCTGACCGAGCGTTACAGTGGAATAAAAATGCCTGAAATTCTCGTGGTGGATATGGGTGATCAACAGCGCCGAAGACTGATCAAGTCACATTTCTCATCCGTCTTATTAAACGAAATTGCAGAGGCCATCAATGAAAAAAAACAATCGATTTTGTTTCAAAACCGCAGGGGCTTTTCTTTGCGCCTGGAATGCGATACCTGTCATTGGGTTCCTGAATGCAAGCATTGTGATGTAACCCTTACTTACCATAAAAAAAGCGAGTTGCTCAAGTGTCACTATTGTGGATATTCTACCTCAGTACCACCAATTTGCCCCGATTGCCGGGGGACTAACTTAAAAATGAAGGGATTTGGTACCGAAAAAGTAGAAGAAGAATTGGCCATCCTGTTGCCCACTGCCAAAATTGACCGGATGGATTTTGATACAACCCGGTCGAAAAATGCATTTCAGCGAATCCTTCAAAAATTTGAGGACCGTCAAACCGATGTGCTCACGGGCACTCAAATGGTAACCAAGGGTCTTGATTTTGATCATGTTCACGTTGTAGGCATATTAAGTGCCGACAGCATGTTAAGCTATCCTGATTTTAGGGCGCATGAACGAAGTTTCCAACTAATGGCGCAAGTGAGCGGGCGTGCCGGAAGAAAGGGCAGACAAGGGAAAGTGATTATCCAGGCCTGGAAACCACAGCATGTTATTATTCAGGATGTGATAAAAAATGATTACCTGGGTATGTATAAACGACAGATTGCCGAGCGGCAACAATTTCAATATCCGCCATTTTATCGTTTAATCATGGTCAGGTTGAAGCACAAGGATCCGGAATTGATTAACGAGGGAGCTGCCAGTTTGGCGGTTGATTTTCGGAAGAAGTTTGGCAAGATGGTCTTTGGACCTGAATACCCGCTGGTTTCAAGGGTAAAAAACTATTATATCAAGCAAATCCTGGTGAAATTTGCCCGTTCAGAAAATAGTTACCGGGTGAAAGAAGAATTGCAAAACTCACTTGAACAATTCAGAACCGTGAAAAAATTTCGTCCCATCATTGTACAGTTTGATGTCGATCCGCAGTAGATAAAGTACATTTAGTTAAAAGTGAAGAACATAAAAAATGCCACCCGACTTTGAAAGAATCAAAAAGGGTGGCATTTTCTTTAACCGGCAGCTTTACTGACTGATCACTATTTTTTTTGTAAAAGTTTGGTTGTTTAGATTAATCTTAACAAAGTAAACTCCTTTTTCAAAGGATTCAGCGTCAAGTTTAATATTTTGATGGCCTGCATTCAACGTCCCGGCATAAACCTGAGCAACTTGTTTTCCGAGTAAATCAAACACAGCGATATCGGCTTTTGAGGCACTATTCAGTTTAAAGCTAATGTTGGCTTGGTTAACCAATGGATTTGGATAAATACCAATGTCCCCGGCATCAATGTTTTCATCAAGTCCAACCTGTGAGTCATACATAAGTCCTGCAATCGACATATCAGTAAAGGCTGGTCCATCCCACAATACGTTGGTGGCATCGTCGGTGATAAGGTAAAACCCGCCTGACAGGCCGTTGCCTGAAGCATCGTGAAGGGTTAAGGTATAACATCCGTCAGTTGGGAAGGTAAAAGGTTCAAGATGTAATCCCATAGTACTATAAGGGCCACCTTCAGCTATTGCTGATCCGCTTTCATCTACAATACTCCATGTAATGTCCTGAGGGTCACCCAGTGTTTGAACTCCAAAGTAACCTGTTTTAGGATAGTATTGCGACTGTTCGAAAGTGGTATTGTATTGATCGTTTTGGGGCAATTCATCCGTATGTCCTGCCGGATTTGCACAGGAGATGCTTAATGTGTTTTCAGTTGTTACATCAAAAGTGATTTCCGGTAAGGTTACTTTCGCAGTTTCATTTTGTGTTAAATTTCCTGTCCAGGTATAAGTAGCCGTTTCTCCTTCATTGATTTCGTAATTGAAATCAAGGCTGGTCAGGTTGTTCACTCCATAATTTTTTATTTCTACAATGGGGGCCATGGAACCATCGCAGGCGGTTTGAGGGTAATAGGCGGATAGAATGGCAGCATCATAATCATTTGATTCGATGGTCGTAATACTTCCCATTATACCGCTAATTGCTTCCTGGTGGTTCTCAGTTACAAAAGCAACGATGTCCAGGTTTTCGAGCACAACGTCCACACCTGTATAGTCTTCAGGGATTTCATAGGTAAAAGTACCGGAATAGAGCGACCCGGTTGTGGTTTCATCGATTTCGACACCCCATTGGCCGGTGAGCAGGTGACGAAGCATGTGTTTATGGACATAGTTATTTCCCATGTTTCCTCCGGTTTGAGGTCCAAGTACGTTGTTTTGCAGAATGGCCACATTTAAGAAATTGGTAGGAAAAGGGCTGTTGTCGGTGTAATACACTTCTACCTCAACCACCAGTTGCCGTGTAGAGGTAACAATAATGGATTCAATTCCCACATTGAGATAACTGGGTGCGGCCATCACCTGATTGGAGGCGGATGTCCAATAATTTCTACTCATGGCTGTTCCACTTCCCTGCGACCAGCCTGAGAAAAGGTGGCGGTTTACGGTTCCTGCCGGATACCCAACTAAACCTGACTGACCAGCGATGGCATTGCCCCATGGAGTTCTAAAATCGGGTTCTGAGCCAGAGGGAACGGCATAGCTTCCCTGATGAATATTAATAAGGATGACATCGTCAGGATGGGCATTGTAAATGGCTTGCGCAATGGCATGACCATCAGGGCAAAACACACAGTGGATTCCTGTAAATTCTTCCAGGACAACATTTTTATTTTCAGGATCAGTACCCACAATTGTTTGTGAAAAAACAAAGGTACAGGCCATTATAAATGACACAATAAACGTAATTTTCTTTTTCATAATAATAACGATTAGTTTAATTCCTTAGTAATTAATTGATTAACCAGACAGCAAAAGTAGCGATTTTTTTTATACTATGATGAATCATGTATTTTCCTTAGGACAGTACCGGAATGAAAAAGGTTGTATATAAATTGTTATGATCTATTGTACCAAAAAAGAACCTGGAAACTTTAACATCCTTTTGAGCAACCTTTGCGATATCTTGTTTGTCTTTCTTGCTGGTTCAAGGCAAACGATAACTAAATTATGATTGTAATCTGTTTGGTATAATCTTTGTACCTATTAATTGTTTTAAAATAATACTCATCATGAAGAAATTAATACTTTCAATCTTTTTTATAATCGCCACGGTATTGTATGTCGATGCGCAAACATTCGAGTTAACCTGGCATGGAGAAGTATTGGGGGACACAGTTGTTATTTCTGACGTTCCTACAGCTAACGACATGACTTTCGATCCAATCGTGACCAATCTTTCGAATAGTAACATCAAGGTAAAAGTTCGCAGGAATGAGATTTCTATCGTTGACAGTACAGCTAATTACTTTTGTTGGGTGGCTTGCTATGCACCATTTGTTAATGAGTCGGGGGAATTTCATGTAATGGCACCAGGTGCTTCAACTGATCAGGATTTCTTCTATGCGCATTATACACCACTTAATCAGTCCGGCACATCTATTATTGAATACATGTTTTATAATATGGATGATGAAAGCCAAAACCTCAAAGTTGTGGTGAAGTATAAAACTTCGGTACAGTTATTCAAATTAACCTGGGATGGCGAAACACTGGGCGATGTGATTAGCATTGTTAGTGATACTTCGGTTCCTGAAATGATCTTTAACCCCATCGTGACAAACAATACAACAGCCGCCATAAATGTGAAGGTACGCCGGACAAATTTGGATGTAGTTGCGGGCAGCGAGAATTATTTTTGCTGGGTGTTGTGCTACGAACCTGCAAATGATATATCGTCCGAATTTTTAGAAATGGCTCCCGGAGCCTCTTCCGGCCTCGAGTACTTTTCAGGGCATTATACTCCCCTTGGCCATTCAGGAACTTCTGCCGTTGAGTACATGTTTTATGATATGAATGATGTATCAATCAATCAGAAGTTTATTGTAAAATATACCTCTTCACCAACGGCCATTGATGAAAGCATCCTAAAAGGCGTTCACTTTTCGGCCATCTATCCAAATCCTGCAATCAACTTTGTTAGCCTGAATTACACGTTGGTTCCCGGGGTTAAAAGCGCCAGTATCAGAATTTCAAATATATTGGGTACTGTGGTCAGTGAAATGAACCTCAATTTAAATAGCAACAGTACACGTGTTGATGTTAGTCAGCTTGACGGAGGGATTTATTTTTACTCCGTGATCCTCAATGGCGAGCGTCTGAGTACAAAGAAGCTGGTTATACGATAATATAACAATAGGTATTTATAAAAAAAAACCGGTTTTGAACCGGTTTTTTTTGTGCAATGCAGTTTAGGTTTTTTTCTTTTTTAAAGCTTAAATGCTGCCTTAACCTGATCGATATAATCTAACTTTTCCCAAGGGAAAAAGGTGACGGTTTTCTTATAGACATTCACTCCGTTTCTGTTTTCAACAAAAGTTGTGGTGTTATCCTCATAATATACTTCGATCTCTTTATCATACGTCTCGCGACCAAAATGACCATAAGATGCTGTTGGCACAAAAATGGGATTCTTTAGCCCAAAACGGGAAACGATGGCAAAAGGTCTCATGTCGAAAACACTTTCTATTTTCCGGGAGATTTCTCCATCTTTCATCATTTCGCCATGTCCGTTTTTCACGTGAGCGGTACCATAGGTATTTACATAAAACCCAACAGGCTTATCAACACCGATGGCATAGGCCACCTGAACCAGGATTTGATCGGCCACTCCGGCAGCTACCATGTTTTTGGCTATGTGGCGAGCGGCATAAGCGGCTGAACGGTCCACTTTTGAGGCATCTTTTCCCGAAAAGGCTCCGCCACCGTGAGCTCCGTGTCCGCCATAGGTATCCACAATAATTTTTCTTCCGGTAAGACCGGTATCCCCGTGAGGGCCACCAATGACAAACTTTCCGGTGGGATTGACCAGCAATTTCAAATCATCTGCAAATAATTTTTGAACGTTCT
Organism: Bacteroidetes bacterium GWF2_41_31; assembly: GCA_001769215.1. GTDB lineage: Bacteria > Bacteroidota > Bacteroidia > Bacteroidales > F082 > UBA6244. The sequence goes on from MEOL01000052.1 coordinate 160,753, forward strand.
CAGGGTACTGCGATTTTACTCTGGGGATTAAGATTTTAGCACAATCTTCCTTGATTTTAGCCTGCATCTTCACTTCTGTATCAAAATCATCGTGTTGGGTCGAAATAACGATGGTGTCGATGCGCGATGGAGTGCCGTTGTCATCGTATTCAAGGGTCACCTGTGATTTTGAATCCGGGCGCAGGTAGGTCATTTCTTTCCCCTCACGGCGGATTTTAGCCAGTTCAAACAATAAATCGTGTGCTATTTCCGTGGTCAGCGGCATCAGGTTTTCCATTTCCTTGTTGGCAAAGCCAAACATCATGCCCTGGTCACCGGCACCTTGTTCTTCTTCTTTCTGGCGGACAACACCCTGATTGATATCGGAGGATTGTTCGTGTAAAGCGGATAATACGGAACAGGAATCCGCATCAAATTGATATTCAGCTTTCACATAGCCAATCCGGCGAATCATTTCGCGGGCTACTTTTTGTAAATCTACATAAGCCGTGGTTTTAACTTCACCGGCAATCATGGCCAGTCCTGTTGTTACCAATGTTTCGCAGGCCACTTTTGAATTGGGGTCCTGGCGCAACATTTCGTCCAGTACCGCATCTGATATCTGATCGGAAACCTTATCGGGATGACCTTCAGATACCGATTCAGAGGTAAAATAATATGACATATCGTTATCGATTAAGATTAAACAAATTCGGGAAGGTCTGTGTGATTGGCTGGGTATTTTTGCTTTAGCATTTTTTTACCGTGGTTGCAATCAATCAAATCTTTCCACAAGCGTTTTTTAAACGTGGCGCAAAGATAGATAATTAATTGTTATGATAAGTGAAGTAAAGTTAAAAGTTAAAAGTTTGAGCCCACTCCGAAAAGTATGTGTTCATTGATTTTCAACTCATTTACCCCTGACCCCTAAAGGGGGATTCGTTGAAAATCAATGAACTATCTAAAGTCCCCTTTAGGGGATTTAGGGGTATTTGACTTTTCGGAGTGGACTCAAGTTAAAAGTTGAAAGTGATTGGGCAATTTCATTTATCCTGATGCACCTAACTTTAGCTCACTTTTAACTTTAGGCACTTTAAGTACTTCCCTAATCCTGCGTCAGCCGGTGGAAAACATCTTCCATCTTGCTCGAATCCTGGGCCAATGCCAGCACATTGTATCCGTTTTTTACTGCGAATTTGAAAATATTTTCACGTATATCTTTGCCTTGTTCACCCGTGATGAGCCAGGTATTGCCTTTCAGTTTTTCAATTTTTTTTGCTCCGGCGATGTCTTTAATATCAATACTTGCAAGTGTTTCCTTTAGCTCAAGCCGGTATACGAACGATTGTGTGGCATTTTTTGAAAGATTCGAAGGGGTGTCGTCGGCCACTATTTTCCCGTGATCGATAATAATGACCCGGTTACACAAGGCCTCCACTTCCTGCATGATGTGTGTACTCAGGATAATGGTTTTTATTTTTCCCAAATCGGCAATAATGTGCCTGATTTCCACCAGCTGATTGGGATCAAGTCCGGAGGTGGGCTCATCCAGTATTAAAATTTCTGGATCGTGGATAAGTGCCTGTGCCAGTCCAACGCGTTGGCGGTAGCCTTTCGAGAGCTCGCCTATTTTCTTGCGGCTTTCCTGTCCCAGTCCGGTCAGGCTGATTACATCGTCCACAGCCTTTTTAACATTGCCTTTCACAGGATAGCTGTTAAACACAAATGTCAGGTATTCGCGCACATACATGTCAGTATACAGGGGATTTGTTTCGGGGAGGTAGCCAATGTGTTTCCTGATTTCGAGCGACTGCTCCTGCACATCGAGTCCGTTCACCCGGGCAGTACCCGAACTTGGCGGGATCACGGTGGTGAGGATTTTCATCAGGGTGGATTTGCCGGCACCATTGGGCCCCAGCAATCCAACTACTTCTCCTTTGTTAATGGATAGACTAATGTTGTCGAGTGCTTTTTGCTGACCGTAATATTTGGTGATTCCTTCTATTTTTACCGTTGACATGGGTGCGATTTGATTAAGTTTTTGCAAAAGTAACTTTTTAGAATTTTAATCTATATCTTTGGCAGATCATTCATAAAAACAAAATTATGAAATCAAAACTACTTATTCTTCAGCTTCTTATTTTGCCCTTGCTTTCATTTTCACAAAGCTATTATGAAAAAACAATTGATTTTGGGCAATTCGATCACCCAACCGCAGTGGTAACCGATGATGCAGGCAATGTATTTGTCTGTGGCTGGTTTGAGGATGAAAACCTCGAAAATCAACATGCTTTTGCATTTAAAGTGGATGCAAACGGACAGGAAGTCTGGCGAAATGTTATAAATGATTCTTCCAAATTTTACAACCTGTGTATCATGGCCAGTGGTGAAATTGCGCTGGCAGGAGCGATGGCACAGCATTGTTTTCTTCAGGTAGTAGATGCAGAAACAGGGACGGAGACCTGGTCCTATGAAGAGGATGCAACGGACGGGTTTTGGTTTGGAACTGTAAACGAAATGCCAGCAGGTGCTTTGAGCGAATTGGTTGCTGCAAAAACAAAGGACGCAACGCATATCCCTGTTATATATAATATATCCAGCAGATTCGGAACGGTAAAGGAGATAACTTCATGGAAATATGAATTGGTTGACGCGATCGGACAATCGTTTATGCAGTCGTATAATTATATGTGGTTTGGAGTGAATGATGTAGCATTTGCTTATGATAATTATAATAATTTCAGAATGGTCTGGTCGTTTGGTGCCAGCTATAATGCGGGAATGGATCGATATACGCCTGATGCATGGTTTCTCACAAGAACCTTTGTTGGTGATTCTGGCGTAAGTTCCATTGGTCTGTTGTCGACAGACTTTATAAATGGTGGAATTGTCGGCAATATGTTTGAATTAGATTATCCCGGTACCATGGTTTTGGGTTCCGGAAGTCTTGGTTTTGAGAAAATTATGATAACGGGTTCTATTAACGGAGATTTGGCCCTCTGGTTGGTAGGTACCGACCTCAATTTGCAAAATGAAATCACCTATCCCAATGAAAATGAACGGACCGGAGTTGATGTGGTAGGGCTTGTTTCAAACGACCTCTTAATGATGGGTTATGAGAACAGTCTTGATGGCAGTTTCTCCGATGTGTTTTTGATGAAACGCGATGCCAATGGAGGCGTGGTTTCTACCAATGAAATCATTGCCGATGAAAGTGTGCAGATTTATCCAAACCCGGCTACTGACAGGGTCTTTATAAGAAATGACTATAACCTGAAAGTAGAAGTAGATATTATTAACAGTGTAGGTCAATTAGTCAAGAAGATTACTATTTCCAATCAATATGTTTCTGTGGAAGACTTACCAACAGGGTATTACTTAGCTGTTATAAAAATTGATGGAGTAAAAGTTGAACAGGAAAAGCTGATCGTACAATAAGTATTTTTAAATATTTGTAAATCATTCATCATTATCTGGCGCGCGTTTTGTCAACGCGTGCTCTTGCCAATGTCCCCACTCATTGTGATAGCTTCAAAGAGAAGGTAAAGTGATAGCAATACCAACCCTTTCCCAACTATCAACAGCCTGGCAAATCTCAACAGCAGGTTTTTTGTCCGATGGCATGAAAAAATACGGTGGCTTTCTTGTTGGGTCCTTCAACTTTACCTTGAATCAGAAGTGTTTTCGTGTTTATGGAAAATGGATTATGAAATAATTGCATTAGTTTTGTTACTCAGGTTTAGAATTTTCAACTTTTTTTTACAGTATCATTGTTATTATTTTTCTCTTTGATACCTTTGGAGAAATCTTTATGTTTACACCCACATTTATAAGTAATTTAAAATAAGACACCATGGGACCTTTCCTTGTTATTATCGCCATCGTTATCGTTTTCATTCTCTTTTTCATCGCAATTTATAACCGTCTTGTTCGGTTGCGAAACAACCGTGAACAGGCCTTTGCCGATATTGATGTACAACTTAAACAACGTCATGATCTTATCCCGCAATTGGTCAATTCGGTAAAGGGATATATGCAGCATGAAAAAAGTGTGTTGACAGAGATTACTGATGCACGATCTCATGCCATGAAAGCATCTTCCATTGATGAGAAGATCGCTGCAGAAAACCGCCTGACCACTGCTTTGCAAGGGTTTAACATTGCTGTGGAGGCCTACCCTGATCTGAAAGCTAACCAAAACTTTTTGAACCTTCAGGAGGAGATCTCGGATATTGAAAACAAACTCGCTGCTTCACGACGTTTCTTTAACTCCGCTACCAAGGAGCTGAACAATGCCGTGGAAGTATTTCCAGCCAACCTGGTTGCCGGAATGTTCGGATTCAAACGTGAAACGATGTTCGACCTGGGAAGTCAACAACGTGTGAATCTTAGCGAGGCACCGGAGATTAATTTTTAGTTTGAAAATACACCAAAATTTCTGCCCAAGATGAAATATGTCGGTTTGCAATCGCAGATATGGAGCAATAATATCAAGTCTGCTCTACTGATGATTTTATTTCCTTTAGTCTTTTTTATACTGGCATGGATCTTTTTCTACATGACCTCTGACGCTGAAAACAGAACTGTTACCAATACCTTTTCTCAATTTCTGGTTGCCTTACCCTGGATTACCCTGGTTGTCACTCTTTGGTTTATCATTGCCTATTTCTCACATTCGTCGATGATCAACCAGGCGACAGGTTCAAAGCCCCTGGAGAGAAAAGAAAACAAAAGAGTATATAATATCGTCGAGAACCTTTGTATTGTTGCAGGGATGACCATGCCACAAGTCAATGTGATTGAGGACGATTCGCTTAATGCTTTCGCCAGTGGGATTAACGAAAAAAACTTTTCAGTGTCTTTATCGCGTGGGATCATCGACAAACTAAATGACGAGGAACTTGAAGCTGTGGTTGCTCATGAATTAACGCACATTCGAAACAGAGATGTACGGTTACTCATCATTTCCATCGTTTTTGTAGGTATTTTTTCTTTTATCACTGAAACCATGATGCGTTCCTTAAGGTTCGGACGTGGCAGCGGTGGCAAGAAAAGCGGTCAGGCACAAATCCTGATCATGGTGTTGGCATTAATTGGTTTGCTACTGGCTTCCGTGTTTCGGTTTGCCTTATCCCGCAAACGGGAATACCTTGCCGATGCAGGTTCCTCGGAACTAACCAAAAACCCCCTTGCACTGGCTTCGGCACTTGAAAAAGTTTCACAGGACGCCACCATTGAAGCGGTTAAAAGAAAGGATGTAGCACAGATGTTCATTGAAAACCCTCAATTCGAAAAAAATAGCTCATTTTCTCTTTTTGCCACTCATCCACCTATTGAGAAAAGAATTCAGCTATTGCGACAGTTCTGAGTTTGTACCATGAATTCATGTTGCTTTAGCATTCCCAAAATAGGTTAGTTGCGATTGATCCCCTCAGCAAAGAGAAGCTATTGTTATAGCAAACCCTACCCATTCCCAACTACCACCAGTTTGGCAAATCTCAACAACAGGTTTTTTTGTCCGACGGCATGAAAAAATACGGTGGCTTTCTTGTTGGGTCCTTCACCTGTACCTTGCACAGGAAGTATTTTTATGCTTATAGAAAATGGATTATGAAATAATTGTATTAGTTTTGTTACTCAGGTTTAAAAACCACTCATATTTTTGGAGATGAAAAAAGAAAAATATATATTCTGGCAGGATGAGGACATGTTTATTGGTTATTTGGAAGAATTTCCTGACTATTGGACTCAAGGCATAACCATCGATGAACTGAAAGTTAATCTGAGAGCTTTATATATTGATTTAACCAGCGGCCATATCCCCCAAGTGCGTAAAGTGGATGAATTGGAGATTGCATGAAACGAAGGATTTTGATAAAAAAGATTGAAAATGCCGGAGGTGTTTTAATCCGGCATGGGGGAAATCATGATTGGTATCAAAACCCAAAAACGAAAATGTCACAGCCTGTTCCCAGACATAAAGAAATAAATGAATTCCTTGCAGCTCATATTTTAAAAATGCTGGAATAATATTCATATGGAAAATGTGCCACCTGATGATTGTGGTATAGAAACAGACATAGAAAGACAAAATTATATTAGTTGCTATGCTTACCAATGTTCCCACTCATTGTTTATAGCTACAAAATGAAGGTAATGCTTTAGCAAACCCTACCCATTCCCAACCACCATCAGCTTGGCAAATCTCAACAACAGGTTTTTTTGTCCTACGGCATGAAAAAATACGGTGGCTTTCTTATTGGGCCCTTCACCTTCAATGGAAATCACCTTGCCCAGTCCAAAACTCACATGTTCCACTTCCATACCTACCTGGATATTGCCATCCGTTGGCTGGCTGGCCGATGGGGCAGAAGGTGTGTTTTCTGCCCTGTGCATGGGCTTTAAAGGACGTTTTGTAAAACTGGTATTAAACGAATCCGAAAAATTTCTTTTCACCGCCTGTTTATTTAAACCCGATTCTTTGGGTTTGTTATAAAGTTCGGCATTAATTTCCTCTAAAAAGCGACTGGGTTCGGTAAATGTAAAATTCCCCCAGCGGTAACGACTTTCGGCATGGCTAAGCGTTAAATGACTCATGGCCCTGGTGATGGCCACATAAAATAAACGCCGTTCTTCTTCAAGTTCCGAACGCGTACTGATGGACTGGATGGATGGAAACAGGTTTTCTTCAAGCCCCACCACGATCACATGCGGGAATTCCAGTCCTTTTGAAGCATGAATGGTCATCAAAGTGACTTTGTCTTTGTCTTCATCCGAATCGGTGTCAGCATCGGTGAGCAACGCCACATCCTGCATAAATTCGCCCAGCGATTTTTTAATGGACAGGTCTCCTTCATTGGTCTCCACTGCTTTCTCGGTAAACTCCTTAATTCCGTTGAGCAATTCCTCAATATTTTCAACCCGGCTGATTCCTTCAGGGGTTTCTTCGTCCTTGTGCATCTTCACCAGGCCCGAAGTTGTTGCAATGTAACTGGCTATCTCATAAGCATCTTTAGACTTGTTCAGGGCCATGAAACTCTTGATCATGGTGATAAAATCGCTAATCTTCCGGGCAGTTCCGCTATTGAGTGCCAGCCCAAATGAATTTGGGTCCTCTGCCACCTGCCAGAGGCTGAGTCCATTCTCATCACCGGCCACCATCATTTTTTCGAGGGTTGTTTTACCGATTCCCCGTGCCGGAACGTTAATAATCCGATGAAAAGCTTCATCATCGTTGTTGTTGATTACCAATCGAAAATACGACAACAGGTCCTTTATTTCTTGTCGGTTGTAAAACGACAGGCCCCCATAGATTCGATAAGGGATGTTTTTCTTCCGCAAGCCTTCCTCTATGGATCTCGACTGGGCATTGGTTCGGTATAAAATGGCAAACGCGTTGTTTGGCAGCTGATTGTTCATTTTCTGATCAAAAATAGCTGCAGCCACCAGGTTGCCTTCTTCGTTGTCACTGGAAGCTTTGATTAAATCGATGCGGGTTCCGGCTCCTTTATCGGTCCAGACAGTTTTTTTTATCTGTTCCTTATTAAATGTAATCACCTGATTGGCTGCCTGTACGATGGTGTTTGTCGACCGATAGTTTTGTTCCAGTTTAAAGAGTTTGATATCGGGATAATCCTTTTTCAGGTTCAACATGTTGCTGATATTGGCTCCACGAAAGGCATAAATGCTTTGAGCATCATCGCCTACCACACAGATGTTCTCGGTGTTGGCAGCCAATCGCTTGATGATCAGATATTGTGCGTAGTTGGTGTCCTGGTACTCATCTACCATGATGTACTGGAATTTTTGCTGGTATTTGTAAAGTATTTCCGGGAAACCGGCAAACAGCAGGTAGGTGTTAAACAGCAAATCGTCAAAATCCATGGCATCGGCTTTTTTCAGTCTGGCCTGGTATGCACGATAAATATCTTTAATCATGGGTTTCCCGGAAGCCTCGTCAACAGTTTGAACATCGGGATTGTTGGTGTATTGGTCGGCATTCATCAGCGACGATTTTGCCATGGAGATTCTGCCGGCCACAAAGGATTGGGCATACACCTTGCTGTCGAGTTGCATATCGCTGACAATCTGTCGGATAAGTCGTTTACTGTCGGTGCTGTCGTAAATGGAATAATTGGATGGATAGCCCAGTAAATGACCATCAATGCGCAATATCTTCGAAAAAATGGAGTGAAAGGTTCCCATCCACACATTTCTGCCTTCGCCATCACCCACGAGTTTAAGCACTCTTTCCTTCATTTCGCGGGCGGCCTTGTTGGTAAAGGTCAGTGCCAGAATATTAAAGGCATCCACCCCTTTGGAGAGCAAATAGGCTATTCGGTAAGTAAGTACACGTGTTTTTCCCGATCCTGCGCCGGCGATGACCATCACTGGGCCCTCGGCCTGCACTACAGCGTCATATTGTTCTTTATTGAGTTGATCTAAAAAGTTGCTCACAGTTTTTTCTTTTCGATGCAAAAGTACATGTTTCATATGAGGGATTGGCGAGGATAACTAACTCAGGTTAAAATTCGCTACTTTTGATGCCTTCAAATCTATGGTGTACAAGGAAAATAGAATTACAATATTTTTACTGCTGATTCTTTCGACAGCGGCCATTTTGCGCTTTTGGGCTTTTCCTGACATTCCTTTTATGCACGATGAGCTCAGCGCCATGAGCAGGTTGCAGTTTCAGAGCTTTTCGGATATGATCAGGTATGGCGTGGTTTTAAACGATACCCATCCTGCCGGAATTCAGGTATTTTTATACTATTGGGTACAATTGGGCGGTGAATCTGAATGGTGGGTAAAACTTCCTTTTTTGCTCAGTGGAGTAGCCTCCGTTTACCTGATATTCCTGATTGGGCGGATCTGGTTTGACGAAATCACCGGGTTGCTTACGGCTTCCTATGTGGCTACGCTTCAGTTTTTTATTATGTACAGCCAGATTGCCCGGCCCTATTCAAGCGGTTTGTTTCTAACCCTGTTGATGGTGTATTTCTGGAGTAAGTATTTTTTCGGGCAACCCAAAAACCGCTACCTTATATTATATGTGTTGTTTAGTGCCATGTCGGCCTACAACCATCATTTTAGTTTGTTGTTTGCCGGTTTGGTCGGAATTTCAGGTTTGTTGTTTGTCAAAAAGAATCAATTATTAAAATATTTCCTGGCAGGACTGGGTATTTTCGTCCTTTACATTCCTCATCTGTCAGTTTTCTTTCATCAGCTCGAACAAGGTGGTATCGGTGGAGTAGGAGGATGGTTGTCGGCACCAACACCTGAATTTATCTCCAATTTTTTTAGTTGGGTAATGCATTTTTCATGGGTTGCAGCAGGATTGTTGCTGGTAGTGGTTTTCTTTATTTTGCTGAAATCAGGCAAAATGAACCCGGTAGCACTTCCATGGCATAAACGCACTTTGTCGTTGTTCTGGTTTGTTGTCCCGTTCGCCAGTGGGTATTTCTATTCCACACTGGTGAACCCAATCCTGCAATTTTCGTTGTTGATTTTTACCACTCCATATTTAATACTGTTTGTTTTTAGCTGGCATAAAACCTTAAAAACAAAGCAATTGGCCGTTGTCCTCCTGTTGGTTATTTCGGTCAACAGCCTGACGTTGATTTTTGGTCGTCATTACTACAGGGACTTCTATTCGCAACCTTATGAGGATTTGTTCAAAACGGCCCTGGTGGATCAGGGCAACCGGGATGTGTTTATCATCGACGATTGCATCCCATACATTCATGGGTACTATTTTAGGAAGTTTGGCAAGGAGTTGCCTTATTATACCAAGCGAAACCGGGAATTTTACTGGGATGATTTTAATAAAATGCTCAGTAGAATTAAGCAACCGTTTGTGGTGGTGGAGGCGCTCACGGGGGAGGAACTACAGCTGGTGCGTTCCTATTTTCCATATGAGTTGGAATACCGGCACGGATTTACGCATGAAATATATGTATTAAGCAAAGATCCGGCTGACCGGGATTCGGCAAATTCAAAAACACTGGTGTTGTTCAATCAGGACACCCTTATTGGAACTTTACGAATAAAACCGGAATTGGTGGTATTCGATTCAGTTTTACAACGCAAACAACTGATAATGACTGCTGATCAGGAATGGGGTTTTTCTACATCTTTTGTTTTAGACAGCATTTCCAAAAGTGGGTATGTTATAATGGAAGCCAGTTTGGGAGTTACACCATTGGATAGTTTGGGTTCCGCCTTGCTTACCGGATATGTTACACGAGGGGAAAAAGTGATTTACTGGTCGGCATCTCCATTTCGGCGGTTTGAGTTTGATAAACATCGACCAACCACCGTTTTCTTGACCATTGATATACAAAGTGCCCTGCACAACCACCTCAACACGGACGATGTGAAGATTCATTTTAAAATCTGGAATAACAAAAAGCAAGGGAGCTATATTATTGATTGGATGAAGATTAACCTTCATAAAGGCAATCCGGAAAGATATAGTTTATATTACAGGTAAACTGATAAAACCGCACTGTTATTATAATTTTTAGTCAGTATTATCAAAATAAGCACCTGAAATCCAATAAAATAAGTAGGTATTTAATTATTTATTAAAAATAGTTTGTTGAAAAAGTTGCAAAGAATAAAAATACGATTACCTTTGCAGCCCGTTTCAGATATGAGAAAAAAGTAACTGAAACAGATATAGTTAAAGGAACCTGACAAGGTAAAACGATATAGGTTTCCGGCGCAACCAACACTTGATGTTAAATAATTACAGTGTTGCGTAGTTTTAAAGCCCGCTGGTATATCCCCCCTTGTCAACTTTCTGAAAATTATTAAAATAAATCGAGGTTTGTATAAAATGATTTTATACTTTTGCACCTCCAAAATTTTGAGGACTTAAGTTTAATAATTAAACGTTAATATGCCGACAATACAACAGTTAGTTAGAAAAGGACGAGAGAAACTTATTGATAAAAGTAAGTCACCTGCTCTGGATTCATGTCCCCAACGCCGTGGAGTTTGTGTGAGAGTTTACACAACCACGCCAAAAAAACCTAACTCAGCTATGCGTAAAGTAGCCAGGGTCAGGCTCACCAATGGAAAAGAGGTGAATGCCTATATTCCGGGTGAAGGACATAACCTGCAGGAACACTCCATCGTCATGATTAGAGGCGGTCGTGTGAAGGATCTTCCAGGTGTTCGTTACCATATCATCCGTGGAGCTTTAGATACTTCGGGTGTAGATGGCCGCACACAACGCCGATCGAAATATGGTACAAAACGTCCAAAAAAGAAATAATAGTATAACAGTTTTATAAGCTTGATCACATGAGGAAAGCAAAACCAAAAATACGAATCACCCTTCCCGATCCTAAATTCGGTGATGAGCTGGTTACAAAATTTGTGAACAACATGATGTATGCCGGTAAGAAAAGTACTGCTTACCGCATATTTTATGAGGCAATGGAAATTGTTGCCGAACGTTCAAAAGAAAATCCCGTTGATGTTTGGAAAAAGGGCCTTGCCAACGTTACTCCTGCTGTTGAGGTACGGAGCCGCCGTATTGGTGGTGCTACTTTCCAGATTCCTTCAGAAATCCGCGCAAGTCGTAAAATGTCAATAGGAATGAAAAACCTGATCAGCTTCTCCCGTAAACGTCATGAAAAGACCATGGGACAGAAACTGGCCGGCGAAATATTAGCTGCTTATAAGGAAGAAGGATCTGCCTTTAAAAGAAAAGAAGATACACACCGCATGGCAGAAGCCAATAAAGCATTCTCACATTTTCGGTTTTAATTAAAACCAACTAAAAAAAGCTACGCAAACTAATGGCAGTGCAAGATTCAAATAGCAAATTAAGATTCACCCGGAACATTGGGATTATGGCTCACATCGACGCCGGTAAGACTACTACCACCGAGCGTATTCTGTTTTATACAGGCCGTAATTACAAAATGGGTGAAGTACACGAAGGGGGCGCCACGATGGACTGGATGGTTCAGGAACAAGAACGTGGTATTACCATTACTTCTGCCGCAACTACAGTATACTGGGAATTATTTAATAAAAAACATAAAATCAATATTATCGACACCCCCGGACACGTTGACTTTACCGTGGAGGTAGAGCGCTCATTACGCGTTTTGGATGGTGCTGTCGCCCTGTTTTGTGCCGTTGGTGGTGTGGAGCCCCAATCGGAAACAGTTTGGAGACAAGCCGATAAATATAAAGTACCTCGCATCAGTTTTGTAAATAAAATGGATCGCGCAGGTGCCGACTTTTTTACAGTGGTAGAACAGATAAAAACCAGATTAGGAGCCAATGCAATCCCAATTCAGGTGCCTATTGGTGCCGAAGAAGATTTCGTTGGCGTTGTCGATTTGGTAAAAGACAAAGCTTTTATATGGGAAGAAGGAAACAACGGTACTAAAATCGTTGAAATCCCAATTCCTGCTGACATGGAGCAAATCGTTTACGATTACCGCATGCGCCTCATCGAAGGGGTGGCTGAAGAAAGTGATGAACTTCTTGCAAAATTTCTCGACGATCCTCATTCAATTACCGAAGAGGAAATGATTGCTTCCATTCGCAACGCTACCCTTGAAATGCGTATTACACCCGTTATGTGTGGATCCGCCTTTAAAAATAAAGGAGTACAGATGTTGTTGAATGCCATCATCGAATTCTTGCCCAGTCCACTGGATGTAGAACCTGTTGTGGGCATTAACCCCTTTACAGATAAAGAAGAAATTCGCCAACCCGATCCCAACGAAAAGTTTTCGGCTTTGGCATTTAAAATTGCTACCGATCCTTTTGTGGGTCGTTTGTGCTTTTTCCGGGTCTATTCAGGAACCCTGCATGCAGGTTCCTATGTTTACAATGTAAATACAGGTAAAAAGGAGCGCATCAGCCGCATTATGCAGATGTTCGCCAACAAGCAAGAACCCATGGATAAAATTGAAGCCGGGGATATTGGAGCTGCTGTTGGATTTAAAACCATCCATACCGGCGACACGCTTACCGATGAAAAATGGCCTCTGATTCTTGAATCCATGACCTTCCCAAAACCAGTTATCAGCATCGCTATCGAGCCTAAAACGGCCAAAGAGATGGATAAAATGGGAATGGCTCTTGGTAAATTGACTGAAGAAGATCCTACTTTTATTGTCAATACAGATATCGACTCAGGTCAGACCATTATTTCAGGTATGGGTGAACTGCATTTAGAAATTTTGATTGACAGGCTTCGCCGTGAATTTAACGTTGATTGCAATGTGGGTAACCCACAGGTTTCTTACAAAGAGGCTATTACGGGTTCTGCCACACATAAAGAAGTATATAAGAAACAAACCGGTGGACGTGGTAAATTTGCTGATATTCAATTTGAATTAAGCCCTGCCGATGAAGGTGTTGAAGGCCTTCAGTTTATTGATGACGTAAAAGGAGGTCACATTCCTAAAGAATTTATACCCCCCATTAAAAAAGGATTTGAAGTGGCCATGCAAAATGGTGTATTGGCCGGATTTGCGGTTGAAAGCATGAAAGTTCGTCTGCTTGATGGATCGTTCCACCCCGTAGATTCTGATCAACTTGCTTTTGAAATGGCTGCAAAACTAGGATTTAAGGCGGCTGCCAGAAAAGCCAAGTGTGTGCTTCTTGAACCGATCATGAAAGTTGAAGTAGTAACCCCCGATGCTTACCTTGGTGACGTTACCGGAGATTTAAATAAACGCCGTGCCATGGTGGAAGATGTTGCTGCTAAAATCAACTTTCAGATAATTAAAGCCAAAGTGCCTTTGTCAGAGATGTTTGGTTATGTAACTACGCTTAGAACCTTGTCGTCAGGAAGAGCCACCTCTACCATGGAGTTCGACAGTTTTAAGCAGGCACCTGAGTATGTTTCTGAAGAGGTGATCAAAAAAGTTAAAGGAATAATTAGCTAAAACTATAAAAAGTGAGCCAGAGAATTAGAATAAAACTGAAATCGTACGATCACAACTTAGTTGATAAATCAGCTGAGAAGATCGTAAAAGCGGTAAAATCAACCGGTGCTGTTGTCAGTGGGCCGATACCGTTACCAACACATAAAAAGGTATTCACTGTTAACCGTTCCACCTTTGTTAACAAAAAGTCAAGGGAACAGTTTGAGCTGGCTACTTTTAAAAGATTGATGGATGTATATAACTCCTCATCAAAAACCATCGACTCCCTGATGAAACTGGAATTGCCCAGTGGAGTGGAAGTTGAAATCAAAGTATAACGATTAACGGTTTAAAGAATTGTAACAATGTCAGGATTATTAGGTAAGAAAATAGGGATGACCTCCATCTACGACGCGAATGGGAAAAATATTCCATGTACCGTTATTGAAGCTGGTCCATGTGTTGTGACTCAGGTACGCAGCAAGGCCGTAGACGGCTACGATGCTATTCAACTGGCTTTTGACGATAAGAAAGAAAAACATACCCCCAAACCCATGCAGGGACATTTTGCTAAGGCCAATACAACACCTAAGCGCTTTGTAGCTGAATTTACGCGTTTTGAAGATCCCAAAAAGTTTGGTGATGTATTAACCGTGGATGTTTTTAAAGAAGGCGAATTTATTGATGTGGTAGGCAAATCCAAAGGTAAAGGATTTCAGGGAGTAGTTAAACGTCATGGTTTTTCCGGAGTTAACGATGCTACGCACGGTCAGCACAACCGCCTTCGGGCTCCCGGATCAATTGGTGCTTCATCATGGCCTTCCAGGGTATTCAAAGGAATGCGAATGGCCGGTCGTATGGGTGGTGCCAGGACAAAATTGATCAATTTGCAGGTGATGCAGATTATTCCTGAAAAGAATTTAGTTGTAGTAAAAGGAGCGGTACCCGGTCCGAATAATTCATATGTAAAATTAGAAAGATGGAGTTAGTTGTTCATAAGATCAGCGGAGAGGCTACAGACAGAAAAGTTATTCTGGATGATTCCATCTTTGGAATAGTGCCCAGCGACCACGCCATTTATCTTGATACTAAACAGTATTTAGCTAATCAGCGGCAGGGAACTCACGATTCCAAGGAGAAAAGTGACTTAACGGGAAGTACCCGCAAAATCAAACGCCAGAAGGGTACAGGGACCGCACGTGCAGGTAGCATTAAAAGCCCTATTTTTAAAGGAGGAGCCCGCGTTTTTGGCCCTCACCCACGATACTACGGGTTTAAGTTGAACAAGAAAGTAAAGCGTTTGGCACGGAAATCTGCGCTTACTTATATGGCATTAGACAATAACATTCTGGTTTTAGAGGACTTTAATTTGGAAACCTCCAAAACCAAGGATTTCAGAAAAATACTAAATAATTTAGGTGTAGATAATAAACGTACCCTGATGATTATTGATAAAACTGACGAAAACATTTATTTGTCAGCACGCAATATCCAGAAGACTAAAGTTATTCGTGCCGAAGGGATCAATACCTATGAAGTACTGTATGCCAACAAGATTATTTTAGTGGAAAGTGCAGTAAAAACCATCGTTGAAGTATTCGCGAACAAATAAATTTAAAGAGATGGGCGTAATATTTAAACCGGTAATTACAGAAAAAATGACTGCCAAGGGCGAAAAGCTCAATCAGTTTGGATTTCTTGTCCAGCCAAAGGCCAACAAGTTACAAATTCAAAGTGAAGTGGAAACCCTCTACGGTGTTCAAGTAGTTTCTGTAAACACCATGAATTACTCAGGAAAAAGGAAATCACGCAATACTAAATCAGGCGTTATCTCCGGTAAGACAAAAGCCTTTAAAAAAGCTATCATCACTTTAGCTAAAGGAGAAACAATTGATTTTTTTAGCAACATTTAGAAGTAATGGCACTGAAAAAATATAAACCAACAACACCCGGTCAACGCTTTAAGATTATAAGCGATTTTGACGATATTACAGCTACCAAACCCGAAAAAAGTTTGATAGTTGGTAAAGTCAGCACCGGAGGACGAGACAACCAAGGTAAAATGACTATCCGCAATGTAGGCGGTGGCCATAAACAAAAATACCGCTTTATTGACTTTAAACGTGATAAGGAAGGAATTCCCGGCACAGTTAAAACAATAGAGTACGATCCTAACCGCACAGCTCGTATTGCGTTAATCAATTATGCCGATGGGGAAAAGCGTTATATCGTAGCCCCTCACGGACTGAAAGTAGGTCAGGAAATTCACAGTGGAAATGGTATTTCACCAGATTTGGGAAATACACTATACCTGAGCGAAATTCCTTTCGGTACAGTGATTCATAACATTGAACTGCGTCCGGGTCAGGGAGCAAAAATGGCAAGAAGTGCCGGATCATACGCTCAGTTGATGACACGTGAAGGTAAATTTGCTATTTTGAAATTGCCTTCAGGTGAAACCCGAATGATTTTGCAAACTTGTAAAGCCACCATCGGAATGGTTTCTAATGTGGACCACGGACTTGAAAAATCCGGGAAAGCAGGCCGCAGCCGTTGGTTAGGTCGTCGCCCAAGAGTTCGTGGTGTAGCCATGAACCCTGTCGATCACCCAATGGGTGGTGGTGAAGGAAGAGCTTCCGGAGGTCATCCGCGTTCGCGTAAAGGTATCCCCGCTAAGGGCTATCGTACAAGGGCTCCCAAAAAAGCTTCCTCTAAGTATATCATTGAAAGAAGAAAGAAATAATTACTGAGCGTAAATTGAATCTAATATGAGCCGATCGTTAAAAAAGGGACCCTACATCGAACTTAAACTCGATAAAAAGGTAATGGCCAATGTGGACTCCGGTAAAAAAACCGTGATAAAAACCTGGTCGAGAGCCTCAATGATTTCTCCCGATTTTGTGGGCCAGACCATAGCTGTGCACAACGGTAATAAATTTATCCCTGTGTATGTTACCGAGAACATGGTAGGACATAAGCTGGGCGAATTTGCACCAACCCGAATGTTCAGAGGACATGCCGGAAAAAAGAATAAAGGTAAAAAATAAAGTGTAGTATAATGGGATCTAGAAAACATATCAGTGCTGAAAAGCGTAAAGAAGCACAAAAAACGTTTTATGTAGCTCGTCTGCGCAATGTGCCCACTTCACCAAGGAAAATGCGCCTTGTGGCCGACCTTGTTCGTGGAATGGATGTTGAAAAAGCATTGCCTGTATTGCAACATATGCCAAACGAAGCTGCAGGACGTTTATACAAACTCGTACGTTCAGCAATTTCTAATTGGGAAGTGAAAAATGAAGGTGCCAAGGTGGAAGACAACCATCTGTTTATAAAACTACTCAGTGTCGATGGCGGAAGAATGCTCAAACGTGTTCAACCGGCACCTCAAGGTCGTGCTCACCGCGTTAGAAAAAGATCAAATCATGTAACCCTTGTTTTAGACAACAGGTTAGTGCAAAAGAATGAAGTTAATCATACCGAAAACAGCGATAATTAGATAATAATGGGACAAAAAACTAATCCAATAGGACTCAGGTTAGGCATCATTAAAGGATGGGATTCATACTGGTACGGTGGCAAAAGCTTTGCAGCTAAACTCGTCGAGGATGATCAAATTAGAAAATACCTGAATGCACGCCTGGCAAAGGCCGGTATCTCGCGCATTATGATCGAGCGTACCCTGAAGTTGGTTACCGTTACTATTTTTACTGCACGTCCGGGTATCATTATCGGTAAAGGCGGTCAGGAAGTGGACAAGCTGAAGGAAGAATTGAAAAAACTGACCGGAAAAGAAGTTCAGATCAACATCTCTGAAATTAAACGTCCTGAGTTAGATGCACACATCGTTGCTTCCAGTATAGCTCGCCAAATAGAAGGTCGTGTTTCATTTCGGAGAGCCATTAAAACTTCTGTTGCTTCCACCATGCGTTTAGGTGCCGAGGGAATTAAGGTGTTGATATCAGGTCGTTTGGGTGGTGCTGAAATGGCCCGTAACGAACAATACAAAGAAGGACGTGTTCCTTTGCATACCTTGCGTGCAGATATTGATTACGCGCTGGTTGAAGCCCATACTACTTATGGAAGAATCGGAATTAAGGTTTGGATATTTAAAGGTGAGATTTACGGAAAACCAGAATTAGTTGCTGTTACCGTGGGTGGAAGTAACCAAAGAACCGCAGCACCTGCAAAAAATACCAATGCAGGTCGTCAAAGAAGAAGAAGGTAGCAGAAGCACAGTACTCATTTTATAAAGGATAATAGGCATGTTACAACCTAAGAAAACAAAGTTCAGAAAGCAGCAAAAAGGCAAGATGAAAGGTAACTCCGGAAGGGGTCACGAGCTGGCTTTCGGAAGTTTCGGAATAAAAACCATGCAACAGGCATGGCTCACAGGTCGTCAGATTGAATCTGCACGTCAAGCTGTTACGCGTTATATGAAACGTGAAGGTCAGATTTGGATCAGAATTTTCCCCGATAAACCCGTCACCAAAAAACCCGCAGAGGTTCGTATGGGTAAAGGAAAGGGTGCTCCTGAATATTTTGTGGCCCGCATTACTCCCGGCCGTATCCTTTTCGAAGCAGAAGGTGTGCCATTACAGGTTGCAAAGGAAGCTATGCGCTTAGCAGCCCAAAAACTACCTGTTATTACTAAGTTTGTTGTACGTAGAGATTTTACTGAAGAAAATTAATTGTAAGATGAAACAAGAGGTCGTAAAAGAGTTAAGCACTGCTGATATTATCGAAAGACTTGAAGAAGAAAGGAAACGCCTTACGCGTCTGAAGCTCAATCATGCGGTTTCTCCATTGGAAAACCCAAATGATATCAAAGCCAACAGAAAAGCGATTGCCCGTTTGGAAACCGAACTGAGGATTAGAACTATAGCTGAAAAAAATAAAAAGTAATCATACGATGGAAAAGAGAAACCTTAGGAAAGAAAGAACCGGCATCGTAGTGAGCAACAAGATGGATAAATCCATTGTGGTTCGGATAGAGCGCCGTGTTAAACATCCTGTTTACGGCAAATTCATCAAATTGTCCACCAAGTTCATTGCCCACGACGAAAAAAATGATTGCAACATCGGTGATACCGTGAGCATTATGGAAACCCGTCCTTTAAGCAAAAATAAGAACTGGAGACTAGTAGAAATCATTGAAAGAGCTAAATAACCATGATACAACAAGAATCAAGAATGGCTGTTGCAGATAACAGCGGAGCAAAAGAAGTCCTCTGTATCAGAGTACTGGGCGGAACTAACCGCCGCTATGCCTCCATTGGTGACAAGGTGGTGGTGGCAGTAAAGAGCGCTATTCCATCGGGAACCATCAAGAAAGGTGCTGTTTCTAAAGCTGTGGTGGTTAGAACTAAAAAGGAAATTCGCAGAAACGATGGATCCTATATTCGTTTCGATGATAATGCTGTTGTATTGCTTAATACCGCCGGCGAAATGATGGGTACCCGTATCTTCGGACCTGTTGCCCGTGAACTACGCGAAAAGCAATATATGAAAATTGTATCACTGGCACCTGAAGTGCTTTAACCAACCAAGGAGATTTAGTTATGGCTAAGTTGCAAATAAAAAAAGGGGATAACGTAAAAGTCATTGCCGGTAACAACAAGGGACAGAATGGCAGGGTTTTGGTCGTGGATATCGAAAAGGAAAGAGCTATTGTGGAAGGCGTAAACCTGGCATCCAAACATGCTAAACCCAGTGCTAAGAATCCTAAAGGTGGAATCCTGAAACAGGAAGCTTCTGTACATGTTTCAAACCTGATGATCATGGATAAATCCGGAACACCAACCCGTATAGGATATAAAGTCGATGAAAAGACCGGAAAAAAAATTCGTATCTCAAAAAAAACAGGGGAGGCTATTAAATAATGAATGATCAACCTAGATTAAGAAAAAAGTATAGCGAGGAAATTATCCCAGCTTTAACCGAACAGTTTGGTTATAAAACTGTTATGCAGGTTCCCAGGGTACTTAAAATTGCCCTGAACCAGGGCATAAGTGGTGCCCTGACTGATAAAAAGATGATTGAAACAGGTATCAACGAAATGACGGCCATTACAGGTCAGAAAGCAGTTCCTACCATTTCAAAACGTGACGTGTCGAACTTTAAACTTAGAAAAGGAAATGCAATCGGCGTGCGGGTAACCCTGCGTGGCAAAAAAATGTACGAATTCCTCGACAGATTAGTTGCTGTTTCACTTCCCCGTGTCAGAGATTTCAACGGGGTTAGCGATAAAGGCTTTGATGGCCGAGGAAACTATTCATTTGGAATTACCGAGCAGCTTATTTTTCCTGAAATCGATATCGATAAAGTTTCAAAAATTAATGGTATGGATATTACCATTGTTACTTCTGCAGAAACCGATGCCGAAGCTTATGCACTCTTGAAAGAATTTGGATTACCGTTTAAACATCAAAAAATATAATTACTCATGGCAAAAGAGTCGATGAAAGCGCGTGAGCGTAAAAGACAACGAATGGTTGAACAATATGCCGAAAGGCGTGCTATACTTAAAAAGGCTGGTGATTATGAGGGGTTGCAAAAAATACCCCGCAATGCTTCACCCGTTAGATTGCATAACCGTTGCCAGCTTACCGGCCGACCGAAAGGCTACATGAGACAATTTGGTATCTCACGTATTAACTTTAGGGAAATGGCACTTGCAGGCTTGATCCCGGGTATAAAGAAAACCAGTTGGTAAATTAACGAATTTAAAAGAATTGTCAGATGATAACCGATCCAGTTGCAGACTATTTGACCAGAATCAGGAATGCCGTTGCAGCCAAACACCGCATGGTAGAAGTTCCTGCTTCGAATCTAAAAAAGAATATTACCAAAATCCTTTTTGAAAAAGGATATATCCTGAATTATAAATTTGAGGATAACGACGTACAAGGCAACATTAAAATTGCCCTGAAATACCACCCGGTAACTAAATTACCCGCTATCAGAAGCCTCGAGCGCATTTCAAAACCTGGACTTCGCCAGTATAAAAATGCCACCGAACTTCCACGCGTAATTAATGGTTTAGGTGTTGCTATCTTATCTACATCAAAAGGTGTGATTACCGATAAGGAAGCCAGAAAACTGAACGTGGGTGGCGAAGTAATTTGTTATGTAAGTTAATAGAGGAGAAAGATCAATGTCACGAATAGGAAAATTACCAATTAGTATCCCAAAAGGAGTCGAAGTGCAGGTTTCGGACAGTAATCTGGTTACCATCAAAGGAAAACTTGGGCAACTTGAACAACAAATGGATTCCGCCATCACCTTAAAGGTGAAAGATGGGCAAATAGAACTGCATCGTATTTCTGAGGAACTTGACCATAAGGCCAAGCACGGGTTATACCGTTCGCTGATCCACAACATGGTTATCGGAGTATCAGAAGGTTATAAATTGGTTCAGGAATTAGTTGGTGTAGGATATAAAGCCGAAGCAAAAGGGCAAATTCTCGAGTTGTCTCTTGGATTTTCGCACCATATATTTATGGAACTTCCCAAGGAAGTAAAAGTTGAAACATTGGCTGAGAGAGGTAAACTCCCACAGATCAAACTCTCCTCTATCGATAAACAGCTGCTCGGACAAGTGGCTGCTAAGATTAGATCACTGCGCAAACCTGAACCTTACAAAGGCAAAGGTATTAAGTTCCAAGGCGAGGTGTTGAGGAAAAAGGCTGGTAAAGCTGGTGAAAAGAAGTAAAATTCTCATACTTAACAGGTTAAAACGTTAAATAATGAACACAAAAAATAAAAAAAC
Source organism: Bacteroidetes bacterium GWF2_41_31 (assembly GCA_001769215.1). Classification (GTDB taxonomy): domain Bacteria; phylum Bacteroidota; class Bacteroidia; order Bacteroidales; family F082; genus UBA6244. The sequence goes on from MEOL01000052.1 coordinate 182,404, forward strand.
CTATCGCAGATTGCGGATCAAGATGAGAATCAGGAAGACCGTTATTGGTACTCCTGATAGACCAAGAATGAGCGTGCATAGAAGTAACAAACAAATCTATGTTCAACTGATTGACGATAGCACTGGGAATAGTTTATTGGCTGCATCATCACGCGAAAGCGATGTTGCTGAAAATAAAATTAATAAAATCGGGCAAGCTGCAGCCGTTGGAAAGAAAATTGCTGAGAAAGCCCAGGCAGCCGGTATCACTACCGTAGTTTTTGACAGAAATGGTTATTTGTATCATGGCAGAGTGAAATCGTTAGCTGAAGCTGCCAGATTAGGGGGACTAAAATTTTAAGGTATTATGGCGAACGCGAACATTAAACGTGTAAAATCCAGCGAAATTGAATTTAAAGATCGGCTGGTGAGCATCCAAAGAGTAACTAAAGTAACAAAAGGGGGCCGTACTTTCAGCTTTTCAGCTATCGTCGTCGTAGGTAACGAAAACGGTGTGGTTGGTTATGGCTTGGGAAAGGCAAAAGAAGTTACTTCTGCCATTGCAAAAGGTATTGACGATGCCAAAAAGCATTTGATTAAAGTACCGGTAATGAAAGGTACAGTTCCTCACGAACAGATTGGTAAATACAGTGGTGCCAGGGTTTATATACAGCCTGCTTCAGCCGGTACGGGTGTTATCGCCGGTGGTGCTATGCGCGCCGTGCTCGAAAGTGTTGGAGTTACTGATGTATTGGCAAAGTCCAAAGGGTCATCAAATCCTCACTCTGTAGTTAAAGCTACCATTGATGCTTTGTCTAAACTCAGAGATCCCTTTACGATAGCCCAGGTTCGCGGTGTTGAATTAGATACAGTATTTAACGGATAAGAAAAGAATCGACACGATGAAAAAAGTGATAATTACTCAAACTCGTAGCGCTATAAACCGCCCTAAAAGGCAAAGGCTTACGCTTGCAGCCCTTGGTTTAAAAAAGCTGAACAATCCCAAAGAACATGTGGCTACTCCACAAATCCTTGGTATGATTGATAAAGTAAAACATTTGTTGAAAGTAGAAGAAATTTAATAACGATAACGATGGATTTAAGCAATCTTAAACCTGCAGAAGGTTCTGTAAGGAACAGAAAAAGGATAGGACGAGGTCAGGGTTCCGGACATGGCGGCACTTCTACTAAAGGTCATAAAGGTGCCCAATCAAGATCTGGTTATAAACGTAAACCCGGTTTTGAAGGTGGACAGATGCCATTGTATCGTCGCGTACCTAAATTTGGTTTTAAAAATATCAATAGAGTCGAATACCGGGGTGTTAATATTTGCGTCCTGCAAAAACTGGCTGAAGAAAAAAATCTTGATGTGATCAATCAGCAAGTGTTGATAGAACATGGCATTGTAGCTAAAAAAGATCTGGTGAAAATATTAGGCATGGGTGAACTCAAGGCCAAACTTGATGTAACGGCTCACAGTTTTACAAAAACTGCTCAGGTTGCCATTGAAGCGCAAGGTGGAACAGCTACTAAAATTTAATTTTGAATGAAAAAGTTATTCGAAACCTTACGGAACATAAATAAGATTGAGGAATTAAGAAACCGCATTCTTTACACCCTTGGAATTATTCTGATTTACAGATTAGGATCCTTTATTACCTTGCCTGGTGTGGACCCCAATATGTTGGCTAACCTCCAGCAACAAGGTAGTGGTGGGTTAATGGGGTTACTGAATATGTTTTCAGGTGGTGCATTTTCCAATGCTTCTATTTTTGCATTGGGTATTATGCCCTATATTTCTGCTTCCATTGTAATCCAACTGTTGGGAATGGCTATTCCTTATTTCCAACGTTTGCAACGTGAAGGCGAAAGTGGACGTCGCAAAATTAACCAGATAACCCGTTACCTAACAGTCATTATTGTTGGTTTGCAGGCTCCCGGTTATATAGCTAACCTGGTATCGCAACTCCCGGCAGAGGCTATTACACCTTTCAGTGCTGCTGTTCCAACTCCTCCATTCTTTTTTTGGCTGAGTTCAACCATCATCCTGATTGCAGGCACACTTTTTGTCATGTGGTTAGGTGAAAAAATTACGGATAAAGGCATTGGCAATGGAATTTCCCTAATCATTATGATTGGTATCATTGCCCGACTACCCGGCTCGCTTGTTCAGGAATTTGTTTCTAAGATGGGAGCCCTTGGTGGAGGACTCGTATACTTCCTTGTAGAACTGGTAATACTTATGTTCGTGGTTCTATTTACCATTTTGTTGGTTCAGGGGACACGACGAGTACCCATTCAGTACGCGAAACGAATCGTTGGTAACAAACAATACGGAGGTGTTCGTCAATATTTGCCCTTAAAAGTAAATTCTGCTGGTGTAATGCCAATCATTTTTGCCCAGGCCATTATGTTTCTGCCCATTACTCTAATAGGTTTTGCACAGTCAGAATCATTATCCGGATTCGCGGCAGCTTTTGCTGACTATACCGGGTTTTGGTATAATTTCACTTTCTTCATCATGATTATTTTGTTTACCTACTTTTATACTGCCATTACGATCAACCCGAATCAGATGGCCGATGACCTTAAAAAGAACGGTGGTTTTATACCTGGCATAAAACCTGGTAAAAAAACCGCAGAATATCTGGATAACATTTTATCGAGAATTACCTTGCCTGGTTCCGTTTTTCTTGGTATTATTGCCATTATGCCGGCATTTGCTCAAATAGCAGGAGTAAACAGTGGATTTGCACAATTTTACGGAGGAACTTCACTGCTTATTTTAGTAGGTGTTGTACTCGATACATTGCAACAAATTGAAAGCTATTTATTGATGCGTCATTATGACGGGCTGACAAAATCAGGTCGCATTAAAGGACGGTCATCAACATTTAGCATGTAAAAATATTTTCGTTAGATGATTTATTTTAAAACTGACGAAGAGGTTGAATTATTAAGACAGAGTTCTTTACTTGTTGGAAAAACTTTAGCTGAGGTGGCCCGCATGCTGCGCCCCGGTATTTTAACCATCGATTTGGATCAGGTTGCTGAAACCTTTATCCGTGATCATGGGGCCGTACCAGGGTTTAAAGGATATGGCGGATTTCCGGGTAGTTTATGTATATCCATAAACGACGAGGTGGTTCATGGCATTCCGGGAAAAAGGGTGATTAAAGAAGGTGACATTGTTTCAATTGACTGTGGAACCATATTGAATGGGTTCTATGGAGATTCGGCGTATACGTTTGGTGTTGGAGAAATTCTTGTTGAACATGCAGAATTATTGAAACGAACCAAAGAATCATTACTGCTGGCCGTTGAACAGGCTGTATCCGGAAAGCGGATCGGCGATATTGGAAGCACTGTTCAGAATTATGTTGAAGGGTTTGGATATTCCGTTGTACGCGAATTGGTGGGACATGGGCTGGGCAGACATCTTCACGAAAAACCTGAAGTACCTAATTATGGACGAAAAGGTACCGGCATAAAGTTGAAATCAGGAATGTGTTTGGCCATTGAGCCTATGGTTAATCTGGGTGTGAAAGAAATCTCCCAGGATAAAGATGGCTGGACAATACGAACAGCAGATGGGAAACCTTCTGCGCATTTTGAACACGATGTAGTCGTGAGGGATGGCAAGTCTGATGTTCTGTCAACGTTTGAATATATTGAAGAAGTAATTAAAAAAAATATGAACTTATATGGCTAAACAACAGTCGATTGAGCAAGATGGTACTGTAGTCGAATCTTTGGGCAATGCCATGTTTAGGGTAGAACTCGAGAATGGTCATGTAATTACAGCTCATATTTCCGGGAAAATGCGTATGCATTATATTAAAATACTTCCCGGTGACCGAGTGAAGTTGGAAATGTCACCATACGATTTATCAAAAGGGAGAATCACATTTAGATATAAATAGTAGCAACAATGAAAATAAGAGCATCTATCAAAAAAAGAACACCCGAGGACATCATTGTACGTCGTAAAGGGAGATTGTATGTTATTAACAAAAAAAATCCCAAGTTTAAACAAAGACAAGGGTAACCTGGGGTCGTATTAAAATTAAAAGATAAATTATGGCTAGAATTGCAGGAGTAGACATCCCAAATAACAAGAGAGGTGAGATCGCGTTGACTTATATCTACGGTATAGGTCACAATACGGCTCAGAAGATATTAACCGAGGCTGGTATCAATTGGGATACAAAAGCTCAGGACTGGACGGATGATGAACAAAATACAATCCGTAATATTATAAGTGCCCTTAAAGTAGAGGGGGAACTGCGTTCAGAAACCCAAACCAATATTAAAAGGTTGATGGATATCGGAACTTACAGAGGAATCAGGCATCGTCTGGGTTTGCCACTTCGTGGACAAACTACCAAGAACAACGCCCGTACCCGTAAAGGACGAAAGAAAACCGTTGCTAATAAGAAGAAAGCTACCAAATAGTAAATAAATTTTATATCATAGTCTAGTTACAGAATTATGGCAAAAAGGACCAGAAGTACAAAGAAAAGAGTTGTGAAGATCGACCCCATTGGAAGGGCCTATGTTCAAGCATCGTTTAATAACATTATTGTGTCATTAACCAATGAGGGTGGCCAGGTGATTTCTTGGGCGTCTGCTGGAAAAATGGGATTCAGAGGCTCCAAGAAAAACACACCCTATGCAGCTCAGATGGCAGCTCAGGATTGCTCTAAAGTAGCCTATGATCTTGGATTGCGCAAAGTGAAAGTGTTTGTTAAAGGACCTGGCTCCGGAAGAGAGTCGGCCATCCGTACCATACATTCTTCAGGAATTGAAGTGACCGAAATTATGGATGTGACCCCATTGCCACACAATGGATGCCGTCCCCCCAAGAGAAGAAGGGTATAATCACTAATCGCAAACGTTTAACGACAAATTATCTAAAAAATGGCAAGATACATCGGACCAAAATCCAGAATCGCACGCAAATTTAATGAACCGATTTTCGGAGCGGATAAATACCTTGATAAGAAGGCGTTTCCTCCGGGGCAGCATGGCGCAGCAAAAAAGAGAAAAAAGCAATCTGAATACGGTATTCAGCTTCAGGAAAAACAAAAGGCCAAATATACCTATGGAATTCTTGAACGTCAGTTTCGTAATATTTTTAAACTTGCTTCGCATAAAAGAGGAATTACTGGTGAAAACCTGTTGAAATTCATCGAATCACGTCTTGATAATACCGTATACAGACTTGGTATCGCACCCACCCGCTCAGGAGCCCGACAACTGGTGTCGCACCGTCATATTACCGTTAACGGTCGTGTTTTAAACATCCCAAGTTACATGTGTAAGGAAGGTGATATTGTTGGTGTACGCGAAAAATCTAAAAGCCTCGTAGCTATTACAGAATCGCTGCAAAGCGCACATAAAAGCTATAGTTGGCTGGAGTGGGATCGTCAAAAGATGCAAGGAAGGTTCTTAAATTTGCCTGCACGTGAGGAGATCCCTGAAAACATTAAAGAACAGCTCATTGTTGAGTTGTACTCTAAATAACATTTACTCATTTACTGATTATTAATAGCTAGAGATATATTATGGCAATTTTAGCATTTCAAAAGCCCGATAAGGTTGTGATGAACGGCGCTGATGAGTTTCACGGGATATTTGAATTCAGACCCCTGGAACCTGGTTTCGGAATCACCATTGGCAATGCCCTGAGAAGAATTTTGCTTTCTTCGCTCGAAGGATTTGCTATAACATCTGTCAAAATTGACGGTGTTGTTCATGAGTTTTCTACGATTAAGGGTGTAGTCGAAGACGTAACCGAAATCGTACTAAATTTAAAAAAAATCCGCTTTAAACAGCAAATTCAAAACGAGAATAGCGAAAAAATCAACATCATCATTGGTGATCAGGAGGTATTCAAAGCTGGCGATATCAATAAGTTCCTTTCGGTTTTTCAGGTGCTGAACCCTGAAGAGGTGATCTGCCATCTCGACCCAACGGTGAAGTTAAGCCTTGAACTAACCATTTCCAAGGGAAGAGGTTATGTTCCGGCCGAAGAAAATTCCGATCCGGAAGCCTTGCTTGGTACGGTGGCTATTGATTCCATTCATACTCCTATAAAAAATGTGAAATACCACGTCGAAAACTACCGGGTTGAACAAAAAACGGACTATGAAAAATTGGTGATTGATATTTTAACCGATGGCTCAATTCATCCTAAAGATGCATTAAAAGAAGCGGCTAAAATTTTAATTCATCATTTTATGCTGTTTTCTGATGAGCGCATTACTCTGGAAACAGAAGAAAGATCAGTGAATGAAGAATTTGATGAGAATACACTCCACATTCGCCAATTGCTAAAATCCAGGTTGGTCGACCTTGATCTTTCAGTTAGGGCATTAAACTGTCTGAAAGCAGCTGATGTAGAAACCCTGGGCGAATTGGTTGCCTACAATAGAAATGATTTATTGAAATTCAGGAATTTTGGAAAGAAATCGCTGGCTGAATTGGATCAGCTTGTCGAAAGCAAAGGCCTTGAATTCGGTATGAATATAGCAAAATTTAAATTAGATAAGGATTAAGCGAGATGAGACATAGAAAAAGTTTTAATCATTTAGGAAGAACCCCATCACACCGTAAAGCAATGTTGTCGAACATGGCAACTTCCTTGATTATGCACAAGAGAATTACAACCACGGTAGCTAAAGCCAAAGAGTTGAGATCGTATGTTGAGCCGTTAATTACCCGGTCAAAGGACGACACGACACATTCACGTCGTACGGTGTTTAGTCTGTTGCAAGACAAGGTGGCTGTTGCAGAATTATTCCGCGAAATAGCTACTAAAGTAGGAAACCGTCCGGGTGGCTATACCCGGGTGATCAAGCTTGGTAAGCGTTTGGGTGATAATGCTGACATGGCCATGATGGAATTAGTTGACTTCAATGAGTTGCTTCTATCAGAAAAATCAGGTGCAAAGACCAAGACAACACGTCGTCGTCGGACTGGAAGTAAACCGGCAGCAACTGTTCCTGTTGAAGATAAAAAAGTAGAGGCTCCGGAAGCTGAGGTTACTGAAGAAGAAAAATCTGAGTAACAAGCAGTAAATGGGCGCAATCGTTTTAAATGATGATAAACTTTACGCCTGACCAATAAAGCTTGACTTTTGCAATAATAAAGAGGTGTTGGAATTTTCCAACGCCTCTTTTGTTTATTAGGGCAGTTTATTTTATATACTTTTGCATCACAATTTTTAAATTAAAGTTATGAGTCAGATACAAAGTATTCATGGGAGACAGATCCTTGATTCCAGAGGAAATCCAACTGTAGAAGTTGATGTATATACTACATCAGGTATTGTAGGCAGAGCTGCTGTTCCATCCGGGGCATCAACAGGTGTGCACGAAGCCGTTGAATTGCGTGACGGTGATAAAAAGTTTTTTCTTGGAAGAGGGGTGTTAAAAGCAGTTCAGAATGTAAACAATATTCTTGCAGAAGAATTGAATGGTTATTATGTTACGGATCAGGCCGAAATTGATCAGCGCATGATCGAAATTGATGGTACACCTAACAAAGCCAAGCTTGGGGCCAATGCCATTCTTGGGGTTTCATTGGCTGTGGCACATGCTGCGGCTCAGGTTACCAGCCAACAGTTATTTAGATATATTGGAGGCGTTAATGCCAGAACCCTGCCTATTCCAATGATGAACATCCTAAACGGGGGATCCCATGCCGACAATAGCATCGATTTTCAGGAATTTATGATTATGCCCATTGGTGCACGTAATTTTACCCAAGCCGTTCAAATGGGGGCAGAGGTATTTCATCAACTTAAAGCAGTACTTAAGAAGGCCGGACATTCAACCAATGTAGGCGATGAGGGCGGCTTTGCACCCAATCTGAAATCAAATGAGGAAGCAGTCAAAGTAATTCTTGAAGCCATCGACAAAGCCGGATACAAAGCGGGTGAAGATATTTTTATTGCACTCGACCCTGCTGCATCCGAATTTTATTTAACGGATGAAAATGTATATCATTTAAAATGGTCAACCGGTGATAAATTAACACCTGCTGAAATGGTCGACTACTGGGATAATTGGATAAAAAAATACCCCATCATCTCAATTGAAGATGGCATGGCGGAGGATGACTGGTCTGGTTGGAAGCTGATGACTGACAAGATGGGCAAAAGAATTCAGTTGGTGGGCGATGATATTTTCGTTACCAACACGAAAAGGTTACAAGAAGGCATTGACAAAGGTGTTGCCAACTCCATTCTAATAAAGGTAAACCAAATTGGTACCCTCACCGAAACCATTGATGCGGTTAACCTGGCAACACGAAATGGTTATACTTCCGTTATGAGTCACCGATCCGGTGAAACAGAGGATGTTACCATTGCGGATCTTGCAGTGGCATTGAATACCGGGCAAATTAAGACCGGATCAGCAAGTCGCACCGATCGCATTGCAAAATACAATCAGCTAATGCGGATAGAAGAATTATTGGGAGAAACAGCTGTTTACCCTGGCAAAAGCTTTAAATATCTGAAATAGGAATTGAATAAATCATTTTGTAAAGCTTCCTTACCTCCATTTTGGGTATGGAAGCTTTATTTATTTGATGAAATTTGAATGGTTAAAGTCAAAAATAAGGTTTGGGAGGATCAAATTAACGGGTCTGAATAATAATTTTCACCTTTTCTTAATTCATTTCCTTTATTAACCCATTGTTACCCAGCCCCGGAAAAAAATAATGAAATAATATTTTAGAAACCACTTGTAAAGAAGAAAAACAAGTTTACTTTTGCACTCCCAATTCAACACATACCTGCTAAAGGGATGTATCCAGAAGCGGGGAAGTTCATAAAAAAATTAGCGGGTAATGCAGAGGGAGACTTCCCATAAACAAAGGGAGGTTGGGTTAACTTTTGGGATGAAAAAAAAGATTTATTTTTTTTCTTAAAAAGTTGCACAGGAAATAAAAAGCATTACTTTTGCAGCCCCGTTCGAGTGGAAAGATTGATGAGGAAGACGAAGGGGAAAAAGAAAGAAAGAAATTCCGGGTAAA